>NZ_SOAL01000008.1 GCF_004364775.1 Comamonas sp. JUb58
CTCTCCTTAACTTGGGACAGAGGAAGAGAAATGGCCGGGCACAAACGGTTCACCCTGGCAACCGATATCCAGGTCTACTTCTGTGACCCGCAAAAACCCTGGCAGAGAGGCTCTAACGAAAACACCAATGGATTGCTTCGCCAGTACCTGCCCAAAGGCATTGATCTGTCTGCATACTCACAGGACAGCTTGGACGCTATTGCCAGAGATCTCAATCAACGACCACGCAAAACTCTGGGATATCGAACCCCTGCTGAAATGTTCGATGCGTGTGTTGCGTCGATCAGTTGAATCCGCAGCCAAGGCCAGCAGTTTAGGGCTGAAATCAATCTACTTGCACTGTCCCCACCTCAACCGCCAGATCTGCCCCTATCTCTTGAATTTCCATAGCATTGATTTCGGGGCGGGGAAACGGACCGGCAGCCTGCGCAAGCTCTGGATGTTCCCTCTTTGCGAGTTCGCAAGCTTGCGCAAACGCAGCATTTGAGTCATCCGCCTCGATGAACCCACTCACTTCGAACGCCATCTCAGTGCCGTCGACGACAAAGCCCTCACCCTCACCATAGATCTCCCAGACTTTCATAAATTCGTCCGTTCGTTGAATAACCACAATTGGCCTAACTGAGCGGCATCGGCGACCAATCAGTTTTTGCCGTAAGCCGCCATCCTAGCTTCGAATTGACCAGGCGCAACAGCAGCCTCACTGCAGCCTCACGGGCCGGCGACAGGCTGGAGTGGGATGTTAGCCATGCGATGCCGGTAGCAACACCATTAGTCGCCAAAATAATGAATGAATTGAATTCACGATCTGGGATCTTCTCTAGTTTTGAATTCTTGTTTCACTTAGTTTTGAATTTTCAGATCCACGGAGTTTTGACGTTTGCGATTGAACAGCGACAGCATTTGCAAAGATCCTAGCTACCAGCCCAGGAGGCCGAGCTCGTCCCGATAGCAGCTTGCGATCCGTAGCCTAAGTTCGCTGCCCTCGGAAGCTGACGGTCAAATCATCAGCAGTTTCGACCAAGGAGAGCTTTTTATCTCCGAAATTGCTTCGCTTGCCCCATTCTTCCGGTAAACCGCAGCGATGGCGTCTTTCTCTAGATTTAATTGGGCCAATTCTTCGCCAATAGGCCACTCACGGAGGTGGATATGTTCGCCGGGGTAAGTTGGAAGCGTTGCTCTAATTGCCCTAATCAGCGATTGATGTCCGTCCACTTCGGGATCTGCACAACCTTCAATTTCACGAAGCGCCAAATCAACCAACCATTGATTTTGAGGAACTCTATTCCTGGCTATTCTTAGGTAGTCGGCGAATGGCGTCATGGGGCGGAATGCAGCAAGAAAGGCCGCATAGACTACTCCTCCCCAACCAAAATTAGAGGTTAGGTCAGATATCAATTTTTCATTCAGGGCTGCGATGCCCTTGGAAACCGCATAGTGCATCTCCAGTGGTTCATACAGAACATCTGGGAACTGGCTCAAGACACTCCTCAATTCTTGTATATCGCGATGCATCCTTTGGAGCAGCCTGAGCGCATTGTCCTCACGCGCGATGAGCACACAAGGAATAGGCTCTAGCAAAGCCAAGACATCCGATTCAACGTAAAACGAAACTGGCATCATTTGGGATGAAGCGATAAATAGAAAGTCGGCGCATGGCCGCAATCGGCTCGGTCACTGGTGTCGATTTCCAAAGTATGTCCCCAACGTCGCCAACGGCGCACGGTTTCGGTCATAGATCTCGAACCAAACGTTGAAGCCCGCCAGCCTTAAAAGACTGTGAAGCTCACGCGCGAACTCGCAAACCATCTCTTCATCGCCTGCAATCGCCCCATTGAAAAGAAATTGACTATGGTGGTCACCGTACGCATGAAATGACGCGTCTGCAATCTCCATTCGAATGCTTTCAGCGCCGTCGAAATTAGATACCGTGAGCCAAACTTCCGCATCACGAAAGCGCTGCAGGGTGGCCGCAAACTCCTTCATCCGGCCGCTGCAGTCAATGAGCCCATACACGTTATTGAGTTCTGGAATTTCCATGTCGATTCACCCGGCGAGTGTTTACGGATGGCTGCATGGACGTCCGCTAACGAACGACCGCATTTGGCCGTCAGCGCTCATGCTTGACTGATGGCTCTTCTACGCCGTCAGCACGCCAGAAGCGCCATGTCCCCACTTCCTCGCCATAGTGGTAGCTGCCCTCGGATGCTGGCTGGCCGTTCTCATGGAATTCGCGCCACAGGCCGTGTTCCACACCCTGGTCATAGCTGCCTTCGGAACTCACTACGCCGTTCTCGTGGTACGCCACAAACAAGCCGTGTCGCACCCATCGGCTTCCGTCTGGTGCCAGGAAACGGCTGTATCGGAACTTGGGCCTTCCTGAGGCATAGGGAATTTCGGCGATGTTCAGCTCAGCTTCTGTGGGCATAGCGAGGACTTCCACTGGGGATGGGTGATGCAATGTTGGCTCAACAACGAACCACCGTTGGTGGCTGTGAGCCGCCCATCCTACCCTCGAATGGACACCGTTTACCAACGGTGAGGGCCGCCAGCCACCCGACTGGCGCAGCCGCAAGCGCTCAGGTCGGTGAAGCCTTGTAGTCGCAGGCACTCCATGGGCATGCAGTCCGCCATGCCGCAGGATCCATCAGAACTGACCGATGAGCAGCTCGGATGCTGATACAGCCAACACCGATCTCAGGAGCGATCGCGATGCCTCAAGTGGCGGCATCCCCAATCTCCAGCCGATAACCCACACCATAGATCGACGGCACGGGGTCGTCGCCGCCACCGGCCTCACTGAGCTTGCGGCGCAGATTGCGGACATGGCTGTCCACGGTGCGGTCGGTGATGATGCGGTGGTCGTCGTAGAGGTGGTTCATCAGGTGGTCGCGGGACCAGACCCTGCCGGGGGTCATGGCCAGAATGCGCAGCAGCCGGAACTCGATGGGCGTCAGGTCCAGCCACTGGCCATGCAGGGCAGCACGGTGGGCCTGTTCATCGATCTGAATGGCGCTTGTGTGCTGCTGGGGCACGTACTTGTGGCGGCGCAGAACGGCCTTGATGCGAGCGACCACCTCGCGCGGACTGAAGGGCTTGCAGATGTAGTCGTCGGCGCCCACTTCCAGGCCCAACAGCCGGTCCACTTCTTCGACGCGGGCGGTGACCATGATGACGGGCACGGCGCTGATGGCGCGGATATCGCGGCACAGCGCAATGCCGTCGCGGTTGGGCAGCATCAGGTCCAGCAGCACCAGATCGGTATGGCGCTGCTGGAAGCTGTCCATCACCATCGCGCCGTCGGCAATCCACTGGCTGCTGTAGCCGGCGGCATGCAGGTAGTCGCAGACGACGCTGGCCAGGCGTGGTTCGTCCTCGACGACCAGCACATGCTCGCTGATGGGGGGCGATGGGTTCATGCGGCACCTCGGGGCAGTTCGATGGCGATGCGCAGTCCGCCAAGCGGGGAGGGCTCGGCATGGATGCTGCCGCCATGTGCGTCCACAATGTTGCCGCAGATCGCCAGGCCCAGGCCGCTGCCGCCGCTGGCGCGGTTGCGTGAGCCTTCGACGCGGTAAAAGCGCTCGAACAGCCGCGACAGCTGCGCATCGGGCACGCCAGGAGCCGAATCCTCGACGCATACCTGCACCCGATCGCCCAGCAGTTGCGAGCGCAGCACGACCGAGCCTCCGGCCTGGGTGTAGCGCAAGGAGTTCTCCAGCAGATTGGAAAACAGCTGCTGCAGGCGCCGCTCGTCGCCCTGGATCACCAGGTCCGCCTGTGCGGGCTCAAAGGCCAGCGTCAGCCCGGCATGGTCAAAGCGCGTGCGCAGATGGGCCGCGGCCTGCTCCAGCAGCGGGTTCAAGGACAGCGCCGTCAGCCGGTAAGTGAGGGCGCCCGATTGGGTCATGGCCAGGTCGTGCAGGTCGTCGATGAGCTTGCCCAGGCGGCGCACCTCGTCTTGCAGCGGCTCCAGGGTAGCCTTGGTCATCGGGCGGATGCCGTCCTGCATGGCCTCAATCTCGGCGCGCAGCACGGCCAGAGGGGTGCGCAGCTCGTGGGAGATATCGGCCATAAAGCTGCGGCGGTTCTCCTCGGTGCTCTCCAGCGCAGCGGCCAGGCGGTTCACATCCAGCGCCAGGCGGCCCAGCTCGTCATTGCCCGCAGTCTTGAGCCGCTCGCGGTAATCGCCCGCCGCCAGCCGGTGGATGCTGCGGGTGACATCGCGCATGCGCCGCAGCATGGCCCCCGAGACCAGCCAGGCCAGCGCGGCGGCCACGGTCACGCTGGCCAGGCCATTGACCCAGCGTGCGCGCAGCTGGGCCTCATAAAAACGCACGTCGCCCGCGTCGATCACCCGCTGAAAAGGCACCATCACCAGCGATCCCACCGTCTGCCCATCCACGGCGACGGGCATGCGTATCGCATCGCTGCCGGCATTGGGATTGCCCATCACCAGCTGGTTGTGCAGGTCCAGCAGCGCAAAGCGCAGCACGGCGCCGGTTTGGTCGGAAATGGGAGGCGCGCTCTGGGGGCTGAGGGGGCGCATGAAGGAGAACCAGACCTCGGGCCGGCCGCGCACAAAATCCCAGGAGCCATGGGCCTTGTAGGCGTCCTCGATGGTGGGCAGCACCTCGCGCATGCGCTCCACGCCCTGGTCGTTGAGGTAGCCCATAAAGTCGCGCTCAAAGCTGATGCGGCTGGCGATGCCGTTGACGGTGAGCACCGCCGCACAGGCGGCAAGGATGGCGATGAACAGTTTGGCGGAGATGCCGAGCTTCATGAAGACCGTTGGGTAAAAGAGGGACGGAAAAATGCAGGCGATGGCCGTATTGGGCCGCAGTCCTGCCCCAAGCACAAGCGGTATCCCCATGGGGCTGGAGATCTTCGGATTTCCTGCACATTTGATTTTTAGCATGCCCTTCCATCGCACCTATCTGGAGCCGCATGCTGAACCGATCCTTCTCTTCTCTCACTTTGCCCAGCCGCTGCTGCCTGCTGCTGGGGGCCCTGGCGCTGAGCGCCTGCCGCAGCGATGCACCGCTGCCCCCATCCACACCCACGGTCGGTGTGCAGGCGGTGACCACGCAGCGGCTGGATATGCAGCAGTCGCTGCCGGGCCGCACCGTTGCCTACATGGTCTCCGATGTGCGGCCCCAGGTGGGCGGCATCATCCGCAAGCGCCTGTTTACCGAAGGCCAGAATGTGAAGGCCGGCCAGGCGCTGTACGAGATCGACCCGCGCTTCTACCAGGCCGCCTATGACAACGCGGCCGCCACCCTGGCCCAGGCGGAGGCCAGCGTGCTCTCGGCCAAGCCCAAGGCGCAGCGCTACAAGGAGCTGCAGCAGATCGATGCCATCAGCGAGCAGGACAGCGACGATGCGCTGGCCACCTTGCGCCAGGCGGAAGCCGCTGTGCTGGCCGCCAAGGCATCGCTGCAGACGGCGCGCATCAACCTGGATTACACCCGCATCACGGCCCCGATTGCCGGGCGCATTGCGACCTCCAGCTACACCCCGGGGGCCTTGGTCACTGCCAACCAGGAGACCGCGCTCACCACCATCCAGCAGCTCGACCCCATCTATGTGGACGTGGCGCAAACCAGCGCCCAGCTGCTGGCACTGCGCAAGCAGATGGACAGCGGCGCGCTCAAGGCCGTGAATGGCAAGACGCAGGTGCAGATCGTGCTGGAGGATGGCAGCACCTATGCGCATCCGGGCACTCTGGAGTTTGTTGGCACATCGGTGGGCACCGGTACCGGCAATATCACCTTGCGCGCGGTGGTGCCCAACCCCAGCGGCCTGCTGCTGCCCGGTGCCTATGTGCGGGCCGTGCTGCCCATGGCGGTGAATGAGCATGCCATCCTGGTATCGCAGTCGGTCGTGAGCCGCAACACCCGGGGCGAGGCCGTCGTCAAGCTGGTGGGCAGCGACGACAAGGTGAGCGAGCGCGTGGTGCAGGCGGGCGATGCAATCAAGGACCAGTGGGTCATCACCGATGGGCTGCAGGCGGGTGAGCGCCTGGTGGTCGAAGGCGGCAGCAAGGTGGCTGCGGGTGACGTGGTGCAGGTGCGGGCGGTGCAAGCGCAGGCTGCTGGCCATTCGGCTTCTACGTCGCAACGCTGAGGTCCAAGCATGGCACGTTTTTTCATTGACCGGCCCATCTTCGCCTGGGTCATCGCCATCGTCATCACGCTCGCGGGCGCGTTGGCCGTCTTCACGCTGCCGGTGGAGCAGTATCCGGATATCGCGCCACCCAGCGTGTCCATCCGCGCCACCTACACCGGGGCTTCGGCAGAGACCACCGAAAACTCGGTTACTCAGGTGATCGAGCAGAACATGACCGGCCTGGACAACCTGCTGTACATGTCGTCCAGCAGTACCTCTTCGGGCAGTGCCCAGGTCACCTTGACCTTTGCCTCCGGCACCGATCCCGATACCGCCCAGGTGCAGGTGCAGAACAAGCTGCAGCAGGCGCAATCGATGCTGCCTGAGGCGGTGCAGAGCACCGGCGTGACGGTGACCAAGGCCTCGGGCAATATCTTTCTAGTGCTGGCTTTCACGTCCAACGATGGCAGCCTGGATGCCACCGATATCGCCGACTACATGGTCTCAACCCTGCAGGACCCGATCAGCCGGGTCTCGGGCGTGGGCAATGTGCAGGTCATGGGCTCGGAGTATTCGATGCGCATCTGGCTGGATCCGGACAAGCTGCGCACCTATTCGCTGATGCCCTCTGACATCACGGCGGCGATCAGCGCGCAGAACTCCGACGTCTCGTCGGGCTCGCTGGGTGCGTTGCCCTCGGTGCAGGGCCAGCGCCTCAGCGCCACGGTCAATTCGCGCAGCCGCCTCAAGACGGTGGATGAGTTCAAGGCCATCGTCGTCAAATCCGAAACCTCGGGTGCCGTCATCCGCCTCTCGGATGTGGCCCGGGTCGAGCTGGGCAGCAAGTCCTATTCCGCCGTCAGCAAATTCAACGGCAAGGCCGCCGCCGGCATGGGTATCGAGCTGGCATCCGGGGCCAATGCGCTGGATGTGTCGAAAGCGCTGGAGACCAAGCTTCAGGAGCTGTCGCCGTTCTTCCCCAGCGGGCTGAGCTACCACGTGGCCTACAGCACCACGCCCTTTGTGAAGATCTCCATCGAGGAGGTGGTCAAGACGCTGCTGGAGGCCGTGGTGCTGGTGGTGGGCATCATGTACCTGTTCCTGCAGAACTGGCGCGTGACCCTGATCCCGGCCATTGCCGTACCGGTGGTGCTGATGGGCACCTTTGGCGTGCTGGCGCTGCTGGGCTATTCGATCAATACCTTGTCAATGTTTGCGATGGTGCTGGCCATTGGCCTCCTGGTGGACGACGCGATCGTCGTGGTGGAAAACGTCGAGCGCCTGATGAGCGAAGAGGGCCTGTCGCCCTATGACGCCACGCGCAAATCCATGGGCCAGATCACCGGCGCCCTGGTAGGTATTGCGCTGGTGCTGACGGCGGTGTTCCTGCCGATGGCCTTCTTTGGCGGCTCCACCGGCGCCATCTACCGCCAGTTCTCGGTCACCATCGCCTCGGCCATGCTGCTGTCGGTCGTGGTCGCGATGACCTTGACGCCAGCGCTGTGCGCATCGATGTTGCAGCCGATAGCGCAGGGCGGCCATGCCAGTGGGCGGGGCCCCCTGGGACGCTTCTTTGCCTGGTTCAACCGCCGATTCGACCGGCTGACGCAGCGCTACCATGGCGGCGTCCACCAAGTGGCGCGCCACCGCAAGCTGGGCCTGCTGGGCTATGCGGTGATTCTTTGCGCGATGGGCTTGCTGTTCTGGAAGCTGCCCACCTCCTTCTTGCCCGAGGAAGACCAGGGCATGCTGATGGTGCAGGTCAAGCTGCCCTCTGGCGCGACGCAGGAGCAAACGCTCAGCGTCATGGACCAGCTGTCGGACTATGTGCGCCAGCAGCCCGAGGTGGATTCGCTGATGGCCGTGGCCGGCTTCAGCACCGGCGGCAGCGGGCAGAACTCGGGCATGGGCTTTGTGCGGCTCAAGGACTGGGGCGAGCGCAAGGCGAACGCTGCCGCCATTGGCATGCGCATCACCCGCGAGATGTCGCAGAAATTCCATGACGCGCAGATCTTTGCGATGGCACCATCCGGCATTCCCGGCCTGGGGCAGAGCGCCGGCTTCAGCCTGGAGCTGCAGGACCTGGGCGGTGCCGGCCATGAGGCCCTGGTGGCCGCACGCCAGCAGCTGTTGGCACTGGCCGCCCAAAGCGACAAGCTGACAGCAGTGCGCTATGCCAGCCTGGAAGATGCGCCCAGCTTCGATCTCAAGATCGACGATGCCAAGGCCGGCGCGCTAGGCCTGAGCCAGAGCGACATCAACAGCACGCTGTCCACGGCGCTGGGCAGCACCTATGTGAATGACTTTGTCAGCCGGGGGCGGATCAAGAAGGTCTATGTGCAGGGCGAGGCCGACGCACGCATGCTGCCGCAGGATATTGGCCGCTGGACCGTGCGCAATGCCGACAAGGAGATGGTGCCGTTCTCGGCCTTCTCCACCACCGGCTGGAGCTATGCGCCTGCATCGCTGGCACGCTTCAATGGCTCGGCATCGATGCAGATCAGCGGCCAGGCGGCTGAGGGCGTGAGCTCGGGCGCAGCCATGCATGAAATGGCCCGCCTGGTGCAGCAACTGCCCACCGGCATTGGCTATGCCTGGTCCGGCCTGTCCTACCAGGAGCAGCAATCGGGTGCACAGGCGCCGTTGCTCTATGCGGTATCGCTGCTCTTTGTGTTCCTGTGCCTGGCCGCGCTGTATGAGAGCTGGTCCATCCCGTTCTCGGTGATGCTGGCCGTGCCCATTGGCGTCGTCGGCGCGCTGATGTTCACCTCCTTGCGCAGCCTCAGCAACGACGTGTACTTCCAGGTCGGCTTGCTGGCCACGATTGGTCTGGCTGCCAAGAACGGCATCCTGATCGTCGAGTTCGCCAAGGAGCTGGAGGAACAAGGCCGATCCCTGCTCGACGCCACGCTCGAAGCGGCCCGGCAGCGCCTGCGCCCCATCTTGATGACCTCGCTGGCCTTCATGCTGGGCGTGCTGCCCCTGGTGGTCAGCAGCGGTGCCGGCTCGGGCGGGCGGCATTCGCTGGGCACCGGTGTGCTGGGCGGCACCTTGGCCTCCACCGTGCTGGGCATCTTCTTTGTGCCGCTGTTCTACATCCTGGTGCGCAGCATCTTCCGCAACCCACCGCGCCGCCAAGCGGCTGCGCCAACCACCACCGAGGTAACGCCATGACCGCCGCAATGCAGCGCCGCTTTCTCTCACCCACCTGGGTCAGCCCGTTGGTGGCCGCCATCGCGCTAGCGCTGGGTGGCTGCGCCAGCATGGCGCCAGACTATGTGCGCCCCGCGTCGCCCGTTGCGGCACATTTTGGCAATGCCGCCGTGGCGGCAGACCAGGCCGATGCCAGCAACGCCACGCCGCCGCTGGCCTGGCGCAGCGTTTACCTGGATGCACGGCTGCAGCAGGTCATCGCGATGGCGCTGGACAACAACCGCGATCTGCGCGTGGCCTTGCTCAATATTGAAAAAGCCAGGGCCCAGTACCGCATTCAGCAGGCCGACCTGTTGCCCACGGTGCAGGCCAGTGCCAGCCAGACCACCGCGCGCACAGGCACGTCTGCCAGCGGCAGCGGGCAATCCCAGCTAAGCCGCAGCGCCAGCGCGCAGCTGGGCTTCAGCAGCTGGGAGCTGGACCTGTTTGGCCGCATCCGCAGCCTCAGCGATGCCGCACTGGCCAGCTACCTGGCCACCGCGCAGACCCAGCGCAGCACACGCATGAGCCTGGTCGCTGAAGTGGCAACGGACTGGCTCACGGTGGCCGCCTACCAGGAGCGGCTGGCACTGGCCCAGCAAACCTTGCAAAGCCAGCGCGAGACCTTGCGGCTGACCGAGCGCAAGCACCAGCATGGCGTGGCCTCCGGCATCGATGTGCGCCAGGTACAGGCCAGTGTGGAGACCGCCCGCGCCGATGTGGCCAGCTACACCGCAGCCCTGGCCCAGGCCAGGAATGCGCTCGACCTGGTGGTGGGCGCCGCCGTTGCCGATCCCTTGCTGCCGGCTGCACCAGGGGCCAGCAATACGGATGCGCTGGCCTTGTCGCCGATTGCCGCCGAATTGCCATCCAGCGTCTTGCTGCAGCGCCCTGATGTGCTGTATGCAGAGCAAACGCTGCAGGCCGCCAATGCCAATATCGGCGCCGCCCGTGCGGCCTTGTTTCCCAGCATCTCGCTGACCGCGTCGGCGGGCAGCAGCAGTGATGCGCTGTCCGGCCTGTTTGGCGCCGGCTCCCGTACCTGGTCCTTCATACCCAGCATCACCGTGCCGCTGTTCAATGCCGGCTCGCTGCAGGCATCGCTGGATGTGGCCCAGATCCAGAAGGACGTCACCATCGCGCAGTACGAACTGGCGATCCAGACCGCCTTCAAGGAAACGGCCGATGCCCTGGTGGCCCGCGACCACATCGGCGAACAGCTCGATGCCCAGGCCGCCCTGGTGAACGCCACCCAACAGAGCTACCAGCTGGCCGAGGCCCGCTACCGCAAGGGCGTCAGCAGCTACCTGGAGGCGCTGGACTCTCAGCGCTCGCTCTACAGCGCCCAGCAGAACCTGATCAGCCTGCGGCTGCAGGAGGCCGTCAACCGGGTCACGCTCTACAAGGTGCTGGGTGGCGGGGCGGATGCCAACGGCGAGGTGGAGGGTCAGGGCTGAGTTCTGGGCGAGCTTGGTTGTCGGCATCAGGAGGCTACCCGCTTGCGGGAGGGCCGATGTTGGCCCCACTGGGCTTGTAGCTACGCTGGGGCGTTAGCATGCCCGCTCCTGATATCGATAGAAGACGCGCCATGGAGCACCCCGATCTGAACCTGCTGCTTGCGCTGGACATCCTGCTGGAAGAGGGCAGCGTGGTGGGCGCGGCCCGCCGCATGCACCTGAGCCCACCGGCGATGAGCCGTACCTTGGGCCGCATCCGCGAGACCCTGGGCGACCCGGTGTTGGTGCAGGCCGGGCGCAAGCTGGTGCCCACGCCCAAGGCTCTGGCGATGCGCGAGCAGGTGCGGGCGGCGCTGGAGCTGGCAACCCAGGCGCTCCAACCCACGGCCGATATTGATCTGCAGCGGCTGGAGCGGCGCTTCACGGTACGTGCCAATGATTTGTTTCTGGGCATCCATGCCGGCAAGCTGCTGGAGCGGATGGCCCAGCACATGCCGCGCGCCATGCTGCGCTTTTCCGCCGAGGAGGACGATGTGGACAGCGAGGCCTTGCGCAGTGGGCAGATCGATCTGTTCATCAGCGCATCGCGTAAGCTGGGCCCGGAGATCAGGGTGCAGCCGCTCTTTGGTACCCGCTTTGTAGGCGTGGCCCGCGAGGCGCACCCGCTGTTCGAGGGAGACATCAGTGCCGAGCGCTTGACGCAGTGGAGCCATATTGGGGTGTCGCGGCGCGGCAAGTCTGAAGGGCCGATCGACACCGCGCTCGCGTCGCTTGGCCTGCGCCGCCATGTGGCCCTGGTGGTGCCCACGCCATTCGCAGCCTTCTTTGCCTTGCAAGATTCTGACTTGTTGCTGCCGCTGCCCGAGCAGCTGGCGCGCACCGCCCAGGCCGCCGGCATGCGCATCTGCCGGTTTGCGCTGCCGCTGCCGCTGGAGGCCGTGCAGCTGACCCAGGCCTGGCACCCGCGTTTCCAGGGCGATCCGGCACACCAGTGGTTGCGTCGCACGATTCGGGAGCTGTGTGCCGAGCATGCGGTGGAACCAGGGCCGGGCTAATCACCATTCGTGCGTTTGCCGCACGCCTGGATTCCACGAATGTCACTTTTCTGAAGGGTGAGCGCGGCCTACAGTGGAGCCAAGCACTTCATAAAAGGGTAGCGCTGTCAGCCGCTGGATGGCCTGTGTGATGGGAAAAACCTGGTCATGCGCCAGCGCAGGCAGGGCCGCCCCGCTGAAGCCTGTCCCCCAGTTTCCAGGAGCCCCTCCGCATGCAGCTCGATCCCCAGACTTTTGCCGTCCACGACATCCGCGCGTTTCCCTTTGTCGTCTTCAACCAGGCCGCCGCCCAGCCGGGCTATGCCAAGCAGTGGGAGGCCGAGATGCAGGCGCTGCTGCGGCACGGCGAGGCCTTTGTGGTGGTGTACGACGAGCTGCGCAGCGACGAGACCCATGAGGACCGCAAGCAGCGCGGCCTTTGGCTCAAGCACCACAAGGAGCCGCTGGCGCGGGTCTGCAAGTCGCTGATCAGCATCGAGTCCGACCCCCAAAGGCGGGCCGAGGTCGAGGCCATGTCTGGCATGGCGGTCAAGGCCTTTGGCATTCCGCATGCCGTGGTGGCAACGCGGCAGGAGGCCATGGATGTGATGCAGCGTCTAGCCGTTGGCGTACCCGGCAAATAGATAGCCGTTAAACAGCAGCTAGACAGCCGCTGCTTTTGCCGCACAGCGCATCCACCAACAGCCCCAGCGCAGCGCTGCGCGGCGCGCCCTTGCGCAGCACCAGCTCATAGGGTTCGCTGCGCGATTGCAGGGTCAAATCGATGATGCCGACCAGGCCATTGCGCGAGAAGTAGTTGGCGATGTCGTCGGAGACCAGGGCCACCAGGTCGTTGTTGCGGCCCAGCATGGTGACGGTGGCCAGCGCCGAGGTGGTTTCGATCAGGTGCGAGGGGAAGTGCAGTCCCGCTTCGTGGAACTCGCGCTCCAGCAGGCGGCGCATGGGCATGCGCGCGCGGTACACCAGCCAGCGGCTGTCCTGCAGGTCTTGCAGCTGCACGGCCTTGGCGCCCATCGCAGGGTGGCGCACGCTGGCAATCACCGACAGCGACTCCTGCTTGATGAACAGCGACTCATAGACCTCGGGCGTGCGGCTGACCGAGGAACGGCAGATGGCCGCATGGATCTGGCCGCGCTCGATCATGCCCAGCAAGGTCTCGCTGGTGTCTTCGATGATCTCCACCGACATATGTGGCTGGCGCGCCAGCACGTTCGACAGCGCATCGGACAGCAGCGGCACCGCGCCCATGATGGTGCCGATAGCCAGCTGGCCGCCCACGCCGCTGGCGATGGCATCGAGCTCAAAGCGCAGCTGGTTGATGTCCGACTGGATCAGGCGGGCAAAACGCAGCGCGCAGTGCCCGGCCTCCGTCGGGATTAACCCTCGGTTTGTGCGCTCGAACAGGTCCACCTGCAAGGTCGACTCCAGCTCGCGCAGCGCCTTGCTGGCGCCCGGCTGCGTGAGGCCGACTTTGTCCGCAGCGCCAAGCAGGGAGCCACTTTCCTCGATGGCGATGAGCAGGCGCAGCTGCTTGGCATGCAGGCGCGACATGACGGAATTGAGGCTGGGGATGCCGCTGGCCATGAATAAAAGTTATATCGTTATGGGAAGCCGTCAGTGTACCGAATAGGCGGTGCTGCCTAGACTTCGGGCCTTCTGATAGCAATGGATATAACTGGTAAAACGTTATGGCTCTGATCAACTATGTGACCGAAGTGCGCTTTGGCGCCGGTGTGCTGGCGGAACTGAAGGAAGTATGCGAGAAGCTGGGTATTACCAATCCTTTGATCGTGACCGACAAGGGTGTGGAGGCGGCCGGCATCATCGACCAGGTCAAGCAGGCGCTGGGCACGGCCCGGTTCGGCGTGTTCAACGGCACGCCGCCCAACCCGTCGGAGACGGCCGTGCGCGCCGGCGTCGAGGCGCTCAATAGCAGCGCCTGCGACGGCATCATCGCCGTGGGCGGCGGCTCGTCGATTGACCTGGCCAAGGCGGTGGCAGTATCGGCCCGCCATGAAGGGCCACTGCGCCAGTTTGCGCTGATCGAGGGCGGCGCGCTCAAGATCACCGCCGCCACCTTGCCCATCATCGCCGTGCCCACCACGGCGGGCACCGGCAGTGAAGTAGGGCGTGGCGCCATCATCATCCTGGACGATGGCCGCAAGGTCGGCATCCTCTCGCCCCATGTGATTCCCAAGGTCGCCATCTGCGACCCCAACCTGACCCTGGGCCTGCCCGCAGGCCTGACGGCCGCCACAGGCATGGATGCAATTGCGCATTGCATCGAAACCTTTCTGGCGCCGTCCTTCAACCCGCCGGCTGAAGGCATTGCGCTCGATGGCCTCTGGCGTGCCTGGCGCCATATCGAAGTGGCCTTCCGCGATCCCGCTGATGTGGAGGCGCGCACCAACATGATGAGTGCCTCGCTGCAAGGCGCGCTGGCCTTCCAGAAGGGCCTGGGCTGCGTGCACAGCCTCAGCCATTCGCTGGGCGGCATCAACCCCAAGCTGCACCACGGCACCCTCAACGCCATCCTGCTGCCCGCAGTGATCCGCTTCAACCGGGGCGCGGAGTCGGTGGTGCGCGAAGACAAGATCGCCCGCCTGGCGCAGGCCATGGGCCTGCCCGATGGCGTGTCGGTGGAAGAGGCCCTGGTCACCAAATCCCGCGCCCTGCAGCTGCCCACGGGCCTGGCCGAGCTGGGGGTGACCGAAGACCTGTTTGAGCGCATCGTGAAGGGCGCGCTGGCCGACCACAGCCACCGCACCAACCCGCGTGAGGCCAGCGCAGACGACTACGTCGAGATGCTGCGCCAGTCGATGTAATCCGGCACTTTCTACAAAACAGACGCGAGCCAGGCCCGCCGCCGCAACGGCCGGCAGGCCGCAGGCTTGCGCACAGGCAGACATTCATAAATCAACAACCCGAGGTGGAGACATGAGCAGCAGCTCTCTGAATCACACGGCCACGATGGCCGACAAGGAAACCATGGTTCCGGATGCGGAACGCAAGCGCGCGCTGATTGGCAGCGCCGTGGGCAGCACCATCGAGTGGTACGACTACTTCCTCTACGGAACCATGTCGTCCATCATTTTTGCCAAGCAGTTTTTCCCCAGCGACAACGCGCTGGTCAGCCAGATGCTGTCGCTGGCCACGTTTGCGCTGGCCTTCCTGATCCGCCCGATTGGCGGCGTGATCTTCTCCCACATCGGTGACCGCATTGGCCGCAAGAAGACCTTGGCGATGACCTTGTCGATGATGGGCCTGTCGACCGTGCTGATGGGCCTGCTGCCCAACTATGCGCAGATTGGGATCTTGGCACCCATCCTGCTGACGGTATTGCGCCTGCTGCAGGGCCTGGCGCTGGGCGGCGAGTGGGGCGGTGGCGTGCTGCTGGCGGTCGAGTACTCGCCGCGCAAGAAGCGCGGCTTCTACGGCGCCGTGCCGCAGACCGGCGCGGTGCTGGGCCTGGCGCTGGGCAATATCATCACCTCGCTGCTGAGCGCGAGCATGAGCGAAGAGGCCTTCTTGTCCTGGGGTTGGCGCATTCCGTTTGTGGGCTCCATTGTGCTGGTGATGGTGGGCATGTGGATCCGCAATGCGGTGGGCGAGACGCCATCGTTCAAGAAAATCCAGGCCAGCCGCAGCAGCGCGCCCATTCCGATCAAGCAGACCCTGCAGTTCCACTGGCGTGAAGTGCTGATCGCCATCGGCGCCAAGGTGGTGGAGACCTCGACCTTCTTCCTCTACGCCACCTTCACCATCTCGTACATGATGGACCACGGCTTTGCCCGCTCGACGATTCTCAATATCGTGCTGATCTGCGCGCTGATCGCCTTCCCCTGCATGCTGTTCTTCGGCCACCTGTCGGACAAGATCGGCCGCAAGAAGGTCTTCATCGGCGGCAGCATCGCCTTCATGCTCTGGATCTTCCCGTACTTCTGGCTGCTCGATCAGAAATCCGTCTGGGCCGCGGCGCTGGCCGTCGGTGTGGGTCTGGGCATCATCTGGTCCAGCTATGGCGCGATGATCGGCACCCTGCTGGCCGAGGCCTTCCCGCCGGACATCCGCTACACCGGCATGTCGCTGGGCTACCAGATTGGTGCGGCCCTGGTGGGCGGCCCGATGCCGCTGATTGCCACCGCGCTGATCGCCTACTACAGCGGCAGCTATGTGCCGGTGGTCATCTTCCTGGTGCTCTGTGCGCTGGTGTCCATCGTCGCCGTGGGCGTTGCCCGCGACCGCAGCGGCCTGCCGCTGGACGAGTGATGGCCCAAATACTTGCCTGAAAGGCCGGACCTGCCGCAGCGCTGCTGGCCTGCGGTGGGTCTTGTCACTCTGGGCACGCTTCGCGCATCCCCTTCATCTTTCCCCCAAAACAACTTCTTGAGGAAACCCTCCATGCAGATCACTGGAGACATGGTCATTGGCTACCGCAGCCTGCGCGGCACCAACGGCAGCCAACGCGCCTTCAACCCCACACTGAACGCCACCATCGCCGAGCCCGAGTTTGGCCTGGGTGGCAAAAACGAGGTCGAGCTGGCGGCCAGCCTGGCCGCTGCCGCTTTCGACCCCTACCGCAATTTGCCCTTGGCGCAGCGTGCTGCCTTTTTGGAGGCGATTGCCGAAGAAATCCTGCAGCTGGGCGATGCGCTGATCGAGCGCGCCCATGCGGAAAGCGGCTTGCCCATCGCGCGGCTGACGGGTGAGCGCGGCCGCACTGTGGGCCAGTTGCGCCTGTTTGCCCAGGTCGTGCGTGACGGGCATTTTTTGAGCGCCACCATCGACACCGCCCAGCCCGATCGCCAGCCGCTGCCCCGTGCCGATCTGCGCCTGGCCAAGATCCCGCTGGGCCCGGTGGCGGTGTTTGGCGCCAGCAATTTTCCGCTGGCGTTCTCGGTAGCCGGTGGCGACACCGCTTCGGCGCTGGCTGCTGGCGCACCGGTGATCGTGAAGGCGCACAGCGCGCATCTGGGCACTTCTGAAATGGTGGCGCGGGCGGTGCAAAAGGCCGCGCAGCGCCAGGGCATGCCCGAGGGCGTTTTCTCGCTGCTGGTGGGCGCCGGCCGTGAGCTGGGCGAGGCCCTGGTGGCCCACCCCGAGATCAAGGCCGTTGGCTTTACCGGCTCGCGCCAAGGCGGCCTGGCGCTCTTGCGCATCGCCAACGGCCGCGCAGAGCCCATCCCCGTCTATGCCGAGATGAGCAGCATCAACCCCGTCTTCTTGCTGCCCCAGGCGCTGGCCGCGCGGCCCGAGGCCCTGGCCCAGGGCTTTGCCGATTCGCTGGCGATGGGGGCCGGGCAGTTCTGTACCAACCCCGGCCTGGTACTGGCCATCGACAGCCCCGCGCTCACGACCTTCATCAGCGCGGCAGCCACCGCTATCCGCGCCAAGGGCGCGCAAACCATGCTGACCGCCGGCATCCACCAGGCCTATGAGGCCGGCCGTGCGCAGGTGCAAGCCGCTGCCGGCGTGGAGCAGCTGGCCGCTGGCGTGGCCGCAGACCATGCCAACGCCGCCCAGGCCGCGCTGTATGTGACCAGCGCCCAGACCTTGTTGGCGAACGAGGCCTTGCAGTCGGAAATGTTTGGCCCCGCCTCCATCGTCGTCAAGGCCAGCAGTGTGGAGGAGTTGCTGCAGGTCGCCCAGCACCTGGAAGGCCAGCTCACCTCCACCTTGCACCTGGAGCAGGGCGACCACGACAGCGCCCGCGCCCTGTTGCCGGTGCTGGAGCGCAAGTGCGGCCGCATCCTCGTCAATGGCTTCCCCACCGGCGTGGAAGTGAGCCACGCCATGGTCCACGGCGGCCCCTTCCCCGCCACCTCCAACGCCATGTACACCTCCGTTGGCGCGAGTGCAATCGACCGCTTCCTGCGCCCGGTCTGCTACCAGGACCTGCCCGATGCGCTGCGGCCCGAGGCTTTGCAGAATGGCAATGCGCTGGGGCTGTGGCGGTTGGTGGATGGGGCGCCTAGCCAGGGGGCAGTTGGCTGAGGGTTGGGTTTTGTAGGGAGCTGTGAGGGCTCTCTTTAGGAGCAAGCCAGGCGGTCCATGTACATGGTGCGCCTGGCTTTTTCTGATTGGGGAAGCCGCACTGGCAGCGATACAGTCCTGTGGACTGGCGGGGTCTGGAGCTAAACAGTACGTGGTACTAGAACGATAAGGCAGTTGAATAATTGCCCTTGAGGGTCTTTTTTGACAATCACATTTGCATTTGATAGTTATACCGATGAACTACTCAAGAAAAATATTTTGCTGAGGGTCAAAAACTATCAAATCAGGCCTGGATTCCAAATACTCATGCATCCAAATGATGTGATTGGTATACGCTTGCTTGTCATCATTGCCAAACAGAACTCTGACGCGCCTATTGATGGATGAAATTGCCAGTGCATCCTCGGTCTTTGCAAATTTGGAAATTTCTCGGGAATCATCTTCCACCATGCTTCCGGTTTCGAAAAAAACCCGTATCCACCATGTGTCCCAAGCCAGTAAAATATTCTGCTTGGTGGGGTCGAACGGGTGTTCTTCATACGAGAGATCAAATTCGCTTGTTCTGGAGAAATACTCGCGCAGCTCGTCCTCTAGTAAAGATATATTCAGGTTTGATTCTTGGTTGCTGATGAGGCAATACAGTGAAAATGCCATGTTGTACCAACCATCCTTAAAGACGCAAAAGAAGAGAATTCTTGAAATATACAATATCCAGCCGCTGGGCGGTTCATTCATCAGTCCTTAGGCATTCGCATTAAGAGCGCTGAAGTGTCGGCCAGCATGGCAGGCAGTACATCCTTAACCCGCAGTTCGTCAAACAGTGGGGCAGGAGGCGTGACTGCAACTGCTGCAATGGTTGGGGTGAAAGCTGCGCGTTCGGTGGCTGGGTAGTTACTATCTCCGCTGGATGGGTGCGTGTCTGCCGTGCCGACCGTGTTTACAACCAGCGATAAAGTGAGCAATGCTAGGACCTGCCCGATGCGCTGCGGCCCGAGGCTTTGCAGAATGGCAATGCGCTGGGGCTGTGGCGGTTGGTGGATGGGGCGCCTAGCCAGGAGGCAGTTGGCTGAGGGCTGGGTTTTGTAGCGAGCTGTGAGGGCTCTGTTTAGTAGCAAGCCAGGCGGTCCATGTGCATGGGAGGCCTGGCTTTTTTGCTGTGCTAGAGAGTCTGTATTCGGTAGCGCGCATGCTGCCGCAACTACCTGGAGCGCTTATACCTTGGCGAGGAAGGCCGCAGCATCACCCGCTTCACACTTCCAGTCTGCGAAGACCCCCACCAGATTGCATTCCACGCATTGGCAAGCGATGTAGTACCAGCGCACGTCATGTGTGCCCTTGTACACGGAGACGCCGGACACCAGCTCGAACACCTCGTTCTCGCACACGCAGGCGTGCCCCTCGGGGGTGGCCTCTTCGATGTACTCAGCGCTGTCGCCCATCAGGTGTTCCTGCCCGCAGTCGGAGCAGGTGCGGATGGCCACGCCGGCTTCTTCATCGCTTTGCAGCGCAAAAGTCCGGCTCCCGCAATCGCATTTGGACGAGGCAAACCGGGTGGCCTCATGGCCATTCGCAACGCTGTAGCTGCGCAGCTCGGCTTGGGTGTCGCCGGACGTCGTCCCGTACATGAAATCGCCCTTTTTCGTCAGTGCCATTGGTGTTGTTCCATTCTTCAAAGTGGGCTTACCGGCAGACCTGACCCCAGGCTGCCTCGATCGGCTGGATTTTGCCTGAATGCAGGGTGAATCGCCGCGAAGGGGCAGGGGCGGGGTGCCAAAGCGGCCCAGCGGAATCTGCGGTCACCCCATCTGGCGTGGGTTTGCAGAGGATGCCGAATCGCAGTCGGAGGCCTGCTGCTGGAGAGCCTGGTATTTCTCTGCTCGCAGGCCATAGGGCTCAGCGTTGAGGACTACCGAGCTCAGCCTGAATACTTATACTTCGACGTTCACTCCGTCGCCCCGTTCCAAATCTGGCGACTTTCGGGCGTCATCAGCGACCAGAATACGCCGTAGGCATTGCGGTCTACATGACGCAGCAGCACTCTACAACCAGCACCATGGCTATCCCATCTCACGTTATGACTATGTGGTCCGCATTCTCTTTGGAGCAAGGCGGCATTCAAGATGAGAGATTCTACGAAGCCTTCGGCTTTGGTGACTCTCCGGCATTGGCCGATGAACTAGGGCAGCTCGTGCTGTCCGGCATCAAGCGCGCCACTGCCGGATCCGTCTGGTCCTACGAGTCATCTGGCAAAGGTGTGCCCAAGCCCGGTCACTTGAGCGTCGTAACCGACTCCAATGACATCCCGCTGTGCATCATCGAGACGGTTCAAGTCGATATCGTGCCGTTTAGCGCTGTCACTGAGGAATTTGCAGCAACGGAGGGCGAGGGGGATGGCTCTCTGGCCTACTGGCGTAAAGTGCATGTCGAGTACTTCAGCAGAGAATGCGAAAGCACAGGTCGCTCGTTCGATGAAGACATGCTGCTGGCCTGCGAGCGATTCCGCGTGGTCTATCCTGAAGTGGGATGCAGCAAGGGCTGACCCTTCCCTCAAAAATAAGCGCTGCCGACCCAAACATCCGCGCGTCCTGGCGCGGCCTGAAGCTCAGTCCTCGCCGGGACGCGGGTAGCCTGCTTCTGCCCAACGTTGCGCAGACGCTCGGCTGAGGCCATGGTCCGGCCTGACGCGAACCTTGGCCAACTCGTTGCCATCCTCTGCGGTGGCGGTGAGGGTCGCGGAGGGATTGTCCTCGTCGGGCTCAATATCGAGAGAGACGGTCACGCGCGATCCATTCACCAAGATCTGGATGTCCTTGTGCAGTTGGGCCGCCAGGTGCTGCTCATGCCGCCGCATGACTTCGTGGGCAGTCTTGACGAGGGTGTTGAAGGCAGAAACGTCAAGCGGCTTGGGATTTTTCTTGTCGCGGCCCATCGTCCATGGCCCCACCAGGCTTGGCTCGGCCTGGCCGTCCTGGGTCATGGCAACGGCCCAGCCATCGTCGTCTTCATTCTTGATGACGCGGGCCTCCCAGCCGTTATGGTGCCAAAGGCGGTCTTCGAAGACGGAGGCAGCTTCTTGTTGGAGCTCTTCGGACATTTTTTGGGCCTTTGTGAAAACTATCAAGGGCAAAATTTTACTGTCTATGCATACAGTTTTGCGTGTTTGGGTCTTTTCTGAATGGTGTCGGCTTCAGAAGAGACCATCGCGCCGGCACCTGCTGCCCCCATCTCACATCTGGCTCATGCCCCCATCCGCAATAATCTCCGTCCCCACAATAAACCCTGATTCCTTCGACACCAGGTGCAGCACCGTCGCGGCGATTTCTTCTGGCGTGCCAAAGCGGCCCAGCGGAATCTGCGTCTGGATGCCGGCGGCCATGGCCTTGGCTTGGTCGGGGGCCAGGCCCAGCTTGCCGTAGAGCGGGGTGCTGACGGGGCCGGGGCTCACGACATTCACGCGCACGCCTTGGGGCAGCAGCTCGGCCGACAAGGTCTTGGCCAGGGAGATCAGCGCGGCCTTGCTGGCGGCGTAGACGCTGGAGTTGGGCATGCCGATGTGGGCGTTGATCGAGCCGTTCAGCACAATCGATCCGCCGCGCGTCATCAGCGCCGCCAGCCGTTGGATGAGGAAGTAGGGGCCTTTGACATTGGTGTCAAAGCTGCTGTCCCATAGTGCTTCGTCGATCTGCGGCAGCGGGCCGAACTTGGCCACGCCGGCGTTGATGAACACGCCATCGATCACGCCCATCTGCGTTTGCAACTCGGCCACCAGTGCGGCTTGGGCGGAGACGTCACCCGCTTCACTGACCAGGGCCAGCGCGTTGGGGCCCAGCTCGGCCTTGACGCGGGCCAGGCTGTCGGCATCGCGGCCGGTGATCGCTACCCGGGCGCCTTCACGGGCAAAGGCGATGGCGGCTGCAGCGCCAATGCCACTGCTACCACCGGTGACCAAAATATTCTTTCCTTCAAAGCGGTTCATGATGTTTCCTTCAGTTGTTTCGTTGATGTCTTGCTGGGTTATCAGCCCAGTTGTAGAGCCGATGAATGAAGTATCTGACGATGGATGGCGCGACAGACACCAGGATTTCGATGAACTTGTGCAAAAATATCGAACATGTTGAGTCTCGAAGATTTACAGCTACTCGAAGCGGTGCGCGCCACCGGCAGCCTGTCGCGCGCGGCCGAGCGTTTGGGCAAGGCTGCGTCCACCGTGTCCTATGCCGCACGCCAGCTGGAAGAGCGGCTGGATGCCCTGCTGTTTGACCGTGCGGGCTACCGCATCGCGCTCACGCCTGCCGGGCTGCTGCTGGTGGAGCAGGGCGCGCAGCTGCACGCCCAGGCGCGGCGGTTGACGGAGCGGGTCAAGCAGGTGGCGCGGGGTTGGGAGTCCGAGCTGCGCATCGTCACCGACGAGCTGGCCAATATCGAGGCACTGCTACCGCTGATCGCCGACTTTGATGCGCTGAACAGCGGCGTGCGCCTGCGCGTTGCCCATGAGGTGCTGGGCGGCACCTGGGAAGCCCTGCTGGACCAGCGCGCCGATCTGGTGGTGGCCGCCACGAACGAGCCGCCGGCCATGGCGCATTTGCAATGGTTTGAGCTGGCGCAGCTGGAGTGGGTGTTTGCCGTGTCGCCGCGCCACCCGCTGGCGCGCGATGCACAAGACGGGCAACCCCTGTCAGTGGAGGCCATCGCCGCGCACCGCTCTGTCGTCGTGGCCGATACATCGCGCCTGGCTGTTGCCCGCAGCTATGGCGTGCAGACACACCAAGAGCGCCTGGCCATGCCCAGCATGCGCGCCAAGATCGCTGCCCAGGCGGCTGGCCTGGGCGTTGGCTGGCTACCGCTGGAGAAGGTCCGCGATCACCTGGCCGATGGCAGCCTGGTGGCCCTGGCCACGCAAGACCCGCGCGAACCCAATCTGCTGTTTGTCGGATGGCATTCGCACCGCGCAGGGCCTGCACTGCAGTGGTGGGTCGAGAAGCTGCGCGATCCGCGCCTGGTGCCGCCGCTGCTGCATATGAGCTTCTAAGTGCATTCGTCCGCAGCGCCCCAAGCCAAGCTCAGCTCTTCTTACGCGCGGCACGTTTGCGCAACCAGATCAACACCCCCGTCACGCTGAGCATCGCTACGCCCACGCCCGTCACGGTAATCAGCAGCTTGTAGGCCAGGCCGCCCATGCTAGCCATATGCAGGTTGCTGATCCAGGTGATCAAGGTGTCCGCGCCAGCAGTCCCAGTTGGAAACCAGGTGGCGACCAGGGCGCCGCTGTCGCCGTCCATAAACAAACGGGTGCTGCCGCCTTCTTCCTTGATGTCCAGGCTGCTGCGCACGTCGTAGCGGTACAGACCTAGTCGGGGGTCATAGGCGAAGGAGCTTTCTGCCAGCACTTGAAACTGCTGTTGCTGGGCCAGTTGCTGCATGAGGCTGTGGGCCTGCGCGTGCGCGGCCTGCCAGCCCAGTGCGGGTAGCCACAGCGGCGTTTTGCGCCGGGGCAGTTCGGCGGTGCTGATTTGCTGTGAGCAGAAGGCCCGCAGGATCGGGTCATGCCACTGCGGGAGGTTGAGCGCAAAGCTGCTCCAGGCCAGCACGAAGAGCAGCGGCCACAGCCACAGGCCGCCCGCGCGGTGCAGGTCGAAGGTGGCACGCCAGCGGCTTTGCATGTCCAGCTTCCAGGCGCGTGCCCAGCGTCCCAGCCAAGGGCGTTTTGCATTCTTGGCGCTGGTGGGCAAGGTCAAGCAAAAGCCGATGACGCTATCGACCATCCAGAGCAGCGACACCAGGCCCAGCACCCAGGTGCCCACCGCACCGAGGGCCAGCGAATAGTGCAGCCGGTACAGAAAAGGCATCAGGTTGCGCCAGGTCTGCGTGATATCGCCCCAGCGCCGTTCGCCCAGGATCTGGCCGCTGCTGGGGTCGACGAAGACCTCGTCGTTCTCCAACGGCCCTTTACCCGGCCGCGGGCGCAGCAAGAACACCAGCGCATGGCCGGGCTCCTGTGCCAGCGGCACGCGCAGGGCCAGGGCATGGGGGTGCTGTGCCTGCACCATGTCACGCAGCGCCATGGGATCGATGGGCCGGGCGCTGGGGTCTGGGGTCGTGGTCCGCAGCCAGTGCGGGTTGATCGCCGCATCCAGCTCTTTGTTCCACACCAGCAGGCTGCCGGTCAGCCCGGCCATGACCAGGAAGGCCGCCAGGCTCAGGCCGGCAATCCGGTGGGCCACTACCAGCCAACCCCGCAGCGAGGCTTTGCGCTGTGGCATCACCAGCGGTAGGTCAGGTTGGCGCTGGCCTGGCGCTCGTCACCGTAGTGGCAAATGGCGAACTCGCATTGGGTGAACTTCTTGTCCATCAGGTTGCTCACGTTGACGCTGAGATCCCAATGCGCGTCAAAGCGGTAGCCCAGCAGCGCATCAACCACGGTGTAGGCGGGCATGCCGGTGGCAATGCCTGATGCGCGGGTGCTGCCCTTGTAGCGTGCGCCTGCAGCCATGCGCAGCTGTGGCAAGCCCCAGGATACAAAGTTGTAGTCGGCCCAAAGAGCGGCCTGGTGGTAGGGCGTGTCTTCGCTGCGCTGGCCGATCTCGCTGGCGATGGTGCTGCGCGTGATCTTGGCATCGGTATAGGCATAGGAGGCGATCAGGCTGAGCGCCCGAGATACCTCGGTCTTGGCTTCAACCTCAAAGCCGCGTGAGCGGACCTGTCCCGTCTGGCGGTAGCTGTTCTCACCGGCATCGAACTTCAGCACGTTGTCTTGCACCAGCTCGTAGATGGCGGCGCTCAGCAGGGTACGGCTGCCCTCGGGCTGGTAGCGCAGGCCTGCTTCGTACTGCTTGCCCGTGGTGGGCCGGAAGCTCATGCCCGAGACTTCAGACACTGACACCGGGAAGAAGGATTCGCTGTAGCTCAGGTACGGTGCCAGCCCGTTGGGCGCCTTGTAGACGACTCCCATCCGCCAGGTGTTGGCGCCATCTTTTTGCTTGGCATTGCTGCCGTCGCGGTGCGCGGTCTGGTCCTGCTGTGCCCAGTCCCGGCGCAGGCCGGCCAGCACGGTCCAGCGGTCGTTCAGGCTGATCTGGTCTTGCAGGTAGACGCCGGCTTGCGTAGTCTTGCGGCGCGAGCCACGGTCAAGCGCCGGATCGCGGTTCACGTTGACGGGCTGGCCATAGTCGTAGCTGCTGAGGTTGATGGACGAGGTATTGGCGCGGAAGTTCTCCGAGTCATAGTCCATGCGGTAGAGGTCCAGGCCGACCAGCAGCTTGTGGTCGGCACCCAGCAGCGGGCGGTTGAACTCCATGCGGGTGTCCGAGACCAGGCCCTTGGCATGCTCGCGCCGGTCGCTGTACTGGCGGCGCAGCACGCCGGTGGAGGCAGCCTCGGCAATGGCCGCCGCGCTGGTCTGG
Source organism: Comamonas sp. JUb58 (assembly GCF_004364775.1). Classification (GTDB taxonomy): domain Bacteria; phylum Pseudomonadota; class Gammaproteobacteria; order Burkholderiales; family Burkholderiaceae_C; genus Comamonas. The sequence continues at coordinate 25,207 of NZ_SOAL01000008.1, forward strand.
GCCTGCAGGTAGTTCCAGGTCACCTTGGATTCAAAGAAGCGCAGGCTGTGGTGCAGGCGGGTGTCTGTGTTCAGCGCATGGCTCAGCTCATAGCCCAAGGTAAACATCTCGCCCTTCATCTTGTCGTAGTCGGGCTCGCCAATGAAGTCGCCCCGGCCAATGAAATGGGGGCCCTGGCCCACGCCTTCCACCAGTTGGTAGGGCAAGGGGGCTGAGAAGCGCGTATTGGTCTTTTGGTAGAAGGACAGCAAGGTGAGCGTGGTGTCCGCACTGGGCCGCCAGGTGAGGGCGGGCGCAATGTAGAGCTTGTCGTCCGGGATGTAGCGGTTGGCGGTGCCGCTGTCGCGTCCCAGCATGGTCAGCCGGTAGTCCAGCGTGTCACTGCCGGCCACGGGGCCGCTGAAATCCGCCGTCAGCTGGCGGCGGTTGTGGTTGCCCAGCTGCAAGCCCAGCTCCCGGATGGGCTCGGACGTGGGGCGCTTGCTGACGGCATTGACCACGCCACCGGGCGACAACTGCCCGTAAAGCACCGATGCTGCTCCGCGCAACACCTCCACCCGTTCCAGGCCATAGGGCTCCTGGATGCCGTCGTAGGAGTTGCTTTGCAAACGCAGGCCATCGCGCATCGAGCCGCTGTTGGCGGACTCCACATCCATGCCACGGATGCGGAAACGGTCGGCCGTGCGGCTGAAGCTGGTGGGCTGGGTGGTTACGCCCGGGGTGTAGTTCAGTGCCTGCGACAAGGTCTCGGCCTGGCGGCTGCGCAGTTCGTCATTCGTGATGACCGACACCGACTGCGGCGTATCGATGATGGCCGTGTCCGTCTTGCTGCCTGCCGTGGCGCGCCGCGCCACATAACCAGCCACGGGGCCGTTTGCACGTTCCGTGTCCATCGCAGCGGTCACGGTCACTGCCGGCAGGGTGTGCGCGTCCTGCGCCACCGGCGGCTGCGGGCGGACGGAGATGGTGCCTGGCCCGCTGCGCACGGACACCAGGCCACTGCCCGCCAGTGCGCGATCAATGGCCTGCTGCAGACTGAGGCCGCTGGGCACGGCGGGTGCGGTTTTGCCCTGCAGCAGCGCGGCATCGGCCCCAATGGCGATGCCCGTTTGCCGAGAGATGGCGTTGAGCGTCAGCGCCAGGGACTGCGCCGGCACGGCGGTCTGCAGGCGTTGCTCGCTACTCTGCGCCTGGGCCCAGGCGGCGGGCGCCATGCCAAACACGGTCAAGCTTACGGCAGCCGTCAGTGCGGCGAAGGCCAACGGGGATAGAGCAAAGGAACGCGCGCTGCGCGCTGCCAGAGAGGGTCGGGTCATGAGAGGGTGCTTCCAGTGGAGGGTTTCCAGCAGAAGACCAACGAAGGGCTTCAACCCTGACAAAATTTCCAAAAAATATTTGTAACTGCACCAAAGGGCGCTGCGCAAGGGCGCAGTCAGCGCAGCTCCACGCTCACATCACCCGCGCCATTGCGCAGCACGCGCACCGGCAGCATGTCCGGCAGGCCCGTCAAAAAGGCCTGGGGCTGGCGCAAAGGGAAGCTCCCCGACAGCCGCAATTGCCGCAGCTGCGGATGGCTGCCCAGCCGCAGCGGGCGCGCCAGGTAGTCGTTCCATTGGTCCAGCACCTGATCCAGCGGCGTGTTGTGGAACACCAGCCAGCCGCTGCGCCAGGCGCCTACGCTGTCGGCAGGCACCTGCAGGCGCGGTCCCAGGCCGCGCTGGTCGGCCGCAATCGCGTCACCGGCCGTCAGCGTGACCGGCGGCGCGGCCTGCATGTCCACGGCTGCACCGGGGAGCTCGGCAGGCCATACCGCAACCCGGCCTTCTGCCACTGCCACCCGCATTTGCTGCTCTCGTACGCTGACGCTGAAAACCGTTCCCAAAACGCGCACGCCACCCCAATCGGTGGTGACGCTGAAGGGGCGGTCGGCATCCGGGGCCACGCGGAAGCGCATTTCACCGCGCAGCAGCTGCACCTCGCGGCGATCGCGGTAGATGGCGATGCGCGTCTGCGTGTTCGGCGCAAGGCTGAGTTCCGAGCCATCGGGCAGGCTGAGGTCGCGCTGCTGCGCATGGGCGGTCTGCAACTCTTGTTCAAAAACGGGCTGCTGCCAGGCCCAGCGGCCACCACCCCAGAGCACGGCCGTCAATCCGCCCAGGCCCAACAGCCCCAAAGCATTGCGCCGCGCGCGCCGTGGGTCTTGACGCGAAGGAGGCGGCACATTGGCTTGCAGATGGCTGCCATCGGTGCTGGCCCAGAGGCGCTCGGCAGTCTCCAGTGCAGCCTGGCACTCGGGTGAGCCGGTACGCCAGTGCGCCGCCAGCTCCTGCTCGGCCGCCAGCGCTGCTTCGCTGTTGCCCTTGTGGATGCGGCCCACCAGCAGCAAGGCTGCTTCCACCAGTTTGCGAGGGGGTTCAGAAGATGCCATGGTCTTGCAGTGCTTGCGTGTTCAGGCGCGAGAGGGCGCATACGCTGCGCAATCCAGGATGCCGCGCATGACATGCCTTTCAATATTGGTTTCGGTCATGCCCAGGTGCTCGCCGGCTTCCCGGTAGCTGTAGCCGTAGATGCGTACGAGGATGAACACATCGCGGCGTTTGCGCGGCATGGCTTCAAGCCGCTGCAAAAACAGGTTCAGCTGCTCACGGGCCATGGCCGTGCTTTCTGCCGAGGGCGCGCTGGTCGGTGCGACCAGGCTCAGTGCATCCAGCACGCGCTGCTCGGCCAGCCTGCGCGTTGCACCGCTGGCTGCCAGGTTGCGCGCCGTCTTGTAGAGCAGGGCGCGCGCATCCAGCACCGTTCCACCAGAACGCTGCATCGCATAGATACGGGTGTAGGCGCTTTGCACCAAGTCGGCGGCGACATCACCGTCACCTGCGCTGCGTGTGAAATACCGCAGCAGTTCTCTGTAGTAGCGCTCGGGCACGGATACACCTCAGCCGGAAGACAAGAAGAGAACTCCTGGCTTGGCTGAGACCGCCGGGGCGGATCTGTTGCTGGGGAGGAGAGAGCCGCGATTGTAACGGCTTTGTAAACGCTTGCTATTTAGCCCTGCGCGCTTGGGTGGAATGCCGGGCTTGCCCTGCGTTGGCTGGCAAAACGCTGGATTCTGAGGATCCAAGCCTTCAGGGTTCGCGCAGCATCTGGGCGTATTTTCTGTAGCCCCATACCGCTGCAACCACCACGCCAATGCCCATGCCCCAACCTACAGGTACACCCAAGCCAAAGATCAGCAGAAGCATCAAGCCAAGACAGACCAGTGCAATCCACAGCAAGGTGAAAAAATCAAAATGCGCGACCGCCATGGCGTCATCAGCGATGTCGCGCTCGGCATGGCCTCGCTTTTGGCGCTGGCGCCTGAACAACCATACATCGGCGAAGAACTCCGCAACGCCGGCGAGAAGATCGGTGACAAGGCTCATGGTGGAAGAGATTCTGGGGATGGTGCCATCCGCAGATGGCTGGCCAACGGCTGCTGATCACGATCGCGAATGTAGCCGATCAACAAGAAGGCTGATTGATTCGAGGCGGGACGTTGCAAGCAGATGCGCCAAGGTTTTTTTCCCGGTTCGCATGGTGCTTGCCCATTTTCTCGCTGCGCGCCTCGCCAATTACCACCATCGCTCAACGGCTGCAACCGGTAGATGTTCTAGGCGGCCATCGCCACAATCGCTCTAACATGGTCTGGCGGCGGACAAACGCCACGCAGATTTCGTTGCAGATATTGACATCAGCTGCCAAGGTTGCCAGCGCAGATGTCCGGCAATAAAGCCCGAATCGACTCATTCCAGAGTCGGTTCGGGCTTTTTTTTGTCCGCTTTCGCATTCCCGTTTTTCGGACCAGGCCTTTGGTTCGCTGGCGGAGCTTTGCCTACGCTGCTCTGAAACCCCTGCGCGGCGGCTGCCAGCCGGACAGGTCGCACTTTTTTCTACTTAACTTGGAGCACAGCCATGAGACACGGAGATATTTCGAGCAGCAATGATTGCGTAGGGGTAGCAGTGGTCAACTACAAGATGCCACGCCTGCACACCAAGGCCGAGGTTCTGGACAACTGTCGCAAGATCGCAGACATGGTGGTGGGCATGAAGCGGGGACTGCCAGGCATGGACCTGGTGGTGTTCCCCGAATACTCCACGCACGGCATCATGTACGACTCCAAGGAGATGTACGACACCGCCTCTGCCATTCCCGGTGAAGAGACGGCCATCTTTGCCGATGCCTGCCGCAAGGCCAATGTCTGGGGGATTTTCTCGCTCACTGGCGAGCGCCATGAAGAGCATCCCAACAAAGCGCCCTACAACACCCTGATCCTCATGAACAACCAGGGCGAGATCGTGCAGAAGTACCGCAAGATCATGCCCTGGGTGCCTATCGAAGGCTGGTATCCCGGCGACTGCACCTACGTCAGCGAAGGCCCCAAGGGGATGAAGATCAGCCTGATCATCTGCGACGACGGCAACTACCCGGAGATCTGGCGCGACTGTGCGATGCGTGGCGCCGAGCTGATTGTCCGCTGCCAGGGCTATATGTATCCGGCCAAAGAGCAGCAAATCTTGGTGTCCAAGGCCATGGCGTTCATGAACAACACCTACGTGGCCGTGGCCAATGCGGCGGGCTTTGACGGTGTCTACTCCTATTTCGGTCACTCGGCCATCATCGGTTTTGACGGCCGCACCTTGGGCGAGACCGGCGAAGAGGAAATGGGCATCCAGTACGCGGAGCTGTCCAAATCGCTGATCCGCGATGCACGCAAGAACGGCCAGTCGCAGAACCACCTCTTCAAATTGGTGCACCGCGGCTACACCGGCACGATCAATTCGGGCGATGGCGACAAGGGCGTTGCTGCCTGCCCCTTCAGCTTCTACAGCCAGTGGATCAACGATCCCGAAGGGACGCGGGAGATGGTCGAATCCTTCACGCGCACAACGGTGGGCACGCCTGAATGCCCCATAGAAGGGATTCCGCACGAAGCGCCCCAGCACCGCTAAAGCTGCAACCCCAGTGGGCATGGCGGCTCGGTAACGAGCAGCCATGCATTTAGATAAAAAACAAGGAGACAAACATGCTGGGTATTGCACTTTTTTTCATTGGCGCCGTGCTGATCGTCAACGGTGTGGGCCTGAGCGGCCGCATCGACGCGCGGGACTCTGCGCCTTTCAATCTGCTCGTGGGTTTGCTGGCTTTGTTCCTCAATGCCATAGGCATGCTTCGTGCAGATACGGACGCTGGTTATTTCGCTGCCGCAGGCGGCCTGCTTTTTGCTTTCACCTACCTGTATTTGGCGGTGGTGCAGTGGTGGGCGCTCAAGGGCGTGGGCCTGGGCTGGTACTGCCTGTTTGTAGCGCTCAGTGCGCTGGCCTTTGCCGCCACCGCAGCGGATATCCGCGTCATCGCCATGTGGCTGGTCTGGTCGAGCCTGTGGTTTTTCTTCTTTCTTGCGCTGGGGCTCGGCAAGCAGCTGCGCTTTCTGGCGGCCTACACGGTGCTGGTGGGCGTTGTGACCTGCTGGATTCCAGGCTTGATGTTGTTGATGGGGAAATGGTGAACATGATGAATGCAAAAGACCCTCTGCATGCCGTTCGCGGCGATGACCCGCTGGCCGAGTACCGCATGGCCAAAGAGCCTTTTTACCGGGCCGCCCGCAATGAGATCGCGCTTTACGAGCAAGCCTACCGGCACCGTATGCCGCTGATTCTGAAAGGCCCCACGGGCTGCGGAAAGACGCGCTTTGTCGAGCGCATGGCCTGGGCGCTGCAGCGCCCGCTCATTACCCTGGCTTGCAATGAAGACATGACCGCCTCGGACCTGGTCGGCCGCTACCTGCTCGATGCCGATGGCACGGCCTGGCATGACGGGCCGCTCACCATGGCCGTGCGCTACGGTGCCATCTGCTACCTCGATGAGGTCGTGGAAGCCAGGCAGGACACGACGGTCGTCATCCATCCGCTGACCGACGCGCGCCGCGTGCTTCCACTCGACAAGAAAGGGGAAGTGGTGCATGCACATCCGGATTTTCAACTGGTGGTCTCCTACAACCCCGGCTACCAGAGCAGCGCCAAGGACATGAAGCCCTCGACGCGGCAGCGATTTGCGGCTTTGGAGTTTGACTACCCCGACGCCGCCACCGAGTCCGACATCGTCGCGCACGAAGCGGGGGTCGAGCCTGCGCTGGCCGAGCGTCTGGTAGCGCTGGCCCACAGCACACGCGCGCTCAAACACCATGGGCTGGATGAAGGTGCCTCCACCCGCATGCTCATCTACGCGGGCTTGCTGATACGCGATGGCGTATCGCCCGCCGACAGCTGCGACATGACGATCACCCAGGCCTTGACGGATGACCCCGACACCACCGAGGCGCTGAAGAAACTCGTGCAAGCCAAATTTGGTAGCTAGGAAGCACATAACCATGGCACCATCATCCGCGCCTCTGCGCAGCGAGCACTCCACCACCACCTGGATCGACGACGACACACCGGCTTTTGAGCGCCTGGCCAGGCTGGCATCCTGTCTGGCGTTGACGCGGGTGCAAGTCCATCCCTTGCTGGCTGCCAGCCAGCGTCAGGAGGCGGGCGGACTGCTGGGCGGCGCAGCGGCTCAACCCGCCTCCGCGCAGCGTGCCATTGTGCTGGCTGCAGACGAGGGAACTTCTTCAAGCGCCATGCGCTTGATGCTGCCGCCGCTGCACGATCTGCCCGAGGCCGAGCGTGCCCGCCGGCACACCGCCATGGTTGCGCATGCTGCAGCGCATCTGCTGCATTCGCCAGCGCGCCAGCCTAGCCAGGCCTTGAAGCCCGTGGGCATAGTGCTGGTCTCGGCCATAGAGGACGCCCGCGTCGAGCGCCTTTTGCTGCGCGACTACCCCGGCATACGCCCTTGGTTCCAGGCGCAGATCGCGCCTGAACCCGAGGCTGAGAACCTGGGTTTCGTCGCGTTCATGGCGCGGCTTGACCGGATCTTGCTGCTGGCGGGCAGCCACAGCGCTAACCACTGGGTCAACAAGGCGCAGCAGCTTTTTGAAGACACGGTGCAAAGGCATGGGCTTGAAGACTATGCGGCATTCCGTGCCATTTCCTCCATCCTCGCCAATGACCTTGGCCAGATGCGGGTGCGGATGGATCCACAGCACTACGCCGGGCCCACGCTCTACCGGGATGACAACAGCTACCTCTGGGAACACCCTGAGTCGGAAGACAACCAGGACGAGGCCTGGCATCTGCCCCAGACTGCCGCGCAACGGCAAGCGGCGGACACAAGAAATGCGCAAGAGCCTCCCGAGCCGGCGCAAACGCCTCTGGCGGCCGAGGAATTTGAGCTCGCCCGCTTTCATTACCCGGAATGGGACTGCAAGAGCGAGCACATGAAGCCCGATTGGTGCCAGGTGATCGAAAAACTCCCCGCCTGGCAGGGGCTGAGCGAGATCAGCAGTTTGCGCCTCTGCAGCACCACCCGAGTCGACAGTCTGGCTTTGCCCCATCCCCGCGTGCTCGACCGGCGCCATCGGCTTCGCCGCCAGTGGGAGGGCGATGCGCTGGACCTCAATGCGGCCATCGAGGTGCAGGTGGACATGCGTATGCGGCTACGTCCCGACCCACGTCTTTTCATGCGCAGCGGCAAAGGCCCACGCCCAGGCAGCATGTTGGTGCTGCTGGATATCTCCGAATCGGTCAACGACATCGGCCCGCAGGGCCAGAGCCTGCTGGCTTTGGAGAAGCAGGCCGCGTTGTTGCTGGCCGAGGCGTGCTTGCGCAGCGCGCAACGCCTGGCCATCCATGCGTTCTCGTCCAACACCCGTGCCGAAGTCAACTACTACCGCCTGCTGGATTTTGGCCAGGTGCATAGCAGCGCCACGGCAGCCATGATCCAGGCGGTGCGCGGGCGCTATTCCACGCGGATGGGCGCGGCCCTGCGCCATGCCTGCAGCCTGCTGCGCAACGAACCCGATGGGCAGCGCAGCTTGCTAGTGGTCACCGACGGCGCTCCGCACGATATCGATGTGCACGACAAGCGATACCTGATCGAAGATGCGCGGCATGCCGTTCAGGAGGCCAAGCGTGCAGGTGTGCGCGTTTGCTGTCTGGCCGTCGATGCGCAGGCCGATGCCTATGTGCGCCACATCTTTGGCTGGCGGGGTTACGACATCGCGGATGAATCCGTGCAACTGGTGCCGCGCTTGACCAGGATGGGTGCGCGGCTGGCCGCTGGGCGTTAGATGCGCAGGGCGTGATTCAGTCTTGCGCCGATGCGGCATGCCAGCGACCTCAGTTGCGCTAAGCTGGCTGCCAGGCTTGCAGCCATTTCACCGTGCCCGCTCCATGGCCCAAAGCATGGCAGGGGGACAGACCAGGAGACAGGTTTTGGCAAACAACGATCCTTTGCGCGTCGGCATTCTCTTTTCGGAAACTGGCACCACGTCCATCATTGGCCAATCGCAGCTGCAAGGCAGCTTGCTGGCCATCGACGAAATCAACAACGCCGGTGGTGTGCTCGGGCGTGAGCTGGTGGCCGTGCGCTATGACCCTGCTTCCAATCCTGCCGAGTACGCGCGTTTGGCCGGGCAGTTGATCATGCACGACCGCGTCAACACCATCTTTGGCTGCTATATGTCCAGCAGCCGCAAGGCCGTGCTGCCCGTGGTCGAGAAATGGAACAAGCTTTTGTTCTATCCCACGCTCTACGAAGGCTTCGAGTTCTCGGCGAACATCATCTACACCGGCGCTGCCCCCAACCAGAACAGCGTGCAGTTGGCCGATTTCATGACCAGCAGCTTTGGTGCGCGTGTCTATCTCATCGGCTCGGACTACATCTACCCCTATGAATCCAACCGCATACTGCGCGAGTTGGTGCTGCAGCACCCCGAGGGCGAAATCCTCGGCGAGCGCTACCTGCCCCTGGCGGCCACCGAGCAGGACTACCAGATCGTCATGGAGGATGTACGCCAGAAGCGCCCTGACTTCATCTTCTCCACGGTGGTCGGAGACTCGACCGCCAAGCTCTACCGCGCCTATGCGGATGCGGGCTTCGACACGAAAGAAATGCCGATTTGCAGCCTCACCACGTCGGAGGCCGAGATCGGGCAAATGGGCTTTGACATCGCCGCAGGCCACATCACCTCAGCGCCTTATTTCCAGTCGATCCAATCAGCCGCCAACCAGCGCTGCCTGGCCCACCTCAAACGGCTGTTCGGCGACGACTGCCGCCCCAATCTGTGCTGGGAAGCCTCTTATTTTCAGATGCATATGTTTGCCAATGCCTTTCGCCGTTCGGGCAGCGACACCATCAGCGAGTTGCTGCCTTATCTGCTGGGCAGCGAGTTTGATGCCCCGCAGGGGCGTGTGCGCATCGATCCAGGCAACCACCACACCTGGGTCTACCCCCGCATTGGGCGGGCCAATGCGCAAGGAGCGTTCACCATACTGCGCGAGGCCAAACGCGCCGTGTCGCCTGATCCTTATCTGGTCACCCATTCCTTGGGCGACTGGACGGCGAAGATCGAGGTCTGAGCGTGAACCAGCAGCAGCCCCGCGCCACCTCGCAGCACCTCAAAGAGCTGCGCCAACTCAAAATCATCCTGATGCACCCCGAGGATGCCGATGGCTTGCTGCTGGCCCAGCAGCTCCAGCGTATCGGCTGCCAGGTGCGCAGCGTCTGGCCACCGGTGCAGCAATTGCCGGACGACGCGGATATCGTCCTGTTGGCGGTACGCCCAGATTTTTTACACCTGCTCCTGCCATGGGCGAGCGGCGAACAGGCGCCTGCGCTGGTCGCGGTGGTGAACTATGAAAACCCCACCATTGTGTCTGCTGTGCTGGAGCTCAAGGTCCAGGCCGTCCTGCCTTCCCCCATACGCTCTTTTGGCCTGCTCTCGACCTTGGTTGTCGCTCGCCAGATCCACAAAGAATGCCGGCAGATGCAGCAACATGTCCACAAACTGCAAAACAAGCTGCTGGGCCAACGCCGTGTGACCGACGCCAAAGCCATCCTCATCGCCACCCACCAGGTCAGTGAAGACCGCGCCTACGAAATGCTGCGTGAGCAGGCCATGAAAAAGCGCGTATCCGTCGAAGACATCGCCCAGGCCATCATCGGTGCGAGCGAGTTGTTGGGGATGAAGGGCAAGCCCGATTAACGACAGGCGCGGAGAACCACCGGGCTGCTGCAGAGATGGCTTTGGAGCGCATGGCATCAAGGCGAGGTTGAGAGCCCGCAGCCGCAAGTCCGCTCTGGAACTACGCCTCTCCCATCACGGCCATCGCAGGTTACTGTGTTGAGGCATAGACACAGCCGTTCTTCAACTGCCCCGACGGAGTGATGCGCTCATTTTTCATCACCCCCTCCAACAGCATCCCCGCGCTGGCGCAGGTCGCGCGGCTGCCAGCGTTGTCTTCGTCGGTGCGCGCAAACACCCGTCGCGCTTTCAATTGTGTGAATGCCAAGTGCAGGACGGCCGTGACCGTTTCTTTCGCAAATCCGTTTTTGTGCACGCCACTGCGCATCCAAAAACCAATCTCCATGCTGGGAATATCCCAGCGGATCGTGTGCAGGCCCACGCTGCCGATTAGTCGTTGCTCGTGGTCCCAGACCAGAAAGGCCAGGCCAGTGCCGTTTTCGCGATCGCGCATGCTGGCCAGGCAAAAGTCTTCGGAGGCGGATGCCGATGGCTCATACAGTGCCCAGGGGAGCGAAGTGGGCCAGGCGCGCAGGCTGTCCAGGCTTTCTACGACGGCAGCGTAAACGGCCTCGCCATCGCCGGGGCCGGCAAGGCGCAAGCTCAGGCGGGGTGTTTGGATGGGGTTGTCGACAATCTCAGGAAACATATGCGCTCGCTATGAATTGCTCAAAGTTTGGCCAGGCGGTTGCGATGGTCCGCGCGCGTAGCCTAGCTCACTGATCTGGCACATTGCCGGCACTTCCCACCTGCTGCCCCTGCACCAGCGCCCACAAAGCCTCCGCCGCCGGCGCCATTTCCGACCGTTGGCGGTACAGGCGGATCTCCACCGGTACGTTCCAGCTGTCGTCGCCAGCGGGCACCAGGCTGCCGCTGCGCAGCTCTTCGGTGATGAGGCTGTGGGGCAGCCAGGCGACGCCTCGGCCTTCCAGGGCCATAGTTTTGAGTAAGGCAGCGTGGTGGGCGGTAAACACGACGGCGACGCCATGCTCCATGCCGGGCTGGGCGGCGTGCACGGCGTCGGTGCCATCGGCAAACATGCCGCGCATGCGCGATCGCATGATGCGGCCCAGGCCGGAGGCTTCGCTGTAGGCGAGGACGGGGACGGGGCTGTGCTGGCCGATGCGGTGCAGCGGCTGGCCGGGGGCATCGGGGGCAGCGGCGCTGACCGGGCGCAGCAGGTCATCGGACAGGCGCAGGACGGGGTACTGGCCTTCGTCCAGGCGCCCGGGCACGGCGGCGTGGCCGTGGCACAGCACAAACTGCACGCGCCGCTGCAGCATCAGGTCTTCGCAGGCAAGTGAGCTGTCGCTCATCGTCTGGATCGGGCCCATGCGCAGCTGCGCTTCCATGCCGACCAGCCAGCGCGGAAAGAAGGTGAGCGACAGCACATGGGTGGCGGCAAAGCGCAGGCTGGCGGCCGCTGTGTCGTGCGCGGCGCGGGCCTTGATGCGGGCGGCCTCCAGGTTGGCCAGCACGTTTTGCAGCAGCGGCAGAAAGCGCTGGCCGGCGGGGGTGAGCGCGGCAGGGTGGGCGCTGCGGTCAAACAGCTCCACGCCGACCCAGTCTTCCAGCGAACGGATATGGCGGCTGAAGGCCGGCTGGGCGATGGCGCGGGCCTCGGCTGCGCGCGAGAAGTTGCCAGTATCGGCCAGTGCCATGAAGTCTTCGAGCCACTCCAGATCGAGCGGGCGGTTGCCGGGTCCCATGGGTTTCCTTGGAGCCTGCCTGGCTCATAGATACATGTATGCGTTTCGGGTATTGGACAGCAGGGACCCGCTAGGAAATGATGAACACCGTTGACCACCAGCACCCCTAACGGAGACAAAAACATGCCTGCCATCGCGAATTATCGTGGAATTATTCCTGCCATCTCTTGCCCTTTCACCCCCGACCACCGCATTGATGAGCCCGCACTGCGCAAGCTTGCATCCTGGCTAGCCGGCCACGACGGCGTGGTGGCAATCATGACCAATGGCCACACCGGCGAGGTGTTCTCGCTGACCCCGGCCGAGCGCGCTGAGGTGACGCGCATTGTGGCTGACGAGCTCAAGGGCCGCATGCCGGTGATCTCGTCCATCGTCTGCGAAGGCCTGGCCGATGCGGCAGAACATGCCCGCGCTGCGGTGGAAGCTGGCGCCGTGGCGCTGGATGTGATGCCCCCGCACCACTGGCTGCGCTTTGGCTTCACCTCCGGCCACGCGCTGCAGTATTTCGAAGCCATCCACAAAGCTGCCCCGAATGCCGACCTGGTCTGCCATGTGTACCCAGCCTGGACGCGTGCCTCCTACTCGTCGCAGCTGCTGGCCGACCTGGCCAAGCTGCCGTACCTGCAGGCCTTCAAGGTGGGCCAGCGCGACATGAACAAATATGCCCGCGACATCCAGGCGATCCGCGAGGCCGATGCCTCCAAGGCCATCCTGACCTGCCATGACGAGTACCTGCTCGCCTCGATGGTGCAGGGCGTGGACGGCGCGCTGGTGGGTTTTGCGACCTTTATTCCGCAGCTGATCATCGACCTGTGGAATGCGGTCAAGGCCGGTGACCTAAAGAAAGCGATGGAGGTGCAGGCCATCATCACCCCGCTCAAGGATGCCGTGTATGGCGGTGGCGAACCTACCGGCGAGGCCCATGCCCGCATGAAGGGCGGCATGTACCTGGCCGGCGTGATTGACGACGCCACCGTGCGTCCACCGACCGAAGCGCCGAATGCCAAGGAAGTGGAGGCACTGCGCGCCGCAGTCAAGCAAGCGGGGCTGCTCAAGCGCTAAGCCGCCGTTGAAGTGAGGCGGGGGACGCCAGATCCTTTGCCCCCAGGGGTCCCGAAGAACGTGTTGACGATCTCCTCGCGCCTCGACAGTGCCCTTGCGGAATGATGTGATGCGTGCACCTCAAGACGGGGTGTCCGCAAAGTCACTGTCCCTACGGGTTGACGTGAAATCGGGCGATTTCTTCGCGTTGGCTCTTGCTTGCACCTCGGTGCAAGCTGCGAACCACCGCTTCGAACTCATCCCGATTGCACGCCAACGCGGCTGCGTAGAGATCGTCAACACGTTCTAGAAAAAAATCGACAGGAGACAAGACACCATGCAACGCCAACCATTCATCCGTACTGCGCTACGCACCGCCATTGGCGCTGCCGCCCTGGCCCTGGCTGCCAGCGGCTTTGCGCAAACCTACCCGGCCAAGCCGGTGCGCGTGGTCATTCCCTTCCCGCCGGGCGGCACGCTCGATACGGTGGGCCGCATGCTGGGGCAGAAGCTGGCCGACCAGCTGGGCCAGCCCTTTGTGATCGAGAACAAGCCCGGCGCCAGCGGCGTGATCGGCGGTGAGACGGTGGCCCGCGCCCCGGCTGACGGCTACACCTTGCTGTTCAGCGCCTCCACGCATGTCACAGCGCCGCTGACCCTCAAGTCCGTGCCCTACAACGTGACGCAGGACTTTGCGCCGATCGCGCTGGTGGCGAAGGCCCCGCTGTCGGTGGCCATCAACAAGAACCTGCCGGTGACCGATATCAAGTCGCTCATCGCCTACGGCAAGGCCAACCCCGGCAAGATGACCTTTGCCGTGGGCTCGCTGGGCTCGGCCGGGCATTTGTCGACCGAGCTGCTCAAACGCGCGGGCGGGCTGGATTACCTGATCGTTCCCTACAAAGGCACGGCGCCCGCGTTCCAGGATTTGATCGGCGGGCAGATCGACGGCTTTATCGACCCCATCCTTGGCTCGCTCCAGTACCACAAGGGCGGCATGCTGCGCGTGGTGGCCGTCACCTCGGCCCAGCGCGTGCCCAGCCTCCCGGATGTGCCCACCGTCGCCGAAACCATTCCCGGCTATGAGTTCTACAGCTGGTATGGCCTGTGGGCGCCGGCCAAGACGCCGCCCGCACTGGTGCAGCGCCTGAACGCCGAGGTCAACAAGGCCCTGGCCGAGATGGGCCCCAAGCTCAAGGAGCAAGGCCTGCTGTCCACCCCCGGCAGCGTGGAGGACTTTGCCAAGTTCCAGCGCAGCGAGATCGAGCGGGCACAAAAGATCGTGAGCGAGGGGAACATCCGTGCCGAATGACGCCAGCCATGTCGTCGTGACCGGTGCCAGCAGTGGCATTGGCCGCGCCATTGCCCAGGGGCTGCTGGCGGCGGGCTGGCGCGTCACGGGGCTGGACCTGGCGCCGGCCGCCATCGTGCATGGCAGCTATGCGCATGTGCCGGTCGATCTGACGGACGGCGCCGCCATTGCACGCAGCGCTGCAGACCTGCCCGCCGTCGATGCACTGGTGCATGCTGCGGGCGTGTTGCGAGTGGGCGCGCTGGGCCAGCTTGACCATGACGGCGGCGCGCTGATGTGGCGCCTGCATGTGGATGCCGCCACGCGCCTGGCCGATGCCATCGTGCCAGCCATGGCGCAGCGCGGCCAGGGCCGGGTCGTGTTTATTGGTAGCCGGGTGGCGCAGGGCATGGCCGGGCGCGGCCAGTATGCGGCCACCAAGGCGGCCTTGATCGCGCTGGCGCGCAGCTGGGCGGCCGAGGTGGCTGCGCAGGGCGTGACCGTGAATGTGGTCTCGCCCGCAGCCACCGCAACGGGCATGTTGAACGACCCGGCCCGCGCCGGCAGTGCGCCGCGCCTGCCACCCATCGGCCGCCTGATCGAGCCGGCCGAGATCGCCGCCCTGGTGGGCTTTCTTTTGTCTCCGGCGGCGGCAGCCATTACCGGGCAGGACATCGCCATCTGTGGTGGCTCGTCTCTGGCCCGCTGATATTTCATCCCCCCATTTTCACAACCGATGACCACCATGAAGATCGTCAACATCCTCGAATCCACCCGTCCCATCAAGTCGGACATCCGCAACGCCTACATCGACTTCTCCAAGATGACCTTGAGCCTGGTCGCCGTGGTCACCGATGTGATCCGCGATGGCAAGCCTGTCATCGGCTACGGCTTCAACTCCAACGGCCGCTACGGCCAGGGCGCGCTGATGCGCGACCGCTTTATCCCCCGCGTGCTGGAGGCCGAGCCCGGCAGCCTGTTGGACGAGACCGGTGAGAACCTGGACCCGCACAAGGTCTGGGCGCGCATGATGATCAATGAAAAGCCCGGCGGCCATGGCGAGCGCTCGGTGGCTGTCGGCACCATCGACATGGCTGTGTGGGATGCCACGGCCAAGATCACCGGCAAGCCCTTGTTCCAGCTGCTGGCCGAGCGCTATGGCAACGGCACGCCCAACCCGCGCGTGTTTGTCTATGCCGCCGGCGGCTACTACTACCCCGGCAAGGGCCTGGATGGTTTGAAGAAGGAGATGGAAAGCTACCTGGCGCGCGGCTACTCGGTGGTCAAGATGAAGATCGGCGGCGCTACTCTTGCCGAGGACTGCGAGCGCATTGAATCGGTGCTGAAGATCCTGGGCCCGGGCCAGCAACTGGCGGTGGATGCCAATGGTCGCTTTGACCTGCAGACCGCCATCGACTACGGCAAGGCGCTGTCGCAGTACCCGCTGTTCTGGTACGAAGAGGCCGGTGACCCGCTGGACTTTGAACTGCAGGCCAAGCTGGGCGAGGTCTACAAGGGCCCCATGGCCACCGGGGAGAACCTGTTCTCCATGCAGGATGCCCGCAACCTGATCCGCCACGGCGGCATGCACAAGGACCGCGACTGGCTGCAGTTTGACTGCGCGCTGAGCTATGGCCTGGTGGAATACCTGCGCACCCTGGACATGCTCAAGGAATACGGCTGGTCGCCCAGCCGCTGCATTCCCCACGGCGGGCACCAGATGTCGCTGGCCATTGCCGCAGGCCTGGGCCTGGGTGGCAACGAGAGCTACCCGGACCTGTTCCAGCCCTATGGCGGCTTCCCCGATGGCGTGAAGGTGGACAACGGCTATGTCACCCTGCCAGCGTTGCCGGGCATCGGCTTTGAAGGCAAGTCCGATCTGATCGCGGAGATGCGGGCCCTGGCGTCTTGATCGTGTCCGGCCACAAGCGCTTGGGAACAGGGCGCTTGCGGCCATTATTTTGAGAATCGGCAAGTGGTCGCGCCAGGCGACGCTTGCCACGGCCTTCCCCAGCGGCGCCTTCTATGCGCCTTTGCGCCTCTGCTTGTCTAAAGCCGAGGCGTTTTCTTTTTGGGCCATGCCTGCTGGGGCATGCACAACTGTCGCCTGGAGCAGGGCGCCTTTGGCAGTTTCTTAGGCCTTTGATGCCGGCCAGCACCGCCCGTGCATCGGCCTCCCAAGCCCCGTCCACCAGGGGCAAAAACACACAGCGCCCAGCGACCAAGGGTTAGCACTGAAAGCCATTCAGGCTTTTGTTTGTACTATTTACCTGTCGGCAGGTATGTAGTCCAACACCAAGATCTGGACGGCCGGCCAAAGACACGGTTCATCGCAAAAAAAGAGCTGATCAAGGAGACAACGTGAAATCTTTTCGCCCGCATGCATTGCTTTTGTCGTTACTCGCGGCCATGGCCGCACCGTCCGCTTCCTGGGCCCAGGTCAGTGATGACGTGGTCCGCATTGGTGTGATGGGGGACCAGACGGGGCCTTATTCGGGCAACGGCGGTCCCGGCCATGCGCTGGCCGTCAAGATGGCGGTCGAGGACTTTGGTGGCAAGGTGCTGGGCAAGCCCATCGAGGTGGTGGTAGCGGATGACCAGAACAAGCCCGATATCGGCCTGAGCATCACCCGCCGCTGGCTGGATGTGGAGAAGTTCGACACGATCGTCGGCAACTCGGCCTCGTCGATCGCGCTGACGGTGGCCCAGCTGATGAAGGAGCGCAGCAAGCCCTACCTGATCGCAGGCACCACGACGGCCGACCTGACCAACAAGGCTTGCTCGCCGATGAATTTCAACTTTGTCGCCGACTCCTACGCCATGCCCAAGGCAGGGGTGAAGGCGCTGATGAAGCAGGGCGTCAAGAGCTTCTACTTCATCGCGGTGGACTATGCCTTTGGCCAGGCCTACCTGGACGAGGCCACCCGCTTTATCAAAGAGGGCGGCGGCAAGGTGACCGGGGTCACGCGCCATCCGCTGGGCACGGCCGATTTCTCGTCTTACCTGCTGCAGGCACAGGCCAGCGGTGCCGAGGCGATTGTCATCATCAACGCCGGGTTGGACCTGTCCAACGCCCTCAAGCAAGCGGCCGAGTACCGCATTGCGCGGGGCGGCCAGAAGGTCGCCGTGTTTGGCATGACGATCAACAGCGTCACCGCCATGGGCCTGGATGTGGCCCAGGGCCTGCAGCTGGCGCTGCCCTTTTACTGGGACCAGAACGACGAGACCCGGGCCTGGTCCAAGCGCTTCATGGCACGCTACAACAATGGCGCGCCCACTTATTTGATGGCCGGTGCCTACAGCGCCACCATGCACTACCTGCAGGCGGTGCAGGCCGCTGGCACCGACGAGGGCAAGGCCGTGGCGGCCAAGATCCGCGAGCTGCCAGTCAACGATTTCTTCTCCAAGCAGATCAAGGTGCGGGCCGATGGCCAGGTGTTGCGTCCGCTCTATGCAGTGCAGGTCAAGACGCCGGCAGAGTCCAAGGCCAAGTTCGACTACTACAAGATCATCGGCACCATCGCGCCTGAAGAGGCCTGGCGCCCCGCCTCCGAAAGCGCCTGCGACCTGCTCAAGGGGCAGTGATGGGCCGCACACTCGTCACCGGTGCCGCACGCGGCATTGGCCGCGCCATTGCGCTGCGCCTGGCCCAAGACGCCCATGACCAGGGCGCTAGGGCGCAGCTGACCCTGCTGGACCAGCATGCCGCCGAGCTGGATGCGCTGGCCGCCGAGCTGCAAGCGCTGGGCGCCCAGGTCCAGGTGCTGGCGGGTGATCTGTCGGGGCTGGACTTTGCCGCCCAGGCGGTGGCCGCTGCCGTGCAGCACTGGGGCGGGCTCGATGGCCTGGTCAGCAATGCTGGCGCGGCCTTTCCCGGTGCCTTGAGCGATTACCCAGTCGCCGACTGGGACCGAACCTTTGCGCTCAACGCACGGGCGCCGCTGTTGCTGGCCCAGGCGGCCCTGGCGCCGCTGCGTGCCAGTGGCGGCAGCATCGTGGTCATCACCTCGGTGTCGGCCAGCCATGCCACACCACCGCTGGGCGCCTACAGCGCCAGCAAGGCGGCTGCGCTGATGCTGGTGCGCCAGCTGGCGACCGAGTGGGGGCCGCTGGGTGTGCGCATCAATGCGCTCTCGCCCGGTTTGATCGCCACGCCCGGTACCGCGCTGGCCTATGCCGATCCGGCCGCCAAGGCCCACCGTGAGCAGCGCGTGCCGCTGCGCCGCATTGGTGAGCCGGGTGATATAGCCGGTGCCGTCAGCTTTTTGCTGAGCGATGCGGCTGCCTACATCAACGGCGCCGAGCTGGTGGTCGATGGCGGGCTGGCCCACACCCTGATGGCCTCGCTGCCCCAACAGGCCTGGCAGGACCAGGCGGCGCAGCGCTGCTTGCCCCAGGCCGCTGCCGCAGGCTAGGCCGCAACGGGCCAGCCCCTAGCAACAACGTATTTTGTGATGGAGACCTGCCGTGTCTATCTCTCAAAAATTCAAGCGGGCCGCCAGCTGGGGCGTGCTCATCGGTGCCTGGGCCGGGGCCGTGGTGCAGGCGGCGGAGTTCCCTGACAAGCAGGTCACCATCGTCGTGCCGTATGCGGCCGGCGGCTTTACCGACCAGGTGGCCCGCGCCATTGCGCCGGTGCTGGCCGAGAAATGGGGCAAGCCGGTGGTGATCGACAACCGCCCCGGCGGCGGCACCACCATTGGCACGGCCCTGGTCGCCCGGGCCCCGGCCGATGGTCATACCCTGCTGCTGAGCAGCCTGGGCTATTTGACCAACCCGCTGATGATGCCGCGCCTGCCCTATGACCCACAGGACCTCAAGCCGCTGATGATGGTGTCCGAGTCGCCCAGCGTGCTCTATGTCGGCAAGCAAGTGCCCGCCAACAACCTGGCTGAGTTCGCCAGCTATATGCGCGCCAACGATGGCAAGGTGGCCTTCGCCTCGTCGGGCGTGGGCTCCAGCCCGCATATCTGTGCCGAGATGCTGGCCTCGGCCGTCGGCGCACACATCATCCACGCGCCGTACCGGGGCAATGCCCCGGCCTTGAATGCCTTGATGGCTGGCGAGGTAGCGGCCTTGCTGGATGCCCCCAGCTCGGTGAGCTATGTGCAGGCCGGGCGCATGAAGGTGCTGGGCGTTGCCAGCGACAAACCCGTGCGCAGCGCATTGCCGCTGACACCGTTTTCCCAGTCGTCCGCGCCCGAGCTCAAGCCCTACAGCTGCAGCAGCTTCTTTGGCTTCTTCATGCCCGCCAAGGTGCCCGCCGCACTGCAGCAGCGCATCTACCGCGATCTGCGTGCGGTGGTGGAAGTGCCCAGCGTGGCCGAGGGCGTCACCCGCCCCGGCGGCGAGCTGCACCTGCTCGGCCCCGAAGACTTCACGGCCTACCTGGATGCCCAGCGCCCGCGCTGGGCCGCCGTGATCCGAGAAAAACACATTACCCAGGAATGAGGGCAGGGGGCGCCCAGCCCCTGCCCGCCCCTTGTCGTTTGATTTGACCTTGAACCCGGAAACATGACAGCAACCACCGATCCCTATGCCGACTTTCGACAAACCCTGCGCGACTTTGCGCAGCAGCACTGCCCGCCCGCGCTGAAAGCCAAGGTCCGCGCCAACGAGAAGCTGGGCCGCGCCGAGATGAGCGAGTGGGCCAAGATCCTGCAGCGCAAGGGCTGGAGCGCCCCCAACTGGCCGATCGAATGGGGCGGCACCGGCTGGGACATGCAGCAGCGCTACCTGTTTGAAGAAGTGATGGCGCAGGAAGACTGCCCGCCGCTCTACCACCATGGCATCGGCCACATCGGCCCGGTGATCATGCACTTTGGCACGCCCGCGCAAAAGGAACGCTACCTGCCGCGCATTGTGGACGGCAGCGAGTGGTGGTGCCAGGGCTACTCCGAGCCCGGCGCCGGCTCCGACCTGGCCTCGCTGCGCACGGCAGCGGTGCGCGATGGCGATGACTATGTCATCAACGGCCAGAAGATCTGGACCTCCCATGCGCAGGAGGCGGACATGATGTACACCTTGGTGCGCACCTCCAAAGAGGGCAAGAAGCAGGCCGGCATCTCCCTGCTGCTGGTGCCGATGGACGCGCCCGGCATCGAGGTGCGCCCCATCCCGACGATTGACCACTGGCACCATGTCAACGAGGTGTTCTTGCGCGATGTGCGCGTGCCCGTTGCCAACCTGATTGGCGAAGAGGGCGGTGGCTGGGCCTGCGCCAAGTTCCTGCTCGACCGCGAGCGCCTGTCGCCCGCCACCGTGCCGCGCCTGGTGCGCCTGCTGGAGCAGATCGAGCAGCCGCTGCGCGAGCGCGGCCGTACACAACAAGGTGCCAGCCAGCACATGCTGCTGGAGCGCTTGTTCCTGGCGCAGGCAGCCGTGGCTGGCGCCAAGGAGATGCTGATCAGCGCCATTGATGAAGAGATGCAGGGCACCCTGGCCTCGTCCAAGTCTTCGGCGCTCAAGCTGTTCTGCTCCGACCTGGCCCAGCAGATCATCGGCATCGCCTTTGACATGAGCCCCGACTACGCGGCGCGCCTGATTCCGAGCCTGCCCGAGGACAGCACCGCCGATGTGGAGCTCAAGCGCGAGCTGATCCACACCTATCTCTTCTACCGCTCGCGCACCCTGGCCGGTGGTACCAGCGAAGTACAAAAAAACGTGATTGCACGCGATATCTTTGGAGCCTGACCCATGCCTTTTCAAGCCTCTCCCATGTTTCCGGGCGACCTGTATGACACGACGATGCGGGTGGCCGCTGATGCTGCGGCGGTGAATGCCACGCTGACCGAGGCCCAGGCCTCCGACCAGGCCAGTGACAGCTGGCAGCAGTTTCTGGAGCTCGGCTGGCAAGCCGTGCTGGTGCCCGAGGCCAGTGGCGGCGCGGGCTCGACCTTTGCCGATGTGGCCTCGATCGCAGAGGCCGCTGGCCGCTATGGCCTGACCACGCCGCTGGTTGCGCGCTGCGCCGTGGTGCCAGCGGTGCTGGGCGCCATCCCCGGCCGCGACGATGTGGCCCAGATGCTGGGCCTGCTGGCCGCCGGCGAAGTCTCGATCGCCCCCGTGTTTGCGCATGACGGCAGCTGCAGCCTGACGGCGATGGTCGATGCCGAAGGTGTGCAACTGCAGGGCAGCCTGCGCGGCATCGACCTGAGCGAGCCCGCCAGCCATCTGCTCTTTCTGGCCCGCAGCACTGCTGGCGAAGCCTTGCTGCTGCTGGCCAGCCGCGATCAATTAGGCGGCAACCTGCAAAGCTGGGCGGGCCATGACGGCCGGCTGACGGCCGACCTGGCGCTGAAGGCCACGCGCCTGCCCGCCAGCGCCGTGCTGCAACGCGGCCGGGCGGCAGTGGCTGCGGCCGAGCGCGCCGGTACCGTGGGCGCGCTGGTCTGCTGCGCGCAGATCGTCGGCGCCATTGGCGCGATGGTGGAGCAGACCATCGAGTACCTGAACACGCGCCAGCAGTTTGGCGTGCAGCTGTCCACCTTCCAGGCGCTGCGCCACCGCACGGTAGAGATGTATGTGGCCTATGAGAGCGTACGCGGCATGGTGCGCGAGCGCGTCGTGGCCTTTGACCTGGGGGATGGCGATGCGCATGCGGTGGCGCTGCTCAAGCACTACCTGTCGATCGCTGCCCGCCAGGTGGGCGAGTCGGCGATCCAGCTGCATGGCGGCATTGGCATGTCGCGCGAGCTGCCTGCCGCCCGCCTGGCCATGCATGCGATTGGTTGCAGCCTGCAGTGGGGCGACCGCTACGAGCAGCTCGACAGCCTGGCAGCCGACATGGCCGCCGAGATTGCGGCTGAAGTCGCTGCAGAATCGACACCCACCGCCGTCCGCGCCTGAGAGGAGCCGCCATGAGCCACGCATCTTCGTCCCTCGACGCCTTGTTCCACCCCCGCTCGGTGGCGCTGGTGGGCGCCTCGTCCGATCCCGAGCGCATTGGCGGCCGCCCGCTGCGCTTCATGCTCGAAGCCGGCTTTGCCGCACCCATCTACCCGGTCAACCGCAGCGGCGCGCTGATCCAGGGCCTGCAGTCCTACCAAAAGGTGTCGGATATCCCGTTCCCGGTCGACCAAGCCATCATCTGCGTGCCGGTGGCTGGGGTGGAAGAGGCTGTGCGCGATGCCATTGCCAAGGGCGTCAAGGCTATCCAGGTGATGACGGCCGGCTTTGCCGAGATTGATGCGGCGGGCCGCGCGCTGCAGGACCGCATTGTGGGCCTGTGCCGCGCTGCCGGTGTGCGCATGCTGGGCCCCAACTCGCTGGGCCTGCTGAATGTGCCGGCGCGCTTTTTCTCGACCTTCTCCACCTTTCTCAACGGCGCCCAGCCCCAGCCGGGCTCCATCTCGCTGGCCACGCAAAGCGGCGCCTTTGGCTCAGCCGCCTATGGCCTGGCCACCTTGCGCGGCCTGGGTTTCAGCAAGATCATCGCCACCGGCAACGAGGCCGATGTCGATGTGGCCGAGAGCATTGACTACCTGGCCGACGACCCCGATACGCGCATCATCTGCGCGGCGGTCGAATCCTGCCGCGACGGCAACCGCCTGCGCCGCGCCTTGCTCAAGGCAGCCAGCGCCGGCAAGCCGGTGCTGATCATGAAGGTGGGGCGCACCGAGCTGGGTGCCGCCGCTGCCTCCACCCATACCGGCTCGCTGGCCGGCAATGACAAGGTCTACGACACGGTGTTCCGCGAATGCGGCTCCCTGCGGCCCGAGTCCATCGAGGAGATGCTGGACATCGCCTACCTCTACACCGTCAGCGGCGTGCTGCCGGCCAATGACAAGCTGGGTGTCTTCACCGGCTCGGGCGGTATCGGTGTGCTGATGGCCGACGAGGCGGGTGCCCAGGGCATGGAGCTGCCACCGTTGCCCGCCCCCGCCCGCGAGGCTACCTTGGCGCTGCTGCCTTTTGCGGTGGCCGCCAACCCGCTGGACATGACGGCCCAGGTCACCTCGGTGGCCAGTGGCACCGCGCGCACCCTGGGGGTGATGTTGGAGCACACGCGCTATGGCGCAGTGCTGGGCTACCTGGCCCATGTGGGCCTGTCGCCTGAGCGCTTTGCCAGCACCCAGCAAGAGATTGCGGAACTGGCCGCGCAGCACCGCGAGCGCCTCACCATCCTGGTGATGCTGGCCTTGCCCCAGGTGCGCAGCGCGCTGGAGAAGCAGGGCGTGGCCGTGTTTGAAGACCCGACCCGCGCCGTGCGCGCTGTTGCGGGCCTGGCCAAGATCCGCCAGCGCTGGCAGACGCTGTACCAGCTGCCCGATGGTGCACAACCTGCCGCGCCCGCCTTGGCGCTGGACGATGTGCATACCGAAAGCGGCGCCAAGCGCGCGCTGGCAGCCGCTGGCCTGCCGGTACCGCCCGAGCACTTGTGCAGCACCGCTGCCCAGGCCGCTGCTGCCGCAGCGCAGGTGGGTTTCCCGGTGGTGGCCAAGATCGTCTCGCCTGACATTGCGCACAAGACCGAGGTCGGCGGCGTCATGCTCAACCTGCAGGATGCCGCTGCCGTCGAACGCGCCTTTGGTACCTTGATGGACCGCGCCCGTACAGCGCGGTCCGATGCCCGCCTGGAGGGCGTGTTGATCGCTCCAATGCTGCGTGGCGGCGTGGAGGTGATCCTGGGCCTGCACCGCGACCCGACCTTTGGCCAGATGGTGATGTATGGCAGCGGCGGCACGGCGGTAGAGCTGTTCCAGGATGTGGCGCTGGCATCGGCACCGCTCACGGCAGCCCGTGCCCAGGCGCTGGTCGATGCCGTGCGCTCCAGCCAGCTGCTGCGCGGCTGGCGCGGTGGCCCGCAGTATGACGAGGCTGCGCTGGTGCAGGCGCTGTGCCGGCTGTCGGAGTTTGCGATGCAGCATGCCGACCGGGTGCAGAGCGTGGACATCAACCCGCTGATGGTGCGCACCCAGGGCGCCATATGCCTGGATGCGGTGATCGAGTTGCGCGCGCAGACGCAGCAGGAGGCACAGCCATGAGCAGCGAAGCCAGGCTGGCCCAGCTGGAGGCGCGGCTCCAGGCCCTGAGCGACCGCGAGGCGATCCGCGAAGCCCTCTATTCGTACTGCCGGGGCATTGACCGGGGCGACGAAGCGGCCCTGCGCACCGCCTACTGGCCCGATGCCACCGACCGCCATGGCGCCTACCAGGGCAGTGCGGAAGGCTTTATCCAGGCAGCGCTGCCCCAGTTGAGCAAGGGGCGCTACATCCACAACATCGCCAACCTGTCCATCCATCTGAACGGCGATGCCGCTGCGGTGGAGGCATATTTCTTGGCCTACCAGACAGACACCGATGCCGCCGGTGCGCCGCGCGCCACCTTCTTGTGCGGCCGCTATGTCGATCTCTTCACCTGCCGCGCCACGGCCACGGCCGCGCGCGAATGGCGCGTGGCCAAGCGCGTGGTGGTTTACGACTGGCAGGACATCTGGGCTGCGCCCACGCAGGACGAAGCCACGCGCTTTGGCCGGCGCCTGCCGATTGGCGCCAGGGCGCCTGACGACCCCTGGTACGCGTTGATGCGCGAGGTGGCCATGCCTGCTAGCCCGTAGCCGCGCCGCTAACCGCGCTCCATCTGGCGGATCGCGTCCGCCCCTTCTGCCCCTGCATCTGACTGCAGGGACTCACTTTCTCACTGCGCCGTCTAGCGCGGTGGGGATCTGCTCGGTCTAAAAAAACAGCAAAGCGTTTTCACCGTGGTCGTGCATGGGGCCAGGCCCGACCACGTCTTTCCAAAAGTACTACAGGAGACAAACCATGAAAGCCAACAAGCCCAGACTTCATCCGCTGCTCGCAGCACTCATCGCTACGACAGCGGCAGGGGGAGTAGCGGCGCAAACCGCGCAGACCCAGGAACTCAAGCAGATCACCTCGCCAGCCGGGGGGCTGGCCTCAGGCGGCAGCAGCTCGGTACAGGTCTATGGCCTGATCGACAGCAGCGTGGCCAGCGTATCCATGCAAGGCCAGCGCGCCACCAAGCTGGAGAGCGGCCACATGATGGGCTCGCGCCTGGGCTTCAAGGGCAGCGAGGACCTGGGCGGCGGCCTGCGCGCCAACTTCCAACTGGAGATGGGTATCAACACCTCCAACGGCGCGCAGCAGCAAAACCAGGGCTTTGGCGCCAAGGCCTTTGGCCGGGGCTCGCTGATCAGCCTGACCGGCAACTTTGGCGAGCTGCGCATGGGCCGTACTCTGGCATCGCTGCCGACCGAAGTGCAGGCCGTGGGTGACCCCTTTGGCCTGGGCGGCGGTGGCAACCTGCAGGGCATCCAGCCATCGCCCGGCCGGCAGAACAACAACATCCTCTACCAAAGCCCGTCGTTTGGCGGCTTTATCGGCAAGGCGGCCTACACCATCAGCGAGTACACGCGCCAGAACATCGACATCGAGCACCGTGCCCACCAGTACACCCTGGCGCTGTTCTACAAGAACGACGCCTGGAGCGCCGCCGTATCGGCCACGCGCATGACCAACCCCACGGATGGATCGGCGACGCGCTATTTCAACTCGGCGCTGGCCTATGACTTCAAGGCCTTCAAGCTGTTTGGCTCGTTCGCCACCTTCAAGAACCCCGGCGCGGCCATCACGCCCACCGTGAACACTGGCCTGGACAACAGCGGCCAGCTCGCCGGCTTCCCCTCCGTGGGCTACTACGAAGGCCAGGACGACCGCAGCTTCTCGATCGGCGCCTCGGTCAAGCTCGGCCCAGGCACCTTGCTGCTCAATGCCATCGACCTGAACGACACCGGCCCGCTGAACCGCGATGCGCGCCAATACGGCGTGGCCTATCTGTACCCCATGTCCAAACGCACCACCTTGTACACGGACTATGGCTATGTGAAGAACAAGAATGGCGCCGGCTACACCTTGACCGGCGCGGTGACCGCAGCCGGCTTTACCAATAACGGCAACAGCAATGCCTACCGGGTGGGCATCATCCACAGCTTCTGACGGCTGACCAAAGCAGAAAGGCCCAGGCGTTTGCAGCGCCTGGGCCTTGTTTAGAGCCGCTAACACAACCCTTGATACGTCGTTGCCTCGCCGGCCGCGCCAAGTCTTGTCGTACTACTGTACTGCCTGCGGCTTGACGCCTAGTCTCAACCGCAAACCTTCGGTTTGCTGGGCCGTGTTAGCGGCTCTTGATGGGGAGTAGCTTTAGCGAGCAGGGTTGCTGGCCAGCAGCCCCTGGAAAATCATGTCAATGTACTGCTGCACCACCTGGCGGGTGCTGAGCCGCCCGGTGGGCGAGTGCCAGCGGGGCAGCTGGTTCAGCACAGCCAGCAGCATGCGGCTGGCAATCGTGGGGTCCACCTTCTGGAACACCTGGCTGTCAATGGCCTGTTTGACCGCGTCGCGCAGCAGTTTTTCATACTCGTCACGCAGGGCCAGGTTCTCGGGGCGGGGCTTGGCATTGTCGCCAAACCAGAACATGTTGGAGCCAGCAATCCAGGAGTCGCGGTTGCGCTCCATATAGTCGGCCGAGGACAGCATGAACTCGCGTACCTTGCCCTCGGGGGTGGCCACCTTGCCCATGGCGGCAGACACGTAGTTGACGAGGGTGCGCATGCCATCGACCAGGATGCTTTCGTAGAGCGCATCCTTGTTGGGGAAGTGGTAGTACAGCGCGGCCTTGGTGATCTGGGCCTCTTCGGCAATGTCGCGCAGCGAGGTGCCATCAAAGCCCTTGGTGGCAAACAGCCGCATCGCTATTTCTATCAGTTGCTCTTTCCGGTCTTCCACACGCATGCGCGTGCTGCTGCCTTCTTCGGGGGCGTCGGAGGGTTTCGTCGTGTTTTTTTGCATAGTCACCAAAATTTATTTGCCCTGATATCGCCCGGGAGACGGTCGATCCGCACCCGGCAGCTTGTGGCTTCTGGGCGGTGGCACCATCATAGTTCAACGAAAATCATCCATCCATCGGGCCCAGCCCGACGCTGTTTGGCGGCCGTTGAGGATCCTCTGCAAAACCCTCGCCAAGCGGGATGGACGCGGATCGGGATGAGACGCAAGGCGTCTTTTGCAGTGAATAGCCGTAGCTATTCACAAGGAAGACAACGCAGCGGATCGCCCGAGACCGCGTTCAGACCACGGCAGGGAGTTTTGCAGAGGATCCTTAAGGCTGCACTGACCGGGTTTTATAGCCCTGGGCCAGCGGCAGCCATCGATGATTCTCGGCACGTGGGACTGGGAGCCGCTAACAGGCCCCGGCAAACTCAAGGTTTGCGATGAAGGCTCGCCGCCCCGCACAAGACAGGGCGCAGCCGGCGAGGCAACAACGTATCAAAGCCTGTGCAAGCGGCTCTTAGCGGTACCCAGCTAGTCTCAGCGGCCCTTGTAGACCGGTTCGCGCTTTTCCAGAAATGCCTGCTGCGCCTCGCGTGTGTCTTCCGTCTTGGAGAGCGCCACGGTGTTGCCCTGTTCGTAGCGGTAGGCGTCACGCGTGGGCATCAGCAAGGTCATGCGGGCGGCTTCCTTGGCCAGGCGCAAGGCGATAGGGCTCTTGGAGGCAATCTCCCGCGCCAGTTCCATCGCATAGGGCATCAGCTGGTCGGCGGGCAGGCAGGCCTCGATCAGGCCCAGGCGGTACATCTCTTGCGCCGACACCTTCATGCCGGTAAAGAACATGCGGCGCGCACGCGATTGGCTGAAATAGCGCTGCAAGAAGGTGACACCACCAGCCAGGCCCACATTGATTTCAGGCATCGAGAAATAGGCGTCTTCCGAGGCCACCCAGATGTCTGAGGCCATCACCAGCCCAAAGCCAGCCCCCAGCGCTGGGCCGTTGATCGCAGCAATGATGGGCTTGGAGCATTCCATGATCGCGTTGTTCGACTCACGCACCAAGCGGTTGTGGCGGCCATAGGCACCGGGCTCACCCGCCAGGTTGGGGCGCTCGCGAATGTCGGCACCGGCCGAGAACACCTTGCCCGTGCCCGTGAGCACGATGCAGGCCACATCGTCGCGGTCAGACAGCTCGTCAAACAGCTCCATGATCTCGTTGCGGAACTCCTTGTTCTGCGCATTGACGGGCGGGCGGTTGAGGGTGACAACGGCAATCTTGTCCTTGATATCGACGATGAGCGTGTTGTAGGCCATGCAGGGTCTCCTGGTTGAATACTAGTAATTTACCGGTCGGCAAGTAAATATTAGCGAATAACGGCGGAGGGCTCAAGCGGGTTGCTACGGGGGAGGGGTGGGGGTGTCGCTCAGGTGATTGGGGGAGCCGAGCTGGGGTGCTCGAGTCGGGGCGCAGCCTGGGTCCTCGGGTGTCAGAGCCCGGAGAGAGTTAATTTCCTCGCGATAGAGCTTGAATTTTTGGCATGCTCGATTTGAGGCCTCAAGAAATTCGCATTCCTTGTTGGCACACTAGTGTCGGCAGCTAGTTTGTGGTGTTCTGAGTACCGTCGCAGCGCCGTACGCAGTCCTGTAAGTCGTGGCTGCTAGAGGCAGCTTCAGGCTGATCTGAGTCATTCACGGTTTAGCGCCTGAAGGGCAGTAGCTGCCCACAGAGGTCAGTTGCTTGGGCTGGTGCAGGCTGATCTGAATTGCTCGCGGTTCGGGGGGCTTAACTACAGCTGCTGACAAGACCGATCTTGGTCCTCAGCGTTAGTCAGCATTGGCTTAGCTGACCGACTTCGCCATACACTGTCTCAACGTCGGCAGCAATACGACCTCAAACTCACCTTATATCTCTGTAATCGAAGTTCATCCCCAAGACCAACACCCTCATTCCACGTAGTTGATGCTGGGACGTCGGAGTCATCAGTTTGCCCTGATCATTGCATCTCTTTTTGGACGCTAGGGAAGCTCTGCAATAGTCCCAGCCTGCCCCACCGCATGGGATGATCCGCACATAAAATGAGTCTGGCTACCGAATTTGAGAAGAAGTCCAAACGCACGCGCAAGCTTGAGTTCTTGGGTGAGATGAATTTAGTCGTTCCCTGGCACAAGAACTTGCTTTTGCGCCATGGCATCGTAGTCGATGCTACCTTAATTGCAGCGCCCAGCTCCACCAATAACGCAAGCGGTGAGCGTGACCCAGAGCTGCACCAGAGCAAGAAGGGAAACCAGTGGCACTTTGGCATGAAGTGCCATATCGGTGTCGATAGCAACTCTCGCTTGATCCACACCATCGTCTCAACATCATGCAACAAGGCACATGTATCGCATTCGCACATGCTCTCGCTCGGGCAAGAGAGCCATGCGCTGGGCGCAGCGGCTACCGAGGCATGGACAATCGCGCCCAAGCGCAAAGCAGCCCCGTGACATCGCACATTGCTATGCGCAAATGGCTGCGCAAGAAGCTGGACTTGGGTAGGAGACACTCAAAGAGAAATACGAGCAAAACATAGCCAGTATGCGGGCCAAGGTGGAGTTCCCGTTTCGTATCGTCAAGCAGCAATTTTGGTTTAACAAGGTGCTCTACCGGGGCGTTGCCAAGAACGATAAAAAACTCCAAACGATGTTTGCTCTGGCCAACCTGTGACTGGTGCGAGGGCAATTGATGAGAGCGCAGGCGTGATGCGCCTGGACCCGCCCCAAAAAGTCTAAAAGCGGCAGATTCGGCTTGAAACTTGGCTGCAAAGTCGCACAGATGTGGTTAAACCATCGGTGAGCCAGTCTGCGATTCTGAATTCAATGGTTTTGCAGAGGATCCCTAGGAATTAGCGTCGTGATCTGAGCGACGTTTTCAGCAAAGACCTGCTAGAATAAAATATTTAGATACCTTGATTACGAATTTCCAACATCTGATGGATTGTAAGCTATGTCACAAAGCTGTCGTTTTGCAGCAGTGAGGGAAGCATTTTAAAGCAGTAGGAACATAATAATGTCGATTTCTCAAAACGATTTGCGAAGTGCTGCTGCACGCAATTTTTCCTTAAAGAATCAGCGGAATCGAGCCCATGGGCAGAAGACCGGGTTCCTTTGTCACAGCCACAAAGATCGCGACTTGGCACTCGGCCTGCAACAGTGGCTTAAAGAGCAAGGGATGGAGCTCTATATTGACTGGCAGGACGCATACATGCCCGAGACTCCCGATGGTGCGACCGCAGATCGTATTCGGACAGTGATCAAGGGGGCAGATGTATTCCTCTTTCTAGCCACTAATGACTCGATGGCGTCTCGTTGGTGTCCTTGGGAACTTGGTTTTGCGGACGGCATCAAGCGCAACGAACAAATTGCTGTGATCGCGACGCGCGACGCCTCAGGGAAATACTACGGCAATGAATATCTTCAACTCTATCGCCGGATCGACCAAACCACACTAAGCAACGCGCTGTACTGGTATCCCAAGGGATCTCAGTCCCCTCATTACATGTCGAGCTTCTGAGTCATGTCGCCACAACACGTCATCAATGGCTTCATCAAGGACTTCGTCCAGGATCTACATAATGGCAGTGCGGCAATCTTCGCCGGCGCTGGAATGTCCAAAGGGAACGGCTATGTGGACTGGCCCGAACTACTGCTAGACATCGCCAATGAACTTGGACTGGACGTTACCAAGGAGCATGACCTCATCTCGCTAGCGCAGTTCCATGTGAACAATAAGCGGACTGCCGATGGGCTGGCAAAGAAGATCCTCAGGGAGTTTTCAGAGCAGGCCGAACCGTCTGAGATACACGACATCGTCGCTCGGTTGCCCATCTACAGCTTCTGGACTACCAACTACGACACCCTAGTCGAGGACGCCCTGCGCAGGGCGTATCGAGTACCGGATGTGAAATCTCATGTGGATCAACTCACGCTCAGCAGACCTAAACGCGACGCTATCGTTTACAAGATGCATGGTGACGTCCAGATGGCCCAGAATGCCATCATCTACAAGGAGCAGTACGAGAAGTACTACGTCACTCACGCGCCCTTCATCACGGCGTTGAGCGGCGATCTGGTGTCCAAGACTTTCCTCTTCATTGGCTTCAGTTTTACCGATCCCAACCTGGATTACGTGCTAAGCCGACTACATGGTGGTGCCACTAAACGCACTCACTACTGCTTCATGCGCGAGGCACAGCGGGAGGCAGGCGACGATGACGAGCTCTTCAGATACAAGGTCCGCAAGCAGGAGCTGCGCATCGAAGATCTGAAGCGCTTTGGCATCCAGACGCTGCTAATCGACAACTATTCCGATATCAACGACATCCTTAAGAAGATCGAAGCTTCGTATCGGAAGCGTACCGTGTTCTTTTCGGGCAGTGCCGAAGAGTATGGCGAGTGGACCAGGCAGGACGCGCAGAACTTCATCCATGAAGTGGCGGCTAATTGCATACGAGCTAATTGCCGGGTAGTCAACGGTTTTGGCTGGGGCGTGGGTAGTGCCGTCATCAATGGTGCGCTGGAGGCCATCTATGGCGACCCGCAGAAATACTCAGAGGCTCAATTGATCGTGCGGCCATTCCCCCAGCATGGCAACAACCTAAAGGACTTGTGGGAGCAATACCGGCAGCGAATGATCAGCTTAGCCGGCGTCGCCTTATTTTTCTTCGGGAACAAGCGTGAGGGCGATAAGGTTGTGAACGCTAACGGCGTGCGGCGTGAGTTCGAGATTGCATTGGAGCACCACCTATTGCCTATTCCGGTCGCGGCCACCGGCTACATGGCCGAGGAGCTTTGGAATAATATTTCCGCTGAGCAAGATATGTATTACGGTGGTTATAGGTGGGTGATTCCCATGGTTCAAAAACTCGTTGACCCAAGAACTTCGTCTCACGAAATGGTGAAAACCATTTCTCAGATTATCAAACAATTGAATAAATAATCGCTTAAGTGCATCAAGGAAATTCAAATGGCTCGCAAAGTATTTTTCAGTTTCAAATATGATGATGTGCATCGTGCGATGAATGTGCGTAACAGCAATGTCATAGGCGGTGTCCTGAAATCGGGATTTATCGATAAGGCCGATTTCGAAAAAGTCGAACGCGAGGGTGACCGAGCAATTCAGACATGGATCGACAACCAGCTTAGTGGAACATCGGTCACTGTGGTGCTGGTCGGTGCCAACACTCACAAGAGCAAATGGGTCAAGTACGAGATCGATCAAAGCATCGCGCGTGGAAACGGCGTGCTGACTATTGACATTAGCAAAATCGCCAATTTGCAGGGAATCACAACCGACTGTTGTTCACTGCGTGTGCCCGGATACAAGCACTACTATTGGAACAAGGACGATGGCCGCGCGAATTTGGGCGCTTGGGTTGAAACTGCAGCTATTGCAGTGGGCAAGTAAGAGACATCTCTCCTATGCTCACTTTAAAAAATTATCTCTTGACGCGTCACAGCTAGTCTGCTGAGGAAGGGGTAGATAAAAGTTGCACTGATTTAGCCGACCAGATTTACGTCTGCACTAACAAGGTCAGGGGCTGAGAAAGTCTGTGATGTTGGTGAAAGTGTGTGCGCTGAATTGGGTCGATGTGACAGTACATGCGACCATTTTGCAATGCTGGTGCTATTTTGAATTAAGGGGCTGCATAGAGAGCCCCTTTTTTATAAATTTATACGCGAAGTTATTGCTATATTAATCGTCTATTCCTTTGGCAAAAGCTTTCGGCGAAATAAACTGGAATAGGTTCGATCGCGCGCAAAAATTGAATCATATTTTCCGTTCTGATAAATTATTTGGGCGGCGGCCCCAGTGGTTGAGATCGGGAGGATTGCGGCGTTGGGATGATGTTTGACGAACAATTTATGCTCCTCATATATGCCATCCATACCGCCAACGATCACCGCTGCGCTGAACTTGCGACTTGTGATCATTGCTTGCCTCATAGCTGTCAAACTGGCTTCTCTGTTTTTGTCAACCGCTGGCACCATATGCACGTTTACGAAATCAGCTAGCACAGAGGGCAATTGCGCCTTGAAAAGTTCACTTTGGTATATTGCCACCCTATTGCAGTCAAGGTTTGCTTCGCGAGTAAAGAGAGCCAATAGAGGCGTAATCGCTGGATGGCCGCCGCAAGTAATTCGTCCAATCGGCAGCACTACTTCAACCAACGCCTTAATCGCTTCTCGTATGGCAAGGACATCAGCGGTTTCGAAAAAGACCCGATTGCGATCGGGCAATGGCACGCTGGCTGACAGAAATATATCTATCATGCGGTGAACTCCTTTAGAAGTTGTGGTGCCTTCGACATTTGCACGGCTCGGATCGGTAAATATGAGTCAAGCCAATCTAGATGAGAGAGCCACGTTCTTAGTACACCTCTATTGTCGTAAATCACCCATATTTCTCTCGCTTCAACAGCAGGGTTGGCAACTGCCTCGAACACGTCGTTGATACGATCTGAGGTCGGTACTCCAACTGCTGGTACAATCGCAAGTGTTCGTTTTCCCTCGGTCTTGAGGGAAATCCAGCCCTCAATCTGAACACTTGGACTAAGTCCCTGGTCGCGGGCAGCATCACAAAAATTATCTACTAAATATCGGTGACGGGCGGCAATTGCGGGCGCGCGCAATAGTTCGACTTGGTCGCAAATTCTGGCCACCAAGCCTTTCGTGGCCCAGCGTCCTCGCATTGGAATTAATCCCCAAAAATCTCGACGCCTTAGTTCCATGAAGTGGCTGAAGGATGATGCAGGATCTTCCTTTTGACCTGGCCATAGTAAGTGCAAGATTTGCACATTGGTCAAATTGGCTTGCGCCAATTCCTCTGCCGTCCAGCGACCTTCTCTGAAACCTGGTGTGTCAATCAGCACAACGACATCGGAATCGGACATTCTATGCCAGAGCTGCGATTGGAAATCTGCTGCCGGGGGCACCGATCTTACGTCAATAAAAACGTCAAAACCGCGAGCATCGAGGGCGTCGTACAGACGATCGGCCAGCGGCTGAGATCCTGCTCTCTTGTAACTAATGAATAGTCGTCTTTCACGTCGCAATAGTCGAAATGTTTCAAGGATCAGCGTGACGAGGCGGGCTATACCATGACCATTGGCGTCCAATACAATAGCATTGACATGCCTGAGCTGAGGAGGAATTTCCGCAGCTACCTGAGATAGCTCTGAGACGACGGGCGCAATAATAATTGAGTCATCAATCAACTCTGTCAAAAGTGCGGTATCGACATTATTTTCCGAGGAGCCAAAGAATATTGCCATAATCGGTGATCTTAAGCTGCGCATATGCGCGTTCGCATCACTGATAAAATTAATTGCATTGGTCGGAATTCCTAGCCCTTGAAGCGCTAGATCAACGCTTTCGCGAAGGTTAACGTCATTCCCATTAGTAGCACCTAATAATATGAGCTGATAGGGTGATTGTGTGCTTAAGCTCTCGCTCATCGGCCAGCCATTCTCGCAGTAGTTTCAATCCATTCTCCGATATCACTGCTTCCACCTTCGCTTGTAAAGTCGTAGCTTCGACAGCACTCTGATAGTTGGACTACTCTACTCATTTTAGGTTTAGGGGGCTCATGCCGACCTCGGGAATCGTAATCGTATAATCTGCATAGGTTGCCCATTTTCAATCCTTTCAATCGGCGAGGAATGTCCCGTGATCTGTTATGTAAAGTCCCATCTGTGCTAATGGGTTGGCGCTTTTTATAGACATCTTTTTTTTGATTTTTAATATTATTAATGAAAACGGTCGGTAAGCCATTTCCTTTGATAACACTGCGAGCAATTTCGTAGCATACGTGATGGTGTGGTCAAGTGTTAGCCCCGTCAAGGATGCAAGGGAAAGAAGTATTTTCTAATCCCTTGCGGAGGAAAGTCTTTAACGAATTTTCACTCTCTTTTTTCGATGCCTTGAATACGCTGCCATGAAAGAGCCCTTCGCTTTCTTGGTGGCATCTCTCACAACCCAGATATTGCGGATATCTCACGCGCGCCAAGCATCAGGATCATAATGAAAGGAAAATAATGTTCTGCGTGACATTCTGGCGCCTCTATTGCGCTTAGTCCTGAAATAATTGGTTGTAGGGCTGACTGAATCCTCCACAGTGAATGACGCGTAAAAGGATGCACTAATATGGTGCTCAGCGCGCTTTTATAGCGACGCTCACCCAAGTTTCGATATTCGTCTTGATGTAGTCATACACATTCGTGCTGGTGGTGTATGGCGGATCATAGACTTTGCCAGTGATATTTTCCCCGTCAACCGTGAGGCCTATAAACGGATTGGATCCTTTTGATGATTGATTACCGTCTGAGTCTTTCAGATTGTGGACATGGATTGCGAGTACACCTAGCCCATCCTTCCAAGCTTTCTTAATCTCGTGTTTGACCCAGCGGCGACCAGCAGTCTTCTCTCCCACAAGCACGACAAGGCATTCTTTGCCCTTCATATTGTCAGAGATCCATTTTTTGATGGCATCATCGCCTTCTTTCTTGATTTCTTCCCATTTGTTCGGAGTGAGCAAGGGTTGCTTTTCGACAGTCCCGAACTCCCGAACTTGCGATACGCGCCAGCTGTCCTGTTTGTAGTGAAAGCTTAAAAAGCATTTATTTGCCATGACTTACCTCCATTTATAGTCGGTGCTTCGATGAATCAGATGTCGAATTGAGAACTACGATGACTACTTCAGTGAATTTGCAATTAATTTTCACACTTCAACTTTATTTGTGTAAATTTTCCTAGCAATGATAGCTGAAAAGGCGTGTCTGCGACTGCGCTTCGCGCTGCTGATCATCCGTGGCGAGACTGACATCTGCCCGCATTTTTAGCGTTGACGCCTAGACGCCTTCCTGCTTCCAGCCTGAAGGCGCGCGTGATGTTTGCACGTCGTCGAGCCGTCTTTTGGGACTCCATCACGTTGCTCTCGGCTTAGCTTGATACCGTGGGCCGCCAACTCGCGTCAAGCCATGTCATCGGCTGCGACTGACGACCGCACTTAAATGCCACGCAGAGCTTGGCTACTAGCCGCCAAATGCAATGAACTCAATACCACCTGAGGCAACAGGGGAAACTGAGTTACTCGCGCGGCCAGCACCGAACTACCGAGAATTGAACTCCGAATCTATAAAATCGGCGGAGGATTTCAATAGATCGCGTTCTTCGTAATGAGAAGGACCATGTACACATCGACCATTGCTTCGCGTTCGAATAGCATAACGACTTTTGGTTGCTGAACTGGCGAAACCGAGGGTCTGGACATGACGACACGGTGACAGCAAAACTCAAATACCCAATTACAGCATGTGTCAAAGGCCGTGATTCTGGACGCAGAAGGCGAATTCGCGCCTTTGCATGTCACCCCACCGTATAGGTTGAAGAAAGGCGACATCGCTATTGGCGCTGGGTAGTTGGCGGGTGGTTCTGTATAGATGCCACACCCCTTCCACTCGAAACTCACTCAAGAACCGGTTGATGCAGATCATTTGCCACTTGAAATACGCGTATAAGAAGTGTCTGAGGATCCTTTGAAAAACTCCCTACCGTGGTCTGAACGCGGGCTCGGGCGAGCCGCTGCGTTGTCCTCCTTGTCAATAGCTACGGCTATTGACTGCAAAAGACGCCTTGCGGCTCATTCTGATCGGAGTCCATCCCGCTTTGCGAGGGTTTTGCAGGGCATCCCTAGGATTCGACTTAAGCGCGTCTAACCCGCATCGGGAAATTTTATGTATGAAGCAAGAATTATCAGTTGGTGAACTTGTTATAAAAAAGAACAGATTCGCATGAATGTTGTTAGAATTAGATAAGTTAAAGCGTCTAAGGAGTATGCGATATGCACGTTGGTTTTAATTTTGATCCTCGAGGAAAGAGTTGGTTGAAGTATTTAAAGGCAGGAAAGGAAATTCATTCAGCAAATAAAAATATTGTCAAATCTAATTTGGGCAAGCTCAAGAATGCAGACGGTATTCTTGAGGCTACTAAAATAATTGAGAGTTGGTTTCCAGCTTTAAAGGCAAGTGTTTTCCTTTCTCATTCGCACAAGGATGAGGACATTGTTGTCGGTCTTGCTGGCTGGCTCAAAGAGACGTTCGGTATAGAGTCATTTATCGACTCAATTGTATGGGGTTACTCCGACGAACTTCTGCGATTGATAGACGATGAATATTGCATGGATCCGCCTAAAGAAACATACATTTACAGAAAAAGGAATCGTTCAACAAGCCACGTTCATATGATGCTCTCAACGGCACTTATGGGTATGATTGATCAATGCGAGTGCATAATTTTTGTTAACACGCCGAGCTCATTTACGCCAAATGACTATTTTGAAACTCGAGGGGAAACAGAGTCGCCATGGATTTACTCGGAAATCGCAATGACTCGGATGCTTAGGAAAAGGTCACCTTTGGAACATCGCCGTCAATATGCTTCAGAGTCTGCTAGTCTATCGCTGGAGCATCTGCAAGAATCCAAAGATTTAAGTGTTATTTATCCGACAGATTTGCTTCATTTGACTCCATTAAGCCCGGATGATTTGGATGATTGGGCTAAGTTTGAGTCGAATGGGATGCGCAAAGCAAATGCTCTGGATTCACTATATAGTGCTAAGAAAATATAACGTGAGAGATTTTACTAAATCTGCGGGATTTTTTGTTGTATAAGCGGGTTTATTTGGCAGTTAAAGAAGTCTAAGCTCGCTCCTAAGAATACCCTAGTCTGAAGGCTAGCTGCCGCCGCAATGGGGAGCATTATTGCGGCGGTTGCTTAGCTAGTCTATTTCGGATGATGCCATCCTCGATGCAGGTGATTCTTTGACTGTCCGTCACGATGGATCCTACGCCGACATGAAGTCCGACGTCGCTACAATGGAGCGTCCGCGGCAGGATACAAGCATGTGAGAGCGAGCTGTGGTAGCAGTGCTATTACGGGACATTTATTTGGCAGCCTCAAAAAGCAAGTTGGCGAGGCTATCACCAGAGGATGCTAAATCGTACTCCCTCCTTTTGAGAGCCTGTGGTCTCTGCATCCTTGGCTTTCCGTGAATCCTTGCGACGGCGTGGGAGGGCCTTGGGCTTCATAGCCTCAACCTTTCAGCGAATACTGTTTTCCCTGCTTTGCGCGCATTCTTTGCGGGATAAATTTTTCGCTTCCGGTTCTCCATGTTGTTGCGTCCACTGCGAGGTGCCGCCAAGAGGTTGTATCAACTTACTGCCAAGCTCATGCGCTTTCCGACCGCCACCAACCAACCCCTTGTCACCCCACCAACAACAACCCCCTAAACCGCCAACGTCCCCCCATCCACCGGCAACGTCACCCCATTCACATAACTAGCCAACCCCGACACCAAAAACACCGCCGGCCCTGCCAGCTCTTGCGGCACACCAATGCGCCCCGCAGGGGTCCGCTGGATAAAGCCTTGCAGGCGCTGCGGGTGGTTGCGGGTGGCTTCCGTCATGGGGGTGTGGATGACGCCGGGGGCCAGGGCGTTGACGCGGATGCCGTCGCGGCCCAGGTCCAGAGCCAAGGTTTGGGTGGCCATTTTTACGGCGCCTTTGGAGGCGGAGTAGCCCATGGCATTGCCCTGGGCGATAAAGGCCGCGCCGGAGGCGATATTGAGGATGCAGCCGCGAGTGGCGCGCAGCGCGGGCAGCCAGGACTGCACCATGTTGTAGAGGCCAAAGACATTGACATCGATGACCTGGCGCAGGTGGCGCGATGCCTGGGGGTGGTCGATGCCTTCGCGGATCAGCAGGCCGGCGTTGTTGACGAGGGTGTCCACCGGGCCGATGTCGCTGCCGATGCGGGCGGCCAGCGCCTGGCAGGCCTCCAGATCGGTCACATCCAGCGCAAAGGCCCAGCCGTCTGTGCCTGCGGCTTTTACCTGGGCCAGGGTGTCGGCGCAGCGTGCAGTGTCCAGATCCGTCACGATGACGCGGGCGCCGGCCTTGGCAAAGCTGATGGCAATGGCCTGGCCGATGCCGCTGGCCGCGCCGGTGATGAGGGCGAGGCGGCCTTGCAGCAAGCCGGGCGTCTCGGGGAAATGGCTGGGGGCCTGGGCTTGGGCAGGGACTTGTGCGGGTACGGATATTGGTTCGCTCATGCTCATGCTCCTTGTCCCGTTTGGCTGCGGCTTTGGCGCTCGGCCTGGCTTTGGGCTTCCAGCTGCGGTGCGGCCTGGCGTGCCTGGCGGGTTTCCAGCCAGGCGTAGAGCTGGCCGATGATGCCCTTGCGGAATAGCATCACGACGACGACAAAGACGAGGCCCTGGATGATCAGCACCCACTCGGCCATGGCGACCAGGTAGTTCTGCATGCTGACGATGATGGCCGCGCCAATGACGGGGCCCAGCAAGGTCTGCAGGCCGCCGACGATGCAGATGAGCAGCGCCTCGCCCGAGGTGGTCCAGTTCACATCGTTGAGGGTGGCCAGCTGGAAGGTGATGACCTTGAGTGCACCAGCCAGGCCGGCGAGCGCGGCCGACAGCACAAAGATCACCAGCTTGTAGCGCAGCACCTGGTAGCCCAGCGACTGGGCACGCGCCTCGCTGTCGCGGATGGCGCGCAGCACCTGGCCGAAGGGCGAGTAGACGATGCGGTAGATGAGCCAGAAGGCGGCGGCGACCAGGGTGGCGGCAAAGTAGTACAGGGTGGTGTTGTCGGCCAGCGAGATAAAGCCAAACACCTCCGGCCGGGGCACGTTCTGGATGCCATCCTCACCGCCGGTAAAGGGCAGGCGCAGCGCGAAGAAGTAGATGACCTGGGAGAAGGCCAAGGTGATCATCGAGAAGTAGATGCCATGGCGGCGGATGGCCAGCAGCCCGGTGACCACGGCCACGGCCATGGCGCAGAGCATGGCGAGCAGGATGGCGGCCGAGCCGTCCCAACCCCAGACCTTGATGGCATGCGCGGCCGCATAGCCGGCCGTGCCAAAAAACATGGCATGGCCAAAGGACAGCAGGCCGGCGTAACCCATCAGCAGGTTGACCGATGCGGCCAGCAGCGCGTAGCACATCAGCTTGATCAGAAAGACCGGGTAGGCCACCAGCGGCGCCAGCAGCAGGGCCACCAGCGCCAGCACCAGCAAGATGGTGTTGGTGCGTTGTGAGAAGAAATGCATGTTCAATCCTTGGGAAAGACAAGAGCTTGGGTGGATACCCAGGGGGCAGGGCGGTGCGGGCGCATCAGTGCGCTCTGCCAAACAGGCCGTTGGGGCGCACGGCCAGCACGATGATCATCACGATGAAGATGACCACGCCGGCGCCTTCGGGGTAGATGACGCGGGTCAGGCCCTCGATGGCGCCCAGCGCAAAGCCGGTGATGATCGACCCCATGATCGAGCCCATGCCACCGATGACGACCACGGCAAAGACGATGATCATCAGGTTGGAGCCCATCAGCGGGCTGACCTGGTAGATGGGCGCGGCCATGACGCCGCTGAAGCCGGCCAGGCCCACGCCCAGTGCATAGGTCAGGGTCAGCATGCGCGGCACATTGATGCCGAAGGTGCGCACCAGGGGCGTGTTCTCGTTGGCGGCGCGCAGGTAGGCGCCCAGCTTGGTTTTTTCGATGAAGTACCAGGTCACCAGGCAGACGGCCAGGCCCGCCAGGATCACCCAGACGCGGTACATCGGCAAAAAGCTCAGGCCCACATCGATGCCGCCTTGCAGCGGGTTGGGGTAGGGTTGGCCGCTGACACCGAACCACAGGCGGAAGGCGCCCTCCATCAGGATGGAGATGCCGAAGGTGAGCAGCAGCGCGTAGACATGGTCCACCGCATAGAGGTGGCGCAGCATGGTGCGCTCCAGCAGGATGCCGAAGGCGGCCACCACCAGCGGCGCCAGGATCAGCGCCCACCAGTAGCTCAGTCCCAGGTAGTGCAGCAGGCCCCAGGCCACAAAGGCGCCCAGCATGTACTGCGCGCCGTGGGCAAAGTTCACCACATGCAGCAGGCCGAAGATGATCGACAGGCCCAGGCTCATCAGCGCGTAGAACGAGCCATTGATCAGGCCCACCACGAGCTGGCCGATCAGCGCGGCTGTCGGGATTCCGAAAAGAGTATCCATAGTGTTGTCTCCGCCTGTCACAGTCCCAGCAGCGCTTCGATCTCGTCGCGCCGCGTCTCCAGCTCGGCGCGGTGGAAGTGGCTGGCCACGCGCCCTTCCTCGATCACGTAGAAGCGGTCGGCCACCGATGCGGCAAAGCGGAAGTTCTGCTCCACCATCAGCACCGTGTAGCCGCGCGCGCGGATCATCTCCAGCGTCTGGCCGATCTTCTGCACGATGACCGGTGCCAGCCCTTCGGTGGCCTCATCGAGCAGCAGCAGGCGGGCGCCGGTGCGCAGGATGCGGGCAATGGCCAGCATTTGCTGCTCTCCGCCCGACAGGCGGGTGCCCGGGCTCTTGCGGCGCGCCTGCAGGTTGGGGAAGACCTGGTAGATCTCTTCCACCGTCAGCCCGCCGGGGTGCAGCACAGGCGGCAGCATCAGGTTTTCTTCGGTGCTGAGGCTGGCAAAAATGCCGCGCTCCTCCGGGCAATAGGCCACGCCCAGGTGGGCAATGGCCTCGGGTGGCAGGCCTTCGGTGGGCTTGCCCTGAATGCTGATCTGGCCCTCACGCTTTTTGAGCAGGCCCATGATGGCGCGCAAGGTCGTCGTCTTGCCGGCGCCATTGCGGCCCAGCAGGCATACGACCTCGCCTTCGCCGACATGCAGGTCGATGCCGTCGAGCGCCAGGGTTTCGCCATACCAGGCGCGCAGGTTCTGTACCTGCAGCATCTGGCGCGGCGCGGTGTTGTTGCTGTTGCTGTTGTTGGTGTTGTTGTTCTCAGGCATGGGCGGCCCCTCCGACATAGGCTTCAATGACCCTCGGGTCGCGCGAGACCTCGTCATAGCTGCCTTCGGCCAGCACCTGGCCGGCCTGCAGCACGGTGACGGTTTCGCACAAGTGCGATATCACCTTCATGTTGTGCTCCACCATCAGCACGGTGCGCCCCTGCGCCACCTTGCCGATCAGCTCCACCACCGGCCAGATGTCCTCATGGCCCAGGCCCGCCATGGGCTCGTCCAGCAGGATCATCTCGGGCTCCATCGCGATCGTGGTGACCAGCTCCAGCACGCGCTTGCGGCCATAGGGCAGGTCGCAGGCCTTGACGTTTTTCCAGCGCGTCAGGCCCACGCTGTCCAGCAGGTCCATCGCACGCTCGTCCAGCGCGCTCAGCACCTTGACCGAGCGCCAGAAGGTGAAAGTGCCGCCGGTCTTGCGCTGCAGCGCGATGCGCACGTTCTCCAGCACCGTCATGTGGCTGAAGACGGCCGCAATCTGGAACGAGCGCACGAGGCCCAGCGCCGACACGCTGGCCGGGTCGCTGCGCGAGATATCACGCCCGTTGAACAGCACCTGGCCCGAGCTGGGACGCAAGAAGGTGGTCAGCAGGTTGAAGCAGGTCGTCTTGCCGGCCCCATTGGGGCCGATCAGCGCATGAACCGAGTGGCGCTTGACCTTGAGGTTCACGTCCTTGACGGCATAGAAGCCACTGAACTGGCGGCAGAGCTGGCGCGCTTCCAGGATGGGGGCATCGGCCTCGGGGGGAGCAGTCATCGCGGCGCCTCCGATCAGATGAAGGACTGGGTGGCGCCGCCGTCGACCAGCATCGATTCGCCGGTGACAAAGCGGCTGTCGTCAGACGCGAAAAAGCAGGCGGCGCGGGCAATGTCCTGCACCGTGCCCAAGCGCCCCATCGGCGTCTTGGCGATGCGCAGCCGCACTTTTTCTGCATCGACATTGATGCCCACGCCTTCGGTCGGGATGGAGCCGGGGCAGACCGAGTTGACGCGGATGCCGCGTGGCCCCAGCTCCGCCGCCGCTGCGCGCGACAGGCCCAGTGCCCCGGCCTTGACGCCGCAGTACACCATGCCCTGGGGCATGCCGATAAAGGCCGCCGCCGAGGCGATGTTGACGATGCTGCCGCCGTCGTCCATCGCCTCCGCTGCTGTCTGGATGCCCCAGACGATGGAGTTGAAGCCGGTGCCCACCATGCGCTGCAGCGCTTCGGGCGTGATGTCGGCAATCGGGCCGTAGCGCACCCAGATGGCGTTGTTGACCATGATGTCGAAGCGGCCGTAGCGCTGCTTCAGATCGGCAATCGCGCTGCTGAAGCTGTCGCGGTCGGCCACATTGCCGCCATAGGCATGGGCGCGGCCGCCCTGGTCCACGATGGCTGCGGCCACCTCGGCGGCCTTGTCCTCGGCGCGGTCCAGAATGCCGACGCTGCCGCCCTCATCAGCGATGGCCTGGACGATGGCGCGGCCGATGCCTTGTGCGCCGCCGGTCACGAGTGCAACCTTGCCTGCAAAGCGTTGTGTCATGGTGTTTGTCTCCTGGTATCAATAAAAATAGGGTTCGCCGCGCCGGTCTCAGTGCGGGCTCTGGCTGTCGTCAAAACGCGCTTCTTCCAACCCTGTCGCCGCCAGGCCGTCGATGACGAAGACGGCCCCCGCATCCGGGTGGCTGGAGCGCAGCAGGTTGCCGCTGTTGCTGATCGAGGTGAGGTAGATGGTCTGCAGCGCCGGGCCGCCAAAGGCCGGGCAGGTGACGTAGGCATCGGCGGGAAAATCCACCGTGGCCGCCAGCTCGCCACTGGGCGTAAAGCGGGCCAGCTGGCCGTTGAGCACCATGGCCACCCAGAGATAGCCCTGGGCATCAACGGTGGCGCCATCGGGCGCCAGGCCCAGCGCAGCGGTGTCAATAAAGGCCTCGCGCGCACCGCAGGCGCCGGTGGCCGGGTCATAGGCATAGCGCCAGATCTGGCGCGCCGGGCTGTCGGAAAAGTACAGCCAGCGGCCGTTGGGGCTGAAGCAGGTGGCGTTCGCGACCTGAAAGCCCTGGTCCAGCTCGCGCAGGCGGCCATCACCGCTCAGCTGGTAGAGCTTGCCGGTGGGGGACTGCGGCGTCATGCTCATCGAGCCGACCACAAAGCGGCCGCCCCGGTCGCAGCGCCCATCGTTCAGGCGCATGCGCTCAGCGCTGTGCTGCACCTGCACGCCCATTGGCGTGATCTGGCCGCTGTCCGGGTCCAGAAAATGGAAGTCATCCTCCAGCGCCAGCAACAGGCGCCCGCTGCGACACAGTGCGATCGAGCCGATATGTGCATGCAGCGCCCACTGCTGCTGCCGGCCGTCTGCCGGCCAGTAGCGGTGTACCAACTGGGCGCGGCCATCAATCCAGTACAGCGATTGCGTGGCCACATCCCAGAGCGGGCATTCGCCCAGCAGATCGCGCTGGGGCAGCAGAGGATGGATGCGCGCGGCCAACGCCGGCGCGGTGAGGGCGTTCATGTCTTGTCTCCTGGTGCGGGCAGCCAAGGGGGCCTGGCTGCTGCGGCTGCGCCGGCCTTTTCTGGTGGGGCCGTGCGCGTACCGGGCGGGTTTTTATCTGTTGGCGACGGGTGCCGCTGGCAGTTGGTAGCCTTTGAACTGCTCGCGCAGCCGGGTCTTGAGCAGCTTGCCGGTCGCGGTGTGGGGCAGCTCATCGACAAACT
This sequence comes from Comamonas sp. JUb58, assembly GCF_004364775.1. GTDB lineage: Bacteria > Pseudomonadota > Gammaproteobacteria > Burkholderiales > Burkholderiaceae_C > Comamonas. The sequence goes on from NZ_SOAL01000008.1 coordinate 69,781, forward strand.
CCACCGCATCGGGCAGCCACCAGCGCGCCAGCCGGTCCTTCATAAAGTCCAGCACTTCCTGGCCGCTCACATCGGTGCCGGGCTTGCGCACGATGACCAGCAGCGGGCGTTCCTGCCAGCGCTCGTGGTGTACGCCGATGACGGCGGCTTCTTTGACAGCGGGGTGGGCCAGCGCCAGGTTCTCGATGTCAATCGACGAGATCCATTCGCCGCCGGACTTGATGACATCCTTGGCGCGGTCGGTGATCTGTACAAAGCCTTCTTCATCGATCCGGGCCACATCGCCGGTGTTCAACCAGCCTTGCGCGTCCAGCGCCGAGCCGGCCTCTTGCCCGTAATAGGCGGAGATGACCCAGGGCCCGCGCACACGCAGCTCGCCAGGGGCTGGGTCGCCGGGCGGCAGTTGTTGCCCCTCGTCATTGAAGATGGCCACATCCACGCCATACATGGGCCGGCCCTGGCGGGCGCGCACATCAATGCGCTCATCGCGGGCCAGTGCCTCATGCTGGGGCAGCAGGGTGCTGACGGTGGCTACCGGGCTGGTCTCGGTCATGCCCCAGGCCTGGTTGGCGGTCACACCCAGCAGGCTGTCGAACTGGTCGATCATTGCGCGGGGCGCGGCAGAGCCGCCCATCATGATGCGTTCCAGCTTCAAGGCATCCTTGTCGCCGGCGGGCAGGCTTTCCACATATTGCAAGAAGCCCATCCAGACGGTGGGAACGCCCAGCGAGAAGGTGCAGCCCTCGTCGCGCATCAGCTGGTACAGCGCCTTGCCACTCAAATCCGGCCCGGGCAGCACCAGCTTGGCGCCGCACATGGCGCTGGCATAGGGCAGGCCCCAGGCGTTGACATGGAACATCGGCACGGTGAGCAGCACGCAATCGCGGGCACGCAGGGCCAGGCCATCGGCCGCGCAGACCACCCAGGAATGCAGCACGGTAGAGCGGTGGCTGTAGAGCACGCCCTTGGGGTTGCCGGTGGTGCCCGAGGTGTAGCACAGCGACGAGGCGCTGTCCTCGGTCAGCTCGGGCCAGTCAAAATCGCCCGCGTCTTCGGCCACCAGGTCCTCGTAGCACAGCAGTGGGGCGGGCAGGTCCATGGCCGGCATCTGGTCGGGCTTGCACAGCGCCACAAAGGCCTTCACCGTTTTGAGGCTGGGCGCCAGCTCGGCCACCATGCCGGCAAAGCTCAAATCAAAGAACACATAATCATCGGCCGCATGGTTGATGATGTAGCGGATCTGGTCGGCAAATAGGCGCGGGTTGACGGTGTGCAGCACCGCGCCGGCGCCCGATACGGCGTAGTACAGCTCCAGGTGGCGGTGCGTGTTCCAGGCCAGTGTAGCCACGCGTGCACCGCTGGCCATGCCCTGGCGCAGCAGGGCGGCGGCCAGGCGCCGCGAGCGCTGGGACACGGTCAGCCAGTTCGAGCGCGTGAGCTCGCCGTCCGGCGTGCGGGAGACGACTTCCACCTGGGGATGAAAGCGTGCTGCATGTTCCAGCAAGCCGGAAATCCGCAGCGCGCGCTGCTGCATTAGCCCTTGCATGTTGCTCCTTGTTTTGTTTTATATACCTGTCGGCAGGTAAAAAGTTTAGCAGCCGCAGCAGCGCTGCAAGCTCGGGATTACCCTGGACTTGTCCCCTCCAAAACGCTTGCGGGGAAACCCTGTTGTTTACCGGTCGGCAAGTAGGCATGATGCAGCGAGAACAAGGCGGAGGCGGTCTGCCATCCCCTATCGAGCCGGTGCCCCGCTGCGGTGTGGCGGGGCGGCCGGCACCAGCCAGCAGGAGACAAAGAGCAATGGACAATCACACAATCCACCAGGTGGATGCGGTCATCGTGGGCGCCGGTTTTGGCGGTCTGTGCGCAGTGCACAAGTTCCGGGAGATGGGGCTGAAGATCCAGGCCTTCGAGGCCGGCGGCGATGTGGGCGGCGTCTGGTACTGGAACCGCTACCCCGGCGCGCGGGTGGACCTGCCCAGCATCGACTACAGCTTCTCGTTCTCGCCCGAGGTCGAGCAGGAATGGACCTGGTCCGAGCAGTTTGCCGCGCAGCCCGAGCTGATGCGCTACTTCAACTTTGTCGCCGAGCGGCTGGACCTGCGCAAGCACTACCAGTTCAACACCCGCGTGGAGAGCGCCCGCTGGGACGAGGCACGCCAGCTGTGGGTGGTGCGCACCAACCGGGGCGATTGCTATGAGGCGCGCTACTGCATCATGGCGACCGGGCCGCTGTCGGTACCGAAGGAGCCCGAGATTGAAGGCATTGAGCGCTTTGGCGGGCAGATCCTGCGCGCGGCGCGCTGGCCGCATGAGCCGGTGGATTTCAGTGGCAAGCGCGTGGGCGTGATCGGCACCGGATCGACCGGCATCCAGATCGTGCAGGAAGTGGGCAAGCAGGCCTGCGAGCTGTTTGTCTTTCAGCGCACGCCGAGCTTTACGATGCCGATGCGCAATGTACCGCTAGAGGCGGACTATGTCGCCCAGGTCAAGCGCCACTATGCCGGCATCCGCGAGCTGGCGCGCAACAGCAATGTGGGTGGCGTGCGGCCGCAGTCGAGCCGCCCCTTCTTCAGCGTGACGCCGGCGCAGCGCCAGGCGCTGCTGGAAGATGCCTGGCTGCAAGGCGGCCTGGCCATGCTGGGCACCTTTGCCGACCTGATGCAGAACGAGCAGGCCAATGAGGAAGTGGCCGAGTTTGTGCGCGGCAAGATTGGCGAGGCGGTAGACGACCCAGCCACCGCCGAGGCGCTGAAGCCGCGCGGGTACCCCATCTTTGCCCGCCGCCCCTGCCTGGACACCGGCTACTACGAAACCTACAACCAGCCCCATGTGCATCTGCGCGACTGCATCAGCGACCCGATCGTGTCCATCACCGAGAAGGGCGTGCGCACGCAATCGGGCGAGGTCGAGCTGGATGTGCTGATCTTTGCCACCGGCTACGACGGCCTGACCGGCGCGCTGCTGGCCTTTGAGGTGGAAGGGCGCGATGGCCTGACGGTGCAGCAGAAGTGGAAGGAGGGTGCGACCTCCTGCCTGGGCATCATGATGCATGGCTTCCCCAATTTGTTCATGACCACCGGGCCCAACGGCCCATCGGCCCTGGCCAATGTGGTGCGCACCAGCGAGAACGATGTGGACTGGACGGCAGCCGCCATCCGCCACATGCAGGCCCAGGGTTTTAGTAGCATCGAGCCCAGCGCGCAAGAGGAGCAGGCCTGGATGGACCTGGTCCATTCGCTGGCGCCGCGCACCTTGCTGTCCAAGGCCAAGACCTGGTATGTGGGCGCCAATGTGCAGGGCAAGGCCCCGGGCCTGACCATGTTTACCGGCGGCTTCCAGAAGTACCGCGAGCATTGCAACGCCGCCATCCAGAAGGGCTTCAGCGGCTACCACTTTGCGCAGAAGCGCGAATGCGAGCGCGCGGCAGACGCCAGCGCAACAGTGGAAAACGCCGCGCACTGATAACCTGGGTTTTCAAGCCCCTGGACGGCCGCATGGCCCCGGGGGCTGTGCCTGCCTGCGTCCTGCAGCCAGGGATGCTCTGCAAAACCCTCGCCAAGCGGGATGGACGCGGATAGGGATGAGACGCAAGGCATCTTTTGCAGTCAATAGCCGTAGCTATTGACAAGGAAGACAACACAGCGGATCGCCCGAGACCGCGTTCAGACCACGGCAGGGAGTTTTGCAGAGGATCCCTAGGCATTTTTATCTTCCACCAAGAGCTGCCAGCCATGAGCAACGTCACCTTTCACAGCGCAGACGGGATAGGCCGTATCTGCATCTCCCACCCGCCATTGAACCTGTTCTCGCACAGCCTGCTGACGGGGCTGAGCGCCGCGCTGGCGCAGTTTGAGGCCGATGCCTCGCTGCCGCTGTTGCTGATCTACTGCGAGGGCCAGTCTTTTGTGGCGGGCGCGGACATCGCCGAGTTCAACAACCCGGCCTTTTCTGCCGAGGCCATCAATGCGCTGCTCAACCGCATCGAGGCGCAGACGCGCCCGGTTGTGGTGGCCTTGCATGGCACGGTGCTGGGCGCTGGCATGGAGCTGGCCTTGGCCTGCCACTACCGCGTGGCACAAAAGGGAAGCAAGCTGGGCCTGCCTGAGGTGAAACTGGGCATTCTGCCCGGTGCCGGTGGCACCCAGCGCCTGCCGCGCCTGGTGGGCGCAAGCTTGGCGCTGGACATGATGCTGAGCGGCCGCCCGGTACCTGCGCAAGAGGCGCTGGCCAGCGGCATCGTAGATGCGGTAGAGGAGGGCGACCCGCTGGCGTTCGGCCTGGCCTTTGGCCGCCAACTGCTGGCCAGTGGCGGCCAGCCACGCCGCCTGAGCGCGCAACCTGCCCCGCCCGGCGAGCACAGCCAGGCGATTGCGGCAGCGCTGGAGGCTGCGCGCAAGAGCCCGCAGTACCCCGCCAAAGAGGCCATCGTGCTGTGCGTGCAGCAGGCGCTTACCGCTGACTTTGCCAGCGGCGCCCGCGCTGAGGCGGATGCCTTCAACCGCTTGCTGCCATCGGCGCAGTCGCGCGCACTGCGCCATCTGTTTTTTGCACAGCGCCGCAGCCGGCAGATTCCGGGTCTGGAGCGCCAGGTGCCGGCAGGCAAGATCGAGCAGGTGGGCATTCTCGGAGCCGGCACCATGGGCAGCGGCATTGCGATGTGCTTTTTGAATGCCGGCATCCGCACTGTGCTGGTGGATGCCGCAGCAGCCGGCCTGGAGCGCGGGCTGCAGCTGATCCGCTCCACCTACGAAGCCCAGGTAGCCAAGGGCCGCATGGGCGCCGAGCAGGCCAGTGCGCGCCTGGCCTTGCTGACCACCTCACTGGACGACCAGGCGCTGGCGCCCTGCGATCTGGTGATCGAAGCGGTGTTTGAGGACATGGCCCTCAAGCTGCAGGTCTGCCGCCGCTTGGGCGAGGTCTGCAAACCCGGAGCCATCATCGCCAGCAATACCTCGACCCTGGATGTGGATGCGCTGGCCCAGGCCACCGGGCGGCCTGCCGATGTGGTGGGCATGCACTTCTTCAGCCCGGCCAACATCATGCGTTTGCTGGAGGTGGTGCGCGGCGCGCAAACCGCCCCGCAGGTGCTCAAGACCGTTATCGAATTGGCCGGCAAGATCGGCAAGACGCCGGTGGTATCGGGCGTCTGCTTTGGCTTTATTGGCAACCGCATGGCTGAGGTCTACCTGCGCGAGGCCGAGTTCTTGCTGATGGAAGGCGCCACCCCGGCACAGATCGACGAGGCGGTGCAGGCGCTGGGCCTGGCGATGGGCCCTTGCCGCATGCTGGATATGGCCGGGCTCGATGTGGGCGCCAAGACCGTCATCGAATGCGACAAGGCCGGCGGCCTGCCGCCCGATGCCAGCTATCGCGCGGTGGTGCGCAAGATGTTTGAACTGGGCCGCTTTGGCCAGAAAACCAGCCTGGGCTACTACCGCTACGAGGGCCGCCAAGCGCTGCCTGACCCGGAGGCCGGCCGCATTGCGGCCGAGCTGGCGCAGGCGCATGGCATTGCCCAGCGCAGCGATATTGCGGCGCAGGAAATTGTGGAGCGCCTGCTGTACAGCATGGTCAACGAGGGCTGCAAGATTCTGGACGAGGGCATTGCCTACCGCGCCAGCGATATCGATGTGGTCTGGGCCGCCGGCTATGGCTTTCCGGATTTTCGGGGCGGGCCCATGTTCATGGCCGAGGAGATTGGCCTGGCGCAGATCGTGGAGCGGCTGGAGCACCAGGCCACAACGCGCGGCAACCGCTATGGCTACTGGACGGTATCGCCACTGCTGCAGCGGCTGGCCGCACAGCGCCAGGGCTTTGACAGCCTGCAAGCCGCCTGAGGGCCTGAAGGCCGGAAGGCTTAACCATCAACATTGAAGAGCACCGCCATGAAAGACGCCGTCATTGTTTCCACCGCCCGCACGGGCATCGGCCGGGCCTACAAGGGCTCGCTCAACCACACCCGCTCGCCCCACATGATGGGCCACACCATCCAGCACGCGGTGGCGCGTGCTGGGGTCGACCCGGCAGAGGTGGACGATGTCGTGGTCGGCTGCGTGCTGACGGCGGGCACGGCCGGCATGAACCTGGCACGCAATGCCTTGCTGGCCGCAGGCCTGCCGATGATCGTGGCCGGGCAGACGATAGACCGGCAATGCGCCTCGGGCCTGATGGCGATTGCCACGGCGGCCAAGCAGGTGCTGGTTGATGGCATGCAGGTGGTGGTGGCGGGCGGCTGCGACAACATCACGGCCGTGCAGACCCCCTATATGGAATGGGCCAGCCGCGAGCGCGATCCAGCCGTTATCGCCCATGCGGCCCATGCCTATATGCCGATGCTGCAAACGGCCGAGCATGTGGCGCGTAAGTACCGCATCAGCCGCGAGGCACAGGATGCCTATGCGCTGGAGTCGCAGCTACGCACCGCGCGCGCCCAGGCCGCTGGCCTGTTCGACCGCGAGATCGTGCCCTTCAGCACCCAGATGGCGGTGACCGACAAGCTCACCAAGGAAGTCAGCCTGCAGGACGTGACCCTGGCCCGCGACGAAGGCAACCGCCCCGACACCAGCCTGAAAGGGCTGGCCGCGCTCAAGCCGGTGATCGAGGGCGGCGTCATCACCGCCGGCAATGCCAGCCAGCTGTCGGATGGCGCCTCGGCCTGCGTGGTCATGGATTCGGTGCTGGCCGAGCGCCGGGGCCTGGAGGTGCTGGGCATTTACCGGGGCATGGCGGTAGCAGGATGCGCGCCGGAAGAGATGGGCATCGGCCCCATCTATGCGATCCCCAAGCTCCTGGCCCAGCACGGGCTGAGTGTGCAAGACATTGGTCTGTGGGAGCTGAACGAGGCCTTTGCCTGCCAGGCACTGTACTGCCGCGACCAGCTGGGTATCGATCCTGAGCGCTTCAATGTCAATGGCGGCGGTATCTCCATCGGCCACCCCTATGGCATGACGGGCGCCCGCATCGCCAGCCACGCCTTGCTGGAAGGCCAGCGCCGGGGTGTGCGCTATGTGGTGGCCACCATGTGCGTGGGCGGCGGTATGGGGGCTGCTGCGTTGTTTGAGGTCGCGTGAGATGCAACTCGACTACGCCAGTATCCGCCAGACCCTGGATTTTTTGCTCTATGACTGGCTAGAGGTAGAGGCGCTCAGCCGCCATGCACGCTATGCCGGGCACGACCGCCAGACCTACGGCGCTGTGCTGGACATGTGCGAGCGCCTGGCCGCCGACAAGTTTGAGCCCTTCAACCGCCTGGTCGATCAGCAGGAGCCGCATTTTGACGGCCAGCAGCTGCACCTGCCCGACTGCACACCGGCGGCATGCGCTGCCTATGCCGAATCGGGCATGCTGGCGGCATCGCACGACTACGAGGTGGGAGGGATGCAGCTGCCCTGCGTGGTGGAGATGGCGGCCAACAGCATGGTCTCGGCGGCCAGCATCGCCCTCAAGGCCTACTCAATGCTGACGGCGGCCAATGCCAGCCTGCTGATGGCCCATGGCACGCCCGCGCAGCAAAAGGCCTTTGCGCTGCCCCAGCTGCAAGGCCGCTTTTTTGGCACGATGAACCTCAGCGAGCCGCAAGCCGGCTCCAGCCTGTCGGACATCACGACGCGTGCCGTGCCCGATGGTGCCGACCATGCCGACGACCCGCTGGGCCCGCGCTACCGGCTGACGGGCCGCAAGATGTGGATCTCCGGCGGTGAGCATGCGATGGGCGAGAACATCGTCCACCTGGTGCTGGCCAAGGTGCCTGATGACAGCGGCCGACTGCCCGCCGGCGTGGGTGGCATCTCGCTGTTCATCGTGCCTAAATACATGGTCGATACCGAAGGCCGGGTCACCGGCGAGCGCAACGACATCGCACTGGCCGGGCTGAACCACAAGCTGGGCTACCGGGGCACCGTCAACACCTTGCTGCACTATGGCGAGCAGGGTGGGGCCATTGGCTACCGCGTGGGCGCGCTGGGCGCGGGCCTGCAGTGCATGTTCCACATGATGAACGAGGCCCGCATCCAGGTGGGGCTGGGCGCCACCATGCTGGGCTACGCCGGCTATCTGCAATCGCGCGACTATGCCCGCCAGCGCCCCCAGGGCCGCCCGGTCGCTGCCGGCCAGAAGGTGGTAAAGAACGCGCAGCAGCCCCAGGTGCCGATTGCCGAGCATGCCGATGTCAAACGCATGCTGCTGGCGCAAAAAAGCTATGCCGAAGGCGCGCTGGCGCTGCAGCTGTACTGCGCCAAGCTGGTTGATACCCAGCGCGCTGGCGAGCAGCAGCAGGCCGATGCCGCCCAGCTGCTGCTGCAGGTGCTTACCCCCATCGCCAAAAGCTGGCCCAGCCAGTGGTGCCAGGAGGGCAACAGCCTTGCCATCCAGGTGCTCGGCGGCTATGGCTACACGCGCGACTACGCCGTGGAGCAGCACTGGCGTGACAACCGGCTCAACATGATCCACGAAGGCACCCACGGCATCCAGGCCCTCGACCTGCTGGGCCGCAAGCTGCGCATGGACGGCGGCGCCGCCTGGTCCTTGCTGCAGGCCGAGATCGCACAAACCGTCGCCGCTGCCAGAAAGGTCCCCGCATGCGCCCCCTGGGCCGACCACCTAGCCACCGCCACCCAAGCCCTACAAGCCGCCACCGAAGCCGCCTGGTCCAGCGGCAACGCCCAACTGGCCCTCGCCAACGCCACCGCCTACATGACCGCCTTCGGCCATGTCACGCTGGCCTGGCTGTGGCTGGATGTCGCCGTCAAAGCGCATGCGGGCATGGCGGATGCCGAAGCGGGGCGGCAGGCCTTTTTGCAGGGCAAGCTCGATTGCGCGCGCTACTTTTACGCGTATGAGCTGCCGCTGGTGCAGGCTTGGTTGGCGCCGGTAATGGCGGGGGAGATGTTGTTTTTGGAGGTGGGGGGGAGGGGGTTTTGAGGGTCAGGGATTAGGCGTCTTATAATATTGGTGATTGTAATAACCAATGCGACAGCGCATTCGATTATTATATTGAGATTTTACTTAGGCGTCTATGTGTCATATGACATTCTGGTTCGATAAGTTAGGTGCCATTTCTATCACAAGGCTCTCATCTTCCGTGCCAAGTCCGTGCTGGTACAACACCGCTCCTCTGCAATTAACGAATGCTGGCTCTGATGTGGGATCCATTTCGTTATATGCCAACCCATGCAAACTGTTCTCAAAAAGAACGCCTAGTTGCTTCTTGCCTATGCAAAGCTTCAACTGATCGTCATTATTTTGCACATATTTCTGTAAAGCATTCTCACTAACGTGGCGAAAATCCATGGCGTGGGGATAGATGGCGATCTGTAACCCGGGGTTTAGCACATCTGTAATCTTGCATGCTATCAATCCTCGAGACTTAGATGAAGCATCCGCCTTAAGCCGAATGCCTAGCTGATCTCGAGCTTGGCCTATACGCTTTAAGACTTTTGAGGCCGATTGAACTCGTTTGCTCTCTACGTATATCTTATGCTTCCCCACCCATGTGATTGTGTCGGCTATACTCGTAACGTCTACGGGGTATCCGGCAGCGATAAAGCGCGCAGAGATGGATAGTTCAAAAGCAAAGTCACGAGATGGGTCAGCTCCAATTTTCGATTTGAAAGGTGTTCCTGATGTCACTTTTTTGAGCTGCTGCAGATATGTTGCTGAGTCAATTCGTTCCATCCATTTTCGAATGCGGATGAGATCTGATGCCTCAGTGAGTGCAATAATGTAGTTCTTGAAGCCCTCATCCGATTGAAGTGAATCTGGTTCGGCGCTCTTGAAGTCATGCAGCACCTTCATGTATGTTGCAAAGCGATTAGATGCGGTGAAGACTCCTAGAGATTTCAACCATTCACATGCTTCGATGAATGCTGCTTCTATCTTGGAGCCTTCTTCAATATATATTTGGGCAGGTAAATTGAGCTTGAGCATTAGCTATTTTAATTAAAAGATAGGTGAATTTAAAATAATTTCAATGTGAAATTGAAAATTGTATTTGATATTTGCAATGTGCGAGTTGTTGAAAATATCTTCTAAATGGCTTGGTGTTTGAAAGCGCAGACTACTTTCAAGGTTTGGCGATGATATAGTCTTTATTGTTGCGCTGCAGCCTCACAAAAAAGTTGGATTGCGATTTTCAATCAGGGTGTGAGTCTTAGAAAGAACTCCTCTAGTTGGACGTCCAGCACTTCTGTCGGCTTCTCTCCATATGACTTCGCACGAATAAGGTCCTTCAGCTCTTCGTCAGAAAGAAAAAGAATGAGCTTGTCTGATTCAACCCAAGCGCGTCGTCGAGCCAGGAGGGCTGATTCCGACGGTTGTTTCCGGCTGCACAGCACTCCAAACATGCGCATAGCCTTCGTGTAAAGGTAATGCTCAATAGACTCCACTTCGCGTCGCTTGACTCCATCCGTGTAATTCTTGAACTCGGCGACCATGAAGCGAGTGGAGCAGGTTCGTTTGATTTCTTGCCAGAAGGCGTAGTCACTTGAAATTGGATAGACGGCGTCTCGTATATCAAGACCATCGTCGCTTCTACTTTGTATAGATGGAACACCTAGTTGAGGAAAAAATGCGTAGTTAAGAATTTCTACGCATAGATTTTCGAAATCACGAAATGTGTTTATTCCAGGAGGAAGTGCATCTAGTTGATCAATCAACTCCTTTGCCCTCGGGTCAAGCGGTGGTGACTGCTCAAAACTGCGATATGCGCCAGTTTGTGAATTCGATTGCAGGCGAAATTCTTGTTCAATTTGAGGACTGTCTGCAAGAATTTCATTAAGCCGATGGGAGTCCCATACGGTGATGCCCTCGCGTGATTCGATATCCTCTATAAGGCTCTGAGGGAGCATCATTGATACAATCAGTAAGGCATTTGTAGTACCAATTAATTGCTTTGCAGAGCTGAGTTGAACTGCTGCTTGCTTGAGTACTATTGTCCCAATTCTTGGTCGTATGAAGTGCTTTACTTCGGTAACCCAGTTTTTTCCTGAAGAATCAGTGAGCGTAAAGTCTACGCCGATATCTGTGCTTCTTGCGTCTTGAGGCTTCAATGAATAGCCCGATGCCTTTAATAATCGGACGCAGAGTTTCTCGAACTCCAGTCTGCTGAGTTTTGAATAATCCATGTCTGATGAGTCTAATATTTTTAATAGTTAAACTAATATATTTTTCAGAAATTCTCAGGATATCGAAATATCTATCGAGACATATGATGATATATTGAAAAGGTTAGCTGGAATCATGCAATTATATTTAATTGTCTAATGAATATATTTGAAATTGAATGTGGATAAATTTCTATTTGGTATGTCACATTTTGAATACGTGTGCTTAGACTTGTGCAGTGCTCCAAATATTGCATGTGAATCATTGGCCGATCGGGCTCTATAATTTGAAATTATTGATGATAATTTGTTTAGTAGGCAATCATACTCCTGTGATTCTCACAAATTTTTATGCGTAAGGGGGTTATTTATGCTGATTCTGAAATTCACTCTATGATCAGGGTTAATGTATTGCATTATTAATCAGCACGATGCCCGGCGTGGAGTTGCGTCGAGGTTCAATCAGTTTTCAAGTGCTCAATTTCAATTTTGAAGCGCTCTCTCACTGGATGGGGTGCGGCGTCAACTTTTCAAGTGTCATTTGTTACGGGTCGAAGGATAAATCGATCATCAATTCGATCGTAGTCGTAACTATGGACTAGTCTCACCAGCATTGCATCCTAGCCCCGCCATGAGGAAAAGTAGAGGCATAGGCCATGCCGCTGAGAAATACGACCAGCGAACACCCAACCATACAGCTCTTGAGCATCGTCCACACCTTGGAAAAAACATGGGCATGTTGTTGCCCGAAGCCCGAATGGGATTTCAAGCGATGACTGTCGGGACCCTCTGCAAAACTCCCTGCCGTGGTCTGAACGCGGGCTCGGGCGATCCGCTGCGTTGTCTTTCTTGTCAATAGCTCGCTATTGACTGCAAAAGACGCCTTGCGCCTCATCCCGATCCGCGTCCATCCCGCTTGGCGAGGGTTTTGCAGAGCATCCCTCGGTACCTGGACAGGAGAGATGTGGGAGATTTGAGGCCGTTTGCAGTCAGGCCCTCAGCGCTGCGCCTAACGCCTGCAGACCCTGCGCGCACTGCCGCAAGTGCGCCCGCATCTTCTCGGTTTGCAACAGCACGGGTTCCAGCGCATGGCTGCAAGCATCCACCGCAGCAGCAAACGCAGCCTCCATCTGCACGCGCACAGCATTTTGCAAAGCCGCGTAGAGCGCATCAGGGCCAGCGATAGCCGCTGGCAGCACCACAGCAGCGGCTTCCGTTGGCAGCACAGGCAACACATAGCCACCCAGATTCCCACGCAGCTGCTCACTGATCTCTGCTCGCACCAGCGCAGTAACCTCAGCAGACAACACAGGCAACTGGTCCGCATATTCCTCCAGCAACCCCGGCAGCGCAGGAATGGCCTGGCGCCAAGCGGCGCGCAGCATGGCAGCCTTGCTTTGCTGCAGCCGCTCTTGCTCCTGGGCCAAGGCCCGTTGCAGGTCTTGCAGCTTGGGCAGCAACTCGGCGTCGATAGCGCCTTGTACGTTTTCTTCCAGGTGGTGCAGCAGCACTTCGGCCGGTTTGCGCTGTTTATAGGCCTGGGCGGGGGCCAGTACCTCGGTGATGGCGGTGTAGAGGCGCAGCAGGCCGGCGTCGGCCAGCGCGTCGGGGCCTGGCTGGCTGCGTGCGGCGTGAACGGAGATGGAGACGGGGTGCTTCAGCACCGACACATCAATGCCCAGCTGGCGCAGCTTGTCCTGGGCGCGTGTCTGCACGTCGGCCTCTTGCAGCGCGCGGTTGGCTGGAGTTTTGTTGCGCAGGCATTTTTGGATCTCGCCGTCCACCTCGTCTTCTTCGATCAGGTCGCTGCGGGTGATGACCGGCAGCAAGGGCTTGTTGCGGCGCAGTTCCCGGGCGAGTTCGTCCAGCTCTTGCACCTGGCCGGGGGAGGTGGAGCTGCTGAGCCAGAGCAGGCCGTCGGCGCTTTCGGTAAAGCGCTGGGTCAGCGCGGCGTTCTCGGGGGTGACGGAGTGCAGGCCGGGGGTGTCCAGCAAGACCAGGCCATTGCCCAGGCACAGGCCTTGCAGCCGTGCTGTGGTTTCGGTGGCGCCTTCGCGCAGGGGCTCGTCGCTTTCCACCATGGCCCCGTCTGCCAGGTGGAAAAAGCGCACTGGCTGGCCCTGCGCGGCAAAGCGCTCGGCCAGAAAGTTGCAGAGCGAGCTTTTGCCGGCATTGAACTTGCCAAACACCAGCAGGATCACGCGTTGCTCAAAATCCTGGGCCAGGCTGCGTGCGGGCTGCAGCGCAGACCATTGCTGCGCCCAGCGCGCCTGCAGATCCTGGCATTGCTGGTGGATGGCCTGGGTTTGTTGTGCCAGCGGGTGGCTGGGTTGCAAGCCGGGTGTTGGCGCCAGGGGGCTGCCCAAGCCTTGTTGCAGCTGGGTTTGCCAGGTTTGCAGCTGTTGCAGCTGGGAATGCAGTCGCGCCATCCCGGCCTGATCGTTGGAAGTGGCGGGCTCGGCTGAGCCACCACCCGCATGGGCCAGAAACTGCTGCTCGCCGGCCATGGCATTCATGCGGCGGTCTCCAGTGCTTCCAGCGCGCTAAAGGCAGCCAACGCTTGGGCGCTGGCTTGCACCTGGGCTTCTTGGTTGGCCATGCGCTGCACCAAGGCCTGGCGGTCGGCGGACAGCTCAAAGTAGCGCGTAAAGGCCTGCGCCAGTGCGCCGCGCCCGGCGGCTTCGCAAAACAGGCGGCGCAGGTCCTGGCGGTATTTCACCGAGACGCCCATGACGGCGACCATCACGCTGTCCAGGCTCTTGACCTGGGTCTGTTGTTCCAGCGGCAGTTCCACCACGCCATGCTTGGTCAGGATGGCGCTGATGCTGATGCAAGCTTTGGAATAGGCGACCTGCAGGCGGTTGCGCTCCAGCTTGCCGGGCGTCATCTTGAACTGGTCGGCAAAGCTGTCGGGCGTGAGCGAATGGTCCGGCCCTGGCACATCGAGCACGGCCTGGATGTCCTGGCCGGTCTTGTCTTGCACGGCGGCCAGGTCGCTCGCAAAGCGCTGGCCTTGCTCTGCCTGCAGCTGGCGCAGCTGGGCCAGGCCTTGTTGGCGGTCGGCATGCAGGGTATGGAGCTGGCTGCGAATCTCCTGCAGCAGCAGGGCTTTCTCATGGCTGCGCGCCTGGGGCACCTGGGCGAGGGCTTGCTTGAGGGTCTGCTGCAGCGCCGGGATGCCGCTTTTTTCCAGCAGCAGTTTCTTGGCGCCATCCACGCCCTGGCGGTAGCGGGTGGACGAGACGGCCAGCCACATCTGGCCAGTGGCCTGCGCGGCGATGGCGCCGTTCACCTGCTGCTGGGCGGCATCGTCGGACAGTTGGTCGATCTGGGTGAGCACGCACAGCGTTTGGCGCTGGGTGCGCTCGGCATCGGCGTGCAGCGCCTGCAGCAGGCTGCGCTCGCGGGCATCGAGCTCGCCTTCCTTGGCGGCATGCACAAACAGGCGGATGTCGGACTCCAGCCAGGTGGCGCGGTGCGCGTGGTCGTCGTCGGCCTGGTCCACATCGGCATCCAGCCCCGGTGCGTCGAGCCAGCGCACCTGGTCATGCACATGGCCGGACAGGGCCAGGGTCTCGCGCCGGTCGGCCACGGCAAAGGTGGGGCTGCCGATCAGCTCATTGAGCAGGCGGCTCTTGCCGTGGTTGTACTTGCCCACCACGGTGACGACGGGCTGCAGGCCGCGCTCGGCCAGCACGCGCAGGCGCGCCAGATCCTGCCTGCGCTGGGGCAGCACGGCGCCAATGGCCTGCTCGGCATGGCTGCGGGTGTCGTTGAGGTTCATGGGGTTGGCCCTTGTTATCCGTTGCCAGGCTGCGGCATCAATCCAGGTGGATGCCGCGTTCTTTGATCAGCTTGCCCCAGCGCGCCAACTCCTGCTGCAGGTGCGTGGCCAGTGCCTGGGGCGTGCTGCCAATGGGCTCGGCGCCCACGCTTTCGAGCTTTTTGAGGGTATCGGGCTGCTGCATCGCGCCGTTGAGCACCTGGTTGAGCCGGGCCACCACCTGGGGCGGTGTGCCGGCGGGCGCAAACACCGCAAACCAGGGCGATACCTCGTAGCCGGGCAGGCCGGCTTCGGCAATCGTGGGCACATCGGGCAGCGCGGAGGAGCGCTTGGCCGTGGTTACGCCCAGCGCGCGCAGCTTGCCCGACTGGATATGGGGCCGCGCCGAGGTGATGCTGTCAAACATCAGATCGACCTGGCCGCCCAGCATGTCGGTGATGGCCGGGCCGCTGCCTTTGTAGGGCACATGCATCAGCTCCACCCCGGCGGTGGAGGCAAACACCTCACCCGCCAGGTGGATGGAGGTGCCGTTGCCAGCGGATGCATAGCTGAGCTTGCAGGGGTTGCGGCGTGCATGGGCCAACACATCCTGCACCGCCTTGTCGGGGCTGCGGGCGGCATTGACCACCAGCACATTGGGCACCACCGCCAGCAGGCTTATGGGCGCAAAGTCCTTGACTGGGTCGTAGGCCAGCTTGGCATACAGCGCCGGGTTGGTGGCCATGCCGATCGAGGTGATCATGATGGTGTAGCCGTCGGCAGGCTGCTTGGCGACATAGTCGGCGCCAATATTGCCGCCGGCGCCGGGCCGGTTCTCGATCACAAAGGGCTGGCCCAGCTCGCGCGCGGCCCTATCCCCCAAGGTGCGGGCAATCACATCCATCGCGCCACCGGGCGGAAAGGGCACCACCCATTTGATGGGCTTGGCCGGCCAGGCGGCATCGGGTTGCGCCATCGCGGCGCCTGGCAGCGCCAGAGCTGCCAGCAGCAGGGCTAGGGTTCGCCGTTGCATCGTCATCTGCTTTTGCCTGTCTGCTTATCGGATGGAAGAGGGGTGCTTGGCCAGTGGCGTCACTGTGATCTGCATGTAGGGGAACAGCGGCAGCTGGCTCAGCGTGTTGTGCAGCTCGTCGTTGCTGGCCACATCGAAGACGCTGTAGTTGGCGTACTCGCCCACCACGCGCCACAGGTGCGGCCATTGTCCGGATTCCTGCAGCTGCTGCGAATAGGCTTTTTCCGCAGCCTTGATGCGCGCGGCCTCTTCGGCGGGCACGCTGGCGGGGATGTTGACGACCATATGGACAAGATAGAGCATGGGTTTTTTCCTAAGACGGGATCAGACGGCGGGGCGAACGGCAGCAGCGACGACTTGGGGCGCCTCTTGCTTGCCACGGTAGTAAAGGATGAAGAAGCCGATGGCGAACGCCGCCACCAGGCCCGGTACGGCAAACACCAGGAAGTTCATCTGCAGCGGCAGCGCTGCGGCCATCAGCCAGCCGCCCAGCAGCGGGCCCACAATGGCGCCGGTGCGCCCCACACCCGAGGCCCAGCCCAGGCCGGTGGAGCGGATGGCCTGCGGGTAGAACTGGGCGGTATTGGCATACAGCAAGATCTGCGTGCCAATGGTGGTGGCGCCGGCAATGGCGATCAGCAGGTAGAGCACCGGCATGGGGCTGTTGAAGCCCAGCAGCGCGATGGCCACGGTGCCCAGCGCAAAGAAGGCCAGCACCACCTTGGGCAGGCTGAAGCGGTCACCCAGCCAGCCGCCGGCAATGGCGCCGACGACGCCGCCAAAGTTCAGCATCAGCAGGAACGACAGGCTCGATCCCAGGCTGTAGCCGGCCGTCGCCATCAGCTTGGGCAGCCAGGAGCCCAGCGCATACACCATCAGCAGGCAGCAGAAGAAGGACAGCCAGATCATGAAGGTGCCCATGGCGCGGCCCTTGAGGAACAGATCGAGCATGGGCACGCCGGCGCCCTTGGCTTCGGTCTGCAGCAGCTGTACATCGCTGCCCATGGCCACATCGGGCGCTACCTGCGACAGCATCTGCCGCGCCTTGGCCTGCTGGCCCTGGCGCAGCAAAAATCCCACCGACTCGGGCAGCTTCCACAAGATCAGCGGCAGCAGCACCAGCGGCAGGGCTGCGGCAAAGAACATGGACTGCCAGCCAAAGCGCGGCAGCATGTAGATGCCCAGGCCCGCGCAGAGCACACCGCCCAGCGAATAGCCGCTGAACATCAGCGCCACCAGGGTGCTGCGGGCGCGCTTGGGCGCGTACTCGTTGATGAGGGCCACGGCATTGGGCATCAGGCCGCCGCAGCCCAAGCCGGCGATAAAGCGGAAGATGCCAAACTCGGTGGGCGAGGTGGCAAAGCCGCTCATGAAGGTGGCGATACTGAACAGCACAAAGCTGATGGCCACGCCCTTTTTGCGGCCGATGCGGTCGGCCAGCGGGCCAAAGATGAAGGCGCCGAACATCATGCCGAACAGCGCATAGCTGCCCAAGGCACCGGCCTGCACGGGCGAGAGGCTCCACTCCTTCATCAGCACGGGCAGCACGGCGCCGTAGATGAACAGGTCATAGCCATCAAACACCAGCAGCAAGCCGCATAGCAGGGTGACCATCCAGTGGAAGCGCGTAAAGCGGGCGTTGTCTATGACCTGGTTGACGTCCAAGGTTTTCATCTCTGTCTCCTTTTATAGGGGCTGGGTTGTTCAGCCCGGTTTGGCTTCATGGGCCGGTATCACTGCAATGGCCTTGATCTCCACGATGTAGCCGGGCGCGCCGCCCAGCATGTGTGCGCCCACCGCCGTCCAGGCGGGAAGCGGGTGGCTGTGCAAAAAGCGGTTGCGCACCTGCATGAACAAGGGCAGGTCGCGCATATCGGTGTGAAAGCTGGTCAGATCAACCACATCGGCCAGGCTGGCGCCTGCGGCCTCCAGCACCAACTGCAGGTTGGCAAAGGCCTGCGTGATCTGGGCTTCGCGGTCTTCGACCAGTTGCAGGTCGGGCCTGCGACCGATCTGGCCGGATACATAGACGGTGTTACCGACCCGGATGGCCGGTGCGTAGCCGATCTGCTCGTACACCGCCTCCATGCCGGGCGGAACAATGGCTTGGCGATCAGTCATGGTGTCTCCTGGGCCCGCGCATCGCCGCAGCTTTGCGGTGCTGCGCGGGCGCGGTTTTTCTTTTTTAGAGTGGGTAGGGCGGTTGGCGGCGGGTGTGCTCAGCCGTTGTCACCACCGGCCACGGGCAGCACCGCACCGGTGATGTAGGCCGCCTCGTCGGAGGCCAGGAAAAGGATCGGGCCGACCTGGTCATCGAGGCTGCCGTAGCGCTTGAAGTAGTTGGACTCGGTCACCTGCTGCACGGCCTCGCGCATCCAGGTCTGCTCCTGCGGGCTGTCGCCTGCGGCATTGCGCGGCACCCGCCGGGGTGGCGCATTGGTGCCGCCGGGGGCGGAGGCGACGACGCGGATGTTCTGTGGCGCGTATTCCATCGCCAGCGACTGCGTCAAGGCATTGACGCCACCCTTGGCGGCCGAGTACGGCACCCGGCGAATGCCGCGTGTGGCGTTGGATGACACATTGACGATGGTGCCGCCGCCGCGTGCCAGCAGATGCGGCAGCACGGCATGGCAGGCATACAGGGTAGGCATCAGCGAGCGGCGGATCTCCGCATCGATCTGTGCAGGCTCAAACTCGGCAAAAGGGCGCATGCGGATCGCGCCGCCCACGCCGTTGATGAGGATGTCGATGCCGCCAAACAGCTGCGCGGCCTGGGTCACGGCGGCCTGCGCGCCTTCGTAGGTTTCCAGGTCGGCCACCAGGCCAGCGGCATTGGGGCTGCCCGCCTCGGCCGCCACTTCGGCAATAAAGTCGGCCCGGTCGACCAACAGCACCTTGGCGCCTTCGGCCACGGCGCGCAGCGCCACACCCCGGCCAATGCCCTGGGCCGCGCCGGTCACCACCATCACCTTGCCGGCAAAGCGCTGGTAGCTTGCGGCTTGCAGGGGCGCGTTCATGCCAGGGCCTCCGCCACGGCGGCCACCGGCTGGGTGGGCGTGAACTTTTCGTAATGGAAGTTGGCGGGCACTATGCCTTCGGCCTTGAAATGCTTTTGCACCGCATCCACCATGGGCGGCGGGCCGCAGAGGTAGACATCGACATTGCCGCCATGCAGCGCCTGGGCGGGCAGGTGGTGGGTGACATAGCCCTGGCGCTCATGCCCGGTTTGCGGGTCGGCCACGCAGGTGCTGAAGGTAAAGCCCGGGATCTGCAGCGCATAGGCCTGCAGGCGCTCGACCAGCACCAGGTCCGCATCGCGGGTGACGCCATAGACCATGTGGATGGGCTGGGTTGCTCCGTTGCGGGCCAGCACCTCCAGCATCGACAGAAAGGGCGCCAGGCCGGTGCCGCCCGCCAAGAACAGCAGCGGCCGCGTGACTGCGCGCAGGTAAAAGCTGCCCAGCGGCCCGGTCATCTGCAGCGGCTCGCCCTGGCTGGCGCCCTGGAGCCAGCTGCTCATCAGGCCGCCGGGCACCTGCTTGATCAGAAAGGTCATGCGGCCATCGGCGGGTGCGGAGCTGAACGAATAGGAGCGGTGCTGGCTGCTGCCCGGCACGCCGATATTGACGTACTGGCCCGGCAAAAACGCGGGTGCGGCCTCCGCCACATCCAGCACCAGCTCATAGGCGGCATCGCCAAAGGGCTGCACGGCGCTCACCGTGGCGTTGAACTGGCTGGTGCCGGTCTTGCAGGCGGTGGAGGGTACCGGCACGGCGATCACGCAGTCGGACTGGGGCACCATCTGGCAGGTGAGCACCAGGCCTTGGCCTGCCTCGTCTTCGGTCAGCGCGTCGTCGATGTAGTCGTCGCCCAGGTCGTAGGTGCCGCTTTCGGCCTTGCACTTGCAGGTGCCGCAGACGCCGTCCGAGCAGTCCATCGGCAGGTTGATGCGGTTGCGGAAGGCGGCATCCAGCACTTTTTCGTGGGCGCCGCAGTCCACAAAGCGGGTGACCCCGTCCTCAAAGTTCAGGGCAATGCGATAGCTGTTCATGGTGGTCTCCTGGCGTGTCAGATGTGGTAGACATCAATGACCTGGCGGATGTAGTCGTTCTTGAGGACGATCTTCTTGCGGGCGATGAGGAAGCTGTCCGCCACTTTGCGCAGGGTCAGGAAGACCGTACCGAAGAAGTGATCGGTCTGCTTGTAGCGGTGGCTGAGCGTGTGAAAGTTGTAGCGCACCTCCACCGTATCGGCCTGCTCGGCCAGCGCCTCCACATTGGTGATCATGTGGTTGGTGCGCGGCTCGGGCATCGATGCGCTGGAGCGCTCGGTCTTGATGCGGAAGACCCGGTCTTCCAGCCCATTGCGGTTGGGGTAGTAGATCAGCGAGATCTGGCTGTGCGGGTCGTCGGTGAGCTGGTCATCGTCGTCCCAGGCGGGCATCCAGTACTCGGCATCGGGCGCGTAGAGCGCCAGCCAGGGCTCCCATTCGCGGTCGTCCAGGTAGCGGGCCTCGCGGTACAGAAAGGCGCAGATGGCGCGGTGGTCAACTGCGTTGCTGTGGCTATCGTTGCTCATGGCTGGGCTCCTGCGCGCTCTTGCTGCACGGCCTTGCGCATGGTCTTGGCCCAGTAGTCGTGCTGGCAGACAAACAGGCCTTCGTCCTCGCTGCGCTCACCGCTGAGCAAAGGGGTCATGCCCATCTTCTTCGCGTTTTCGTCGGGGCCCTCAATCCACAGCGGCGCGCCACGGCTCATGTCGTTCCAGCGCACTGCGCTGCCGGCATAGCCTGCCTGGCAGGCGCGGAACTCTTCCAGGTCATCGGCCGTACCCATGCCCGAGACGTTGAAGAAATCCTCGTACTGGCGGATGCGGGTGGCACGGTCTTGCGCGCTTTCGCCCTTGGGGCCAAAGCAGAAGATGCTGATCTCCGTCTGGTTCACGTTCAAGGGGCGGGCCACGCGGATCTGGGTGCCGAACTGGTCCATCAGGAACACATTGGGGTAGAGGCAGAGGTTGCGGGTCTGGCGCACGATGAAATCTGCGCGCTCCTGGCCCACGCGCTGGGCCAGCTCTTCACGCTGGTTCCAGATCGGGCGCACCTCGGGGTTCAAGGTGTTGGTCCACAGCAGGATGTGGCCGTTCTCGAAGCCATAGACGCCGGCGACCGACTTGCTCCAGTTGTTGGCATCGGTGGCCTTGGTGCCCTCGGCATTGCGGCGGCTCATCGTCGCGGCATAGTTCCAGTGCACGGAGCTGACGTGGTAGCCATCGCAGCCGTTTTCCATCTGCATCTTCCAGTTGCCGTCATAGATGTAGCTGGAGTTGCCGCGCAGCACTTCCAGGCCTTCGGGCGCCTGGTCCACGATCTGGTCAATGATGACCCGGGTCTCGCCCAGGTAGTCTTCCAGCGGCTGCACATCGGCGTTCAGGCTGCCAAACAGAAAGCCCCGGTAGTTCTGGAAGCGTGCCACCTTGGTCAGGTCGTGCGAGCCGTTCTTATTGAAAGTGATGGGGTACTCGGTGGTCTTCTCGTCCTTGACCTTGAGCAGCTTGCCGGCGTTGCTGAAGGTCCAGCCATGGAAGGGGCAGGTGAAGCTGCCCTTGTTGCCATGCTTTTTGCGGCACAGCATGGCGCCCTTGTGCGCGCAGGCATTGATCACCGCATGCAGCTCGCCCTGCTTGTCGCGGGTGATGATGATGGGCTGGCGGCCGATCGACGTGGTGTAGTAGTCGTTGTTGTCGGGGATCTGGCTCTCATGCGCCAGGTAGACCCAGTTCGATTCGAACAGGTACTTCATCTCCAGCTCGAACAGCTCGGGGTTGGTGAAGATGTCGCGGCGGCAGCGGAAGATGCCGGCTTCCTTGTCGTCGTGCAGGGCTGTCTCCAGCAGTTGTTCGACGGCGCCGAAGGTGTCGGTAGAGGCAATCGTGGTCATGGTGAGGTCTCCTGGGGTACAGCTCCGCCTCGCAACGCTGGTCGCGGCGCGAATGGCTAGGGGAGGGAGGATGGGTCTGGGGGCACTGCCTGCTAGGCGGCACCCCGGCCGTGGGGCGTCAGGCGATCAGGCCGCCAGGCGTGGGCGTTCCACGATCTGGTTGTCGACACCGCCGACCAGCGCGCTGAGCGTGATGTCGAAGACGATCTCGGCAAAGGGGCCGCTCAGGCCCTGGGCGCGGATGCTGGCCTCGTCGCTGTGCTCGGTCAGCGGGGGCACCAGGCCTTCGCGGGTGGCGTAGGCAAAGTCGTCAAACACCAGCGGATCGCCATCGATGTTGATCTGCGTGGTGAGCTTGCGGTGGCCATCGGCCGTGACGAAGAAGTGGATGTGCGCGGGGCGGTTGCCGTGGCGGCCCAGTTGGTTGAGCAGGGCCTGGGTGGGGCCATCGGGCGGGCAGCCGTAGCCCATGGGTACGATGCTCTGGAATTTGTAGCGGCCTTGCGCATCGGCAATGATGGTGCGGCGCATGTTGAACGGCTTTTGCTCGCCGGTGGGATCAAAGTGCGAGTAGAAGCCCTTGGTGTTGGCATGCCAGACCTCGACCTGCGCACCGGGCACTGGCTGGCCATCGGCGCCGTAGACGGTGCCATGCATGATGAGGGTGTGGCCGGCGGTGTCGCTGCCGTCATCGAGGCGGCCATAGCCTTGCACCACGGGCGCGCCTGCCACGTAGAGCGGGCCTTCAATAGTGCGTGGCGTGCCGTTGGCCACGCCCAGTGCGGCGTCTTCGGCATCCATGCGCATGTCAAAGTAGCGGTCCAGCCCCAGGCCGGGCGACAGCAGGCCGGCCTCGCCGCGCGCGCCGAGCTGGTTCAGGTAGGCCACGCCGGCCCAGTATTCGTCGGAGGTGATGTCCAGGTCTTCAATGGCCTTGAACAGGTCGGACAGGATGCGGTGGATGATCTGCTTGGTACGCGGGTTGCCACCGTCCTGGTTGAGGCCGCTGGCCAGACGCAGAAAATCCTGCACGTCGGGGGTGTTGAAGATAGGGGCGCTCATCGTAGTCTCCTTGTCGTAAATTCTTGGGGTCAATCTATCTGTCTATACGGCTATCCGTCTATCGCATCAGGCGGCCACCGGCACGCTCACACAACTGCGGTCTCTGCGGAAATGCCGCACGCGGTCTTCATCCAGTGTGATGCCCAGGCCCGGTGCGGTGGGCACGGTCAGGTGGAAATCCTTGTACTCCAGCGGCGTGGCCAGAATCTCTTCGGTCAGCAGCAGCGAGCCAAACAGCTCAGTGCCCCATTGCAGCTCGCGGAAGGTGGAGAACGCATGGGCCGAGGCGATGGTGCCCACGCCGCCTTCGAGCATGGTGCCGCCATACAGTTCAATGCCGGCCGCATCGGCAATGGCAGCCACCTGTTGCGCAGCCTGCAGCCCGCCCGATTGCTCGGTCTTGATCGCAAACACATCGGCGCCGGCAACCCGCGCCAGTGCCAACGCGGAGGCCGGGCCGGTCAGCGATTCATCGGCCATGATGGCAATCGGGTAGCGGCCTTTGAGGCGGGCCAGCACATCGGCGCTGGCCACCGGCTGCTCGGCCAGCTCGCAGCCGGCATCCACCAGGCCGGCCAGGCCGTGGTGCGCTTCCAGCTCGCTCCAGGCCATGTTCACATCGACCCGCACGGATGCCAGATCGCCCAGCGCCTTCTTGATGGCCGCCACGTGGGCCACATCATCGCGCACGGCCTTGCGGCCGATCTTGAGCTTGAAGATCTGGTGGCGGCGCGTCTCCAGCATGCGCTGGGCTTCTTCGATGTCGCGGCCCGTGTCGCCCGAGGCCAGGGTCCAGGCGACGGGCAGGCGGTCACGCAGGCGGCCGCCCAGCAGCTCGGA
The DNA here is from genome assembly GCF_004364775.1 of Comamonas sp. JUb58. Taxonomy (GTDB): domain Bacteria; phylum Pseudomonadota; class Gammaproteobacteria; order Burkholderiales; family Burkholderiaceae_C; genus Comamonas. The sequence goes on from NZ_SOAL01000008.1 coordinate 93,520, forward strand.
CACGGGCAGGCCGGTGCGCTGGCCCAGCGCATCGAACAGCGCCGTCTCGACTGCGCACTTGGCAAAGCGGTTGTCGCGGATGGCCTGGTTCAGCCGGGCCATCAGCGCGGGCACACGGTTGGCGTTGGCGCCCACCATCTGCGGCACAAAATAGGTATCGATGGCCAGCTTCATGCCCTCGGGCGATTCGGCGCCATAGGCCAGGCCGCCAATGGTGGTGCCCTCGCCAATGCCCACCGTGCCATCGGAGCAGCGCACGCGCACCAGCATCAGCGTCTGGCCGTTCATCGTGGCCATCGACAGCTTGTGGGGGCGGATGGTGGGCAGATCGACCAGCAAGGTCTCCACCTGTTCGACGACAACGCAGCCTGCTGCCGTGTATGCCGCAGGTCGGGCGCTGTCATGGGGTGGGTGTGTGTTTTGCATGGATGCTATTGAACGACGCAGTGCACCACTTGATCCAACACCGAATTTGTCTTGTTTCATACCTTGCAGGTATGGTGTGTAGTTTGAATATTAAAAAACAATGACTTAAAATCGCTGCATTCCCATATCTATGGTTTTCCCTGATGGATCTGCGCCATATCCGGTATTTTGTGGCCGTGGCCACTACCCGCAACTTCACCCGAGCGGCTGAGCAAATGCATATTGCGCAGCCACCGTTCAGCCGCCAGATCCAGCAGCTGGAGGACGAGCTGGGCGTGCAACTGATCCAGCGCAACAGCCGCCCGGTGCGCCTGACCGAGGCCGGACGCCTGTTCTACGAGCAATCGCTGCAGGTGCTGCAGCGGGTGGACCAGATGAAAAGCGCGGCCCGCCAGGTGGGGCTGAACCAGCGGCAATCGATCTCGATCGCCTATGTGGCCTCCACCTTGTATGGCGGCCTGCCGATGCTGGTGCGCATGTTCCGCAAGCGCTACCCGGATACCGATGTGCACCTGGTGGACATGGGCTCGATCCAGCAGATCCAGGAGCTGCGCTCAGGCCGCATCGACCTGGGTTTTGGCCGCATCCGTACCAATGACACCTCGGTGGCGCGCACCGTGCTGCGCGAAGAAAAGCTGGTGCTGGCCATTGCGCCAGGCACCCCGCTGGCCGCCGACACTGGCCGCATCCGCCTGCCCGAGCTGGTAGGCCAGCGCCTCATCGTCTACCCCAAGGACCCGCGCCCCAGCTTTGCCGACCATGTGCTGGGCCTGTTGCATGACCAGGGCATACAACCCGCTGAGGTGCATGAGGTGCGCGAACTGCAGGCCGGCCTGGGCCTGGTCGCCGCCGAGATGGGCGTCTGCATCGTGCCCGCAGCGGCACGCCTGCGCTCGGACCTGGTCTATCGCCTGATCGACGACGAGCGCGCTACCTCACCGATCATCCTGAGCCACCGCGTCAATGATGACTCTTGGTACATCGCTGCGATCAAGGAGCTGACGGCCGAGATGTATGCGCAGAACCCGCCCTGGCTGGATTTTGAGACGAATGCGTTTCCGGCGGGGGAGATGTATAAGCGGGTTGGGAAGAGATGAAGGGAATTGATGCGCTCTGGAGTCTCCGTTGCGGATTGAGTGAGCGCTCGGGGCTGTTGCTTTGATCGTATAGAAGAGGCCTTGATGAATTTGATGGAGGCTAACGATCCAGAGCGAATTTCGGCTCTTGTGAATTCGGCGACCTGAAGCCACCGTCTCGCCCCCCCCTGCTGATTCGTCAGGCGGACATCGGATTATCGGAACAACGCTCCGCTGAAGGCGGCCATGGCTGTTCGCACAGTGAGAATTGCCAACACCACGCTCAATGCACCCAACAGCACGGTAGCGAGAATCCAATGCGGAGGGCTGGCCCGGAACTCTGCATACTTCAGCGCCGCATTGACCAGTGCCGCTATCGGGAAACTGATCGCCCACCAGGCACCGGAGAATGGGATTCCGGGGCGAAACACTTTGGGTGAAAGCACTGCGAACAGGAACAGCGCAAAGTAGAAAAGCAGGGCGCCGAAGCGATCCACACTTCCCACAATGTTGCTGTATGCGAGGAAGCCCACTGCAAACGGCGCCATCAGAATCATCAAGGATGGTGTCATGCCGGGCGCCAGCGAATCCCGGTGCACGAGCCGCTGAACGATCATCGTGAAAAACACCAGCGCCAGCACCGCCCCCACTGCGCCCGCAAGCAAATTCACTTCGGCAACCCAGCCCATAGGTATGTTGGTGCTGGTGACGGGAATGTCCAGTGTGGCCACGCACGGGACGATCCAGGCAGGAACGGCGTGCGATGCGTCGACTTGGCCCCTCAGCAACCGGGACACGACGAGGTAACACAGCACGAAGGTCGTCATGGTCCCCGCTGTCCAGATTACCTGCGCGAGAGTTGCGCTGTGCGGTTCCAGGACAGCGGCCAACAGCAGCATGGAGATGGCGATCGTGCCAAAGAAGTTGCCCGACACGGGATGGTGAAACTCTGAGCGCACGGCTTCTGGGTATTTCGCAAATTTGATCAGGTAGCCCGTCGACAACATCAGGAAGATGCCCAGGGCAAAAGCGCCAATCACCTCCCCTACAGCTGCTGGAACACCCAGGCTGTTGTGCGCCATGCGCCAGGCAAGTGCCAGCCCGGACAGCCCCATGACAGCAGCAAACAGGTTGACAGGCAGATTGCGCACTGAGCTTTCAGTTGGGACAGAGGGCATCGCTAGCGATGGGATTATGGGCAGGCTTGGCACGGCAGTTTCCTTTGGCTGAATTTGCATGAATTGTTAGTTTCTGCCAAACTGCAGAAACTGTCTGCATCAAGCTGAGACGTTTTCTGCCAATCATTGGGTCATGTCTGCCATGCGTATCGCCATACTCGCCTTTCCTCGTTTTCAATTGCTGGACGTCGCCGGGCCTGCCGATGTTTTTGCTGAAGCTGCGCGCCAGCTCGGCAAGCCCCGTGCATATGAGGTGCAGGTCATTGCCTCGCAGGAAGGCATGCTAAAGAGCAGCGGCGGGCTGTGTCTGGCAGCCGACGCCACAGCGGCAACGCATCGCGGGCGCATTGATACATTGCTGGTGGCGGGCAGCCCCAACATCCAGGACATGACCAGCGACTTGCAATTGCAAGCCTGGCTCACGCGTCAGTCGCACAGCGTGCGGCGTTTTGGCTCGGTATGCACGGGCGCCTTCGTATTGGCGGCAGCGGGATTGCTGGATGGCCGGCGTGTGGCAACCCACTGGAACTCGGTCGCTCGCCTCGCTGCTGCCTATCCCGACGCCAGTGTGGAAGCGGATGCGATCTACGTGAAGGACGGCAATCTATTCACCTCTGCCGGTGTGACTGCCGGCATGGACCTCGCGCTGGCGATGGTGGAAGAGGACCACGGCCGTGAACTGGCGTTGCGGGTGGCGCGTGAGCTGGTTATGTTTATGAAGCGTCCCGGAGGCCAAAGCCAGTTCAGCGCCCACCTCGCTGCCCAAACGTCGGAACGTTCGCAGGTGCGCAACGTGCAGGACCATGTGCTTGCCCATTTGAAGGGCGACCTGTCCGTGCCCGCACTGGCGTCACATGCCGGCATGAGCGAAAGAAGCTTTGCAAGGCTTTTCCGTAGCGAAACCGGCACCACGCCCGCCGAGTTTGTGGAGAAGGCCAGGATAGACGCTGCGCGTCGCATGGCCGAAGAGTCCGACTGGCCCGCCAAACGCGTGGCCGATGCCGTGGGTTATGCCAATGTCGACGGCTTCCGGCGTGCATTCGGCCGCCGTCTGGGCGTAAGTCTTGTGGAGTATCGCAAGCGCTTCGTACGGTGACCTTCAAATCCAGACATTTATGTCGCCGGAATCGCTACCGATTCTTTCGGCGCTGATCCTGCGTCCGTCATCCGCGATCTTTTAGCTACTTCGATCAAGTCTCTTGTGAGCACGCCGCTCGACGAGTTCGCGCGCACGGTGGCTAAGACAACGTACTCAATGGCATAAGCCATCAAGGCTGTGGAGTTGAAAGACTGCAATCAGCCTTCACCAGCCTAAGCGGCTGACCGCTGTTGGCCGATACTGGACGACCAGTGAGTAGCGTCATTCGATTCAAGATTTCAGAATAGCCGCTCTCAGCAACACCAGAGATCAATGGGGCAGCTATGTGCTGACCATGCAGAGCCGCAAACCGGCTGTGCCATGGCAGCCATCGGCAGCCGCAGCCTCTATCAATGCATCGCCCGTTCAGCCAGCAGCAGCAACGCGATGCCAACCATCAGCGCCCCTGACACACGAGATACGACCAGTGCCGCGCCTGGGCGCGTGCCCAGCACGCGCTGCGCTGTAAAACCAACCGCTAGATACACGCCACAGCAGCTCAATGCATGCACGGCACCCAGCACCATGATCTGCAGCGCGACGGGCCATGCACTCTCGGCGTGTACAAACTGCGGCAGCAAGGCCAGGAGCAAGAGAATCAGCTTGGGGTTGAAGCCGCTGATACCTGCGCCCTTGCATGCCCATTTCCATCCTCCACCCACCAGCTCGGGATTGGCACTGACGCTGGCCGCAGGGCTGCGCAACATGGCCACGCCCATCCAGAGCAGATAGGCGGAGCCGGCCACCGTCAGCACCGTCAACACCATGGGGTGGCTGGCGACCAGCGCGCCAACGCCTGCGGCCACGGCTGCAGTGGCCAGCAAGGCGCCGCAGGCTAGACCGACGACCGCAGCGCAAGCCAGGCGGCGACCGCGCAGGCCTGCAGAAATGACATAGGCCCAATCGGCCCCCGGGGTGATCACCAACGCAAACGACACCGCCCAGAAGGCGGCTACAGCGGTCAAAGGCACAGTACTTCTCTCGTCAAACAAAGGAGAGAAGGGTAGGCAGGATGTAGCAGAATGTGCTTCCCATTAATTCCGATAAACAAGAGAAAACTGGAAGCTATTAAAGAATGAATGCATTGGATCGGAAAATTCTTGCAGCACTGGAGCTAGATGGGCGTTTGAGCCTCACAGACCTGGCTGCGCAGGTGGGGCTGAGTTTGTCCTCCTGCCATCGTCGTGTGCGCACCTTGGAGGAGGCGGGTGCTATCCGAGGCTACCGTGCAGAGTTGGCTCCTGCGGCACTGGGCTTGGAATTTGCCGCCATCGTGTTCGTCACGCTCAACAGCAGCAAGGTGGTGCGCGATTTTGAAAAAGCGGTCGCGGAACTGGACAACGTCATCCAGGCCCAGCGGCTCTTTGGTGACCCCGACTATCTGCTGCAGATCGTCGTCAAGGACTTGCCTGCGTTTCAGAAGCTCTACGACGAGAAGCTGACGGCCTTGCCTGGGATGCAGCGCATGACCTCGACCTTGGTCATGAAGGATGTGGTGGTCAACCGCCCGCTGACCTCGGCGTTGGGCTGATCCGCGCGGGCAGGCACCGACATCCAAAGCCCGATCAAACTGCAGATTACAAATTCAAATAGAATACGAATCATTTGCAATACATGAGGGGGCACCTGCGCGGGCTCCCCTTTTTATGTCCCAAGATGCCAGTGTGCACCCTGGCGTGCGACTGGAAGTCAGCACGCTCTACCGCGACCACCACAGCTGGCTGCGTGCCTGGCTGCGCCGCAAACTGGGTGATGCGCACCATGCGGCCGACCTGGCGCATGATATTTTTCTGCGCCTGCTGTTGCGCGATGAGCCGGTGGCGGCGCAGGAGCCACGCGCTTTTCTGACCACCGCTGCCAAGCATGCGCTGCTGAACCACTACCGTCGCCAGCGCCTGGAGCAGGCCTACCTGGAGGCCTTGGCGCAGGCGCCGGCTGTGATGGCGATGTCGCCCGAGGAGCGGGCGCTCTTGCTGGAGGCGCTGGACGAGATCGACCGCATGCTGGACCAATTGCCAGCCGCCGTGCGCCAGGCATTCTTGATGGCGCAGCTGGAGGGCATGCCCCAGCTGGAGATTGCGGCGGCACTGGGCTTGTCGCTGTCTACCGTGAAGCGCTACATCGTGCAAGCGGGCATGCAGTGCTATTTCGCCGTCCATGGCTGAGGCGGCGATTCCCCGGGCCGTTGCCCAGCAGGCCGTGGAATGGATGGTGGAGCTGCAATCGCCGGATGCCAGCCCTGATCTGAAACAACAGTGGCAGCAATGGCTTGCGGCAGACCCGCTGCATGAACAGGCCTGGCAGCGCATTGAGGCCGTCAACGGCCGGCTGGGCGCGATGGCCGGGCCCGATACCCTGGACTTTGCCAAAGCCGCCTTGGCACCGCAGGGCTCGGCGCGGCGCAGGCATATGGTCAAGTCGCTGGTGGTGCTGGTTGTTGCTGGCGGCGCGGCCTGGACGGGTTACCGCCAGACCCGCTGGCGCGAGGTGCTGGCTGACCAGCGCACCGGCGTGGGCGAGCGGCGCACGATCGATCTGGAGGATGGCACGCGGGTGGTGATGAATGCATCCACCATGCTCGATGTCCGCTTTGGCAGCAGTGAGCGCAGGCTGCGCCTGATTGCCGGCGAGATTCTGGTGCAGAGCGGCAAGGCGGGCGATGGCCGGCCCTTGCTGGTGGAGACGCCGCATGGGCTGGCGACGGCGCTGGGCACCCGTTTTTCCGTACGGCTGGATGCGGACGGGCCGACCCGGGTGGGCGTTTACGAAGGCGCGGTGCGCCTGGCACCGGTGGACGGCCAGCGCAGCCTGGTGCTGCAGGCCGGCCAGAAGAGCAGCTTTGATAGCCAGCACATCGGCGATGCCCGGCCGGCCCGCGAGGACAGCGATGCGGCCTGGGTGGATGGGGTGCTGGTTGCGCGGGATATGCGGCTAGACGACTTTTTGCAGGAGCTGGGGCGCTACAGCGTCCATCCGCTGTCCTGCGATGACAACGTGGCGGGCCTGCGGCTGTCGGGTGCCTACCCCTTGGGCGACATTGCCAAGGTGCTGGACAACGTGGCCGGGCTGCTGTCCTTGCAGGTGCACAGCGTCAGCCGGCTATGGGGCTGGCGCGCGGCATCGTACCGCTTGGTGCGGGCAGAGCCGAAAAAATAATGGGGATGGGCTGAGCTGTTTGGCCGAGCAGCGTTTCAAGAAGAGGAGATCGCATTGTTGATCCGAGCTTCCTCTTGACCGCCGTCGCCTCCGTGGCGAACAGAAAGTATTGCATCCATGGCCCATCACCGCACATCCGCGCGCCGCTTTGGCGGCCGCTCCACCGTTCTTATCCCTAGGGACCCTCTGCAAAACTCCCTGCCGTGGTCTGAACGCGGACTCGGGCGATCCGCTGCGTTGTCTTCCTTGTCAATAGCTACGGCTATCGACTGCAAAAGACGCCTTGCGTCTCATCCCGATCCGCGCCCATTCCGCTTGGCGAGGGTTTTGCAGAGCATCCCTAGCGCATTGGCGCTAGCGCTGTCCGCTATCTTGCCGCCTGCCGCACATGCCCAGGCCCAAGAACAGGCCTCTGTAGCGGGGCAGAGCGCCCAGGCTTATGCCATTCCCGCCGGCCCGCTGGATGCAGCCTTGACCCGCTTTGCCAAGGAGAGCGGCGTGCTGCTGTCCTTCACCCCCGATACCACCGAGGGCCTGCGCAGCCCCGGCTTGCAAGGCAGGCATACGGTGCCAGATGGCCTGGCTGCCTTGGTTGCAGGCACGGGGCTGCAGGCGGTGCAGCAGGCCAGCGGTAGCTACCTGGTTGTCAAAAAGCCAGCCAGCACCACGCCTGCACCGGCCGCACCGGTCGCTGCGGCTGCGGCGCTGGCGCCCGAGCGCTCCTTGGCCGAGATCCGCGTGACGGCGCGGCGCTCGGCCAATGGCACGACCGAGGGCACGGGCTCGTACACCAACCAGGTGACCAGCATTGCCTCCAAGACCGACCAGTCCTTCCGCGAGATTCCGCAGTCGGTGTCGGTGGTGACGCGGCAGCTGATGGACGACAAGCGGGTGGTGGATGTGGAGCAGGCCCTGACCTTGACGCCTGGCGTCATCGTGGCCGACAACTCCGGCCGCTACTTCTCGCGCGGTTTTCAGATCACCAGCATGCAGATCGATGGCGGCGCGCCGATGGCCCTGGGTGCCTACACCTACCAGCCCCAGCAGGACATGGGCTCCTACGACCGGGTGGAGGTGATGCGTGGTGCCTCCGGCCTGCTGGGCGGGGTGGGCGACCCGGGCGGCATCATCAACCTGGTGCGCAAAAAGCCTTTGGCGCAGCGACAGGTGGAGGTGTCGCAATCGCTGGGCAGCTGGGGCAACCAGCGTACCGAGGTCGATGCCACCGGCTCTCTGACGCAGGATGGCCGCATCCGGGGCCGTACGGTGCTGAGCTACCAAAAGGGCGACTCCTACTTTGACTACATCAGCCAGGAAAAGCCCTCGCTCTATGGCGTGCTGGAGGCCGACCTGACGGCCGACACCTTGCTGACCGTTGGTGGCTCCTACGGCAAAGTGCGGCAGAAGGGCGACTATGCCGGCCTGCCACGCTTTGCCGATGGCCGCAGCCTGGGCCTGCCGCGCAGCACGGCCTTCTCCAACCCCTGGGCCTACTTCCACTACCAGAACGAGGAGGTGTTTGCCCAGCTGGAGCACCGCTTTGACAACCACTGGAAGTTCAAGCTCAACGCCACCCATGCGCGTACCGAGCAGCAGCGCCGCTGGAGCACCTTATCCGGCGCGGTCAACCCGCAAACCCTGACCGGGCCGGTATGGCGCGGCGGTGTGCTGGACTCGTCCAACACCCAGGACATGGTGGATCTGAACCTGAGCGGCCCCTTCTCGCTGCTGGGCCGCAGCCATGAGCTGCTCATTGGGGCCGATTGGCAGCGGGTGCGCAGCCATTGGCAGAACATGAGCTTTGCCGACAGCGGCACGGTGGGCGGCAATGTGTTTGACATCCAGCCCTGGAACCCGGCGTTTGACCAGTTCAACCTGAACCTCAGCGAGCGCTACGGCCCCTGGGGCCAGGAGCAGCTGGGCGCCTATGGTGTTGTGCGGTTGCACCCGACCAACAAGCTGCATGTGATTGCTGGCGCCCGCGTGGCGCGTTATGAGTTCACGCAGACCATGTCCGACATCATCGACACCGCTGGCAACACCAGCCCCTGGTCTGCCAAATCGTTCAAGGAAAGCGCCAAGCTCACGCCCTATGGCGGTGTGATCTATGACCTGGACCCGCATTGGTCGGCCTATGTCAGCTATTCGTCGATCTTTAAACCCCAGGCGCTCAACCTGGCGGGCCCGCAGCCGGGTACGCCACTGAACCCCATCAAGGGCAAGAGCTATGAGGCGGGGCTGAAAGGTGAGCTGATGGATGGGCGCATGAACGCGACCTTCAGCGTCTTCAACGTGGAGCGCACCGGCACCGCAGTGCTGGATGAGCGCTATGCGGAGAACTACAGCCTCTGGGGTGCCAGCTGCTGCTACCTGCCGCAGGGCAAGGTCACCAGCCGGGGCTTTGATGTGGAAGTGGGGGGCGAGGTCTCCAGCGGCTGGCAGCTGGCGGCGGGCTATACCTTCAACCAGACGCGGGACAAGACCGAAGGCACGGTCTTCAGCAGCATCACGCCCAAGCATTTGTTCAAGCTGTCCACCGTCTATACCTTGCCGGGTGCGTTGTCTAACTGGCGCGTGGGTGGCAGTGGCCGTATCCAGAGCACGCAGTATGTGAGCGGCTCGGTCACCAGCAGCAGCGGCGAGAGCCAGCCCTACAAGTTCACACAGGGCGGTTATGCGACCTGGGATCTGATGCTGCAGTACCGCTTTGACCCGACCTGGACCTTGAGCCTGAACCTGAACAATGTCTTTGACAAGACCTACTACCAGACCGTCAGCTCGGTCTACAACGGCAATATGCAGGCGCTGCCACGCAATGCGATGCTGACCTTGAACGGCAAGTTCTAGACGAAAAAAGAGCCTGCAGCGCAGGCTCTTGGTTCATGGTCTTCTGTTGACGTTGCAGAACTGCCGCTCGCAGGGGATGCCGTCGTTGTTGCCGTCCATCTTGGTGTCCGGGCAGTTCTTCAGAAAGAACTTGGCCTCCTGGCAGGAGGTCATCTGCGAGCAGTGGGTGCGGCCATCGCATTTGAAAAGCGGGTTGGGCGCACTGTTCGCAGTTGCCTCGGGTGGCTCGGGCTCGGAGAGAGCCGGCTCGGAATCCCGCAGCGATGCAGCCTGCTGCTGCTCATAGCGGCTGTACACCGTCCATGCGGCTAATGCGATCAGCAGATAGATGACGGGCCTGAACACGGTCTCCCTTTCTTTGGTTGTGAGTGAGTGTAACGACTCCATCCAAAGCTGAGTCAAGCCAGGGGAGGGGGAAAGCACTTAGATACGGTGCTATCCCCGCCACCCAAACCTTACTGCTTGGCCGCCTGCATGCCGCGCGGGCCGTACTGCTTGGGTGCTGCGCCGGCCTCAAGGGCGCCAATGTCCGGTGCCTTGCCCTGGTAGCCATCGTTGATGGTGGGCAGCAGCTTGCCGGCATCGATCAGCGCCGAGCCGGGGGCCGGGCTGAAGTCATAGTCCTCGGGCTTATAGAGGCGCTGTACATCTTCACGCACGGGCGACGAAGCACGGACCAGGTCCTGGTAGTCCACCTGGATGCTGCCGTGCTCCTGGCCCACAGCGGCCTGCACTTCGGCCAAGGATTTGAACTTGCGCTTCTCGGTCGGCTTGGTCCAGTCCATGCCGATGTCCAGTGCGGGCGTGTCCCACTCATAGGCATGCGGCGCTTCGGGGTTGAAGCGGTAGGCATTGTGCTCCGCCACCGAGTAGTTGCTGTAGCTGTTGATGCGCATCAGCGGTGCCTTGCGGTTGACGCCCAGCACCAGGTTGTTGATGACGGTCTGGTTGGGCGCATCCATGCGCACTTCGCCAACAAAGGTGTTCTGCAGCACCAGCACATTGGCGGCGGTGCCGACCTTCATCACGCCTTCGGTGGTAGTGTTGTAGACCAGGTTGCGGAAGAAGTAGACCGGGCCGCCCAGCAAGGGCGTGGCGCTCAAAGCGCCGCTGATGCTGTTGAAGCAGCGGTTGTCGAACACGCGGATGTTGTGCGCGCCGCCATCGGCCTCGATGCAGTTGTCACCCATGTTGTAGATGTCGTTGCCGTAGAAGTCGATGGACACGGGCACGCGGTCGCGCTTTTCCAGGCCGTTCTCATCGGCGTCGGGGTCGCCGTAGGTGGCGACGTCAATGCCATCGTGCCAATGGGCCACATAGTTGTGCGCCACCACATGGCCCTGGCCATAGAGCTTGATCGCGTATTCGGAGCCGTCAGGGCCGCCGAGCTTCTCAGGAAAGCCGGGCAGCTTTTCCCACTCGGCGCCACGCCAGCCCATCATCTTTTGCTGGTCATGGCGGCCGATGAAGACGTTGTCGGCGATGTAGAAATTCTTGGAGCCCGACCAGTCATCCTGCACGCCCCGGCCAATGTTCTCCAGCCGCGAATGCTTGAGCGTGAAGCCGCTGGCGCCGGCGATGTTCTTCAGCCCCAGCAGGAACACCAGGTTGGCATTGCGGAAGGTGATGCCTTCAAAGTAGTTGTAGTTGGCAGCCATCAGGTTGAAGAAGGTCTGCGCGCCGGCGCCGTCAAAGATGACCTCGCCATCGCCCGCCGCCTTGATGACGATGGGGCGCTCGGCCGTGCCGCTGGCCGTCAGGTAGTAGGTGCCGTCAAACAGGGTGCTCAGCGCCTTGTAGCCGGGCTTGGGCAGGCCGTTGAGGTAGTTCACCCGGTCCGATTCGTACACGCCGGCATGCACCATCAGCACATCACCGGGTTTGACGCGGGCCGGGTAGGTGCCCTGAAAGTCGGAACTCGCCGAGCCTTCGTAGTAGGCATCCATCAGGCCGGTAAAGGCGGGCTCTTCCTTGGGGCCGGTCCAGTCGATGGGGTAGACATGGTAGACCTTGCCACCGGCCGCGGGCATGGGCTCGGGGCGGGTGCGTACCTCTACCGTGCGGGTAGCAGTGCCGCGCACGCCATCCGGGTCCGTCAGGCGCAGGCGGACCTGGTAGGCCGTGTCCGGTTCCAGATCAAAAATGCTGCCCGCAAACATATTGGGGTTGGTGTAGCGGTTGGGATCGGGGTGGAAGTTGGCGCGCGGCGGCACCAGGTTGCCCACGCGCTCGCCCTGCGAGCGCACCAGTGGCAGCGCAGGGCGCCAGTCGCTTTGGCCCTTGGCGCGGTATTGCACCTCAACCTGGGCATTGCGGTTGTTGTCTCCGTCGATGCGCCATTCAACGCCAATCGATTTGAGGGTGGGCGGCTCTACCCATAGATCTCGTGCAGAGACAGCGTTGCCAGAAGTTTTAGGGGCCGCAGACGCAGGAAACGCTATGGCCATCGCCAGAGCAGCGATGGTGAAACCAAGTTTGTTATGCATTGACAGCTGGCGGGGCCAGACGCTTATAGGATCGGAGGCCGTAGTGTAAAGACGGATACGCGGGCCCTGCAGCAAGCAGGTGACATGGCCTGCTTGGGCGAGGGGCGCTGCAGGGTACGCTGCCTAAAAGCTAGTTCTTGCGCTTGCGTTTGCCGCTTGTCAAAAACGCCATCAATGTGCGCTCGGCCGCATGCAAACCCGTGCTGCCCCGCAGCCTGCCCGCGTAGGCATCGCAGCGCGCCCCGCCTTCGGGGCCTTCGCAGACTTCCATCACCAGCGGGTGGATATAGAACTTGCGGCAGACTGCCACGGTATTGCCCAGGTGCTGGGCGACCTGCTTGACGATGTCAGGCCCCGTCAGCGGCGTATCGCTGCCGCGCGACTGCAACGCCAGCGACAGGGCCAGCACGCTGGCATGCCAGGTGCGAAAGTCCTTGGCGCTGAAGTCTTCACCGGCAATCTCATGTAGATAGGCATTCACATGCTCGGAGCGCAGTTGCTTGCGCTCGCCCTCGTCATCCAGGTACTGGAACAGCCGTTGGCCCGGCAGATCCTGGCAGCGCCGCACGATGCGCGCCACGCGCGGGTCTTCCAGCTCGACCTGCTGCTCCACGCCGCTCTTGCCTTTGAACGCCAGCCGGATGCGCGAGGCACGCATCTTCACATGGCGGTTGCGCAGGGTCGTCAGTCCAAACGAACCGTTCTCGCGCGCATAGCTGTCGTTGCCAATGCGCAGTGCCGTGGTGTCGAGCAAGCGCACCACAGCCGCCGCGACCGAGGTCTGCGTGGTATCTCCCGCTTTGAGATCGCGCTGGATGCGTCGGCGAATCAAGCCTAGCTTGGCCGCAAAGGCCGCCATGCGATCGAACTTGGTCTGCTTGCGCTGCTCTTGCCACAGCGGGTGGTAGCGGTACTGCTTGCGCCCCCGGGCATCGCGGCCGGTGGCCTGCAGATGGCCCTGCGGATCGGGGCATATCCACACATCGGTATAGGCGGGCGGAATCACCAACAGGCGTATGCGCTCCAGCTGGCGTGGATTGCGGATGGCCTGCCCGCGCTGGTTTTGGTAGGCAAAGCCATCGCCGCGTTTGACGCGCTGCCAACCGGGCGAGGCATCTGTCACATAAGCCAGCGGCTTCTGGGGTCTGACCATGTTGGCGGCCTTTGTGCATTGGAAGAACGGATGGCCTGAGCGTAGGCCTGTGCTTTGCGGCTGGCTGTCAGCGCCCAGCTTGCATGCCGCTGCTGTTTTGGCGCATCCCAGCCTCAGACAGATGGCAGGGCATTGGATTCTTCTATGCAGAAGAGGAGCTAGGAGAGTGCATAGTGCATGCAAAGTTCAACCCGCTTGCACGGGCCTCTTGTAAGCGCAAATCGCTTCATTTTGTAGTTTTTGAAATCTTAGATAGATTTCGTCAAATAAATATGTAAAGTCAATTTTCCAAACAAGCTTGCAAAAAACCAAATGTCTAAGGCTGATGCAGACCACCAGGATGTCGCACAAAGATTGGCTGCGCTGAGAGACGAAGGCGCCGAGCTGCTGGCCCGCAGGCCAGCGCCAGGTACCAGCGACCATGCGCGTTTGTCCTTGATCGACGCCAAGATTGATGAGCTGACACAGCGTTTATCGCAAAGGTCCGGACCACCGACTGAGGGCAGTTTGTCAACCAATAAAGATGGCGATTGATGGTCTGATGGTCTTGGCGTTTTGGAGGCCGAACCATCCGAAGGCTTCATTGCGTTGCTTGTCAATGAACGCTTTGCCCCGGTGCCAAGGGCCGCTTTTTCGGGATGCTTGACGACCAGGCATCGTGATGGACTGATGCTGCTATTTCGCAACAAATGTAGTTGGAGGTAAGAAATTCAGGCAAACTGCTGCCGGCTTTTCGACCGCCAGGCCACCAAAGAAGGTGTGACCTGTCGTTAAAAATCTTTCCCATACGGCCGAGTCTTGCCTTTTACTGCATCAGCTTAAATAGCAGTTAAGTTTTATATGAGTCAAAAAAAATTACATCTAACAGTGATTGCCAGTGTTTTGGGGTCAGCACTTCTTAGCGCCTGCGGCGGCGGAGGTGGCGGCGACGAGACGAACCCTTCTGTACCCGCACCGGTTCAAGCCGATTCTGAAGCTTGCGTGAACAAGGCTCTCTATACCGCGGGGACGTTCGTCGAGTATGTCAATGTGGGTAGCGCTGGCGAAAGTGAAGAGGTGATCATCACCGTACAGCCATACACGTCGACGCGCAGTTCAGTGCCTATGGTGCAGTACTGGACAGGTCTGTTGTTAGACCGAAACCCTGCAGTTTTGTACAGCGTAGAGCAAGACTTTGTTGTGGAGCACGGCGCCACTTTCGGAGATGTTGCAACGCAATGGATTACTCCTCCTGTGCGTCGTCCCAACCGAATGCAAGTCGGTGACGTCTTCCGCTCAGACACCATTTCCAACACGTATGACAATATCGCGCCTGATACGCCCTACGGAAAAACGCGCTCCGAAGCTGAAAAAACCTATGTAGGGCGTGAAATAGTGGAGACTGCGCTGGGCCGCTTTGAAGCCTGTCGTTTCCAGATCAATCGGAAATCCACCTTTGGGCTAGACGAGCCGACGCAGCGCGTTATTTCAAGCAGCCTAACGCAGTGGGTCGCAGCTACTGCTCCCTACCGCGGCCTCATCCTGAAATATGACATTACGTCGCAGCGTGAAGGTGAGCCCGAGACCCATACGCAAAGGGAGATTTCCAAGGTCACTACCTTTGATTTGAAGTAAGCCTGAGTCGGGCGAGCAAGGATGTGCAGACCCGACGACATCTCGGCGCCGTGGCCGTCAAGCCTTCTGCATTCAATGCCATCTCCCTGAATTCGGCCATCTGCAGTCGAATCACTAATTTACGGGATGGCAAAACCCGCTTGCCCCTTTAGTCTGCCCTCAATACAAGACTGGGGGTAACTATGGTTAGATTTAGTAGCGCTGGTAACGCCGACCAGTGGGATCAATGCAGCGGGGTGGGGCTGCGGACGGAGATTGAAGACGCCAAGCCGCACAGAGCGGCTGGCAGTGGCTTGCGTCGGCTGGTCTTGCTGGGTGGCTTGGTCGTCGCTTCGGCACTGCCGTTGGCGGCGCAGGCCAAGACCTATGTGGTGAATGCGGTGACCAGTTCCACAGTCAATGCGTCTGGCTGCGATGCTGGCAACGTTGGCAATTGCACCCTCAGCAATGCGATTCTGGCGCTCAATGCAGATGCGAACAGCAGCGTGGCGGCGCGCATCGAGTTCGATGCAGGCTTGTTCTCGTCTCCGCAGACCATTGTGGTGGGGCAATTGGTACCACGGTACAGCGTGGACATTGCGGGCCCGGGTGCGCATCTGCTGACCCTCAGGGGCAGCAGCTCACAGACCATGTTTTTGATGAGCGCTGGACAAGGTGCCAGTGGTACGGGAAGCACCTTGGAGGTTCGCCTTGCGGGGCTTCGCATCAGCGGCGCCCGCCAGGGTATCAACAGCGCAGCCAAGCTCACGGTTGACAGTTGCTGGATCGATGGCAACACCAACACTAGCGCAAGCAATGGTGGCGGTATCCAGAACCGAGGCAGCCTGACATTGCTGAACAGCACGGTGTCCAACAACGTCGCCAATCATGCATCTTTCGGCTATGGCGGCGGTATCCAGAATGATCCATCAGCCACGGCGCTGGTGATCCAGAACAGCACCATTGCCAACAATACGGCTCGCCAGGGTGGTGGCATAAATAGCAGCTCGGGCGGCAGCATAGTCATCCACAACTCCACGATCAGTAGCAATCGGGCCTCTAGCGGTTGGGGCGGCGGCTTTTATAAAGAGGCAAGCAGTACCCCGTTGGTGGTCAACTCCATCATTCGTGGCAACACTGCACTTACCAATAGCTATCCCGATGTTGCAGGGGGCTCGTCATTCGTCGTACAAAGCAGCTTTGTCAACGTAGTTCGGATGGAAGATGCAGTGCTGTCGGGTTTGGCGCCTTTGGGCGCCTACGGCGGCACCATGCCCACGATGCCTCCATTGGCGGGTTCGCCAGCACTGGCCTTGGGCCGCTTTGTGGCAGGCGAGTTGGACCTTGACCAGGTCGGTGCACCGCGCCCATCAACCGTGGGTGCGGTCATTGACGCAGGTGCCGTGCAAGGCCAGGGCTATACCGTGACCATTGCCAGCCCTTCGCCTTTCCCCAGCCAAGTGGCACCGGGCGCAGCATTGCCGGTGACGGTGAGTGTGCAAAGTGGGGAGCAGCCACTGGCGGGTGTCACCCCCGCATTGCGCGCCAGCGTACATGCGGGCCTGAGCGCTACGGCCAGCTGCGCGCCCAGCAATGCTAGCGGGCAGGCTGCTTGCACGGTCACCTTCACATTGGCAGGCGCAACACCGGTCACCGGTGTCAGCTTGAGCGCTTTCCTGGGTGCGGCATCTGCGACCAGCTCGGCTTTTACCGTGGCCGCTCAGCAGTTGGGTAGCTTTGGTATCAGCTTGCCGACACCAGTGGCTGCGGGCCAGGCGTTCAATGTTTCTGTCAGTGCACTCGATATCGCTGGGAACCCCATGCCCAGCTATAGTGGCACGGTGCACTTCAGCAGCAGTGATGGTGGCGCGCTGTTGCCTGCAGATTCCGCGCTGACCGCCGGTGAAGGCAGCTTTAATGCCACGTTAAGCGCGATCGGCAGCCAGCAGATCACCGTGGCGGATAGCGTGACCAACCCTGTCATCCAAGGTTCGGCCAGCACCCAGGTCCTGCTGTTGCCGCCCACCGTCACAGGCCTGACGCCCGCCTTGGCCGATGCCGCCGGCGGTACGGTGGTGACGGTGACCGGCAGCAACTTCGATGCCACGGCCCGCGTGCAATTCGCTGGGTTTACCTATATCGATCCTTTCAACGTGACGCCCACCTCGCTCAGTTTTGAGGCGCCCGACGGTACGGCTGGCAACGATGCAGCAGTACAGGTATTTACCGAGGGCTGCTATGTGGCTCCGCCGGCGACCAACTGCATGAGCCCGATCACGCCAGCCAGCGTGCTGCACTTCTTTGCCGCCAGCTATGTCGTCAACAACCCCGGCGACAACGATGGCAGCAATCCGCAAGCCTGTGCCCAAGGCAATGCCCAGACCTGCACCTTGCGCGATGCGGTGCTGCAGGCGAATATGCTGGGCGGCGCGCCGGTGATCCAGTTTGATCCGAGCGTGTTCAGCGCTGCTGCACCGCAGACCATCACCCTGGCACACGGCCAGATCAGCCTGGCCAAAAGCATGACCATTGAAGGGCCGGGCGCGGATGCAGTCACCATCAGTGGTGGCGGCATCAGCCGTGTGTTGCAGATCGAGGCCGCTGCCCAACCGGTGCGCGTGGCGGGCCTGACCCTGGCACAAGGCAGCTCCAACGGCGGCAGTGCGGTGCTCAACCATTCCAGCGGCTTGGTGCAGCTGCAAAACCTGGTGCTGGCCAACAATGCCGCCACGCCTGCTGGCTACAGCGGTGGCAATGCCACACTGGCCCAGGCCGGCTCGGGCGGCGCGGTGTACTCGGATGGCACGGGCACGTTGGAGATGGAAGGCTCCACCTTCGACAACAACAGCGCTGCGCAACTGGGCGGCGGCCTGTTGGTGGCATCGGGCAACACTGCCACCTTGCGCGGCAGCACCTGGGTGAACAACCAGGGCGACTTGGGCGGCAGTGCGCTGGCCAACCTGGGCAGTGTGGTGCAGATTGAGAACAGTAGCTTCAGCGCCAATGCCAGCCCGAATGCGGCCGGCCAAGGTGGCACCCTGTTCAGCCAGGGCCTGAGCCGTTTGGTGGTGGTGAACAGCACGGTGGCAGGCAATAGCAGTGGCAATGTCGGTGGTATCAGTGGGGCGGCCGACGGCAGCGATACCCCCAGCCTGACCCTGGTGAACAGCATCGTGGCCGGCAACAGCGGCGGCGCTGGGCAAGTGGCAGACATCCGCAGCGCGGGCCTGACCGTCAGCGACGGCGATGGCAATGTCTTTACCCAGGACACGCCTACGACCATCGACCCCGGCCTGGCACCGCTGGGCAACTACGGCGGCAATACCCAAACCCTGTTGGCGCTGCCGGGCTCGCGCAGCATTTGCGCGGGCGTGGCCAGCGCGGCTGGGGTGACGGTGTCTACGCAAGACCAGCGCGGCGCCGCACGCCCTTATGCGGCCAACGGCCTGGTGCCCGCATCCTGTGTGGACGCGGGCGCCGTGCAAAGCCGTTATGCGATGCAGTTCAGCGTTCAGCCTTTGGCCATGGAGCTGAACACGCCCATGCTGCCAGCGCCGCAAGTGACCGTGCAAGAAAACGGCCGCGCCTTTAACAGCAGTAGCTACCCAGACCTGGCTACGCTCGCCTCGCTGGGCAGCGTGCAACTGGCCCAGGGCCCGGGCACGGGCCGCCTGGCCAAGCTGGTGTTGGCCGAAACGCCGGTATCGGTAGACCTGGCCACCGCCACCGGCACCGCCGTGTTTGAGGATCTGGAGTTTGCCCAAGCCGGCAGCCACAGCCTGGTCGCCAGCCTGGCGCTCAACCCCAACCTGGCCGAGCCGGCCGTGTTGCAAAACACCAGCGCCAGCTTTGCTGTCGGCCAAGCCGGCGCGCAAGTCAGCCTGGAGGCCAGCCCGCAGCAAGTGCAGCAGGGCCAAGCGGTAATCTTGACCGCCACGGTCATCGGCAGCGCCCCTGGCGGCACCGTCACCTTCAGCGATGGCCCCAACGTGCTCTGCGGCGGCCCAGTGGCCCTGGTGACTGTGGGCGATACCGCCACCGCCAGTTGCAGCACCACCGCACTGGCCCAGGGCGAGCGTTCCATCACCGTCAGCTACAGCGGCGATACCAACAACGCCAGCGCTGTGACCTTGACCCCGTCGCAAGTGGTCGTCACCGCGCCTCCGGGCAACGGCGGCACCAACCCGATTGCGGTCCCTGCGCTGTCGGGCTGGGCGCTGGCCTTGCTGGCAGCACTGATGGGCGGGATGGGCTTGGTCGGGCGCCGTGTGGTGGCGCGCAAGGCGGATTGAGTCGTGGGATGCCGGGCCACCCTGCATTGCGGGTGCCTGGCGCCGAGATGTTGTGAATAAGCAGAGGTGGAGGTGGTGCAGGAGGGCAGGGTGACCGGCCCTATGAGCGCGGCTGGCTTGGCAGTGAATGCTAGGTCAGCCGTTAGTCTTTATGAAGCTTGGGCCGTCATTCACCCTCAAGAGCATGTTCCGTGGCGTTGACCAAGCCAGTTAAAAAACGAATGGCCTTATCTAAGTCGTCGCGCTTGACCAAATGAGGGAGCGGTGCCCCGACCGTTACTTGTTTCGAGCGATGAACTACATCTCCACGGCGGCTGATGAGATGATCCAGTGGCTTTTTGGCTAAGGCAGTGTCGTAGTGAAGCCATACCCACCCTGCAGTCACATCGACCTGCAAATAATCCAGGAACAGCCTTTTGGTCTTCTCCGCATTGGGGTTGTGAAAGCGCTTCAATTCCTCCGTGAGTTTGTTGTTCACAAAATCCCCGATTGGACTGCCGTTCACAGCTTTTAATCTGGCGGTCACAGCTTCGATAGCACGATCTTCTACATAGGTCTCCCATGCGGTGAGTGCCATCACCAGACCCGCTCGTTTTAGAACCTCTGCGGATTCCGCGTTTTGTTTATTGAGTGCGTCGAAACGCGAGGAGCGTGGCTGCGTCTTCGATGGAGCTTAAAAACGTTTTTGATGCGCGGGACATTGGTAGCGAGCGATTCTTCTAATTTGTTGAATGATTTCTTAGTCTAATCCAGTCGTATCTCAAATAGCTGACTACGCAGGGGTGTCAGACCTCGGATATGTCTCGGACTTCCGTCTCAGCCGCTAGCGGCACGCGCAATACCACCGTTGTCAGCCCCCCTTGTGACCCCACCGACAACTGAGCGCCCAGCCGCTGCGACCGGGCCTGCATGCTGCGCAGGCCGGTGCCGTGCGTGGGGCTGTTGGCCGCTTTGGCCGCAGGCAGGCCCACGCCGTTGTCTTGTACCTGCAGCAGCAGCTGGCCGGCCTCGCGGGCCAGCACCACGTCCACGCGTTTGGCGTGGCTGTGCTTGAAGGCATTGGTCAGGGCCTCCTGGAGAATCCGCAGCACATCCAGGCTGGCGCTGGTGGGCAGGTGGAGCTGGTCGATATGGCTCAGCTGCCAATGCACCTCGATGTCATGTACCTCGAAGAGCTGGCTCATGCGGTAGCGCATGGGGGCGAGCAGCTCGCCCAGCGACAGCTCGCCATAGTGCTGGGCGGAGGCCAGGTCGATGATCAGCCGCAGGTCATCGCGCATGCCTCGGAGCATGCCCAGCACCTGGTCGGGCGGCAGCGAGCCGCGTGTGCGCTCCAAGGTGGTGATGTTACCGATCAGCATGCCACCCAGGCCGTCGTGCAGGTCGTGGGCGATGTTGACGCGCTCGCCCAGGCGGGCCTGCAGCAGCTCCAGCTCATGGCGGCCGGCCAGCGATTCGGTCAGCTCGGCGCGGGCTTCGGCCACATGGTGCTGCATCTCGTCGTTGAAGCTCTCGACGCGCCGGGTGTTCTGCACAAAGGTCCAGGCCAGGGTCAGCGCAATGCCCACGGTGGCCAGCGGCTCGGTGTAGGTGGCCAGGTAGAAGTTGTCGTCCACGATGCGGGTGAAGACCAGCAGGTCATGCGCCATGGCTAGGACGCTGGCCAGCGCCGTGAGCGACAGCAGGCGCTGGGCCTGGTTGCCGTTGCGCCAGGCCAGGCCGACAAACACGCCAGCGGTGGTGAACAGCAGGGCCGACGAGGCCCAGGCCATCACGTTGCGCATGGTTCTGAGCTGGTCATCGGGCGCCAGCAAGGTGGCGGCCGACAGCAGGGCTATGACCAGCCACATGGCCGCTTCGCGCCTTGGCCAGCGGCGCCCCATGAAGCGCAGCACAAACATCGCATTGCAACCGTGGTAGAGCACATAGGCAATCGACACCACGGCCGAGTAAGTATGGATGTGGCTGAAGGGCCAGGGCGTGGCGCTGACAAAGTTGACGGTAAAGCCCACCCAGGCCGCCTGGCGTGCGGCGTACCAGCCGTAGGCGGACTCTTGGCGGCGCATCAGCCACAGCACCAGGAAGAAGCAGCCCAAGGTCGCCCCCACGCCCAGGTGCAGCCAGTTGAGGTTTTGCCGCACCAGGTAGCTGTCCTGTTGCGCGGTACGCAGCAACTCGGGTGGGCCGATCTCCACCGGCCCCAGCGCGGGCTGGTAGGCGTAGTAGCCGCTCACGCGGATCAGCAGCTCGTTGCTGCCGCTGTGCAGCAGCGGCGCGGGCAGCACCAGGTAGCGCGGCGTGTTCCAGCTGCGCGTCATGGGCTCGGTCAGATGCGGGTCGCGCTGCAGCTCCACGCCGTTGACCGAGATGACGCCGGCATGGATCAGGTAGTGGATGTAGAGGCCCTGGGTCTGCGGCTCGCCACTGATGTCCCAGCGCAGCCGGTACCAGACGACGCCGCTATAGCCGGGCCATTGCTGGTTCCAGTCGTTGGGCACCTTCACTGGCACCCAGCCGGTGTCGGGCGGCTGCTGGGCATCCCAATCCGAACGTACGGCCTCGGCCGTGCCCGCCCAGGGCTGGCCTTGGGCTTGCGCGGGCAGCGCCAGGCACAGCGCTGCCAGGCAGATCAGCGCAGCAAGCCATGCTCGCGAGCACGCCGCAAGGCCTGTGTGCGCGAGCTCACGGCCAATTTGTCGTAGATATGCCGGATATGGGTGTCTATGGTCCATCGGGATAGGTGCAGGCATTCGGCGATTTCGCGGTTGCTCATGCCCTCGGCCACATGGTCGAGGATCTGCCGCTCGCGCTCGGTCAGGGCTTCGCGCAACGCCGGGTCGGGCGGCTGCGAGGGGGAGGCAGGGCGCCCGGCCGGGCGGCCGACCAGGTCCAGAATGCGCCGGGCAATGAAGGGGTCGATGGGCGCGCCGCCCTTGAGCACATTGCGCACCGACAGCGCAATCTCCAGGTCGTCGCGCTCCTTGAGCACATAGCCATTGGCGCCGGCGCGCAGCGCACCCAGGATCATCTCCTCGGTGCTCCAGGCCGACACCACCAGAATCGGCAGCACCGGGTTGCGCGCGCGCAGCCAGTCAATCAGGTCGATGCCATTGCC
Source organism: Comamonas sp. JUb58 (assembly GCF_004364775.1). Classification (GTDB taxonomy): domain Bacteria; phylum Pseudomonadota; class Gammaproteobacteria; order Burkholderiales; family Burkholderiaceae_C; genus Comamonas. Next base: position 115,980 of record NZ_SOAL01000008.1, read on the forward strand.
ATCGGGCAGGCCCAGATCGATCAGCGCCATCACCATGGGCTGCAGGCCGCCTTCGGGCGCGGTCACCAATTGCTGGCACTCGGCCAGCGAACCGGCTTGCCACAGCTGCTCAGGCGTCACGCCCACCGAGCCCAGCACCTCGCCCAGGCGGGCCAGCATGTCGGGGTCGTCATCAACCAGCAGTACGGGGAGGGGTGCAATAGCCATCGCAACATTTTGACGCAAAGATGGAGATCTGCCATCACGCATTTACGGTAAATGCACGGGCTGCAGCCCTATGGCAAAGGAGGGAATCAATATGTCTTGAATCGAAAAATCTATTAATGAATGATAATCATTTTCATTTGTAGAGAGGCTGGAGGAAGCACATGTTTGCATGGTCTCGCAAGCTCGGGGGCGATCTGGTGGTCTCCGCGGGCTGCACGGTGTTGCCCGAGCGGGTGGAGATTCGCAAGCCCATTTTTCGGGGACTGCAGATCATTGTGTCGCTCAACAGCCGGGTGCAGGGCGGTGTCGATGATTACCGGCCTTTTGACATCGACGACTCAGGCACCTTTTTTGTGCTGTGCACCGGTGAGCACGACGGGCTGGACCGTTTTGAGGCCAATGTGCTGCAGCGCCATGTGCGTATCGGGATTGACGCCGATGCCGCCGAGCGCAGCGGCTTCAGTCTGGAGCAGGTGGCGCGCAGCGGTGGCCGGCGGCTGCACCATGAGGAGGTTCTGGTGCTGCAGCAACCGCTGACCTCGGCCTTGCGCGCGGCGGCCATGCAGATTCTGTACTGCCCCTACCAGGAAGGCGCCGTGCGCGATATGTTCCTTGGCGCCAAGAGCATGGAGCTGGCCGCTGCTGCCCTGCAGCGGCCGCTCGCCGGCAACACCGCTGCCAGCGATGGCCAGGATGCCTTGCCCGCTGCCGAGGTGCAGCGCCTGTGGCTGGCGCGTGATCTGCTGCTGGCTCGCGCGCATGAGCCGCCCACCTTGGCCGAGCTGGCCCGCGAGACCGGCACCAATGTGAAGAAGCTCACCACCGGCTTCCGGCGCATGTTTGGCATGAGCGTTTTTGAATACCTGCAGCAGCACCGGCTGCAGGAGGCCTACCGCATGCTGTCCAGCGGCGGCTACACCGTCACCCAGGTCGCCGCCCATGTGGGCTATGCGGTGGCGCACTTCTCGACGGTGTTCCGCCAGCGCTTTGGCATTTCGCCGCGCGAGTTGTTGCGCTAGCAGCATCTACCGCCGGCCCACAAACGAAAGACATAGCGCGGCTGGCGAAAGCCAAAGAGGGAGCAATTTCTTACATTTATTGAGATTGATTCTCATTTTCTGTGGAGATTGTTCTCATGCGCAAGAAACCAGCGGCCAGTGTGGCCGCGCTCGCCCCGGTGGCCTTGGCCGTGGCTGCCCTGGTCGGCTCGGGCCTGGCCCAGGCGGAAGACACCACCTTGTCTACCGTGGAGGTGCGGGCCCAGCAGGCCAAGGACATGCCCACCGAGATCTCCGAAGGCTATACCCCGGCGGGCATTACCGTGGGCAGCAAGCTGCCCGCCACGCTCAAGGAGACGCCGCATTCGGTCTCTGTCATCACCCGCCAGCAGATCGAGGACCAGAACCTGACCTCGCTGGACCAAATCATGGCGCAGACGCCGGGCGTCAGCGTTGACCTCTCGGGCACGGGCGTGATCCCGGCCTTCTACGCACGTGGCTACCCGGTGGAGTATTTCCAGTACGACGGCCTGCCGGTGCAAACCGGCGGTGCCTCCTGGAGCCAGCCCGACATGGTGATGTTCGACCATGTGGAGATGCTGCGCGGTGCCGCAGGCCTGTTCAATGGTGCGGGCCAGCCAGGCGGTGTCATCAACCTGGTGCGCAAGCGCCCGCTGGGCGACCGGCGCTTTACCGGCTCCCTCGGCCTGGGTTCCTGGAACGCGCGTCGGGCAGAGCTGGACTACAGCACGCCGCTGAACAGCGATGGCTCGGTGCGGGGCCGTGTGGCAGCAGCCCTGGACAAGCGCGACTCGCATATCGACTACGCCAACAGCGACCGCCGCTCACTGTATGGCATTGTCGAGGCAGATCTGGGCGCATCCACCACCGTATCGCTGGGCGCCGGCTACCAAAAGCGCGACTGGGTGCCGCCGATGATGGGCGTGCCTCGCTATGCCGACGGGGGCGACCTGAAGCTGCCGCGCAGCACCTTCCTGAGCACCCCTTGGACGCATTGGGATTTCGAGACCACGCAGGTGTTTGCCGACCTGACGCACCGCTTCGACAACGACTGGCAGCTCAAGCTGGCGGCGGTGTCGGACCACGAAACCAGCGATCTCAAGTACGCCTATGTCTCTGGTGCGGTCGATCGCAACACGCTGACCGGTCCACGCATTCTGGGCGGCGCCAATGCCTATGACAACAAGCAGCTGGCGCTCGATGCCATGCTCAGCGGTGGCTTCAACGCCTGGGGCCGGCGCCATGAGCTGGTGCTGGGCGCCAACTGGTACGACCGCAAGGCCAACTCCCAAGGCGGCAGCCTGCCGGGCTTTGGCGGCACGGCGGTGGATGTGATGCACTTCAACCCAGCGGACTACGCGGACCCGGGTGACGTCAGCTGGACCAGCGACAGCCGCGCCAATACCCGACAGCACGGTATTTATGGTGCGACGCGCCTGAAGCTGGCCGACCCCTTGACCCTGCTGCTGGGCGGGCGCTGGAGCTGGTGGGATGTGGAGAACACCAACCTGCGCACCGGCGCCATCACCTCCAGCTACAAGCAAAGCGGCAAGTTCACGCCCTATGGCGGCCTGGTCTATGAACTCAACCCGACCTGGTCCCTGTACGGCAGCTATGCCGAGATCTTCCGGGTGCAAAGCAACCTCAAGGACGAGAGCGGTGCCGGCCTGCCACCGGTGGTGGGTGCCAACTACGAAGCGGGGCTCAAGGGCGCGCTCTATGGCGGCAAGCTCAATGTGGGCATGGCCGTGTTCCGCATTGTTGAAAGCAACCGGGGCGTGCAGGTCTCACCGACGGTGATCGACAACTGCTGCTATGCCAGCAGCGGCAAGGTGCAGAGCCAGGGCTTTGACCTGGAAGCTGCGGGGCAGCTGATGCCAGGCTGGCAGGTGATGGCCGGCTACACCTACAACACGAGCGAGTACAAGCAGGATCCCACAAACCAGGGCCAGCCTTTCCGCAGCATTGCACCGCGCCACCTGCTGCGCCTGTGGAGCAATGTGCGCCTGCCCGGCGCTCTCAATGCCTGGGATGTGGGCGCGGGCCTGAATGCGCAGAGCAGTATTTACAGCGAAGGCGGCAGCCCGGCCATCCGTGCGACGCAGGGCGGCTATGCCGTCGCCAGCATGCGTGTCGGCTACCGCATCAACCCGCACTGGAATCTGGCACTGAATGTGAGCAACCTGTTTGACCGCCGCTACTACACGCGCCTGGGCAGCGGCGGCTTTGGGCCGGCGAACTTTGGCAACGTCTACGGCGAGCCGCGCAACGTACAGGTCACCCTGCGTGCCAAGTTCTGATCTGCGCAGCGCGCCCCTGCAGGGCCGGCGCGCATTGTGGCGCAAGCTGCACCTGTGGCTGGCGCTGCTGCTGGGCTGGGTGTTCGCCTTGCTGGGTGCCAGTGGCGCGGTGCTGGAGCTGCGCGCCCCCTTGCTGCGGTGGGAGGTGGGCGCCCAGGCGCTGCAGCTGCAGGCGCCGCCCGCACCCGGCAGCGCACAGGCCAGCTCCGAGGCCTGGCAGCAGGCCGCCCGCCAGGCTTATCCGCAGTTCGCCCGGGTTCTGGGTGCGGCGCCGCCGCGTGCGGGCTTTCTGACCTCGGACAACGCCCTGGTGTTTGGCCCTGTGCAAGGGCGCCACGCCATGGGCATTGCCATGGTGGATCCCTACAGCGCCGAGCCGCGCGGCTTTTTTGTCTATGACGACCTCTGGCTGGCCAAGGCCGTGGCGCTGCACCGGGGCTTGCTGCTGCCCGGCCCGGCTGGCAGCGTGGCGGTAGCGGCCAGTGGCGTGGTACTGCTGGCTTCGCTGGTCAGCGGCATCTGGCTGTGGTGGCCGCGCAAGGCAACGCGCAAGGCCTGGCGGGCGGCGCTGCTGCCACGCCTGCGCGGCCCCGGCCTGTGGCGCGGGTTGCACAACGCCAGTGCGGGCTGGCTGCTGCTGCCGCTGTTGTTGACCAGCGCCAGCGGCATCTGGCTGGCCCGTCCGGGCTGGTTTGGTGGCAGCGCCAATGGCGCTGCCAAGCAGTGGCTGTCTGCCCTGCACGGGCAGTTGCTGCTGGGCAGCCTGGGGCAAGTGCTGGTCGCGCTGGCGGGTGTGGCGCTGCCCCTGCTGTATGGCACGGGTTTGCTGATGTGGATGCGGGGCCGGCGTGGACCCCGGCGATGAAAGGAAGAAACATGGAAACGGTAAATACAGAGCGGGCAGCCATGCCCAGCGGATGGGCGCGCAGCCTGCGCAGGCTGGGGATCGGCTGCTTGATCGCAGGCGCCATTGCAGGTGGAAGCATGCAGCTTGCCCAGGCCGCGCAGGTGCGTGATCTGGCAGGGCGCGACGTGCAGGTGCCCGACAAGGTGCAGCGCGTGCTGCTGGGCGAGGGACGCTTGATCTATACCTTGGCCATTCTGGAAGACAAGCAGGCCTTTGCGCGCGTGGCCGGCTGGCAGGGTGATTTCCGAGGGTTGGATGTGCAGGGCTATGCCGCCTTTGCGCAGACTTTTCCGCAAGCGGCCCAGGTACCGGTGGTGGGTGGCGCCACGCCCGAGAGCTTTAGCGTGGAAAAAGCGCTGTCGGTGCGTCCGGATGTTGCCTTTATGGCGCTGACCGGTGGGCATGGCCCGGGCCCTGGCAGCGAGGCGGTGCAACAGCTCGAAGCCGCTGGTGTGCCGGTGGTGTTTGTCGATTTCAGCAGCCAGCCGCTGACCCATACCGTACCCAGCCTGCGACTGATGGGCCAGGTGCTGGGCCGCCAGGCGCGAGCGGCGGAGTACATCGCCTTCTATGAGGCGCATGTGGGCCAGGTGCGAGAGCGCGTGGCCAAGGCGGCGGCACAGCCGGGCTTTCGCAGGCCAACGGTGGTGGTCGACATGCTCGCCGGTCTGCGCGACTGCTGCGGCTCGCCTGGCAAGGGCAACCTGGGCCAGATGGTGGAGCTGGCCGGCGGCGAGAACATTGGTGCCGGGCGCATTCCCGGGCCCACCGGCAATCTGAGCACCGAATACATCCTGGCGCGCGACCCGCAGGTCTATGTGGCCACGGGCGTGTTTGCGGCGGGGCAGGGCGGCGTCACCCTGGGCTACCAGGCCACGCCCGAGCAGGCAGGCAGCAGCCTGCGCGAGGTGGCACGCCGGCCTGAGACGCGCGAGCTGAGCGCCGTGCGCCAGGGGCGGGTGCATGGGCTCTGGCATATCTTCTACGACTCGCCTGAGCACCCGATTGCGGTAGAGGCGCTGGCCAAGTGGCTGCACCCCGAGCTGTTTGCCGATCTCGACCCGCAGCGCACCCGGGCCGAGCTGTACCAGCGCTTTATGCCGATACCGATGCGTGGCGTGCTGCTGACGGATGAGGCCGCGGCGCCATGATGGTGGCGCTCCCTTCTGCGGCGGCGCAGTACCTGCGCCGCCGGCGCCAGCGTGTGCTGTTGCTGGGCCTGTTGGCCTTGGCCTTGCTTGCCAGTGTGGCGCTTGATATAGCGACTGGTCCCTCAGGCATGGGTCTGGGCCGGCTGCTGCAGATCTTGCGTGATCCTGGCAGCGTGCCGCGCGTGGAGGCAGTGATCGTCTGGAACGTGCGCCTGCCTTATGCGCTGATGGCCGTGCTGGTGGGCGCGGCGCTGGCCTTGGCAGGGGTAGAGATGCAGACCGTGCTGGACAACCCGCTGGCCAGCCCCTTCACCTTGGGCGTTTCGGCGGCCGCGGCCTTTGGCGCGGCCTTGGCCATTGTGCTGGGACTGCGCTTGCCTGGCGTGCCGCCCGCCTATGTGGTGGCGGTCAATGCCTTTGTCTTTGCACTGGCCTCGGTGGGCCTGTTGTACCTGCTGGCGGTATGGCGCGGTTTTGGGGTGGAAAGCCTGGTGCTGTTTGGCATTGCGCTGGTGTTCAGCTTCAATGCGCTGGTGGCCTTGCTGCAGTTTGTGGCCAGCCAGGACAGCTTGCAGCAGCTGGTGTTCTGGACCATGGGCTCGTTGGCACGCGCCTCCTGGGACAAGCTGGCCATTCTGGCTGCCGTGCTGGCGCTGTGCCTGCCACTGGCCTGGCGCCAGTCCTGGGCGATGACGGCGCTGAGCCTGGGCGAGGACCGGGCACGCAGCTTCGGCCTGCCGGTAGGGCGCATGCGCGCCGGCGCGCTGCTGCGCATCAGCCTGCTGTCGGGGGTGGCGGTGGCCTTTGTCGGCACCATCGGCTTTGTGGGTCTGGTGGCACCCCATATCGCCCGCATGCTGGTGGGAGAGGACCACCGCGTGCTGCTGCCCGCGTCGGCACTGGCCGGGGCGCTGATCCTGTCGATGGCCTCGGTGGCTAGCAAGACCTTGATCGACGGAGTGCTGGTGCCGGTAGGCATCGTCACGGCGCTGGTGGGGATACCGTTTTTCATGGCCATCGTGGCCCGTACCCGAAAGGCGGCAGCATGAGCCCAACGAAGGATGCCGGCCTGCGCGTGCAAGGGCTGCAGATGCGCTATGGCGCGCAGACCGTGCTGCAAGGGCTGTCGCTGCCGCTGCTATCGCCCGGTCAGGTCCATGCCTTGATTGGGCCCAATGCGGCGGGCAAATCCACGCTGCTGCGGGGCTTGGCAGGCTTGCAGGCCGCGCAGGGCCAGGTCTGGCTGGATGGCGAAGACATCAGCGGCTGGGCGCCAGCAAGGCGGGCGCAGCGCCTCGTCTACCTGCCGCAAAGCCTGCCTACGCGCACGGGCTTGGCGGTGTTCGAAGCCGTGCTGAGTGCGGCCATGGCCGGCCGCCGCGGCCGGAGCGCGGATGCGCTGACCCAGGTGGAATCGGTGTTGCAGCGGCTGGATCTGATCGAACTGGCCAGCCGGCCGCTGCTCAGCCTCTCGGGCGGGCAGCGCCAGTTGGTGGGCCTGGCCCAGGCCTTGGTGCGGCGCCCGCGCGTGTTGCTGCTGGACGAGCCCACCAGTGCGCTCGACCTGTACCACCAGCACCTGGTGCTGGAGCGTGTGCGGCAAGAGGCCCGCGACCAGGACATGGCCGTGTTGACGGTGCTGCATGACCTGCCACTGGCGCTGGCCCGGGCTGACCAGGTACTGGTGCTGGACCAGGGCCGGCTGCTGGCAGCGGGCCCCCCTGCGCAGGTGATTGCCCCGGCGCTGCTGGCCAAGGTGTACCGGGTGGATGCCGTGGTAGGCGATCTGGCTGGCCACCCGGCGCTGGCCGTTGCGGGGGCGCTGTGATGCTGCGGTCCATCCAGGTGCAGATGCTGCGCGACGTTCGGCTGCGCATTGCGCAGTGCATTGTCTGGGGGCTGGTGGTGCAGGCCTTGTATGTGCTGCAGGGGCTGGGCCTGGCCTGGGCCATGGCCGTGGTGCTGCGGCAGGCACCGTTGGCGCAGGCACTGCCCGGTCTGCTGCTGGCCCTGGCCGCGATTGCGGTGCGGGCCGTTTGTGTCTGGGCGGCTGAGCTGGCGGCAGACGCCTTGGGTCAGCGCTTCAAGGCGCGGCTGCGTGCCGACATACTGGCGCAGATGGTGCGACTGGGGCCTGCCGGCATGCCGGGTCAGCGCAATGGAGCGCTGCAACTGGCAGCCGTCGCTGGGGTGGAGACGCTGGAGAGCTACTACAGCCGTTACCTGCCCGCGCTGGGCGTAGCGCTGCTGGGGGTGGCCGCTGTGCTGGCGCTGTTGGCCTGGGTCGACCCGGTCACGGCCGGCGTGCTGGCGCTGTTTGCGCTGGCCCAGCCGCTGATTGAGTTGCTGTGGATGCGGCGGCAGATGCCGGTGGCATCGGGGGTGTTTGCGGCGATGGCGGCGTTTGCTGCGGCGCTGCTCGATGCCTTACAGGGCCTGGTCACCTTGAAGGCGTTTGGCGCCTCAGCCCGCTGGCGGGATGACCTGGCCCAGCATGCATCCCACCTGCGGACTGCGTCGATGGACGCGCTGCGGGCGACCTTGGCGCGCACGGGGCTCAGCACCTTGGTCGGCCTGGGTGGGATAGCGACGGTGCTGGCGCTCAATACCGCGCGCTTGGCCGCCGGGGACTTGGCGGCACCGGCCTTGCTGCTGAGCCTGTTGCTGGCCCGCGAGGTGTTCCGCCCCTTGGATCGGCTGGAGAAAGCCTTCCATGCTGTCTGGATGGCGGCAGGTGCCTGGGAGCCCATTGCGCAGTTGATGGCTGCCGCGCCTGCCGTGGCCGACCCGCCATGCCCCGCGCCGGGATGCCCCACGCCGGGATGCCCCGTGCCTATGCCTGCGGGCCATGCCATTGCCTTTGAGAAGGTCAGCTTTCGCTACCCAGGTGCAGAGGCATGGGCTTTGAAGGATTTTTCGCTGCAGATCGCCGAAGGCGAATTTGTGGCCCTGGTCGGTGCGTCGGGCGCAGGCAAGTCGAGTGTTGCAGCCTTGTTGCTGCGCTTCTTTGATCCCGAGCATGGGAGTGTGCGCCTGGGCGGCTGCGATCTGCGCGAGCTGTCCCTGGCGCAACTGCGCTCGCGCATGGCCTGGGTGCCGCAGGACAGCAGCTTGCTGGCCGGCAGCGTTGCCCGCAATCTGCGCCTGGGCCAGCCCGGCGCGGGACTGCAGGCGCTACAGCAGGCTACGCTTGCTGCGGGGGTGGCGGAAGACATCCAGCGCATGCCCCAGGGCTACGACAGCCCCGTGGGCGAGGGTGGTAGCCGGCTCTCTGGCGGGCAGCGGCAACGGCTGGCGCTGGCCCGTGCGCTGCTGCGCGATGCAGCGGTGCTGGTGCTGGACGAGCCCAGCGCCCACCTCGATGCTGCTGCGCAAGCGCATGCGATGCAGACCCTGGCGCAGCTTCGCGGGCACTGCAGCATCCTGATGGTGGCGCACCGGCTGGAGACGGTGCGCGATGCCGACCGGATCGTGGTGCTGGCGCAAGGTGGGGTGGTCGAAGAGGGCAGCCACAGCGAACTGGCGCAGCGCCCTGGCAGTGCCTATGCCAGCCTGATGGCAGCGCAGCGGCTGGAAACACAGCGTTTGAAGGGAGGGCCGCGATGAGATGGTCTTTGCCGCAAGAGCTGCGGGATCTGATGGCCCCCGTGCAAGGGCAGCGCAGGCGACTGGCCTGGGCCCTGCTGGCTTGTTTGGTAGCTGCAGGCGCCAGCTTGGCCGCCCTGGCTATTGCGGCCTGGTTGGTGGGGCAGGCCTTGGTGGGGACAGGCTGGGCAGCGCTGCAAGCTGGCGCCTGGGCCTTGGCACTGGCCGTATTGACGGCTGCGCTAGGGCGTTGGTGGCAATCGCTGGCCTCGCATGCGCTGGCCTTTGCGTTGATCGAAACCCTGCAAATGGGCATTTATGACGGTCTGGAGCGGGCCAGCCCCGCGCGCTTGCCTGGACAGCGCAGCGGTGATCAGGCCGCCACTGCCACAGCCGATGCTGAATTGATGGAGAGCCTCTACGCCCATATGCTGGGCGATCTGGTGGGGGCGCTGGCGGTGCCCTTGGCGGGCCTGGTGCTGCTGGCCTGGCTGCATCCGGCGCTGGCACTGCTATGGCTGCCGTTTGCGCCCGCGCTGGTGGCCGCGCCGCTGTGGCTGGCCCGGCGCGCGGCCCGGCAAGCGGCGCGCCAGGCGCGGGCCATGGGGCGGCTCAATGCTGATGTGGTAGAAGGCCTGCAAGCCCAAGCCGAGCTGGCCGCATTTGGCCAGCAGGGCCGTTGGCTGGAGCGCATGGCCCGGGCCACCCGTGCGCTGGCTGCGCGGCAGCGCCAAATGGCATCGCGTGCGGGGGCGGAGCAGGCATTGATTGATGCACTGCTGGCGCTGGCTGCCATGGCGGTGGCCAGCCTGGCGGCCTGCCTGGTCGCGCAAGGCCGTTTGGCACCTGCCCTGCTGCCACTGGCCGTGGTGCTGGCCGCTGCGGCTTTGGCGCCGCTGGCCGAGCTGGCCCAGACCGCGCGGCGCCTGGGTGATGTGCGGGCCAGCGCGCAGCGGGTGCTGGCCTTGCTGCGCCAGCCTGCGCTGGTGGCGGACCAAGGCAGGGGCGCAAGCCCGCAGACCAGCGAGCTCTGCTTTGACCAGGTGGAGTTTCAGTACCCAGGCGGACCGCCGGTGCTGCGGGGGCTGAGCTTTGTCCTGCAGCCGGGCGAATGCCTGGCGCTGGCCGGGCCCTCGGGGGCGGGCAAGAGCAGCTGCGTGCATCTGCTGCTGCGCCTGCTGGAGCCTGATGCCGGCGCGATCCGCATCGGCGGCAGCGATCTGCGTGACTTGCCGCTGGCCGGCTTGCGCAGCCTGGTGGCAGCCGTGCCGCAGGACCTGCACCTGTTTGCGATCAGCGTGGCGGACAACATCCGCCTGGGCCGGCCCTCGGCATCGATGGACGAGGTGCGCGATGCAGCCACTCTGGCGCAGGCCCATGGCTTTATCACTGCCTTGCCCCAGGGCTATGACAGCCCTTGCGGCGAGCGGGGCAGCCAGCTCTCGCGCGGCCAGCGCCAGCGCATAGCCATCGCGCGGGCTTTGCTGCTGCACACGCCCATCTTGGTGCTGGACGAGGCCACCTCCAGCCTGGATGCCGACACGGAGCTGGCGCTGGGCCAGACCATTGCGGGGCTCAAGCGCAGCGGCCGGGCCGTGCTGCTGGTGGCGCACCGGGCCTCGACCTTGCGCCATGCCGATCGCGTGGTGTGGCTGCCTGGCGCTTGAGGCCCTTTAATGCCCCGCCAGCGCATGGAGCGTGCCAGGCGCCTGCCTGGCACTGAGCCGGGTGAGCAGCAGCAATACCACCGAGGCCAGCAGCATGAAGGCCAGCCAGGGTGTGGTGCCCAGCACCACCACCTTGCCGGCCAGCGGCGTGGCGGCCGAGGAAATGCTGAGCTGGAAGGCGCCCAGCAGCGCGGCGGTGGAGCCCAGCGCGCTGTGCTGCGAGCCCATGGCCATCGACATCAAGGTCGCCTCGGCCATGCCCAGGCCCAACATGGCGATGAACATGCCCAGCACGATGCCGGGCAGGCCCAGCTGCGCGGCAGCGGCGGCCAGGGCAAGGCCGGAGCCGGCCACCATCAGCAGCGCGCCGATGAGCGCCAGCCGGGCCACGCCGGCGCGCTGCACCAGCTTGCCGCTGCTCATCGCGCCCAGCAGCACCGCAACGCCGGTGGCGCCAAAGACCAGGCCAAAGCGGTCCGGGCTGAGTCCAAAGCGCTGCTGGTAGATCAGGGAGGCACCCGCTATGTAGATGAACAGCACAAAGAAGGCGCTGGACAGGGCCAGTACGGGCAGCAGGAACGCGCGGTCGCAGGCAATGCGGGCATAGGTGTTGGCCACGGAGCGCAGCCGCAGCGGCAAGCGGGCTGCGCGCGGCAGCGTCTCGGGCAGCGCGATGGCGCTGTTCAGCAACACCAGCAGGCCCATGGCCCCCAGCACAAGCATGACGCCGCGCCAGCCGTAGTGCACATCCACATAGCCGCCCACGGCCGGCGCCAGCACGGGCGCCAGGCCTTCGATGGTCATCAGCAAGGCAAACAGCTGGGCGGCGCGCGCGCCCTTGGCCACATCGCGCACCGAGCTCATCACCACCACCAGGGTGAGCGCGCCTGCCAGCCCTTGCACAAAGCGGCTGGTCAGCAAGACGCCGATGGAGGGCGCCTGGCTGGCCCAGAGCGAGGCCAGCGCAAAGGCCAGCAGCCCCGCCAGCAGCGGCCGGCGGCGGCCAAAGGCGTCGACGATGGGGCCAAACAGCAGCTGGCCCAGGCCCATGGCGAGCAGGAACACGGTCAGGGTCAGCTGCACCTGGGCATAGGGCACGGCCAGTTCGCTGGCGATCTCAGGCATCGAGGCCAGGTACATGTCGGTGGCGGAGGGGCCGAGCACGGCAATCAGCGCGAGGGAAGCGGCAAAGCGCAGGCCGCTGCCGGGTGGGTTGGAGTCTTGAGTCATGGAAGGGTGTGCTGTAGCAGCATGGAAATAGGGAGGATGTGGTGGGGTGCAGTGGCCGGCATCAGGGCTCGGCACTTGCAGAGACGAGCGCGATCAGCGCCAGCGCGGCAGAACTGAGGCCGGCGAGGCCCGCCACGGTGAGTAGCGCCAGGTAATCCCGGCGGTCAATACGGCCGGCGCGGCCTTGCCAGGCGGCGAGCAGCAGCGATCCGGTCCAGAGCGCCAGGGCGATGGAGGCCTGCTTCATCGCAGGGCCTTGGGCGTGTGTGAGCGCAAGGCACGCAGGCGCATGCCGATGCGCTGCCGCAGCGGCCCCAGGGTGGCAAACAAGGAGGAGGGAGGAGGCAAGACAGGGTCCTTTCTGGGAAAAATGCCGCAGGAAGGCCCTTGAAAATACAAATGCCGCCCGTGCGGCGGCATCGTTTCAAATGGGAATAGGAAATCGTGCCGCGCTTAGGAAGCGAGGCGGTACAGCACTGCGAAGGCGTACGAGATGATGACCATAGGGGGCGGATTATAGCGAGGGTTCTGCGAGATGCAAGCCGCTACAGCAGCACCAGTGCAGAGGCCAGCGCCACGCCCGCCAGGCCCAGCCAGGCATAGCGGGCGCTGCGCAGGCTGAACACCCAGAGGGCCGCGACGGTGTAGAACACAAAGCCCAGCAAGCTGGCAGCCAACACCGCTTCTGCCGCCGACAGACCGCTGAATCGGGGCAAGAGCACCGCTAGGGCGGCGGCAAGCAATCCGGCCACAGCATAGCCGCCCAGGCAAGCAGCCAGCACGCGGCTGCTGACTTGCAGGCGGTAGCGCAGGCCAACCGTGGGTGCCTTGGCTGCCTTTGTCGGCTTTGTGGGGGTGGCTTGGGCTTGCCAGGCCCGCTGCAGCTTCCAGGCCATGCCGACCAGCACCAGCCCGAACGCCATGGCGACCAGCTCCACACTGGCGCTTTGCCAGTCGCCCACCTGCGCGTACTGCCAGGCGCTGAGGCCGGTGCTGGCCAGGTTCAGCAGCGGCAGCAGCAGGCAGAGCGCGCCTGCCAATGCTAGCTGCTCCACCCAGGCGCGCGCCGGGGGCCGGCAGGCGGCATGCAGACCGCTGGCCGCCCAGATCAGCAGGAAGCCGCGAATCTCCCACAACTCGCGCCCCGGCATGGCGGCCGGCAGCAGGCGGTTGAGCCAGAAGTAGCCAATACTGGCCAGCGCGATGCCAGCCAAGGCGGCCACGTTCAGGCTCTCGACCAGGCGGTAGACACCGGCCGTGGCGACGCCAAATTCCATCGCTGACTTTTTGCGGCGCTTGACCATGAAGAGCACGGTGCCCGTGGCCATCATCGCGGTGCCCATCAGCCCAAAGACAAAGTACATCCAGCGCAGGGTCCAGCCGCCAAAGCTGGCCACATGCAGTGCTTCAAGCACCGGGTGGATCTGGCCGCTGTGGGTGGGGGCCTGGGGGGCTGGGTTGCGCAGCTGCAGCACGGCGCCCGTCACGCCGTCAAAGCTGACCTGACCGGCCTGGTTGAGGAGGGTCTGGCTGTCCTCCGGCGCCTGGTTGAAGATGCGCACCGTCATCGAGACATCACCAGGCCGCTCGATAAACAGCATGCGCGGGCTGCGGCCGGTCAGCTGCCGCGCCTGGTCCAGCAGCAGTGCCAGATCCTGCATGGCAGCGGGCTGGCCCTGCAGGCTGCGGCGTGGCGCTGCGGCCTCGGACGAGAGCTCGCCCTGGTAACGCGCCTGGGCCAGGGGGCTGTCGCCATACACCGCGCGCAGCGGCCAAGGCATGTAGCTGCTGTAGAAGTAGGCCAGGCCGGTGTAGGCAATCATGAACAGAAAGGGCAGCGCCAGCACGCCGGTCGCGTTGTGCGCATCCAGCCAGGAGCGCTGGCCCTTGCCCAGGCGCAGGGTAAAAAAGTCGGCAAAGATGCGGCGGTGCACGACCACGCCAGAGACCAGTGCGACCAGCATGCACATGGCCATGCCTCCCACCAGCCAAAAGCCAAAGTTGCCAGCATGCAGGCTGTAGTGAAAGCTCATGAAGTGGCGGCCGCCCTCCGTCTTGCGGCCCCAGGGCTGGGGCAGCAGGGAGCCGGTTGCCGGGTCCATAGCCGCGGTTTGCAGGCCGCCGCGCTGGGCGCCTGCCGGTTGCCAGGCGAGCAGCAAGGCATCGCCCGCTTGCTGGGGCAGCTCGATGCGCCAGAAGCGGGCGCTAGCGGCCTCGGCTGCCAGATAGCGGGCGGCCTGCTGCAGCGCCGGCTGCCCGGCGGCAGGCGCGGCGGCCACGGCGGGCTGGGCCTGCATCCAGCGCGTGATGGGCGCGCGGAACACACTCAATGTGCCGGTCAGAAAGATCGCGCACAGCAGCCAGCCGCTGACCAGGCCGCACCAGGTGTGCAGCCAGGCCATGCGCTTGCGAAACTCGCCTTCCATCTGCTGCTGTGCAGGATCAGAACGAGGCGCGCAGGGTCAGCATGAAGTTGCGGGGATCGCCATAGTGGCTGCTGTTGACCAGGTTGCCGATCGACGAGTAGTAGTGCTTGTCGAACATGTTGTTGAAGTTCAGGCTCAGCTGCCATTTGGGGTCGATCTGGTAGCGCACATAGCTGCTCCAGACGGCGCGGCCGGGCGCATTGAGGCTGATGGCACCGATCTTGCGGTAGGAGGCGCTCTGGGTGTTGACGCCGCCGCCGATGGTCAGCGCGCTCCAAGCGCCGGGCAGGCGGTAGGTGGTCCACAGGCGCAGCAGGTGCTTGGGCGTGTAGCTGTTGAAGTCCAGCCCTTCGTTGTAGACGTCGCGCTTGTAGACGTTGCGGTTGAAGGTATAGCCGGCAAACAGGTTCCAGCCCCGGGTCAGCTCGCCGCTGATCTCGGCGTCAAAGCCCTGGCTGCGCACCTGGCCGTCATCGGTGTAGCAGTAGTAGCCGTCGCGGCAGTCGGGTCCCGAGGCGATGTCTTCGGTGGCGCGGTTCTTCTGGTTCACGCGGTACAGCGCAAACGAGGTATTGGCGCGGCCGCCCAGGATTTCGCCTTTGACACCCACTTCATAGGTGGCACCCTGGATAGGCTTGAGGTTCTGGCCTGCCGCGTTCAGCGACCACTGGGGGTTGAAGATGTCGGCATAGCTGGCGTAGGCAGACCACTCGGGGTTGAGGGCGTAGATCAGGCCGGCATAGGGCAGAAAGCGCGTATTGGCCTGGTGGGTGGAGGACGAGACCACGGTACCCGTGGTGGTGGTGATCGTGTCGAAATCGGTCTTGTAGTTGCCCAGGCGCCCGCCCAGCACCAGCTTGAGCGGATCGGTCAGTTGCAGGCGCAACGCGCCATAAGCGCCCATCTGGCGTGTCTTGCCCAAAGTACGTTCAGTGTTGGCGTAGCGAATGGCTTCGTTGCTGGGCTCGCTGCGGAAGGGGTCCGGGTCAAAGACATTGATGGGGACTGCCGGGGTGATCGAGCTGTAGTCGCTGGTGACGCGGCCCTGGCTGTAGCTGGTGCCCAGCACCAGCTGGTGATCGCGCCCCAGTGCGCTGAAATCGCCGGTCAGGCTGGCGTCCAGACCCGAGGCGCTCTGGTCGGCCTGGGTCAGGTTGGCGACGGTGGCGCCCATGCCGGTGGCAGCTGCCACCGCCCGCAGAGACGCGGCGTATTTCATGTCCAGCTTTTCCTTGACATGCAGGGCCGAGACCTTGGCGCGCCAGTGGCTGTTGAACTCGTGGGAGAGGTCGGCGTAGAGCGTCTGGGTATTGTTGTTCTGGCGGTTCCAGCTGGCGCCCAGGTAGGTGGAGCGGGGCAGCCCGATGTCGCGGCCATCGCTGTAGTGCGGCAGGCCCGAGATAAAGGGCCGGCCCTTGAAAGACTCGTAGCTGGCACCCACGCTGACCTGGGTCTGGGGCGAGATGTCGTATTCCAAGGTGCCATACAGCGTGGCATTGCGCTGGTTGGCGAAGTCGATGAAGGAATGCTGGTCGTCCACATCGACCACGGCACGGCCTCGCAGGCTGCCGTCGGCATTCAGCGCGCCGCTGCCATCCACCTGGGCGCCATAGCGTTCCCAGGATCCGGCTTTGGTGGTGACCGTGACCCCGCCTTCTTTGAGCGGGCGCTTGCGCACGAAGTTGACGGCACCGCTCGGGTCGCCCCCGCCCTGCATCAGGCCGGCCGAGCCGCGCAGCACCTCGGCGCGGTCATAGATGGCCGTGCCGCCCTGGTAGTTGCTGGCGCGGCCGTAGAGCCGCTGCACATTGACCCCGTCGTACTGGATGGTGGCCATGCTGAAGCCGCGCGAGTAGATGTACTTTCCGCCCTGCGGGCTTTGCAGCAGGGTGATGCCGGTGGTGCTGCCCAGCGCGTCATAGACCGAGGTGGCGTTTTGCTCATCCATCAGCTGGCGGGTGACCACGCTGATGGACTGGGGAATGTCCTTGAGGGCCTGCTCCCCTTTGCCGATGGTGACTGCACGCGGGGTGTAGGAGCCGGTTTGCTCGGTGGTGGCGTTGCGTATCGCTGGCGCGGTCACGCGGATTTCGTTGAGGGTCAGGCCGCCAGCAGCAGTATCGCTGCTGACGGTCGTGGCGCTGGCCTTAGGTGCCGCGCGCAGCGCCCAGGTGCTGCCATCGATCTTGACCAGCTCCAGCCCGCTGCCCGCCAGCGCAGCACGGGCCGCATCCTCGGGGGCATAGCTGCCGCGCAGCGCAGGGGCAGTGCGGCCTTGCACCAGGTTGGCATCCATGCTGATCTGCTGGCCGCTTTGCGAGGCGATGCGCGCCAGGGTACTGCCCAGGGGCTGGGCGGGCAGGTCATAGGTTTGTACGGCAGCGGCCCGGGTTGTTTGGGCTTGTGCGGGCAGAGCGCAGGCTATGGCAGCGGCCAGTGCGAGTGCGCCCATGTGTGCAGTGGGCATGGCGGGCAAGCGGCGGATAGGCATAAGTTCCTTGGATGGAAAGATAGAAAAATCGAGGCTTCCAAGGTATGTAGAACGAGCCCGGAAAAGTGTTCATTTATTTTTGAAGGGCGGGGCCGATGCGCTGCAGCCTCGTGCCAGAGGGCCTGTAAGCCAAGCCTCAGGCGGCCTCGATCACCACCAGCCAGCCGCGCTGGTATACGCGCACGGTGATCGGCAAGGTCGCTGCCAGCGCATCAAAGGCGCGGTCGCTGTCGTCCAGCGCATAGTTGCCATACACCCGCAGCGCAGCGGCCTGGGGGCTGATGCGGATAAAGCCCCGGCGGTAGGCGCGCAGCGCCTGCACCACCTCGCCCAGGGGCTGGTTGTGCACTTCGAGCATGCCGCGCTGCCAGGCGGCTTCGGCCTGCGGGTTGCGGTCATCGGTCTCGATGGACATGCTGTCAAAGCGCGCGCTATGGCCTTCCTCCAGCACCTGGCTGGCACCGGCCTCGGTTGTCAGGCGCGTGGCGTGCTCCAGCATGCCGACGCGGGTGTAGGTCGCTTCCAGCCGTACAGAAAAACGGGTGCCCAGCGCCTGGGTGCGGCCATGCCGGCTCAGCACCTCAAAAGGTGCCAGGCCGTCGCTGGCGGGCCGGGCCTGCACCAGCAGCGCACCCTGGCGCAGCTTGACCTGGCGGCGGCCCTCAGAAAAGTCCAGGTCGACTGCAGAGCGGGCATCCAGCAGCAGCTCGCTGCCATCGGGCAAGCTGAAGGCATGGCGCTCTCCCGTGCTCGTGCGCAGATCAGCCGTGATATGGCGCCAGGGCGTTTGGCGGTCCGCCAGCAGCAGCGCGCCGGCTGAGACACCGCCCAGGGCCAGTGCACCGCTCAGCATTCGCCGCCGGCTGCTGCCCCGGCGCTGGGCATGGGCCAGCGCCTGGCCCATGACATCGCCCATGGGGGGCGCGGCATCCTGGGGGCTGACCAGGGCACGGGCCGCGCCAAACTGCGCATGCAGACTGCCGCTAAGGCGTTGCCAAGTGGCCTGGTGCTGGGGATGGGCGGCCAGCCAGGCGCGGTGGCGGGCCTGGTCGGCCTCTGTCATGGCGCCCGAGTGGAACTGGACCAGCCAGTCCACCGCCGCCTCGCTGACCGGGTCCAGCCGGGGTTCGATCGGCGCGCCCATCAGGCGCTCAGGCCATCGGTCAGTGCACGCGCTGCCGGACGTGCGGGCGGGGTGATGCCCGCATCCTGCCGCGCCAGGGCCAGCGCAATGCGGCGAAAGCCCTCGGCCATATGACGCCGCACAGTGCTGTGCGAGATACCCAGTCGCTCGGCGATGGCTTCATAACCCAGGCCATCGAGCTGGCTCAGCAAAAAGGCCTGCTGTGCAGCCAGCGGCAGGCCATCGAGTGCATGGGCGACATGGGCCAGTGTTTCCTGCAGCACGGCCAGCTCCTCGGGCGAGGGCATCAGCGGCTCAGGCTGGGCGCCCAAGGCCTCCAGGTAGCTGCGCTCCAGATCGCGGCGGCGCCAGTGGTTGATCAGCAGCCGCTTGGCAATGGTGGTCAGAAACGCACGCGGCTCACGGATCGCATCAGCGGGTGTTGTGCTGGTCAACACGCAAACAAAGGTGTCGGCCGCCATGTCCTGCGCATCGGCCGCATTGCCCAGCCGGTGCTGCAGGCGCTGCTGCAGCCATTGGTGGTGACCGGTGTAGAGAAGCTGGACGTCGGAAGTGGCAGACATGGAGGGCGCTAGGAAACAGCCGGATAAACCGATGCATTTGAGAATTATTCTCATTTTAAAACTGTTTCCATACGTGTGTAAAAGTACCTCTGCGTTTTGGGCGTTGTTATACAGCGACAGTCCCAGCGGCCCGCGCAAGCTGCCTATGCAAAGACCGCCCTGAAGGCGGTCTGTGTGGAGTTGCTTTGGGGTGAGCGATAGGGACCCTCTGCAGAACCCTCGCCTAGTGGCATGGACGTGGATCGGGACGAGACGCAAGGCGTCTTTTGCAGTCAATAGCGAGCTATTGACAAGGAAGACAACGCAGCGGATCGCCCGAGACCGCGTTCAGGACAAGGCAGGGAGTTTTGCAGAGGGTACCTAGGCCCATGCTGGCTTAAATTCCCCCGCCGTTGCCACCCCCACTGTTGCCGCCATTGCCATTGCCACCGCTGCCCCCGCCACTGCAGCCGCTCAGAACAATCGCGCAGGAGGCGCCGACCGCCAAGGTTTGCCCTGCCGTGCAGGTGGAGCCCTCGGCGAGGCTGCCTTGGGTCAGTGTGAGGCCCAAGGTCAACGGACCACTTGTATTGTTGGTCAGCGTGTTGCTGGTATCGCTCAGGCTCAGGCTGCCGCCTGCTGGATTGCTCAGGCTGGCCGCAGCGGCCACCGCCTGGCTGGTCAACCAAGCGCCCGAGCAGGCGCCCACCACCAGGGCTGCACCAAGCAGCGCCGACAGGTGCTGGCCCGCCGCCGCCTTGCGCATGCGCCATGCCAGGCCACCAGCCAAAGCCAGGCTCAGCCCCATGACCCCCATGCCCGTCAAACCCGGCACTGCCGAGGGCGTGTTCAGCACCACGGGCAGGTAGTTCACATCCACCTGGCAAGCCGCCAACTGCGCCTGTGCCATGCCGGAGGACAAAAGCGCTGCCAGACCGCCAAGACAGGCGAGTGGTTTGTAGCGCATGGTGCTGGAGAAAAACGTCATAGAAGCCCCCTTGAGATGCTGCAAAAGGTAACATAACTTTGCCGAAAAATGCAGGCGTTGACATTTGATAATTATTGGCAGAATGCCATGCTCACGGCATCTATGTCGCGGTTGGAGGCCCTTGTGTTTCTGCGCACAGACCTGTCTCTGTTGTGGTTTTCAAGATGTTTTGATAGTCATTCCTTATATCAATTTTTGGGTGGTGTATATCTCAATGACAGGCTCTATCGCTGAAGTCGCTAACGTCGAGGGATGCGCTGCAAAACCCTCGCCAAGCGGGATGGACGCGGATCGCCCGAGCCGCGTTCAGACCACGGCAGGGAGTTTTGCAGAGGGTCCTTAGCCGTAGAACCATCGTTTCGGCCCCACGGCACTCTTTCTGAAGACAGCGCATTGATTGAGCAGAATAGGATCCTCTTATCCACTGCAGCGATGCAGTTCCTTTCATCCACCAACAGGAGTCATCCCATGAAAATCAGCGCACGCAATGTCTTGAGCGGCACCGTCATCTCCATCACACGCGGCCCCGTCTCTACCGAAGTCGTGCTGGAAATCGCACCTGGCGTGCAGATTGCCTCCAGCATCACCACCAACTCGGCCGATGCGCTGAAGCTGAAAGAGGGCGCCAAGGCTTATGGTGTGATCAAAGCCTCGTCGGTGATGATTGGCGTGGACGAGTAATAGCTAATTAGGCCGAGGCCAGGAACGCGTTGACCAGGTTCTTGTGGGCCTAGCTCAGCAGCGGCCCAACACCGATGTGGCACAAAGCTGGCCTAAAAACGGCGCCAGGATGACGCCGGGGTGCGCCACCAAGGCGAACAAGCCGTCGATCTCTCCCACATAAGCGCAGAGCGGCTCGCCGTCCGTCGTCATCGGGCGCTGCGCGGCGGCGATGGAGATCAGAGCTGGCGCCACCGTAAGCCCCAACAGATGCGCAATGGCGTCAGCGCTGCGTGCAGCCAGACCGGGGAAACCGCTTTCGGCATTGGCCGGGTAGTCCGCCGTGGACACCAGCCCACCGCCCAGCGATGGCCGAAGCTCCATGTCGTCTGCACAGAGAAGGTGGCGAAGGCCATGGGCCTCCGTGCGAAACCTCAGCACCACGGCAGGCGATGGGTGGATCGGAAGATGTACACCGGCTGTCGATGCAAGTGCTTGTGCACCCAAGCCATTGGCAAGCACCACGGTGTCGGCTGTGAGCCTTTGCCCGCCCACGCTGAGGCCCGACACGCGGCTGCCAGTGACCTCGACGGCATCGACCGTTCCCTGAAGAATGCTGGCGCCAAAGTCTTGCGCGCCTGCCAACAGCTGACGTGCAAAGGCGGCGGGCTCCAGTGCGAAATCGTCGGGGGCCCAGGCGGCAAGTGGCGGTGCCTCGGCGAGCATTGGCTCCTTGTCGCTGATCTGGGCGCGAAGCAGCCGCTCCATGCGCGTGCCGGCCGACTGGTGCTCCGCAATCATCGCTGCCGTTTCCTCTTCATTCGACAGCCAAAGCAGTGCACCGCGCGTTGCGATCGGCAAGGGGCCGAGCTGGCCTTCTAGAGCGGCGAACGCCTCCAAGGCCTTGAGCCTCAGCGCGAATGCGGCTGGGTTGTCTGAAGGGTTGCTTGCGCTGGCTCCCACCCAGCCGAAGGAGGAGGCGGTCGCCGTGCTGCGGCTATCAGGATCGCTCTCGACCAAGGTCACTGCAGCGCCGGCTTTGGCGAGGTTCCAAGCTGCCGACGCACCCATGACGCCACCGCCCACCACAATGACTTTGGCGCGACCTGGGATGGATGGGGAATATGAGTTCAATAAAGGCGTAGGGGTGGAAGTCATGGAAGGTGGGGAGGATGCCAAGCCAGATCTCGCTTCGTGCAGCGCTGGCGCAAGATGCAGGGAGCAGGCATCATCGCTTGGATATTTGCAAAGTCTTCAACCGCACATGCTACTCGCCTCGGTGCTCTTGCACCATGCGTACGGCACGCTCGCGTACCTCGGGTGAAAACTTGTTTGACTTCGTTATGGCTCAACCCTCTCAGAGTGTTGAGCCTCTTCCAAACCGGGGCGATTCAAAAGCGGCTTTACCCGCTTGCCGCTAAGCTCGTTATGAGTGTTGCTGGCCGAAGAAAGCAGCTTTAGGTTGTCTGTGCGGGTTATAGCCCCAGTTCGGTGAGTCCTGGGTGGTCGTCAGGACGACGCCCAAGTGGCCAGTGGAATTTGCGATCCGATTCTTTGATGGGCATGTCGTTGATACAAGCGTAGCGACGGCGCATCAGGCCATCAGCCTCAAATTCCCAATTTTCGTTCCCGTACGAGCGGAACCAATTTCCTGCATCGTCATGCCATTCATACGCATACCGAACGGCAATACGGTTGCCCTCATGCAACCAAAGCTCTTTGATGAGCCGATAGTCCAGCTCCTTCTTCCACTTTCTCTCTAGGAAGGCCTGTGCCTCCGCTCTACTGTGCGCGAATTCAGCGCGGTTTCGCCACTGGGTGTCCAGCGTATAAGCCATTGCCACCTTGGCTGCATCCCGGGTGTTCCAGCCGTCTTCGGCCAATCGCACCTTTTGGATGGCGGTTTCTCGGGTAAAGGGGGGAAGGGGTGGGCGCGTTTCCATGGTCTGAGCTCTTTCAAAATGAATGTAGAACGATCTGTCTACATGGGCAATACTAGCGCATGTGGAACGATCTGTCTACAATGAATGCATGCCATCTGCAAAATTATCTTCAGACACCCTGCCTCCAAGAGAGCGCATCCTCGTCGCCGCCCATGCACTTTTCTACCAAGAGGGCATCCGAGCCACCGGCGTCGACAAAATCATCGAACAAGCTTCTGTTAGCAAGGTCACGTTCTATCGCCAATACCCCAGCAAAGATGAGTTGATTCGGGCTTACCTCGATTACCGACACCAAGGGTGGATTTTTTTGTTCAAGGGCAGCTTGGAGCACGAGTCCCGTGATGGAGCGAGCGCGACAGAGGCACTAATTCGTACTCTCAGGGGCTGGTTTAGTCAGACTCACTTTCGAGGCTGCGCTTTCCTGAATGCGGCTGCAGAGCTGGGGTCTACCGATCCCGGCATTCTGGAAGTTGTGCGTCAGCATAAAAAGGAGATGGCATGCGTTTTGGATGAGCTGTTCAACAGCCACGCTGAGACTGCGGGCCAGTCGCTTTCGCTGGCCGTAGATGGTGCCATCGTGCATGTACAGATGGGCCAGCCACTTGAGGAAGTACTTGGAAACCTCAGAGTCGTCGTCGAAAGTTTGGTCGCTAGGAAAGGCTGCGTATGATTCCGACAGCTAAGCTGGTCATGGGTCCTTGCAGGCCGAGGCGCCCACTGAGCATTGAGTGACCCCTACTGACCGACTGACGACGGCTCGCCCCCATTGACTGCCAAGTCTGAACCGGACGCTCAAGGCGCGGCCCACAAGGTCGGCTGTGTGGTGCTGCATTCACAAGGGGACAGGCCCGGCTTCGGCCATAAGCAGAGATTGAATACGACGTTGAACAAGCTTTCACTTGACGAGTTGCAAGAGAGTGCCAAAGTGGCAACTTACATCGCTTTGGAGTCTCGACGAAGACTCCCGCCAACGGTGCCAATTACGCTCGGAACAATATAGGAGGACACCTGTATAGTTTTCGAGCTTTACGTGGTGCAAGAGCGTCCACTAGACGCAATTGTTCTCACACGCGCCAGAGTCAACATTTTTGAAGGACGTATCGAAGCGATGAATGTGTTCGACGAGGCGATAGACAAAGTCCTCGCGGAAGCTTCAAAGTAAAGACCGCTTAGGGTCGCAAGCCGTCATGGGAACGAGCTCAGCCAGCTGGCCAGATGCGTAGGATCTTTGCCCTAGCTGACATCGAGCAGTCCATTCTCAGAGCACGCTTGGATTGGCCTCTAGGATCTTTGCAAGAGTATGAGAATGGCTGGATCAACCGTTCTCACTGATTCTGTAAATGTCCTTGATCTACAAAGACACGAATTTGCAAGATCAATGAGACCCTAGCGCATCCTCCGGCCCAATAGGCGGCATAGCCGGGCTTGAATGGCTGGCCCGCAAGGGCTGCAGCAGCAATGCAAAGTGACTGCATCGGCCTGCTGTGGCGGTGGCTTGGCTTACACTCATCCGCACCTTTTCCAGCGAAGTGCGATCCCCCGTGACTACCCAACACCTGATTTCTGAAGCCGAACTGCGGGCATCGGCGGCCGAGGCGGCCCATCAACCGCGTTGCGCGGATTGCGCGCCATTGTGGCGACCGGGTTGGGAGTCCATTTCTGGCGCAGTGAGCGTCGACCATCTTGCGCCGCTTGGCGTCTTGGGCACCGAGGAGTCGTGGGAGCGCCTGGACGAGTTCCATCCCGATGGCACCAATCTGTGGTCCCCGGATGCACCCATCGCCCTGGGTTGGCACCCCTACACGCGTAGCAGCTTGTGGCGGTGCGCGCAGTGTTCGGGGGCGTTTCTGCGCTACACGGAGTACGGTGGCTATTACGTGGAAGAGCGCATACGGCCCTTGTTGGCGGATTTGATTGTGAATCCCTGAGCATCTTGGAAAGGTAGCAGGGCTGAATTAGCCATCCTCAGGTTTTGCCAGAGGATCTACTAAAAATTCCGAATTGTGCATCTGCAGCGAAATCATTCCAATAGAGCCCTCTAAAGGCGTTCTATGAATGATTCGATTTTCTTCTACGCAATGCTCACCGCCACCTTCCTCTTTGCAGGAATGGTCAAGGGCGTCACGGGCATGGGGCTGCCTACGGTGGCGATGGGGTTGCTGGGCATGGTGATGCCGCCGTCCATGGCGGCATCGATTTTGCTGGTGCCATCGTTTGTGACCAATGTCTGGCAGCTCTTTTCTGGCGGCGCCATTGGCGGGTTGGTGCGCCGCCTTTGGCCCATGCTGGTCGCCATTGTGCTGGGGACGGTGGGAGGGTCGGCACTCTTGGTGCGCATTGACCCGACCTGGTCCGGCTTTGCACTGGGCTCCGCGTTGATCGTCTACGCCCTCTATGCCCTGTTTGCGCCCGCGCTGTCCATTCCGCGCTCTCTCGAAAAATGGCTGTCACCGGTGGTCGGCCTCATCACCGGCGTGGTGACCGGGGCGACCGGTGTTTTTGTGATGCCAGCCGTTCCTTATCTTGGCGCCTTGGGGCTGGAGAAGGATGAGCTGGTTCAGGCATTGGGGCTGTCTTTTACCGTTTCGACTATCGCGCTTGCCCTGGGTTTGCTGGCGAATGATGCGTTTCGCTTGAACCAGTTGGGCCTGTCGTCGCTGAGCGTGCTACCTGCCTTGCTTGGCATGTGGCTCGGCTCCTTGATCAGAGCGCGTATCAGCCCCAAGCGTTTTCGGCAGTGCTTCCTGGTCTTCCTGGTGGTGCTGGGTGTGGAGCTGGCTTCGCGGCCGTTCCTGTAAAACGCAGTGACACGGGCCAGACCTTATTTCATCCGGTCATCCGACACCGCCTCCGGCAGCCGCTGCAAGCCTTGCTGGAACCAGCCAATCCGCTCGGTCTGCCGCACATCCAGCGCAGGTACATAGGGCTTGATGTCCAGCACTGGCGTGCCATCGAGCATGTCGTTGCCGCTGAAGTGCAGCGCGCATCCCTCCACCCGCAGCAGCCGCACAATCGACAGCCCCAGTCGGTTGGGCCGAGCGGGGGAGCGGGTGGCGAAGACGCCATGGCTTTGGGTGTCCATAAAGGGCACGACTTCCAGCTTTTCGCTGGCCTGGTGCAGCTGGGTCAGCAAGATCAGGTAGTCGAAATGTTCGATATCGCGCAGCCCGGGCGCAAAGGCCTCGAACACTTCCACATGGCCGGTCACGTCGGCGGCGGCCACCGTCTGGATGGGCATGCCGGTGGTGGATGTGAAGGGGCTGTGGATGCGGCCGATGGGCTGCAGGCAGATGGTGTTTGGCATCAAGGGGGCCTTGTAGGCAAGTGGAGGGTGGGATATCGCTGCGCTGCCCATGCATGAACCAAGTACCGGTCGCTAAACCAGAATGATTGATAGGTCCTGCGGCTGCCGACTCCGACGCTAACCCTAAATTGGCATAGCGCTATTCCAAAATATAATAGCGGTTTATACACATAAAACGAGGAGAGACCCATGCCAGCGACCACCACCTTCTTGCGCCGCCCATCCTGGAGCTTTGGTATGCGCCGCATGCTGCTGCTGGGACTGGCAGGCGCTGCGGTCACCTTGTCGGCCTGCGGAGGCGGTGGTAGCGATGCCGATCGGGGGCCGACCACCTTGTCGGTATCGGCGGATTTGAATGGCCTGTATTGGGACAAGAGCGAGAGCCGCCTGTTTGTGAGCGATGAGAAAGCCAACACCATCCGGGTATGGGAAGGTGGCACCCAGTTTGCGCAGTACGCGGCCTTGCCCACGGCACCGGCCAGCGGCTCGACCCTGGGCCAGGTCACACGCGGCAAGGATGGCACCGTCTATGTGACGCGCTTTGGCTTTGGCACGGATGGCGCGGTGGCCGCCGTGCCCAAGAGCGGCACGGCCTACAACCTGACTGGTACCGACAGCCTGCGCCGCCGTATCGGCATCACGCCGACGCCCGATGGCTCGCTGCTGGACGGCTGGTTCATCAAGGGCGGCGCCGGTGCCGTGAGCGAGCTCAAGATCAGCGGCACCGCTGCCACCGAGACCGAGCTGATCACCGGCTTTGGCAAGCCCGTGGGCCTGGCCGTGGTGGGCGATGCGGTGTATGTGAGCGACCAGAACAGCGGTCAGGTGCTGTCCTTCTCGCTGGCCAAGCTGCGTGCTGCGCCTGCGACCGTGGCCGATGGCAAGCTGATCGCCACGTTCAGCAGCGCGGATGGCATTGACCTGATGACCGCTGCCACGGACGGCAGCCTGTTCTTTGGCGGCTCGGGCGGCAAGCTGTTCCGCGTCAGCCCCAAGGGCGATATCAGCGTGCTGGCCAGCGGCTGGCCCAAGATCCGTGGCGTTGCCTATGACGAGAAGAACCGTCGCCTGTTTGTGGGCGTGGTGGCGGCCGATGCAGCCAGCCAGTCGAGCGTGCGCATCGTGCCTATCGACTAAGAAATGTAGGAGGAGAAGGGAAGGCCAGGCTGGGGAGGCCTGGCCTTTTTTTATGGGCCGCTGAGGATGACTCCCGTGTTTATTGCAGCCCTTCGGTATCCAGCGCCCTGCGCACTGCCGGCCGGGCACGCATGCGCAGGTACCAGGCCTTGAGGTTCTCCAGCCCATCGAAGCGGATATTGGCCTGGTAGGTGGGGGCCAGCCAGTCCGCCTGTCCCCATTGGGTCAAGGCATACAGGTAGGCATCGGCCACCGCGTAGTGGCCCATCAGGTAGTCGCGGCCAGCCAGTTGTGCATCAATCCAGGCATAGCGCTTTTCCAGCTTGGGTTTGGCGGTCTCCAGGCCATAGGGGCCGGCCAGACGGGCGTAGAGCAGGGGGATAAAGCCCTTGTGGATTTCTGAAGTCAGAAAGCTCAGCCACTCCTGCAGGCGGTAACGGTCGATGCTGCCAGCGGCAGGCGCCAGGCCCGCTAGGGGTTGCAGATCAGCCAGGTACTGCAGGATGGCTGGGCCTTCGCGCAGCAGGGTGCCGTCTTCCAGCTCCAACAGCGGAACATAGCCAAAGGGGCTGAGCGCCAGAAAATCGCGACCGTCTTCGGTCCGATGGGTCTTGTGGTCCACCTTGACCAGCCTGATGTCCAGCCCCAGTTCGTTGGCGATGATGTGGGGTGCCAGCGAGCAGGCGGCCGGAATGTAGTAGAGCTTCATGTGCAGTTTTCAAATAGCGTGAATGGTTGCCTCACCCTGTGAAAGGGGACACATGCTATTTTTCATCACTAGCACTAAAAAAGATAGAAGGCAGAATAATGTCATATAGGTACATTTTTTATACCTATTGGCTGATAATGCGCAGTACAGCCCCTGGCGAATGCAAGGGGGCGCACCTCAGCCGGGACTGCGTTGCAGCCGCTTGAGGGGCATTGCATCAGCGGGCCAAAGACGGGAGATGGCATGAAAGAGAACATGAGCGGCTGCTCCGTGGAGGAGGCCATGCGCTTGCTGGGCGGCCGTTGGCGGCTCTTGCTGGTGTCCTACCTGATGGAAGGCCCCAAGCGTTTCAACGATCTGCGGCGCGATGTACCCGGGATTTCGCAGCGCATGCTGACGCTGGACCTGCGTGCGCTTGAAGAGGCCGGCCTGGTCAAGCGCACCGTCTACCCGACCTCGCCCGTCAAAGTGGAATACAGCTTGAGCGAAGACGGTTTGCGATTGCTGCCGGTGGTGGAGGTGATGAAAACCTTTGGCCTGTGGCTGAAGGCACGGGATGCGGGTGAAGCGGGTGAGGAAGTGGCGGTAGTGCCAGCGTCCAAGGCAGCCGTCAAGCCGCGCCGGGCAGCCCGCACTGCGCAAAAAACCAACTCTTGAAACGGCTCAGCGCGCTGTCGCTGGCCTTGTCCTCGCGGTAGGCCAGGTAGTGGCGTGATTCTTCCAGCACCAGCTCTTCGGGCACGGGGCGCACCAGCAGGTTCTGCTCGACCAGGTGCGAGACCAGCTGGTTGAAACCCAGTGCCACGCCCTGGCCGTTCAGCACCATCTGGATGAGCAGGTTGTAGTCATTGGCATTGAAGAAGTGGGCGCCATTTTTCTGGCGGTCGTCTAGGTCCAGGCGGTAGATGGCCAGCCACACGCTCCAGTCCACATGCTCGGCCACCTGTGAGCGGCCATAGGGGCTCAGGTTCAGCAGTACGCCGTGGCGCAGGCCTTCCAGGGTCTGGATCTCCGGGTGCGCCTGCAGGTAGCCGGGGGTGCAGACCGGGTAGATGCGGTCATGGAACAGCGGCATGCTGACATAGCCATCGCGCAGCCGCGACATCTTGGTGATGAAGATATCGGGGTGGATGCCCGGCTCCAGCGACAGAAAGTTCTGGCTGGTCACCAGGTCCAGGTCGATATCGGGGTGGGCGCTGAAAAAGCTGGGCAGCCGGTGCGCCATCCACAAGGCCGAGAAGGCCGGCGAGCAGCACACGGTCAGGCTGCGCCGGGCGTTGTTGCCATAGTCCTTGCGGATGCGCGATGCCGCCTGCGCGATGTTGATGAAGGACAACTGCGCCGCATCAAAAAAAATGGCCCCGGCCGTGGTCAGCCTGACCGAGCGCCCGACCCGTTCGAACAGCGGCGTGCCCAGGTGCTCTTCGAGCTCGCGGATCTGGCGGCTGATGGCGGCCTGGGTCACGCACAGGGTCTCGGCGGCACGCGTAAAGCTCTCGTGGCGGGCGGCGGCCACAAAGCACTTCACCGCTCGCAGCGAAGGCATCTTGAGCAAGGTCTGGTCGGTGCTGGGGTGCTGATTCATAACGCCATGTTATCAATTGCCCGGACGAAAAGTCGATTGTGCCCGGGGTGGCCAATGCCTAAACTTCAATCGCTCGGTAACGCATTATCTCCTTAAACCAGCCGATCTGTTTGATGGCCCTTATCCACCTTTGTCGGGCAGGGTACTGCTAAAACAATCTGCTGGTTTTTATGGATGGCGTGCCGGCATAAAAATAATCGCTTCCTTGGATAAAAAGGCTTTGATTTATTGCAGTGCTTGAATATCTGCAGTGATTCGGGCTTGGAAGCCGGAGACAACATGCCAAAGATAACTGTCACCCCGCAGGACGATGCCGCCTGCGGCTGGTACCACACGGCCCCTGCACGCCAGGCGCAAGCTGCCCACAGCGGCGACACCCACACCCGCTGGGCGGTGGTGGGCGCCGGGTTTACCGGCCTGGCCGCTGCACGCCAGCTGGCGCTGAATTTTCCGCAAGACGAGGTCGTGCTGATCGATGCGCAAGAGGTGGGCTTTGGCACCTCGGGCCGCAATGCCGGCTTTGCGATCGACCTGCCCCATGACATTGGCGCTGACGACTATATCGGCGACATTGCGATCGCCAAAAACACCCTCAAGCTCAACCGCATGGGCCAGGGCCAGCTCCATGCGCTGGTGCAGCAGCACCAGATTGACTGCCATATGCGCCCCAGCGGCAAGTACCAGGCAGCGGTGGAGGACCGGGGCATTGCGGTGCTGGAGGCCTACCGGCGCGGCCTGGACAAACTGGGCGAGCCTTATGAGGTGATTGCCGGCAAGGACCTGCCAGCGCGCATCGGCACCCATTTCTACCGCCAGGCGCTGTTCACCCCCGGCACCATGCTGCTGCAGCCCTCGGCCCTGGTCAAAGGCCTGGCCGACAGCCTGCCGCCCAATGTGACCCTGTACGAAAACACCGCCATCACCGAGGTGGACTACGGCAACCCCGTGGTGCTGCGCCATGCGCAGGGCTGCATCCAGGCCGACAAGCTGGTGCTGGCCAACAATGCCTTTGGCGCGCGCTTTGGGTTTTTGCAGCGCACGGTGCTGCCGATGTACCTGTATGCCAGCCTGAGCCGGCCGCTGACCGAGGCCGAGCAGCAGCAGCTGGGGGGCGAGGCCTTCTGGGGCGTGATCCCTGCCGACCCCTATGGCAGCACGGTGCGCCGCACGCATGACAACCGCATCCTCATGCGCAACAGCTTCAGCTTCAATCCGGGGCAGCAGTCCAAGCCGGCCTGCCTGGCGCGCTTTGCCCAGCAGCACCAGCAGTCCTTTGCGCGGCGGTTTCCGATGCTGCCAGACGTCAGCTTTGACTACACCTGGAGCGGATCACTGGCGCTGACCCGCAACCACAACGGCTTTTTTGGGCAACTGGCGCCCAACGTTTACGGCGCCCTGTTCTGCAATGGGCTGGGCGTCACGCGCGGCACCGTCACCGGCAGCCTGCTGGCCGACATGATCGCCGGCAAACGCCATGAACTGATTGACTTCTTGCTGGCCACCTCAGGTCCCAGCCAACTGCCACCCGAGCCCTTTTTGTCGATCGGCGTCAACGCCACCTTGTGGTGGGGCCAGCGCAAGGCGGGGCTGGAGAGCTGAGGCCACTGCGCCTTGGGGCCTGGAATCAGGGATGCCAATGATTTTTTAACCGGATTCAAAAATATCCGGCATGGATAGCCATATTCATGGGTTGATGTATTACTAAAAAAGGAGACGATATATCATGCAAAAGGAGAATATGTCCATCGAGGACGTGCCCTTGAATGGATTTCACCAGTTAATGACCTTGCGTTGTGGCGGAGGCTGGATTTTGGATGGCTATATTCTGAGTATTATCGGTGTGGCCATTGTGCAGTTTTCCGATTATCTGCACCTCGATTCCTTCTGGCAGGGCATGGTGGCGGCATCGGCCATGCTGGGCACCTTTTTCAGCGGCTTTCTGGGCGGCTGGCTCACCGACAAGATCGGCCGCCAGCGCCTGTTCTTTGTCGGGCCGCTGCTGTTCATCATCGGCTCGGTGGGCTCGTTCTGGGTCGAGTCGGGCACGGCGCTGTTCATCCTGCGGTTCTTGGTGGGCATGGGCGTGGGGCTGGAATACCCGGTCGCCGGCTCGCTGTTGGCCGAATTCTTGCCACAAAAGAACCGGGGCCCACGCCTGGCGGGCCTGACCATCCTCTGGTTTGTGGGCGCTGCGCTGTCCTATATCGTTGGCAACTTCATCCTGGCGCACAGCGGGCCTGACGGCTGGCGCATGGTGCTGGCCAGCTCGGCCGTGCTGGGCGCCTTGCTGATGCTGGTGCGCCTGGGCACGCCGGAATCGCCCCGCTGGCTGATGAACAAGGGCCGCTTTGACGAGGCCGACCAGGTCATCAAAAAGGTCTACGGCCCGGGCTTCTCTTTGGCCAATATGCCGGCCCAGGCCTCGGAGCAGAAGGTGTCGCTGGGCAACCTGCTGCACTCGGGCTATGGCAAGCGCATGCTGTTTGTCATCGTGTTCTGGACGGCTGCCGTGGTCCCCATGTTTGCCGTCTACTCCTTTGCACCAGTGGTGCTGCAGGCACTCAACCTCAAGGGCAACTGGGCCTCCTATGGCTCGGTGCTGATCACCTTGCTGTTTGTCGTGGGCTGCGTCATCGCCACGCGCCTGATCGACACCATGGGCCGCCGCCCGCTGATCATCCACAGCTTTCTCTGGTCCAGCCTGGCGCTGCTGGGGCTGGGCGCGTTCTCCAGCGGGTCGGAGGTGGTAGTGCTGCTGCTGTTTGGCGCCTACGCGCTGTTTATCGGCGGCGCCCAGGTGCTGGAGCTGGTCTACCCCAATGAGCTGTTTCCCACCGAGATCCGCGCCTTTGCCGTGGGTGTGGGCTCGTCGATGACACGGGTGGGTTCGGCCATTGGCACCTGGCTGGTGCCCGCCTCGCTGGCCAGCTTTGGCATCGGCCACACCATGTATGCGGCGGCTGCTGTGTCCTTCATCGGCCTGGTGGCATCGGTGCTGCTGGCGCCGGAAACCCGTGCCATGAGCCTCGAAGAGGCGGCATCCCTCAAACGCTGACCTGCTGGGCCGCTGCGGGTACTGCGGCGGCCCGGATCCCTTCCACCTTTTATTCACCCAACCGAGACCACCATGACCTTCGAAGGCATCTACACCCCCGCGATCACGCCCCTGTGCGCCGATGGCGCCATCGACAAAGCCGCATTCAGCCAGGTGCTGGAGCACCTGATCGACGCTGGCGTGCACGGCATCATCATTGCCGGCTCCACCGGTGAGTACTACGCCCACAGCACGCAGGAGCGCCTGGACCTGGCCACCTACGCCAAAGAGGTGATTGGCAGCCGCACCCAGCTCATCATCGGCACCGGTGCTGTGCGCACCGAGGAATCGGTGGAATACGCCAAGCTGGCCAAGGCGATCAAGGCCGATGCCATCCTGGTGGGCACGCCCCCGTATGCGCTGCCGACCGAGGCAGAGAACGCCGCCCATGCGCTGGCCATCGATGCCGCCGCTGGCCTGCCGGTGATGCTCTACAACTACCCCGGCCGCATGGGCATGTCCATGGGCCGCGAGTTCTTCCGGATCGTGACCCAGGCCTCGAAGAACTTTGTCGCGATCAAGGAAAGCTCGGGCCAGACCGGCCAACTCCACATGCTGGCCTGCGAGTTTCCGCAGATCGGCCTGTCCTGCGGCTGGGACGACCAGGCGCTGGAGTTCTTTGCCTGGGGCGCGCGCAGCTGGGTCTGCGCCGGCTCCAACTTCATCCCGCGCGAGCACATTGCGCTGTACCAGGCCTGCGTGGTCGAGAAGGATTTTGACAAGGGCCGCCGCATCATGACCGCGCTGATGCCGTTGATGGATTTCCTCGAAGGCGGCAAGTTTGTGCAGGCCATCAAGCATGGCTGCGAGCTGATCGGCCTGCATGCCGGTGGCGTGCGCGCGCCGCTGCAAGGCTTGAACGACGAAGAAAAGCAGGGCCTGCAAGCCGTGCTCAGCAAGCTCCAGCGCGATGTTGCCGCCATCACCGGAGGCCAGCAATAATGGCCGCCCCTTTGCTGACCGCCGACCAGTACGCCGAACTGGCCCACAGCATCACGCTGCCCACCCAGGCCTTTGTGGATGGCGCATTCCGCCCCGCCTTGTCGGGCCAGACCTTTGAGACCACCAACCCGGCCACCGGCCAGCTGCTGGCCCAGATCGCCGCCTGCAATGCCGACGATGTGGACCTGGCAGTGGCTGCGGCCAAGGCCGCCTTTGAGGATGGCCGCTGGAGCCGCCTGTCGCCCAACGAGCGCAAGCACATCTTGCTGCGCTTTGCCGACCTGCTGGAGCAGCACGCCCATGAACTGGCCGTGATGGAAACGCTGGACAGCGGCAAACCCATCCGCGAATGCCAGAACACCGATGTGCCTGAGGCCATCCACACCATCCGCTGGCATGCCGAGCTGATCGACAAGATCTACGACCACACGGCGCCGGTGGGTGCCAATGCGCTGGCCCTGGTGGTGCGCGAGCCGATTGGCGTGGTCGGCCTGGTGTTGCCCTGGAACTTTCCGCTGCTGATGCTGGCTTGGAAGATTGGCCCCTCGCTGGCAGCGGGCTGCTCCATCGTCGTCAAGCCCGCCAAGGAAACCACCTTGACCGCCTTGCGCGTGGCCGAGCTGGCCCACCAGGCGGGGGTGCCTGCAGGCGTGTTCAATGTGCTGCCCGGTGGCGGCCGCGATGTGGGCGCGCCGCTGGGCCGCCACCGCGATGTGACCATGGTGAGCTTTACCGGATCGACCGACACTGGCCGCCTGTTCCTACAGTACGCGGCCGAGTCCAATCTCAAGCGCGTGGTGCTGGAGTGCGGCGGCAAGAACCCGGCCGTGGTGCTGCGCGATGTGCAGGACCTGGCCGCTGCCGCCCAGCACATTGTGGCCGGCGCCTTCTGGAACATGGGCGAGAACTGCTCGGCCTCGTCGCGCCTGATCGTGCACGAGGACATCAAGGTCGACCTGCTGGCCCACATCGGCGAGCAGATGCGCGCCTGGAAGATGGGCGACCCGCTGGACCCGGACAACCGCCTGGGTGCGATGGTGAGCAAAGCGCATTTCGACAAAGTCAGCTCTTACTTTGCGCAGGCCCAGGCCGAAAAGCTGCCCGTGGCTTTTGGTGGCGAGACGGAGCAGGGCGTCTATGTGCAGCCCACCGTGGTCGATGGCGTGGGCCCGGACAGCCGCCTGTTCCAGGAAGAGATCTTTGGTCCCATCCTGGCGGTGACGAGCTTCCGCACCGTGGACGAGGCGATTGCGCTAGCCAACGATTCCGTCTATGGCCTCGCTGCCTCGGTCTACACCGATGATCTGCGCCAGGCCATCAAGGTCTCGCGTGCCATCCATGCCGGCGTGGTCACCGTCAACTGCTTTGGCGAGGGCGATATCACCACGCCGTTTGGCGGCTACAAGGAATCGGGCTTTGGCGGCCGCGACAAATCCCAGTGGGCGCATGACCAGTACACCGAGATGAAAACCATCTGGATCGACGCACAGGACTGATGCGCCAGCGACAATAGGCACGGTGCCCGGCCAAGCATGGCTGGGCGCCGTGCCTTCAACTTCTGAACAACCATGCAAAACAAGAACAAGGCCACCCTGATCGGCCTCGTGGCCGTGCTTTTATGGAGCGCCATCGTCGGCCTGATCCGCAGTGTGAGCGAGCATTTTGGTGCCACTGGCGGCGCGGCGCTGATGTACAGCCTGGCGTCGGTCTTCCTGCTGCTGACGGTCGGCGGTGCGCGGCCACGCCAGCTGCGCAGCTTTCCCCGCCAGTACCTGGTCTGGGGCAGCCTGCTGTTTGTGGTCTATGAGCTCTGCCTGTCGCTGTCCATCGGCTACGCCAACACGGCGCAGCAGGCCATTGAGGTGGGTATGGTCAACTACCTCTGGCCGACCTTCACCATCGTCGCGGCCATTCTGTTCAACCGCCAGCGCAGCAATTTTCTGATCGTGCCGGGTTTTCTGCTGTCCATCGTCGGCATCTGCTGGGTGCTGGGCGGAGAGCAGGGCTTTGACATTGGCGGCATGCTGCACAACGTGCGCGACAACCCGCTGAGCTATGGCCTGGCCTTTGCCGGCGCGCTGATCTGGGCGGCCTATTGCACGGTCACGGCCCGCATTGCCCATGGCAAGAATGGCGTGACCCTGTTCTTTATCCTCGTGTCCATCACCCTCTGGGCCAAGTACCTGCTGGGTGGCGGCGGCGCCATGCACTTCAGCGGTGAGGCCATCATCTACCTGGTGCTGGCCGCTGCCGCCATGGGCTTTGGCTACGGCGC
Organism: Comamonas sp. JUb58; assembly: GCF_004364775.1. Classification (GTDB taxonomy): domain Bacteria; phylum Pseudomonadota; class Gammaproteobacteria; order Burkholderiales; family Burkholderiaceae_C; genus Comamonas. Next base: position 151,286 of record NZ_SOAL01000008.1, read on the forward strand.
CTGGAACTACGGCATCCTGCACGGCCATGTCACCGTGCTGGCGGGCGCATCCTACTTCATCCCCGTGCTGTCGGCGGCGCTGTCCACCGTGCTGCTGCGCGCGCCGCTGTCGCTGGCGTTTTGGCAAGGCGCGGCGATGGTGTGCGGGGGCGCCATTCTGTGCTGGCTGGCCACGCGGGCACCGGGCGCGGCCAAGGCCAAGCAGGGCTGATGGGGTGGCGCGCTTCGTACGCTCGCACTCGCTAAGAGTCGCTAACACGGCCCAGCAAACCGAAGGTTTGCGGTTGAGACTAGGCGTCCCCGACTAGGCGCCAAGCCGCAGGCAGTACAGACGTACGACAAGGCTTGGTGCGGCCGGCCAGGTAACGACGTATCAAGGGTTGTGTTAGCGACTCTAATGCGCTAGCTGGCGCTATCGCCCCCGTCCCACATAGCAAACAGACGCATCCCGCACCCTGCCAGGCGAGGCTTCGCAACAATATCCAAGCATGGGCTTGCTTGGATGAGTGGGCGAACCGTGTTGTCACTGGCGAAAAAATGATTACTTATCTGTACGTGGAGGATGACGAGGACATCCGCGAAGGCTTTATGGCCGTGATGGAGGCCCCGCATCGCGAGATTGTGGGCGTGGAGAGCGCCGAAGCCGCTTTGGCCGTGGGTGATCCTGGCCGCTTTGATGTGCTGGTGACCGATGTGAGCCTGCCGGGCATGTCCGGCACCGATCTGGCCCGGCAGTGGTTGGCGGCGGACAGCGAGCGACATGTGCTGCTGATATCGGGCTATGAGTTCAAGCAGGGCCTGGGCAGCATTGGGCCCAATGTCCGGGCGCTGCTCAAAAGCGCGGAGCCCGAGGAGCTGGAGGCCATGCTGGAGCGCATCGAAGCATTGCTGCCAGCGAGCCCCCAGTAAGGCTCAGGCCTCTTTGCCACGCGGGCTGGCGATCAGGGTTTTGATCAGGCCCAGCAATTTTTGCGGCTGCAGCGGTTTGGCCAGGTGGATGTCAAAGCCCGCAGCGATGGCGGCCTGGCGGTCGGCCTCGCGGCCAAAGGCGGTAAGGGCGATGGCGGGCACTTGCGAGAAGCTGGCCTGCGCCGCGCGCACCTCGCGCATCAGCGCATAGCCATCCTTGCCGGGCAGGCCAATGTCACTGACCAGCAGATCGCAGCCCTGCGCTTGCAGCAAGGCCATCGCGCTGTCCGCATCTGCCGCCCGGGCTACGGTGGCACCGCGCTCTTGCAGAATCAGCACCAGCAGGCTGGCCACTTCTTCATCGTCTTCCACCACCAGGATGCGGCTGCCCTGCAATTCCTCATGGCTGCCATCCTGGCTGGCGGCTGCTGCATCGGCCTTGGGCTGCTCGTCTGGCGCGCCGCTGCCCAGCGGCAGGCGGATACTGACCAAGGTACCCCGGCCCAAGCCCTCGCTGGCCACATCGACGCTGCCGGCATGCAGGTCCACCAGGTGTTTGACAATCGACATGCCCAAACCCAGACCGCCGGCCGAGCGGCTGCCCGGGCTGGCTGCCTGGGTGAATTTTTCGAAAATACGCTCCAGAAAACCCGCCTCAATGCCCTTGCCGTGGTCGCGCACCTGCAGCAGCAGTTGCGCGTCGTCCACGGCCAGCTTCACTTCCAGCAGGCCTGCTTCCTGCGAGAACTTCACCGCATTGCTCAGGATGTTCCAGAAGATCTGCTGGAAGCGTGCCGGGTCCAGCCAGGCTTTGTGGCCCTGGGTGTCCAGCGCCACATCCAGCACCAGCTTCTTGGCATCGATGGCGGTCTTCAGCGAGTCGAGCGACGAGGTGATCAGCGCGGCCGGGTCCACCCATTCGCGCTCCAGGGTCAGCTTGCCGGAGTTGATGCGCGAGACATCGAGGATGTCGCTGATGATGCGGGCCTGGGTGCTGGCGTTGCGCTTGATCGCGTCCAGGTTCCTGGCGAACTCGGGCGGTGGCGATTTGCGCAGCACCTGGTGCACATTCATCATGATGGCGCTCAGCGGGTTGCGCAGCTCGTGCGAGAGCACGGCAACAAAGTCGTCCTTGGAGCGGCTGTAGCGCTCGGCCGTGGCACGCGCGGCCTGCTCGCGCTCCAGCAGCTGCTTGCGCTCCAGCTCCAGCTGGATGCGGTTGGAGACATTGGCAACGGCCGCCACGCGCAGCTCGCCCTTGACGCTGGGCGCCATGCTCCATTCCACATGCAGCAGCTGGCCCTGGGCGTCCAGCAAGGCCACTTCTTCGCGCCAGACCGCATCCTTGCTCTGGGGTGAGCACAGCGACTGAATGCGCTCCGCATGGTAGGCAGCGGCAAAACTCGATACCGTCTGGCCCAGCACCTCGGCAGCGGGGCGGCCCAGCATTTCCAGCATGGCGGGGTTGGCGTCCACAAAGCGGCCTTCATCGTCAATCAGCGCGATGCCGCTTTGGGCTTGCTCGTAGATCGAGCGGAACTTGGCTTCGCTCTGGTGCACCCGCAGTTCAGCCAGGCGGGCGCGTACCAGCGCCTGGATGGTGGCCACCAGCATGGCCGGCTCGGCCGGGTGGGTCAGGTAGGCGTCGGCGCCGGCATCCAGGCCGGCCACCTTGTCGGTATCGGCCACAAAGGCAGCCGACAGATGCACGATGGGCAGCGAGGTGGTCTGCTGGCGCTCGCGGATCATGCGGCAGACTTCGAAGCCGCCGATATCGGGCAAATGCACATCCAGCACCACGGCCGAGATGTCGCCCAGCGACATGTCCAGCGCGTCCTGCCCGGTGCCCGCCTCCAGCGTTTTAAAGCCGGCCGCCCGCAGCGCGCGCGCCGTGGCATAGCAGGTGGCAGGGTTGTCATCGACCACCAGAACCGTGTGCTGGGATCGGTCGATGCTGACATTGAGTCTGGCAGTGACAGAGGACATGGTGTTTAGGATGATGGGCTCTCGGTAGCAACTGGGGGCGTGGCAGCGGTCACGCTGATCGGGATGGTGACGTAGAAGGTGGAGCCTTTTTGCGCCTCGCTCTCCAGCGCCACATCACCGCCCAGCAGCTCTGCCAGGCGTTTGCTCAGCGACAGGCCCAGGCCCGTGCCGCGCAAGCGCTTCTGGATGGGCGAATCGATCTGGGAGTAATCGCGGAAGATGGCATGGTGGAACTCGGGCGCAATGCCGATGCCGGTGTCCGCCACGGCAAACTGCACCGAGGTCTCCGAGATGCGCTTGGCACTGACCCGGATCTCGCCGTGCTGGGTAAATTTGAGGGCATTGCTGATGAAGTTGCGCAGAATCTGCGCTAGCTTGCGGTCGTCCGAGACCAGCTTGGGCACGTTCTGCGGCTCTTCAAAGATCAGCACCACATCGGGATTGGTGATGACCGGCTTGAACATGCCGCGCAGCGCAGAGAACACATCGACCATCTCGAACCAGGCCGGCGATACCTCGATGCGGCCGGCTTCGACCTTGGCCAGGTCCAGCAGGTCGTTGACCATGTCGGCAAACTCAGCCGAGGTGGTCTGGATAAAGCGCACCTGCTTTTCCTGCTCTTCGGTCAGGGGCCCATCAATGCGGTCTTGCAGAATGCGCGCAATGCTCTGGATGGCACCGATGGGCGTGCGGAACTCGTGGCTCATATAGGCCAGAAAGCGGCTTTTCAGCTCGGTCGCCTGGCGCAGGTTGTCGGCCTGGGCATCGAGCTCGGCATACAGTGCCAGTACGCCCCGGTTGGTCTCATCCAGCTCGGCACGCAAGGCCTCCACCTCGGCCTGGCTGGCGGCCAGAGCCTGGGCCAGCTCCTGCGTTTGCGGGGCAGTGCCAGCGGCAGCAAGGTCTTGTTCGGTCATGTCATTCATCGGCGTCTTTCAGTCGGCCCGGCGCACGATCAGCACGGTCACATCATCCCGCCCACGGCCATAGTCGCGCACCAGCACGGCCACCGCCAGGCCTGGGTCGCGCCCCAGCAGGGCGGTCACGGCCTCCGGTGGCCAGCGCGATTGCAGGCCATCGCTGTGGCAGACCACCATCGCATGCTCGGGCCAGTCCATGCGGGTGGGCTGCACATGGCGCATCTGTACGCCCACGGTGCCGTTCTGCACCAGGATGGAGCGGTTGTAGACCCCGCTCACCAGCCGGATCGCGACATTGCCGGCGCCTGCCGCCAGCAGCGCGCTGGCCTCAGTGTCGAGCTGCACGCAGGTCACGGCCGCGCCCCGCGTGGATCGCAGGGCGGCGTGGGCGTCTTCCAACTGGGTTTGCAACTCGGCAAAGGGTTGTTTGACAAACACATCCACCGCCGCTTGCGACGCCTCGGCTGCATGCACGCCATGGCCCAGGCCATCGGCCACCAACAGCGATGCGCGCTGCCCATCCAGGGCCAGCGCCCAGGCATCGCCGCAGACCGATTCGCCCGGCGCCGGCAGGGCCAGCACCGAGACGCGAAAGGCGCGCGTTTCACTTGCCGTCGATGCCGGCCTGAAGCGCGCCAACACCACCGTTCCCTTGCCGGGTTCGGAATGGATGTCGAAATCCGTCGCCAGCCTTTGTACGGCGCCCAGGCCCGTGCCCGGTGTGCCGCCGGTCGAATAGCCGTCGCGCATGGCTAGAGGCAGGTCGCCAATGCCCGGGCCTTCGTCCACCGACAGGATCTCCAGCTCGGGCACATCGCCGCTGCGGCTGGCAATCCAGAGCTGGCCCCGCTGCGCATGCTTGCACAGGTTGTTGCCCAGCTCGTTGACCACGATCGCGGCCTGGCCCGCCAGCACTTCATCAAAGCCCAGGTCGCGGCACAGCGCGGCCACATGGCGCCGGGCTTCGCCCACGCGGCTGGGCTCGTCTACTGGAAACGCGCTGTGGCAAGTGCCTTGAATTATTTCCATCGGGTCACGCTGACGCAGGTGCCAACCCCTACTGTCGATTCCAGCTCAAACTCATGCACCAGGCGTTTGCTGCCTGACAGGCCCAGGCCCATCCCATTGCCCGAGGTCCAGCCATCCTTGAGCGCCAGGCCCAAATCCGGTATCCCTGGCCCTTGGTCTATAAACCGCAGGCGCAGCCCTTGCTTGATGCCATCGACCAGCAGCGCCCATTCCATATCACCGCCGCCGCCATACACCACCGTGTTGCGCGACAGCTCACTGGCGGCCGTGATCATCTTGGTCTGGTCCACCAGCGAGAACTTCAGCTGCACAGCCAGCTTGCGCACCACCTGGCGGCAGGCCACAATGTCGGCCTCGCTGCGCAGTGGCACGGAGCCTTGGGTTTCATTCGACAAGGTCGTCTCCATCGGCGGCGGCTGCTTCCAGCAGCGCCATGCCACGGCTCACGTTCAAGGCGGTCTTCACGCCGTCCAGCGACAGGCCCAATTCCACCAGGGTGATGGCCACCGCAGGCTGCATGCCGACGACGACGGTCGTGGCATCCAGAATGCGGCCAATGCCCGAGATGGCGGCCAGCATGCGCCCCACGAAAGAGTCAACGATCTCCAGCGCAGAAATATCGATCAGCACGCCATTGGCGCCCGTCTTGGCGATCTGCTCGGCCAGGTCATCCTGCAGCGCCATGGCGGTCTGGTCTTCCATATCGACCTGGATGGTGACCAGCAAGGACCGCCCCATGCGCAAAATTGGAATGCGATACATACGAGGCCCGCTTATTTGGTCTTGGTGAAGACGTAGCCGTTGCGCTTCATCGCCAGCGCCAGTGCATCGGCCAAGGTCGCCTTGGTGGTGACCGAGTTCAGATCAATGCCCAGGTGCACGATGGTCTGCGCAATTTGCGGGCGAATGCCGCAGATGATGCAGTCCGCACCCATCAGGCGGATGGCGGTCACTGTCTTGAGCAGGTGCTGCGCCACCAGGGTATCGACCGTGGGCACGCCAGTGATGTCGATGATGGTCAGCGAAGACTCGGTCTCCACAATGCGCTGCAGCAAGGTTTCCATCACCATCTGGGTGCGGCTGGAATCCAGGGTGCCGATCATCGGCACGGCCAGCACGCCATCCCAGAGCTTGATCACCGGTGTCGACAGTTCCAGCAGTTCAGCCTGCTGGCGGGTGATCAGCTGCTCGCGGGTGCGCTGGTAGGCGTCCACCGTCCATTGGGCCAGCGCATCGATATAGAGCGAGATGCTGGCAATAGAGTCGACCAGTGCCTGGCTGTCGCTGGCCAGTTCGCGTTGCAAGGCTTCAAAGATGGGTTGCTTGAGCGCCAGAACAAAGGCACTGGTGCTGCCCGCCGTGCTGCCCTGGGCCGCACGCGATGCAGACAGACGCTCCAGCGCCGATTTGACCGGCTGCCAGGCGGCCGAGCCGGAGTTCTGCGCATCCGTCGATTGGATGGCGGGCAAGAACGCAGCGAAGATCTCCGCTGCCTCGCTACGCACTTTGGCCGTCGCTTGGGGCCCGCTGGCAGCCAGCACCCAGTTATCCACCAGCGAGGATTTTTCGCGCTCCAACACTTCCACCAAAAACTGCTGATTTGTGCTCACGGCATCCCCTTTGCGACTACGACTTATATATTTACACCTGTAAGAATTATGGTGTACCGCACTGGCGGCCCAAGCAGTCGCACTTCAGAAGCATGCATCTCGGCGCGTCCGCCTACAAGAATGGCTGTGCTTATTCAAAAAATCGATCGTTCGGCGTTGTTAAGCGCGCTGCAAAGCGCCCAAACGTGCGCGGTCTCGGAGTAGTCATGCGGCTCATGGCGCGTCCGCTTCTAATGCAAACGCCCCGAAACGCAGGACAGGTGTCCAACGTGCCGGGGCGATATAAGAGGGCTAGTGGGCGCCGCCTTGAAAAGGTAGAAGAAGGCCGATGCTCACAAGGAGCTGTTCATGCAAGCTTGAACCGGATGGAGGGGGAAAAGCATGAACTCGGCGAGAAACTGAATCAGGTCGCCAACTGCTTAGCGTTTTGAAGCGCGGCCAGGCGGCGGTACTTTTCGAAGGTCTTGCTGATGTCCGTGGACACGGCGGGAACATAGCGGTTTTGCTTTTCACCACGCTGCGCGACTAAGGGTCGGGTTGGCATGGTCAGCATCGGAAATGACGGCTGGTGTTGCATGACGAACTCCTTTCTTCGATGGCTCCATGATCATGCTGCCCCTGGGGATCTGGTGTAGGCGTCGTCTGAGGAATGTCAACAGATTTCAGCTGACTGGCTGTAGTGCTTTTGCTCACAGCAGGCCGCGGAGTCAGTGAAGAAGGTGTTTGGAAGATGCGTTGCCCGCAAGGAGGCAAGCAGGGCCCTGCCTGAATACAGCCCAGGCAAGGCGGATGGCACTAGTGAACGGGTGAGAGATGACAGCGCTATTGGCTTAGCGCCCGAGGAGGACCAGGCGGCCCTCAACCTCTATGGCGTTGTGCGCTAGCGATCGCTGCAGCGGCAAGCCCAGGACTTTTTGCTGCCAATCGGGCAGGCCGGGCGACCAGGAGGTCCCCAAGGTCGGGTCATTGCGTAATTCTTGCAGTCCATCTTCCGTCAGGTGCAAGCATGACGGTGTCTGGCCGGATTGAAGGACTTGGAGGAATGCGGATTCAATCATTTCGTACAAGCTCATTGGGATCGTTGGCTAGAGGGTGATGTGTCCTGTGACTAGTGCGGGAGAGATATTAGCGCAGCTTGGGCCGGCCGCAAACAGACGGCAGCGGGAGAGCTGGGGAATAGCTCTGGCTGCGCAATGGAGGTGCGATGGGACTGTGGAGCAGGAGGCTATTGCGGCCCTGATAATGCTGCGCTGCGAGCCAGCGGCACACGGCTGAGCGGCGGACAGCCTGTCAGCAAATACCTGGCTGGGACGGCTGCCGAATGGCCCCGGCAAAGCCATGCTCCACACGGGAGTAGGGCCGGCCACTGGTCAGTACCCGGGGCAAGGCGCTCCAGGCAATCTGTGCGCCCAGGGCAGCCAGGCGATCGACCAGTGCCTGGTCTTCGCCGCATTCTATGGCATCAAAGCCGCCCGCCTGTTGGTAGCAGAGGGCTGAGAGTCCCAGGTTGGCGCCATGCACATGGCGGTGGCCATCGCGGTCCTGGTAGCTGGATTCAAAACGCAGGCGCGCTGCTTGGGCATCGGCGCCGTGGGCCTCCCAGCTGTCGACACCGACCGTGCCGCAGACCACATCGGCGCCCAGCGACAGCTGCACCGCCAGCCAATCGGGTGCCACGCGGGTGTCCGCATCGGTAAAGGCCAGCCAGCGGGCCTGGTGCTGCAGCAAATGGCGGGCACCGGCGGCGCGGGCTCTGCCTACATTGCGGGCATTGACGGCCAGGGTCACAAAAGGCCATTGCCGGGCGATGGCGGCGCTGCCATCGCTGCAGCTGTCCAGCACCACGACGACCTTGATTTCTTCGGTCGCCAAATCGGGGTGCAGTGTGGCCATGGCAACGCTTTCCAGGCAGGCGTCGATCAGGTCTTCTTCGTTGTGTGCGGGTATGCAGATGCCAATCATCGTGGGCTCACAGTCTTTCCCAAACTTCCAGCAAGAAATCGGTCTCGCGGTGCTCCACCACGGTTTTGAGCGCCGCGCTGGCGCCAATCTGCGCATGGATGGTGTCGGCGGTTTGCTGCAGGTCGGGCGCCTGGTGGCGCCAGTGGCACATCAGCCAATGGCCGCCGGGAGCGAGGGAGGACAGGCAGCGCTCGCTGAACAGCGCCAGGTCAGCATCGCCCAGGTAATAGGCCAGCTCGGAGACGACCAGCAGGTCAAAGCCGCCGGCGGGCACCTCGGGCCATTCCTGCGGCAGTTGCAGCTTTTGCAGGTGCAACTGGCGTCGGTCCTCGCGCTGGATGCGAGCATTGCACAGCAGCACGGCCGATTCGGCAAAGTCGGCGGCGATCAGCTGGTCGCAGCGCTCCAGCAGTGCCAAGGTGGTTTCGCCATTGCCGCAGCCGGGCTCAAAGCCGTAGCGGTAATGCTCGCGCGGCAACGAGGCCAGCAGCACCTGGCGCTTGCGCCGCTCGTACCAGGCGGTCTTGACGGCCCAGGGGTCGGGGGAATTTTGGTAGAGCTGTTCAAAGTGTTGGCGTTGGTTCATCGCAATATCACCTCGAAGTTGCGCAGCAGGCGCGCCGTGGCCCAGCGGGGCAGGATCGCCGGTCTGCCGGTCGAGGGGTCGGGCAGCAGCTGGCTGCGAAAGCAGGACAGCGCCAGGCATTTGCGGTCCAGCTGGTCGGCGCTCAGCGGCATGCGCACGGCCTGCTGCCATGGCACGCGCTGGTCGCCGGGGCTGGCCCAGTGCCAGGTCCAGATCGGCACTTCAAACAAGCGGCTGCCCACATCGGTCGTGGCGGCGGCGCAGGCCTCGCCGGTGGCCTCGTGGTCGGGGTGGCCGTCATAGCGCCAGGGGCAGAAGACGGCATCCGTCGGGCGCAGCAGTTGCTGCAGGCGCGATTCGAGCTGGGGCTGATGATCCTGCACCTGGCCGTCGGGGATGCGCAGGTGGATGATCTGGCTACCGGGGCAGAGCAGGGCCAGCGCCTGGGCGCTTTCGCGCTCGCGGGCCTGGGCCAGTTGGTCGGGCGTCCACAGGCGCGAGCCGGGGTGGCTGGCCTCGCCCGAGGTGACGGCAATCACTGTGCAGGGCAGGGCGTTCGCCTCGCAGTGCTGCATGATCGCCGCAGTGGCCAGGATCTCGTCATCGGGATGGGGCGAGACGATCACGACCCGCTCGCAGCCTTGCAGCAGCTCCTCAGCCGGCGTGCTGCCCAAGGGCGCTTGGGCCAGCCAGGATTGCCACTGCAATTCGGGCGTGCCCTCGCCTTCGATATGGCGGGATTTCAGAGCTTCCATGGTGCGTTGTTCTCCTGTTCGGCGATGGCCTGCCCCAGGGCGGCCAGATCGCGTTCTGCGTGGCTTTGACGAATAAAAATAGGCAGGTCGGCCAGCAGCAGGGCCAGCGACCGGTCTTTGCAAAAAGGCCCAGGGCCGAGCGCGCGCGGCACATGCTGCAGCACTTGCTGGGCCGCCGCCTCGGCGGCCAGGCGGGTACGGTTCACCTCTCGGGTCCAGGGCTGCTCGGGCTGGGCATCAATATGGGCGGCCGTTGCGCGCAGCAGCGCTGCCGTGGCGGACAGCGCCACATCCACCGCGCCCAGGTGTGCCAAGGCATGGGGTTCGGCATGCTGGCGGCAGGCGCGCAGCAGCTGGCCGGCAATGCGGGCACTGGCGCCATACCAGCAGGCCGCAATGCCTGCGCCGCCATGCTGAAAACCGGGCCGGCTCAGGTAAGCGCCCGGGCGGCCCACCAGGGTGGCGCTGGCGTTGTTCAGGTCTACATCCACACTGCCACTGTCAGCCATGCCCACGGCCTGCCAGCCCTCATCGCTGACCTGCACCGCCGGTTGCAGCAGGTTGACTGCCACCAGGCAGCGCTCGGTATCGGACAACCAGGCCGTCACCAGCGCATGGTCCACACTGTGCGCGCCCGAGCACCAGGCCTTGGTGCCGCTCAACGTCACTTTGCTGCCGGGGGCCAGACCATCGCTGGCGCTGGTGGGTCTGGCCTGCACCCGGTTGCCCGGCGGCTCAGCACCCCAAACGGCCCAGGTTCTGGCGGCTGCCGGCGCCGGGGTGTCCAGCTCGGCCAAAATCGCCAGCGCATCGGTATGGCCCTCAAACAGCTTGACGAGGCTCAGGTTGCTGGCAGCCACCGCTGCCAGTGCCCGCCAGCGCGCCAGGGTCTGGCCCTGGCCAGGCAGGGGCAGTTGGTCCAGGCCCTGCGCCACGAGGGCCCGCAAGGTCTCGCCGGGCTGCTGCAGCGCGGAGTCGCTCAGAAAGGCTTCCAGTTCCATAGTGGCGTTCATCATTCATCGGCCCATGCGTTGGGCTGTAGCGGCGGGGCGCGGCGCAGCGCCGCCACCCGTCACCACATGCAGATAGGGAAAGCTGCCATCCCGCGTCGGGCGGGTCATCGGCAGGTCGGCACCAGCGGCAGGGACGCGGCTGAGCGCCGGCACGGAGAAGCGCGGCTTGCGCTGCACTGCCGGTTGGCACTGGTCCAGCGCATGCAAAAAGCGCTGGCACCACCAGTGCACGTCCTCGGTCTGGATGCGGGCCAGCAGCTTTTGGTGGCGCTGGATGCGCTCGGCCAGCGGCATCTGCAGCGCCTGGTCAATGCTGTCGGCGGTGCTGTGCGCGTCATACGGGTTCACCAAGAGCGCCTCTTGCAGCTGCTCGGCCGCGCCAGCAAAGCGCGACAGCACCAGCACCCCGGGGTCGGCCGGGTCCTGGGCGGCAATGAATTCCTTGGCCACCAGGTTCATGCCATCGCGCAGCGGCGTGACCAGGCCCACAGCAGCTGCACGGCACAAGCCCGCCAGATGCGCACGCGTCAGCACCTGGTGGATGTAGCGCACCGGCATCCAGTCCAGCTCCCCAAAATCGCCATTGATGGCGCCGCACAGCGATTCAAACTCGCTGCGGATATCGGCATAGGCCTGCAGGTGCTCGCGGGTGGGCGAGCCAATCTGTACCAGGGTGGCACTGCGCCGGTGCTCAGGGTGGCGCTCCAGCAGATCACGAAAGGCGTGGATGCGCTCGGGCAGGCCCTTGGAGTAGTCGAGCCGGTCAATGCCCACCACCAGCCGGCGTTGGCCATGCTCCTGCGCCATCGTGGCTTGCACCTGCTGGGCGGGGGGCGTGTCCGTCACCGCGGCAAAGGCATGCGCGTCAATGCCAATCGGAAAAACCTCGCAGCGCGCTTGCTGGCCATGGGCGCGGTAGTGGTGGCGGTGGCTGATGCGGCCATCGGGCTGTGCCAGCACATAGCTTTCAAAATGCTGCAGGTCTTGCCGGCTTTGCAGGCCCACCAGGTCAAAAGCCATCAAGGCCTGCATCAGCGCCTTGTGCTGCGGCACGGCGCTGAGGGCGACCGAAGGGGGAAAGGGGATGTGCAGAAAAAAGCCAATGCGCTGCTGGCAGCCCAGCGCCCGCAGCTCGGCCGCCAGCGCCATCAGATGGTAGTCATGCACCCAGATGACGTCATCCTCTTGCAGCAAGGGCAGCAACTGCTGCGCAAACTGGCGGTTCACGCGTTGGTAGCCGTCGTAAAAGCTGGGATCGAAGGCAGCCAGGTCCAGGCGGTTGTGAAACACCGGCCAGAGCAGGTTATTGCAAAAGCCGTTGTAGTAGCTGTCGTGGTCGCGGCGCTCCAAGTCCGTCGTTGCGACGGTCACAGCACCCCATTCGCGCACGGAGGGCTGCGTCGGAGATTGATCTGTCATTTTGCCGCCCCAGCCAAACCAGAGGCCACCATGGCGCTGCAACGCCTCTTCCAGCGCAATGGCCAAACCGCCGGGCGCGGCATCCTGCGGATCGGCCACCCGGTTGGAGACAACAACCAGGCGGCTCATGGCTGCACCTCCGCCGGCTGGCGCAGGTTGTGGAGCGTGCGCAGCTGCGTGCAGGCCGCCTGCAGCCAGTGGTAGACGGCATCGACACCTGCGAGCCGGTGGCTGGCTGCGCTGGCGCCCGGGCCTACCTTGATGGCGACGCCGCGCTGGGCCAGCACGGCGGCAAAGCCGCTTTCGTCGCTGATGTCATCGCCCAGGAAGAAGGGCGTGCGCCCGGCAAAAGGTGCCTCCTGCAGAAAGGCCTGGATCGCGCGGCCCTTGCTGGCGCCCACCGGCAGCATCTCCAGCACCCGCTTGCCGCGCAGCAAGGTCCACTGCGGGCGGTGGGCCAACATGGCTTGCAGGCTGCGCAGGCACAGCGCTTCCAGCGATGGATCGCGGCGGTAGTGCAGCGCGACGCCGCTTTGCTTGGGCTCCACATACAGGGCGGGGTGGGCCTGGGCGAGCTGCTCACAGGCCTCGACCACCGCCGAGATATCCCCCGGTGCATCGCCGCATTGCTGGCCCCTGGCATCACGGCGCTGCGCGCCATGGGCGCCGGCGCACGGGATTTGCAAAGGCTGCAGGTAATGGTCCAGCACGGCAATCTCTCGGCCGGAGATGATGGCGACTGCGCCGCCCAGCAAGGCCTGCAGCTCGCGCAGCAGCGGTACCAACTGGGCAGGCACGACGATGCTGTCCGGGGTAGGCGCCATCGGCACTAGGCTGCCATCAAAGTCCAGGAAAAGCGCCGCATCGGCGGGCAGATGCGGCGGCAGGGGCGCGGCGGTCAACATCAGGGTTCCAGCGGTTCGGGGCTGACCACGCGCTCAGACTCCGGGTCTTGCGGGATGTCGGGCTCGGTGCTGGGGGAGAACGGGGGGTGGGGCGGGTCATCGCCGGGCTCGGGGGTCAAAGGCTCCTGCTCGGGATAGGGTTCGCCGACCGGGTCCATGCTTTCGTCTTCGGGATAGTTGGGCTGGGTCGCAGGCCGGGAATCTGTGGGAGTTTCGGGCTGGGTATCTGGCTTGCTGGTAGTCATGGGGTGCTCCTCGGTCGTATGCCTTCTAGGTTGGCCGCAGCGGCGCCCGGGGTCTGTAGGATTTCTGCGCCCGCGTGTGGAGTCATCCAAGCGAGTTGGCATTCAGCGCTTGCGCACGTGCTGGTTTGCGAGGCTTCTTGTCAGACCGCTCTGGCAAGCAGGTGGTAAGAACTTCCCATCGAGGATTGCCTTTTCCTCTCAGCCGGTCGGCTGCCCGACGCGCACACTGTCCGCATACCTAGGAGGCCGGCATGACAGAGCAGCAAGGCAATGCCCCGACATCGACACGCACCATCTGGAAAGGCGCGATCAGCTTTGGGCTGGTGCATGTGCCCATAGGGCTGTACACGGCCACGCGCGATTCGGGCATCGACTTTGACTGGCTCGACAAGCGCTCGATGGAGCCAGTGGGCTACAAGCGTATCAACAAGCGCACCGGCAAGGAGATCGCCAGCAGCGACATCGTCAAAGGCGTGGAATACGAAGAGGGCCGCTATGTGATCCTGAGCCAGGAGGAGATCAGCGCCGCCTTCCCCAAAACCACGCAGACCATCGAGATTGAGGCCTTTGTCGACGCCGATGACATTCCGCTGATCTACCTGGAGCGGCCCTACTACACGGCGCCGCTCAAGCGCGGAGAAAAAGTCTATGCCTTGCTGCGTGAGGCGCTGCGCAAGACCAACAAGGTTGGCGTGGCCAAGGTCGTCATCCAGACCAAGCAGCACCTAGCCGTGCTGGTGCCCTGCGGCCGGGCCCTGGTGCTGAACCTGCTGCGCTGGGGCGGCGATATCCGCTCGTTCGAGCAGCTCAACCTGCCGCCCCAATCGGCCAAGGCCGCTGGCATCAGCAGTGCCGAGATGGACATGGCCGTCGCCTTGATCGAAGACAAGGCCCAGGCCTGGAATGCCGATGACTTCAGGAACTCCTTCTCCGAAGAGATCCACAAGCTGATCGATGCCAAGGTCAAATCAGGCGAGGTGGAAGAGGTGGTGCAGGCGCCCAAGGAATCGCCGGTGTCGGGTGGCGCGGAGATCCTGGATTTGACCGCCTTGCTCAAACGCAGCCTGGCGGGCGGCGCCAAGGCGGCCGATGCCAAGCCCGCTGCGCGAAAGCCCAAGGCCGCGCCGGCCAAGACCAAGGCCAGCGCCCCCGCCAAAGCGGCAGCCGCAACGGCAAAACCCAAGGCCAAGCCCAAGCCAGCCGCCAAATCCGCCAGCGCCCGCAAGACGGCGCCCGCCAAGCGGCGTGCCGCTTAGTGGCCTGGCACCCGGAGGCCCTGCATGCCCAGTGCATTAGACAAATACCAAGCCAAGCGCAATTTTGCCAAGACCCCTGAGCCGGCCGACGGTGGCGAATCGGTGGCGGGCCAGCTGCAGTTTGTCATCCAAAAACACTGGGCCAGCCATTTGCACTATGACCTGCGGCTGGAGCTGGATGGGGTGATGAAGAGTTGGGCGGTGCCCAAGGGGCCGAGCCTGGACCCCTGCCACAAGCGCATGGCCGTGCAGGTGGAAGACCACCCAATCTCTTACAACAGCTTTGAAGGCCAGATTCCCGCTGGACACTATGGCGCGGGCAAGGTCATCGTCTGGGACAAGGGCCTGTGGCTGCCCCTCGCCGACCCGGAAGAGGGCTACCGCAAGGGCAAGCTGCACTTTGCGCTGCAAGGCCACAAATTGGGCGGCCGCTGGACCTTGCTGCGCATGAAGGGCAAGGAGGGTGAGCGCCAACCGCCCTGGCTGCTGATCAAGGAGGCCGACGACTTTGCGCGCAAGCAAGAAGAGCTGGACATTGTGACCGCCCGGCCTGACAGCGTGGCCAGTGAGCAGCGTGCGGCCGCCTCCAAGACGCGCACCGCACCGGCTGCCAAACCCAGTAAGACCCGCAAAGCCAAAACCACCGCCTTGCCCACCACAATGGCGCCCCAGCTGGCTGTGCTGGCTGATGCGCCACCGCAAAACGCCGAAGACTGGGCCTGGGAGCTGAAGTTGGATGGCTACCGCATGGCAGCTCGCAAAAAAGGCCGCCAGCTGCAGTTGTGGACCCGTAATGGCAAGGACTGGACGGCCAAGATGCCGGCGTTGGCAGCGGCATTGCAGCATCTGCAGCTGGACAATGCCTGGCTCGATGGCGAGGTGGTGGCGCTGAATGACCAGGGCCTGCCCGATTTTCAGCGGCTGCAGAACGCCTTTGATGGCGAAGCCACCACCGACCTTGTCTACTACCTGTTTGACCTGCCTTTTGCCGATGGCCAGGATTTGCGCGCCCAGACTTGGCAGGCGCGGCGCGAGGCGCTGCAGGCGGCGTTGGATGCCAGCCCGGGCTTGGGCGACAGTGTGCGTCTGAGCGAGGCCTTTGCCGGCGATCCGGCGCAGTTGCTGGTTTCTGCCTGCGCGCTGGGTATGGAAGGCCTGGTGGGCAAGCGCAAGGATGCTGCCTACCACGCAGGCCGCACGGCGGACTGGATCAAGCTCAAATGCGGCCAGCGGCAGGAGTTTGTCATTGGTGGCTACACGCGGCCCAAGGGCACGCGCACGGGGCTGGGCTCCTTGCTGCTGGGGGTGCATGGCAGTGATGGCCAGCTGGTCTATGCCGGCAATGTGGGGACAGGCTTTAATGAGGCCAGCCTGCGCGCGCTGACGGCGCAGTTGCAAAAAATCCAGACCAAGGCATGCCCCTTTGCCGACCCCGAGCGCATCGACTACCAGGCGCTGTGGGTCAAGCCGCAGCTGGTCGCCGAAGTAGCCTTTGCCGGGTGGACGGGCCAGGGGAGGGTGCGGCACGCGGTTTTCCAAGGCCTGCGCGAGGACAAGCCCGCCAGTCAGATCACCCGGGAGAGAACCGCCACCATGCCTACCCGCAAGAAAACCCCAACCGCTGCCGCTGGCATCGAAGTCAGCCACGCTGACCGCATCATGGACGCCAGCACCGGCGTGACCAAGCTGGACCTGGTGCGCTACTACCAGCAGGTGGCGCCGCTGATGATGGAGCACCTGCAAGACCGGCCCACCTCATTGGTACGCACCCCCGATGGCGTGGCGGGCGAGCATTTCTTCCAGAAGCATCTGCAGGCCCGCGCGATGGCCGGCATTGTGCAACTGCCCCAGTCGCTGGACCCGGAACACCCGCCGCTGCTGGCCATTGCCGGTGCGGAGGGCCTGGCCCAGGCGGCGCAGTTCAATGTGGTTGAGTTCCACACCTGGAACGCCAGGCGCGACAGGATCCTGCGGCCCGACCGCATGACTTTTGACCTGGACCCGGGTGAGGGCGTGGCCTGGCCGGCGGTGCAGGAGGCCGCCGAGCTGGTGCGGGTGCTGCTGCAGGAGCTGGGCTTGGAGCCCTTTCTCAAAACCAGCGGCGGCAAGGGCCTGCACCTGGTGGTACCGATCCAGCGCCGCCATGACTGGGACACGGTCAAAGGCTTTTCCAAGGCCATCGTGCAGCACCTGGCTGCCACCGTGCCCCAGCGCTTTGTGGCCAAGAGCGGCCCGCAAAACCGCAAGGGCAAGATCTTTGTCGACTACCTGCGCAACGGCTGGGGCGCCACCACGGTCAGCGCATGGTCGGCTCGGGCGCGGCCGGGCATGGGGGTGTCGGTGCCCATCAGCTGGTCGGAGCTGGGCCAGGTCAGCAGCGGTGCGCACTGGGGCATCCAGTCCATCGAGGCGCGCTTTCGCAAGGGCAATGCGCCCTGGGAGGGTTGCGCCAAAGCGGCGGTGTCGATCACCGCAGCGATGATGCGGCTGGGCGATGCTGGCCAAGCATCTGCCGATTAATATGTGTCAGGCTGAAAGCCGCCATATAAACCCAGTGCATATAAGCTGGGTTAGTCTTACGGAAAGCAAATAACAAGCTGGAGGCGCTCAGCAGGGTGCCTGTAGGACGTTTTCTGCTTATTTCGTAATTTTGAGATCGCTTGCTGGCGTTTTCGAGTAGTTTTGTTACAGTTTAACCACCAAAGCACTGGAGGCCAGAATGTCTACGCAGACCGGAAATGACAAGGAGAAAGATGTTTACTTGGATGCCTTGAAGGCCCAGGGCGCCGAATTGCTGGCCGACCATCCGGCCGAAGGAACCATCGAACACGCACGCCTGTCGCTGATTGACGCCAAGATCGAACAGCTGACGCGACCCATCACGGCGGACAGCTGGAAGACGCCCGAATACTGAGCCGCGCGAGGGTTGTACCAAACGTTGGTTCTTGTAAAAGAACTTTGCAAAACCAGCCAAAAGTCGTAAAGTGGAACAACCTGGATTTATAAGCCAATCTTTTCGGTTTATGCTCAGGTGGAAAGGAGGTCTCATGCGACAAGCTGAAGACCTGCTTGTGGTGACGCAAGCGCAATACGAGCGTCTGGAACTGGAAGTGATTGGTTTACGGGATCTGGAGCCCTGGCTGGGTTCCCCGCAATATGATCGCCTGCAGGATGTGGAATTGGCACTGATACATTACCAACCGCATTTTCGCCCCTAAGCGATACAACACAAAACCCGCATAGGCGGGTTTTTTCTTGGGCGGGTGCTTGCCAGGCGGGTGGCGGGACCCGCCGGCAAGCATTGCTGTTACTGCTGCTGCGACTGCTCTTGCTGGCGCTGGTTGCTTTGTTCACGGCCTTGTTGTTGTTGCTGGCCAGGGCGCTGCTGGCTGCTTTGGTCTTGCTGCTTGTCGGAAGGCTGTTGGCCGTTGGGGTTCTGGTTGGGTTGCTGTTGGTTGTTCATGGATGTCTCCTGAGGGTTGGTGGACAGCATCAGATTTGCTGCCTTGTCAGGTTAAGGCTGCAGTGGGGCGCTGGCTGTAGTCTTGCCGCTTGCCTGGCCGTAGTGGGCGGCTGTGCCCGCACGTCACCCAACGGCGCAGCATGCTGAAGTGTTGGCGCAGCTGGTGCGAATGGCTCATCCCGGGTATTTGATCGCGTCGACAAACGCCGTGAAGGCTGGGGACGCCTGGCGGCGATTGGGGTAGTACAGGTGGTAGCCCTCAAATGTGGGGCACCAGTCGGCCAGAACCTCCTGCAGTCTTCCGTCCGCCAGATAGGGTGCCAGCAAGGGCTCAGGCACGTAGGCCAGGCCGATGCCATCAACGGCGGCATTGAGCACATGCATGATGCTGTTGAACACCAGCTGCCCTTCGGCCTTGACGGTAAAAGCTTGGCTATCCTTCTCAAACTCCCAGGCGTAGATGGGGCCGTTGGATCGGTGGCGGATATTGATGCAGGTGTGCTGTGTCAGCGCATGCGGCGAGGCTGGTGGGACATGCTGGGCAAAGTAGGCGGGCGAGCCGACAACCGCCAGCCGCCAATCTGGCCCGATGCGTACCGCAATCATGTCCTTGCTGATGGACTCACCCATGCGTATGCCGGCATCAAAGCGCTGCTCGATCACATTGGTGAATCCGTAGTCGACATAGAACTCCAAGCTGATGTCGGGGTAGTCGCGCAGGAAGGGGGCCAGCATCGGGCGCAGGATCAACGCGATCTGGTCATCGGTGCAGCTGATGCGCAGGGTGCCTCTCGGGCGGTCTTGTGCGCTGCTGAGCGCTTCGACTTCAGCGCTGATCTGGTCAAACAGGGGCGCGATGGCCAGCATCAGTCGTTCACCGGCTTCGGTGGGGGCAACATTGCGGGTGGTGCGGGCGAGCAGCCGCACCCCCAGGCGCTCTTCCAGGCCACGCATCGCATGGCTCAGGGCCGAGGGTGTGACGCGCAGCTGGGCAGCGGCTTTGGTAAAGCTCTGTGCCCGGGCGACGGCCACAAAGGCTTGGAGATCATTGACTTTGTTGGGTGCCATTGCTGAAATTTTCTCACAAGCACATAAAGATTACACCCTCTAATCAAAGTCTTGAGCTTCCCGCAAGATGCGGTCACTGATCTTTCAACGGACTTTGACCATGACAACGCCTTCCCATTTCTCTCGCCAGCCACAAGCGCTGCAAGCCCCTGATGACGCAGACCGCCGTGCCTTTATCAAGACCGCAGGGGCCAGCGCCGCAGCGCTGGGCTTGCTCTCGGTCAGCAGCACCTCGGCGTACGCATCCTCTTCGGAGCCAGCGCTTCCTGAGGGGGCAGACAACTTCTACCGCAGCGACAAGGTGAGCCTGCAAAAAGTGAGCTTCCAAAACCAGTATGGAATGCAGGTCGTCGGCAACCTGTTCCTGCCCAAGGCGGCAGCTGCCAGATCAATGCCCGCGCTGGTGGTCGGCCACCCGATGGGGGCAGTCAAAGAGCAGAGCGCCAACCTGTATGCGACCAAGATGGCCGAGCAAGGCTTTGCGGCCCTGTCCATCGACCTGCCGTTCTGGGGTGAGAGTGAGGGCAAGGCCCGCAATGCCGTGGCGCCGGATCTGTATGCAGAAGCCTTCAGCGCGGCGGTGGATTTTCTGATCGCGCACGAACGGGTGGCCGCTGCACGCATCGGCGGCATCGGCATTTGCGGCAGTGGCGGCTTCATCATCAGCGCCGCCAAGATCGACCCGCGTTTGCGGGCCATTGCGACGGTGAGCATGTATGACATGGGCGCTGTCACCCGCAATGGCTATGGCAAATCGCAGACGCTGGTGCAGCGCAAAGCCAAGCTGGCAAAGGCAGCTGAGCTGCGCAACGCGGAGTACCGCAGTGGCCAGCCGATTTTTCAGAACTACTTGCCCGTGGTGTTGCCCAAGGATGCCGATCCGGTCACCGCCATGTACCACAGCTTTTACCGCACGCCGCGCGGCATGGCGATTCCGGCGGGCTACACCTTGGAGCAGACGCAGAACCGCACCCTGGCCAGCGAGGTGAAGTTCATGAACTTCTACCCCTTCAACGACATCGAGACGATCTCGCCGCGCCCGCTGCTGTTCATCGCCGGTGACCAGGCACATTCCAAAGAGTTCAGCGAAGACGCCTACCAGCGCGCTGCCGAGCCCAAGGAACTGCATTGGGTGCCGGGCGCCAACCATGTGGACCTGTACGACCGGGCGAACCTGATCCCCTGGAACAAGCTCACGGCGTTTTTCAACCAGCACCTGGCTGCCTGAGGACCAGCCGGAGACAAGCTCGCGGTGCATTCGGCGTGCCAGCAGGGCTGGCTGCGCCGCTTTTCTATTTTTCGACCCTCCATGAATCCTCCAGCCTCTTGTACTGCGGCAGGCGATGCCATCGGCGTGCCTGCGTTGACTGAAACCCCTTCCCATTGGAGCGGCGTGTTGGCGATGACGCTCTGCGTCTTTGTATTGATAGCGTCCGAGTTCATGCCGGTGAGCCTGTTGACGCCGATGGCAGCCGACATGTGCGTGAGCGAGGGCTGGATCGGCTACGGCATTGCCATTTCCGGCGCGTTTGCGGTGCTGACCAGCCTGTCGATACCGACACTGGCCGGATCTTCCAACCGCAAGACGCTATTGCTGGGTCTGACCGCGCTGATGGGCGTTTCCGGTTTGGTGGTCGGCATGGCGCCCAGCTATCCCGTCTACCTGGTTGGCCGCGCGCTGATCGGCGTGGTGGTGGGAGGATTCTGGGCCATGTCGGCAGCGGTTGCGATGCTGCTGGTGCCAGCCCCCAGCGTTGCCAAAGCGCTGGCGATCTTCAATGCTGGCAATGCGCTGGCTACCGTGGTCGCTGCGCCGCTGGGCAGCTATCTGGGCAGTGTCATCGGCTGGCGCGGTGCATTCTTCTGCTTGGTGCCACTGGCCGTGCTGGCCTTCGTTTGGCAGTGGTTCGCCTTGCCGTCGATGCGCGCGATGCCGAGCCAGGCTGAGCCACCTGCGGATGGGGTGCACCTGGCGCAGCGCTTCGGTCTGTTCGGCATTCTGCGCCGGTCTGTGGTGCGTTGGGGCATGTTGGCGGCAGGCGCTTTTTTCATGGGGCAGTTCATGCTGTTCACCTATGTCCGCCCGTTTCTGGAGGCTGCGACGCAGGTGGATGCCATGCATCTTTCGCTGGTGTTGCTGCTGATGGGTGGGGCAGGCTTCGTCGGTACCAGCCTGGTTGGCGCGGTGTTGAAAAAAGGCCTCTACCGGACGTTGTGCGGTATCACACTGCTGATGCTGGTGATTGCACTGGCGCTGGCTGGCTGGGGAAATAGCCGGAACTCGGCCAGTGTGTTGCTGGCTCTGTGGGGGCTGCTGGCCACGGCCGCGCCGGTAGGCTGGTGGCTGTGGCTGGCCCAAACGCTGCCCGCTGACGCAGAGGCGGGTGGAGGCATGATGGTGGCCGTGATCCAGCTGTCCATTGCACTGGGTTCAACCGCCGGTGGTTTGCTGTTTGACCGGCAAGGCTACCAGGGCACCTTCATCGCCAGTGCCGGTGTGCTGCTGTTGGCTGCGGGCTTGATCGCCTGCACGGCAACAGCCAAGCGAGCAGCCAACGGGTAGCTATTTGATATGCGCCGGCGTCTGAGGGCGCCAGAGAGCAGAAAACGTCCAAACCAGGGCTAGCCTGCCTTGCCCTGGTTTGCCTGCACCAGCAAGCCCCGCAACAACAAATCCAGTCCCACAGCCGCCTGCTCCATGCGTGCAGCGCCATCGTCGCCCTCAGCAATCCAGAACGCCGCTTCGGCCAGGCTGCCGTAGATCAGCGACGCCAGCGCCCGCGCATCGGCCGGCGCGACGATGCCTTGCGCGATCAGTGCGCTGATCAAGGTCTGCATCGAGTGCAGGCAATGGCGTTGTGAATCGGGTGATGCGCCGCCCAGCACGGCGCGGGCATCGCGCAGCACGATGCGCTGAATCTCGGGCTCCAGGGCCATCTCCAGATAGGCGCGGCAGCGGCTGCGAAAGCCTTGCCAGGGGTCGTCGGCCTGGTCCGTGATGGCTTGCAGGCGCGCGTCCATCTCGTCGTCAATCTGCGCCACCACGGCGGCCAACAGGCCTTTTTTGTCGCCAAAGTGGTGGTAAAGCGCGCCCCGGGTCAGGCCGACCTGGGCGGTCAGCTCGTCCATCGAGGTATCGGCATAGCCGTGCTTGGCCAGCTCCTGGCGGGCGGTGGCCAACAGGCTGGCGCGGGTGGCTTCCATCTCGGCGCGGGTGCGTCGAACCATGCGCAATCTCCTTACATACAATGCGTATGATTATTTACAAACATGGCGTATGTATATAAGATTTTTATTCATACGCCTTGTATGTATTGTCGCCACCTCGGCTTGCGTTGGCAAGCCGGGGCGCAGAAAGAAGCCATGCTCCAGACCTACCAAACACTTTTTGCCGCGCCCGGCAGCACCGGCTTTTGCCTGGCTGGGCTGCTGGCCCGCATTCCGCTGCCGATGATGGGCATCGGCATCATCACCATGCTGTCCCAACTGCGCGGCAGCTATGCGCTGGCGGGGGCCGTGTCTGCGGCCTTTGTGCTGAGCTATGCGTTGCTGTCGCCGCAGACATCGCGCCTGGTGGACCGCCATGGCCAGCGCCGGGTGCTGCCGCTGGCCACCGGCATCAGCCTGCTGGGTCTGCTGCTCTTGTTGGATGCCACCTGGTGGCAGTTGCCGGACGGGACCCTGTTTATCGGCGCGGTGCTGGCCGGTGGCATGCCCAGCATGCCGGCCATGCTGCGCGCGCGCTGGACGGCGCTGTACCGGGGATCGCCTAAGTTGCAGACCGCCTATTCGTTGGAGGCGGTGCTCGATGAGCTGAGCTTTATCGCCGGGCCGCCGCTGTCGGTGGGGCTGTGCGTGGCGGCGTTTCCGCAGGCGGGGCCGCTGGCGGCGGGCTTGTTGCTGGCACTGGGCGTGGCTGCACTGGTGGCGCAGCGCGCGACCGAGCCCGCTGTGCAGCCCCCCGGCATGCATGCGGCCGCTGTGTCGGTGATTCGCCTGCCCCATGTGGGCCTGCTGGCGCTGTTGATGGCGGCAATGGGAGCCATCGTCGGCACGGTCGACATCGCCAGCGTGGCCTTTGCACGCATGCTGGGCCAGCCCGCCTGGGCCAGCGGGGTGCTGGCCGCCTATGCGCTGGGCTCTTGCGTGGCGGGCCTGCTGTTTGGTGCCCTCCAGCTGCAGAGGCCTTTGCCGCAGCAGCTGGCGCTGGGCGGGCTGGCCACGGCGCTGACCTCCTTTCCGCTGCTGCTGGTGGAAAGCATCCCGGCACTGGCCGCTGCGGTACTGCTGGCCGGCCTGTGTTTTGCGCCGACGATGATCGTTGCGATGTCGCTGGTCGAGCGCCTGGTGCCTGCGCCACGTTTGACCGAGGGCATGACCTGGCTGCTGGCAGGCCTGAATATGGGCGTGGCCCTGGGCGCAGCGGCATCGGGCCAACTGGTGGATGGCTTTGGCGCGCGGGCGGCCTTTGCCGTGGCCTTGGTGGCTGGTGCCTTGGTGCTGCTGCTGGCGCTGTGGGCTGCAAGGCGTCTGCGGCAGCCCTTGCCTGCGGTGGCCGATGGCAGTGCCGCCCCTGCCTCCGATGCCGCTTGATACGGCGACGTCTTTGCCATGACCAGGAACCCCCACATGTCTCTATCTACCTCCACCCACCCACAAGATCCATCCCGCAACCCTTGGCCTGCGGTGATCGCCGCTGGCCTGGCGACCTTTGCCGTCGTCACCACCGAGATGCTGCCGGTCGGCCTGCTGACGGCGATTGCGCCTGCGTTGGGCATCTCTACCGGCCAGGCCGGCTGGATGATGTCGCTGCCGGCCTTGCTCGCAGCGGTGTTTGCGCCACTGGTGGTGCTGCTGGCTGGGAATATGGACCGGCGCCGGATTCTGGCAGCGCTGCTGGCGCTGTTGGTGCTGGCCAATACCGCATCGGCGCTGGCACCCAGCTGGGGCTGGATGCTGGCCGCCCGCGTGCTGCTGGGTTTGTGCATCGGCGGCATCTGGGCGGTGGCGGGGGGATTGGCGGCGCGCCTGGTGCCAGCGGCTGCCGTCGGGCTTGCCACCTCCATCATCTTTGGCGGGGTGGCTGCTGCATCGGTGCTGGGCGTGCCCATGGGTGCGCTGATCGGGGAGGGGGCCGGCTGGCGCTGGGCCTTTGGCGTGATGGCCTTGTTCAGCGTGCTGGTGCTGGCCCTGCATCTGTGGGTGATGCCGGCCTTGCCGGTCCGCAGCGCGGTCGGGCTGCGGCAGTTTTGGGCACTGCGCAGCAACCGCGCGTTGCAAGCGGGGCTGGTATTGACCTTGCTGCTGGTCGCAGGGCACTTTATGGCCTTTACCTTTGTGCGGCCACTGCTGCTGGTGGTCTCGGGCTTTGATGCGCAGTGGATCGCGGCCTTGTTGCTGGCCTATGGGCTGGCGGGCATGGCAGGCAATTTCAACGCAGGGCTGGCGGCGGCGCGCACAACCGAGCTGACAGTGGCCGCCATTGCCCTGGGGCTGCTGCTGGTGCCGCTGCTGTGGCTGGTGTTTGGCCGCTCCCCCACGGGTGGGCTCGTGCTGCTGTTGTTCTGGGGCCTGGCCTATGGCGGGGTGTCCGTCGCCTTGATGACCTGGATGATGAAGGCCGCGCCCCAGGCGATGGAGGTGGCAGCGGCGCTGTATGTAGGCGCCTTCAACACCGGCATTGCGCTGGGTGCCTGGGGAGGAGGGGCGGTGGTCGATGCATGGGGCTTGTCTGCCATGCTGTGGCCGGCCACCGGCTTGGCGGCGGCGGCCTTGGTGTTGGTGGTGGTTGGATGCGTGCTGGAGAGGCGCCCGTACTGCCGCTGAGCACGGTGCCGCATGCCTGCGCCCATACTCGCTGAGCAAATATGCTAAGTAGATTTAATTCGTTTTCGGTGAGTGGGCCCTTGCGCACAATCGCAGCTCTCCCCCATGCCCCTTTGCGTCTGGGGCTGTGTTCGAGAGATGATGGTTTTTATGCAAGCACTGAGTCCCCTGTCCGTGAAAGCCCTGTTGGCGGACGGCCAAGAGTTCGCGTTTTTGGATGTGCGCGAAGCTGGCGAGTTTGGGGAGGGGCATCCGTTTTTGGCGATTCCGCTGGCCTACAGCCGGCTTGAAGCCGATATTGCCCGCCTGGTGCCCAGGCTGTCCACACGCATCGTTTTGATCGATGGCGGCAACGGTGTTGCCCGCCGGGCCGCTCGGGCGCTGGCAGCGCTGGGGTATAGCGATCTGTCCATTACCGAGGGCGGCGTGGCCGCCTGGCAGGCCGCAGGCCTGGTGCTGTTCAAGGGCGTGAACCTGCCGTCCAAAACCTTTGGTGAGCTGGCCGAGGCTGCGCTGGGCACCCCGCATATCAGCGCGCAGCAATTGCAGCAGTTGCAGGCATCCGGCAGCAAGCTGGTGGTGCTGGATGGCCGGCCGCTGGCAGAGTTCAACAAGATGAGCATTCCCGGCGCGATCAGCTGCCCCAATGGCGAGCTGGCGCTGCGCCATGCCGACCTGATACCGGATGCCGAGACGACGGTGGTGGTCAACTGCGCGGGCCGCACCCGCTCCATTGTCGGAGCGCAGACCCTGCGCGACCTGGGCCTGCCCAACCCCATCTATGCGCTGGAGAACGGCACCCAGGGCTGGTATTTGAACGACCTGCCGCTCGACCATGGCCAAAACCGCAGCTACCCCGAACACCGCCGTGCACCGGCGCCCGAGGTCGCGGCCCGCCTGGCCCAGCTGAGTGCTGAGCAGGGTGCAGCGCGCATCGATGCGGCCCGCTTGAGCGCCTGGCTGGCCGACCCCGAGCGCACCACCTACCTGCTGGATGTGCGTTCGCCCGAAGAATTTGCCGCCAGCCCGATTGCGGGTGCGGCCCATGCGCCCGGCGGCCAGCTGGTGCAGGCCACCGACCAGTACCTGGGCACGCGCAATGCGCGCATTGTGCTGGTGGATACCGATGGCCTGCGCGCGCCGATGACAGCGGTCTGGCTGCGGCGCCTGGGGCATGAGGCCTATCTGGCCACGCCCGATGCATTGCCGGCCACCCCCGCCACGCCACCAGCCGAAGCGGCCTTGCCACGCATCAGCAGTGCCACGCTGGCTGCGAACCTTGACGCCTACGACCTGGTCGATCTGCGCGACAGCGCCAGCTACCGCGCGGGCCATATTGACGCTGCGCGCTGGTCCATCCGGCCGCTGCTGCAGCGCGGCGATGGCCACCGTGCAACGGTCTTCGTCACGCCCGAGCCGGCGCTGGCTGCGGCCGCTGCACGCGATGTGGGCGGCAACAGCTTGTTGCTGACTGAAGGGCCCGAGCAGTGGCTGCGCGCAGGGCTGACCGTGGTCGCCAGTGCCGATGCCCCTAGCGATGCCGAGCGCATTGACTACCTGTTTTTTGTGCATGACCGCCACAGCGGCAACAAGGCGGCAGCCCGTGCCTACCTGGAATGGGAAACCGGTCTGCTGGCCCAGATTGATGCGCAAGAACGCGCGCTGTTCTGTCTGGGCTGATCCGCGCTCTCTGTTGTTGGTATCCACCAAGGCCCGCAGAGCGGCCTTGGCCCCGCCTGTCCCTTTTTTCTCTTTGAATCGAATCCCCCATGTCCACCAGCCGCCGTATTTTTCTGAAGAACGCCGCCGCCACGGCCAGCCTGGCCGCGCTGCCCTTTGCGCTGCCGCAGATCGCTTTTGCCGCAGGATCCACCACGTTGACGATTGCGCAGAGCAACGACATCCTGTCTCTGGACCCGGCCAACCATGAGAACAACAGCACCCAGTCGGCGCTGGTCAATCTTTACGAATACCTGGTCAACAAGGAATTTCCGAACGGCAAGATGGCCTTCACGCCGGGCCTGGCCAAGTCCTGGAAGCAGGAAGACCCGCGCACCTGGGTGTTTGAGCTGCGCAGCGATGTGCAGTGGCACGATGGCAAGCCCTTTACCGCGGAGGACGTGAAGTTCACTGTCGAACGCATGAAGGGCAACCCCAAGCTGCTGAGCGCGGTGGAGAAGTTCCGTTCGGTCGAGACGGTCGAGGTGCTGGGCCCACACCGGGTGCGCCTGGTCACCAACAAGCCCGATCCGCTCTTCCTGCACAACTTTGTCGGCAATGGCGGCTCCATCCTGCCCCAGCATGCCTTCAAGGCCGCTGGCAGCGAAGAGGCCTTCTTTGCCAAGCCCATCGGCACGGGGCCCTACAAGTTTGTCGAGTGGAAAAAAGCCGACCGCCTGGTTCTGGCGCGCAATCCGCAGTGGTGGGGTGGGGCGCCGCACTGGGAGCGTGTGGTGATCCGTGCGATCCCCGAGACGGCAACCCGGGTGGCGGAGGCGCTGTCTGGCGGCGTGGACCTGGCGGTGAACATTCCGCCCGAGGACATTGGCCGCCTCAAGTCCAATGCCGATACCGGCATCGTCGCCTTCAATATTGCGCGCAACTTTGGTTTGCATCTGCGCACCGAGCCCGGTGTGGTCACCCACGATGCACGGGTGCGCGAGGCGATTGACCTGGCGATCAACCGCCAGGAGCTGGCCGATGTGGTGGCCGATGGCTATGCCACCGCCACGCGCGGCCTGTTCCCGCCCGAGATCCCCAATGCCAATACGCGCCTGACGGCGACCAATTCCTTCAACCCCGACAAGGCGCGCCAGCTGATCCAGGCGGCCGGCGCCAAGGGGGCCAAGATACGCTTTGGCTCGCCCAGCGGCCGCTATATCAAGGACCGCGAGGTCTCCGAGGCCATCGTCGGCTACCTGCAGGATGTGGGCCTGAATGCGCAGCTCGAAGTGCAGGAGTGGAGCATTTACAACGCCCGCGTGGGCAGTGACTCGCATGGCGAGATCTACTTCTGGGGCATGGGCTCCTACACCGATGCCTCCTTCATCCTGAACATGGGCTCGCTCAAGCGCTTCAACCCGCACTGGAAGAATGCCGAGTTCGAACGCCTGGCGGCCGAGCTGCCCGCCACCACGGGCGAGAAGGAGCGCCAGGCCATCATCTGGCGTGCGCAGGAGATCATCACCCAGGACCGCGCCCGCATCGGCGTGCTGTACCCCAAGGCGATCTACAGCGTCAACAAGCGGGTGCAGTTTGCCGGCCGCTTTGACGAGATGATCCCGGCTGAACAAGTGCGGCGCGCATGATTTTCTCGGCCTTGTGGCGGCTGCTGCTCCAGGCGGTGCCGGTGCTGTTCACGGTCACCTTGATCGTGTTTGCACTGGTGTTTCTGGCCGGCGACCCGACCGTGATGATGATTCCGGACCAGGCCTCGGAGGCAGACCGCCTGGCCATGGTGGCCGCCTGGGGGCTGGACCAGCCGGTGCACATGCAGTACCTCAACTACATGCGCAACCTGCTGCATGGCGACTTTGGCACCTCCTACCGCTATGGCAGCTCGGCCCTGCCCATCGTGCTCGAGCGCCTGCCCGCCACCTTGCTGCTGGCTGCTGCATCGATGCTGGTGGCCGTGCTGATCGCGGTGCCCGCCGGCATGGCGGCGGCCTTGCGGCGCGGCAGCTGGGTGGATCATGCCGTCTCCGGCGTGGCCGTGCTGGGCAAGGCCATGCCCAATTTCTGGGTCGCCATCATGCTGATCCTGGTGTTTGGCGTCAGCCTGCGCTGGCTGCCGGTATCGGGCAGTGGCACTTGGGCGCACCTGGTAATGCCGGCATTGACCTTGGGCACCGCCTTTGCCGGTGACCTGGCCAAGCTGGTGCGCGCCAGCATGCTCGAAACCTTGGGCCAGGACTATATGCGAACAGCCTATGCCAAAGGCATCCCCGACTGGTTGGTGATTGGCAAGCATGCGCTGCGCAATGCGGCGATCCCGACGGTGACGATGACCTCGCTGCACGTGGTGGCGCTGCTGGGCGGCGCGCTGGTGACCGAGACCATTTTTGCCTGGCCGGGCCTGGGCCAGCTGATCGTGCAGGCGATCAACACCAAGGACATGGCGGTGATCCAGATCAGTGTGCTGGTGATCACTGCGATGACTTTGCTGGTGAACTTTCTCACCGATGTGCTCTACCGCCTGATTGA
The DNA here is from genome assembly GCF_004364775.1 of Comamonas sp. JUb58. GTDB lineage: Bacteria > Pseudomonadota > Gammaproteobacteria > Burkholderiales > Burkholderiaceae_C > Comamonas. Next base: position 180,441 of record NZ_SOAL01000008.1, read on the forward strand.
CCCGAGGATGAAGCTATGAGCGGCGTGGTTCTGAACACCGGCACGGCCCTGCAGGCCGATGCGCCAGCGGTGGCGGCCCAGCCATCGCGCCTGCAGCGCTTTTTGCGCGCGCTGTGGCGCAGCCGCAGCGGCCGCTTTGGCGCCATCTTGCTGCTGCTGATCTTGCTGACCACCTTGGGCGCCGATCTGCTGCCGCTGGCCGACCCGGTCAAACGCAATCTGTCGCTGCGCTACCTGCCGCCCGTCTGGCTGGACAAGGGCCAGTGGGCCTATCCGCTGGGCACCGATGGCCAGGGCCGCGACATGCTGGCGCGCATCATCTATGGCGCGCGCAGCTCGGTGATGGTGGGGCTGGCAGCGGTCGCGCTGTCGGGGGCGGTAGGGGTGGCGATTGGTGTGCTGGCAGGGCTGCGTGGCGGCTGGCTGGATCAGGTGCTGATGCGCGTGGTCGATGCCATCCTGGCGATTCCGGCCATGCTGTTCATGCTGGTGGTGGCCCTGGTGGCCGGCGCTGGCCTGGCGCCGCTGATCGTGGTGATAGCACTCACCAACTGGGTGATCTACACCCGCATTGCGCGGGCTGAGGTGCTGCGCGTCAAGGAGCTGGAGTTTGTGGCGGCGGCGCGGGTCAGCCGGGTGCGCACCTCGCGCCTGCTGCTGCGCCACATCCTGCCCAATATCCTGCCGGCCCTGGTCGTGGTGGCCACCTTGAACATCGGCACCGTCATCCTGACGGAGTCCTCGCTGAGCTTTCTGGGCTTTGGCATCCAGCCACCCGATATCTCCTGGGGCCAGATGCTGGCCGACGGACGCCAGCAGCTGGCCACCAGCTGGTGGATCAGCACCTTCCCCGGCGTGGCGCTGAAGGCCACGGTTTTTAGCATCATCTTGCTGGGCGATTGGCTCAGAGACTACCTGGATCCACGCCTGCCATGACTGCTGCCCCAAACCTTGCCCAGCTGGCCAACCCGGCCAGCGCCATCATTCGGCCCGCCGCGCTGCAGGCCAGCCCGGCAGATACCGTGCTGCGCTACCGCAATGCCGCTGTCACGCTGCAACCGCAGGATGGCGGCGAGCCGCTACGCCTGGTGCGCGGGGTGGATCTGGAGGTGCAACGCCGGCAGGTGGTGGCCTTGGTGGGCGAGAGCGGATCGGGCAAGACCTTGACGGCCTTGAGCGTGCTGGGCCTGCTGCCGGGCAATGCCCGCTTCAGCGCGGATGAGGCCATGCTCAACGGCCGCGATCTGCGCCAGCTGGACAAGGCTGGATGGCGCAGCCTGCGCGGAGCCGATGTGGGCATTGTGTTCCAGGAGCCGCTGTCGTCGCTGAACCCGGTGCTGACCATTGGCGACCAGATCGAAGAGGTGCTGTACTACAAGCGCCAGCTGACGCGGCGCCAGCGCCGGGCCGAGGCCATTGACCTGCTGGCCCGCATGGGCCTGCCCCGGCCAGCGCAGCTGCTGCAGGACTACCCCTTCCAGCTCTCGGGCGGCATGCGCCAGCGGGTGATGCTGGCCATTGCAATGGCGGGCGAGCCGGCCTTGCTGATTGCCGATGAGCCCACCACCGCACTGGACAACACCGTGCAGGCCCAGGTGCTGGAGCTGATGGTGCGCACGGCCGAACAATCGGATGTGGGCGTGCTGCTGATCACCCATGACCTGTCGGTCGTCGCCCAGGTGGCCGACCAGGTGCATGTGATGCGCCAGGGCGAGATTGTTGAGTCGGCCCCGGTGCAGCAGCTGTTTGCCCGGCCCGAGGCCGCCTATACGCGCCAGCTGCTGGCGCTGGCGCCGCGCATTCCTGCCGTGGTGCGCCAGCCGCTGGCAGAGGCCGGCTTGCAAGCGCCGCAGCTTGCGCAAGAGGCGCCCGCGATTCTGCAGCTGGATGCCGTGAGCAAGTACTACCAGCAGCCCCGCGCCTGGCATTTCAAAGCCCAGAAGCACCTGGCGCTCGATAGCGTGTCCTTCTCTTTGCAACGCGGCCGCACCCTGGGCCTGGTCGGAGAGTCGGGCAGCGGCAAATCATCGCTGGCGCGCATCATTGCCGGCCTGGCGCAGGCCGATGGCGGCCAGCTGCGTTTTGACGGCGCGGATCTGGGCGACCCGGCAGTGCGCGCGGGCGCAAGCATCCAGATGGTGTTCCAGGACCCCTATGCATCGCTGAACCCGCGCATGCGCATTGGCCAGCTGATCACCGAGCCGCTGGCCGAGCTACCAGGCTGGACGGCAGCACAGCTGCGGGCGCAAGCGGCGCAGTTGCTGCAGATGGTGGGCCTGCCAGCCTCGGCCCTGGACCGCTTTGCGCATGAGCTCTCCGGTGGCCAGCGCCAACGCGTCTGCATTGCGCGGGCGCTCAGCGTGCAGCCCCAGCTGCTGATCTGCGACGAGCCCGTCTCCGCGCTCGATGTGTCGGTGCAGGCCGAAATCCTGGCGCTGTTGCAGCGCCTGAAAAAGGACTTGCAGCTGAGCATGGTGTTCATCGCCCATGGGCTGGAGAGCGTCTACGCGATCTCGGACGACATTGTCGTGCTGGAAAAAGGCCGGGTGGTGGAAGCCGGCCCGCGTGACCAGATCTTTGGCGCGCCGCGCCATGCCTATACCCGCAGCCTGCTGGACGCAATGCTCGATATAGACCCCGCGCGTAGCCGCTTCAAGACCCGGCCGGCTGAGACTGAGCCGGACAGCCCCGCGCTGGCCCGGGTGGCCTGATGCCGCGCCGCGCCTGCGCTGATCCCTTTTTGATTTCCACAGTGTGTAGAACACGATGAGCCAGCCCACCCAACTCCACCTCAACCTCAATATCTACGGCGCAGGGGCCCATGCCGCTGCCTGGCTGTGGCCGCAGAACGACCCGCTGTGGCCGGTGACCCCCGACTACTTTGTGCGCCTGGCGCAGACGGCAGAGCGGGGCGGCTTTGATGCGGTGTTCTTCTCGGACCGCGCGGCCTTTCCCGGCAACAGCCTGCACCGCCCGTTTCCGGCGATCGAGCCCAGCATTCTGCTGGCCCTGGTTGCGGCCAAGACCCAGCACATCGGCCTGTTGGCAACCGTGTCCTCCTCGTACAACGAGCCCTTCAATATTGCGCGGCGCTTTGCGTCGCTGGATCTGGTGAGTGGCGGGCGCTCGGGGGTGAACATCGTCACCTCGGCCGATGTGGAGGCCGCCCGCAACTTTGGCCGCAGCGCGCCGCTGGCGCATGCCGACCGCTACCGGCGCGCGGCAGAGTTCAGCCAGGTGCTCAAGGACCTCTGGGCCAGCTGGGGCCCGGGCGGCATTGTGGCCGACCGCGCTACGGGCCAGTACTTTGACCCGGCGCAGATCCGCCCGATTGCGCACCAGGGCGAGTTCTTCTCGGTCGAAGGTCCCATCAATGTGCCGCCCAGCCCGCAAGGCCGGCCGCTGGTGGTGCAGGCCGGTGGCTCGGATGCGGGCCTGGACCTGGCCGCCTTGCATGCCGATGCGGTGTTTACCTTGGCGCCATCGCTGGCGCAGGCGCAAAGCTACCGCCAGGCGCTGGATGCCCGGCTCAAGGCGCTGGGCCGTGCCAGCAGCGCCGTCAAGGTTTTCCCCGGCCTGGTCACCGTGCTGGGTGCCACCGAACAAGCCGCGCAGCAGCGCGCCGAGGCGCTGGCCGAACTGGTGCCGATTGAGCAGGGGCTCAACTACCTGTCCGACCTGTTGCAAACCCGCTTTGGCCATGCCGACCTCGACCAGCCGCTGCCCGCTGACCTGCAACTGCCCGACAACGGCATGACCACCTTTGCGAAGAACGTGGTGGACAAGGCGCGCAGCCATGGCTGGACGGTGCGCGAGCTGATCCGCGCGCAAAACGGCGGCGGCAGCAACCACAACACCATCGTCGGTACGCCCGAGCAGGTGGCTGATTACATGCTGAGCTGGTTCCGCAGTGGCGCCATCGATGGCTTCAACCTGATGCATGACGTGCTGCCCTCGGGCCTGGAGGACTTTGTCGACCAGGTGGTGCCGCTGCTGCGCAAGGCAGGGGTCTACCGCGAAACCTATAACGCCAGCACCTTGCGCGGCAACCTGGGGCTGGCTGCAGCCTGAGCCCCTCTTACAACACACCCGCCGGGCCCGGCCCGCGCCTTTTGCAGAACCGTTTATGAAAATCGACTCCCCCCAGACCCTGACCCCCGCCGCGCAGAACGCCACCAGCGATTGGCAAGCGCTGTTTGACGAGATCGCCGCCGGCTCGGCCGAGCGCGAGGAAAAGCGCATTCTGCCGTTTGCACAGATTCAGGCCTTGAAGGACCAGCGCTTTGGCGCCTACCGCCTGCCGCAGGCCGAGGGCGGCACGGGCGCCAGCATTGCGGGGCTGATGGAGCAGGTGATTGCGCTGGGCGCAGCCGATTCCAATGTCGCGCATATCTTGCGCAACCACTTTGTCTTTGTGGAGCGTTTTGCGCGCAACCCGGTCAGCGCGCAGGCGCATTTCTGGCGCGAGCAGGTGGCCCAGGGGGCGATCTTCGGCCTGGCCAATACCGAGCTGGCACAGGCCAGAAGCGGCGAGAAGACCTTCACGCGCCTGGTGCCCGACGGTGCGCATTTCCGCATGACGGGCGCCAAGTTCTACAGCACCGGCAGCCTGTATGCGGATTTCGTCATCGTGCGGGCGCGCGATGCACAGGAGCGCGATGTGACCGCCATCATCCCCACGAGGCGCGAAGGCGTGAACCTGGTCGATGACTGGGATGCCATGGGCCAGCGCATGACTGGCAGCGGCACCACCTTGTTCGAGAACGTGCGGGTGGAGCCTGAGGAAATCATCGTGGACAGCGCCGGCACCGGCTACAGCCGGCCTTACAAGAGCACCTTGCCGCAGCTGTTTTTGACGGCGGTGAACACCGGCATCTTGCGGGCCATTGTGCGTGATGCGTCGGCGATGCTGCACAAGCGATCGCGCAAGGGCTTCTTCTTTGCTGCGGCCGATACGCCGGCGGAAGACCCTTTGCTGCTGAAGATCGTTGGCGATCTGTCGGCCCAGCTGTTTGCCGCTGAAGCGGTGGTGGCTGCGGCCAGCCATGCGCAGGATGCCTCGCTGGCCACGACCGAGGGCGACCCCGCGCTGAAGGACACAGCCCACCACGCCGCCGTGCTGGCCGCCAAGGCCAAGCTCATCGTCGATGGCCTGGTGCTGCAGGCCGGCACGGCGGTGTTTGACCTGGGTGGTGCCTCGTCCACCCTGCGCACGCAGAACCTGGACCGCCACTGGCGCAATGCCCGCACGGTGGCATCGCACAACCCGGCGCTGTACAAGGCGCTGGCCTTGGGCAAGCTGGCCGTGCATGGCGAGCCCCTGCCCGACAAGGACTTCTTCTAAGTCAATGGCCTTCGCTGGCCACCGTGCCGCTGCCATGCCCCGCCGTGGCCTGGGGCTGGCCACGGCTGCGCAGTAGCACCACTGCCAGTGCGGAGGCCAGCACCAGCCCCACGGCGGTGGCCATGACCGCCATAAAGCCCTGGTCAAAGGCGGCATGGGCCAGGCCCAGCAGCTGGGTGGCGGCCTCGGGCGGCAGCTTTTCTGCGGCCAGCAATGCGGCATCGATGCCATCGCTGGCGCCGGTGGCCTGCAGGTTGGCCGGCAGCACCAGGCTGCTGGTATAGCGCCAAGACAGCACGCTGCCCAGGAGCGCGACGCCCAGCACGCCGCCAAACTCGTAGGACACCTCTTCGACCGAGGCGGCCATGCCGGCATGCTCGGGTGGCGCGCTGTTCATCACCGCATTGGATGCGGCGGTGATGGTGGCACCCACACCCAGGCCCAGGACGGCCAGCACGGCGATTTTCTGCAGGCTGTGGGCACCCGAGTTGAGGCTCATCGTCAAGGCACACAGCGCCACTGCGCTGACCACCAGGCCCGCCAGAATCAGCCGCTGCGTGCCAAAGCGCGACAGCGCCCAGCCGGCGATGGGGCCGGCCACAAAGGCCGCCACCGGGATCGGCAAGATCGCCAGCCCCGCTTGCAGCGGGCTCAGCCCCAGCACCAGCTGCAGGCGCTGGCTGAACACCAGCTCCACGCCCACCAAGGCAACGGCGGCCACCACGGCGGCAATCACACCGCCCGAGAACGTGGGAATGCGGAACAGGCGCAGCTCGATCAGCGGCTGGGGACGGCTGAGCTGGCGGCGGATAAAGACGGCCAGCACCACGGCGCTGAGGACGCCCATCAGCGCGGCAAAGCCCAGTGACGGCGCAGGATTGGCCAGTTCCTTGATGCTCAGCACCAAGCTGACCATGGCCACCATGGCCTGCAGCGAGCTGGTGTAGTCCCAGCCGGCCAGGCTGGCCTTGTGCTTGAGGCGGTCTGCGGGAATCAGCCACACGGTCAGCACCAGGGCCAGCGCCACGATGGGCACATTGACCAGAAACACCGAGCCCCACCAGAAGTACTCCAGCAGCACGCCGCCGACGACGGGGCCCAGCGCCGCGCCGCCCGAGGCGACCGAGGCCCAGATGCCAATGGCCACCGAGCGCTCGCGCTGGTCGGGAAAACTCATGCGGATGATGGCCAGGGTCGCGGGCATCATGATGGCCGCGCCCACGCCCAGCAGCGCGCGGGCGGCGATCAACATGCCTGCATTGGGCGAATAGGCGGCCGCCAGCGAGGCGATGCCAAAGACCACCAGGCCGAGCATGAACATGCGCCGGTAGCCCAGGCGGTCGCCCAAGGCGCCGGTGCTCAGCAGCAGGCCGGCCACCACCAGCGCATAGGCGTTGACGATCCACAGCTTCATCGAGGTGGAGGCGGCCAGGTCATGGGTGAGCGTGGGCAGGGCGGTGTAGAGCACCGTCATGTCGACGACGATCAACAGCAGGGCCATGGATACGATGGCCAGCACCAGCCATCTTCTGGAATGCAGTGCCATGGTCAGACTCCCAGTTCTTTCATCATCGTGACGGACACGGGCTGGCAGCCCAGGCGCTCGAACAGCCGGTGCGCGCCCTGGTTGCCGATACCGCTTTCCAGAAACAGGCGTTGTACCCCTTCGGCCTTCAGCTGCGTGCAGACCCAGCCAAACAGCGCCTGGCCCAGGCCCTGGCCGCGTGCGGCGGGGCTGACGACCAGGTCATCCAAGGTGGCAAACGGGGTGGGCGCGCGCTGCTCCTCGTCGAGCGAGACAAAGGCGATGCCGACCAGCGCGTCGCCCTGGTAGGCGGTGGCGATGCGCTGCATCGCGTTAGCCTCGGGCGCGGCCAGGGTAGTCTCAATCTGCCGGGCCATGTGGTCGGCCAGCTGGGGGCTCCATTGGCCCGGTGCGATGGCGCGCGGGGACTGCAGCTCGCCATGGGAGATGTAATGGGGAATGAGCTGGCCCATGAACAGCGCCAGGATCGCTGGCGACTGTGCAGGGTCATGGCACCAGGCCATCGTCAGGGCGGGTGCTGTGGTGTTGATCGATTGCATGGCCGGGATATTGCTCCATAAAAATAGATCGATAAAGTTGGAATCCATCAATAAAGTAGATGGATGCATTACAGTGCCAGGCTATGGAATGGACCGTTGAACAATTGCGGCAGTTTGTGGCCACCGCCGACAGTGGCTCTTTCTCTGCCGCTGCACGCAGCTTGGGCAAGGCGCAGTCCGCTGTCAGCACTGCTGTGGGCATGCTGGAGGTGGACCTGGGTGTCGTGCTGTTTGACCGCTCGCACCGCAATGCCCAGCTCACCGATGCGGGGCGGGTGCTGCTGCTGGAGGCGCGCGAGCTGCTGCGCCAGGCCGAGCAGCTGGACCAGCGCGCGCAGGCGCTCAGCGGCGGGGCCGATGCCGAGCTCTCGATGGCCATTGACGAGGCACTGCCCTATACGGCCGTGGCCAGCCTGTTGCGGGAGATTGCGCAGCAGTATCCGGCGCTTGAGTTGCTGCTGCTCAACGGCACCGCCACCGAGGTGGCCGACTATGTGGCGCAGGGCCGGGCGGGCATGGCCTTGCAGATCGACCGAGGACCGGTGCAGCAGCATTTTGAGCAGCGCCACCTGGGCACCGTGCCCCAGGGCGTGTTTGTGGCCGCCGACCACCCGCTGGCCGATGGCCAGGCCGTGAGCCTGCAGGCGCTGGCCCAGCACCGCCAGCTGCTGATGCATACCGAGGATGTGCATGAGCGCGCCTATAGCCCACGCGTCTGGCGCTCGGACAGCTTCACAACATTGCAGATATGGTGGCCGACAACCTGGGCTGGGCGGTGCTGCCCGTCAATATTGCGCACTACGAAGGCAACCGCCAGGCGCTGCGCGAAGTGCCTTGCCCGGCGTTGGCACTGCCCCGGCTGTCAGTACGAATGCTCTGGCGACAGGGCGCGCAGCGCAGCCAGACAGCACAGTATGTGGAGACGCGCTTCGGCCAGTTGTTGGCGGCGATCTAGTGGGAGCCGTAGGGGGTGAAGCGGCTGGCGTTCTCATCAACATCCAGCCCCTTGCCCACATACGGAAAAGCCCGCTGCGGGCACTGCGTGCGCTCGCAGACCTTGCAGCCCATGCCGATGGGGGTGGCGGCCTCCGGGTCTTCCAAGGCGATGCCCTTGGCATAGACCAGCTGCGGGGCATGGCGCAGGTCGCAGCCCAGGCCGATGGAAAAGGTTTTGCGAGGCGCGCCATAGCCACGCTGCCCGCCGGAGACGCTGCGGGCGATCCACAGATAGCGCCGGCCATCGGGCATGGCAGCCAGCTGCGCGAGTACCTGGCCGGGCTGGCCAAAGGCCTCGTAGACATTCCACAGCGGGCAGGTGCCGCCGGTGCGGCTGAAATGGAAATGCGTGGCCGACTGGCGCTTGGAAATATTGCCGGCCCGGTCCACGCGCACAAAGAAAAAGGGCACGCCGGGGTTGTCCGGTCGCTGCAAGGTGCTGAGCCGGTGGCAGACGGTTTCAAAGCCGACGGCAAAGCGCTGGCCCAGCAGGTCGATGTCGTAGCGCAGCGCCTGGGCCGCCTGCAAGAACGGGCCATAGGGCAGCAGCAGCGCACCGGCAAAGTAGTTGGCCAGGCCCAGGCGCGCCAGTCGCTGCGCGGCAGGGTCGCCGGCCAGCGCGGGCACGCGGATGAGGCTGTCGAGTTGGGGGCCGATCTCCAGCAGTGCCAGCTGCGTGGCCAACTGAAAGGCCTGCTGCGCGGGCGCCAGCGTGGGTGACAGCTGCAGCAGGCGCGAGGCCGGGTCAAACTGCCGCTTGCTGGCGCCTGCGCTTTGCACCTGCTGCACCTGGACCTGGTGCTCGTACTCCAGGCGCTGCACCAGCCAGTCCACCAAGGGGCCGCCCTGGGCCTGGGCCTGCATCGACAGGTCTTCGGCTGCGCGGTCCACCGCGTCGAAATAGTTCTGGTGCGAGAAGAAGAAATCGCGCACCACCTCGAACGGCATGGCGGCCGGCCCCTTGGCATGGGCGCGCTCATCGCTGCGGTCGTCACCCAACTGCAGCGACAGCGCTTCGAGCCGCTCCATGGTGTCCAGATGGCGGCGGTACAGCGCCACCACCGCCGCGCCCAGCGCCGGCATTTGCGCGGCCACCTCTTGCAGCTCGGGCAGGGCGATGGTCTCGGGCGCATCGGCCAGGGCTTCGCGCAGGCCGGCCACCAGACGTGCCTCTTCGTCTTCGGAAAACTGCTGGATGTCCACCCCCAGGCTGCGGTGCAGCTTAAGCAGCACTGACACCGTCAAGGGCCGCTGGTTTTGCTCCAGCTGGTTCAGGTAGCTGGGCGACAGGCCCAGCGTATGGGCCAGCGCAATCTGCGACAGGTTGCGCTCGGCACGCAGCTTGCGCAGCTTCACGCCCATGAAGGTTTTTTTCATAGCCAGGTCTCTTGTTTCATCGGGGGTGGTAGCCGCGACTAGGGTTTGCCAATTTTGTGGATTCTATCAATTCGCAAAATTCGCAAAATGGCAATTTTCATTCGCAGAAATTCGCCATTTCAGTGCTATCCACCGCATGGCATTTTGCGTAAATTGCGAAGCATGACAAAACCCATCGGCATTGTTGAGCTGCAGGAACTGGTACTGCCGGCGCTGGCCAACCACCACGGCACGCTGTTTGCGGGCCAAGGTCTGCAGTTGATGGCCAAGGCCGCGTTTCTGGCGGCCCGCAGCCTCGCGCAACGTGAGGTGGTGATGGCGGCCGTCAGCCGGGTGGACTTTGTGGCACCGGCACCAGTAGGCCATGGGCTGACCCTGCGTGCCTGGGTCAGCCGGGTGGGGCGCAGCTCGATGACCGTCTGCGTCACTGGCCTGGCGGACCTGCCCGGTACCCCACCAGAGGAAATTCTCAAAGGTTTGTTTGAAATGGTGGCCGTCGATGCCAAAGGCCGGCCAGTCTCTCTTGATTGCGCATATTTGAACCAGGAAACCCCGCTATGACCACCACGACCACCGAGGCCACTGCGCCCAGCACACCTTCGACCTTCAAACCCAAGAAATCGGTTGCGCTCTCGGGAGTGACGGCGGGCAACACCGCTTTGTGCACGGTGGGCCGCAGCGGCAATGACCTGCACTACCGGGGCTATGACATTCTGGACATGGCCCAGGTCTGCGAGTTTGAGGAGATTGCCCACCTGCTGGTACACGGCAAGCTGCCCAATCGGGCAGAACTGCGGGCCTACAAGGACAAGCTCAAGGCGCTGCGCGGCCTGCCCGCCAGCGTCAAGCAGGCGCTGGAGCAGCTGCCTGCGGCCAGCCACCCGATGGATGTGATGCGCACGGGCGTATCGGTGCTGGGCTGCACCCTGCCCGAGAAGGACGACCACAACCTGCCCGGCGCTCGCGATATTGCCGACCGCCTGATGGCCTCGCTGGGCTCGATGCTGCTGTACTGGTACCACTTCAGCACCTCGGGCAAATGCATCGATGTGGAGACCGATGACGACTCCATCGGCGCGCATTTTCTGCACCTGCTGCATGGCAAGAAGCCCAGTGCGCTGTGGGAGCGGGCCATGCACACCTCGCTCAACCTGTATGCCGAGCATGAGTTCAACGCCTCGACCTTCACCGCCCGCGTGGTGGCTGGCACCGGCAGCGACATGTATTCGTCGATCACCGGCGCGATTGGCGCGCTGCGTGGCCCCAAGCACGGCGGCGCCAACGAGGTGGCCTTCGAGATCCAGAAGCGCTACGACAGCGCCGATGCCGCCGAGGCCGATATACGCCGCCGGGTGGAGAACAAGGAAGTGGTGATTGGTTTTGGCCACCCCGTCTACACCGTCAGCGACCCGCGCAATGTCGTCATCAAGGGCGTGGCCAAGGAGCTGTCGCTGGAGGCCGGCTCCACCAAGATGTACGACATTGCCGAGCGCCTGGAGACGGTAATGTGGGAGGTCAAGAAGATGTTCCCCAACCTCGACTGGTTCAGCGCCGTGAGCTACCACATGATGGGCGTGCCCACTGCCATGTTCACGCCGCTGTTTGTGATTGCGCGCACCAGCGGCTGGGCGGCGCATGTGATCGAGCAGCGCGTGGACAACAAGATCATCCGCCCCAGCGCGCATTACACGGGGCCGGAAGACCAGGTGTTCCAGCCCATCGAACAGCGCGGCTGAGCGGCTGCCGGCCGACCCGACTTTCTCCCGATCCCTATAGAAATAGCGACACCGTGCGGGTGGCCTGCCCGCCGGTTTGCACTGCCCCATGAACACCGATTACAGACAAGCACTGGCCGGCAGCGGCCTGGATTATTTTGATGCGCAGGCGGCAGTCGATGCGCTGGCGCCCGGCGCCTGGACCCGGCTGCCGTACACGGCGCGGGTGCATGCCGAAAACCTGGTGCGCCGCGCCGACCCGGCCCAGTTGCCGGATTACCTGCGCCAGCTCATCGAGCGCAGGCGCGATATCGACTTTCCCTGGTTCCCCGTGCGCGTGGTCTGCCATGACATCCTGGGCCAGACCGCCTTGGTGGACCTGGCGGGCCTGCGCGATGCGATTGCCCAGGCGGGCGGTGACCCGGCCGCCGTCAACCCTGTTGTGCCGGTGCAGCTGATCGTGGACCATTCGCTGGCCGTGGAATGCGGCGGGTTTGACCCCCAAGCCTTTGAGAAGAACCGCGCGATCGAAGACCGCCGGAACGAGGACCGCTTCCATTTCATCGAATGGAGCAAGAAGGCCTTTGCGAACGTGGACGTGATCCCGGCGGGCAACGGCATCATGCACCAAATCAATCTGGAGAAGATGTCCCCGGTGGTCTATGTGCAAGATGGCGTCGCCTTTCCCGATACCTGCGTGGGCACGGACAGCCATACCCCGCATGTGGATGCGCTGGGCGTGATTGCAGTGGGCGTGGGCGGCCTGGAGGCCGAGAACGTGATGCTGGGCCGGGCCTCGTGGATGCGGCTGCCCGACATTGTCGGCGTGGCCCTGAGCGGACGGCCCCAGCCGGGCATTACCGCGACCGACATTGTGCTGGCGCTGACGGAGTTTTTGCGCCAGCAAAAGGTGGTGGGCGCCTATGTGGAGTTTTATGGCGAGGGTGCGCGCAGCCTCTCGATTGGCGACCGCGCCACCATTGCCAATATGTGCCCGGAGTATGGCGCCACTGCCGCGCTGTTTGCGGTGGATGAGCAGACCTTGGCCTACCTGCGGCTGACCGGCCGCGATGAAAAGCAGGTGCAGCTGGTGGAGACCTATGCCAAGACCGCCGGTTTCTGGGCCGACAGCCTGGCCCAGGTGAGCTACGAGCGGGTGCTGCAGTTTGACCTGTCCACCGTGGTGCGCAATATGGCCGGCCCCTCCAACCCGCACCGCCGCCTGCCGACCTCGCAGCTGGCCGAGCGCGGCATTGCCGGCACCGAGCCCCTGGCGCTGGCGCGCGCGCAGGAGGCGCAGGGCCTGCTGCCCGATGGCGCCGTCATCATCGCCGCCATCACCAGCTGCACCAACACCAGCAATCCGCGCAATGTGATGGCTGCGGCGCTGCTGGCGCGCAATGCCCGGCGCCTGGGCCTGGTGCGCAAGCCCTGGGTGAAAACCTCGCTCGCGCCTGGCTCCAAGGCGGTGGAGCTGTACCTGCAAGAGGCGGGGCTGCTTGAGGACCTGGAGGCGCTGGGCTTTGGCATCGTCGCCTTTGCCTGCACCACCTGCAATGGCATGAGCGGCGCGCTAGATCCCCGCATCCAGCAGGAGATCATCGATCGCGACCTGTATGCAACGGCCGTGCTCTCGGGCAACCGCAATTTCGATGGCCGCATCCACCCCTATGCCAAGCAGGCGTTTCTGGCCTCGCCCCCGCTGGTGGTGGCCTATGCGATTGCAGGCACGGTGCGCTTCGATATCGAGAAGGATGTGCTGGGCATCGTCGATGGGCGGGAGATCCGTCTGCAAGACCTCTGGCCCAGCGATGCAGAGATCGATGCTGTTGTGGCCCAGGCTGTGAAGCCAGCGCAGTACCGCGCCGTGTATGAGCCCATGTTTGCGCTGCGCGTGGACGATGGCGAGCAGGCCGAGGCGCAGTATGCCTGGCGCCCCGAGTCCACCTATATCCGCCGACCACCGTACTGGGATACCGAAGGCGTGGGCGCGCTGGCCGCCCACCCGCGCAGCCTGCAGGGCATGCGGCCGCTGGCGCTGCTGCCGGACAACATCACCACCGACCACCTCTCGCCGTCCAATGCCATTCTGGCCAGCTCGGCCGCCGGGGAGTACCTGGCCAAGATGGGCCTGCCCGAGGAGGACTTCAACTCCTACGCCACCCACCGGGGCGACCACCTGACGGCGATGCGCGCTACCTTTGCCAACCCCCAGCTCGTCAACGAGATGGCCGTGGTCGATGGCCAGGTGCAAAAGGGCTCGCTGGCCCGCATCGAGCCTGAGGGCCGGGTGGTGCGCATGTGGGAGGCGATGGAGACCTATCTGGCGCGCCGCCAGCCGCTGATCATCATTGCCGGCGCCGACTACGGCCAGGGCTCCAGCCGCGACTGGGCCGCCAAGGGCGTGCGCCTGGCCGGGGTGGAGACGGTGGTGGCGGAGGGCTTTGAGCGCATCCACCGCACCAACCTGATCGGCATGGGCGTGCTGCCCTTGGAGTTCAAGCCCGGCACCACGCGCAAGACGCTGCAGCTGGACGGCACGGAGACCTATGATGTGGAAGGTGAACGCACACCGCTGGCCACGCTGAGCCTGGTGGTCCGGCGCCGCAACGGCCAGATCGACCGCGTGCCGGTGACCTGCCGCCTGGATACCGGCGAGGAGCTGTCTGTCTACGAGGCAGGCGGTGTGCTGCAGCGCTTTGCGCAGGATTTTCTGGCATCCCGCGCTGCGCAAGTCGCCCCGGTGTGAATGCCCAGTTTTTTTCTGAACGACCATGACAACCCTGACCGCCCATCCTCCCCAGATCAAGATCCCCGCCATCTATATGCGTGGTGGCACCAGCAAGGGGGTGTTCTTCCATGTGCCGGATTTGCCGCTGCCCGCGCAGCAGCCCGGCGCGGCGCGCGACGCCATCCTGCTGCGCACCCTGGGCAGCCCCGACCCCTATGGCAAGCAGATCGATGGCATGGGCAATGCGTCGTCCAGCACCAGCAAGGCGGTGCTGCTGGCCAGGAGCACGCAGCCGGACCATGATGTGGACTACCTCTTTGGCCAGGTCGCTATCGACAAGCCCTTTGTGGACTGGAGCGGCAACTGCGGCAACCTGTCGGCAGCGGTGGGCCCTTGCGCCATCGCGATGGGCCTGATCGACCCGGCCCGCATCCCGCAGGACGGCCTGTGCACGGTGCGCATCTGGCAGGCCAATATTGGGAAGACCATCATTGCCCAGGTACCCATCCGCAACGGAGAGGTGCAGGAGACTGGAGACTTTGAGCTGGATGGCGTGAGTTTTCCTGCCGCCGAGGTGCAGCTGGCCTTTATGGATCCTGCCGACGAGGGCGAGGATGGTGGTGCGATGTTCCCCACCGGCCAGCTGGTGGATCAGCTCGATGTGCCAGGGGTAGGCAGCTTTGCCGCCACCTTGATCAATGCGGGCATCCCGACGATCTTTCTGAACGCACAAGACCTGGGCTACACCGGCCGCGAGCTGCAGGGCGACATCAATGGCGACGCCCAGGCCTTGGCGCGGCTGGAGACCATTCGTGCCCATGGCGCGCTGAAGATGGGCCTGATCCAGGACCTGAGCGAGGCCGCCAGCCGCCAGCACACGCCCAAACTTGCCTTTGTGGCGCCGCCGGCCAGCTACACGGCATCCAGCGGCAAGGCGGTAGAGGCGCAGGACGTGGACCTGCTGGTGCGGGCACTGTCGATGGGCCTGCTGCACCACGCGATGATGGGTACGGCAGCGGTGGCGATTGGCACGGCAGCAGCAGTGCCGGGCACCCTGGTCAACCTGGCCGCCGGCGGGGGCGAGCGCAGCGCGGTGCGCTTTGGCCACCCCTCGGGCAGCCTGCGGGTGGGGGCGGAGGCATGTCTGCAGGATGGCCAGTGGATGGTGGCCAAGGCGCTGATGAGCCGCAGCGCACGCATTTTGATGGAAGGCGCCGTGCGGGTGCCGGGCGATTGTTTTTGAACAGGGGACTGTGGAATGGATACCAAGAAACTGCTGAAAGACATGGTGGCGGCACGCCGGGGCGTGCTGGTGCCGGGGGCCTTCAATGCGCTGTCGGCCAAGGTGATCGAGGACCTGGGCTTTGAGGCCATCTATGTCACGGGCGCGGGCGTGACCAATATGTGGTTTGGCATGCCAGACCAGGGCTTTATGGGGCTGGCCGAGATTGCCGACCACACGGCGCGCATTCGCGATACGGTCAGTGTGCCCTTGCTGGTGGATGCCGATACCGGCTTTGGCAATGCGCTCAATGTCTACCACACGGTGCGCACCCTGGAGCGCGCCGGCGCCGACTGCATCCAGCTGGAGGACCAGGTGGCGCCCAAGCGCTGCGGGCATTTCAACGGCAAGGAGGTGATCTCCACCGAAGAGGCGGTGAGCAAGATCAAGGCTGCCGTCGATGCCCGGCGCGACCCCAACCTGCTGATCATGGCCCGTACCGATGCGGCGGCCACCCATGGCTTTGAGGCGGCCGTGGAGCGTGCCCAGCGCTTTGCTGAAGCCGGGGCCGACATTCTGTTTGTGGAGGCCGTTACCACGGCCGAAGAGATCCGTGCGCTGCCGACCCGGCTGGCCGCCCCGCAGCTGATGAACATGGTGATTGGCGGCAAGACCCCCATTTTTGATGCAGAGCAGCTGGGCGAACTGGGCTACGGCATCGTGCTCTATGCCAATGCGGCGCTGCAGGGCGCCGTGGCCGGCATGCAGAAAACCTTGACTGTGCTGCGCGACGAGAAGGCGGTGCAGGAGTCCAGCGGTTTGGTGGCGACCTTTGCCGAGCGCCAGCGCCTGGTGGGCAAGCCGGCTTGGGATGCGCTGGAGAAGCGCTTTAGCTGATAGTTCCGTGCTGGCCGCCGCCATGCGGTGGTCATGAAACTGTCATGGCGCTGAAATTCACCAGTTTCAGTGAGGGGCAAGGGCCTGGGCTTGCGGAATAATTGCAGCACTTGGAATTTGAACGGACCCCATGCCCACCCAGATGCTCACCGCCGATCTCGCACTGCCCGCACCCGTACTGGTGGTGGAGGACAACCCGCTGGTGCGCAACCGGCTGCAGGGCCTGCTGCAGCAGCTGGGCTATAGCAGCGATGCGCTGGTGATGGCCGGCTCGCTGGCCGAAGCGCGCGCTTACCTGGCGGGCGAGGCGCACACGGTATCGCTGGTGCTGGTCGACCTGGGCCTGCCCGATGGCAGCGGTGTGGAGCTGATTGAAGAGCTGCATGCCCAGGCGCCCAACCTGCCGATGCTGGTGGTATCGGCCTGGAGCACGCAGGAGATGATCTGGGCCGCGTTGCGCGCCGGCGCCGTGGGCTATGTGCTCAAGGAGCGCGACGACATGGAGATGGCCATGGCCTTGCGCAGCGTGCTGCGCGGCGGCGCGCCCATCGACCCCTTTATTGCGCGGCGCATCATTGAGGAGCTGCCGCTGCAAGCCCCGCCTGCCGTGCAGGCGGCGGACGACCCCGGCTTGAGCGCCCGCGAACACACCATCCTGCACCTGGTGGTCGAGGGCCTGAGCAACCGCGAGATTGCCGAGCGGCTGTTTTTGTCGCGCTACACGGTCGAATCGCACATCAAGAATGTCTACCGCAAGCTGTCGGTTTCCTCGCGCACCCAGGCAGCGCAGGAAGCGCGCCGGCGCCGCCTGGTGGATTGATCCGCGCAGCGCTCAGCCCTTTCTCGCTTTTCCCGAAATCGTCTACCCATCCGATCTGGAGTGATTGACCGTGCCCCACACTTTTTTTGATGCGCCTTTGCTGATTCGAGAGAGCCTTGGTACCGAGGTCGATACGCAGACAACGCCGTATGTCTGCAACATCGGAGGGATGCCCGAATTCAAGAAAACGCTTCCTGCAGGGGTGAAGGAACTGCAGCCGGTGGCCGTCACTCCGCCGGCCGGGACTCTTGAGCCGTCTTGGGGGCGCGGTTACCAGGTCAAAGGGGCGCATACGCTGCCGCCAACGCCCAATGGTGAAGAGACCCAGATGGCGTTTGATGCCCGCGAGGTTGTCTATGAACCTCTTTGGGCCACGCGGGACGCAGCGGCTGCGTTTGGCATCACCTTGATCGAGCCGGGCCAGGGCCTGCGCATGCAAAGCCCGATCCGCCATCTGGAGAACACCCCGTTCAAGTACGGCATGTTTGCCGGCCAGCAATGCCCCTATCTGGACGATGCGCACCGCAACCAGCTGCAGCCCACGGTGTGCACCGATCTGGAGCACCATGATTTTCCGCATGTGTTCTCCTCGGTAGATCCCCAGCTTCCGCTGGTGATTTCCGTGGGGCGCTATTGGCCGCAGCGGGCTAAAATCTTTCTCGCCGATCTTTGGGTGCCGCAAGGCGTGGCCTTGTACATTCCGCCAAGGCCCAAAAATCCCTATGCGGCCTATATCGATCTGCACGGCAATCGCAATTCAGCCCTGGCCTGTTGGCGCGGTGGCACGCAAAGAAGCGTGCAGACCCTGACCTTGCTGCCCAAAGACAGCGGGTACTTCTACTGGTTCTGGAATGCGTTGCCGACGGTTCATCCTATGTTGACGTAACCCTGATACCTCTATGCTCGATACGCAGCCCCGCCTACGCACTCTGGAGCCAGACACCAACAACGGTCTTTACCAAACGCTGCTGGAATCCACCTTGGCGATTCCCTTCCGCATCGATTGGGCGAGCAAGAAGTACACCTATGTGGGGCCGCAGATCGAGGCGCTGCTGGGCTGGACGCCGGACAGCTGGCAGACGGTGAACGACTGGGCCGAGCGTATCCACCCCGACGAGCGCGACACGACCGTCAACCGCTGCGTGGGGCTGTGCCTGGCTGGCGTGGACCACGAGGCCGAATACCGCGCGCTGACCAGCGATGGCAACTTTGTCTGGGTGCGCGAGGTGGTGCATGTGCTTTGCGATGCGCAGGGCGAGACCACGGGGTTGATCGGTTTCACCTTTGACATCACCGAGCAGAAGAAAGCCGAGCAGCTGCGCGCCGAGCTGGATGCGCAGAAGGTGTCGAATGCACGCCTGCAGGAGCGCCTGAACCTGACCCATGACCTGCATGACGGGCTGGGTGGCTCCTTGGTGCACATGATTGCCGCCGTGGAGCAGGGCGGCGATGGCGGCCTGACGCGGCCCCAGGTGCTGTCCATGCTCAAGCACATCCGCGATGACCTGCGCCAGACCATCGACAGCAACTCCTCCGCCCAGGTGCGCGTGCCTGCCTCTCCGCAGGAGTGGCTGGCACCGTTGCGCCACCGCTTTGCCAATCTGTTCGATGCGCTCGACATTCGCTGCGACTGGCAGTATGCGCCCGCCTGGCGCACGCCGCCCGATGCGCTGCAGTACCTGGCGATGACGCGCCTGGTCGAAGAAGCCCTCACCAATGTGATCAAGCACAGCCAGGCGCGAAATGTGCGCCTGTCCTTCCTGCAGCCCGGGGCCGATGACCTGGTGCTGGAGATCGAGGACGATGGCGTGGGCTTTGATGTGGCCGCCGTGGACGCCTCGGGCCTGGGCATTGGCATGCGCTCGATGGCCGTGCGTATCGGCCGCGTCGGCGGTGTGCTGGAGATCGACTCCGAGCCGGGGCGCACCCTGCTGACCGCGCGGCTGGCCTTGCGGCAGTCCTAAGAACCTGTTCAAAGCACCACAACCCAAGGGCCGTACACCACGGCCCTTTTTCTTTTTGAGCGCGCGTTACGTCTAATAACTAGGGTCAACCCGAATTCGTTTATATTGTTCAGCGGTGACTGAACAATATGAATGAAGGGCGGTGGCTGTGACCCAGCAGGACAAGGCAAAAGCGGCATTGGAGGCGCGCGAGCTGTTTATCGAGCGCAATGCGATCCAGGCGGAAACGGGAGGTTTGCCCCGTATTGCAGGGCGCCTGATCGGCATTTTCTTGCTCGACGGCGGGCCCATCAGCTTTGCCGAACTGGCCGATCGCATGCAGGCCAGCCGGGCCAGCGTGAGCACCAATACCCGTTTGCTGGAGCGCCTGGGCATCATTGAGCGGGTGGCAATGCGCGGCGAGCGCCAGGATTTTTTCAGCCTGCGGGCCAATCCCTTCTTGATCGTGCTGGAGCAGAGCATTGCCGATTGCCAGCGCTTCACGACCTATGTGGACGAGTTGCTGGCAGCCAGCCCGCTGCCCGCCGACGCCACTGCGCGCCTGCAGCAGGCGCAGGATTTCCATGCGGTGACGGCCCAAACCTTGCAGGAGCTGCTGGCCAAGCTGGCCGAGCGGCAAAAACAGACGGCCGCCCAGGCGGTGCCGGCCAAGCGGAAGGCCGGCGCTGCGGCCCCGGCCCCTGCGGCTGCACCGAAAGCCCGCACAGCGCGCAGCACGGCAGCCCGCCGCAGCAGCAAAGACTGAGGTCCCCGCGATGAAACATGTTCTATGGGCCGCAGCGCCGCTGTGCCTGGCGGCTTTGTCGGGTTGCTCCTCGGTGCCGGATGCGCGTGCGCCGTCGCCGGTGGTGGCCGCGCAGTTTTCGGTCGCGCCTGCTGCGGCTGACCCTCAGGCGGCGCAGGCCACGCCGCAGCTGGATACCTGGTGGACCTTGTTTGAGCAGCCACTGCTTAACCGCCTGGTGGACCAGGCCTTGGCGGCCAGCACGGAAGTACGCATGGGCCTGGCGCGGGTGCGCGAGGCCCGGGCGCTGCGCGAAGCCGCGCTGACGCAGTACCAACCCCAAGGGGGGCTGCGCGCCAGCGGCGACCACCGCAAGGTGCAGCGCCTGGGCGGTGCATCGACGGGCGGCGTTGGCCTGGGCCGGCAAAGCAGCGCCGGGCTGGACTTGCAGGTGTCCTGGGAGCTGGATGTGCTGGGCCGGGGCGATGCGCTTTCGCGCCAGGCCGATGGCGACTATGGTGCTGCACTCTATGGCGCCTATGGCGAGCGGGCCACCTTGGTGGCCGAAGTGGCGCGCAGCATGTTTGAGGCCCAGCGCCTGACCGCCGCGCTGGCCGATGCGCAGGCGACGATCACCATTCAGACGCGGCTGCAGCAGGTGCTGGCGCGCAAGCTGGAGCGTGGCCTGGTGGCGCTGGCCGATGTGGCGCGGGTCGATGCCAGCTTGCTGGCGGCCCAGGCCAATGCGCTGGTGCTGCAATCGCAACTGGATGCCGCGCGCCGCGCCTTGCTGGTGCTGGTGGGGCAGGGCGACCAGCCCTTGTCCGCCCTGGTGCTGGACGACAGCCAGACCCAGGCGCCGGCGCTGCCGCAAGCCTTGCCGGCGGATTTGCTGGCGCGGCGCCCCGATGTGCTGCAGGCCCAGGCGCAGATGGATGCGGCCGCTGGTGGGTTGGAGCTGTCGCGCCTGGCGCTGCTGCCCAGCATCACCCTGACCCCCGGGCTGGGGCTGAACTGGCAAAAGCAGGGCGCGTCGCTCAGCACCGGGCTGTGGTCGCTGGCAGGCAACCTGGCCATGCCGGTGCTGGACCGGCCGCGCTTGCTGGCCAATGCCCGCGCCCAGGGCGCCCGCGCCGAGCAGGCGGTGATTGCCTACGAGCAGGTGGTGCAGCGCGCGTTCTCCGAAACGGACCAGGCGCTGCTGCGCATGGCGCCGGATCAGCAAAGGCTGCAGGTGCTGGCGCAGGCCGAGGCGCGCGCGCAGACCGCTTATGAAGCGGCACGCAAAGGTTATGAGGCCGGTTTTTTTGACCTGGTCGTGGTGCTGGATGCCGAGCAGGTCTACCGCGATTCGCGCGGAGGCCTGACCCAGGCGCGCGCCGAGGCGCTGGCGCATGCGGTGCAGGTGTTCCAGGCGCTGGGCGGCGGTTGGCCCCGGGATGCGCTGGGCGCCGAAACACAGAAGACGAATTGAGAGGGATGCAATGCTGCAATCAATGACAAGCGGATGGCGTGTGGGCCTAGGGCTGGGCCTGGGATCGGTGGCGCTGCTGGGGCTGCTGGCCTGCTCGGAAGGCACGGCCAACAAGGCCCCCAAAGCCGTGGCCGAGGTGGTGCGCACGGTGAGCGTGGCCCAGGTGGAGCTGCGGCCCATGGGCGGGGTACAACAGGCATCGGGCCTCTTGGTGGCGCGCGAAGAAATTGCGATTGGCCCTGAGCTGGGTGGCTACCGGGTCGCAGCATTGCTGGCCGATGAGGGCGACACGGTGCGTGCCGGCCAGCCACTGGCGCGGCTGGACGATGGCTTGCTGCAAGCCAAGATTGCCCAGGCCCAGGCCAGCCTGGTGCAGGCCCGGGCCCAGGCCAAGCAGGCCCAGGCCGAATCGGCGCGGGTCGAAGGACTGGACGGCCAGGGCGTGCTGTCGGACGAGCAGATCCAGCAGCGGCGCACGGCCGCAGCCAGCGCCAATGCAAATGCTGATGTGGCCGCTGCCAACCTGGCCGGGCTGCGGGTGGAGGCCGAGCGCATGGTGCTGCGCGCGCCTGTGGCCGGCGTGGTGCTGCAGCGCAATGTGCGCCGGGGCGATGTGGCCAGCTCGGGCGGCGAAGCGATGTTCCGCCTGGCGCGGGACGGCATGGTGGAGCTGGCCGCCGAGGTGCCCGAGGACCAGGTGGACCGCATCCAGCCCGGGAACAAGGTGGCCGTGACCCTGGCTTCGGGCGTTGAGCTGGAGGGCCAGGTGCGCCTGCTGTCGCGCCGGGTGGACGACAAGACCAAGCTGGCCCAGGTGCGCGTGGTGCTGCCGGTGCGGGCCGATCTGCGCCCGGGCGGTTTTGCCCAGGCGCGTTTTGCGCAGGCCGCTGCACCGGTGGCCGCCGTGCCGGAAAAAGCCATCCACTTTGAAGCCGGTGGCCCGCAACTGGCCACCATCGATGCCGACAGCCGCATCCGCAAGCTGCCGGTGAGCCTGGGTGCCCGCGCCCAGGGCTGGGTGGCCTTGCGCGATGGCCCGCCGGTGGGCACCCGCCTGGCCTTGGGCGGTGGCGCCTTTGTGCTGGATGGGGACCGGGTACAGGTCAGCACGGCGGTCAAACCGGCGGTAGAGCCTGCTAAGGCGGCAGACAATGCTGCAGCGGCCGGAGGCCAGCCATGAAGCTGCGTATCTCCGCCTGGTCCATCCAGAACCCGATCCCCGTGGTGGTGCTGTTCATCGCCATCATGGTGGCCGGCCTGATGGCCTACCGGGTCATGCCGATCAAGCTCTACCCGGATGTGTCCTTTCCCATCGTGCAGGTGGCAGTGGCCTTGCCCAGCGCGGCAGCGACCGAGGTGGAAACCCAGGTCACCCGCGTGGTGGAGGACGGCGTGGCCAATGTGGCCCGGGTCAAGCATGTGATCTCTACCGTTACCCAGGGTATGTCGCTGACCTTGGTGGAGTTCGAGATCGGGCTGGACCCGCAGCGGGCCGTGGACGAGGTGCGGGCCGCCATTGACCGGGTGCGTGCCAATCTGCCGGCCAGCATTGAGCCGCCGATTGTGGAGCGCCTGGATTTTGATGCGCTGCCCTTGCTGACCTATGCAGTATCGGCGCCGGGCATGGACGATGTGGAGCTGAACTGGTTCATCGAGGACGTGGTGGCGCGCAAGCTGGTGGCGCAGCCGGGGGTGGGCCAGGTGACCCAGGTCGGCGGCGTGGCGCGCGATATCACCGTGACCCTGGACCCTGCCCGCTTGCAGGCATTGGGCCTGACGGCCGTGGCCGTGAACGATGCGCTGCGTGCCCACAACCTGGATGCATCGGGCGGCCGTACGCAGATTGGCGCGCAGGAGCAGCAGGTGCGTATCCTCGCTGCAGCCCCCTCGGTACAGGAGCTGGAGCAGCTGGTGATTGCTACGCGCGACGGCCGCCATTTGCGGCTGGGCGATGTGGCCACCGTGGCCAGCGGCGCCAGCGACCGGCGCGGTTTTGCGGCCTTGAATGGCGAGGCGGTGGTGGGCTTTCAGGTGATGAAGACCAAGGCCGCGTCGGACGTGGATGTGGAAACGGCGGTGGCCAAGGCGGTGGCGACCCTGGCCAAGGAGCAGCCGGGTGTCTCCTTCCAGCTGGTGTCATCGGGTGCGAAGAACACGCGCGAGAGCTTTGATGCCACGGTGGCGACCTTGCTTGAAGGCATGCTGCTGGCGGCGGTGGTCGTCTTCATGTTCCTGCGCGACTGGCGCGCGACGGTGATTGCCGCCGTGGCCATGCCGATCTCTCTGATCCCCACGTTTGCGGTGATCCACTGGCTGGGCTATTCGCTCAATATGCTGTCCTTGCTGGCGCTGACCTTGGTGATTGGCGTGCTGGTCGATGACGCCATCGTCGAGGTGGAGAACATCCAGAAGCGGGTGCAGGCGGGGGCATCGCCCTGGCGTGCATCGATGGAGGGGGCGGACGCGATTGGCCTGGCGGTGGTGGCCACGACCCTGGCCATTGCGGTGGTGTTTTTGCCGGTCGCCTTTATGGGCGGCTATGCCGGGCCATATTTCCGCGAGTTTGGGGTGACGGTGGCCGTGTCGGTGATGTTCTCGCTGCTGGTGGCGCGCCTCTTGTCGCCGCTGATGTGCGCCTATTTGCTCAAGCCCTCGGCGCAGCCCCATCCGCACAAGCCCTTTGTGGGCCGCTACCGCCGGCTGCTGGAATGGGCGCTGGCGCACCGCTGGCTGTCGCTGACGGCCGGGGTGCTGATTTTTGTCGGCTCGCTGATGCTGGCCTCGCTACTGCCCACCGGCTTTGCGCCCAAGGGCGATGGCGGCACGGTGCAGATCAGCCTGCAAGGCGCGCCGGGCGCCACCACGGAAGACATGCGCGCCTCGGCCGCCAGCCTGACGCGTTTGCTGCGCCAGCAAGGCGATGTGCAGGATGTGTTTGTCAGCGTGGGCAGCAGCCAGCGCGATGGCGACCCGCGCAAGGGCAGCGTGATTGTGCAGCTGAAATCGCCGCGCTCGATGACGACCAAGGCCTTCCAGGACCATATGCGGCCGCTGCTGCTGCAGGTGCCGGATGTGCGGCTGAGCTACAGCGAAAGCGAGGGCGGTGGCACGCAGAACCTGCAGGTGATCCTGGGTGGCCATGATGGCGACCTGCTGCGGCGCACGGCCGCCGATGCCGAGCGCGAGCTGCGCAGCCTGCCGATGCTGGCCAATGTGCACCAGGTGGCGCCCAACCCGGGCCCCGAGCTGGTGATACGGCTCAAGCCCGATGCCGCCGCGCGCCTGGGCGTTACCCCTGATGTGGTAGCCGAGGTGGCACGCATGGCCAGCATGGGTGATCTGGATGCGACGGCCTCCAAGTTCAACACTGGGCGCCAGCGCCTGTCAGTGCGGGTGCGCTTGCCGCAGGATGCCTTGCGCGACCTGGACGCCATTGGCGCGCTGCGGGTGCCCACGGGGCAGGGCGGCACGGTGCCTTTGTCGGCGGTGGCGGACATGCATTTCCAGGTGGGTGAATCGCATATCGACCGCTTTGACCGCGAGCGCCGCATCACTTTGGAGGCCGAGGTGAATGGCGTGTCGCTGGGCCAGGCCAATGCGGCCGTGGATGCGCTGCCGTTCTTGAAGCACCTGCCCGAGGGTGTATCGCGCCCGCTCTATGGCGATGCCGAAGGCATGCAGGAGCTGTTTGCCAGCTTTGGCCTGGCCATCATGGCGGGGGTGGGGCTGATCTTTGGCGTGCTGATTCTGCTGTTCCGCAGCTTTGTCAAACCGGTGGTCATTCTGGCGGCGCTGCCGCTGTCCTTGGCGGGCGCCTTTCTGGCCTTGCTGGCGACGGGTGGGGAGCTGAACCTGCCGGTGCTGATTGGCTTGCTGATGCTGATGGGCCTGGCGGCCAAGAATTCCATCCTGCTGGTGGAGCATGCGGTAGAGGCCGAGCGCATGGGCAAGAGCCAGACGGAGGCCCTGCTGGAAGCCGCGCATGAGCGGACCCGGCCCATCATCATGACGACGATTGCGATGGCCATGGGCATGCTGCCGACGGCGCTGGGCGTGAGCAGCGGCTCGGAGTTTCGTCAGCCGCTGGCCGTCGCCGTCATCGGCGGGCTGGTGTCGTCCACGGCGCTGTCGCTGGTGCTGGTGCCGGTGGTCTATGCGGTGATGGATGATTTCGAGAATTGGTTGCGGCCCAAGCTGGCCCGCTGGGTCACCTTGCCGAGTGCCGAAGAGCAGCAGGCGCTGGAGACCCAGCCATAAGCGCGGCTGACAAGCCGCCCCGGCCGGCCCCGATGCGGGGGCTGCGCCGGGCAACAAAAAGCCCGCTTATTTTGATAGCGGGCTGTTTTTCACAAGCTGGAGTCCTTCCAATTGGGGACGGTGATGGGGCTGGTGAGTTGGTCAATCTTGGCGTCGATCAGCATCATCTTGGCGTGCTCGGGCGTTCCTTCCTGTGGGTTCTGCATCAATAGACTGGCACCTTCGGCTTTGAGCTGTTCGAGGTAATCGTCTTTGGCAGCAACCTCCTGCTTTCGTTGCGACACGGCATACCTTCCTGTCAGGGCCACATAAACGGGCTCCAACATGGACAGCTTAGTACGAAAGCAAGATTTATCCTATAGATGCATTTGAATATCCGATGATGTTACGGATTGGAACATTAGGTAGTGAGGGGCAATACGCGCCAAATTGATCTAGTTGGCCGGGTGTTTGCTGCCCTTTGGGCGGCCATCCGTGGCGCGCGCATCGGTATCGACGAGGCCCCGCTTCAAATCGGCATGGGCTTGGGCAATTTCGGGTGAAGGCTGCTTGCTGGTCTCTCCCACCGACTGGTCCTTTTCATGCGGCATCTTGGCCTGGCTGCCCGGGTCATGGGGCTGCTGCTTGCGGGTGGTGTTGATCTTGGTTTCCTCGCTGGCAGGCGGGTTGGTTTTGTCGGGGGCTTGGTCTGGCATGGATCCTCCAGGTTCGTGGAACTCAGGATGCATGGTCGCCCAGGCCAGGACAGGTGCGTGTAGGAAAACCGGGGGCAGCGGCTGTGCGCCAATGCATGGTCTTGCGCAGCGGCTGCCATTACGGCTGCCATTACCAAGACCCTTGCACGCAGATCCGGGCCGCTTTCCTACATGGCGCTAGTTTGTCTTTCTATAAGGTAATAGCCAGAGCACATTTTGGGCTTCCCTACAAGAAAGGAACAAGTATGTTTTTCAAGAAGCGACCCGTCAGCCTCTCCGACGTGAAGGGCGATGTCGACCAGCTGGTGGGCGATGTGCGCGCACTGCTCTCCGTCAAGGAGTTCGACGCGATCCCCGAAATCAAGCGCATCCGTGAGCGCATGGATGAAGGCATGGGTATCGCCCGTGACTCCGCTGCCCGTGCCATCGAACAAACTAAGCACACCGCCGCATGCACCGACAAGTACGCGCATGACGAGCCCTGGCACATCGCCGGGGCGGCGCTGGCCATTGGTGTGGTGCTGGGCTACGCGGCCTGCCGTCGTTGATCGCCGAATGCAGGGGGCGGGCGATGCCGCCCCCTTGATGAACGCAAAAAACTGCCGTGACCGAATATAGTCACGGCAGTTTTTTTTGCGGCTCTGTAACTGGCTTCAAGGATGCAGCATCAACGGCCGGGGTTGGCGAGCGGGATCTCGCTGCGCGCTGGCGCGATCGGGGTCAAGGGCTGGTCGGTTGATGTAGCAGGGGGCGCTTCCACCCGTTTGACCTGCGCATCCTGCTGGGCCTTGCGGTAGGCAGCCTCGGCATCCTTCTTGCAGATGCCGATGGCATCACCGCGCATCTCATTGCAGCGCTCCTTGGCCACGCGGTAGTCCGCCTCAGCCCTGGCTACGCGCACCTGGTAGTTGTGGTCGGCATCGCCCAGTAGCTTGGCGTCGCGCTCAGCCTGGGCGACCCGCTGGATGCCCTTGGCATCCTCACTGCAGATATCTCTGTCGTTGCCCTGCAAGGTCTGGCAATGGGCCATGGCGGCGGCGTATTGGGCGGCGATGCGGTCCGTTTCTGCACGGATTTCCTCATTGCTCATTGCAGACACGGTGGCAGCGGCCCACAGGCTCACCAGCGCCAGCGCGACTTTGGGCAAAAAAGAGGTGTTTACCTTCGTTATCAGCATGCGTCCATGCTAGGAGAAAGGCGGGCGCAAGCCTGACGGCAGCATCAGCCATCTGCCGTAGGACGAGTCGCGCCCACTGCTGTGCCATGACGCCAGAGATATGCCCGCAGGTTATAGCTGCTAGGCCGCTATACCGGTGGCTCTTTGCGGTCTGTGTCTCCAGAATGGATGCCAACAGAACACTGAGGGAACCATCCATGCCAACAGCGATTCCTTGCCTGCTGATGCGGGGCGGCACCTCCAAGGGGGCCTTCTTCAACGCCGTCCATCTGCCCCAGGATGTGGCCACGCGTGACCGGGTACTGCTGGCGGCCATGGGGTCCCCCGACCGCCGTCAGATTGATGGCATCGGCGGCGGGCATCCGCTGACCAGCAAGATTGGCATTGTCAGCAAATCGGCGCAAGCAGGGGTGCATCTGGAATTTCTGTTTGCCCAGGTGCAGCCCGATCGGGACACGGTCGACACCCGCCCCAACTGCGGCAATATGTTGGCCGCTGCAGTACCTTTTGCGCTGGCCACGGGCATGCTCCAGGCCCAAGGCCACACGGCCACCTTCCGCGTACTTGCACGCAATACCGGCATGCTGGCCGACATCACGTTGCCGCTGTCCGCCGGCCAGCTGATCGATGGCGGCGACGCCTGCATCGATGGTGTACCGGGTACTGCCGCAGCCATCGAGATCTGCTTTCTGGAAACGGCTGGATCGGTGTGCAAGCGCCTGCTGCCCACCGGCAATTCGCGTGAGCGGATCAACGTGACCGGTGAGGGCTTTGAACCTTTCAGCCTGGAGGTGACCTGCATCGACAACGGCATGCCGCTGGTGATCTTCAAGGCGGCTGACCTGGGTGCCAGCGGCTATGAGTCTGTTGCTGAACTTGACGCCAACACCGAGCTGCGCCGCCGGGTAGAGGCGCTGCGCTTGCAGGCAGCGCAAGTAATGGGTCTGGGCAATGTTTCCGCCAAGAACTATCCCAAGATGACCATGGTGGCGGCGCCCCGGCAAGGCGGCGCGATCTGCACGCGCAGCTTTATCCCCCATGTTTGCCACGAGAGTATCGGCGTTTTGGCTGCCGTCACGGTCGGTACCGCCATCCACTTGCCGGGCTCTATTTGCGAAGGCATCGCCCAGCGGCAAGCCGGCGCTGCGGTGGAGACCATCGCCATCGAACATCCCTCGGGGCTGATGTCGGTCACGCTGAGCCGCAGCGCGTCGCAGCCCGATGAGCCGCCCCAGGTGGCCTTGCTGCGCACCGCGCGGGTGCTGATGCGCGGGGAGGTGATGGTGCCCAGCGCTGTCTGGGAAGGGGCCGCATGATGCGGCGCCACACGATGCCCCGCCGCGCAGCCCGCGCGATGGCTTGCAACACACAGGGAGTGAACCCGCATGATCATTGATGTCCATGGTCATTACACGACCGCTCCAGCGGCCCTGGGTCATTGGCGTGACCTGCAAATGGCTGCCATCAAAGACTCGCGTAATACGCCCCGGGCTGCGGATCTGCGCATCAGCGATGACGAGATCCGCGAGACGATCGAGAACAACCAGCTCAAGCTGATGCGCGAGCGCGGCCTGGATCTGACGTTGTTCAGCCCGCGTGCCAGCTTCATGGCCCACCACATCGGCGATTTTGAAACCTCAAGCGCCTGGGCGGAGGTTTGCAATGAACTCTGCTTTCGCGTCAGCGAGCTGTTCCCCGCGCACTTTGTGCCCGCCGCGATGCTGCCGCAATCCCCGGGTGTGGATCCCCGTAGCTGCATTACCGAGCTGGTCCGTTGTGTGGAGCAGTACGGCAATGTGGCCATCAACCTCAACCCCGATCCGTCCGGCGGGCATTGGACGGCACCGCCGTTGTCCGACCGCTCCTGGTCCCCCATCTACGAAAAGATGGTGGAGTACGACATTCCCGCCATGGTGCATGTCTCCACCAGCTGCAATGCCTGCTTTCACACCACGGGCGCGCACTACCTCAATGCGGACACGACGGCCTTCATGCAGTGTCTGGACAGTGATCTGTTCAAGGATTTTCCCAGCTTGCGCTTTCTGATCCCCCATGGCGGTGGGGCGGTGCCCTACCACTGGGGGCGTTTCCGGGGCCTGGCACAGGCGCTGAACAAGCCGTTGCTGGAGGAGCACCTGCTCCAGAACGTGTTTTTTGACACCTGCGTTTACCACCAGGCCGGCATTGACCTGCTGACCCGCGTTCTGCCTACCAAGAACATTCTGTTTGCCAGCGAGATGGTGGGTGCGGTGCGCGGCATCGATCCGCAAACTGGCCACCACTTTGACGACACCAAACGCTACATCGAGGCAACGCCCCATCTCAGCCACGAAGAGCGCCGGCAGGTTTACGAAGGCAACGCGCGCCGCGTGTTTCCGCGTCTGGATGCCGTACTTCGCAATCAGGGGCGGTAGAGCGCCCACCATGGACAAGGAAATGCTTATGTATGAACTCGGCGTTGTTTACCGCCACATCCAGCGTGCAGATCGTGCTGCTGCCGATGGGTTGGCATCTTTAGGATCGGCCACCGTGCATGAGGCCATGGGCCGCGTGGGCTTGCTGCGGCCGGCGCTGCGTCCCATCGCCGCTGGTCAGCAGGTCTCCGGGACAGCCGTCACCGTGCTGCTGCAGCCGGGCGACAACTGGATGCTGCATGTGGCTGCCGAGCAAATCCAGCCGGGTGACGTCGTCGTGGCGGCGGTGACTTCGCCCTGCAGCGATGGCTATTTTGGTGATCTGCTGGCCACCAGCTTCCAGGCGCGTGGCGCCCGTGGCCTGGTGATTGATGCCGGTGTCCGTGATACCAAGACTTTGCAGGAGATGGGTTTCCCGGTCTGGAGCCGAACCGTTTCCTCCAAGGGCACGATCAAGGCCACGCTGGGGTCTGTCAACATCCCCATTGTGTGTGGCGGCATGTGGGTGACCCCAGGGGATGTGATGGTGGCTGACGACGACGGAGTGGTTTGCGTTCCCGCAGCCAGGGCCATGAAGACCTTGGAGACCGCACTGGAACGTGAGCGGCTGGAGGCAGCCAAGCGGGTGCAGTTGGCGGCGGGTGTCCTGGGTCTGGATCTGTACCAGATGCGCGCCCCGCTGGCAGGCTCCGGCCTGCGCTATATCGACTGAGGAGGGCGGCACGATGTCCTTTCCCCACAAAACCCCCGGCTGGTTGGACTGGCATCCTTGGCCTGAAAAGCCCCGTTTGGCCTTGCCGCCCGGCGCGGTGGATGCGCATTGCCATGTGTTTGGCCCGGCGGCTGAGTTCCCCTTTGCGCCTGAGCGCAAGTACACCCCATGTGATGCCAGCAAGCAGCAGCTTTTTGCGCTGCGAGACCATCTGGGCTTTGCGCGCAATGTGATTGTGCAGGCCACCTGCCATGGTGCGGACAACCGGGCCATGGTCGACGCCTGCAAGGCGTCTGGCGGCAAGGCCCGGGGCGTGGCTACGGTCACGCGCCATGTCAGCGACCAGGAGCTGCAGGGGTTGCATCTGGCCGGCGTGCGGGGCGTGCGCTTCAACTTTGTCAAACGGCTGGTGGACGTGACACCGCAAGATGAGCTGCAGGAGATTGCTGAGCGCATTGCTAACCTGGGCTGGCATGTGGTGGTCTATTTTGAAGCGGAAGACTTGCCAGATCTGTGGCACTTCTTCAGCCGCCTGCCGACCCCTGTTGTGGTTGACCACATGGGGCGCCCGGATGTCAGCAAACCCGCGCATGGGCCCGAGTTTGGCCTGTTTCTGCAGCTGATGCAGGAGCACGACAACATCTGGTGCAAGGTCAGCTGCCCGGAGCGTCTGTCGCTGACCGGCCCACAGGCTCTGCAAGGCGAGCAGCGCGCTTACCAGGATGTCGTCCCTTTCGCGCGCCGGGTGGTTGAGGCATTTCCCACCCGCGTGCTTTGGGGGACGGATTGGCCACACCCCAATCTGAAGGGCCATATGCCCGATGACGGACTTTTGGTGGATTTCATCGCCCAAATCGCCCCCACGCCGGCACTACAGCAGCAATTGCTGGTGGACAACCCGCTGCGCCTGTACTGGCCTGAGGACGCATGAGGTCATTGACGAAATCCGTATCTGTCCACTGCTTAGATGCAGGCCAGGAACCAATAACAGACATGGAAAGAAAAATATGGCTTTGGAAAAACCCTATCTCGATGTGCCCGGCACTGTCATTTTTGATGCGGACCAGTCACGCATGGGTTACTGGCTCAACCAGTTTTGCATGTCCTTGATGAAGGCCGAGAACCGTGAACGCTTCAAGGCGGACGAGCGGGCCTATCTTGACGAATGGGAGATGACCGAAGAGCAACGGCAGGCGGTAATGGCCCGGGATCTGAACTGGTGCATACGCACGGGAGGCAATATCTATTTTTTGGTCAAGATCGGCGCCACCGATGGCAAGAGCTTTCAGCAAATGGCGGGATCGATGACGGGGATGAGTGAAGACGCATACCGCGCAATGATGATTGCTGGTGGCCGCTCGGTGGAGGGAAATCGGTTTATGCACGAGGACGCTGGCACAACTGCCCAATCCATCGGTGGCGACAAGGAGGTGATCTGAAATGGCTCGTATCAGCGCATCGGTCTATACCTCCCATGTCCCCGCCATTGGCGTGGCCATTGACCAGGGCAAGACCCAGGAAGCCTATTGGAAGCCGCTCTTCAAAGGCTATGAATTCTCGCGCCAGTGGATGCGTGACAACCTACCTGATGTCATCTTTTTGATCTACAACGACCATGCCACAGCCTTCAGTCTGGACCTGATTCCCACTTTTGCGATAGGCACTGCGGCAAGCTACCAACCTGCTGATGAAGGCTGGGGGCCACGTCCGGTGCCACCAGTGGCCGGCCATCCAGAGCTGGCATCCCATATCGCGCAGTCGGTGATACAGCAGGACTTTGACCTCACCATCGTCAACCAGATGGACGTGGACCATGGGCTGACGGTGCTGTTGTCATTGATGTGCGGAGAGCAACCCGCGGAGGGTGCCTGGCCTTGTCCGGTGATTCCCTTTGCGGTGAATGTGGTGCAGTACCCCGTGCCCTCGGGCCAGCGCTGCTTCAATCTGGGCCGTGCGATCCGCAAGGCGGTCGAGAGCTTTGACGAGGACCTCAACGTACAGATCTGGGGGACGGGAGGCATGAGCCACCAGCTGCAAGGTGCACGTGCCGGGCTGATCAACCAGGAGTGGGACAACTGCTTTCTCGACCAGCTCATCCACCACCCTGCGACCTTGGCCAAGGTGCCCCATATCGACTATGTGCGCGAGGCGGGCTCGGAGGGTATTGAGCTGGTGATGTGGCTGATTGCCCGTGGCGCCATGGCTGATGTGGCGGACCCCGCGAGGCTGCCCACAGTCAAACACCGCTTCTACCATGTGCCGGCCTCCAACACGGCCGTTGGCCACCTGATTCTAGAGAACGGTTGAGAGATGTTGATGTCTTCGATTTTCGGTATGCACAGCTCGGGCGCTGACCTGGGCACTCAGATCCTTTGGAGCTTGTTATGACACTTCGCACCCTCAAAGTGGCGCTCGCCGGAGCGGGCGCCTTTGGTCTAAAGCATCTGGATGGTATCGAGCATATTCCCGGGATCCAGGTGGTCTCGTTGGTGGATCCGGACCTGTCCAAAGCGCGCCAGGTGGCTGAGCAATATGGCATTGGACATGTCGCCACCAACCTGCAGGACAGCCTGGCGGGGCCGGAGGTGGATGCGGTGATTCTGTGTACGCCCACGCAGATGCACGCCAGCCAGGCTCGACAGTGTCTGCTGGCCGGCAAGCATGTGCAGGTAGAGATTCCGCTGGCGGACCGGCTGGAAGAGGCATTGGCGGTGGTGGAATTGCAAAAATCCAGTGGCCTTGTTGCGATGTGTGGGCACACCCGCCGGTTCAACCCTAGCCACCAGTGGATACAGCAAAGGGTGCAGGCGGGCAAGTTCAAGCTCCAGCAAATGGATGTGCAGACCTACTTCTTTCGCCGCAGCAATATGAATGCGCTGGGCCAGCCGCGAAGCTGGACCGACCATCTGCTGTGGCACCATGCCGCGCACACGGTGGACCTGTTTGCCCACCAGGCGGATAGCCCCATCGTGCAAGCCCATGCGGTGCAAGGCCCAAAGCACCCGGAACTGGGAATTGCGATGGATATCGGTATTGTGCTCAAGGCAGCAAGCGGTGCCA
Source organism: Comamonas sp. JUb58 (assembly GCF_004364775.1). Classification (GTDB taxonomy): domain Bacteria; phylum Pseudomonadota; class Gammaproteobacteria; order Burkholderiales; family Burkholderiaceae_C; genus Comamonas. The sequence continues at coordinate 214,105 of NZ_SOAL01000008.1, forward strand.
TCTGCACCTTGAGTCTGTCTTTCAACAATGACGGGCCATTGGGTACCTTCTTTCGCTATATCGGCGATACCGGCACTTATATTGCGCGCTACGATGAGCTGGTCAATGGCAAGGACGAAGCGATTGATGTATCCGAGGTGGATGTATCGATGAACGGCATTGAATTGCAGGACCGCGAGTTTTTTGCTGCGATTCGAGAAGGGCGACATCCCAGGTCGAGCATCACGCAGGTGCTGCCTTGCTACCAGGTTCTGCATGCGCTGGAGCAGCAGTTGCAGTAACATCAGCTCGACGCGTTGTTGACCGCCCGCCCCAGTTCCAGCGGGCGGTTTTGGTTTTTGAGGAGAGATGATGAGTGAGCGTCCAATTGGCCCTTTTCAGGTAAACCCTGTCGCCCTGGGGTGCATGAATCTGAGCCATGCCTATGGCCACCCAGCCACAGCAGCGCAGGCCCAAGCGCTGCTGCATGCGGCGCTGGATGCTGGTGTCAGCTTGTTTGATACGGCCGCACTCTATGGCTTTGGTGCCAATGAATCGCTGGTGGGGCCGGTGCTCAAGCCCCATCGCAGCCGTATTACGCTGGCCAGCAAGGGGGGTATGGCCGGTGTCCGAGGTGATGATGGTGTGGTGCGCCGTGTGATTGATGGCCATCCCAAAACTTTGCGCCGCAATTGCGAAGACAGTCTGCAGCGCCTGGGCACCGATGTCATTGACCTGTACTACCTGCACCGCTGGGATCCTCGGGTGCCGATCGAGGAATCGGTCGGTGTGATGTCGCGCCTGGTGGAAGAGGGCAAGGTCAGGGCTATCGGTCTGTCAGAGGTGGGCAGCGATACCCTGCGGCGCGCCCATGCTACCTACCCGATTGCGGCTTTGCAGAGCGAGTACTCGCTGTGGTCGCGCAATGCAGAGCTGGGCACCTTACAGGCCTGCCGCGAGCTAGGCATTGCCTATGTGGCCTTCAGCCCTGTGGGCCGGGCTTTTCTTTCCGGTAAATTGCCCGCTGGCACCACCTGGGCGGCGGGTGATATCCGTGCCGGCATGCCGCGTTTTCAGCCCGAAGCTTATGCCAAAAACCTGCGGTTGCTGGCACCCATGCAAGCGCTTGCCGAGCGCGTGGACTGCAGTCTGGCCGAGCTGGCCATCGCCTGGGTCTTGCACCAGGGCGAACATGTGATTGCGCTGCCGGGCACGACAAGTATCAACCATCTGCATGAAAATCTGCGAGGTGGGCATGTTCGGCTGGATGCCGCATTGCTGGCCGAGCTTGATGCGCTTTTCGCGCCAGAGGCCATCACCGGAGACCGCTATGCGTTGGCTGCGCAGCGCGAGGTGGATACCGAAAAGTATGCGTTTGAACAGCGCTGATCCTCCAGGAGGGAAAGGCGTGGTCTAGAGCTTGGCGTCGGATACAACGGCCCTCCAAGCTCTACCGCTCTGGCCTAGGCTGTCAGATAGCCTCCATCGACCGGAATGACTGCACCATTGACGAAGGATGCCGCCGGTGAACACAGAAAGCCGATCACCGATGCCACTTCTGAGGCCTGGCCCCAGCGTTGCATAGGGGTTCGCGACAAAATGCTTGCTGAGGCGTCGGGATCGGCCATCAAGCCTTCGCTCAATGGGGTAGCAATCCAGCCTGGGGCGACGGCATTGACACGTACCCCCGCCTCGGCCCAGGTTTGGGCAAGCGACCGTGTCAGCTGCACAATGCCGCCTTTGCTGGCGCTGTAGGCCGGGCGGTCCTTGCTTCCGAAATAACTGTACATGGAGGCCACATTAACAATGCAGCCCTTGCTTTGCAGCAGATGGGTGGCAGCCGCCATGGATGCCTGCATCACTGCTGTCAAGTTGATGTGCAGCACTTGCTGGAAAGCCTCTGGCTGGTATTCCTGCTCATGCCGGCTGATGCCTGCCGCATTGATGAGTGCATCCAGTCTGGGCAGCTCGGCAATGGTCTGTTTCAGCTGCGCGCTGTCACAGACATCTAGCTCCAGACATTGAATCCGAGGATGGCATGGTGCATGCGGCCCTTGTGCATCCAGCCCCAAGGCCAGCACCGATGCCCCTGCATCGGCGAAGTGGAGAGCCGTGCTGGCGCCAATCCCGGAGGTCCCTCCGGTCACGAGAATGAATGGCTTGTTTGACAGTAGGTTCATGGGTTTCCTGCATCAGTTGGTATCGATCCGGTGGCTGACGGGACGTCAGTATCGTGGTCTGTGCGTGTTTCTATTGCGGTATGGCCGAGCGGACGCTCATGGCCCTCAAGCGCTGCGCTGCCCGTTCATGCACGACTCTGGGAGGGTCGACACCGTCCGGGGGGCGCGTTATTGCCTGCCTTCTGTAGCTGCACTTTTTGACACCACCAAGGGTGCTGTTTCTTCCAAGCCCAGGGAGAGCACACCTGCAACGAGTGCGCCGCCTGCCGATATCCACATGGCAGCGGGAAGGCCGTAGAGATCTGCCGCCAGTCCTGCAACCGTCGGGGCCAGGAAACCACCGACCAGTTCTCCCGCGCCCATGATGAGGCCCAGTGCACCGGTCAGCACTTGCGGTGGAACGGTTTCGGCCGGTATCGTGGCCATGAAAAGCGTAAAGCAGCCCAAGCCGGTATAGGTGACGAACACCACCATGCCCAGCGCGGTGACGGAGTCGCCATAGATCAGGGCGATGGGGCACAGCGCTGCAATGGGCGCAAAGATAGCCAGGGCTGACTTGCGCCCAATCCGGTCGGAGATGGCGGGTACGGCAAAGCCCCAGAACACCCAGGCAGCGCCGAGGCAGCTCATCACAAAGCCCATGTCGCCGGCTGAAAACTCGCGGTACTGGATGAGGAAGGTGGGCGCGAACGAGATGATGATGATGAACCAGGTGAGAAAAAAGCAGCTGATCAGCATGCACAGCAACACGTTCCGCTCGCGCAGCAGGGCCCAGCGGTCGATGGGTGCTGGCTTGGCCTGTGCAGCTGCCGGGGCTTTTCCGGGGTGCTCATGCACCCAGCGCCAGATGGACAGGGCGATCAGGATGCCAGGGATGACGGTGACATAAAAGGCGATGCGCCAGCCAAAATGCGTGGCCAGGCCAATGACCACGGGCGGGCCGATCATCGCGCCAATCAGGCCTGCGGATGAGCCCTGCAGCAGGCCCATGTTGAGACCGCGCCGGGATGGGGTGGAGCTTTGGATCATCAGCGACTGCGCTATTGGCAGCACCGGGCCTTCGGCCAGGCCCATCAGTGCACGGAACACCAACAGGCTGACAAAGCCCCCCACCAGCCCGGACAGGGCTGAGCAGATGGAAAAAGCCAGCACGGCCACTACCAGCAGCGCCTTGCGCTTGGCACGCGAATCTGCCCAGGCACCTGCAATCGCTCCGGAGATGGCCCAGGTCAGGGCCAGGGCCGAGGAGATCATGCCCAGCTGGGTTTGGCTCAGGTCCAGCTCTTCCTGCATGAAGGGGAAGAGGAAGGACAAGGCCAGGCGGTCAAAAAAGACAAAGCCAAAGGTCACGAAGAGGATCAGCAGCAGACGGTTCTCATAGCTCCACCAAGAGCGGTTAGGGGATGGGGGCATGGCGTTCTCCAGATGGGCAGTCATCGGAAGAGCTTTTCGACGGCCTCCGCGCCCAGACCCACTTTTTCATAGTGGGCCTTGCACATGGCGATATAGGAGTGCACATCAAAGTAGCCATCAGGTTTGCCTTGCTCGTCTAGCCAGATCAGTGGTCCCTTGACGATAAAAAAGGCACGCATGGGTTCTGGGTGGTCAAAGGCGACCAGGGTATGGCCCTCGCCTGGCGTCTCATAGACAAAGTCGCCCTTGGTGGCTGTCCAGTCATGCTCCAGGTAGCCCCATTTGCCGGAGATGGTGTAGGCAAAGACTTCATGTGGGTGGTAGTGGCGGTTGACCAGTCCGGCTTTCTTGGCCATCAGAATGTCGCACCATTTGTTTTGTGAGGGCGAAATCCACAGGGGGCGGGAGAACACGGTGTCGGTGAAGGGAACGTACAGGCGTTCGTCGTCGGGGACTGCGTTCGGGGTGTAGACCTCGGGCAGTGCGTCAGGCATGAAGGGGTTGGCGATGGGGCTGAGGCTTTGCCAGAACTCGGTATTGGCTTTTTCGACCATGGGTGTCTCCTTGGGTAAGGGTGGGGCTGTTGCTAGGGCTGCTGTGTTGCCCTTGAGGGGCGAGAGCGGTGCAGCCGTTTGCCGTGATGAAGTCGCGCGGCTTGGGGTGGCGCCCGGATGTCCTGGTATTGCGCTTTGGGGACTGAGCTAGCGCGCGTGACTTGTCCGCCGGACGCGCATCAGCCCGCTTTGGGCGTTTGAATGGCGGGTTTGGGGTTCGTGCTGGTGAACGTGCTGCCTCTGAGGGCATGGAACCAGGTGTGTGTCATCCGAGGGCCTCCTTCTCTTGTGTGCGTTTAACAGAGCCTCATTCTGAGGAAGATGACCCTAGGCATCTAGGTGGCAGCAAAGCTAGCAGCTATAGCAAAATGGCATAATAATAGTTAAAAATTATTAAAAATCCATTAATTTCAGGGGTTAGCTATGAACTTGCAGCAAATTGAAACCTTCGTTGCGGTCGCAGAAACCGGTAGCTTCAGCAAGGCGGCCATGCTGTCCAATACGGCGCAGCCAGCGCTGAGTCGCCAAGTGCGGGCATTGGAGATGGAGCTGAGGGAGACTTTGCTGATCCGAACCGGGCGCGGCGTGACCTTGACGGAGGCTGGGCGCAGGTTGCTGGAGCACAGCCATGCCATCCTGCAGCATGTGGCGCAAGCCAAGGAGGACCTAGGTTGCGAGCGCGATGAACCGGTAGGGCGTATCGTGGTTGGCCTGCCCCCCAGCCTGGCCCGGCGCTTAACTTTGCCGCTGATCGATGCGTTCAGCCGTCAGATGCCCAAGGCCCGCGTCGCCATCGTGGAAGGCCTGTCAGTACAGATGGCGGAGTGGCTGGCCTCTGGACGTATGGATCTGGGCTTGGTCTACTCGCCCGAACCCCAGCCGCATATTGAAACGGCGCCGGTGCTTCAGGAGCGTTTGTGCCTGGTCGGGCCAGTCTGCGCGCTGGGCGACCGCTCATCACTGGCGTTTGGAGATCTGTCCGCTTTTCCGTTGATCATGCCGCAGTACGGCCAGATCTTTCGCAAATTGATGGAGGCCCAGGCTCGGCTGTCGCAGGTCAAGCTCAATGTGGTGTGGGAGGTGTCCAGCGTGCCCGCCATATTGGATTTGGTGCGGGGCGGCTATGGCTACGCAGCCTTGACGCAAAGCGCACTGGACGGGCAAGAGCTGGGCGCGCAGCTGGCAGTGGCACCGATCGAAGCGCCGGCCGTGATGATCAACCTGTGCCTGGCACAGTCCGCGAAACGCAAAACCACGCCGCTGGTCCGTTGTACCGCCGCCGTGCTGCACCATTTGACGACCCAGGTCTGCGAATCGGCCTAGGCTGTTCCTGCCGTGGCAGGGCAGAGTCATCCCAGGCTGGGTTTCATCGTAATTTTGTGTAGCAATGTGCTGGCTGCACCGGGGCAGGGTGGCGGGCCTCACTACAATGCGGAAGCCCTGTGCATGGACCCGTTTCAGCGGGACAGCGTCCGCAGGTGCAGCCCGGAGGTCGCTTTGCTGCCACACTCCGCTCGGGTTCTGTGTTGGCACCTCTACAATGCAGTGCAACTGATTCAATGACATGAAGATACTGCTTTGTAACGATGATGGTTATCAGGCGCCCGGCATTGTGGCGATGTATGCTGCATTGCAGGCCGTCGCCGATGTCGAGGTGGTGGCACCAGAACACAACAACAGTGCCAAATCGAATGCGCTGACCTTGCATTCGCCGCTGTATGTGCAGCGCGCCGCCAATGGATTTCGCTATGTCAACGGCACTCCGGCCGACTGCGTGCATATCGCACTGACCGGCCTCTTGGGTTATCGGCCTGATCTGGTCATCTCCGGCATCAATAACGGTGCCAATATGGGCGATGACACCATCTACTCCGGCACCGTGGGCGCGGCGATGGAAGGCTATCTGTTCGGCATTCCGGCGATGGCCTTCTCCCAGATCGACAAGGGCTGGGGCGAGCTGGAATCAGCCGCCAAAAAGGCCTGCGAGCTGGTGCAGCAGTTTGAAGCCTCCAAGCTCGTGACCCTCAAGCCCTGGCTGCTCAATATCAATATTCCCAACCTGCCGTTTGCGCAGATCAAGCCGCTCAAGCTCTGCCGCCTGGGGCGCAGGCATTCGGCGGAAAAAGTCATCACCCAGACCAGCCCCCGGGGCGAGACCATGTACTGGATTGGCAATGCCGGTCTGGCACTGGACGATGCCGAAGGAACCGACTTCCATGCGACGGCGGCAGGCCATATGGCGGTGACCCCACTGAAGGTGGACTTGACCGACCATGAGAGCCTGGCCTACTGGGCGCAGACGGCCACCAGCCTGCGCAAGGACCTGGAGGTGCCAGGGTGACCTTGCGCAAGCCCGGCTTTCCTGCCCGTGGTGCCATGCCTGTCAGCACCAAGCCGCAGGCCAGCAACGTGCATCGGCAATGGGCCCGGCTGCCGGCAGAGCTGTCGCCCGTGCCGATGGCGGTGCGCGAGTCGCTGGGGCCGGAAAGCGTGGATTTCACCTCGGCGCGCTTGCGCATGGTGCAGCGCCTGGCGGCATCGGGGGTGGAGCACACCCGGGTGCTCAAAGTGATGAATTCCGTGCTGCGCCACCAGTTTGTTGACAGTGCGCTGGCGGTTCAGGCCTATGAGGACACCAGTTTGCCTATAGGATTGGGGCAGACCATCTCCAAACCCAGCGTGGTGGCGCGGATGTGTGAATTGCTGCTGCAATCACCGGCGGGGAAAATGGGCCTGGGCCGCATTTTGGAAATCGGCACCGGCTGCGGTTACCAGGCGGCAGTTCTGAGCCTGATGGCCAAGGAGGTGTATACCATTGAGCGGCTGCGTGCGTTGCATGAAAAGGCGCGGGTCAACCTGCGGCCTTTGCGGCTGGCCAATGTGCACCTGATCCTCGGTGATGGCATGCTGGGTTTTGAAAAAGGCGCGCCTTATGCCGGCATCATCGCAGCGGCTGGTGGGGATTCGATCCCCCAGGCCTGGTGTGACCAACTGGCTGAAGGCGGCCGGCTCGTGGCCCCGGTGATGGGGCCGGGCCAGCAACAGGTTTTGCTCGTCGTGGACCGCAGCGCTGATGGGTTTCAGCGCACGGTTCTGGAGCATGTTCATTTCGTGCCCCTAAAATCGGGGCTTGGTTAAGAAGGATAGGTATGTTGGATTCACGTGGTGTTTTGACGTGGGGTGCCAGTGTGGTGGCAGCCATGGTGCTGGCAGGATGCGGTAGTACATCGCTGAACCAGGCGCCCGTGGAAGATCGGGGCTCTTCGGCCGGCCGCGCGCCGACCTCGACCTCGGCCACGCCGCCGCGCATCGATCCCGCAACCCTGCCTGGCGCAGAAAACGCTGGCAAGCCCGGTTATTACACCGTCAAGCCCGGCGAGACCCTGATGCGCATCGCCGCCGACAACGGCCAGAATTGGCGCGACATCGCCCGCTGGAGCAATCTGGAAAATCCAAACGTGATCGAAGTGGGCCAGGTACTGCGCGTGGTGCCACCGGTGACCACTACTGCCAGCGCTGCCCCGGCAGCCACGGCGCCTGCGGTGACGGGCGCCAACACGCCAGCGGCTACGCCTGCACCAGCTCCCGCACCTGCGGCAGCAGCGTCTGCACCCGCCGCAGCCGATGGCAACCTGGGCTTTATCTGGCCTTCGTCGGGCGCCGTGATTGCCGGCTTTGACGATGCGCGCAACAAGGGCCTGGACATTGGTGGCAAGGCCGGCGACCCGGTGGTGGCCGCCGCTGATGGCCGCGTGATCTACTCCGGTGCCGGCCTGCGCGGCTACGGCAACCTGATTCTGATCAAGCACAACAACACCTACCTGACTGCCTACGCCCACAACCAGACCTTGCTGGTGAAGGACGACCAGGTGGTCAAGAAGGGCCAGAAGATTGCCGAGATGGGCAGCTCCGACGCTGATCGCGTGAAGCTGCACTTTGAGGTGCGCCGCCAGGGCAAGCCGGTCGATCCATCGCGCTACCTGCCTTCCCGCTGATGCCGGGCACTTCCTCGAAGTCGACATCGCCGCCCGCCGACGATGTCGGCTTTTCCCATTTGGAGGACACCGCCTTGGTGTCGACAGAAGGGGATGAAGAGTCGGCGGAGGTCGAGTCGCAGACCTGGGAAAGCCGCACGGTCGTGGCCGGTGTGGATGAACACGGCATGCGCCTGGACAAGGCGCTGGCGCTGTGGGTGCCGGAGTTCTCGCGCAGCTACCTGCAGGCCTTACTGCTGCAAGGCGCGGTGCTGGTCAATGGCAAATCGGGCCTCAAGCCCAGCGCCAAGGTCAAGGCCGGGGATCAGGCGGTGGTTGAGCTGCGTCCCACGCAGCAAAGCCAGGCCTTTTTGCCGCAGGACATTCCGCTGGATGTGGTCTACCAGGATGAGCACCTGCTCATCATCAACAAGCCGGCCGGCATGGTGGTGCATCCCGCACCAGGCAACTGGAGCGGTACCTTGCTCAATGCCTTGCTGGCCTATGACGCCAAGGCGGCCCAGCTGCCGCGCGCGGGCATCGTGCACCGGCTGGACAAAGACACCAGTGGCCTGATGGTGGTGGCGCGCGAGCGCCAGACCATGGATGCGCTGGTCAAGCTGATTGCTGCACGCGATGTGCGCCGCAACTACCTGGCACTGGGCCACAAGCCCTGGCAGGGTGCGGCGCAGACCTCGGTCAGCCTGCCGATTGGCCGCGATCCGCGCAACCGCCTGCGCATGGCGGCGGTCGATCTGGCCCAACACCCGGGCAAACCGGCGCGTACCGATATCCGCCTGCTGGTCAATGGCCAGCAAGGTTGCGCGGTGTTCTGCAGCCTGCACACCGGTCGCACCCACCAGATCCGCGTGCACATGGCCTCGCTCCAGCATCCGCTGCTGGCCGATACGCTTTACGGCGGCACACCAGTCGCCGGCATGGAGCGCCAAGCCCTGCATGCGCTGCGGCTGGCCTTTGTGCATCCGGTCACCGGGCAGAGCATGTCCTGGTTCGCCATGCCACCTGCCGATATCACCTCGGCGATGGAAAATTGGGATCTTCGGTATAATTTGGCGGAATTGGCCTAAGCGCTACCCCTGCAGGTCTGGTTTTTCAGCCAGCGCAAACACCTGGTTTGCACACTGCATCGGTGGCGCCCAGTGCCGACGGCTATGGGCGCTTATGCCTTCGCCGTGATCTTGGCCATGCAAACGCGGCCCTCTTGATACGCATTCCTTTGTCTCAACACGCAGCTGCGCGCTGGCGTGCCAACAGGGATTTATCGCATGCATACTTTGGAAGCAAAACGGGTGCTGGAGACTGCGCTGATCTGCGCGCCCCAGCCCATCACCGTGCGTGAGCTACGGGGATTGTTTGCGGATGATTTGGGAACGGACACGCTCAAGGTGCTGCTGCAGGAGCTGCAGCTGGACTGGGCGCACCGCGGGGTGGAACTGGTACAGGTGGCATCGGGCTGGCGCTTTCAGAGCCGGCCGGAGATGCGCGAGTACCTCGATCGCCTGCACCCGGAGAAGCCCCCCAAGTACTCGCGTGCGACCTTGGAGACCCTGGCCATCATTGCCTATCGGCAGCCGGTGACCCGTGGCGATATCGAAGATATCCGGGGGGTTACCGTCAACAGCTTGATCATCAAGCAGTTGGAAGACCGGGGTTGGGTGGAAGTGATTGGCTACCGGGAGACCATCGGGCGGCCTGCGCTGCTGGCGACGACCCGGCAGTTTCTGGATGACCTGGGCCTGCAATCGCTGGACCAGTTGCCCGAGTTGGACAGCAGCAACCAGTCGCAGACCATGTTTGACAGCCTGCCGCTGGAAGCGCCGCAAGACGAGGCCGCGCCGCAGGAGGCAGGGCCAGCGGATGCCGAGGCTTTCGAGCTGGTGGGTGAGTCCATGGCCATGGCAGCGCCGGTTGCCGGTGGCGATGCGTTGCAAGACGCAGAGGATGCGCAGACTTTGCCTGAGGCTGGGTCTGCTAATGAAGAAGATGCGACCGCCGCTAGGGCGGCCGAGGCTCTGGAGGCCGGTGGCGAGGCAGATGCCGCCACCGCCGGGGTTGAAGACAAAGATGCGGATCCTTTGGACCGTGATGACGATGCACATAATTCCGCAGCAGGCGGGGTAGAAAAGCAAAAAGATGATGAGTGATACCAGCGATATGAATGCGCCCCAGGACGGAGATAAGGCCTTGCAAGAAGGTGCTGCCCCGTCAGAAAAGCGCCGTGCGCCGCGCAAGCGTGCCGTGCCCGCGCAAGCGGCAGCGGCCGACGAATCCCAGGCGGCTGGCGCCGATGCCGGCGAGTCTGATGGCGATGCCCAGCCCGCCGAGCCGCGTGCGCGCCGCGATGGCGAGCAGCGCGTGAGCCGCTACCCGGCCCGTGCCCGCCGTTTCCGCGAGCGTGATGGACAGCCGCGTGATGCGCAGAGCGCAGAAGGCGACGCGCCTCCCGCCCGTGGCCGTGGTCCTGCAGGCCGTCCGCAACGCGATGCCGACACCGAAGGCTATGCCTTCGAAGACGTGGTGGCCGGCGCGCTGGAAGCAGCGGAAGACTCAGATGCACCCGCACCGGTCAAGCGCGTGCTGCAGCCCCATGTGGAAGCCCCCAAGCTGCACAAGCTGCTGGCCCAGGCTGGCATGGGTTCGCGTCTGGAGATGGAGCGCCTGATTCTGGAAGGCCGCATCTCCGTCAACAACGAGCCCGCCCACGTCGGTCAGCGCATTTTGCACAGTGACAAGATCCGTGTGAACGGCAAGCTGATCACCTTCCGCATCGAGCAGCCGCCAGCGCGCGTGCTGGCCTACCACAAGCCCGTGGGCGAGGTGGTGACGCATGACGATCCACAGAACCGCCCCACGGTGTTCCGCAAGCTGCCGCGCGTCTCGCATGGCAAGTGGCAGTCCATTGGCCGTCTCGATCTGAACACCGAAGGTCTGCTGCTGTTCACCAACTCCGGTGAATTGGCCAACAACCTGATGCACCCGCGCTTCGGCCTGGAGCGTGAGTACGCGGTGCGCGTGCTGGGCGCCCTGACCAATGAAGAAAAGGCCTTGCTGCTGGCCGGTGTGAACCTGGAAGACGGTGTGGCCAGCTTTGGCTCCATCGACGACGGCGGTGGCGAAGGCGCCAACTGCTGGTACCGGGTCACCATCTCCGAAGGCCGCAACCGCGAAGTGCGCCGTATGTTTGAGTCGGTGGGTCACGCGGTCAGCCGCCTGATCCGTATCCGCTACGGCGCCATGGTGCTGCCGCGCGGTCTGCGCCGTGGCTCCTGGGTCGAGTTGGACCAGCACGATATCCAGGCGCTGACGATTGCTGCCGGTGGCGCTGCTGAACGCAAGCCGCGTGAGCAGAATTCCGCCGGACGCGGTGGCCGCAGTGACAACCGCCCCCAGCACAACGGCCCGCGCCCATCGGTGGGCCCGGCCAAGAACACCCGGGGTGGTGGCTTGCGCAAGGCGCCCGAGAAGCGCAACACCCAGCCCGATCCTATGAAGACCTCGCTGGGCTACATCGGTCATGACAGCCTGACGCGTCAGCGCCAGGGCCAACGCAAGAGCGGTGGCGGATTCAAGCGCGGTGGAAGGTCGTAGTCACGCCGCTGACTTCCAGGACACCGTACAATCAAAGGTTTGCTTTTAGAGCAAAAAATCCATCAACAGGAAATTTATTATGGCAATCGAACGTACCCTCTCGATCATCAAGCCCGATGCAGTGGCTAAGAATGTTATCGGTCAAATCTACGCCCGCTTTGAAGCTGCTGGCCTGAAGATCGTGGCCGCCAAGCTGGTGCAACTGTCGCGTCAAGACGCTGAGCAGTTCTACGCTGTGCACGCTGCCCGTCCTTTCTTCAAGGATCTGGTGGACTTCATGATCTCCGGTCCTGTGATGATCCAGGCTCTGGAAGGCGAAAACGCCATCCTGAAGAACCGTGAGCTGATGGGCGCTACCGACCCTAAGAAGGCTGACAAGGGCACGATCCGCGCTGACTTCGCTGACAGCATCGACGCCAACGCCGTGCACGGCTCTGACGCCGCTGAGACCGCCGCTGTGGAAGTGGCGTTCTTCTTCCCCGGCATGAACGTTTATTCCCGTTAATTGACATGTACGCGGCCGTATGGCCGCGTGGCATAGGTAAGTGGCCCGAGCGTATATCCATGACCACCAATTTGCTTGATTTTGATTTGGCTGGTTTGACCGCCTTTTGCGAAGGGCTGGGAGAGAAGCGCTTCCGGGCCACGCAGCTTTTTCGCTGGATCCACCAGCGCGGTGCAGCCGATTTCGACCAGATGACCGATCTGGCCAAGTCCCTGCGCGAAAAACTCAAGGGCACGGCCCATGTCACGGCACTGCCCGTGATCACTGAGCACGTGTCCACCGACGGAACGGTCAAGTGGCTGTTCGACGTGGGTGACGGCAATGCCGTCGAATCCGTATTCATTCCCGAAGATGACCGTGGCACTTTGTGCGTCTCTTCGCAGGCCGGTTGCGCGGTGGGGTGCCGCTTTTGCTCGACAGGGCACCAGGGCTTCAGCCGCAACCTGACTACTGGCGAAATCATGGCGCAGCTGTGGTTTGCCGAACACGCGCTGCGCAAGCGCCTGGGGCGCGATGAGCGCATCATCTCCAACGTGGTGATGATGGGCATGGGCGAGCCCTTGCAAAATTACACGGCCCTGGTGCCCGCGCTGCGCACCATGCTGGATGACCATGGCTATGGTCTGTCGCGCCGCCGCGTGACCGTCTCCACCTCGGGTGTGGTGCCGATGATGGACCGCCTGTCGCAAGACTGCGCCGTGGCGCTGGCCGTGTCGCTGCACGCGCCCAATGACCCTTTGCGCAATGGCCTGGTGCCGCTGAACAAGAAATACCCGCTCGCCGAGCTGATGGAGTCCTGCCGCCGCTACCTGGAGTTTGCGCCGCGTGACTTCATCACCTTTGAGTACTGCATGCTCGACGGCGTCAACGACCAACCCGAGCATGCCCAGCAATTGATAGCACTGGTGCGAGAGTATGCGGGCAACGGCGGGGCCTGGTGCAAATTCAATTTGATTCCATTCAACCCGTTTCCAGCCTCTGGTCTGTTACGATCACCTGCCAACCGGGTGACCGAATTTGCCAAGATGCTCTCGGATGCGGGCGTCGTGACCACCGTGCGCAAGACCCGGGGAGATGACATCGATGCGGCCTGTGGCCAGCTCGCTGGCGATGTGAAAGACCGCACCAAAGCGGCGGAGCGCATGGCCAAGAACCGGGTCATACCGCTGGCACAAGTCTAGAAATAGTCCAATCAGTTTGAGGAGGGTGTGCATGCAAGAGGCTGTGACAACAGGGCAACCGAGGGTGCATCGCCTCATGGCTGCCACCTTTTTGGGCTTGGCCCTGATGGGTGGTTTGTCGGGCTGCGGTACCGCCAGTAACACGGCCCGCGAGGATGCCGCCTATGTCACACAATCCGATGAGACCGAAATCCATCGGCGTGCACGCATCCGCCTGGAGCTGGCAGCGAGCTATTTCCAGACCGGCCGAACCACGATCGCGCTGGACGAGATCAAGCAGGTGCTGGCGCTGGACCCCAACAGTGGTGACGCCTACAACATGCGCGGCCTCATTTACATGCAGCTGGGCGAGCCCGATATTGCAGACGAAAGCTTTAGCAAGGCGCAGTCGCTCAAGCCCACTGATGCCAACATCATGCACAACCATGGCTGGTTGCTCTGCCAAGAGAAAAAATACGACGCGGCAGACCGTTACTTCAACCAGGCCTTGGTTCAGCGCCAGTATTTCCAGCAAGCCAAGACCTTGATGGCCCAGGGCCTGTGCCACGAAGCTGCCGGCAAGCCGGCCGAAGCCGAGGCCAGCCTGCTCAAGGCCTATGAGTACGACGCCGGCAATCCGGTCGTCAGCTTCAACCTGGCCAAGCTGATGAACCAGCGCGGCGACCCGCGCCGCGCCCAGTTCTATATTCGCCGCCTCAACAATGGCGAGCTGGCCAATTCCGAGTCCCTGTTTCTCGGTATCCAAATTGAAAAAGCCCTGGGTGACGGAGCGAGCGCGCGTTCGCTGGCGGCCCAATTGCAAAAGCGTTTCCCCGACTCCAAAGAGGCGGCACGTATCGCTGGTGGAGGCGTGCTGTGAACGAGTCTGATATCCAAGAAGCAACGAACGCAAACCAAGCAGCCCTCAGTGCTGGCGAGATGCTGCGCCAGGCCCGCGAAGAGCTGGGCTACCACCTGCCTGCCGTGGCCGCGCACCTGAAGGTGTCCGTCCACAAGCTCGAAGCGCTGGAAGCGGGCGACTGGAGCGCCTTTCCGGATGTGGTCTTTGTGCGCGCGCTGGCCTCGGCCGTGTGCCGTGTGCTCAAGATCGATCCCGCTCCCGTGCTGGCCCAGTTGCCCAAGCCGCCCGGTAAGGACCTGAGCCCAGGCGTTGAAAGCGTGAAGACCCGCGTGGCCGTGGGCCCGGCGCAGAGCAAGAAAAATGATTTCCCCAGCAGCAAGCCTTTCCCCTGGATGGGCGTGGTGGTACTGCTGATTGTGGCGACCGTTGGTGTGCTGTTCTATCCGCAGCTGGCGGACTACTGGAAGAGCTCCACCGCGGCTTCTGCCCCGGCACCTGCGCGCTCCAACAACGTCGCCGGCGTGGCTGACCAGTCCGAGCCAGTCGCACTGGGCGGCAGCTCTACCGATCCGGTGCCTGAGGCACCCGCCAACGGTGCCGCCGAGGCGGGTGCCACTGCTGCGCTGGTAGGCCCGGTGGGTCCAGCCGCAGCGGCCCCGGTGGCGGCAGCGCCTGCAGAAGGCGCGCCTATGTTGCATTTCAAGGCCACCCAGGACAGCTGGGTGCAGGTCAAAGAGGCCAGTGGCAAGGTGGTGTTTGAGAAGACCATCCGTGCCGGCACGAACGAAGATATCGCTGCCACGCCGCCGCTCAAGCTCATCGTGGGCAATGCGGTGGGTGTGGAGATGCAGCTGCGCGGGTCGGCTTTTGATCTGAAAAAAGTGACCAAGGGCAGCACCGCCCGTTTTGAGGTGAATTAAGTGCAAGAAGAGAACATCCTGTTGCCCGTGCCCATGGTGGCGCCGGCCGCCCGCAAAAGTCGCCAGGCCCGTGTGGTCTGGGGTGACCGTGTGGTGACGGTGGGGGGCGATGCGCCCGTGCGCATACAGTCGATGACGAATACCGACACCGTGGATGTGATCGAGACAGCCATCCAGGTCAAGGAGCTGGCGCAGGCGGGCTCGGAGATGGTGCGTATCACCGTCAACACACCGGAGGCCGCAGCAGCTGTGCCCTATGTGCGCGAGCAGCTCGACCGTATGGGCGAGAACGTGCCGCTGGTGGGCGACTTCCACTACAACGGCCACCGCCTGCTGACCGAGTTCCCCGACTGCGCCAAGGCGCTGTCCAAGTACCGGATCAACCCCGGCAATGTGGGCAAGGGCGATAAGAAGGACAAGCAGTTCGGCCAGATGATCGAGGCGGCCATGCAGTACGACAAGGCCGTGCGCATTGGCGTGAACTGGGGCAGCCTGGACCAGGAACTGCTGGCCGAGCTGATGGACGAGAACAACCGCCGCGCGGTGCCCTGGGATGGGCGCCAGGTGATGTACGAGGCGCTGATCACTTCGGCCATTTCCTCCGCACAGCGTGCCGAGGAAATGGGCCTGAACGGCGACCAGATCATCCTGTCCTGCAAGGTCAGTGGTGTGCAGGATCTGGTGGCGGTCTACCGCGGCCTGTCCGCACGCTGCGACTATGCCCTGCACCTGGGGCTGACCGAGGCGGGCATGGGCACCAAGGGCACGGTGGCCTCAGCCGCTGCGCTGGCTATCCTGCTGCAAGACGGCATTGGCGACACCATTCGCGTGTCGCTGACCCCGCAGCCGGGCGAGGCCCGCACGCAAGAAGTGGTGGTGGCCAGCGAGATTCTGCAAGCCATGGGCATGCGCAGCTTTGTGCCCAGCGTCACCGCCTGCCCGGGCTGCGGCCGCACCACCAGCACCACCTTCCAGGAGCTGGCGCGTGACATCGACCAGCACCTGCGCTCGCAAATGCCGGTCTGGCGCGTGAAGTACCCTGGCGTCGAAAAGATGAAGGTGGCCGTGATGGGCTGCATCGTCAATGGCCCCGGCGAAAGCAAGCATGCCGACATCGGCATCAGCCTGCCGGGCAATGGCGAATCGCCCGCGGCCCCCGTCTTTATCGACGGAGAAAAGGCGCTGACCTTGCGCGGTGACCGCATTGCGCAGGAGTTCCACGAGATCGTGCAAGCCTATGTGGAGCGCCGCTACGGTGCTGCCAAGGTAGATAATTGATAGCTGCACTTGCTGGCCTGGCAAGTGTTTGCAAGCATACTGAACAGAGAGATTGAAGCCCATGGGCATGAATGAAAAGCTGGCCGCCATCAAAGGCATGAACGATATCCTGCCGCCCGATTCGGCCATGTGGGAATGGTTTGAAGGTAAGGTGCGCGATTTGATGGGGCGTTTTGCCTACCGCAACATCCGCACGCCCCTGGCCGAGCACACGGCGCTGTTTGTGCGCGGTCTGGGCGAGGTGACCGACATTGTCGAGAAGGAAATGTATTCCTTCGAAGACCGGGCCGACAAGCACGGCCAGGCCGAGCACCTGACCCTGCGCCCCGAAGGCACGGCCGGCGTGGTGCGTGCGGTGGTCGAGAACAACATGCTGTATGACGGTGGCAAGCGCCTGTTTTACATCGGCGCCATGTTCCGCCGCGAGAAGCCGCAGCGCGGCCGCTACCGCCAGTTCCACCAGGTCGGTGTCGAAGCCATGGGCTTTGGCGGCGCCGAGCTCGATGCCGAGGTGATCCTGCTGGCCGCGCAGCTCTGGAAGGACCTGGGCATTGAAGGTGTGCGCCTGGAGCTCAACAGCCTGGGCCAGCCCGAGGAGCGCCGCGCGCACCGCGAGGCATTGGTGGCCTATTTCGAACAGCACACCGATGTGATGGACGAAGAGGGCAAGCGCCGCATGTACAGCAACCCGCTGCGCGTGCTGGACACCAAGAATCCGGCGATGCAGGCCATGGTCAATGCCGCGCCCCAGCTGCTGGATTTTCTGGGTGACGACTCCAAGGCCCACCTCAAGGCCGTGCAGGACATCCTAGACGCCAATGGCGTGGCCTGGTCGGTCAACCCGCGCCTGGTGCGCGGCATGGACTACTACAACCTGACGGTGTTCGAGTTCATCACCGACAAGCTTGGCTCGCAAGGCACGATCTGTGGCGGTGGCCGCTATGACTACCTGATCGAGCAGATTGGCGGCAAGCCCGCGCCGGCCGTGGGCTGGGGCATGGGCATTGAGCGCGTCCTCGAGCTGATCAAGGAGCTGAATATCCAGTGGGATCGCCCGTCTATTGACGCCTACGCTATCCTGCCGGACGCAGCACTGCTGCCGCAAGCCATGCGCGTGATCCAGACCCTGCGACAAGCCGGTGTGCGGGTGCAGATGCATGGCTCGGCCGTGGCAGGCAGCCTGGGCAGCATGAAGTCGCAGTTCAAGAAGGCCGATGCCAGCGGCGCCGCTTGCGCGCTGATCTTTGGCAGCGACGAGATGCAGCGTGGCATGGTGACCGTCAAGCAACTGCGCGATGGTGAGGGTGCCCAGGCCGAACGTGCGATCGACGCCGTGGCCGACTGGGCAGCGCAATTGCGCGCATGAGCGCAGCCTCGGCTGCAAGCAATTTTTTGATTCAACTCCATTAGAACAATATGGCAACGCATTTAGATCTGGAAGAACAGGAACAGATAGACCAGCTCAAGCACTTCTGGAACAAGTGGGGCACCTTGATCACCACGGTGCTGGTGATTGTGCTGGGTGGCTTTGCCGCCTGGAATGGCTACCAATACTGGCAGAACCGCCAGGCCTCGCAGGCCAGCGCGCTGTCGTCGGCGGTCGAGTCGGCCGTCAACTCGGGTGACAAGACCCGTATCGACCAGGCCTTTGGCGACCTGCGCAGCAACTACGGCAGCACCATCCAGGCGGCGCATGCCGGCCTGCTGGTCGCCAAGGCGGCGGGTGACAAGGGCCAGATGGACGATGCCAAGGCAGCGCTCACCTGGGTGGCAGACAATGCTTCGGACGAAGGACTCAAGGCCACCGCCAGCGTGCGTTTGGCAGCCGTGCTGCTCAACAGCCAGGCCTATGATGAGGCGCTCAAGGTGCTGGGCACCAAGATGCCGACCGAGTTCGATGCCGTGGTCGCAGACCACAAGGGCGATGTCTACCTGGCCAAGGGCGACAAGGCGCAAGCCATCGAGTCGTACAAGGCGGCTTTGCAAAAGACCGAACCAGGCGTGGAATACCGCAATGTGATCTCCGTCAAGCTCAATGCGCTGGGCGAAGATCTGAAGTGATGGATGGCAGAAGGCAGTGCGCATGAAACAACAACAGGCATATGCTGCAGCAGCTGCTGCAGCCAAGGTTTTGACGGTATCGGCAGTGGCTCTGGCCATTGCGGGCTGCTCTTTGTTCTCGTCGGACAAGCGCAAGCCTGCCGAGCTTGAGCCCAATGTCGCACTGCTGTCCGTGCAGCAGGTCTGGACACAGCGCATTGGCAAGAGCAACCCCACCTTGGTGATGAATGTCAGCGGCAAGGTGGTGACCTTGGCCTCTGCGGATGGCCATGTGGCTGCCGTCAATGCCGATACCGGTGCCGATCTCTGGCGCGTCAACGTGGGCCAGAAGCTCTCGGCCGGCGTGGGCAGCGATGGCAAATGGGCTGCCGTGGTGACCGAAGACGGCAACCTGGTCGCCCTGAGCCAGGGTAAGGAAATGTGGCGCAAGCGCCTGCCAGCGCGTGTCTATACCGCGCCGCTGGTGGCGGGCGAGCGCATTTTCGTGCAAAGCGCGGACCGCTCGGTGCAGGCCTTTGATGCGGCATCCGGCCAAGCGCTGTGGAGCCAGGCCAAGACCAGCGAAGCGCTGGTGCTGCGCCAAAGCGGCGTGCTGACCGCCTACCAGGACACCCTGGTCGCTGGCGTGTCGGGCCGCTTTGTCGGTATCGATCCCAACACCGGCGCACTGCGCTGGGAAGTGCCGATTGCCAGCCCCCGTGGCACCAATGACGTCGAACGTCTGGTGGAACTGGTGGGTGGCGTGTCGCGCGAAGGTTCGGTGCTGTGCACGCGTGCCTACCAGATGGCCGTCGGCTGTATCGATGCATCCACGGCGCAGCTGAGCTGGACCGTGCGTGCCGAAGGCATCAACGGGATCTCCGGCGATGCCGACGTGGTGGCCGGTGCCGATGGCAATGGCGTGATCACGGCCTGGGCGCATGATGGTGGCAGTGTGGTGTGGACGAGCAATCGCCTGCGCTACCGCAAGCTGAGCCAGCCGCTGGTGCTGGGCCGCTCTGTGATTTTTGGTGATAGTTCGGGTACGGTGCATATGCTGTCCAAGAAAGACGGCTCGCCGCTCAACCGCTTCTCTACCAACAGCTCCGGTATTTCCGTGGCACCGGTATTGGCGGGCAACACCATGGTGGTGCAGACGAATGATGGCGCGGTGTATGGCTTTCGGCCCGAGTAAGAAAAGAAAAAGTAGTCAGGAATGAAGCCAGTTATTGCTTTGGTGGGGCGTCCCAATGTGGGCAAATCCACCTTGTTCAACCGGATGACAAAGTCGCGCGACGCTATCGTTGCCGACTTTGCCGGTTTGACGCGTGATCGCCACTACGGCCAAGGCCGTCAGGGCAAGCACGAATACATCGTGATCGATACCGGTGGTTTCGAGCCCGATGCGACCAGTGGCATTTTCAAGGAAATGGCCAAGCAGACCCGCCAGGCCGTGGCCGAGGCGGATGTGGTGCTGTTCGTGGTCGATGTGCGCCTGGGTCTGTCGGCCCAGGACCATGAGATTGCCGGCTACCTGCGCCGCCTGGGCAAGCCCGCCATGCTGGTGGGCAACAAGGCCGAAGGCATGAAGGACGGCGGCCAGCTGGCCGAGTTCTACGAGCTGGGTCTGGGCGAGGTGTTCCCGGTATCGGCCGCGCACGGCCAGGGCATCCGCACCATGATCGACATGGCGCTGGAGCAGTTGCCCTGGCTCAACCAGGAAGACGATGCCGAAGCCGAAGAGGACGAGCAGGTCATCAAGCTGGCCGTGGCAGGGCGCCCGAACGTGGGCAAGTCCACCTTGATCAACACCTGGCTGGGTGAAGAACGCCTGGTGGCCTTTGACATGGCCGGTACCACGCGCGATGCGATCGCGGTGCCGTTCGAGAAGAATGGCCAGAAATTCCAGCTGATCGACACCGCCGGTTTGCGCCGTAAGGGCCGCGTGTTCGAGGCCATCGAGAAGTTCTCGGTGGTCAAGACCCTGCAGGCCATTGAAGGCGCCAACGTGGTGCTGCTGCTGCTCGATGCCACGCAAGGCGTGACCGACCAGGACGCGCACATCGCCGGCTACATCCTGGAAAGTGGTCGCGCCGTGGTGCTGGCCGTGAACAAGTGGGATGCGCTCGACGATTACGGCCGCCAGATGCTGGAGCGCTCGATCGAGCTGCGCCTGTCCTTCCTGAAGTTTGCGCCGCTGCACTTCATCTCGGCCAAGAAGCGCCAGGGGCTGGGCCCGCTGTGGACCTCGATGACCCAGGCGCACAAGTCGGCCCTGTGCAAGATGCCCACGCCCGTGCTCACGCGCGTGCTGCTGGAGTCGGTGCAGTACCAGACGCCCAAGAAGATCGGGCCTTACCGCCCCAAGCTGCGCTATGCGCACCAGGGTGGCATGAACCCACCGGTGATCGTGATCCATGGCAATTCGCTCGAACACATCACCGATGCCTACAAGCGCTTCCTGGAAGGTCGTTTCCGCAAGGAATTTAATTTGATCGGCACCCCCTTGCGGATTGAATTCAAGACCTCACATAACCCTTACGCTGACAAAGATTGATAGCGTACAAGTGAGATGAGGCCTGATCCACAGGCCCATCACATGAAACAACCATTTATCGTTCAGTTAGATTGCCACTGTGGTAAGGTGGCGTTTTACAACAACACTGTCCGAACACGGAGAATATCGTGAGCAACAAAGGCCAACTTCTGCAAGATCCATTCCTCAACGCTCTGCGCCGCGAGCATGTGCCTGTGTCCATCTACCTGGTCAACGGCATCAAGCTCCAAGGCCAGATCGAATCCTTTGACCAGTACGTTGTGCTGCTGCGCAACACCGTCACCCAGATGGTGTACAAGCATGCGATCTCGACCATTGTCCCCGGTCGTGCCGTGAACTTCTCGGCACCTGATTCGCAAGACAACGAAGCCGCAGCCTAACGCTTTTGATAGCACGACATCCGCGCCAGCCGCGGGTGAGCAGCTCTACATCATTGAGTAATCAACAAAATTCCAACGATAAGAAATCCACCCCGGTCATGTTGGTCGGGGTGGATTTTGGTTTTCCGCACTTCGATTCCGAACTCGAAGAACTGGGCCTGCTGGCACAAACCGCCGGCCTGAACCCGGTTGCGCGCCTGGTGTGCAAGCGCAAGGTGCCCGATGCGGCCCTGTTTGTAGGCAGCGGCAAGGCCGATGAGATCCGCATGGTGGCGCAGACCTATGGCGCGACCGAGATCCTGTTTGACCAGGCACTCAGCCCGGCACAGCAGCGCAATCTGGAGCGCCATTTGCAGATGCCGGTCAACGACCGCACCTTGCTGATCCTGGAGATCTTTGCGCAGCGCGCACGCAGCCACGAGGGCAAGCTCCAGGTCGAACTGGCCAAGCTGCAGTACCTCAGCACGCGCCTGGTGCGCCGCTGGTCGCACTTGGAGCGGCAGCGCGGCGGTATCGGCACGCGTGGCGGCCCGGGCGAGACCCAGATCGAGCTGGACAAGCGCATGATCAACGATGCGATCAAGCGCACCAAGGACCGGCTCCTCAAGGTCAAGAAGCAGCGCGCTACGCAGCGCCGCCAGCGGCAGCGCAACGATACCTTCAATGTGTCGTTGGTGGGTTACACCAATGCCGGCAAATCGACCTTCTTCAATGCCGTGGTCAAAGCGCGCGCCTATGCAGCCGATCAGCTGTTTGCGACCCTGGACACGACGACGCGGCAGATGTACCTGGAGTCCGCACAGCGCTCCATCTCCATCTCCGACACGGTCGGTTTCATTCGGGACCTGCCCCACGGGCTGGTCAATGCTTTCGAGGCAACACTGCAAGAAGCGGTAGATGCAGATCTGCTGCTGCATGTGGTCGATGCTTCCAACCCTGCCCACCCGGAACAAATACAACAAGTCCAAAAGGTTCTTCGGGAAATTGGGGCAGAAAACGTGCCGCAGGTTCTGGTATTCAATAAACTGGATGCCATTGAGCCAGACCGGCGGCCACCAGCGCTTGCAGACAGCTATGAGCTCGATGGGGTGCAGGTTCCACGATTCTTTGTCAGTGCGGCCAAGGGGCAGGGGCTGGAGGCCGTGCGTGAGCACCTGGCCCAGGCCCTGGTCGCCCGCCAGGCGGCGCTCGATGCGGGTGACGCCTGGGAGATAGCCCCAGACGCCGATGACGAATTGCTGGGAAATGCTCCCTAGGGCTGCCACAATGGCTGCTTGCATGCGCTTGTAACGCTGATTCATAGAGACATCGCTAATGAAACTTCATTCACGTTTTCCGCGCCTGGCCTTGCTGCCGCAAGGCCTGCGCGGAATGTTCAACCTGAACGATCCCCGCTGGGGGCGGGGCGACGATGGCAAGGACGACAGCAGCAATGCAGGTCAAGAGCCTTCCCGTCCGCCCTACAACCCGCCCGAGCAGAATAACCGGCCCAACTCCCAGCGTCCCAGCACCAACGGTGCCCCGGATCTGGACGAGCTGTGGCAGGACCTGAACAAGAAGCTCGGTGGTTTGTTCGGTGGCGGTAAAGGCGGCGGCACGGGCCGCGGCAGTGCAGGGCAGCCGCCTGAGTTTAAGGGTGCAGGCGTTGGCCTGGGCCTGATCGTTGGCGTGGCCGCACTGATCTGGATGGGCACCGGCTTCTTCATCGTGCAGGAAGGCCAGCAAGCGGTCATCACGCAGTTCGGCAAGTACCACAAAACTGTCAATGCCGGTATCAACTGGCGCCTGCCATACCCGATCCAGCGCCATGAGCTGGTCTATGTCTCGCAGATCCGCTCTGCCGATGTGGGTCGCGACAGCATCATCAAGACCACCGGTCTGCGCGAATCGGCCATGCTGACCGAAGACGAGAATATCGTCGAGATCAAGTTTGCCGTGCAGTACCGCCTGAGCGATGCCCGTGCCTGGCTGTTCGAGAGCAAGGCACCGGCAGACACCGTCATCCAGGTGGCTGAAACCGCCGTGCGTGAGGTCGTGGGCAAGATGAAGATGGACGCCGCATTGGCGGAAGAGCGTGACCAGATTGCGCCCCGCGTGCGTGAGCTGATGCAGGTCATTCTGGACCGCTACAAGATCGGTGTCGAGGTCGTCGGCGTCAATCTGCAGCAAGGCGGCGTGCGTCCGCCCGAGCAGGTGCAGGCGGCATTCGACGATGTGCTCAAGGCCGGTCAGGAGCGTGAGCGCACCAAGAACCAGGCCGAAGCCTATGCCAACGATGTGGTGCCACGCGCCACCGGTACGGCCTCGCGTCTGATGGAAGAAGCTGCGGCTTACAAGGCCCGTATCGTGGCACAGGCGCAGGGTGATGCCCAGCGCTTCTCCTCGATCTACACTGAGTACCAAAAGGCACCAGTCGTCACGCGTGACCGTCTGTACCTAGAAACCATGCAACAGGTCTACAGCAATGTGACCAAGGTGGTGGTTGATTCCAAGCAAGGCTCCAACCTGCTGTACCTGCCGCTGGACAAGATCATGCAACAGACCCAAGGCGGTGCTGCTGCAGGCGATGCTGCTGCCAGCTCGAACGCGCCCACGACCAGCGCACCTGCACCCGCACCCTCGGTGCCGGATGCCCGTGCCCGTGATACCAGCCGTACCCGTGACCGCGAGTCGCGCTAGGAGTGATTTGTGAATCGAATGGGATTTTTAGCTTCAACCGTCCTGGTGGTGCTGGCCTTGCTCAGCTCCACCGTGTTTGTGGTCGATCAGCGGCAGTTCGGCATCAAGTATGCGCTCGGCCAGATCAAGGAAGTCATCACGGAGCCGGGCTTGAACTTCAAGCTGCCGCCGCCGCTGCAGAACGTGACCTACCTGGACAAGCGTCTGCTGACCCTGGACAGCACCGACACCGAATCCATGCTGACCGCTGAAAAGCAGCGCGTGGTGATCGACTGGTATGTGCGCTGGCGCATCACCGATCCTTCGGCCTATATCCGCAATGTGGGTACGACCGAAGGCCAGGGCGCAGTCCAGCTCAACCGCGTGGTGCGCAATGCCTTCCAGGAGGAAGTCAACCGCCGTACCGTGCAGGACATGATCTCCGGCAAGCGCGAGCAGACCATGGCGGACGTCAAGCGCGAAGTGCTTGAAGCGGTCAAGGGCAGCAAGCCCTGGGGTATCGATATCGTGGATGTGCGTATCACGCGTGTCGACTATGTGGAAGCCATCACTGAATCGGTCTACAGCCGTATGGAAGCAGAGCGGAAGCGCGTGGCCAACGAGCTGCGTTCGACCGGTGGCGCCGTGGGTGAAAAGATCCGCGCCGATGCCGATCGCCAGCGCGAAGTGACCGTGGCCAATGCCTACCGCGATGCGCAGGCGCTGAAGGGTGAGGGCGATGCCGAAGCTGCCAAGGTCTATGCCGATGCCTTTGGCAAAGACCCGCAGTTTGCGCAGTTCTACCGCAGCCTGGAGGCCTACAAGTCCAGCTTCAACAAGAAGTCGGACGTGATCGTGGTCGATCCATCGTCCTCGGATTTCTTCAAGGGCTACCGCTCGTCCGGCTCCAAGTAAGCCTGGTCCAGCGCCCCATTAAGCCACTTTGCATACGCAAAGTGGCTTTTTTCATTGGGGTTTCTTATAGCATCGCTAGGCGCTGGGCTCTGTAATGGCCGCAAAGGCGCAGTGCAGAGAGCAGGAAATGCGGATCGCTCGCTGTCATCCCTGTAGAATCACGTTTTTAACAGCCCTCCCAATTCCCCATGTCTGCTTGGATCCTTCCGGATCACATTGCCGATGTGCTGCCTTCTGAAGCGCGACACATCGAAGAGCTTCGGCGTGGCCTGCTCGACACGGCTTGTGCTTACGGCTACGAACTGGTAATGCCTCCACTGCTGGAGCATTTGGACTCTCTGTTATCCGGATCCGGTGAAGCGCTGGACCTGCTGACGTTCAAGCTGGTTGACCAGCTATCGGGCCGCACCCTGGGCATTCGCCCTGACACCACCCAACAAGTTGCTCGCATCGATGCCCATTTGCTCAATCGCAAGGGTGTGACGCGTCTGTGCTACTGCGGTCCGGTGTTGCATGCCAAGCCCGATCGCCCCCATGCTACCCGCGAGCCTTTGCAGTTTGGTGTCGAAATCTACGGCCATGCAGGGGTGGAGGCGGATGTGGAAGTGATCGCGCTGGCGACCCAGTCGCTGCGCGTTGCCCAGCTGCATGATTTCTCTGTGGACCTGGCCGATGTGCGCATCGTTCAGCGTCTGCTGGCAGGCTTGTTGGTGGATCTGCCGACCCTGCGCCGCGTGCATGCGGCACTGGCGGTCAAGGATGCCTCCGAGCTCGCCGCGCTGACCCGCGATTTTCCGCAGGCCCAGCGTGATGGTTTGCGTGCCTTGCTCAATCTCTATGGCGACGTGGAGGTGTTGGCGGAGGCTGAAAAGGCCCTGGCAGGTATCCCGGGCGTGGCGCCGATTCTGACGGACCTGCGCCAGTTGGCCAGCCGTATCGACAGCCCGGCCGTCACGTTTGATTTGGCCGATCTGCGTGGCTACTCGTACTACAGCGGCATGCGCTTTGCGATCTATGCGCAAGGGGTGACCGATGCGCTGGTGCGCGGTGGCCGTTATGACGAGGTCGGTGCTGCCTTTGGCCGCAGCCGCCCTGCCGTTGGTTTCAGCCTGGATATCAAGCAGCTGGTGCCGGTGGTCGAGCCGCGCCCGCTGAAGGCCGCCATTCGTGCGCCCTGGGTGGATCGCCACGATATGCGCGAGGTCATCGCCCGCTTGCGCCAGACCGGTGAAACCGTGGTCTGCGCCTTGCCTGGGCATGACGATGAAGTTGACGAATTCAATTGTGACCGCGAACTGGCCGAAGTAGATGGCCAGTGGATCGTGCGCAGCATTTAACCGTATTTTGTTCTTGGATGGGAAAAGACATGGCTATCTCCAAAGGTCGCAACGTTGTTGTGGTTGGCACTCAATGGGGTGACGAAGGCAAGGGTAAGTTGGTCGATTGGCTGACGGAGAGCGCACAGGGTGTGGTGCGCTTCCAGGGCGGCCACAACGCAGGCCACACCTTGGTCATCAATGGCGTGAAGACGGCACTGCATCTGATCCCCAGCGGCATCATGCGTCCCCGCGTCAAGTGCTACATCGGCAACGGTGTGGTGCTGTCCGTGGGCAAGCTGTTTGAAGAAATCGAAGGCCTGGAAAAGGCCGGCGTTCAGGTGCGTGACCGCCTGCGCGTATCCGAAGCCTGCCCGCTGATCCTGCCTTTCCACCAGGCGCTGGATCTGGCCCGTGAAGCGGCCCGTGAACAAGGCGGCGTGCAAAAGATTGGCACCACCGGCAAGGGCATCGGCCCAGCCTATGAGGACAAGATTGCCCGCCGTGCGCTGCGCGTGCAAGACCTCAAGCACCCCGAGCGTTTTGCCACCAAGCTGCGCGAACTGCTGAACCTGCACAACCACATTCTGGTGAGCGTGCTGGGTTCGCAAAAGTTCGACTTCGGCCCACAACTGGCTCCGTACATGAAGAATGGCGAGATCCAGTTCGACGCCGTCTACAACGAGGCCATGCAACACGCCGAGCTGATCAAACCGATGATTGCCGATGTGTCGTCCGAGCTGAACCAGCTGCACGCTGAAGGCGGCAACCTGCTGTTTGAAGGCGCACAAGGCTCGCTGCTGGATGTGGACCACGGCACCTACCCCTATGTGACCTCGTCCAACTGCGTGGCTGGCAATGCGGCCGCCGGCGCTGGCGTAGGCCCAGGCCTGCTGCACTATGTGCTGGGTATCACCAAGGCTTACTGCACCCGCGTCGGTGGTGGTCCTTTCCCGACCGAGCTGGAATGGCAAAAGGAAGGCACCCCAGGTTGGGTGATGAGCACCGTGGGCGCAGAGAAGGGCGTGACTACCGGTCGCTATCGCCGCTGCGGCTGGTTTGATGCAGCCCTGCTCAAGCGCTCGGCCCAGATCAACGGCCTGTCCGGTCTGTGCATCACCAAGCTGGACGTGCTCGACGGCATCGAAGAGCTGCAACTCTGCGTCGGCTATGAGCTCGACGGCGAACGCATCGACCTGCTGCCGCTGGGTGCAGACGACATCGAGCGTTGCAAGCCTATCTATGAAGCCATCCCCGGCTGGACCGATACCACCGTGGGCGTGACTGAATACGACAAGCTGCCTGTCAATGCGCGCCGTTATCTGGACCGCATTGCCGAAGTCACCGGCGTGCCTATCGCCGTTGTCTCGACCAGCCCTGATCGCGACCACACGATCCTGATGCATAACCCCTACCAGGCCTAAACCCTGGTTGCTACTTTTGATTGAGGAAACCCATGCTTACTGAAGACGGCAAGCACCTGTATGTCAGCTACGACGAATACCATGGCCTGATTGAAAAACTGGCCATCAAGATTCACCAATCCGGCTGGGAGTTCGACACCATCCTGTGTCTGGCTCGCGGCGGCATGCGTCCTGGCGACATCCTGAGCCGTATTTTTGACAAGCCCCTGGCCATCATGTCGACCAGCTCCTACCGTGCGGAAGCCGGTACGCAGCAGGGTCACCTGGATATCGCGCGCTTCATCACCACCCCCAAGGGTGAGATCGCTGGCCGCGTGTTGCTGGTGGACGACTTGGCAGATTCGGGTCACACGCTCAATGCCGTGATCAACATGCTGAAGAACAACTACGCGCCCATCACGGAGTTGCGCAGTGCGGTGATCTGGACCAAGGGTGTTTCCACCTTCACGCCAGACTACTCGGTGGACTTCCTGGCAACCAACCCCTGGATCCACCAGCCGTTCGAAGGCTATGACAGCCTGCGTCCAGAGAAGCTGCTGGAGAAGTGGAAAGTCTGATCGGCAGCTGCAGTTGAAAAAAATTGCAATTTCATGAAAAGCTGTCGGTAAACGCCTATACAATAGCGTCTATCGACAGCACGATGCCTTGCAAAGCTGCCAGACTCGAAAGAGGGCGGTTCGCAAGGTTTGTTTTTTTGGAGGTGCTGACAAGGGTCTTGCGGAAACGCTGAAAACTTTGTCAAACAGTTCAAAAAACTGTGCTACAATACAAGGCTTCGCTGATCGCGGCGAAGAGGATCCAGGGGTTAGGCTCTTGGGTTAGGTCTTTAAAAATTAACAGCCGATAAGCGTGGGCGTTTGGTGGCGATTGCCATATGTTCTTCGGAGCAAAACAAGCGCTCACT
>NZ_SOAL01000009.1 GCF_004364775.1 Comamonas sp. JUb58
TTGCGGTCGAGCACTTGTTCCTCCTGATTGCCGTTGAATCAGGCCTTAGGGTACTCAAGCGTTCGCCAGTCATCCACGGAATTCAGCGATGAACCAAAAAAATACCGCCGGAAGGCGGTATGAAGGGGAAGAGGGGGGCTTTTTCCGTCAAGCCATCAGAAGTGCCGTGCGTAGCGCAGCTGCACAAAGTTCTCGCCAGGGTTGGGGCGCTTGATCGAGGCGTTGGAGACATGCTCCAGGCGCACGGACCATTCGTTCTCGCGGCGCATGCCGGTGAAGTAGCCCACGCCGATATGGGTGCCAAAGTTGAAGGCGGTCGAGAAGCGCTTGTCGCGGCTTTCGTAGAGCTTGCTGGAGACATAGCCGCCAAGACCTGCTTCTACAAACCAGGGGTACTGGCTCTTGCTGTGAAAGCGCAGGGTGGGCACCAGGCCGACGACGGCAATGGTGCGGCTACCTTCTTGGCCCATGCGGTCCGAGTTCCAGCCGGATACGCTCAAGTCCCAATGAGCGGTCACGGGATGGCCCCACCAGAAAGTCTTCCAGTCCATTGGGATGGTCGAGCCAACGGTGAGCGTTCGCGCATCGCGCTCGGCAACACCGGCTTGCAGGTACAAAGTGGGGCTGTTGCGCTTGTCGGCAAACTGCGCGTGGGCAGATGCGGTCCAGACGGTCAGCGCGCACAGGCTGAGAGCGGAGAGGAGGGGGCGGTGTTGCATTAAATAATGTTACACCTGCACGACAGGCGCTTTTGTCAGCAAAAGCTGGATGTTGCCTGTATGCAACCGCTTACGACTTGCGGGGCATAAAAAAGCGCAGCTTTTGAGGGCTGCGCAGGAGGGGATTGAGAGAGAGATCCGAGGCGGGAGGAGGGCTCCTGCCTTATTTGCTGTCCATTGGC
Source organism: Comamonas sp. JUb58 (assembly GCF_004364775.1). Lineage (GTDB taxonomy): Bacteria > Pseudomonadota > Gammaproteobacteria > Burkholderiales > Burkholderiaceae_C > Comamonas. The sequence continues at coordinate 902 of NZ_SOAL01000009.1, forward strand.
GGAACAGACTGTTTCGGATTGGGGCCTTGATGGCGCGGGCCATGTGAGCCCTTGCCGTCCGGGCCGTGTCCACGGCGTTCATGCATCTTCAAGGTTTCCGCATCAAAGGTCTTTTGCTGCTCTGGCGTCAAGGTGGCATAGAAGGCCTTGGTCGCCTGGTTGCGCTGGTCCATTGCGGCCTGGTGCTTGGCATGCATGGCTTGCATCGCGTCAATGCGTTCCGGCGTGGTCATCTTGGCAAAGTCGGGGCGTTCAGGGCGCTCACCCGGCGCTGGGCGCTGGGGTTTGACCGCTGCCATGTAGCTGGTCCAGCCGGCTTCCTGGCTGGCATTGAGCTTGAGCGAGGCCTTGAATGCCTGCATGCGTTTGGCCATGCGGGCCTCGCGTGCTTCAGGGCCATGGGCCTTCTTGGCAGGGGCGGGGGCGCTTTGGGCGGTGGGGGCTGCTGCAGGCGTGCTGGGGGTTTGGGCGAAGCTGGAAACCGACAGGCTGGCCAGCATGGCGGTCACAATGGCGCTGCGTTGCAAGAGAGACATGGTGTTTCCTTTCCGGGTTGTGATGTCTTATGCGATGTCTGCAGTGTCCGCCTGCCATGTAAGAGCCCCGTCACTGGCCGGTATGGCTGTGTAAAGAATTACCAATTTTGGTTGTTTGGCTTTGGGGCTGTGTGCGCTGCTGGCAGCCGGTCAACAAGTCCAAACCCCGGCTTTTTTGCCCGGCCCATCGCTCTGGGGCGGGCCGGATTCGCGGCACAATGGACAGCAGATCAGTGCGGCACACCAGGGCCGCTTGTGTTTTTTAAAGGGCTGACGCAGCAAGCCGGCAGCCTCCCAAAACAAAGGAATGGCATGTTCAAGAACATGATTTTTTACCGCATCTCCGAAGCCTGGCAGCCGGATTTGGTGGCGTTGGACACGGCCTTGGCCAAGCAGCAGTTTGAGCAGTGCGGTGCCACCCAGGAAAAATCCACCGGTTGGGTGCCTCCGCGCGGCGAAGAGCATGGCGCCATGGTCGAATCGGTGGGCGGCCACTGGATTCTGCGGCTGATGAGCGAGAGCAAGATGCTGCCCGCCAGCGTGCTCAACCGCAAGGTCGATGAGAAGCTTGCCCATATCGAAGCCCAGGAAGGCCGCAAGCCTGGCAAGAAGGAAAAGCAGGAGCTCAAGGACGAGTGCAAGCTGGATCTGCTGCCGATGGCCTTCACCAAGCAGGGCGGGCTCTGGATCTGGATCGATCCGCAGGCGCGCCTCTTGGTGCTGGACACCAGCAGCCAGGGCCGTGCCGACGAAGTGATCACCATGCTGGTCGAGGCATCGCCCGGTTTTGCCGTGGCGCTGATCGACACCCAGAACAGCCCCCAGGGCGCCATGTCCGCCTGGTTGCACAGCTACGATGCGCCGGCCGGCTTCAGCATTGACCAGGAATGCGAACTCAAGAGTGCCGACGAATCCAAGGCCGTGGTGCGCTATGCCCGCCACCCGCTGGGCATTGATGAGATCCGCGAGCATATCGACCAGGGCAAGCTGCCCACCAAGCTGGCGCTGACCTGGGACGACCGGGTCAGCTTTGTGCTGACCGAGGGCCTGCAGCTCAAGAAGGTGGCCTTGCTGGATGTGGTGATGGAAGGCGCCAGTGAAGATGGCGGCTTTGACGCCGATGTGGCCATTGCCACCGGTGAGTTCAGCCAGCTGATTCCCGACCTGATCCAGGCACTGGGCGGTGAAGGCCGCACCGAGCTGGGCCAGCTGCCCGACCGGGGCGACAAACCCGCCGCAGCGGCCCGGGAAGGGGCTGCAGCGGCCGTCAAGCCGATTAGCCTGGGCACAGGGGTGGGCAAGCCTTTCGATGCGTCCGGCAAGCCTGGAGGCATGCAGACCGGCCCCAAGTCGGCGCCGGTGGACCAGGATCCGGATTCCAGCCCCTTCTGATTGCGTCCCCGCTCAGAAACAACAACGCAACGCGCTCCCAGGAGCGCGTTTTTTATGGCGAAGGCGGTGGTCTGTCCAGGCCTTCAATGCTTGCAGCAGCTGGCTGCATCGGGATCAGCGTTGGGGTCGGACAGGCTGTCGAGAATAGGGCAGTCCGGGCGCTGGTCGCCATGGCAGCTGTGGACCAGCGCCTGCAGCGAGCGTTCCATGTCCTTCATCGCGGCGATGCGCTCGCGCAAGGTCTCAATATGCTTTTGCGCAATCTCCTTGACCGAGCTACTCGCGCGCTGCTTGTCGTGCCAGAGATTGAGCAGGTTCTCGATCTCCTCCATCGAGAAGCCCAGATCGCGGCTGCGGCGGATGAAGGACAGGGTATGCACATCGGACTGGGTATACAGGCGGTAGCCGCTGTCGGTGCGGTTGACATGGGGCAGCAGGTTCAGCGACTCGTAATGGCGCGCCATGCGCGCAGAGATACCCGCCAGCTGGGCCGCTTTGCTGATGGACACCGGCCAGGCGATGGACCGCTCAGCCGCAGGCTTGCGTGACGGGCTGGCCATGCTTACTGGACCTGGTAGCCTTCGGCCGCGATGGCCGCTGCGATCTTGTCTGCCGGCTGGCTGGACTCGACCACGACCTTGCCTTGGGCGCGGTCAATCGCTACCTTGGCCTGGGCGTCGAGCTGCTGCACAGCCTGGGTGACGGCACGCTCGCAGTGGCCGCAGGTCATGCCTTGGACTTGGAAGGTGTTTTGCATCAGAGTTTCCTTTTCCTTTGGTTGATGGCCTGATCTTGAAAGCTGACACGGTGTGAAGGTCAAGAGCAGGGTCTTTCACCAGGAACAAGCGATCAGAGCTGCATCGGCCCGGATGTGTTTCACGTGAAACAGCATCCCTGGGCCGAGGCTGCGCTTACTGCTTTTCGTCCGCGATGGCCTTTTGCACCGATGGACGGGCGCCCACGCGTTGCAGGAAACCAGCCAGGTTTTGCAGGCCGCTGATATCAACGCCGACAAACTTGCTCCAGCCGCTGACGGTGAACAGGTAGGCATCGGCCACGGTGAAATCCGTGCCCATCAGGAATTCCTTGCCGGCCAGCTGCGAATCCACCCAGGTCAGGCGCTTGAGCACTTGCACGCGGGCCATGTCCTTGACGGTGTCGGGCATGTTGGGGTTGAACAGTGGCGAGAAGCCCTTGTGGATCTCGGTGCCGATAAAGCCCAGCCACTCTTGCAGCTGGTAGCGCTCGAAGGTGCCGTTGGCGGGTGCCAGCTTGGAGGCGGGCGCCTGGTCGGCGATGTACTGCACGATGGCCGGGCCTTCACGCAGGCGCTGGCCATTGTCCAGCTCCAGCACGGGCACATAGCCCAGCGGGTTGATGGTGTAGAAGTCGGTGCCGTCCTTGAGCTGGTGGGTCTTGGTGCTGGCCATCTCCAGGGTGAAGGGCAGGCCGGCTTCCAGCAGAGCGATATGGGGCGACAGCGAACAGGCGCCGGGAGAGAAATACAGCTTCATCAACAAATCTCCAGTCAGGGTTAAAGAACATCGGGCAACGGACATAAGCCATACCATGTTCTGGGCCAAACCATGCTATCGCTTTTGACAAAGCTTTGCAGCGCAGGTGGCTGCGGCGCAATAACAGCGCTGACCGCCTGTAAACCCCCAAGTCATTAAAATAGCGGGCAAAACCGACTATTCGCCACTTTTGCCCAAGGGCTGCAGAAGGGCTGACTGACTGCAAGGCGCCTGCCTTGCGAGCCCTGGAATGAGGCCGTATGAGCCAAACCCCCTATACCTATCCGCAAGAATTTGATGTCATCGTTGTGGGTGGCGGCCATGCCGGCACCGAAGCAGCGCTGGCCGCTGCACGCATGGGCAGCAAGACGCTGCTGCTGACCCACAATATCGAAACCCTGGGCCAGATGAGCTGCAACCCCAGCATTGGCGGCATTGGCAAAGGCCATCTCGTCAAGGAAGTGGACGCGCTGGGCGGCGCCATGGCGCTGGCCACCGACAAGGGTGGTATCCAGTTCCGCATCCTCAACAGCTCCAAGGGCCCGGCCGTGCGTGCCACCCGCGCCCAGGCCGACCGCATCCTGTACAAGGCAGCAATCCGCGAGACGCTGGAGAACCAGCCCAACCTCTGGCTGTTCCAGCAAGCGGTCGATGACCTGATGGTGGAGGGCGACCGCGTGGTGGGCGCCGTGACCCAGGTGGGCATCCGTTTTCGCAGCCGCACCGTGGTGCTGACGGCCGGTACTTTCCTGGACGGTAAGATCCATGTGGGCCTGAACCACTATGCCGCTGGCCGTGCCGGCGATCCGCCAGCGGTCAGCCTGTCCGCGCGCCTGAAGGAATTGAAGCTGCCCCAGGGGCGCCTGAAGACCGGTACCCCGCCGCGCATCGATGGCCGCTCGATCGACTTCAGCCAATGCGAAACCCAGCCTGGTGATGGCATGCCCGGTGGCGTGAACGAAGGCCAGCTGCCGGTGTTCAGCTTCATGGGCAATGCGGAGATGCACCCGGCGCAGATGCCTTGCTACATCACCCACACCAATGCGCGCACGCACGAGATCATCCGCAGCGGCTTTGACCGCAGCCCGATGTTCACCGGCAAGATCGAAGGGGTAGGGCCGCGCTACTGCCCCAGCGTGGAAGACAAGATCAACCGCTTTGCCGACAAGGAAAGCCACCAGATCTTTCTGGAGCCCGAAGGCCTGACCACCCACGAGTACTACCCCAACGGCATCTCGACCAGCCTGCCGTTCGATGTGCAGTACGAATTGGTGCGCAGCATGAAGGGCCTGGAGAACGCGCACATCCTGCGCCCGGGCTATGCGATCGAGTACGACTACTTTGACCCGCGCTCCCTGAAGAACAGCTTTGAGACCAAGCAGATCCAGGGCCTGTTTTTTGCTGGCCAGATCAATGGCACTACCGGTTATGAAGAGGCGGCAGCCCAAGGCCTGTTTGCCGGCCTGAACGCGGCACTGCAATGCCGGGGGGAAGGCCCCTGGACGCCGCGCCGCGATGAAGCCTACCTGGGTGTGCTGGTCGACGACCTGATCACCAAGGGTGTGACCGAGCCCTACCGCATGTTTACCAGCCGGGCAGAGTTCCGCCTGCAGCTGCGTGAAGACAATGCCGACATGCGCCTGACGGAAGAGGGCCGCAAGATGGGCCTGGTCGACGATGCGCGCTGGGATGCCTTCAGCCGCAAGCGTGATGCTGTTTCACGTGAAACAGAACGCCTCAAGGCCACCTGGGTGAACCCACGCATCGTCGCTGCGCAAGAAGCCGAACGTGTGTTGGGCAAGGCGATGGAGCGGGAGTACAACCTGTTCGATCTGCTGCGCCGCCCTGGTGTGGACTACGCCACCTTGATGAGTATGAACGAAGGCGCTTACCAGACCAGCGACGTTTCACGTGAAACACTGGGCGGTTTGAGCGAGTCCGTGGTCGAGCAGGTGGAGATCGGTGCCAAGTACTCCGGCTATATCGATCGCCAAAAGGACGAGGTGGAACGCGCTGCCCATTATGAGAAGCTGCGCCTGCCCGCCGAGCTGGACTATATGCAGGTGACGGCCCTGTCGTTTGAAGTGCGCCAGAAGCTGCAAACCCACCGCCCCGAAACCCTGGGCCAGGCATCGCGTATTTCCGGTGTCACGCCCGCTGCCATTTCCCTGCTGATGGTGCACCTGAAAAAAGGTGGCTTCAAAGGCTTCAGCACTGCACAAGAGGTAACGACTGCATGAGCGCACTTTTGGAAGTTCCACTGCGTGACGGCGTACAACAACTGGGCCTGTCGCTGAGCGATGAGCAAATTGCGCAGTTGATGGCTTTTCTGGATCTGCTGCAGAAGTGGAACAAGGTCTACAACCTGACCTCGGTGCGCGACCCGCAAGAGATGCTGACCCACCATCTGCTCGACAGCCTGGCGGCGGTGACGCCGCTGGTGCGGCATCTGGAGGGCACGGGCCTGCCAGCCCCTAAGCTGCTCGACGTCGGATCGGGCGGCGGACTGCCCGCCGTGGTGTTTGCCATCTGCCTGCCCCAGCTGGATGTGAGCTGCGTGGACACCGTGGGCAAGAAGGTCGCCTTTATCCAGCAAGCCGCTGCCGCGCTGCGCCTGCGCAACCTGCATGGCATCCAGTCGCGGGTAGAGCAGCTGAGCCAGCAGTACGACGTGGTCAGCTGCCGTGCTTTTGCCGCCTTGCAGGATTTCACCGCCTGGTCGGCCCAGACCCTGAAGGCCGATGGCATCTGGCTGGCGATGAAGGCCAAGCGCCCGGACGATGAGCTGGCCTTGTTGCCCGCTACGGTGCAGGTGCTGAGCATCGAGCCCTTGCAAGTTCCCGGCCTGGATGCCGAGCGCTGCATTGTCTGGATGCGCCACCAGACCTCCTGATCGACGCTTGCAGCAGCTCCACAGCTGCTGCCATTTGAATCCATTCAGAGCCCCGATTTTTCGGGGCTTTTTGCTGACGCTTGGGCCGGTAACAACGCGCTTTTGCTGGCTTGCAAGCGGGGGCGTCGTTTACACTCAAAGCTTTACCGCAGCAGGCAGCATATGTTTGGCATTTCTGACTATGGTGCATTTGTCTTCGCCATACTCCTTTTCCTGATGATTCCCGGGCCAGGCAATCTGGCGCTGATCACCTCGACCGGAAAGGGCGGCATACGGGCCGGATTGGCCGTCTGCGCCGGCTGCATGGCGGCTGACCAGGTGTTGATGTGGCTGGCGGTGGCTGGTGTGGCGGCGGTGCTCACGGCCTACCCAGCAGCCTTCCATGCGGTGCAATGGATCGGCGCAATTTACCTGGGCTGGATCGGCTACAAGCTGATCACCGCCAAGCCAGGGGACCAGCCAGTCATCCAGATTGCACCGCGGCATTATTTCAAGCAGGGCTTTCTCATCACCTTGATGAACCCCAAGGCCATTGTTTTCTACATGGCGTTCTTCCCGCTGTTTGTCGATCCAGCTACCCACCGGGGCATCCCCACCTTCGCCGTGATGGCGGCCACGGTGGCAGTGATCAGCCTGGCCTACTGCACGGTGGTGGTGCTGATCACCAAGACCCTGGCCGAGCGCCTGCGCGCCAACCCGGCCCTGGTCAAGTGGATGGAAAAGACAGCGGGTGTGTTTTTGATTGGTTTTGGCCTCAAGCTGGCCCTGACCAAATAAGTTAGTGGACGAAGCGAGTTCTCATGGCAAAAATCTTCTGTATCGCCAACCAAAAAGGCGGCGTCGGCAAGACCACCACGGCAGTCAATCTGGCTGCGGGTCTGGCCAAGATCAAGCAGCGTGTGCTGCTGGTCGACCTGGATCCGCAAGGCAATGCCACCATGGGCTCGGGCATCGACAAGCGCGCGCTGGAGACCTCGGTCTACGATGTGCTGCTCGAATCGAACACCATCAAGGAGGCGGCCGTCCATTCCGAGCGCTGCGGCTACTGGGTGCTGGGCGCCAACCGCGAGCTCTCCGGTGCCGAGGTTGAGCTGGTCGAGCTGGAGCGCCGTGAAAAGCGGCTCAAGGCCGCGCTGGAGGCGAGCGACGCCGACTTTGACTTCGTGCTCATCGACTGCCCGCCAAGCCTGTCCATGCTCACCCTGAACGGCCTGTGCTCGGCCCATGGCGTGATCGTGCCGATGCAGTGCGAGTACTTTGCGCTTGAAGGCCTGACCGACCTGGTCAACACCATCAAGCAGGTGCATGCCAACCTGAACCGCGACCTCGAAATCATCGGCCTGCTGCGCGTGATGTTCGACCCGCGCATCACCTTGCAGCAGCAGGTGAGCGACCAGCTGCGCGAGCATTTTGGCGACAAGGTGTTCGACACGGTGATCCCCCGCAACGTGCGCCTGGCCGAGGCGCCCAGCTATGGCCTGCCGGGCGTGGTGTTCGACCCGGCCGCCAAGGGCAGCAAGGCCTTTGTCGAGTTTGCCAAAGAGATGGTCAAGCGCATCAAACGCATGAAGTGACAGCCGGCCTTGGCCGCTGCCCGACAGACCTCCGGTGCCTGGCATGCGGAGGTCTTTTTCATGGCCGCTGCGATGCCGCTGGCGCCCGCATTGCGTGTGAGAGACATTCGGGCACAATAAGGGTTTGCATTTCTTTGAAACAGCGCAGTACGGTGGCGCTTTTTTGCTATTAAAAAATGAGCATTGAATCCTCGTCCATCAAGCTGCTGCCGGGATGGCAAAACAGCGGACCGGGCCATTGGCAAACGGTATGGGAACAGCAACTGGGCTATGAGCGCGTGCAGCAGCACGACTGGATGCACCCCAAACGTGGTGACTGGACGGCACGTCTGCAGGATGTGGTGCTGGATGCGCCGCAGCCGGTGGTGCTGGTCGCCCATAGCCTGGGCTGCATCCTGACGGCCTGGTGGGCCGCCCATTCGCCCCAGGCAGCCTGCAAGGTGCGTGGCGCGCTGCTGGTGGCACCGGGCGATGTGGAGCGCCCCGACCTGGCCGAACACATCCCTGGCTGGTCACCGATTGCGCTGCAGAAACTGCCCTTTCCCGCCATTCTGGTGGGCAGCCAAAACGACCCCTATTGCAGCGCCGAGCGCGCGCAGTGGCTGGCCAGCAACTGGGGTGCCCGCTGGGTGGACCAGGGCGCCTGCGGCCATATCAATGCCGAATCCGGGCTGGGCGATTGGCCACTGGGCCAGGCGCTGCTGGCCGAGTTGATGGCCGAACCAACAAAGGTGAACTGAAAACCATGGCAACCAAAAAACCCAAGGGCCTGGGACGCGGCCTTGAAGCACTGCTGGGCCCCAAGGTCGAAGACGCGGCGCCTGCCAGCGATGACAAGGGCCAGCTGCCGCACCAGTTGCTGCTCGATGACATGGTGCCCGGTGTCTACCAGCCGCGCACGCGCATGGACGAGGGCGCGCTGTATGAACTGGCCGAAAGCATCAAGGCCCAGGGCATCATGCAGCCCATCCTGGTGCGCAAGCTGGCCGCGGGCGACAACGCCGGCAAGTACGAAATCATCGCCGGTGAGCGGCGCTTCCGCGCTGCGCGCATCGCCGGCCTGGCCGAGGTGCCGGTGCTGGTGCGCGATGTGCCGGACGAGTCCGCCGCCGCGATGGCGCTGATCGAAAACATCCAGCGCGAAGACCTCAACCCGCTGGAAGAGGCCCAGGGCCTGTCGCGCCTGGTGGGCGAGTTCCAGATGACGCATGAACAGGCTGCGCAGGCCGTGGGCCGTTCGCGCTCGGCCGCCTCCAACCTGCTGCGCCTGCTGAACCTGGCCGAGCCGGTGCAAACCATGCTGATGGCAGGGGATCTGGACATGGGCCACGCCCGCGCCTTGCTGGCGCTGGACCGTGCTGCGCAGATCACCGCCGCCAACCAGATCAATGCCCGCAAACTGAGCGTGCGCGAGGCCGAGAGCCTGGTCAAAAAGGTCAGCGCCGAGTTCTCCGGCGAAACCCCGGTCAAGGCCAAAGCGGCGAAATCACGCGATTTGAAGCGGGTGGAAGAAGAGCTCTCGGACCTGTTGATGGCCGAGGTCGAAGTGCGCGTGAAAAAGCGCGTCAAGCGCGCTGGCAAACTCGAAGAGATGGGTGAATTGGTAATCCAGTTTGGTTCTCTGGATGCCCTGAATGGATTGATTGATAAATTACGTGGATAATGCACCGGCCATGTGCTGCACGTCGTGATTCTGGTGACATTTACTAACAACTTCGCTTAAGAGCGGACAACGCTCCGCCGAGGTTCCTGGAAGCAGATGGTTTCCGTGTCAGCAGCGCAAAGCAAAAATTCGAAATCGAAGTAATCGAGCCTGGAAGGAATTCCGGGCTCGCTTTGAATGAACAACTGATTTACTTGCGGGAGAAGAGCGACATGAAAAAAGCAGCATTGGTGGCGGCAATGGCCGTCTTGGCATTGGCAGGCTGCGAAAGCACCGGTATGAAGCTGGGCGGCGGCACCAACAACATGGTGACCGGCGGTGCAGCAGGTGGCAGCAGCCAAGGTGAAAACAGCCAACTCGAAAAGTGCGATTCGCCCGTAGGTACCGTGTCCCTGGTCGAGAACCAGCAAGCCGGTTGGTACACCATTCTGCGCAACGAATACCGCCTGCCTCCGACCGCCAATCTGCTGCGCGTGCTGATCCAGCAATCGAACTGCTTCGTGGTGGTGGAACGCAGCGCTGCCGGCATGAACGCGATGAACCGCGAGCGCGCGATGATGGACAACGGTGAAATGCGCAAGGGCAGCAACTTCGGCAAGGGCCAGGTGGTCGCATCGGACTACGGCCTGACGCCTGAAGTGACCTTCAGCGAAGACAATGCCGGTGGCTTTGGTGCTGCCTTGGGCGGCATCCTGGGCGGCCGTGGCGGCGGCGCGCTGGCCGGTGTGGCTGCCAACAGCAAGACCCGTGAAGCCTCGGCCATGCTGACCCTGGTGGACAACCGCTCGGGCGTGCAAGTGTCCTCGTCGACCGGTAACGCCAGCAACACCGACTGGGGCGGCTTTGGCACCCTGTTCGGTGGTGCGGCAGGTGCCAGCATGGGTGGCTACTCCAACACCTCGCAAGGCAAGGTCGTGTCGGCCGCTTTCGTCGATGCCTACAACCAGATGGTGCAGGCACTGCGCAACTACAGCGCGCAATCCGTCAAGGGCCAAGGCCTGGGCGGTGGCGGTCGCCTGGGTGTGGATGGCGCCGCAGCGCCTAGCCAGACCTCGGCACCGGGCGCCAAGAGCGCCAATGTGCGCATGACCATGAAGCAAGCGCAGCAGCGCCTCAACGAACTGGGCTACGACGTGGGCACGCCCGATGGCGCCTCCGGCCCCCGCACCCAGAACGCACTGCGCTCCTTCCAGCAAGACCAGGGCCTGACGGTCAGTGGTCGTCTGGACCAGGCCACGATGCGCCAGTTGTCGGAATAAGCTTTCCGCACAGCGCTCAGCCTTGCAGCTCGCCGCTTACCCCGGCGGGTTTTTTCATGCCCTGTCGATGGCCTCGTCGATATCGGCAGGTGGCTGGGTCTCCATGAACTCCTCGATATCGCAGCGCAGCTGCAGCTCGCGGGCCAGCAGCTTGTGCAGCTGGCGCGGGTCGATGGGCTTGTGCATCAAGGTGGCCCCCAGGCTGTTGGCCATCTGCAGCCGTTTGGGGGCCGTGTCGCCGGTCAGGATCACATAGTGGGGCAGCATCTGCTGCCAGGGCAGATGCTCGGCCGTGGCATCGCGCACGGCCCGCACCACCATGCTGCCGTCTTCGGTGGCCGACAGGCGCAGGTCGGTCAGCACCACATCAAAGGGCTTGCTGTTGCTCTCCTGCATATGGCCGATGAGGCGGCGCACCTGGTCCACCGTGGCAGCGCTCATCACCTGGCAGTGCCACTGCTCCAGCATGCTGGCCAGACCCACGCGCACCAGCGGCTCATCGTCCACCACCAGCACCTTGAGGCCATGCAGCGAGGAGTAGTCGCCGTCGTCCGGCTGCTCCCACAGCCCGGCGACCAGGCCATAGCCGCCGGCGGGCACGGCCTCGGCCATCAGGCTCACCCGGAACACGCTGCCGCGCCCCGGTACCGATGACAGCGCGACCTGCACATTCAAAATATCGGCCAGCTCGCGCACGATGGCCAGGCCCAGCCCCAGGCCCTTGCTGCCCATGTGGTGGTCCTCGCCCACCTGGCGGAACTTCTGGAAGATCAAATCGTGGTGTTCGTCATCGATGCCCACGCCGGTATCCCAGACCTCGATCACGCGCTGCATGCCGCGTTTGCGCACCCCCAGCAGCACACCGCCCTGGTCGGTATAGCGCAGCGCGTTGGACACCAGATTGCGCAGCAGCATGAACAGCAGCGACTGGTCGGTGTAGATCCAGTCCTCGCTGTCGCGCACGCGGAAGACCAGGTTCTTGGCATCGGCCTGCGGGCCGAACTCTTTCTCCAGCCGGCGCAGAAAGCCGGCAATGGCCACCGGCTGGAACTTGGGGTCCAGCACCCCGGCCTCGATGCGCGAATAGTCCATCAAGGTGTCGAGCATCTCGCGGCTGGCCGACAGCGCTGCGCGCGCATGCTCCAGCACCACCGCCTGCTGGCTGTTGAGGCCCGAGCCGCGCAAGGTCTCCAGAAACAGATTGAGCGCCTGCACCGGCTGGCGCAGGTCATGGCTGGCGCCGGCCAGAAAGCGGTTCTTGGCGCGTACCGCGTTCTGGGCTGAGCGGGTGTGGTCGTTCAGGTGCTGTTTGTAGGAGGCAATGGCGCGGCCCAGCTGGTCGATCTCGTCGCCCCATTGCTGGGGCACGGCATAGATGCCGCCAAACTCGTCATTGCTGACCTCGCGGCGCAAGGCCACCAGGCGGCGCGACACCGAGGCATGCATGTAGATGCCCGCCATCACCACGCAGAGGATCAGCACGGCCACCAGCCAGTTCAGGTTGCTCTGCTGCGCGGCCACGTCGCGCGACAGCTGCACGCTGCGCTCATTGAGCTGGCGCCGCAAATCGGCTGCAGCGCGGCTGGCCAGTAGGGACATGTCGGTGGCCAGCATCTGGTTCTCGGCCACCAGATGGAAGACGGCGCGGTCATCCAGGCCATGCTGGGCTGGCTGAAAAATCGCCTGGCTCAGCTGCTGCACATTGGCATTGAGCGCATTGCGCTTGGACTGCATCAGCGGGTCGATCGCGCCATCCAGCCGGGTCTGCGTCATCTCTCCGAGCAGCTTGTCGAGCCAGCCCATGCGGTCGGTCAGCTCCACCATGTTCAGGCGCCGCTCGCCCATGTCATTGGTGATGGCCACCAGGCGCGCATAGCTGCCGATCATCTCGCTTTGCTGCATCACCCGGGTGCTGGCGATGAGCTGCTCCATCTCCACGCTGGACAGCTGCTGCAAGGCCTGGTTGGTGCGGCGCAGGCCCTGCAAGGTCAAGGCAAACACCACCGCAATGCCCACGGCCAGAATCACCAGCATCAGCAGAATGCGCGAGGTCACCGACATCGGAAAGCTGCGCTTGTCCGGTGCGGCCTGCGCGGCAAGCGCTAGAGAGGGGAGCGGTCTGTCTGCCATGGTTCTCAGTTCTGCCAGCGCAGGTCTTCCAGCGCAAAGGTCGGGATGGGGCACTTGGACCACATGCCCACCAGGCCCTTGCGCATGAAGTTGCGCTCCGGCCGCACAACGATGAAGGCGTTGACCGCATCCTCGGCCAACTGCCTTTGCGCCTGGCCTAGCCACTCGTCCAGCTCCTGCGGCGATGCCGAGGCGCGTAGCTTTTCCCAGATCTTCTTGAACACGCGGTTGTTGTAGTTGAAGTAGTAGTCATCGCGCGCATAGATGCCGATGTCCATCGGCTCCACATGCATGATCAGGCTCAGGTCATAGTCCTTGCGCTTCATCACCTGGTCCAGCCAGGTGGGCCAGTCCATGCGGATGATCTCGACCTGCAGGCCAATGGCTTCCAGCTGCGCGGCCACGATCAGGCTGCCATAGCGCCCGTAATCGGTAGGCGGTACCGCCAGGCGCAGGCTGGTGCCCGGCGCCACCTGGGCCTGGGCCAGCAAGGCCTTGGCCTGTGCCAGGTCGTAGGGGTAGCGCGGCACCAGGTCGACATAGGCCGGGTGGTGCGGCGAGAAGTGGCTGCCAATGGGCAGCACCTCGATGGAGCCGCCATAGATGTCCTGGTAGCGGCTGCGGTCCAGCGCATGGTTGATGGCGCGCCGCACCCGGATGTCGTTCAAGGGCGCGCGGGCATTGTTCATCGCGATCAGCAGCTTGCCTTCGACACCGCGCTGGCCCATCACATAGTCGGTACGCGCCATGAAGGAGGCCGTCAGCCGCGTCACCGAGCTGAGCGCATCGATACGGCCTTCGGCCAGCATGTTCTCGGTCTCGGCCGCGCTGGACATGAAGAGGAAATCCGCCAGGCGGATGGCGGGCTTGCGGCTGTCCCACCACTGCTCATTGCGCACCAGGGTGATGGACTTGCCCTTGGTCCATTTCTCGACCTGGTAGGGGCCGGTGCCCACGGGCGTGCTGGCATTGTTGGCCGCGCTGTCGGGGTGCACCATCACCGCGCCGGGCATGGCCAGCGCATAGCTGAGCAGCGCATCAGGCTCGCTCAGGCGGATGCGCAAAAGGTACTCGTCCTTGGCCTCGACGGATTCAAGCTTGTCGAACCATTCCAGGTAGGCATTGGTGTTCTTCATCTGCAGCAGGCGCTGCAGGCTGAAGACGGCCGTCGCGGCATTGAAGGTCTTGCCATCGTGGTAGCGCACATTGCGGCGCAGCACCATATCGACCTGCTTGCCGTCCTGGCTCACCGTCCAGCTCTGCGCCAGGCGCGGCTTGATCTGGCCCTGCCCATCGATGATGGTCAGGCCCTCGAACACATTGGCATAGGTGATCTCGCTGGCCGTGGCGGCCGCGGTGCTGGTGATGTCGAACGAGGAGGGCTCCAGCGGTATACCGATGCGCAGGCGCTCCGACGCGGCCTTGGCGGGCGCAAGGCCTACCAGGCAGCAGAGCAGCAAAACAGCCAGCGCCCAGCGCATCCACTGGGGCTTGTCTTTGAGGCCTATGTCCATCATGGCTTCCTGGTTGTACACCTGCCTGGCATCGGGCCGGCAAGTGGCATGGCGCTGGCGCTTGGGCGGCGACAGCAGCAGCTTTATTTGATGGCCGTGGCGGGCAGGATTCCGTTGCGCTGTGCCACCAGCACCGCCTGGGTTCGGGTATCGGCGCCCAGGTGCTTGAGGATGGACGCCACCTGGTTGCGGATCGTATGTTCGCTCAGCCCGAAATGCTTGGCAATGGCCTTGTTGCTGAAGCCCTTGGCCAGCATCTTGAGCACCTCGTACTGGCGCAGCGGCAGCACCTCGGCATGGGGCTTGGCGTCTGGCGTCAGGCTGCGGCCGCTGGCCTTGTGGATGTTCTGTTCCATGCCCAGGCTGCGCAGCAGCCAGTGCTGCACCTGGGCGCAGATGGCCTCGGGCTCCAGCGCCTTGGAGATAAAGCCGGAGGCGCCCTGGCGCACGGCATCGCGCATCAGCTCGGGGTGGTCATGGCCGGAGAGCATCACCACATAGGCACCGGGCCAGCGCTTGCGGATCTGGCCGATGCCTTCGAGCCCGTCGCAGCCGGGCATGCTGATGTCCAGCATCACCAAGTTGACCCAGTGCTCCTGCGCCACCGCATCGGTGACGGAGCCGGCCTCGTGGATATCGGCCTGCAGCATGTTGCTGCTCATCAGCATCATGCGCAGGCCCTGGCGGAAGAGGGGATGGTCATCCACCAGCATGACCGATGGCAGTGGCAGTGTCATATCCGCAGGCTCCTTCTTGCGGCATGGTGGGCGCATGTCTTCATGGCCCGTACCTTACATCTATTTACTAAAGCAACCAATAGTCCATATGAACTAGTGCGCATTTCGGCGACATCGATAGATTCCTAGTATTCGCTGAAATAGAAAAAAGTCCAATGATTTTTATAGATTTATTGATGATGTATGCCTGCCTCTGGTGGAGGTTTTGCACCGCAAAGTGGCCTCTAAGCTAGTACATCTGGTCTATTTACAATTACTTACGGCCAGCCGACCATGCATCCCATGCGATGGCTGGCCGCCATGGGATGCCTGTCGTCGCTCCATCTGTTTTGCCCATGAACAGCACAACACCCAACTGTGAGGACGACATGAAACACAGCTCCCTCTACCTCGCCGCTGCCTTGCTGACGGCGGCCGCTTCCAGCCACGCACAAGGCTGGCTCGGCGAATCGGTGCCCTGGCAGTTCCAGACCAGCGCCGACCGGGCCAACCGGGCCCTCACCAACGACCTGATCGAGAAGAAAAAGGGCGGCTACTACGACGCCTTCAAGAGCACCTACATCACCAACATCGAGCGCCAGGTGAACTGCAACTTCCAGCCCACCGCCGCCGGTAACAGCAGCTCGGCCGACCAGGCCAACCAGGTCGCATCGCCACAGACCAATGCATCGGCCGGCAACAGCGCATCGAGCACCGGCAGCGCCAGCGAAAGCAGCGACAACCTGGGCCGTGGTGGCGTGGCCAACAACAACCAAAGCAACAGCGGCGCCATCAGCAGCGGCGTGCAGGGCAGCCCATCGAGCACCACGATGGCGCCCATCAACAGCGAAAACGCCCATGGCCAGCAGGACATGCAGGTCGCGCAAAACAACAGCGGCAACCAAAGCACCAACGTGAGCGGCAGTTCGGCCTGCCAGTTTGGCGCCAGCGGTGCCATCAACTAAAGCGCGGACGGAGGACACCATGCACGCTTTGAACCTTTCCCCCCTGTCCGCGCGCGGCCCGCTGCCCCGCCGCACGATGACCCTGTCAGCCCTGGCCGCCACCCTGCTGCTGAGCGGTTGCGCCCTGCCCACCTACCAGCAGGTGCGCATGGCCGATGACGAAGCGCCCGTGATGCAAGGCCCTGGCCCGCGCCACAACGGCACACCGCTGGACAACAGCTTTGCCTGCCTGTCGCACCGCATCGTCGAGCAAGGCAAGGGCCGGCCACCGCTGTCGATTGCCGTCGGCGATATCAAGGACTACACCGGCAAGTACTCGCAGGGCGATGGCAATGTCGTCACCCAAGGCGGGTCCTTGATGGTCTATTCGGCGCTGGGCAAGCTCGGCGGCGCCATCGATGTGCGCGAGCGCTTCGACACCCGCGTGGCCGAGCTGGAGCTGGCCTATACCGACCGGCGCCAGCTGGGCGATGGCAACCAGCACGCACTGGCCGATGAAAAGGGCCAGCGCGCCGTGCCTTGGCTGCCGTACTACGGCGGCTCCATCCTGCGCTCCGACTACTACATCATCGGTGGCCTCACCGAGGTGAACTACAACATCCAGTCGGGCGGCATCGAAGCCCAGGTCAACCAGATCGGCCCGCGTTACCGCGTCTTCACGATGAACGTGGGCGCCGACCTGCGTATCGTCGAGACCAAGACCTTGCGCGTGGTGCGTGCCGTCAGCCTGCAAAAGCAGATCGTGGGCCGCGAGATTGGTGCGGGTGTCTTCCGCTTCTTCGGCAGCAACCTGTTCGACATCAACGCCGGCAGCAAGGACCTGGAGCCTGTGCAACTGGGCGTGCGCACCACTCTGGAGCAGGGCGTGCTGGAGCTGATCAGCACCGTGACGCAAACCCCGGCAGGCCCTTGCATGGAAGGCGCCAAGACAGCGGCCGGCGAGCCCGCTGCACCAGCGGGCGAGGTACCAGTTACACCGGCCGTTGTGCCCGCGCCGGCACCTGCGCCAGCCGTTGCCCCGGTGGCTGCGGCCACCGAGCCAATGCCCGAGAAAACCAAGGCCGCGATGACCTCGCTGGACGTGGTTTTTGAAGAGAACAACACCCGCATTGCCCAGCAATCTGCGACCGCCGCAGAGACCGTGGCCACCCGCCTGCGTGCCGGCCAGGGCGTGCGCATGGCGCTGCTGGCGCGTGAGAACGAAAACGACCAGAACCCCGCCCGGCGCGATGCGCTGACCGAGGAGCGCCTGCAAGCGCTGCGCGCCGAGCTGGCCCAGCACGGCATTCCACCCAGCCAGGTGCAGGTGCAGTGGCGGCCGACGCCCGGCGACACCACCGTGCACCGCTACGGCGCCGGCTACCGCCTGCTGGCCCGCCTGCAGGTCAAGCCCTGAGCAGCATCGTTTTTGTAGCTACCAATTTCATAGCTTATAGCGCTTTATAGACGGGCACTAAGAGCATAAAACACCCAAATCACGTCTAGTTTTCCTCCCTGTACCACTAGGAGACAGTCATGTCCCACAAGCACCCAACCTTTCTTCGCCGGGCACGCCTGGCTCCACTGGCCGCTGCGGCCGCATTGATCGCTGCCACCTCGGGCGTGGCGCTGGCGCAGAGCAACCAAAGCGGCCCTGTCAGCGTGCTGCCATTGGAAAACCAGACCAGTACTGGCACGGTGAATGCATCGAACGCCAGCACCGTGCAGTACACCAACTTCCCCAGCAATGGCGCGGTGACCGGCAACGGCGTGGATGCGCTGGCCATTGGCAACCAGCACCGGCTTGCCACCGGTGCGACTGCCGCCCTGACCATCAACAACCAGCCGCTGACGCAGCCCACGGTGGATATTGCCCAGCAGGTCAGTGGCACCGTCAGCAGCACCACCACGGGCATGGTCGGCGTCAATGCCGCCAATGTGATCGGTAACCACGATGGTGATACCGCCAGCGTGAGCAACAACGAAGCCACCTCCACCGCGATCGGCAGCACGGCGGTCGGCACCATGCGGATCACCGGCACAGCGGTGGACATGAGCACCCCGGCGACGGCTGCGGTTAGCCAGACGGCAACGGGCGCGGTGTTTGGCACCACCTCCCTGACCCAAGTGGGTATTCGCCTGAACCAGACCGGCGGTGCCAACCCCGCCAATGCCATGGACAACCTGGGGCTGAGTGTCTCGGGCAACCAGGTCGATGCCAGCGCCCAGGCCAACACCACCCAGGCGGGTATCCAGGTGCAGGGCAGCAGCGTCAATGTGGGAGCCGATGCCAGCAGTACCGTTGACCAAGTGGCCACGGGCCCTGTTTTTGGCATCAGCTCGGTCGGTGGTTTGCTGGGTATCCGGGTTCAGGGTACCCCCAACCAGCCCATGACGGATAGCACCCTGAGCGTGAGCGGCAACCAGGTGCAAGCCTCCGCTGGCGGCAACCAGCAGACGAGCGCGCTGCAGATCACGGCATCGGGTGATGTGGTGCAGGCGCCCGGTACGGTTTTGGCCACCACGGCGACCCAGGGCAATGGCGGTCTTGTCCTCGCCTCAGGCTCGGCCACCACCCTGGGCATCGACAACCAAAAGCCTGGCTCGGCCAACAACAGCTACAGCGTCGCCGGCAACAGCGTCACTGCCCAAGCCGATGGCAACAGCGGCAGCAACCGCACGGCCGTGACTGCTGCAGGCAGCATCGACGGTGCCGTGTTGGAGACCACGAATTCCCAGACCCTGGTCTCGCCCGTCGTCACTGCGGGTGCAAATGTGTTGTCGCTGGGCGTGCAGACCCTGGACAGCAGCAATGACACCATGAGCGTCAGCGGCAACCTGGTACAAGCCCAGGCCCAGGGCTCCAGCGCCAGCAACCAGACCCGTGCAGGCGCCAGCAACATTGCGGGCAGCCTGGCCACCACGGCCAATACCCAGGTGAATGCTGGCGGTGCCGTTTCGGCCGGTGCTGGCGCAACGCGCATCGGCAGCAGCTCGACCAGCCTGTCTGGCAGCAGCCTGACGGTGAGCGGCAACCAGGTCAGCGCTGACGCTACGGCCGCCTCCGCCACCAACGATGCCCAACTGGGTGCCGACAATACGGTGACGCAATCGGCCGCCGTGGTGATGAACACGCAGGGCCATGCCTTCGGCGAAGTGGAAGCCAGCGCCAGCTCCAACCTGGTGGGCGTAGCGACTACCAGCGCCACCAATTCCACCCTGGTGGTCAGTGGCAACCAGTTCAGCGCCAGCGCTGCCAGCCAGAAGGCCGACAACCTGGCCCGCATCAATGCGACCAATGGTGTGGTTGATTCTGGCGCCATCGTGGTCAATGTGCAGGACCACCAGGCCGGCAATGTCGGTGCCACGGTCGCAGACTTCATCAACGTCAGCCCTGCGCCCCAGCCAGCCCCGATGCTGATCGGACTGCGTGCCGACACGGCCTCGGGCGGCAGCCTCACTGTCACCGGCAACCAGGGCGCTTCGGATGCCATCGTCAACCAGGCGAACAACCAGGTCTCGATGGCCGGCAGCCGCATCGATGGCAGCTCCGGGGCCGTTCTCTACAACGCACAAAACGTGTCGTCGGGCAATGCGCAATCGCTCACCTGGGTCAACCTGGGGGCAGATGGCAATACCGTGGCAGACACCACGCGTGCCGGTGGCCATGAGCTGGTGGTGAGCAACAACCAGTTCAGCGCCAATGCCAGCCAGAACCAGGCCGTCAACAGCCTGGAGATGAACGCCGTCAGCACCCTGGGAACGGGCGGCCTGCAGCCGGCACTGCTGGGCAGCGTGCAGACCTCGGCAGGCGAGACCTCGGCAACCACGCAGATGGACATCCTCAGTGGCAACAGTGTGGCTACCGATGCCAGCGGCAATACCACCATCACCGGCAACCAGGCCAGCAGCATGGCGCGTGCCAACGTCGCCAACAACCAGCTGACCCTGGCTGCCGGCACGCAGGCCAGCGACCAGTTGGCCGTTCTGGCCAATACCCAGGGCAACACCGGTGCAGTGAGCGCGACCACCCGCCTGCAGGCAGGCGGCACTGCTGCCAACCGTCTTGACGGCAACATCACCACCACCGGCAACCAGGCCTCGGCCGTAGCGGCAGGCAATACCTCGCTCAACAACGTGCAAGTGGGTGTGGGCACAGCGCTCAACAGCGGCTCGGGTGTGGGCTTGCTCAACTCGCAGTCCAATAGCGGCACTGTGGTGGCCACCGCAAGCCTGAACGCTGATGGCTTCACCCGTGGCAGCTCGCTCAACTTGAGCGGCAACATTGCCAGCGCCACGGCCGTGGGCAACAACGCGGAGAACGTGGTGAACGTGTCTGCGCTGCCGGGCCAGCAAATGGCCAGTGCGGCACTCACCTCCAACCAGGTCAACAGCGGCAACGTGTCGGCCGTGGTCAATGGCAGCTACAGCGCCTCCGGTGTACCGGGCACCAGCGGCATCAATGTGTCGGGTAACCGCTCGTCTGCAGTGGCAATTGGCAACCGCTCTACCTCATCGATGACATTGGGTGTGCAATAAGCCGCAAGGCCTTGCACTTTGACAGCCCGCCTGGGTAACCAGGCGGGCTTTTTTGCGGGCCTGTGAGGCGGTCGCATATCGCACCCTTTGCGTGCGAAATGGTGCCGGGGCTAACCTGCCGGGTTTTCAACTGCAGGAGTTTTGGCATGAACCTCGCGATACCGCCCTTCTGGGCATCCTGGCTGTACCGACCGGTGGAGTTGCGCATCGATGTGAGCCCGATTCCACCCCATCAACTCGAAGGCGAATGCGCCTCCATCCACGATCGCATCCACACCCCCGGCGACAGGCTCCATGGCCTGCCCGAGATCCCTTTGTCCGACCCCCGTTTTGCCATCCGCTACCGCAGCGCCGATGGCGAGTTCTATGTCTATGTCGAAGACCAGCTGGAGCACCGCATTGCCGGCTTCACCGTCTTCAACCGCCTGATCGAGCTGGACAAGCGCGCCGACCGCTACATACGCGGCCCGCACAGCCGCTATGACCCCGCCTACCAGCGCAGGGGCCTGGCCTCTTGCATCTACCGCTGGGCGCTCGATGCAGGCCTGTGCCTGGTCACAGGCGCGCGCCAGTCACCCGGCGCGCATGCGCTCTGGCACAAACTCGCTGCCAGCCACCGGCTGGGCTATGTCGATATCAACAACAAGAAAATGCACTACCTGGGCGACCGCGTGGCGCCCGAGCGGCTCGATCCGCTAAGCACCCGCATGTTTCTGCTCGGCCAGGGCTGGTCGCTGGGCAGCTTTGCGGCTGCTACCGGCATGCGCTGCGACTGAGGCCTGCCTGCCGCATCACTTGGGCCGGTGCATCACGAACTTGCCCGCCTCGCTGATGGTGAAATAGTCGCCCGGCCCACCGCCGCGCAGCAGCGGTTGGCCCGCTGCCGTCTGGTAGATGCCGTCCTGCAGCAGCTGCTCGTCGATATGCACCATCACCACCTCGCCCAGCACCAGCCAGGTGGGCACCTGCGTGCCTTGCGCGGTCTGCAGCTGGACGATCTGGGTGCAGCGGCATTCCATGGTCACCAGGCTGGCCTGCACGCGGGGTGGGCGCACCAAGTGCGATGGCTCGGTGGCCAGGCCTGCCAGTGCAAATTCATCGACCTCGGGGCCGACGGCTGCACAGCTCTGGTTCATGGCCTCGGCCAGCGATTCGCTCGCCAGGTTCCACACAAACTCGCCCGTGGCCTCGATGTTGTTCAGGCTGTCTTTGCGCCCGACGCTGGCAAAGCCGACGATGGGCGGCACATAGTTGAAGGCGTTGAAGAAGCTGTAGGGCGCCAGGTTCCGCACACCGCTGCTGCTGATGCTGGAGATCCAGCCGATCGGGCGCGGTCCGACGATGGCGTTGAAGGGGTCATGGGGCAGGCGATGGCCTTGGCCGGGTTCGTAGCTGTGCAGGGGCATGGTGGGGGAATGACAGTGTGGGAAAGCGATAAACGGCTGCAGATGGCACAGATGCCTAGCGGGTCTGCATGCCCAGAAAACGCACCGGGGAGAGCCCGCAGGCACGCTGCACCATGGCACTGAAGGCGCTGGGCGTATAGCCCAGCTCGGCGGCGATCTGGCCAATGGCCAGGCCGCTGGCACCCAGCTCCACCGCCTTGGCCAGAATGACCTGCTGGCGCCACTGCAGGTAGGTGCAGCCCAGCTCCTGGCGGAACAGGCGCGCAATGGTGCGTGGGCTGGCGCCGCTGTTGTGCGCAAAGGCCTGCAGGCTGTCATGCGCCAGCGGGTCGTCCATGACGGCCTGGCAGAGGCTGTGCAGGCGCTTGTCGCGCGGCATGTCCACCCGCAGATCGAGCTGGGTCGCCTGGCGCAGCTCATCGAGCAGCAGCGCGCTGACATGGCGCTCGCGCGCCAGCTGCTCGGCGCTGGGTGCCGGCCCATCATCGGGCTCGGTGGACAGGTCGCAGACCAGGGCGCGCATCAGCTCGGAGACCTCCAGCACACGGCAGCGGCGCCAGAGGTTGGGGGCGCTGTCGCCCGGGCCGGGGCCGCACTGGCCTTCGGCCTGGTAGATGTAGAGGGTGCGCAGCTCGGCCGTCTCCACCAGGGTCACCGCATGCTCGACGCCAGGCGGAATCCAGAGCGCGCGCCGGGGCGGCACCACAAAGGTGGCCGAGGGCACGCGCAGGTGCACCGTGCCGGTGACCGAGATGGCCAGCTGCGCCCAGGCATGCTGGTGGGGCAGCACCTGGGTGTCGCCGCTGAGCTCGCGCAGCTTGGCGCGCACGGGGCGATCGGCGGTGGGCACAAACAGATGCGGTGTGAGCGAATCCACATACAGCCAGGCACGGCGGGCACTGGCAGCGTCGCCACCGGCGGCAGCGCGTGCCGGTGGGGGCAAGGGGGAAGTCACGGCAGAAGTCATGGCGGCAGCGCGCAAGGCGGTTGACGGTGGTGATGGTGGCGCAAGAAGGGGCCAGGCATTGCAGCTTGGCACATTGGCGATAGTAATCGTCCCTCTGTCGCATACATGCCGACAGGGCTTTGGATAACATCGCTGCCATGACAACAAACACAACAACATCGAACGCCGCACCGGACCCCAGCGCACTGGGTAGCCTGCGGCAGGATTCGCGCACCATCGGCCTGGTGGGCCTGGCCCATGGCTCCTCGCATTTCTTCCATCTGCTGCTGCCGCCGCTGTTTCCCTGGCTGATTGCGGACTTCGGCTTCAGCTACTCCGAGCTCAGCGTGCTGGTGTCGGCCTTCTTCATCGTCTCGGGCGTAGGCCAGGCGCTGGCCGGCTTTGTGGTGGACCGCTTTGGCGCCCGCCCCATCATGTTTGCCGCGCTCAGCAGCTTTGCCGTGGCCGGTGTCATTGCTGGCACCGCCAACAGCTATGCGCAGCTGATGCTGGCCGCCATCTTTGCCGGCCTGGGCAATGCGCCCTTCCACCCGGTGGATTTCACCATCCTCAACAAGCGCCTCTCGCCCCAGCGCCTGGGCCATGGCTTCTCGGTGCATGGGCTCTCGGGCAACCTGGGCTGGGCCGCAGCGCCGGTGTTCATGGCCGGCATCACCTCGGCCACCGGCTCCTGGCGCATGGCCTGCCTCTGCGGTGCAGCGCTGGCGGCCATCATCCTGACCATCATGGTCATCAATCGCGATGCGCTCGATGACCGCGTCAGCCTGGCCAGCGCCGCGCCCAAGGCCGCCGGTGCTGCCGCTGGCCCGCAGGAGCACCCGATGGCCTTCCTGAAGCTGCCATCGGTCTGGCTGTGCTTCTCCTTCTTTTTCTGGACCACCTGCGCGATGAGCGCCATCCAGTCCTTCTCCAGCCCCGCGCTGCAGCAGCTCTATGGGCTGCCCGCCAGCATCACCGCCTATGTGGTGACGGGCTACATGCTGTTTGGCGCTGCCGGCATGGTGCTGGGCGGTTTTCTGGTGGGCCGGGTGGAGCGGCTGGAGAAAGTCATCTCCGCCTGCCTGCTGTTCTCCGGCATCTTGCTGGCGCTTGTCGGCACCGGCTGGCTGCCCGGCTATGTGGCGCTGGGCGTGGCGGCGCTGGCCGGTATCGGCACCGGCCTGGCCGGCCCTTCGCGGGACATGCTGGTCAAGCGCGCTGCGCCGCCGGGCGCCACCGGCCGGGTCTATGGCACCGTGTACTCGGGCCTGGATCTGGGCTTTTGCCTGGCCGCCCCGGTGTTTGGCTACATGCTGGACCACCACATGAACGCCGGCGTGTTCTTTGGCGCAGCCGTGGGCATGGTGCTGAGCGTGGTCTCCGCCGGCTTTGTCGGCGCAGGAGTCGCCGCACGCAAGCAGAAGGCGGCTGTGGTGCCTGCATAAGGACGACGCTCCCACCCCTGGGTAGCAGCAAAAAAACCGCCAGAAGGCGTTAAAAGGCCCGCGCAACCGCTTGGTTGCGCGGGCCTTTGGCTTCGTGGAGGGTGACGATCAGCCCAGCTGGAAGATCTTGCCCGGGTTGAGGATGTTCTTCGGGTCCAGCGCCTGCTTGATGGCGCGCATCATCGCCACGGCGCCTTCGCCGGCCTCTTCCAGCAAAAAGCCCTGCTTGTGCACGCCAATGCCGTGCTCGCCGGTGCAGGTGCCGCCCAGCGCAATGGCGCGCTGCACCAGCTGGTGGTTGAGCTGCTCGGCCTGTGCGCGCTGGCTGTCGTTGTCCGGGTCGATGAGGTAGCCGAAGTGGAAGTTTCCGTCACCCACGTGGCCCACGAGGAAGTAGGGGATGCCGCTGGCATCGGCCTCGGTCACGCACTGCAGCAGTGCATCGGCCAGGCGGCTGATGGGCACACAGGTATCGGTGGTGATGCAGCGGCAGCCCGGCACGCTGGAGACGGCCGCAAAGTAGGCATTGTGGCGGGCGGTGAAGAGGCGCGTGCGGTCTTCTGGGCGCTCGGCCCACTCAAAGGCATTGCCGCCATGTTCGCTGGCCAGGTCCTGCACCATCTCGGCCTGCTCCTTGACGCCGGTGGGCGAGCCATGGAACTCCATCAGCAGCATCGGTTCCTCGCGCAGATCGAGCTTGCTGTAGGCATTGACCATGCGCACCGCATTCACATCGATCAGCTCCACACGCGCAATCGGGATGCCCATCTGGATGGTCTCGATCACAGTGCGCACGGCCGCTTCAATGGTCGGGAACGAGCAGATGGCGGCGCTCACCGCCTCGGGCAGTGGGTAGATGCGCAGGCTGATCTCGGTAAAGATGCCCAGGGTGCCTTCGCTACCCACCATCAGGCGCGTCAGGTCGTAGCCGGCCGCACTTTTCTTGGCGCGGTTGCCGGTGCGGATCAGCTGGCCGCTGGCGGTCACCACCTCCAGCGCCAGCACGTTCTCGCGCATGGTGCCGTAGCGCACGGCATTGGTGCCGCTGGCGCGGGTCGATGCCATGCCGCCGATGGAGGCGTCAGCGCCCGGGTCGATCGGGAAGAAAAAGCCCGTGTCCTTGATCGCCTCGTTGAGCTGCTTGCGGGTGATGCCCGGCTGCACGGTGATGGTCAGGTCCTCGGTGTCGATGGACAGCACTTGGTTCATGCGGTTCACATCGATGCTGATGCCGCCTTGCACGGCCAGCAGATGGCCTTCCAGCGAGGAGCCGGCGCCGTAGGCAATGACGGGCACTTCGTACTGGTGGCACAGGGCCACGGCATCTTGCACATCCTGGCTGGATTCGGCATAGACCACGGCGGCCGGTGGCGGTGCGGTGATCGAGCCTTCGTCGCGGCCATGCTGCTCGCGCACGGCCTGCGAGGTCACGCACTGGCTGCCAAAACGGGCACTCAGCGCGGCCATGAAGGCATCGGGAATGGGGCGCTGCGCAGCAGCCAGGATGTGGGGGGAGGTGGGCGCGTTCATCAGGTTCTCCAGGGCGGGAGCCAAGAATAGCACCGCCCGCTTTTCAGCGCTGTCCGCTGCGCTGCAGCCGGGCATGAAAAAACCCCGCCGTAGCGGGGAGAGGGAGAGTTCGGGAGAACCGGCGAGGGCGCCGGTCAGAGAGACTTTTTGACCGGCTGGCGCGCCTGGTGGCGGCGCGGGTCATTGGGGCCCAGTTGGCGGTCCACCTGGATAATGCGGCTACCGCTGGCGGCCTGTCCGATGCGCTGCTGGCTGCTGCTCAGCGGCTGGGCACTGGCCATTGCCGATGTGACCGCAATCGATGCAAACAGCATCACGCTGCGGGCGTCAAAGGAATGGGCGAAAAACTTGCCAGACATCTGTAGATCCTTTCGTCATTCAGACATGGCTCTATTGAACCCGGAATCGGCGCTGTTTGCTATCATTTTTGCTTAGTGTTGCCTCGGCTACATATTTACCGCGCCGGTAACAGAAAATAGGCGGAGATTCACAGCCGCTTTACAAGGATTACCCATGGGCAACCGTCTCTCCCAAATTGCGACCAGAACCGGTGACGATGGCAGCACCGGCCTGGGCGACAACAGCCGCGTCTCCAAGGCCAGCGGCCGCCCCCAGGCGATGGGCGATGTCGATGAGCTCAACTCCCATATCGGCCTGCTGCTGTGCGAGCCGCTGCCCGCCGATGTGCGCGAGCTGCTGATCGACATCCAGCACCAGCTCTTCAACCTGGGCGGTGAGCTGTCCATGCCGGGCTACGAGCTGCTCAAGGACGATGCGCTGCTGCAGCTCGATACCGCGCTGGCGCACTACAACGCACAGCTGCCGCGCCTGGCCGAATTCATCCTGCCCGCAGGCACGCGCGCTGCGGCGCAATCCCATGTCTGCCGCACCGTGGCGCGCCGTGCCGAGCGCATGGTGGTGGCGCTGGAGCAGGACGAGGCCATGCGCCCCGCGCCGCGCCAGTACCTCAACCGCCTGTCCGATCTGCTGTTTGTGCTGGCCCGGGTGCTCAACCGCGTCGATGGCGGTGACGACGTGTACTGGAAGAGCGCGCGGCTGGCGCGCATGCAGGCCGAGGATGGGCCTGGCGGCAGCAACATCGGCGCTGGCCGCTGACCCGCGAGGCACCGCCCATGCGCCTGCGCCATATCGAAGTCTTCAACGCGGTGATGCACACCGGCAGCGTCAGCGCTGCGGCGCGCCTCATCAATATCTCGCAGCCAGCCGTCAGCCGCACCTTGCAGCATGCCGAGCTGCAGCTGGGCTTTGCGCTGTTCCAGCGCAGCAAGGGCCGGCTGGCGCCGACCAGCGAGGCGCTGGCCTTGCTGCCGCACATGGAAAAGCTGTTTGCCCAGCTCGAAGAGGTACAGCGCCTGGCCGACAGCCTGCGCAAGGGCCGCGACGGCGATGAGCTGCGCATTGCCAGCGTGCTGGCGCTGAGCCATGAGGTGCTGCCCCGGGCGCTGGCGCAGTTCAAGCAAAAACACCCCAATGTCCGGGTCAGCCTGCAGTCGCTGCACTCGCCGCAGATCGTCTCGGCGCTGATGATGCAGGAGGCCGATGTCGGCTTTGTGCTGAGCAATGTGCAGCAGGCCAGCCTGCAGCAGGAGAGCCTGGCGCGCGTGCCCATGGTCTGCGTGGTGCCCAAGGGCATGCTGCCGCCCTTCAAGCTGCGCGCGGGCAGCCTCTCGCTCGATGACCTGACCGGCGTGCCCACCATCAGCCTGGATGCGCAGGACCCCGTCGGCATGCTGCTGAGTCAGCTGACCCGCGAATCCAATGCCGGGCTGGACCACTTTGTCACCGTGCAGACCTACCACACGGCCTTGGCGATGGCCCACCACGGCTTGGGCGTGGCCATGGTCGATGGCTGCACCGCCTTGTCGGCCGATACGAGCAAGGTCGATGTGCTGCCCTTGGCGCCCGGTCTGCAGGTGCCGGTCAATGCGATCCGCGCGGTTTCGCAGCCGCAGTCCTTGCTGGTCAAGGCGATCACGCGCGAGATGCAGAAGGTGCTGGCAGCGCAGCTTTGATTCAGGCGGTCTGGCCGATGTCGTAGGCCAGCTGTGCCGCGGTGCCAAAGGCCAAAGTAAAGCCCAGCGCGCCATGGCCGGTGTTGATCCAGAGATTGCTGGCGCCCGCCGATTGCGCAATCGGCACGGCAGTCGGTGTGGCAGGGCGCAGGCCGGCCCAGGGCTGGACCTGGACGTAATCGCTGCAACCGGGAAACACTGCTTCGGTGGAGGCGCAGAGGCTCTGGATCTTGTCCTGCGGAATGCGCAGGTCGTGGCCCACCAGCTCCACCATGCCGGCCACGCGCAGGCGCTGGCCAATGCGCGCAAACACCACCTTGCGCGCGCTGTCGGTGATGCTCACTGTCGGCGCCTTGTGGCCTGCGGCCGCCACGTCCAGGGTGATGCTGTAGCCCTTGAGCGGGTAGACCGGCAGATCCACCCCCAGCGGCTTGCACAGCGCCACGCTGTCCACGCCCAGCGCGACGATGAAGTGCTCGGCCTCGATATCGCCCTGCGCCGTCTCCAGCGCGGCGATCTTGCCGCCTTCGCGGCGCAGGCGCTGGATGGGCGTGTCCATGATGAACTTCACCCCCTTTTGGCGCAACCAGTCTTCGAGCTGGCGGCAGACCTGGTAGCAATCAGCGGCGCATTCGCTGGGCGTGTGCACGGCGCCAGCAAACTGGCTGCGGTAGGCTGCCAGCGCGGGCTCCAGCGCGACGGCTTCATCGGGGCTGACGATGCGCTGCGGCGCGCTGCCCAGCTGGCTTTGCACATCAAGCTGCTGGCGCGCCGACTGCACGGCGGCATCGCTGGGGTAGAGCACCAGCTTGCCGGTGCTGCTGTAGTCCCAGTCACCACCCACCTGGGTCTGCATGGCCTCAAAACGCTGGCGGCTGACGGCGGCCAACTGCAGCAAGCTGCGGGTGCTGGCAGCAGAACGGTCGGCATTGCAGGCACCCAAAAAAGCCAGGCCCCATTTCCATTGCTGGGGATCGGCCTGCAGGCGGAACTTGAGCGGCGAATCGCTGCTGAACAGCAGCTTGGGCAGCTGCTTCCAGATGCCAGGGTCGGCCAGCGGCTGCACATAGCTGTAGCTCAGCTGCGCACCATTGCCCATGCTGGTGCCACTGCCGGCGTGGGATGCCTTGTCAACCACGGTCACTTGGTGCCCAGCTTGGTGCAGCTCATAGGCGGCAGCCAAACCCACAATTCCCGCACCCAGAATGCAAACCTGCATGGAACACCCCCTGAAAACCCTTAAATATAGGCGCTTGAAAACCGCCTGTCGCATAGCAAAATGGGCAACAGGCATGCCATTTGCTTATAGGTACAGCGGTTCCGCCTCTGTGCGGTATGCCATGCACCATAACCAAGCGTTATAGGGCTGTCCCAAAAAGGCATTGTTGAAACAAAGTGCTGGTTTCTACACTGTTCATATTGTTCGATTCAAGGAGGTTCACCATGAAGTTTGTTAAGTCGCTGGTCTGTGCTGCCGCTGCTGTTGCCTGCCTGCCCTCGGCCTTTGCCGATGTGCTGGCCAAGGCCAAGGATTCGGGCGAAATCACGTTCGCCTACCGCGAATCCTCGGTGCCGTTCAGCTACCTCTCCGGTGGCCAAAACGCCATCGGCTTCTCGGTGGACATCTCCAACGCCGTGGCCGATGCCGTGCGCAAGGAAATCGGCAAGCCTGACCTGAAGGTCAAGTGGCAGTCGGTCACCTCGGCCAACCGCATTCCGCTGATCCAGAACGGCACCATCGTGCTCGAATGCGGCTCCACCACCAACAACAGCGCCCGCAACAAGGATGTGGATTTCGCGATCAACTACTTCTACACCGGCACCCGCGTGGCAGTGAAGAAGAGCGCCGGCATCAAGAACTGGGCTGATCTGAAGGGCAAGACCCTGGCCATCACCACCGGCACCACCAACCTGCCTGTGGTGCGCAAGTACAGCGCCGACCAGAAGCTGGACATCAACATCACCCTGGCCAAGGACCATTCCGACGGCTTCCTGCTGATGGAGAACGACCGCGCAGCCGGCTTTGCGATGGACGACATCCTGCTGTACGGCCTGAAGGCCAACTCCAAGGACCCAGCGGCCTACGAAGTGGTGGCCGATGCACTGCAAGTCGAGCCCTATGCCTGCATGCTGCCCAAGGATGACCCTGCCTTCAAGAAGATCGTCGATGGCGTCATCGGCGGCATGATGAAGTCGGGCGAATTCACCAAGCTGTACGACAAGTGGTTCATGCAGCCCATCCCACCGAAGAACCAGGCACTGGGCCTGCCCATGAACAAGGAACTGCAGGACAATCTGACCGCGCAAAGCGACAAGCCTGCGATCTGATGGACAATCCCGTGTCGTGCACGGCACGCACTGCAATGGCCCGGCAACGGGCCATTTTTCATTTTCTCTGGAGTTGGGTATGAAGCTTCACACCGTAGGCATTCTGGGCGGCATGGGCCCAGCAGCAGGCGCTGATTTTGTGCGCCTGTTTGTACAGGCCTGCGCAGACCATTTGCGGGCCAGCGGCGCCCCCGTGACCGACCAGGGCTACCCCGAGCACTGGCTGGCCCAGTTGCCGATACCGGACCGCAGCGCCGCGCTGCTGGCGCCCGAGACCGCAGAAGACCCCTTCGCGATGATGTGCCAGGGCCTGGACAAGCTCCAGGCCGTGGGGGCCCAGGCGGTGGCCGTGGCCTGCAATACCGCCCATGCCTGGCATGGCCGCCTGCAGCAGGCCTACCCGCAGCTGCAGCTGCTGCACATTGCGCGTGTGGTGGCCAAAGGGCTGCAGCAGCAAGGCCAGGCGTCTTGCATGCTGCTGGCTACGCAAGGCACCTACCGCATTGGCCTGTATGACCAGGCGCTGGCCGCCTGCGGTATCACCGTATACCTGCCGCAAGAGGCGGAGCGTGAGCTGCTGATGCGCGGCATCTACCAGGGTGTGAAGGCCGACCGCATGGACCAGGCACGCGCCGATTTCGCCGCCGTGGCCCAGGCCATGCGTGCCCGCCATGGCGATGTGCCCCTGATCATGGGCTGCACCGAAATACCGCTGGCCTTGCCAGGCGCGGACAGCGTGCAAGGCTTGCCACTGATCGACCCGGCCTGGGAGCTGGCACGGGCATTGGCGCGCGTGGCCTACGGCGCCTAATCAGTCTGCGTTTTCCAGCATCGCCATGGTGATGCGCGAAACGCAGGTCAGCTTGCCCTCGTCGTTGACCATGTCGATCTGCCAGACCTGGGTCATGCGGCCGATATGCACCGGCTTGGCGGTGCCGGTGACCCAGCCGCTTTGCACGCCCCGGATATGGTTGGCATTGATATCGAGGCCGACACAACGCCAGCCCTCGGGCGCGGAAAACATGGCGCCCACGGAGCCCAGCGTCTCCGCCAGCACCACGCTGATCCCCCCATGCAGCAGCCCATAGGGCTGGTGCGTGCGGTGGTCCACCGGCACACGGCCCACCAGGTAATCGTCGCCGATCTCCACATATTCGATGCCCAGGTGTTCAATCGCCGTATTGCGCGCCTTGTCGCGCAGCACGTCCAGCGAGATGGGCTTTTTCCAGATAGCAGTCATGGGGTGTCCAGGCTCAACAAAAGTGATGCCACAGCATAGCGCTGTGCAAGCCGGCTGCCTACCGCCTGCCTACCGCCTGCATGACGCGGTGGCTGAGGCTGGGCGCTGGGGTGAGCTTTGTGGCAGCTTTTGACGCAGCGGCGCGCCCTTTGAGCCGATTCTCAAGCAGGTGCGCTCAATTGCTGGTCGGTACCTGCTCGCTATCGCCGTCCGTCTCACCCGGCCCTTCATCGCCGCTGGCGCCGTCTTCGACCAGCAGCTCCACCAGCTCGCGGGCGAAGGAGGGCAGGGATTCGAGGTTGCGTACGACGATCTGCATCTCGCGGTTGGACCATTCGTCCGAGATGCTGATGATGCGGATGTCCATGCTGCGCGCGTGGCGGCGGGCGGCGGATTCGGGCAGGATGCCGATGCCCACGCCGGCCTCGATCATGCGGCAGGCGGCTTCGAAATTGCCCACCTGGATGCGCTGCTTGATTGGACGGTGCAGCAGGTCGCTGTGCTGGCGCAGAAAGGCGTGGATGGCGCTGGATTCATGCAGGCCGATGTAGTCGTATTCCAGGGTATCGCCAAAGGCCACGGACTTGCGGCGGGCCAGGGCATGGTCGGCATAGACGACGAGGACCAGGCGGTCGCTGCGGTAGGGCATCGCCACCAGGCTTTCTGTGCGCACCTGGCCGGCGACGATGCCGATGTCGGTCTGGCCTTCGCCAACGGCGCGGATGATGTCGTTGGACAGGCGCTCGCGCAGGTCGATATCCACATCCGGGTGCTTGCGCAGATAGGCACGCAGAACAGGCGGCAGAAACTCGCCCAGCGCCGTGGTGTTGGCAAACACGCGCACATGGCCTTTGATGCCGCGCGCGTACTCCTGCATGTCGCCGCGCAGGTGCTCGATCTGGCCCAGCACCGTGCGGGCATGCTGCACAAAGGCCTGGCCCGGCAAGGTCAAGGTGACGCCCTGGCTGGTGCGGTAGAGCAGCTTGACGCCCATGCTCTCTTCCAGGTTCTTGATGCGGGTGCTGGCCGCTGGCAGCGAGATGAACGACAGCTCGGCCCCCCGCGTCATGCTGTTCGCGTCTGCCACATGCACCATCAGGCGCAGATCTACCAAGTCAAAATGCATAGCCATGGCGCGATTGTAGGCGCTGATAGCAACCACACCCGGGGCGGGCGACCCCGCCTGTCACCCAGGTTGGCTGCCATCACTGGCCCTCAGCATTCAACGATGTGCACCGCCAGACCGCCCAGCGAGGTTTCCTTGTACTTGCTCATCATGTCGGCACCAGTGGCGCGCATCGTGGCGATCACCTTGTCCAGGCTGACGATGTGCGAGCCATCGCCGCGCAGGGCCATGCGCGCTGCATTGATGGCCTTGACGGCGGCCAGCGCATTGCGCTCGATGCAGGGCACCTGCACCAGTCCGGCGACCGGGTCGCAGGTGAGGCCCAGGTGGTGCTCCATGCCGATTTCGGCGGCGTTCTCCACTTGCGCCGGTGTGCCGCCCAGCACGGCGCAGAGGCCGGCGGCCGCCATCGAGCAGGCCACGCCCACCTCGCCCTGGCAACCCACTTCGGCACCGGATATCGAGGCGTTCTCTTTGTACAGAATGCCGATGGCGCCGGCGGTCAGCAAAAAGTCCACCACCCCGGCCTCGGTGGCGCCGGGCACAAAGCGCCAGTAGTAGTGCAGCACGGCCGGCACAATGCCGGCGGCGCCATTGGTGGGCGCGGTCACCACGCGGCCACCGGCGGCGTTTTCCTCGTTCACCGCCAGCGCAAACAGGTTCACCCAGTCAATCACCTCCAGCGGATCGGTGTTGGCATGCTGGGTCAGGCCTTCGTAAAAGCCTGCTGCGCGGCGCTTCACATTCAGCCCACCGGGCAGGCGGCCTTGGGTGCTGCAGCCGCGCTGCACGCAGTCCTGCATCGCCTGCCAGATCTTGAGCAGGCCGCTGTCGATGTCGGCATCGCTGCGCCAGTGGCGCTCATTGGTGCGCATGATCTGCGCAATGGGCTGCTGGTGGTCATGCGCCAGTTGCAGCAGCTGCGCGGCGCTGTGAAAGGGCAGGGGCAGCACATCGGTGTCCGGTGCAATCGCCTGCTGGCGCTCGGTATCGTGGGCCGCTTCTTCGCTGACGATAAAGCCGCCACCCACCGAGTAGTAGGCCTGCGCATCGACCAGTTCATGCCGGGCATCCCAGGCCTCAAAGCGCATGCCGTTGGGGTGGAAGGGCAGGCTCACCTCGCCAATCAAGAGCAGATCGGTGGTGGGATCAAACACGATGCGCTGCTCGCCATTGAGCAGCAGCTGATGGCTGCTGTTGACCTCGGCAATGATGGCATCGACGGCATTCACATCCACCGTATCGGGTGCGTGGCCTGCCAGGCCCAGGATCACCGCACGGTCGCTGGCGTGGCCGATGCCGGTAGCGCCCAGCGAGCCAAACAGCTGGCAGCGCAGGCGTGCCACCTGGGCCAGCACCCCTTGGCGCTGCAAGCGCTGCACAAAGGCATGCGCGGCGCGCATGGGGCCCACGGTGTGCGAGCTGCTGGGCCCGATACCGATCTTGAACAAATCAAACACGCTGACTGCCATGGCTAGCTTCCGATCATTTTTGCAACTGCAGACTGGCGCTGAGGATAGCGCTGATTTGCGCCTTGGCAAGCGGAGAAGCACCGAGCACACCCAAACAGGCATGCGGCCCCAGGCGGCTGGCCACAAAGGCATCGGCATGCGCAGGCGCCGCATGCTGCCGCATCAGGCCGGCCTGCACCACCAGCACCAGCTGCTGCACCCATTGGCGGGCTTGCGCCTGCTGCGCCCAGGCATCCTGCGCCATCGCCTGCCACTGGCTGTGCAGGCGCTGCAGCGCTTGCGCAATCGCCAGGTCATCCGCTGCCATGCGCTGCAAGTCCTGCCACAGCGCATCACGCAACGCGGGCTCGCGCTGCAGCGCCTTCAGTACATCCAGGCACATCACATTGCCCGAGCCCTCCCAGATCGAATTCACTGGTGCTTCACGGTAGATGCGGGCGAGCGCAGAACTTTCGATATAGCCATTGCCGCCCAGCATTTCCATGGCCTCGGCGCTGCAGGCAATGGCACGTTTGCAGACCCAGAACTTGGCCGCCGGTGTCATGATGCGCTGCCAGGCCAACGCCGTGGTCTGGGCCGGGGTGCTGCTGTCTTCAAAGGCCTGTGCCAGTTGCATGGCCAGCAGCAGTGCCGCTTCGCTCTCCAGCGCCAGGTCGGCCAGCACCGATTGCATCAGCGGTTGCTCCGCCAAGGCCGCACCAAAGGCCTGGCGGTGCCGGGCAGACCACAGCGCCTGCACGCTGGCTTGGCGCAGCAGTGCGCTGCTGCCCAGCACGCAGCACAGCCTGGTGATGGTCGCCATCTCCATGATGGTGGCAATGCCCCGGCCTTCCTCGCCCACCAGCAGGCCATAGGCATCGTCAAACAGCACCTCGCTGCTGGCATTGCTGCGGTTGCCGACCTTGTCTTTGAGGCGCTGCACCAGCACGCTGTTGCGCCTGCCATCGGGCCGCCAGCGCGGCACCCAAAAACAGGCCAGTGGTGCCTGCAGCGCCTGGGCGTCTTGTGCGCTGCTGGCCATGCGCGCCACCACCAGGTGGGCATCGGCCATCGGCACCGAGTAAAACCATTTATGGCCTTGCAGCCGGTAGGCGGCGCCGCGCCCGCCGCCTGCGGCATCCAGCGGGTAGGCCACCGTGGTGTTGCTGCGCACATCCGATCCGCCTTGTTTTTCGGTCATACCCATGCCCACCCACAAGGCCGTCTTGTCTGTCACTGGCGCATCACGTGCGTCATGCTGGGCGCTGCTGATGCCGCGCGCGATCTGTGCCCACAGCGCGGGTTCCTTGCGCAGCACCGGGATGGCTGCCGTCGTCATTGTTGCGGGGCAGAGGCTGCCGGCCTCTGCCTGGCCATGCAGGTAAAAGCCGGCGGCCCAGGCTGTCCAGCGGCCGCTGGCTGCATCTTCCGGTGCGCCAGCAAACGGCATGTCGATCAGTTGCTGCGCGCGGTAGTGCGCCAGCACCTGGTGCCATGCGGGGTGAAACTCCACTTGGTCGATGCGCCGGCCCCGTGCATCCCACTGCTGCAATTGCGGTGGGTGGCGGTTGGCCTGGTCGGCCCACTGCGCAAAGGCCGCGCTGCCGACGGTGCGCGCATGCTGTTGCAGGCCCGGCAGCCAGGCCTGGGCCTGTGCACGCGCCAGGGCCGCCTGCAAGGCCGGATCGCTGCCCAGCGGGTCGTAGTCGACCAGCTCATCCACCAGGTTGTCCTTGTTGCGCTCTGCCATGGCTGCTCTCCCAGATGTGCTTGCCCATTCTATGAATGGAGCCAGCCCATGGCAAAGCCGATCAGCGCGTGGTGTTCAGCCGGTCCAGCCGCAGGCGCTGGCGCTCGTCGCCCAGCGCACGGGCGGCCAGCAGTACGCT
This sequence comes from Comamonas sp. JUb58, assembly GCF_004364775.1. Taxonomy (GTDB): domain Bacteria; phylum Pseudomonadota; class Gammaproteobacteria; order Burkholderiales; family Burkholderiaceae_C; genus Comamonas. Next base: position 36,970 of record NZ_SOAL01000009.1, read on the forward strand.
GCCGCCAGCGGCCAGCGCGCCGGCAAAGGTCAGCAGCAGCAATAACAGGATCTGGTACTTGGCGGCTTCCAGCGGATCCATGCCACCCAGGATCTGGCCGGTCATGATGCCTGGCAGGGTGATCAGCCCGGCGGCAGACATCTGGTTGATGATGGGGATCAGCCCCCGGCGGATGGCGGCACGGGTGTGCGGCGCCATCGCGCGGCGGAAGGACACACCCAATGCCAGCTGGGCCTCAATGGCAGCCCGGCCCGTGCGCACGCCGTCAAAAAAACTGTCCAGCCCCAGGCTGGCGGCATTGAGCACGCTGCCCAGCACAATGCCCATCAGCGGTATCGCATAGCGCGCATCAAACCAGGGCTCGGGCCGCACGGCGGTCATCAGTGCCAGCACCACGGTCGACAAACTGGCCAGCGCCACCACCAGCCCCGCAATGCGGTAGTTGCCCCCGCCGGACAGCCGCTGGTGCGGTCGCACCGCTACCTCGCGCGCGGCAGCGGCAATCATCACCAGCACCACCACCAAGGTGGTGCCCGGGTGCGCCTGCTGGAACACCAGCCGCAGCACATAGCCCACCAGCAGCAGCTGCACGGCCATGCGCAGCGATGCCCAGAGCACCTGGCGCTGCAGCTGCAGGCGCATGGCCCAGGATGCGGCAGCGGCGGCCAGCACCAGCGCCGCGCCCACCAGCAAGTCGCTGGGCTGCAGATGGATCGCCGGGTTCATTGCGTGGCCTCCATCGGCATCAGCTGGTGGTCTACCAGCTGCATGCAGCGCTGGCCCACGCGCGCTGCCTGCGCATGCGAATGCGTCACCCACAGCAGACTCAAGCCCTGCTGCTGGCAGCGCTGCAGCAACTGCTCCACCGCAGCCACCGATGTTTCATCAAGCGCTGCCGTGGGCTCATCGAGCAGCAGCACCTGGGGTTGGCGCAGCAGCCCGCGCAACAAGGCCAGGCGCTGGCGCTCTCCGGTCGACAGCTGGGTCAGCGGAACATCGATGAAGCCCTGGCGCAGCCCCAGCTCGCTGGCCATCTCCAACAGCGCCGATTGGGAGCCCGGCGGGAAATGCTCCATCACCGTCGGCCCCCACCAGGCGGGCTCTGCCGCCAGGTACATCACCTGCTGGCGCCAGGCCGGGCCGCTGAACGCACTGCGCGGCTGGCCGTTGAGCAGCACCTCGCCGCTGCCCGGGTCCAGGTCGGCAATCAGCCGCAACAGCACCGATTTGCCCGCCCCCGATGCGCCCATCACCGCGACACATTCGCCTGCACCCAGCTCCAGCGAGCAGGGCCCACTGATGGGGCTTTGCAGGGCGCGGATGGACAGGCGGGGAGGGGTGGTGGCGGGCATGGTGGCTGAGTGTAGCGCTGGGCTGACGGGAGCGATTTCCCTGCACGCGATGGATGAGCGTTTTGCTCGCCAGCAAAAAAGCCAGCAGCTCCCGGTCAGGGAGCTGCTGGCTCTCGGTGGTGGAGAAGTGCCGGGGCTTATTGCTCGACAGGCTGGGCGGCCGCGTCTGCCAATGCCTGGCGGAGTGCTTCTGGATCGGCAGGCGTTTCAGGTAGTAGACCTGTTCGCTGCGATCGGCGGCGTTGAGCTTGAGGCAAAGCCGGTGCCGTAACCGCTTCCCGTCGCCAGCTTCTCCAGCCTGACGAAATCGCTCAGCGCTGTGCTGGCTTTCAGATCAGTCGGCGCTGCATACCTTCAACACCGCCTCCCCATAAGCCTCCAGCTTCTTCACCCCAATCCCGCTCACGCCCTGCAGCTCATCCAGGCTCTGCGGGTTGCGCTGGGCGATGGCCGCCAAGGTCGCGTCGGCGAAGACCACGTAGGCGGGCACGTTGTGTTCCTTGGCCACTTCGGTGCGCCAGGCCTTGAGGTTGATGAAGCGGACCTGCTCGTCGGGGCCCAGGTTTTGCGCGGCGACGGCGGGTTTGGTGCTGCGCTGGCGTTTGCTGGGGCTGCGCTCGGCGGTGCTTTCGCGCAGCTCCACGGTTTGCTCGCCGCGCAGCACGGCGCGTGAGCCGTCGCACAGGGTGAGGGTCTCGAAGCTGTAGCCGGCCTCGGTCTGCACCTTGTGGGTGGCCAGGGCGCCAATGGCCAGCAACTGGCGCAGCACGCCGCGCAGCTGGGGCTCGGTGTAGTCCTGGCAGAGGCCAAAGGTGCTCAGCTGCTGGTGGCCGAACTGGCGCACCTTGTCGGTTTCCTTGCCGCGCACAATGTCGAGGATATGGCTCGCGCCAAAGGTGATCTGGCTGGCCGAATGGGCGCGGTAGATGGTGGACAGCAGCTTGCGCGCGGCATCGGTGCCGTCCCAGGTTTTGGGCGGGCTCAGGCAGTTGTCGCAGTTGCCGCAGCGGTAACGCGGGGCCTTCTCGGCGGATGCGGCGGAGGCCTCGGGGTGGGCCGAGTCGTAGTCGCCGCCCTGGCCGTAGACCTCGTCAAAATAGGCTAGCAGGCGCACGCGCCGGCAGTCGGTGGCCTCGGCCAGGCCCAGCAGCGCATCGAGCTTGCCGCGCATCACCTGCTTGAAGGCATCGCCCGCCGGGCTTTCGTCGATCATGCTGCGCTGGCTGACCACGTCGCGGTAGCCATAGGCCATCCAGGCATCGGCGGGCAGGCCGTCGCGTCCGCCCCGGCCGGTTTCCTGGTAGTAGCTCTCGATGTTCTTGGGCATGTCCACATGGGCGACAAAGCGCACATCGGGCTTGTTGATGCCCATGCCGAACGCGATGGTGGCGACCATCACAATGCCTTCTTCGCGCAGAAAGCGGCTTTGGTTTTGCTGGCGCAGCTCGGCACCCAGGCCGGCGTGGTAGGGCAGGGCGTTGATGCCGGCATCGCACAGCGATTGCGCGACCTCTTCCACCTTCTTGCGCGACAGGCAATAGACCACGCCGGCCTCGCCATCATGCTCGCGCTCGATAAAGCGCAGCAGCTGGGCGGTGGCGTCTTTTTTCTCGACGATGGTGTAGCGGATGTTGGCGCGGTCAAAGCTGCTGATGAAGACGCGCGCCGATTCGAGCTGCATGCGCTCGACGATGTCGGCGCGGGTCAGCGCATCGGCCGTGGCGGTGAGCGCGATACGCGGCACGCCGGCATAGCGCTGGTGCAGCACGGTCAGCTCGCGGTACTCGGGCCGAAAGTCGTGCCCCCACTGGCTGACGCAATGGGCCTCGTCGATGGCGAACAGCGCCAGCTTGCCCATGGCATGCAGCTCATCGAGCAGGCCCAGAAAACGCGGCGTGTTGAGCCGCTCGGGCGCCACATACAGCAAGGTGATGCCGCCCGACAGCAGCTGCAGTTCCACATCGCGGGTCTGGTCGTAGTCGAGGGTGGAGTTGAGGAAGGCGGCATCCACACCGATCTCGTGCATGGCGCTGACCTGGTCGTGCATCAGCGCGATGAGGGGCGAGATGACGATGGTGGTGCCGTGGCCCTGCTGCTGGCGCACGATGGCCGGGATCTGGTAGCACAGGCTTTTGCCGCCGCCGGTGGGCATCAGCACCAGCGCATCGTCGCCGCCGATCACATGGTCAACAATGGCCTGCTGCGAGCCGCGAAAATGCGCATAGCCAAAGGCATCCTGCAAAACGGTGTGGGCGAGGGAAGTCACAAATTGCTAGAGAAGGCAGCTGTGCCAGCCCCCTGAAAGGGCCGCGCAAGCAGGGTATCGTCAACAGGCCGGAGGGGCCGCCTGGGTGGCGCCGCCCAGACGGTGGCCGGGGCAGGCGCAAAGCGCTATTGTGCGCGTTTTGGGGCGCTGCAACGGCTGGGCGGGGTTTGTGGGGCGGTAACGGGCTGTTTTGTGGTGCGGATGCACGCTGACCACCATGGCGCCATACAACCAGCGCCGGTATGGCAAATAACGCCCGGCCGCCACGCTCCAGTGGGCGGCGACCTACAATGGCCGCCATGTCACTGCCCCGCTACACCCGAGCCCAAGAACTGCCCGCCACCCTGGCCAAGCGCCTCGTCATCCTCGACGGCGCAATGGGCACCATGATCCAACGCTTCAAGCTGGGCGAGGCCCAGTACCGGGGCGAAGGCTACAGCGGCCCGGGCAGCGTGGGTGAGCGTTTCAAGGACTTTGGCTATGACGTCAAGGGCAACAACGAGCTGCTGTCGCTCACCCGCCCGGATGTGATCCGCGACATCCACGAGAAATACCTGGCCGCTGGCGCCGATCTGATCGAAACCAATACCTTTGGTGCGACCACGATTGCCCAGGAGGACTACCACATGGCCGATCTGGCCTATGAGATGAACCTCAAGAGCGCCCAGCTGGCGCGTGCGGCCTGCGACAAGTACAGCACGCCCGAGCACAAGCGCTATGTGGCCGGCGCGCTGGGCCCTACGCCCAAGACCGCCTCCATCAGCCCCGATGTGAACGACCCCGGCGCGCGCAACGTGACCTTTGAGGCACTGCGCCAGGCCTACCTGGAGCAGACCTTGGCCTTGATCGAAGGCGGCGCCGATGTGATCCTGGTCGAGACGATTTTTGACACGCTGAACGCCAAGGCCGCGCTGTTTGCGGTGGATGAGGCCTTTGAGCAGACCGGCGAGGTGCTGCCGATCATGATCAGCGGCACCGTCACCGATGCCTCGGGTCGCATTCTGTCGGGCCAGACGGTAACGGCCTTCTGGCACAGCGTGCGCCATGCCAACCCGCTGTCGATCGGGCTGAACTGCGCGCTGGGTGCGACCTTGATGCGCCCCTATGTGCAGGAGCTGGCCAAGGCCGCGCCGGACACCTTCATCAGCTGCTACCCCAATGCCGGCCTGCCCAACCCGATGAGCGATACCGGCTTTGACGAGACGCCCGACATCACCAGCCGCCTGGTGCATGAGTTTGCCGACGAAGGCCTGGTCAACATCGTGGGCGGCTGCTGCGGCACCACGCCCGACCACATTGGCGCGATTGCCCAGGCAGTGCAAAGCGCCACGGCGCGCAAGCTGTTCTACCCCGCTGCGGCCTAAGACGTCATACCGGTTGCGGCCCGTTCTGAACCCTTTTAGAACGGGTACTGGCGCTCGGTGGTTTGCATGGTGATCCAGCGGGTGTCGGTGAAGGCATCGATACCCTGGCGCCCGCCAAAATGGCCATAGCCTGAATCCTTCACGCCGCCAAACGGCATTTGTGCCTCATCGTGCACGGTGGGGCCGTTGATATGGCAGATACCGGCCTCGATGCGAGCCGCCACGCGCCAGCCGCGTGCGGTGTCGCGGGTGAATACCGCAGATGACAGGCCGAACGCATTGTCGTTGGCGCAGGCAATGGCTTCGTCTTCGCCGTTCACGCGCACGATGCCCTTGACGGGACCAAAACTCTCTTCATGGTAGATGCGCATCGCAGGCGTCACGCCGTCCAGCAAGGTAGCAGGCATCAGCGTGCTGTCCGCCTTGCCGCCGCAGACGATGCTGGCGCCGTGTGCCACAGCGTCATCGATCAGCGCGTTGCAGCGCTCCACGGTCGCCATGCCCACCACCGAACCCAGCACCACCGGCCCCTGGCGGGGATCACCCAAAGGCAGCGCTGCAGCCCGAGCCGCCAGCTTGGCGACAAAGGCGTCGGCCACGCGCTGGTCGACTACCAAACGCTCGGTGGACATACAGATTTGCCCCGAGTTGGCAAAGGAGCTGAAGCTGGCGGCGCGGGCCGCAGCGTCCAGGTCGGCATCGTCCAGCACGATGAAGGGCGCTTTGCCACCCAGCTCCAGCAGCGCGGGTTTGAGGTGGCGGGCGCAGGTTTGCGCAATGAGGCGGCCCACACGCGTTGAGCCGGTGAAGCTGACGCGGCGCACCGCCGGGTGGGCAACGATGGCCTCGACGATGCTGGCAGCATCCTCTGGCGCATTGGTCACAAAGTTCAGCACTCCGGGCGGTAAGCCGGCATCCTGCAGCGCCTCCATGACCAGACCGTGCGTGGCCGGACACCACTCCGAGCCTTTGAGGATGACGGTGTTGCCGCAGGCCAGTGCGGTGGAGATGGCGCGCACGGCCAGGATCACCGGCGCGTTCCAGGGCGCGATACCCAGCACCACCCCGGCGGGCTGGCGCACCGCCATGGCCAGGCTGCCCGGCACATCAGAGGGGATGACTTCGCCGCTGATCTGTGTGGTCAGGGACGCTGCCTCCAGCAGCATGCTGCTGGCCAGGTGGACATTGAAGCCCGCCCAGTGGCCCGAGGCCCCGGTCTCGGATGCCATGGCTGCGGCAATGGCATCGCCCTTGGCGTGCAGGGTGTCAGAAGCCTTCATCAGCAGCGCGCGCCGCGCGCCTGGCCCCAGCTGTGCCCAGGCGGGGAAAGCCGCTGCTGCCGCCTCGCAGGCCAGTACGGCATCGGCCACGGTGGCTGCCGGGGCGCGGGATGCTACCGTGCCATCGAGCGGATTCTTGCGCTCCACCGTCGCCGCATTGCCGGCATCGCAAGCCTGGCCACCAATCAGCATTTTTTGTTCAATCATTGCAGGGTCTCCTGTTCACTGCCATTCATCCAGTGTCAGGCGCACATCCTCAACCAGGCTGGCAAACCTTGTTTGCTCTCGGGCATGGTGGCTGATGAAAGCCTGCCGATCTATCAGGGTGGGTGTGGCGCCGAGGCTGTAGATGCTATCGATCAGACGCTGTTGCTGCAACGCGCTGGCAAAGCGGCGACTTGGCAGGCTTGGCTGCAAGGACTTCAACGGCAGTTGGCAGATGCCCAAGAGCCTAGGTGGAAGGCAGCTATCAGAGCACCATGCCCGCATCGCTCATGCGACGGGCATAGACGCTGAGCAAGACGCGCTCGGAATGGGTCAGGTAGTCATGCATCAGCTTGGCGGCCTGCTCCATGTCCCCGGCCTCGAAGCGCTCCAGGATGTTGGCGTTCAGGTCGATGTAGGGCGCGTGCATGAACTCGGCATCGCCCAGCATGCCAAAGGCCAGGCGCAGCTCCACCAGCAGGTGCGAGAACATGGTGTTGAGCCGCTCGCTGTCGGCCAGCGCCACAACGCCTTTGTGAAAGCGCATATTGCCGGTGCCCACCTCCACCCAGCGGCCGGCCTCGCGCAGCTGCTTTTGCGCGGCGACGGCTTCGCGCATCTCCTTGCGTGCCGGGTGCTGCGGAATGGCCTGCTGCAGCGCCTGGCACTCGATCATGCGGCGCACGCGGTAGATATCCATGATGGAGGCCATCGAGGGGATGGCGACAAACACGCCCCGGTTGGGCAGATGGCGCAGCAGCCCTTCCTTGGTCAGCAGGCGGAACACCTCGCGCAAGGTGTTGCGCGAGATCTCCAGGCTTTCGCTCAGGGCCACCTCGGACAGGCGCGATCCGGGCTGGAATTCGCCACGCACGATGCGGTCGCGGATCTGCTCGGCCACGCGGTCGTTGAGCGAGAGAGTAGGCAGTGCAACATTCATGGCGATCGCAGGTAGTCAGAGATTGATACACATGATAGCCGTGGCCTGTAGCCAGGCCCAGCGCATTGCCCCCAGCCCCTTGAATCGGTCAATCTGGCGATTTTCTTCGCCACAAAGACGAGAATTTCGCCTACATGGCCATTTGAAAGCAGATGTATACGGGTTTTCCCGATGATCAAGGGTTTTTTGTTTGGCTAAACTTTTGTATTGTTCAACAAACTCAAATTTACCATTGGTGAAATTGATGAGTTGTTGAACAAAAACTATGCGGTACCCAGTTCTTGGGAACCGTGCCTATAACAAACCTTGTATTGTCATGGACAGCTCAATCGTCAACCTCTGGCCCCTCCTCGGGGTGGCCGTAATCATCGTGGGATTCGTCCTGCGTTTCAATCCCTTTGTGGTGGTGGTGGTGACGGCGATCGTCACCGCTGCGCTGGCGGGCTTCCCGGTCCAGAAAGTGCTGGCCGAGCTGGGCACGGGTTTTGTCAAAACCCGTAATCTGCCGCTCATCCTGGTGCTGCCGCTGGCCGTGATCGGTCTGCTCGAGCGCCATGGCCTGCGCCAACATGCGCAAAACTGGATCGGCCACATCAAGTCGGCCACCACGGGCCGTCTGCTGATCGTCTACCTGGGCGCGCGTCAATTGACCGCCGCCATCGGCCTGACCAGCCTGGGTGGCCACCCCCAGATGGTGCGTCCGCTGCTGGCTCCTATGGCTGAAGGCGCGACCGAGACCCGCTACGGCAAGCTGCCCGAAGCACTGCGTTACCGCCTGCGCGCTTTCAGCGCCGCGACCGACAACGTCGGCCTGTTCTTCGGCGAAGATATTTTTGTGGCCTTCGGCGCGATTGTGCTGATGACCACCTTCCTGCATGAAGCCGGTGTTGACGTCGAGCCGATCCATGTGGCCGTATGGGGCATCCCGACCGCCATCTGCGCGTTCCTGATCCATGCCTACCGCCTGCGCCGTCTGGACCAGTACATCGCCAAGGAAATGGCTAACGCGCCATCTGCCGCTTCTACCACCCGCGAAGGAGGTGCAGCATGATTTTCAGCATCACCCAAGTCTATTGGCTGGCCGGTCTGGTCATGGCGGCTGTGGCCGTCTTCAATCTGCTCGATGCCAGCAACCCCAAGCGCTGGACCACCGGCCTGTTCTGGGGCCTGTATGCGGTCATGTTCCTGCTGGGCGACAAGATGCCGCCTGAAGTGGTGGGTGCTGGCGTGATCGTGCTGGCGCTGATCGTGCTGGTCAAGGGCGTAGGCGGCGGCAAGCCGCAAGTGCGCAGCGATGCCGAGAACAAGGAAAGCGCTCTGCGCCTGAAGAACAAGCTGTTTGTGCCGGCGCTGGCGATCCCTGTGGTCACCGTGATCGGCAGCGTGCTGCTCAAGGACTTCAAGATCGGCGGCAACTTCCTGATCGACCCCAAGAACGCCACGCTGGTGAGCCTGGCACTGGGCTGCATCATCGGTGCGGCCATGGCCTGCAAGATGACCCGCGAATCGCCGGTGCAATCGCTGCGCGAATCGCGCCGCCTGGTCGATGCGATGGGCTGGGCCATGGTGCTGCCGCAGATGCTGGGCATGCTGGGTCTGGTGTTCTCCGATGCTGGCGTTGGCAAGGCCGTGGCCCATGTGACCACCACCTACATCAACATGGACCTGCGCTTTGTGGCTGTGGTGGTCTACGTGGTCGGTATGGCGCTGTTCACCGTCATCATGGGCAATGGCTTTGCGGCTTTCCCGGTGATGACGGGCGGCGTGGGCGTGCCCGTGCTGATCAATGTGTACCACGGTGATCCAGCCATCATGGCAGCGGTGGGCATGCTCTCGGGCTATTGCGGCACCTTGCTGACCCCGATGGCGGCCAACTTCAACATCGTGCCGGCGGCGCTTCTTGAGCTACCGGACCGCAATGCGGTGATCAAGGCGCAGATTCCGACCGCGCTGGGCATCCTGGTCTGCAATGTGTTCTTGCTGTACTTCTTGATGAACCACTGATCGCCGCAATAACAGGACTTCTGCATGACTGACTCAACCGTACTGGTGCTGGGCTTTGAGCCCTTTGACAAAGCCCCCCTCAACCCCGCGTGGGAAGTGGCCCGCAGGCTCGATGGCAAGACCATCGACGGTGCGCGCATTGTTGGCGTGCAGCTGCCCTGTGTGTTTGGCAAAGCGCTGGAGGCGCTGGAGGCAGCCCTGCAGCAGCACCAGCCCAGCCTGGTGATTGCGCTGGGCCTGGCCGGCGGCCGCACGGCCTTGTCGATCGAGCGCGTGGCCATCAATGTCGATGATGCCCGCATCGCCGACAACGCCGGCCAGCAACCCATCGATGTGGCGGTGGCCACCGATGGTCCAGCGGCCTATTTTGCGCGCCTGCCCATCAAGCAGGCCGTGGCTGCGATGCGCGCAGCCGGTGTGCCCGCCGAGGTGAGCAACACCGCCGGCACCTTTGTCTGCAACCATGTCTTCTACGGCCTGATGCACCGCCTGAACACCGTGCCCGCTTGGGCCCAGACGCGTGGCGGCTTTGTGCATGTGCCCTACCTGCCCGAGATGGCAGCGGCGCTGCCAGGCGCCCCGAGCATGGCGGTGGAGACGCAGTGCAAGGGTATTGAAGCGCTGATTGCGGCCGTGCTGCGGCATGATCCAGAACAGCAGGATCTGCAGCTGAGCGCAGGCCAACTCCACTGAAATTCATAAGAAAGGTAGCACCATGTCCCTCACCATGGATTTGAACAGCGATCTGGGCGAGAGCCTGGGTGCATGGACCATGGGCGACGATGCGTCCATGCTGTCCATCGTCAGCAGCGCCAATGTGGCCTGCGGTTTTCATGCAGGCGATCCGGCAGGCATTCTCGATACCTTGAAAAAAGCCAAAGCCAACAACGTCGTGGTCGGTGCCCATGTGGCCTACCGCGACCTGGTCGGTTTTGGCCGCCGCAACATGGATGTGGCCCATGCCGACCTGGTGAGCGATGTGATCTACCAGATTGGCGCGCTGCAAGGCCTGGCCGCTGCGGCAGGCACCACGGTGCGCTATGTCAAACCCCATGGCGCGCTGTACAACACCATTGCGCAGGACCGCCGCCAGGCCGCAGCCGTGATCGAGGCCATGCAGGCCGTGGGCGGCCAGCTGGCGCTGGTGGTGCTGGCCGGCTCGCCGCTGATGCAGTGGGCGCGTGAAGCGGGCCTGACGGTGATCGCCGAGGCCTTTGCCGACCGTGGCTACACCCCGCAAGGCACCTTGGTATCGCGCCGCGAGCCAGGCGCTGTGCTGCACGACCCTGAGATGGTTGCCAAGCGCATGCTGCAGCTGGTGCAGCAAGGCACGGTGCAGGCCAATGATGGCTCCGTGGTCGAGGTGCAGGCCGATTCCATCTGCGTGCATGGCGACAGCCCCGGTGCGGTGGCCATGGCCAAGGCGGTGCGCGAGCACCTGCAGGCGGCCGGCGTGCAGATCCGCTCCTTCATGGACAAGGCTGGCGCATGAGTGACGAACGCACGATGCGCTTTCTGCCCGTGAGCGACCAGAGCATGCTGGTGGAACTGCAGGACCTGGAGCACACCTTGGACCTGCTGGCTGCACTGCAGGCCGAGCTGCCCGCTGGCGTGCAGGAGCTGGTGCCCGCTGCGCGCACCATCCTGATCTCCTTCGACCGCTGGCAGACCAGCGCTGCCGACCTGCAGCGCCATATGGCCGCACTGCGCCTGGGCCGCCAGGCCCGCAGCGCCGGCCAGCGCGTCGAGATTGCCGTGCATTACGACGGCGAGGACCTGGCCGATGTGGCGCAGATCCTGGGCATTGATGTGCCCGAGCTGATTCGCCGCCACAGCGGTAGCGATTACAGCGTGGCCTTTTGCGGCTTTGCGCCCGGCTTTGCCTACCTGACCGGTGGCGACCCGAGCCTGAACGTGCCGCGCCGCAGCACGCCGCGCACCAAGGTGCCTGCGGGCTCGGTCGCCATTGCCGGCACCTTCAGTGCCGTCTACCCCAATGACACCCCCGGCGGCTGGCAGCTGCTGGGCCGCACCGAGGTGCCCATGTGGGACCTGCTGCGCAACCCGCCTGCCTTGCTGCAGCCGGGCATGCTGGTGCGTTTTGTCGATGCCAGCACTGCGGCTGGCCAGGCCTTGCTGAAGCAGCAATCTGCCGCGCAAGCCCAGGCCCCCGCAGCAGCCGAACATACGGGTGCAGGCATGCGTGTGCGTGCCACCGGCTTGCAAACCCTGGTGCAGGATGCTGGCCGTGCCGGCCAGGCGGGCCAGGGCGTATCGGCTGCCGGTGCGCTGGACCAGGGTGCCATGCGCCGTGCCAACCGCCTGGTGGGCAACGACGCGCGCCAATCGGTGCTGGAATCGGTTGCCGCAGGCCTGCAACTGCAAAGCCTGGGCGCCACCGTGGTGGCCGTCACTGGCGCCACCGGCCCCCTGACTGTGCGCAGCGCCAGCGGCGCTGCCTGGCAGGCTGAACGCAATGCGGCCATTGCCTTGAACGATCGCGATGTCATCCAGCTGGGCGAGCCCGACAGCGGCGTGCGCAGCTATGTGGCGGTGCGCGGCGGCTGGTTGGTGGAGCCCGTGCTGGGCAGCACCAGCACCGACACCTTGGCCCGCATCGGCCCTGCCGCATTGACCACCGGCCAGACCCTGGCCGTGGGCGATGCGCGCGATGCCGCTGCGGTGGAAGCCCCCGATCACACCCCACCTGCACTGCCCAAGGCCGGTGAGACGGTCGTGCTCGATGTCGTCATGGGCCCGCGCACCGACTGGTTCACCCCCGAGGCCGTGGCCCTGTTTGCCGCACAGCGCTGGCAGGTCACCCCCCAGTCCAACCGCGTGGGCTTGCGCCTGGCCGGTGAAGAGGCCCTGGTGCGCAGCCAAACCCAGGAGCTGCCCAGCGAAGGCACGGCCCTGGGCGCCATCCAGGTGCCCGCCAGCGGCCAGCCCGTGCTGTTCCTGGCCGACCACCCCTTGACCGGCGGTTACCCGGTCATCGCCTGCATTGCCTCCTACCACCTCGACCTGGCCGCGCAAGTGCCCGTCGGTGGCTGGCTGCAATTCCGCCCCCTGGCGCCCTTTGCGGACCTGGTGGGCTGAGTGTTGAACAGGGCGTGCGCGCCCCGTTCTTGAATGGATATAGCTATGAGCGAAGTGTTGATTGCAAAAGGCCGTGAAACACGCTGCGGCAATCTCACTTCTCTGTCGTGTTTTGGTTGTCTGGAGTCTTCTCAGCCATGAAAAAAGTATTGATTGCAAACCGTGGCGAGATCGCCGTCCGAATCATCCGTGCCTGCACGGACCACGGTCTGAAGAGCGTGGCGGTGTATGCCGATGCCGATATTGACGCCCTGCATGTGCGCATGGCCGATGAGGCCTATGCGCTCGAAGGCCAGCGCCCGGCAGAGACCTATCTGGACATCGCCAAGCTGATTGCAGTGGCGCAAAAGAGCGGCGCAGATGCGGTGCACCCAGGCTACGGTTTCCTGTCCGAAAACGCCGCCTTTGCCCGCGCTGTGATCGGTGCCGGCCTGACCTGGGTGGGCCCACCGCCTTCGGCCATCGAGCAACTGGGCGACAAGGTGCAGGCGCGTAAGCTGGCGCTGAGCGTGGGTGCCCCGCTGGTGGCAGGCACGCCCGAGCCGGTCAAGGATGTCTCCGAGGTGCATGCCTTTGCACGTGACCATGGTTTGCCGATTGCGGTCAAGGCCGCGTTCGGCGGTGGTGGCCGTGGCATCAAGGTGATCTGGAAGGCCGAGGACATCGACGAGCTGTATGGCGCAGCGGTGCGCGAGGCGGTGACCGCCTTTGGCCGTGGCGAGTGCTTTGTCGAGCAGTTCCTGGACAAGCCCCGCCACATCGAAGCCCAGGTGATGGCCGACCAGCACGGCAATGTGCGGGTGCTGGGCACGCGTGACTGCTCCTTGCAGCGCCGCAACCAGAAGCTGGTTGAAGAGGCACCAGCGCCTTTCCTGACCGATGCGCAGCGCGAGCGCATCCACCAATCGGCCCGCGAGATCTGCCAGGCCGCTGGCTATGTGGGCGCCGGCACGGTGGAATACCTGCTGAGCCAAGGCGGCGCCATCTCGTTCCTGGAAGTCAACACCCGCTTGCAGGTGGAGCACCCTGTGACCGAAGAGACCACCGGTACCGACCTGGTGCGCCTGCAGTTCCGCGTGGCCGAAGGCGAAGTGCTGGCCGACACCACGGTGCCAGCACCCCACGGCCATGCCTTTGAGTTCCGCATCAACGCCGAAGACGTGGGCCGTGGCTTCCTGCCCGCCCCCGGTCTGGTGACCCGCTTCGAGGCCCCATCGGGCCCTGGCGTGCGCGTCGACAGCGGTGTGGAATCCGGATCGCAAGTGGCGGGCCAGTTCGATTCCATGCTGGCCAAGCTGATCGTCTGGGGCCCCACCCGCGAAGTGGCCGTGCAACGCGCACGCCGCGCGCTCAAGGAGTTCAAGATCGAAGGCGTGCCGACCGTGCTGCCTTTCCATGAAGCCGTGATGGCGCATGCCGACTTCATCAACGGCCAGCACTTTGGCGTGCACACCCGCTGGATCGAAACCGAGCTGATGCCCCAATGGGATGCCCAGCCCGAAACCCGCCCCCAGCCTGCCGCCACCGCTGGCCTGCAACGCGTCGCCATCGAGCTCGACGGCCGCCGCGTGATGCTCGGCCTGCCCGCCTCTCTGCTGTCCGGCCTGTCGGCCCCCGGCGCTGCCCCAGCGCCCGTGGAAGCAGCCGTGGACGAGAAGGCCGTGACCGCCGCCTCCGCCGGCACCCTCACGACCTGGAAGGTCGCTGACGGCGCCACCGTGCAAGAGGGCGAGCTGATCGCCGTGATGGAAGCCATGAAGATGGAAATGCAGATCAACGCCCCGCGCGCTGGCCGCATCAGCCTGAAGGTGGAAGCCGGCAGCTACCAGGCTGCCGGTGCAGTGATTGCGCGTATCGACTAAGCCGTCTTTTTGACGGTGGCCAAGAGCCGCACAGCCTTTGGGTTGTGCGGCTTTTTTGTTGGGCTAGGGGTTCCGGGATGGGCTGTCCGCATCACCCACCCCTGGAGCAGAAATCTCCGTCACATCCCCCTGGCTGCCCGTCGCCAGCTCATGGTAGATATCGTAGAGGTACTGACCCAAATCGCTGGCAGGCAGGTCGGCAGGCACCGCCAGTTGGACGGGAGCGCGTTTGCCATCCTGCCCGACGGCATAGCAGCGCCAGCCGCTAGGGCAGGGCTCCAGATCGAGGATGCGGCCAAAGACATTAAAGCGGTGTCGGGGCATGGGCAAGCAACGCGATAGGGTGGTAGTGGCACCAGCCTAACCGAGGTCGCGCAGGCGCTGGTCACTACGGGGGTTCTTGCAGCCCATGCCCAGGTGCCGCATGGCGTGGTGCAAGGGCCTAGCGCTGCTCGCCTTCCTGCCTGGCAAACACCCGGCTGAGCTGCTGGCGCTGGATGCGGCGGTGGATGGTCGAGCGGTTTACGCCCAGCAGGCGGGCGGCTTCGGAGACATTGCCCTGGCATTGGGCGAGTACCTGTTCCAGCGTGGCGGCATGCATGGCATTGCCGTCGCATGTGGCGCCTGCCAAGGCTGCATCGCCAACCGCGTCCTGCCCCTGCGCCACAGCCGGGCTGCGCTGCAGCGCATCGGGCAGGTGTTCCAGGTCGATCTGTTGCTCGGCCAGCGCGGCGGCATAGCGCAGCGCATTGTGCAGCTCGCGCAGATTGCCGGGCCAGTGGTGGGCGCGCAGGGCGGCCTGTGCGGGCCCGCTCATGCGCAGGCTGCAGCCCATGGCGGCGAGCATGTGCTCGGCCAGGGCCAGCAGGTCGTTGCGCTCGCTCAAGGCGGGCAGCTGCAGCTCGGCGGCGTTCAGGCGGTAGAGCAGGTCGGCGCGGAACTGGCCGCTGTGCACCAGCTCGGCCAGCGGCCGGTGCGATGCGGAGATGACCCGGATATCGACCTTTTGCGGCGCACGCGCGCCCAAGGGTGTGATCTCCGATTCGGACAGCACGCGCAGCAGCTTGGCCTGCAGGGCCAGCGGCATGTCGCCGATTTCATCGAGGAAGAGGCTGCCCTGGTGTGCGGCCTCGACCAGGCCGGCGCGGCCTTTGTGCGCGCCGCCTGTCCAGGTGCCGGGCAGGTAGCCAAACAGTTCGCTCTCCAGCAGTGCCTCGGGGATGGCGGCGCAGTTGATGGCGACAAAGGCACCGCTGCGGCCGCTGGCGGCATGCAGCGCGCGGGCCAGAAACTCCTTGCCGCTGCCGGTCTCGCCCTGCAGCAGCACGGGCAGGTCTTGCGGCGCCAGCCGGGCGGCCTTGTGCAGCACCTGGCCCATGGCGGCATCGCCGGTGTTGAGCGCCTGCAGCGGCGCGGGCAGGCTGGGGCGTGGGCTGGACTGCGCGCTGCTGCGCGGCTGGGGCGGCAGCGCATGGGCAAACCAGATGCTGCCATCGCGGGCGCGCAGGATGCGCTCTTGCGCGGGGCGGTTGCGCATCAGCTGCGGCAGGGCCTGCAGGTCGGTGTCAAAAAAACGGCTCAGCGGCTGACCGGTCAGCAGCGGTTGCTGGCGCCAGTTCAGCCCGGCGATGGAGGCCAGCATGCGGCTGGCGGCATGGGTCATTGCGCGGATGCGGCCGCGCGCATCGATGCTGAGGGCCGCATCGGCATCGACATCCAGAAAATCCGGCGACTGCGCCAGGCGCAGCACCCAGTCGCTGCCCGATTGGGCCATCAGGTTGGCCAGCTCCACCCGGCGCACGGCAGCGGTGACCAGGTGCAGCGCCATCTGCTGGCTGGCGCGGGCGGCGGGCGAGCGCAGCAGGGACAGATCCAGCACCGCTGCGAGCTGGCCTTGCAGATCGTAGATGGGCGCGGCGGTGCAAGAGAGGCGCGTATGGGTGAAGTCGAAATGGTCGCTCTGGTGCACCGTCAGCGCCTCGCCGGTGGCGAGGCACGTGCCAACGGCCGAGGTGCCGGCGACATCCTCGCGCCACTGCGCGCCCAGGTAGAGGCCCGCGCTGCGCAGGTCGCTGGCATCGCTGTCATGGCCCAGAAAATCCACCGCAACGCCATGGCGGTCGGCCAGCAGCAATACATAGTCCAGCCCCTTGAGCTGTTGGTAGAGGCGCTCCAGCCCGCTGCGGGCAATGCGGATCAGCGATTCGGACTCTTCGCGGTGCGCGCGCAACTGGCCGGCGGGCACGATATGGGCTTCGCTGGTGCGGCTCGGGTCCAGCCGGTGCTGGTCGATGCAGCGGCGCCAGCTGCCCAGCACGGCCCGGTCGCGTGCCTCCCCTTGCAGCGGGTAGCCCATGCCAAAGGCTTCGAGCTCCTGGACGTGGGCGGTATAGCTGTGGATGGGCATGGCGGGTCTCCTGCAATCACCGGGCTGATTCTGTGCCCGCACCCCGGCGCTGCCAATCAGGCTTACCCGCAACAGATGCTGCAGTGCAAAAGGGCGCATGCAACAGGTGTTGCATCGACTGCGGCAGTGCGCGCGCCAGCCCGCTGCTGGCAAACCCGCAGCGCGCCGCCCTGCTCCAAGGAGGTTGCAGTGCAGCATGGCCGCTTGGCATGGGGCTTGCAAAAACGCTGACGCTGCGGCCGCAGAGCCGCTGCGATATCGCCGATAAAAGGAGACAAGCCATGACCACCGCTACTGCCACCCCGATGGCCACACCCACGGCTGCGGGCACACCCGCCGCCCGCGCTCAGGCCCTGCTGGACCAGCTCAACCAGGCGCTGGCCGCCCGCGATTTTGCGGCGGCCAGCCAGCTGTTTGCCCAAGACTGCTTCTGGCGCGACCTGGTGCTGCTGACCTGGAACCTCAAGACCTGCGAAGGCCCGGCGCAGGTGGCTGACATGCTGGCCGCGCAGCTGGATGCCGCTGCGCCCTTGCTGCTGCAGCTGGATCCGAAGGAAGAGGTGACGGAGACCGATGGCGTGCTGAGCGCCTGGCTGGTGGTGGATGCGCGCCATGCGCGGGGCCTGGGCCATCTGCGCATCCGCGATGGCCGCATCTGGACCTTGCTGACCACCATCCAGGAGCTCAAAGGCTTTGAAGAGGCGCAAGGCCTGCGCCGCCCGATGGGCGCCGAGCACGGCATACGCCGGGGCCGCAAGACCTGGCTGGACCGGCAGCAGGAAGAGGCCGAGACCCTGGGCGAGAGCCGCCAGCCCTATGTGCTGGTGATTGGCGGTGGCCAGGGCGGTATTGCGCTGGGCGCGCGGCTGCGCCAGCTGGGCGTGTCGCATATCGTTATCGACCGGCAACCGCGCCCCGGCGACCAATGGCGCAACCGCTACAAATCGCTGTGCCTGCACGACCCGGTCTGGTACGACCACCTGCCCTACATTCCCTTCCCCGAGCACTGGCCGGTGTTCGCACCCAAGGACAAGATTGGCGATTGGCTGGAGATGTACACCCGGGTGATGGAGCTGAACTACTGGTCGTCCACCCAATGCCTGGGCGCACGCTACGACGAGGCTGCGCAGGAATGGGAGGTGACGGTGGAGCGCGAGGGCCGCAAGATGGTGCTGCGCCCCAAGCAGCTGGTGTTTGCCACCGGCATGTCGGGCAAGGCCAACATCCCTCGCATCGAGGGCCAGGAGCGCTTCCGGGGCGAGCAGCAGCACTCGTCGCAGCATTCGGGGCCCGAGGCCTATGCCGGCAAGAAGGTGGTGGTGATCGGGGCCAACAACTCGGCCCACGACATCTGCGCTGCGCTCTGGGAGCATGGTGCCGATGTGACCATGGTGCAGCGCTCGTCCACGCACATCGTGCGCTCTGATTCGCTGATGGACATTGGCCTGGGTGATCTGTACTCGGAGCGCGCCGTGGCCAGCGGCGTGACCACCAAAAAGGCAGACCTGATCTTTGCCTCGCTGCCCTACCGCATCATGGCCGACTTCCAGGTGCCGCTGTATGACCGCATCCGCGAGCGCGATGCCGAGTTCTACCGCCAGCTCGAAGAGGCGGGTTTCATGCTGGACTTTGGCGATGACGAATCGGGCCTGTTCATGAAGTACCTGCGCCGCGCCTCGGGCTACTACATCGATGTGGGTGCCTGCGACCTGGTGATCGACGGCAGCATCAAGCTGCAGGCGGGCAAGAACAAGGGCATCAGCCACCTCACTGACAACGCCGTGGTTCTGAGCGATGGCACCGAGCTGCCGGCCGACCTGGTGGTCTATGCCACCGGCTATGGCTCGATGAATGGCTGGGTGGCCGACCTCATCAGCCAGGAGGTGGCCGACAGGGTGGGCAAGGTCTGGGGCCTGGGATCGGACACCACCAAGGACCCCGGCCCCTGGGAGGGCGAGCAGCGCAATATGTGGAAGCCCACCCAGCAGCCGCAGCTGTGGTTCCATGGCGGCAACCTGCACCAGTCGCGCCACTATTCGCTGTACCTGGCGCTGCAGCTCAAGGCGCGGCAAGAGGGGCTGGCGACACCGGTCTACGGCCTGCAGCAGGTGCACCATCTGCGCTGATGCGGCGTGGGGCAAGGGATGGGCCGGCATGGGCGGGGCGCTGCAGATTGTCAGGAATTGGGACCTGGCGCCAGCTATGGCCGATGGCTGACACCGGCCGGCCGCCCTTCAATGCCAGAATCGGGCGATGGTGACACAAGACTCCACGCTCGCCCAACGGGTGCAGCGCAAGCTCAATCCTTTCCGCCCCTTCTACCATGCGGCCGATCAATGGCTGGCAGCCGATGGCTTGCGCATGAGCGCGGCCATGTCCTTCTACGGCATGCTGAGCCTGGCGCCACTGCTGCTGCTCCTGGTAGGGGTGCTGGGCTGGTGGCTTGATCGGTCCTACATCGAGAGCAACCTGATCCACCAGGTCGAAGACATCATGGGCTCGCAGGTGGCCGATGTGGTGCGCGGCGCGCTGTCGAGTGCGCAGACCAAGTCGCAGGGCCTGATTGCCTCGGCGATTGGTTTTGTGATGCTGCTCTCGGGCGCCACCGGGGTGTTTGTGGAGCTGCAGACCTCGCTGGAGCGGCTTTGGAACCATGGCGAGAAGGTCGACAAGAGCGGCACGCCCTGGTGGTACTCGCTGGTGCAGCGGGTGCGGGGGTTGGGCTACATCCTGGTGCTGGGCTTTTTGATGCTGATATCGCTGGTCATCACCACGATGCTGAGCATGACCACGCGCTGGGCGGGTGCTGTGCTGCATGTGGAGGCCCCCGGCATGCTGCTGGGCGTCATCAACGAGACCGTGTCCTTCCTGATCACCGTCACCTTGTTCGTCGGCATGATGCGCATCGGCACGGGCACCAAGCCCCGCCTGCGCTTTCTGATTGCCGGTGCGGCGATTGGCGCCTTTCTCTTCACCATCGGCAAGCAGGTGCTGGCCTGGTATCTGTCCACCGCTGCCGTGGTCTCGGCCTATGGCGCTGCCGGCTCGCTGGTGGTGCTGCTGATGTGGATCTACTTCTCGTCCGCCATCCTGCTGTTTGCCGCCAGCTGCGCCCGCGCGCTGAACAGCGCAGACATTGCCTTGCATGGCAAGGGCGGCGGCGCGGCGGAGGAGGACAGCACGCAGCTGCGGCCATCGGCCGGGCAGGCCGCCACCGTGGATTTCCAGATTTAGCAATCCACCGCAGCAAACAACAATGCGCCCTCGGGCGCATTGTTTTTGGGGGGAGGGAGAGGCCGTTCTTTAGTGGGCCTGGGCCTTCACATCAAAGCCTTCGGCGCGGGTGTCATGGCGCATGAAGAACACCAGTGCAAAGGCGACGACGGCCAGCGATGCCAGGAACATCACGGCATAGACATCGTTGCCCATCTTGTCCTTCAGCGTGCCAAAGATCGTCGGGCCGATGTAGCCACCCAGGTTGCCGATGGAGTTGATCCAGGCGATGCCCGCTGCGGCTGCGGTGCCGCTCAGGAAGGCCGTAGGCAGGGTCCAGAAGGTGGGCAGTGCGCTGAAGATGCCAAAGGCAGCCAGGGTCACCGCAGCCATCTTGGGCACCGGTGCAGCAGTGTTGGCGGCAATCAGCAGACCGGCAACGATGCAGGCCAGCGGAATCAGCACAAACCACTTGCGCTCTTTCATGCGGTCGGAGCCGCGCGTCCAGAAGATCATCGCAATGGCGCCGACCAGATAGGGGAAGGCGTTGATGAAACCGACCTGCACATTGGACAGGCCACCAAAGCCCTTGATGATCTGCGGCAGGAAGAAGCCCAGGCCGTAGAGCGGCACGGTGATGCCCATGTAGACAAAGCCCAGCGCGATCACCTTGGGGTTGAGCAGGGTCTGTTTCCAGGAGATCTTGTGGATGGATTCGCGGTTCTGGCGCTCGGCCGTCAGGGTCTTGGCCAGCCAGGCGCGCTCTTCGTCGGTCAGCCACTTGGCGTCTTGCGGGCCATCGGGCAGGTAGAACAGCACGACAAAGGTCAGGAAGATCGCTGGCAGCGCTTCCAGGATGAACAGCCATTGCCAGCCATGCATGCCGCCCATGCCGTCCATATCGAGGATGAAACCGGAGATGGGCGCACCGATCACCGTGGAGATGGGGATGGCGAACATGAACCAGCCGACGATGCGCGCACGGTAGGCGGCCGGGAACCACAGGGTGATGTAGAAGATCACGCCGGGGAAGAAGCCCGCCTCGGCAATCCCCAGCAGAAAGCGCACGATGTTGAAGCTGGTTGCGCCACCAACCCAGGCCTGCGCGGCCGACAGCACGCCCCAGCTGAACATGATGCGGGCGATCCACTTGCGGGCGCCAAACTTCTCCAGCGCCAGATTGCTGGGCACTTCACAGAGAAAGTAGGAGAGGAAGAAGATACCGGCCGCGCTGCCGAATACGGCTGCCGAGAAGCCCAGGTCCTTGGACATGCTGGCCCCGGCAAAGCCGATATTGACGCGGTCGAGGTAGGCGATGAAGTAGCAGACCATGAGCAGCGGCAAGAGCCGCCAGCTGATCTTGGAGATGGTGCGCTGTTCCAGGGTGTCCATGTTTGTCTCCGATGCTGTTATGGATAGGACGTGCGGTTGAGGTGCTTCGCTTTTGATAGCTGTTAATGCAGACCTATCTTAAGCAGATGCTATTTTTGCCCAGGGTTGCTACCACGGGCCGCCGCTATTGTGCGCTGCAGCGCCCGCTGCCGCTGGTGCGTCGGAGACAGATGCAAAAAGCCCCGCACAGCGAGCGCTGGCGGGGCCTAAGGGTAAAACCGGAGGGGGTTGGCTTACGCCGTTTTCATCGAACCGGTATCCAGATAGCGCTGGTGCCAGGACAGCGCCTCGGTCAGGATGTGCGGCGTGTGCAAGCCGGCTGACTGCTGCATCGCGCGGTCCACATAGTCCTGCAGCATGGGGCGGAAGTCCGGGTGCGCGCAGCGCTCGATGATGACTTTGGCACGCTGCTTGGGCGAGAGGCCGCGCAGATCGGCCAGGCCCTGCTCGGTGACGATGATCTGCGTGTCGTGCTCGGTGTGGTCCACATGCGAGCACATGGGCACGATGCAGGAGATATGGCCGTTCTTGGCCACCGAGGGCGTGACGAAGAAGGACAGGTAGCCGTTGCGCGCAAAGTCGCCGCTGCCGCCAATGCCGTTCATCATGCTCGATCCCATCACATGGGTGGAGTTGATGTTGCCGTAGATGTCGGCCTCGATCATCGAGTTCATCGCGATCACGCCCAGGCGGCGCACCAGCTCGGGATGGTTGGAGATCTCCTGCGGGCGCAGGATGATGCGGTCGCGGTAGAAGTCGATGTTCTCCTCGAAATCGCGGTAGGCGGCCGCCGACAGCGAGATGGAGGTGGCCGAGGCGCGCGACATCTTGCCGCTGCGCAGCAGGTCCAGCATGCCGTCCTGCAGCACTTCGGTAAAGCCCAGCAGGTTGTCGAAGGGGCCGGTGAGCAGGCCGGCCAGCACCGCATTGGCCACATTGCCTACGCCCGACTGGATCGGCAGCATCTCCTGGGGCAGGCGGCCCATCTTCATCTCGTGCGAGAGAAAGTCGATGATGGAGGCTGCAATGGTGTTGGAGTTGGCGTCCGGCGCGGCAAACACATTGTCGCGGTCGCCCTTGTGGGTCTCGACCACGGCCACGACCTTGTCCAGGTCCACGTTCAGGTAGCCCTCGCCAATGCGGTCGTCGGCATGGGTCATGCGGATGGGCACGCGGCGCGGCGGGATGGCAGTGCCGTAGTAGATGTCGTGCATGCCTTCCATCTTGGCGGGCGGCTTGGTGTTCACCTCCAAGATCACCTTGTCGGCAATCTCCAGCCAGGTCTTGTTGTTGCCCACCGCGGTCGACGGGATCAGCAGGCCATCGGCAGTGATGCCCAGCACCTCGATCACCGCGACATGCATATGGCCCAGAAAGCCGAACCAGGCGTGCTGGGCGACGTGGGACAGGTGCATGTCGATGAAGTTGATGTCACCGGCATTGATGGACTTGCGCGCGATCGGGTCGGTGTTGAAAGGCAGGCGCTGGTCGATGGCACCGGCCTCGGCCAGCACGCCATCGCATTCCGCAGCGGTGGAGGCGCCCGTCCAGACATTGATCTTGTAGGGCCGGCCTGCGGCATGCTCGGCCTTGGCATGGCTGGCAATCGCCTGGGGCAGGGCCTTGGGGTAGCCTGCGCCGGTGAAACCGCTCATGCCCACATTGGCG
The DNA here is from genome assembly GCF_004364775.1 of Comamonas sp. JUb58. Lineage (GTDB taxonomy): Bacteria > Pseudomonadota > Gammaproteobacteria > Burkholderiales > Burkholderiaceae_C > Comamonas. Next base: position 60,021 of record NZ_SOAL01000009.1, read on the forward strand.
CCAGCAGGGATCAGCGCGGCCGCGTCGGCGGCGGACATGATGCGGGAGTGCAGCGCGCTGCAGCGCACACGGTCATTCAACGACATGGGGGGAGACTCCAGGAAGGTGTTTTCGTTATTGTCTACAGATGCAGCCCGGCGGCATAGGCCGGGCGGCGAGGCGGGCAAATCTTAGCAGTCGTTGCATCCGAAACCATTGAGAATCCGGGAATACCCGATTGTGGATAAGTGCTACTGCGGCGGCAATTTATTGTTGCACTGCAACAATTTAGCGCATAAAAAAAGCCCGGGACAACCGGGCTTGGGGAGGGTTAAGGTGCTGCTCAGCGCTTGTCGCGGCGGTTGAGCAGTTGGTAGAGAATGATGGCGCCGAAGGTCGCGGTCCCGATGCCGCCCAGCGCAAAGCTGCCGAACTTCAGGGTGAAGTCACCGGTACCGATGATCAGGGTGATGGCGGCCACGATCAGGTTCTTGTTCTGCGAGAAGTCCACCTTGTTTTCCACCCAGATCTTGGCGCCGGCCACGGCAATCAGGCCAAACACCACGATGGACACGCCGCCCATGACGGGCAGCGGGATCGCCTGGATCAGTGCGCCGAACTTGGGCGAAAAGCCCAGCAGCAGGGCAATCAGGCCGGCCACCATGAACACGGCGGTCGAGTAGATGCGGGTCGCCGCCATCACGCCGATGTTTTCGGCATAGGTGGTCACGCCCGTGCCGCCTACGCCGCCGCTGACCATGGTCGCCACGCCGTCGCCGATGAAGGCCCGGCCCATGTACTGGTCCAGGTTGCGGCCGGTCATGGCCGTCACGGCCTTGATGTGGCCCAGGTTCTCGGCCACCAGGATGATCACGATCGGGGCGATCAGCACCATGGCTTGGGGGCTGAACTGCGGTGCCGAGAAATTGGGCATACCAATCCAGGCGGCCGAGGCCAGGCCCGACAGATCCACCGGCTTGCCCAGGCCCATGCCATTGGTCAGGATGGCGTAGATGATGGCCGCGGCAATCAGGCCCACCAGGATCAGCAGGCGCTGCACCATGCCGCGTGCCAGCACGGCCACCATGCCGACGCAGACAAAGGTCATCGCCTGCATCCAGCTCTCGAAGTTGTTGCTGGCCATGTTCTTGATCGGGACAGTGGCCAAGTTCAGGCCGATCACGGCCACGATAGCGCCGGTCACCACCGGGGGCATGAAGCGCTCGATCCAGCCCGTGCCCACCGCCTGCACGATAAAGCCGATCAAGGTGTAGAGCAGGCCGCAGGCAATGATGCCGCCCAGCGCCATGCCGATATTGGCATTGGGCCCCGAGCCGGCATAGCCGGTGGCGGCAATCACCACGCCGATGAAGGCAAAGCTCGATCCCAGGTAGCTGGGCACGCGCCCGCCGGTGATCAAAAAGAAGATCAAGGTGCCGACACCACTCATCAAAATGGCGACATTTGGATCAAAACCCATCAGAATGGGCGCCAGAATGGTCGAGCCAAACATGGCGATGACATGCTGCACCCCCATGATCGAGGTTTGTGGCCAGGGCAGGCGCTCATCGGGCGCGACGACATCGTCAGCGCCCGGGCGCACTTCACGCCAGCGGGGAAGGAAGGAATCAGACATGGTTTGGGCAGGCCGCAGGCAGGGCTGCACCGGGAGGGGCAGTTGCAGGCGCGCAAGAGAAAAGGTGCTGCATCATAGTGAATTTGTCAATCCTTGTAGAGAGAGGGAAACTCTCTAACCAGGACCGATGCGGAGACTGCAGGGCCCCGGGCGCGAAGGCCGGTACACCAGGTGTGGCGCCATAGCACTGGCCTGACGAGCTAATCCAATAGATAATCGCAATCATATTGAGAACAAATACAACAACTGCCTGCAGCAACTTGTTGTTTAGGGAGAGGGATTCTATGAACTGTGTGCAATGTGGCGAGGCATTGGCCGCCGGCGCCAAATTCTGTCGAAAATGCGGCTGCAAAGTTCAGACCGCGCCGACCGCTGAGGACCTGGCCAGCGCCCGTGCGGTGCCAGCCGCGCCAGTGGCGGCCTATGCCACCTGCCCCGATTGCGGCGCGCTGTGCAAGGGCCAGGCGCTGTTTTGCAAGCAATGCGGCTGCCGCTTCGAAGAGACACCCGGCTTTCAGGACACGGCCCCGGACTGGGATGTACCGCTGAGCGTGGCCGAGGAGAAGGCCATCCTGGTCTTTGGCAATGTGCAGGACAGCTCCGGCCCCCCATCCAGCTTGCCCGGTGAGCGCATCCAGACCAGCGCTGCGATGGTGATTGGCGGCGCGGCAGGCAGCTCGGCCGCAGCCGTGCCCGCCCCCGCGTTGCGCGAGCCCGAGGCGCCGCTGTGGGAGACCGATGCTGCTGCCAAGCGTGCCCCGCCAGCCACCCCCGACCCCAGCCTGCGCCCACGTGCCAGCGCCCAAGCGCGCAACCCCATGCCCGAAGCCCCTGTGCCCCAAAGCGGCGGGGGCTTGCGCATTGTGCTGGCGCTGCTGGGCGTGGTGGTCTTGGCCGGTGGCGGCGCCTGGTGGTGGAAGAGCCAGCAAGGCCGCGCGGCAACGGGCACGGTGGCGGCGCCCAGCGTCTCCGCCCCCGCAGATGTTGCAGCTCCGGTAGAGGCAGACGCCGCAGCCGTGCCGCTGGAAGCCGCAGCACCTGCGATGGTCGCGACCGATGCCGCCCTGGCCCCGAATGAAACGCTGGTCACCCCGGCCGCCGCTGAAGATGCCGTTGCCGCAGCTGTGGCTGTGGAAGAAGCGCCCGCCCCAGCAGCCGCACCCGCCCGCCCGGCGGCGGTGCGCAAGCCGGTGCGTAAACAGACCTTGGATGATTTGCTGAATTGAAGGAGAGCATTGTGAAGCTGTTGATGAAAATGTCCGCCCTGGTGTCGGTGCTCGCGCTGGCGGGCTGTGCTGCCCCACCTCCAGAACCCGCACCCGCTCCCGCGCCGGCCGTGCCGGTGCAGGTCGAATGCGGTATCGCATCGCCCCCCGGCTGCCGTGAGCCGGCTGTGCCCCCAGCGCTGGTGACCTGGGAGCAGAAGATGAAGGGCGAGATCGATGAGGCCGAGGCCCTGCGCGTTCGCGCGGTCGAGGCCATGTCGGCGCTGCCGGTCAAGCAGCGCATCTCGGGCAGCAAGACCACCTCCACCGAGCAGGTCTTCAGCTCCAGCCAGTCGCCTGCCACGCGTGGCATGCCGGTGCTCGATTCGGTGTCGCTGGATCTGCCCTGGGCCGCCAAGTCGCGCCAGGAGCACAAGGATGCGATGGTTGCCATCAAGGACATCGCCACGATGATGGCCGACAACCGTGGCGGCGCCACGATCTTTGTGACCGTCTCGCCGCGTGATCTGCGCGCCAAGAAGGTGAACACCAATTCCGGCACCGCGCCCACCGAGGCCGGCAACCCGGTCGAGGTCAAGAAATCGGCCGACAAGAATGTGCCGCCCGGTATCGAGCACTTTGTGATCCAGGCCAAACCCTGGCCCAGCCGCATCGACTGAGCACGCGGCGCGCACCCCTTAGCTGCCATGCGCGCCCCTGCGGGGGCGGTGGCACATCTACACGGTAACCACGACGAAGGAATCGCAGATGTCTTCTCCCAAATCGATGCTGAAGTCCATTGACTTTGGCCAACTGATGCGAGCGGCCGAGGGGCTGACCCAATGGCGCGTGCTCGGCCTGTCGTTTCTGACCTGGCTGGCCGGCGGCCTGGTGATGGTGGGCGGCCAGATGCTGGCCACCCGCGCGGGCAGCATGCTGCTGGCGCTGCTGTTCCTGATCATTGCCTCGGTGGTGTTCTCTGCCGGCATGTCGGCCGTGGGCATCCTGCTGCAGGACAAGGCCAAGGATGTGGAGCAGCGCAGCATGTCGGCCGCCATCCGGGCCGGCCTGCTGTGTGTGCCGCGCTTCATCATGTTTGGGCTGCTGGTGCTTGCCGTGGTGCTGGGCCTGTGCCTGGTGGCGGCCATTGTCTACTTCGTCTGCAAGATCCCCTTCATCGGGCCGATCCTGCTGTTCTTTGCCCACCCGGTGATGGTGATCGCCGCCTCGGTGTTCTTCATTGCGCTGTACTGGGTGGCCGCGCCCCTGCTGGCGCCCGCCATCTGGGATGGCCGCTCGCTGCGCCGCGCGGTATCGCTGGTGCTGGCGGTGGTGCGTACGCGCCTGGTGCCGCTGGTGCTGATGCTGCTGGCGCTCTACATCGTCATCACCGTCATCACCTTGGTGGTGTTCACCGGCTTTATCCCCGGTTTTGCCTACATGACGGCCATTGCCAGCGGCGTGATTGGCCCGAGCATGATGGCCTCGATGGGTGGCATGGGCAACTCTGCCGCCTTTGGCGCGATGGCCAGCAGCGGCCACATGATGGCCGGCACGCTGTCGACCGTGATCCTGTTTGCCGTGCTGATGGCGCTGACCATGCAGGTGATGATCATGGGCGTGAACATCATCTACCTGATGGTCACCGATGGCCTCGATGAGCAAGGCACCGAAGAGAGCCTGCAGGCCGGCATTGACCTGGCCCGCGAAAAGGCCCGCCAGGCCCAGGGCATGGCCCGTGAAGCCGCCGACAAGGTGCGCCACGCCACCCATATGGACGGCCATGGCCACCAAGGGACTGCAGCGCGTGCCCCGGCAGCGCCTGTAGCCCCGGTGACGCCTGCAACGCCTGCCGCACCGGTAGCGCCGCTGAACGACATCTTTGCACCGGCGCCAGCGCCGGTCGCCCCCGTGGCTCCCGTGCCCCCAGTGGCGTCGGTGCCTGCACCGCCACCGGTGGTCGCTCCGGCACCTGCCCCTGTGCCGGTGCCGCCCCCAGCGCCCGTGGCTCCGGTCCCGCCTGCTCCCGTGCCGCCAGCCCCTGTGGCACCGGCACCTGTAGCCCCGGCTCCCGTGGTGCCTCCTGCGCCCGTACAGCCGCCGGTGGCGCCAGCGCCGGCAGCCGGCCTGGGCGCTGCAGCAGTCGTTGGCGCTGCAGCCGCATCGGCCTTGCCGCCCACGGCAGCGCCAGCGGCACCGGTGGCCTCCGAGCCCTTGCTGCGCTGCCGCAGCTGCTTTGAAGTGGTGGCGGCCGACGATGTCTTCTGCGGACACTGCGGTTTCCAGCTCAAGCCCTGATGGGTTGTGGCATTCTTCCAGGGCGCGCAAGCGCCCTTTTTCATGGCACTCTGTATCCGCCCGTAAGCGCGGCTTCATTGGTAAAAGAGTGTTGTCAATCCGGGCAAAACGGCAGACCGGCCGCGGCGATTCACGTCAGGCAGGTTACACTTTGCCGATTCATGTCCAGTAACTAGATCGGCTTATAACCATGTCAGGTGAAACGACCCAGCGCAGCGGTTTCGATATGAAAAGCGCCCAGTTGCCGGTGGTTGCGTTCGCTCTGCGTTCGGCTGACCTGGAGCAGTTGGCGCTGGAGTTTGCCGAGCGTTTTGGCAGCGATTCCGCCTTTTTCGACCATGACCCGGTGCTGGTCGATCTGGCGCAGCTGCGCGAGGCCGACGAGGACATCGACTTTGCCGCCCTGGTGGCCTTGCTGCGCCAATACCGCACCACGCCGGTGGCGGTGCGCGGCGGCAGCGAGGCGCAGATGGCCAGCGCCTACGCGGCCGGCCTGATTGCTGCGCCTGAGGCACCGCCCGCGCGCAAGGCGGCCGAGCCGGAAGTGCGCGAGGTCGAAGTCGAGGTCATCAAGGAAGTGCAGCTGCCGGCCAAGGCGACCTTGCGGGTCGACAAACCCATGCGTTCGGGCCAGCAGGTCTATGCCTCGGGCAGCGATGTGATCGTCAACGCCATCGTCAGCTTTGGCGCCGAGGTGATTGCCGATGGCAACGTCCATGTCTACGGGCCCCTGCGTGGCCGGGCCGTGGCTGGCGCCCGTGGGGACAAGAGCGCACGTATTTATTGCACCTGTTTTGAGCCGCAGCTCGTCTCGATCGCCGGCATCTACCGCACGGTCGAGTCGGATTGGCCCGCCGAGCTGTCGGGCAAGGCGGCGGTGGTGCGGCTTGAAGGTGAGAAACTGTTGATCGAGCCGCTGTGACAGGCGCCAAGGGACGGCCCGCACAGGGCTTTGGACATTTGAGGACGTAAAGGGATCGGATCGAAAGATGGCAAAAATCGTCGTTGTAACTTCCGGCAAGGGCGGAGTTGGAAAAACTACCACCAGTGCAAGCTTTGCGGCCGGACTGGCACTGAGCGGCCACAAAACTGCGGTGATCGACTTTGACGTCGGCCTGCGCAATCTGGACCTGATCATGGGCTGCGAGCGCCGTGTGGTCTATGACCTGATCAATGTGATCCAGGGTGAGGCCAACCTCAACCAGGCGCTGATCAAGGACAAGCAACTGGAAAACCTCTACATCCTGGCCGCTTCGCAAACGCGCGACAAGGATGCGCTGACGCAGGACGGGGTCGAGAAGATCCTCAAGGACCTGGCGGCGATGGACTTTGACTACATCGTCTGCGACTCGCCCGCCGGTATCGAGAGCGGCGCGCTGATGGCCATGCACTTTGCCGATGAGGCTTTGGTGGTCACCAACCCCGAGGTGTCGTCCGTGCGTGACTCGGACCGCATCCTGGGCATGCTCAGCTCCAAGACCAAGCGTGCCGTCGATGGTGGCGATCCCATCAAGGAACACCTGCTGATCACGCGCTACAACCCCAACCGGGTGCAGGACGGCCAGATGCTGTCGCTGGAAGACATCCAGGACATTCTGCGCATTCCGCTGATCGGCGTGATTCCCGAGTCGGAGTCAGTGCTGCAGGCCTCCAACCAGGGCACCCCTGCGATCAACCTGAGCCAGACCGATGTGTCCGAAGCCTACAAGGATGTGGTGGCACGCTTTTTGGGTGAAGACAAGCCTATGCGCTTTACCGATGCGCAGAAGCCTGGTTTCTTCAAACGCATTTTTGGGAGGTAAGTTCAATGTCCTTGCTGTCCCTGTTTTTGGGTGAAAAGAAGAAGACCGCGTCGGTCGCCAAGGAGCGGCTGCAGATTATTTTGGCGCGGGAGCGCACGGGGCGTAGCAACAACCAGCCAGACTACCTCCCTGCTCTGCAAAAAGAGCTGATGGCTGTCATTGCCAAGTACGTCTCCATCAACCCAGATGACGTCCGTGTCAATCTGGAACGACAGGACAATCTTGAAGTTCTAGAAGTCAAGATTGAGCTGCCAGACAAGTAAGTTTCTAGGTCTGGGGTGTTTGTCCGTCGTGCATGGGTGTTGCGGCGAATGCTGGTGATTTTGGGGCTTTGGCAGTTTTCGTTTTGGGGTGGCGATATGGGCCCGCATGCGTTGTTGTGGCGCCTTGCCATACCGAAGTATTGTCTGCGGCGCCACGCCTAGCCTGCGGGCCCATCTCGCCATTGGGGTGGGTGGGTGGTTCGGGGCGCTCTGTGGGCTGCCGACATTGCTGTTGAATACCGTAATCGGAATCACCATCCTGGTTTCCGTTCTCCAAAAACAAACGCGACCTTCGGGTCGCGTTTTCGTTGGGGGTAAGTCGGTGGATTTCTGGAGGTTTGTGGGTAAGTGGGTGTCTTATCCACAAAACTATGCACATGCCGGTGCTTTTCCCCTCAGTTATGCACTGGGCTCGGCCGTGTTGTCGTAGGCGTGGGCTTTCCAGTATTTGAAGGTGCCCTGGGCGGTAGCCAGGATGCGGCGGTTGGCGTCGTAGATGTTGGCCTGGCAGGTGCAGAGCGAGCGGCCCTGGTTGATGACCCAGCCTTCGGCAACCAGGGGACCACGGCCCGGGTAGATAAAGCGCGAGGACATCTCGACGGTGACGGCGGTGCTGGACGGCGCGCCGGGGGCGAGCACGGCGGCGCGGGACATGGCCACGTCGAGCAGGGTCATCAGAATGCCGCCATGCGCGGCGGGCAGCTGGTTGCACAGTTCCTCGCGCAGGTCGGGCAGGTGCACGCGCACGATGCCGTCTTCAAAGTTCGGATCCTGGCGGGCGCCGATGAGGCGCAGAAAGGGCACGCGGGTGTTGAGGTCCTCGATGCTCAGCTGCTGGCGCGGCGGGGTGGTGCTCATGCGGCGGCCTTGGCTTCGCGCACCATGTTGCGCGCAATGATGATCTGCTGGATCTGGGTCGTGCCCTCGTAGAGGCGGAACAGGCGCACATCGCGGTAGAAGCGCTCAATGCCGTACTCGGCCATATAGCCCGAGCCGCCCAGGATCTGCACCGCACGGTCGGCCACGCGGCCGCACATCTCGGTGGCAAACATCTTGGCGCTCGATGCCTCGGTCGAGACGTTCTGGCCTGCATCGCGGCGGCGTGCCGCGTCGATGGTCATGCACTCCGCGGCATAAAGCTCGGCCTGGCTGTCGGCCAGCATGGCCTGCACCAGCTGGAAGTCGCAGATCGCCTGGCCAAACTGCTTGCGCTCCAGCGAATACTGCAGCGCATCGCGCAGGATGCGCTTGGCGCAGCCCACCGCCACGGCGGCGATGTGGATGCGGCCTTTTTCCAGCACCTTCATCGCGGTCTTGAAGCCCCGGCCCTCTTGCAGGCCGATCAGGTTGGCCGCAGGCACCTTGACGTTGTCAAAGATCACGTCGCAGGTGTGGGCGCCGCGCTGGCCCATCTTCTTGTCGTACTTGCCAAAGCTGATGCCCGGGCTCTTGGCATCGACGATGAAGGAGGACACGCCACCGGCGCCCTTGTCGGCCGGGTTGGTGCGCGCCATCAGGGTGAACATGCCGGCATGGGGCGCATTGGTGATGAAGCGCTTGGTGCCGTTGACGATGTAGTGGTCGCCCTGCTTGACGGCGGTGGTGCGCAAGGAGGCCGCGTCCGAGCCGGCTTCTGGCTCGGTCAGCGCAAACGAGGCGATCACCTCGCCGGTGGCCAGGCGTGGCAGCCATTCGGCCTTCTGGGCATCGGTGCCATCCATCAGAATGCCTTGCGAGCCGATGCCCACCGTGGTGCCGATCACCGAGCGAAACGCGGGCGAGGTCTGGCACAGCTCCAGCAGCACATGCACTTCCTCTTCCATCGTCAGCTCCAGACCGCCGAATGCTTCAGGGATGGTCAGGCCGAACAGGCCCAGATCGCGCATCTCCTGCACGATGGCTTCGGGGATCTCGTCGGTCTCGGCGACTTCGTTCTCGGCGGGCACCAGGCGCTCGCGCACAAAGCGGCGCACGCTGTCGAGCAGCGCGTCCAGGGTTTCTTGGTCTCGGATCATGGAATGTTCTCTGTTGCAGGGCTTTAGAGCGTTGCCGCCGTGCCCAAAATCGCCGTGGCCTGGCTGGACAAGGTGCCGCCATTGCCATGGGCCAGTGCCAGCTGGGCGCCCGCCACTTGGCGCTCGCCGCAGTTGCCGCGCAGCTGGCGCACCGCCTCGATCAGCGCAAAGATGCCATACATGCCCGGGTGCACGCAGGACAGGCCGCCACCATTGGTGTTGACCGGCAGGCTGCCGCCCGGTGCAATCGCACCGCTGGCGACAAAGGCACCGGCCTCACCCTTTTTGACAAAGCCCAGGTCTTCCAGGAAGAGCAGGGTGTTGATGGTGAAGGCATCGTAGAGTTCGACCACATCCATGTCTTGCGCCGTCAGGCCTGCCATCGCAAAGGCCTGTGCACCCGACTGGCTGGCAGCGGTGACGGTGAGGTCGGGCATCGACGAGATCTGGCGGTTCCAGCAGGCCGTGGCATTGCCCAGCACATAGATGGGCGCGTTGGGGCCGCGCTGGGCGTCTTCGGCGCGGCTGAGCACAAAGGCGCCGCCGCCATCGGTCACCAGGCAGCAATCGCGCACGGTGAAGGGATCGGCCACCATGCGGGCGCCCAGCACCTGCTCGATGGTCAGCGGATCGCGCATGAAGGCCTCGGGGTTCTTCTGCGCCCACTGGCGGGCCGAGACGGCCACGGCCGCGAGCTGCTCGCGCGTGGTGCCGTACTGGTGCATGTGGCGCGCCGCAGCCATCGCATAGGCTGCCACCGGCATCGTGGGCTCGAAGGGGTGCTCAAAGGGCTGCGGGTCCATGAACTTGCGCGCAGCGGTGGACTCCTTGCGGCCAAAGGCGGCCGAGCGCTGGGCGCTGCCGTAGCAGACCAGCACATGCTTGCACTGGCCGGCCTCCAAAGCCATGATCGAGGGCAGCAGGTGGGCGATAAAGCTGGAGCCGCCCACCATGGTGCCGTTGATGTAGTTCGGGTTGATGCTCAGGTGCTCGATCACCGGCATGGGCCACATGGTGGCGTTGACGCTGCAGGTGGCCAGGCCGTCGATGTCCTGCATCGTCAGGCCGGCATCGGCCACGGCCGCATGGGCAGCGCGTGCGAGCAGCAGCATGTCGTCCGAGCCTGGGGCTTCGCCGCAGCCATAGGTGGCCACGCCGGTGATGGCGGCCTTGCCGCGCAGCGCGCGCAGGCCGCTGCTGGTATGTACTTGTGCCATGTCTTATCCCTCTTGTTATGCGGCTTTGAACACCACCAGGCCCTTGCCGTTGTGCTCGATCACCTCGGCCTGCACGGCCATGCCGATCTTCACATCGGCGGGCGCCATGCCTTCGACGCGGCTCATCATGCGCGGGCCTTCTGCCAGGTCCACCAGCGCAACGTTGTAGTCGCCACCGGCCTCGGCCTTGCGGCGGATCACCGTGGTCGAGTAGACCGTGCCCTTGCCACTGGGTTGCTCCCAGGCCAGCGCATCGCTGCCGCAATGCGGGCACAGCTCACGGGGGTAGAAGATGGCCTGGGCACAGGCCTTGCAGCGCTGAATCTGGAAGCTGCCCGTATCCAATGCAGCCTGGTACTGGCTTGACATCGAGGGTGTCATTGCGGAATCTTTCTGAGGAGATAGCGGATGCTGAAGCATGGCCCCATTGCCTGCTGCACGCAATTATTGGTTGCCGAAGAGGGGGTTTGGCCGCGCTTGACGAACCTGGGTGACAGCAGTTTTGGGTGGAATGGTGAGAGCGTGATGACGACCTCCTCGCGCCGCGACAGTGTCTTTGCGGGATGGGATGCTAGGCGCAGCGCGCAGCCAATAGCCAGCTATTGGCAAGCGCTGCAACGACGCAGACCGCCCCTGCCCGGGCGGCCGCAAAGGCACTGGCCCGAAGGGTTGGAGTGGAATCGGCCAGGTTCGGCGCGCCGGCTCTCGCTAAACCCCGACGAAAGCTGCTTTCCTGGCCTTTGAACTCACTCCGATTGCACTCCAACGCGGCTGCGCAGAGGTCGTCAACACGCTCTTAGGGTTTTCTAGGCTTTGGCACAGGCTAAGGCGGCGCTTGGCAAATGCAGAAACCGGCGGGCCAGAAATCTCTAGCATCGTCTGTCAAACGCTTTCTATAAAACCGGAGACAAGACCATGAAAATGACCGCGCTGGCTTTGGCGATGGCCGCAAGCTGCACCACGGGCGCGCAAGCGCAGGGCATCTCTGACGACGTCGTCAAGATTGCCGTGCTCAGCGATATGTCCGGCCCCTATGCCGATACCGCAGGGCGCGGCTCGCTGGAGGCCGCGCGCATGGCGGTGGAGGACTTTGGCGGCACGGTCGGGGGCAAGAAGATCGAGGTGGTGTTTGCCGACCACCAGGGCAAGGCCGATGTCGGCGCCAGCCGCGCACGCACCTGGTTCGATACCGATGGCGTGGATGTGGTGGTTGACCTCAACAACTCGGCCGTTGCGATGGCCGTCTACAACCTGGCCAAGGAGCGCAACAAGCTGGTGCTGACCTCGGGCGGCGCATCGGACGCGCTGACCAGCGAGGCCTGCATCCCCACCGGCATCCACTACACCTACGACACCTATGCGATGGCCAGCGGCGTGGCCCATGCGATGCTGGAAAAAGGCAAGAAGGACTGGTACATCATGGCGGTGGACTATGCCTTCGGCAAGGCTGGCGCCGAGACGGTGACCAATATCGTCAGCAAGGGCGGCGGCAAGATCGTGGGCCGCACCAACTTCCCGCTCAATGCCAGCGATTTCTCCTCCTTCGTGCTGCAGGCGCAGGAGTCCAAGGCCTCGGTGGTCACCCTGGTGAGCGCGGGCAATGACACCATCAATGCGATCAAGTCGGCCAAGCAGTTTGGCCTGATGCAAAAGCAGACCGTGGCGCCGCAGTTCATGTTCATCCAGGACGTGCATTCGCTGGGCCTCAAGACCGCGCAAGGCCTGACCTTTGCGACCGCCTTCTACTGGGACCGCACCCCCGAGACGCGCGCTTTCTCGCAGCGCTTTTTTGAGCGCATGGGCAAGAAGACCATGCCCTCGATGGTGCATGCCGGCACCTACTCGGCTGTCACCCAATACCTGAAGGCCGTGGCCGCGATCAAGACCGACGACGGCCCCGCCGTCACCAAGTACCTCAAGTCCAACAAGATCGAGGATTTCTTCAGCCAGAACGGCCATGTGCGTGAGGACGGCCGCATGGTGCACGACCTCTACCTGGTGCAGGTCAAGTCGCCCGAGGAATCCAAAGGCCCTTGGGACTATTACAAGGTGCTGGCCACCATCCCGGGTGACCAGGCGTTCCGGCCCATGGCCGACGGCAAGTGTGGTTTCGTGAAGAAGTAACCACATACTTATCCACAGGCAACGCGGTCTTCAGCGCTGAAAGACCGCGTTATGCATTCCAAACCCCTTGCAGGAGCCCAGCATGTCCCAAGCTTATCCACAGTTGCAACTGTTTATCAACGGCCAATGGCTGTCCGCCGACGGTCGCAAGAGCGAGCCCGTCATCAACCCGCTGGACGAGTCCACGCTGGGCCAGCTGCCCCATGCCAGCCCGGCCGATCTGCAGGCTGCGCTGCAGGCCGCCAACGCCGCGTTCGAAGGCTGGAAGCGCACCTCGCCGCTGGCCCGCTCGGACATCTTGCGCAAGGCCGCCAGCCTGATCCGTGAGCGTGCCGACCACATCGCCCGCTGCATGACCCTGGAGCAGGGCAAGCCCGTGCGCGAAGCCAAGCTCGAAGTGCTGGCCGCCGCTGACACCTACGACTGGTACGCCGAAGAAGGCCGCCGCAACTATGGCCGCCTGGTGCCGGGCAAGACCCCGACCCAGCGCATCGCCGTGCACCATGAGCCGGTCGGCGTCTGCGCTGCGTTTGCACCCTGGAACTTCCCCGCCATCACGCCCGCGCGCAAGATCGCCGGCGCCTTGGCTGCGGGTTGCACGCTGGTGCTCAAGCCCGCCGAGGAAACCCCCGCCACCGCCCAGGAGCTGGTGCGCGTGCTGCACGATGCCGGCCTGCCCGCCGGTGTGCTGAACATGGTGTTTGGCGTGCCGGCCGAGGTATCGGGCTACCTGCTCGACCAGCCCGAGGTGGCCAAGTTCTCGTTCACCGGCTCCACTGCCGTGGGCAAGATGCTGGCCTCGCATGCCGCCAAGAGCATGAAGCGCGCCACCCTGGAGCTGGGCGGCCATGCGCCGGTCATCGTCTGGAAGGATGCCGATATCAACAAGGCCGCTGACGCCCTGGTCGCCGGCAAGTTCCGCAACGCCGGCCAGGTCTGCATCTCGCCCACGCGCTTTTATGTGCACCGCGATGTGTTCGACAGCTTCGTGACCGCCTTTGTCGAGCGCACCAAGAAGCTCAAGGTCGGCAATGGCCTGGACGAGAGCAGCCAGATGGGCCCGCTGGCCAATCCGCGCCGCATCGAGGCGCTGACCCGCCTGATCGCCGATGCGCAAGAAAAGGGCGCCACCCTGCACACCGGCGGCAAGCGCATGCCCGGCAAGGGCTTCTTCTGGGAGCCCACTGTCATCAGCAACCTGCCCGAAGACGCCGGCCTGATGAACGAGGAGCCCTTTGGCCCCGTCGCGCTGATCAATCCCATCGCCGACATGGACGAAGCCTTGAAGCGCGCCAACCGCCTGCAATACGGCCTGGCCGCCTATGCCTTCACGCAGGACAGCGCCGTGCGCCAGCAGCTCTCCAACGGCGTGCAAACCGGCATGCTGGGCATCAACACCTTGAACATCTCCATGGCCGAGGCGCCCTTTGGCGGCGTCAAGGAAAGCGGCTGGGGCTCGGAATGCGGTATTGAAGGGCTGCAGGCTTACTGCAATATCAAGCTGGTGAGCGAGGACCAGTAAGACCCACCCGCCCATGGCTGGCCCCTGTTGCGAGGCCGGCCATGGAACCAAACGCCGCGTCAGGTATTCAGACAGCAGATTCGCCGCTGGTGTGCCTCCACACCAGTGCCTTCTGTGTTTAAAAATACAACGATGAGCGCAAGTTTGCAGTTCGGGCCGTTTTCACTGCCCTGGGGTTTGGTCATTTTGATGCTGGCATGGCTGCTGGCCGATGTGCTGTTGGCGCGCTGGGCGCGGCAGCGGGGTCTGTCAACCACGCCGCATGCCTGGCTGCTGCCGCTGCTGGCGCTGGTCGCAGCGCGCCTGGGCTTTGTGGCGCGTTATGCCGATGAGTACCTGGCGCAGCCGCTGTCGCTGTTCAATGTGCGCGATGGGGGCTGGGAGCCCTGGGCGGCGCTGGCGGTGACGGTTGTTTACGTTTGGTGGCTGTGGCTGCGCAAAAAGGCGGTGGTTCAGCCGCTGGCAGGTGCGGCGGCGCTGTTTGCGGTGCTGTGGCTGGGTGGCAATGCCCTGGTCTACCACTTCTCCTCCAGCGCCAAGGCTTTGCCGCAGCTGTCGCTGGTGGCGTTGGATGCCAAAACCCATGTGCTCGACCAGTTCAAGGGCAAGCCCGTGGTCATCAACCTTTGGGCCAGCTGGTGCACCCCTTGCGTGCGCGAGATGCCGGCGCTGCTGGAGGCGCAAAAGCGCTACCCGCAGGCGCAGTTTCTGTGGGTGAACCAGCAAGAGGCGCCCGAGGTGGTGCTCAAGGCCGCACGCGGCTTTGGCCTGCCCGATGGCCAGGTGCTGCTGGACCCGCGCAACAGCATGGGCGTAGTCGCTGGCAGCCGTGCGCTGCCCACCACCTTGTTCTATGACGCGAACGGCCAGCTGCAGGGCCAGCGCGTGGGCGAGCTCTCCCACGCCAGCCTGAACGACTTCATGCAGCAGATCGTGCCGGCCAGCGCTAGCGCATTGCGATGACAGCGCGGGCGCGCACGGCGGCCGCGCGCTCGGGTATCGCCGCCTAGATGGTGTTGGCGCGCTATCCTTGGCGGCTGCCCACCTCCACCCCCCACCATGACCGCCAACCGCCCGCCCGTCAGACGCCTGGACACCTATAGCCTGCGGCTGTTCATCGCCGTGGCGCGCTCGGGCTCGATCGCACGGGCTGCGGAGACCGAGCATATTGCCTCATCGGCGCTCAGCCGGCGCCTGTCGGACCTGGAGCATGCCTTTGGCACGGCCTTGCTGGTGCGTTCGCCGCGCGGCGTGGTGCTGACGGAAGCCGGTCGCCGGGTGTTTGAGCGGGGCATGCAGATTGATGAGGAGCTGCAAGGCCTCGTGCGCGAGGTGCAGGAGCAGGGCGACGAGGTGCGCGGCACCGTGCGGCTCTACGCCAATATGTCGGCGGTGGTGGGCTTTTTGCCCGAGAAGCTGTCGCAGTTCCGCGCGCGCTATCCGCATGTGCGCATCTCCTTGCACGAGGCCGATACCCGCGAGGTGCTGCGCGCCTGCCTGGATGACCGCGCCGATGTAGGCGTTGGTGTGGCCGTGCCGCCGGCCTCGGGGCTGGATGCCTGGTACTTTGCCAGCGATCCGCTGCAGGTGGTGATTCCGCCGGGCCATGCGCTGGCTGCGCATGGCACCGTTGATTTTGCGCAGCTGCTGGCCCATCCCTTGATCGGTGTGCACCAGGGCGGCGCGCTGGACCGCATGCTGCACGAACGCGCCGAGGCGCTGCAACAGCGCTTCAACCCCGAGGTCTCGCTCAGCAGCTTTGATGCCGTCTGCCGCATGGTCGAAGCCGGCCTGGGTATTGCCGTTGTGCCGCAAAGCGCCGTGGCGGCCTATGGCGGCTCGGCCGGCTTTGTGCTGCGGCCCTTGGCCGAGCCCTGGGCGCAGCGTGAGCTGCACCTGTATGCCTTGCGGCGCCAGCCGCAGCTGCGCACCACCCAGGCCCTGCTGCAGGTGCTGCAAGGCGGTGGGGAGCAGCTCCCCGGGTAATCCCGGTTATCGATTTTTGCGCTATCCCCTGTGCTGTCTTAGCGCTTCTGGCTGCGCGGCGACATCGCGATGATGGGGCATGCAAAGCAACGGCCCCACGGCACTCCATTTTTCTCCGCGCATCCTGTACCTGAGCCAGAACCCCGCCTGCGTGCAGCAGGTGCTGGCTGGCGAACAGCTGTCCCTGGCGGCAGCGCAGCCGCTGCGCGACGATGTCTCCACCGACGAGATCACGCCGATCGCGATCCTCACGCACTTTGACGATGCGCTGGGCCACTACCCCTACAGCGGCTTCCAGGCAGGCGGTGTGTTCCCGATTGCAGCCGGTGCGATGCGGGGCAGCGGCATCGAGGTTGTGGTCGCTGGCAAGCGCTACGGCAAGGGCTCCTCGCGCGAGCACAGCCCCATGGCCGAAAAGCTGGCCGGCGTGCGGCTGGTGATTGCCGAGAGCTTTGAGCGCATCTACCGCCAGAACGCCGACAACATCGGCCTGATCACCTCGACCGACCTCAGCCTGGTCCCGCGCATTGCCGCGGGTGAGGCGATTGCCTGGCAAGAGCTGCTGGCCGGGCGCGATGCGCTGGCCGCCGCCATCCTGGTGCAAGGTGGCCTGCTGGCCTTTGGTCGCGCGCATCTGGCGAATGTGGCAGACGTAGCCAGCGCAGCGCAGCCCGCACCAGCGCCGACCACCCAGCCGCGCACCCTGTTCGAGAAAATCGTCGCCCGGCATGCACTGGCCACGGCCGTTACCCCGGCCCAGCCGGTTGCTGGCGATGGCGCCTTTGTGCGGGCCGATTGGCGCTTTATCCACGAGTACTACACGGGCATGGCCGCGCACATGCTGCATGCCAGCCTGGGCCGCCCGCTGGCGCTCAACGACCCGGCATCGATCCTGGTGTTTGAGGACCACACCTCCTATGTGCAGGAGAGCCCCGCCCATGTGCGCGGCGGCCTGGTGCCCAATGTGCAGCGCATGGTGCAGGCCCAGCGCAGCTTTGCCGCCGACTATGGCCTGCACAGCTACCGCACCCTGACGGAAGACGAGGCCATGCGTGATGACGGCAGCAATGTGGCGGGCATCTCGCACGCGATGATGACCGAGCGCCATGCGCTGCCCGGCCAGCTGGTGGTGGGCACCGATTCGCACACCACGCACAGCGGTGCGTTGGGCTGCGTGGCCTTTGGCGTGGGCACCACCGACATGGCCAATGCCTTTGTCACCGGTGCCGTGCGCCTGACCCTGCCGCAAAGCCTGCGCATTGTGCTCGATGGTGCGCTGGCGCCCGGTGTGGCCGCCAAGGATGTGGTGCTGCACCTGCTGGCCCAGCCCTTGATCCGCGCCGGTGGTGGCGTCGGCAAGGTGTTTGAGTTTTGCGGAACGGCCATCGCGCAGATGGGTACCGATGAGCGCGCCACCTTGACCAATATGACGGCCGAGCTGGGTGGCTTCACCGGCATCGTCGCGCCCGATGCCGAAACCGTTCGCTTTCTGCGCGAGCGGCGCGGCATCGAGGTGGTGCTGGAGGACTGGATGCACAGCGACCCGGGCGCCGACTATGCGCAGACCATCCACATCGACTGCGCTGCGGTGCCCGCCATGGTGGCCAGTCCGGGCGATCCGGGCAATGGCCGGCCGCTGGCATCGATCACTGCGCCGCTGCGCATCGACATTGCCTACGGCGGCTCCTGCACTGCTGGCAAGCGCGAGGATTTTGTGCACTACCACCAGGTGCTGCACTGGGCTGCCGAGCGCGGCCTGAAGGTGGCACCCGGCGTGCAGCTGTTCCTGCAGTTTGGCACCACCGCCGTGCGCGACCACTGCGCCGCTGCCGGCTACCTCGACGCCTTTGAGCGCGTGGGCGCACGCCTGCTGCAGCCCTCCTGCGGGGCCTGCGGCAACTGCGGCCCAGGCGGCTCGGAGCGTGCCGACCAGGTGACGGTCAGCGCCATCAACCGCAATTTTCCCGGCCGTGGCGGGCCGGGCAGCGTCTGGCTGGCCAGCCCCGCCACCGTGGCGGCCAGTGCCATCGCCGGTGAGCTCATGTCGTTTGAGGAGTTGAGACGCCGCTTTTCCTACTGAGAAAAAAAGAGACCAGGAGACAACGATGAAAAAAGCAAACCCACCCAGCAAGCGCCGCTTGCTCGCCATGCTGCCGCTGCTGGCCGCTGCGCTGTGGCTCCCCTCGGGCCCGGCCAGCGCGCAGCCCGCCGCATCGGACAAGCCCATCCGCATGGTCGTCCCGCTGGCCGCAGGATCGACCGTAGATGCTGTGGCCCGCGCGCTGGCCCCCGGCCTGGGCCGCATCACCGGGCACCCGGTGGTGGTCGAGAACATTGCCGGGGCCGGCGGCATCCCCGGCACCGCCCAGGTGGTGCGGGCGCACAAGGATGGGCTGACCCTGGGCATGATCTCGTCCAACCATGTGATCAACCCCGGCATCTACCAGACCATTCCCTACGACAGCCTGCGCGACATCACGCCGATTGCGGTGCTGGCCACCGTGCCGCTAGTGCTGGTCGCCAACGCCAAGCTGCCGGTAACGGACCTGGCCCAGCTGCGTGCCTATGCCAAGGCGCACCCCGGCACGCTCAACTACGGCTCGGCCGGCAATGGCAGCACCTTGCACCTGGCCAGCGAACTGTTGATTGCCGAGACCGGCATCGACATCAAGCATGTGCCCTACCGGGGCACCGGGCCGCTGATTACCGACCTGATGGGCGGCCAGGTGCAGGTGGCCTTTGTGTCGGTGTCGCAGGCGCTGCCGCAGATCAAGGCCGGCACCCTGCGTGCCCTTGGGCTGTCCACCACGCAGCGCTCGGCCGCGCTGCCCGATGTGCCCACCTTGGCCGAGGCGGGCGTGCCCGGCTACAGCTTTGATGCCTGGATTGCACTGGTGGGCCCGGCCGGCCTGCCCAAGCCCATCGTCGACCAGTACGCTGCGGCCATGAAGACCGCACTGGCCTCGCCCGAGGCGCAGACCGCCATCGCCGGCCAGGGCCTGATGGTGCTGGACAAGGGGCCGGCGCAGGCACCAGCCTTTTTCCAGGAGGAGCTGGCCAAGCACCAGAAGCTGGTCAAGCTCTCGGGCGCGAGGATCGACTGATGGCGATGGCAACGGCTCCAGCAGCCGACGTGCCGCCGTCGCTGCCCACCCGCAGCTCCGACCTTTGCGACCAACTGGGCAGCGCCGCCCAGCTGTGCGAGGCGGCTTGGCAGTCCTATGGCGGGCGCGCATCCGCCAGCGGCCGTATCCAGACCTTGCGCTGCCACGAAGATGCCGGCCTGCTGCGCCAGACCTTGGAGACCTCCGGTGGCGGGCGCTTGCTGGTGGTCGATGCCGGGGCCTCGCTGCGGGTCGCCGTGCTGGGCGACCGCATGGCGCGCATCGCGCTGGACCACGGCTGGGCGGGCCTGCTGGTCTATGGCGCGGTGCGCGATACGGAGGTGTTGGCCCGCATGGACCTGGCGGTGTTTGCACTGGGCCGCACGCCGCTGCGGGGGACCGGCAACGGCGGCGGGGCGCTGGGGCTGGCGCTGCAGCTGGGCGGTGCCCAACTACAGCCGGGGGACTACCTGGTGATGGACCCCGACGGCGTCGTCGTGGCCCCTCAGGCCTGAGCCTGCTCGGCCTCCAGCCGGGCCTGCAGCTCGCGCTTCATCACCTTGCCATTGGCGTTCACCGGCAGCTCATCGATGGCGATGATGCGTGCCGGCCGCTTGTAGGGCGCCAGGTGCTCGCGCAAATGCGCTTGCAAGGCATCCAGGTCCGGTGGATGGCGGGCATCCTGCACCACAAAGGCGATCACGGCCTCGTTGCCATCGGCCTCCTTCTGGCCCACGACAGCGGCGCGCTGGATGCCGGGGAAGCTGCCCAGTGCATGCTCCACCTCGCTGGGGTAGACGTTGAAGCCCGAGCGGATGATCATCTCCTTGAGGCGGCCCACGACGAAGAGCGCGCCATCGGCATGCAGCTCGCCCAGGTCGCCAGTGGCATACCAGCCGCCGTCGCGCAAGGCTGCGGCCGTGGCCTCGGGGTCACGGAAGTAGCCGGGCATCAGGCCTGTACCACGCACCCAGATCTCGCCCCGCTCGCCGGTCGGCAGTGGCCGGCCGCTGTGCGGATCGACGATCTGCAATTCCGCGCCATCGATGCAGTAGCCAGCGCTGGTGTCGCTGCGCGCCTCGTCGATGCGCGTCAGGTGCAGCGAGCCAGCGTATTCGCTCATCGCATAGCCGTGGTGCAGGGTCTGGCCAAACAGCGCCTCGACCTTGGTTTTCAGCGCCAGATCCAGCGGGCCGGCGCCGGTGTAGAGGTAGCGCAGATGCGGTGCAGCGGGTTGGCGGATGCCATGCTGCTCGCAGTACTGCAGCAGGCGCGCAAACAAGGTGGGCGGGCCTTGCAGCTGGGTGATGCCATGCTGGGCCAGCGCGTCCAGCAGGTCGGCGGGCTCGAACTGGCTGCGCATCTCCAGCGCGGCCCCCGCCGACAGCGAGGCCAGCAGCACGGTGCCCAGGCCGAAGATATGGGTCATCGGCACAAAGGCATAGACCTTGTCATCCGGCCCCAGCCGGCGCGACTGGGCCGAGACGCGGGCAAAGTGCGCCACACCGCGCTGGCTCATCAGCACGCCCTTGGGGGTGCCGGTGGTGCCGGAGGTGAAGATGATGGCGGCCACTGGATTGCCATCCGGCTCAGGCTCGGCGCGCGCATCGGCACGCACCGCCGTATGGGCCAGGCCTGGCACGCAGGAGGGGCTGGTGCCATAGCGCTCGCCATGGGCGGCTGCGGCCTTGGAGACGCGGTCGGTGAAGTAGACCACCCGCGCATCGGCCTTGTCGGCAAAGCCGCGCACCTCGCCGGGGGCCATGCGGGCATTGACGCCGCAGGCCCAGGCGCCCACGCGGCTGCAGGCCAGCAGCAGGGCGGCATGCTCGGGGCAGTTCTCGGCGACCACCAGCACGCGGTCGCCGCTGCGTACCTGCAGCGCGCGCAGCTCCGCCTCCAGCGCATCGACCAGGCGGCCCAGGTCGGCATAGCTCAGGGTGCGATCGGGCAGGTAGATGAAGGGCCGGTCCGGGGCCTCTTGCAGCCAGCGGTCCAGAAACTGGTGAATGCGAAATTCCATCTTGGGTCCTATCAGTCCACCACAATGCCCTGGGTCACGGTGGACCACATCTGGCGTTCCTTGGCGGCACGTTCGCTCAGGGTCTGGGGGCTGCCCGTCCATTCGTCATAGCCCAGCTCCTTGTACTTGGCCTTCAGCTCGGGCTGGGCCAGCGCGGCGTTGATGGCCTTGTTCAGGCGCATCTGCAGCTCGGGCGACATGCCCTTGGGCCCGTAGACGGCATACCAGCCACCCACATCAAAGCCCTTGAGGCCTTCGATGCCGCTTTCGGCAAAGGTCGGCACATCGGGCAGGGCCGGGTTGCGCTGGGGCGAGGTCACGGCAATCGGGGTCACCTTCTTGCCGTGGATGTAGGTGCCGGCGGTGCTGATGATGTCCATCATCATGTTGATCTGGCCGCCCATCACATCGGTCATCGCCGGTGCGTTGCCCCGGTAGGGCACATGGTTCAACTCGATGCCGCTGCGCTTGGCAAACAGCAGGGTGCCCAGGTGGTTGGAGCCGCCCACGCCGGCCGAGGCATAGCTGAGCTTGCCGGGGTTGGCCTTGGCATAGTCCACCAGCGCCTGCGTGGTCTTGAAGGGCTCGTTGTTGTTGGCCACCAGCACGTTGTAGTAGCTCAGCACCGGTGCGATCGGGGTCAGGTCCTTGACCGGGTCGAACTGCATCTTGCGCATCACATTGGGGCTGATGGTGATGGTGGGGCTGGCGGCAAACCACAGGGTCAGGCCATCGGGGTTGGCGCGCGAGGTTTCGTTGCCGGCCAAGGTGGCGTTGGCGCCCGTCTTGTTGTCGACCACGACGGTGCTGCCCAGCTCCTTGGACAGCGCGATGGACAGCAGGCGTGCGCCCTGGTCCACGGGGCCGCCGGCCGAGTAGCCAACGATGAGGCGCACCGGCGCGCCCGATCCCAGGCCACCTTGGGCTTGGGCAAGGGTACAGAGGCTGAGAGCGGCGGCGGCCGTGGCGGCCAGCAGGCCGCGGCGGTGGATGAGGGTCATGTCTTGTCTCCTGGTTTTTGTAAGCGGTGGGGGCGGGCGGGCGCTCAGTAGCGCTCGAACACGGCGGCAATGCCCTGGCCGCCGCCGATGCACATGGTCTCCAGGCCATAGCGGCCCTTGCGGCGGTCCAGCTCATGCAGCAAGGTGGCCAGGATGCGCACGCCGGTGGCACCAATCGGGTGGCCCAGCGAGATGCCCGAGCCGTTCACATTCAGGCGCTCGGCATCGTTCCATTCCAGGCCCTGCAGGACAGCAAGCACCTGGCAGGCAAAGGCCTCGTTGATTTCGACCAGGTCCATGTCGTTCATCGTCAGGCCCAGCTTGCCCAGCAGCTTCTTGACGGCGGGCACCGGGCCAATGCCCATGCGCGAGGGCTCGCAGCCGGCAGCAGCCCAGCCGACCAGGCTGGCCATCGGCGTCAGGCCCAGCTCCTGGAGCTTGTCTTCGGCAACGATCAGGCAGGCGGCCGAGGCATCGTTTTGCTGGCTGGCATTGCCGGCGCTGACGGTGCCGCCCTTCATCAAGGCGCGCAGCTTGCCCAGCGAATCCATCGTGGCATCGGCGCGGAAGCCTTCGTCGCGGCTGAACAGGGTGGCCTCGCCTTTTTTCTGCGGCACGCTGACGGGCACCACCTCGGCATCAAAGCGGCCGGCCTGCCAGGCGGCGGCGGCGCGCTGGTGGCTGCGCAGCGCAAAGGCGTCGGCCTCTTCGCGGCTGATGCCGTAGTCGCGTGCCAGGTTCTCGGCGGTCTCGATCATGCCGGAGATGACGCCAAAGCGTTCCACCGGTTGCGAGCGCTCGCGGCCCCGGTCCAGGCGGTCATACATGGTGACGCTGCCAGCGCGCTTGCCCCAGCGCATATCGGTGGTGTAGTACTCGATATTGCTCATGCTCTCCACACCGCCAGCGATCACCACATCGGCGGCGCCGCTTTGCACCATCATGCAGGCGGTGACCACGGCTTGCAGGCCGCCACCGCAGCGGCGGTCAAGCTGCATGCCCGGCACTTCCACCGGCAGGCCGGCCTGCAGCGCGGCCCAGCGGCCCACGCAAGGCGTTTCGCTGCTGGCATAGGACTGGGCAAACACCACATCGTCGATGCGGCTGGGGTCGATGCCACTGCGCTCGACCACGGCACGCACGGTGGTGGCTGCCAGGTCCTCGACCGAGACGGGGCGCAGGCTGCCCCCGTAGGTGCCCACCGGGGTTCGCAAAGGGGTGACGATGGCGGCTTTACGCATGGCTTTCTCTCCAGAAAAAAGGGGTCAATTCAGCTGCTGGCGCGCTTGGGCCGCCAGCAGGTCTCGGTGTTCAGGTGCGGCAATGGCCAGCATGGCGCGCAGGCGCTGGCCCAGGCTCAGGCCGCGCAGGTCGGCGATGCCGTGTTCGGTGACGATCAGGCCGGCATCGGCACGCGGTGTGGAGACCGGGCCGGACAGCTGCGCGACGATGCGCGACTGGCCTCTGGCGGTGGAGGGCAGCGCCACAATCGGCAGACCGCCATCGCAGGCGGCAGCGGCACGCAAAAAGTCCATCGCGCCGCCGACCGCGCCCAGGTACTGGCCTGCCACCACCTCGGCATTGATCTGGCCCGTCAGATCGACCTCGATCGCCGAGTTGATGGCGGTGAGCTTCTGGGTCTGGCCCAGCACCCGGGCGTTGTGGGTGTAGTCGGTGCCGGCAATGCGCAGTGCAGGGTTGTTATGCGCCCAGCGCCGGGTGCGGGCACTGCCCATCAACAGGCCGGTGACGCTGGTGCCCGCATCGATGCCCTTGCGCGCATTGGTGATGACGCCGGCGTCGACCAGGTCGGCCACGCGGTCGCCGATGGTGCCGCTGTGTACGCCCAGATCGCGGTGGCCTTGCAGCGCCTGCAGCACGGCATCGGGCAGGTTGCCAATGCCCAGCTGCAAGGTGGCGCCGTCTTCCACGCGGCTGGCGATCAGCTGCGCAATCGCCTCTTCTGCGGGGCCAATCTTGCCGGCGGGCACATCGACCACGGCCTGGTCGCTCTGCACCCAGGCATTCACATTGGCCAGGCGCAGGCTGGCGCCCGCCACCCAGGGCACATCGGCGTTGACCTCGGCGATCACGCAGCGCGCATGGCGCATGGCGGTGACCAGGTAGTCATGGGCCAGGCCCAGGCTGCAGTCGCCATCGGCATTGGGCGGTGATACCTGGACGAACACCACATCGACGGGGATGCGGCGGCTGGCGATCAGCTGCGGAATCTGCGAGTAATGGCAGGGAATCGGATCGAGCACACCGGCCATGCCGAGCGTGCGGTGCGAGCCACCGGCGGCATAGCCGCGCATATCGATGGCATCGGCATGCGCGGGTTGCAGGGTGTTGGCGCCGCCAATGCCCAGAAACACGCTGGTGCGCGCAAAGCGCTGGCGCTGGGCCACATAGGCCTGGATCAGCGACAGCGGCTCGGCGGCCGACTGGCCCCAGACGATGCTGTCGCCAGCACGGATGAACTGCGCCAGGTCCAGGTCTGCCAGCGCTATCTGCCGGCCTTGGGCCATGCTCATGGCTGGGCGGCAGCCAAGCTGGCATTGCCATGGCTGAGCACGACAATGCCGCGCTCGACCACCAGCGCACGGAACTGCAGCGCATCGCCTTCCTGCCAGACCTCGGTGCGCAAGGTCTCGCCCGGAAACACCGGCGACGAGAAGCGCGCATGCATGCTGCGCAGCAGGCTGGCATCGCCATTGCAAGCAGTCATCACCAGCGCATGGCAGACCATGCCGTAGGTGGCCAGGCCGTGCAGGATGGGCTTGTCAAAGCCAGCGGCTTGCGCCACCTGCGGGTCGGCATGCAGGGGGTTGTAGTCGCCCATCAGGCGGTAGAGCAGGGCGGCCTCGGGGCGGATAGTGTGGGTATAGGTCCAGCGCGGTGCCGTATCGGGCGTGGGCGCCAGTGCCGGCAGCGAGGCATCGCTGGGCTGGCCGCCCAGCGCTTCGCTGTAGCCGCCATCGCCGCGGCAGAAGGTGACCTGCTCCAAGGTGGCATAGCGCGTGCCGTCTTCGCCTTCCAGGCTGCGCTCGCTGACCACAATCGCGCCCTTGCCCGCGCCCTTGTCGATGACGCGCGTAACCCGCGTCTTGCCCACCACCTTGGCCCCCACCGGCAGCGGCTGGTGGATGGTGGTGCGCTGCTCGCCATGCACCAGCTTGACCCAGTCAATCCCCGTATCCGCCTCCTTGGCCCAAAAGCCCGGATAGCCCAGCACCGAGCTCATCGTCGGCAGCGCCTGCAGCGGCTGCGCCATGCCCTCGTAGACCAGCGGCAGATTGCGGGTATCGAGCGGATCATTGCCCACCCCCAGACTCAGCGCATACAGCATCGTGTCGCGCTGCGAATAATCCTGGTGCACCGGCGCAAACGGCCGGGCCTTGAGTTGCTGGTAGTTGATGGTCATGGTTGTTGTCTCTGGGGTTGTTGTTGTGCGGCGTAGTGCACTGTGTGTTGGATGTTTTGCGAGGCCACCGGGGGACCTCCTTGAAACGGTCAGAGCACACCCATCGAGCTTCGTTGTTCGAGCATCAACACGCCCACTGTGCACTGCGCGTAAAAACTGGCGCTACCGTACTAACAGGCACCGACGAAGGGCCTAGCCGGCCGCGCCGCCCCGCCCGGAGGGTGCCGTCCCCCTTCCCACGCGAAGCGTGAGAGAAGGGGGAAGCCGCGCAGCGGCTCAGGGGGATGCCTCTTAAACCGGATCCCAGCTAAACACCTCGCCCGACCGCTCCATCGGCACAAACGAAGATTTCAGCGCCGGCATCGCATGCGAGGCGATGTCCTCAGGCGTCCAGCCTTCGCCCTGGTGCACCGAGCGCAGGGGACGCGGTTGGCTCATCAGGAAGATCTCGTTATTGCGCACCGCAAACACCTGGGCGTTGACGTCCTTGGCCTGCTCGCTCAGCAGGTAGACGGCCAGCGGCGCGATCTTGTTGGGGGTCATCTGCTTGAGCTTGTCCACACGGGCCTGCTGCTCGGGCGTGTCGGTGGGGATGGAGCCGATCATGCGGCTCCAGGCAAAGGGCGAGATGCAGTTGCTGCGCACATTGAACTTGGCCATGTCCAGCGCAATGCTCTTGGACAGCGCGACGATGCCCAGCTTGGCGGCCGAGTAGTTGGCCTGGCCAAAGTTGCCGATCAGGCCGGAGGTGCTGGTCATGTGCACCATGGCGCCGCTCTCCTGCTCCTTGAAGTGGTTGGCCGCAGCGCGCGCCACGTAGTAGCTGCCGTAGAGGTGGACCTTGATGACGGCGTCCCACTCGTCCACGCTCATCTTGTGGAAGAAGCGGTCCCGCAGGATGCCGGCGTTGTTGACGATGCCGTCGAGCTTGCCAAAGCTGTCGAGCGCGCACTGCACGATCTTGGCGGCGGCATTGGCATCCGAGACGCTGTCGGTATTGGCGACGGCTTCACCGCCGGCGGCCTTGATCTCGTTGACGACCTTTTGCGCGGGGCCGTCGTCATGGCCTTCACCGGTGGTGGAGGTGCCGATGTCGTTGACGACGACCTTGGCGCCTTCCTTGGCCATGGCCAGGGCCATATCACGGCCGATGCCACCGCCAGAACCGGTGACGATAACGACTTTGCCTTCGAGCATGGTGGACATGTCTGCTTTTCCTTGGAGCTGTGTGTAGATGAATACCACCAGCATGCCGTCCATGAAGCGCATTGCCAATTCGCAAATGCGTAGGCAGGGCTTTGGCAAACTGAAACCGCAGGTTCAAAAACCAGGGCTAACCCTTTGTCTTCACCGCTGTAAAAGGAGAGGTTCCAATCTCTGCGATTGCGCTGGGGGGCCGAGCCTGCGACAGTGCCACCATGTCGCAAACCCCTGAACCTTCTGCCGCCTCGCTCTCTGCCGAGCAGGTCGCCCATTTGCAAAGCTGGATCCACAAGACCGAGACCATGCAGGACCTGGTGGCCCGCACGGCCGTGACCGGTCTGTCAGCCACCCTGGACCGCGATGACCTCCCGGCCCAGGACGGCGACAGCCTGCCGCCGCTGTGGCACTGGATGAACTTTCTGCCGATGGCGCGGCAAAGCCTGCTGGGGCCCGATGGCCACCCCGCGCGTGGCGGTTTTCTGCCCCCGGTGCCGCTGCCCCGCCGCATGTGGGCCGGCGGCCGCCTGCAGTGGCAGGCGGACAACCCGTTGCGCATTGGCGAGAGCCTGGAGCGCGTATCGCGCATCGCCTCGGTGGACCACAAGGTGGGCCGCTCGGGTGAGCTGCTGTTTGTGCTGGTGCAGCACAGCTATAGCAATGCCCGGGGCCTGGCGCTGACCGAAGAGCATGACATCGTCTACCGCGCCGCAGCGCAACCCAGCGACCCGGTGCCCCCGCCCACGGCCGCCGAGACGCAGGCCGCCTGGAAGCGCGAGATCAATGCCGACCCGGTGATGCTGTTCCGCTACTCGGCGCTCACCTTCAACGGCCACCGCATCCACTACGACCGCAGCTATGTCACGCAGGAAGAGGGCTACCCCGGCCTGATCGTGCATGGTCCGCTGATTGCGACCTTGCTGGTCGATCTGCTGCGCCGCAATGCGCCGGATGCGGTGCTGACCGACTTCTCGTTCAAGGCCATCCGCCCCACCTTTGATCTGCATCCTTTCACCGTGCTGGGCCAGCCCCAGGACGATGGCAAGACCATCAAGCTCTGGGCGCATGACCACGAGGGCTGGCTCACGATGCAGGCCACCGCCAAGATCCGCTGAGCGCGCAGACCAACAACGCTTTCCCCAACACCGGCGGGTGGCGCAGACGCTGTCAGCGCCGCCACCCCCAACGCCAGACCCAGAACCATGATCGAACACACCGGCTCCAACAACTTCCCCGAAATCCGCGATGCCATCCGCGCGCTCTGCGCCGAGTTTCCCGACGAGTATTTCCGCAAGGTCGATGAGGCCCGTGCCTACCCCGAGACCTTTGTCGAGGCGCTGACCAAGGCAGGCTGGCTGGCAGCGCTGATTCCGCAGGAATACGGCGGCTCGGGCCTGGGCCTGACCGAGGCCTCGGTCATCATGGAAGAGATCAACCGCTGCGGCGGCAACTCCGGCGCCTGCCACGGCCAGATGTACAACATGGGCACCTTGCTGCGCCATGGCTCGACCGCGCAGAAGGAAAAGTACCTGCCCAAGATCGCCAGCGGCGAATGGCGTCTGCAATCGATGGGCGTGACCGAGCCCACCACCGGCACCGACACCACCAAGATCAAGACCACGGCCGTGAAGAAGGGCGACAAGTACGTCATCAACGGCCAGAAGGTCTGGATCAGCCGCATCCAGCACAGCGATTTCATGATCCTGCTGGCGCGCACCACGCCGCTGGCCGAGGTCAAGAAGAAGAGCGAAGGCATGTCGATCTTCATGGTCGACCTGCGCGAGGCCGAGAAAAAAGGCCTGACCGTGCGCCCCATCCTGAACATGGTGAACCACGAGACCAATGAGCTGTTCTTCGAGAACCTGGAGATCCCCGAAGAGAACCTGATCGGCGAAGAAGGCAAGGGCTTCAAGTACATCCTGGACGGCCTCAACGCCGAGCGTACCCTGATCGCCGCCGAGTGCATTGGCGACGGCTACTGGTTCCTCGACCGCGTGACCAACTATGTGCGCGACCGCGAAGTGTTTGGCCGCCCGATTGGCCAGAACCAGGGCGTGCAGTTCCCGATTGCCGATGCCTTCATCGAGGTCGAAGCGGCCAACCTGATGCGCTGGAAAGCCTGCGAGCTGTTTGACAAGCACGAGCCCATGGGCGCCCAGGCCAATATGGCCAAGTACCTGGCCGCCAAGGCGAGCTGGGAGGCGGCCAATGCCTGCCTGCAGTTCCACGGTGGCTTTGGCTTTGCCTGCGAATACGACGTGGAGCGCAAGTTCCGCGAGACGCGCCTGTACCAGGTGGCACCGATCTCGACCAACCTGATCTATTCCTACGTGGCCGAGCACATCCTGGGCCTGCCGCGCTCGTTCTGATGGCGCCGCGCAGCGATAAAAACAGAGAACCGGAGACTTCATGACCAGACCATTGGATGGCATCACCGTCGTATCGCTGGAGCACGCCGTGGCCGCGCCTTTTTGTGCGCGCCAGCTGGCCGATCTGGGCGCGCGCGTCATCAAGGTGGAGCGGCCGGGCAGCGGCGATTTTGCGCGCGGCTATGACAGCCGGGTGCGCGGCCAGTCCTCGCATTTCACCTGGCTCAACCGCAACAAGGAAAGCCTGGCGCTGGACCTGAAGGACCCCGCATCCCTGGAGGCGCTCAAGCAGCTGCTGGGCACGGCCGATGTGCTGCTGCAGAACCTGGCACCGGGCGCTGCGGCGCGCATGGGGCTGTCGTATGAGGCCTTGCATGCCGCCTTTCCGCGCCTCATCGTCTGCGACATCAGCGGCTATGGCGACAACGGCCCTTACCGCGACAAGAAAGCCTATGACCTGCTGATCCAGAGCGAGGCGGGTTTTCTGTCGGTGACCGGCACGCCCGAGACGCCGAGCAAATCGGGCATTTCGGTGGCTGATATTGCGGCGGGCATGTATGCCTATACCAATATCCTCTCGGCCCTGCTGCTGCGCGGCAAGACGGGCGAGGGCAGCCATATCGATGTGTCCATGCTCGAAGCGCTGGGCGAGTGGATGGGCTACCCGATGTACTACGCGTTTGAAGGCGCCGCGCCGCCACCGCGCACCGGCGCATCGCATGCCAGCATCTACCCCTATGGCCCCTTTGTGGCCGGCGATGGCGGCACGGTGATGCTGGGCCTGCAAAACGAGCGCGAGTGGAAGATCTTCTGCGACCAGGTGCTGCTGGCACCGGCGCTGGCGACCGATGCGCGCTTTGACAGCAATGCCAAGCGCAATGCCAACCGCGCCGAGCTGCAGGCCGAGATCCTGCGCATCTTTGGCTCGCTCAATGCCAGCGATGTGGTGCAGCGCCTGGACGAAGCCGGCATTGCCAACGCCCATGTCAACGACATGGCGGGCCTGTGGGCGCACCCGCAGCTGCTGGCACGCCAGCGCTTTGCGCAGGTGGACACGCCCGTGGGCACAGTGCCGGCGCTGCTGCCGCCTGGCCGCAACAACCAGTACGACTACCGCATGGATGCGGTGCCTGCGGTGGGCGAGCACACGGCCGCCATCCTCGATGCGCTGCAGCTGCCGGCCGATGCGCTGGCAGCAGTGCGCAAGGCCTCCGGCCTTTGATGCTTTCTGTTGGAGAAAAAAGAACATGACCACCGCAACCCCATCCCCCACGCCAGCGGCCAAACTGGCCCGCTTTGCAGCCGAGCTGCAGTACAGCGACATTCCCGAATCCGTGCTGCAGAAAACCGAAGACCTCTGGGTCGACTGGTTTGGCTCGGTGGTGGCCGGCCACAATGCCCGCCCCGTGGCCAGCATCACCCGCTTTGCGCTGGGCCAGGGCCCGGCCCAAGGCCCTGCCGAGGTGATTGGCCCCGAGGGCAGCAGCAGCAGCCCCTACCTGGCGGCCATGGCCAATGCCGCCGCCTCGCATGTCGCCGAGCAGGACGATGTGCACAACGGCTCGGTGTTCCACCCGGCGGCCGTCGTCTTTCCCCCGGCTGTGGCCGTGGCGCAGGCGCTGGGCAAGTCCGGCAAGGAGCTGCTGACCGCCTGCATCGCCGGCTATGAAGTCGGCATCCGTGTGGGCGAATTCCTGGGCCGCTCGCACTACAAGATCTTCCACACCACCGGCACCGCCGGCACCTTGGCAGCGGCTGCGGCCGTGGGCCATCTGCTGGGCCTCAATGCGCAGCAAATGCTGCATGCCTTTGGCTCGGCCGGCACGCAGTCTGCAGGCCTGTGGGAGTTTTTGCGCACCGCTGCCGACAGCAAGCAGCTGCACACCGCGCATGCCGCCGGTGCCGGCCTGATGGCTGCCTACCTGGCCAAGGATGGTTTCACCGGCGCGGCCGACATCTTCTGCGGCGCGCAGGGCATGGCCGCTGGCATGTCCAGCGACAGCGATCCGGCCCGCCTGGTCGATGGCCTGGGCACGCGCTGGGCCACGCCCGAGACCTCGTTCAAATGGCATGCCTCCTGCCGCCACACCCACCCGGCGGCCGATGCGCTGCTGCAGGTGCTGCGCGCGCACCAGCTCAAGGTCTCGGACATTGCCGAAGTGGTGACCCATGTGCACCAGGCCGCGATCGATGTGCTGGGCCCCGTGGTGGACCCGAGCACAGTGCACCAGAGCAAGTTCTCGATGGGCACGGTGCTGGCGCTGGCCGCGCGCTTTGGCTTTGCCGGCCTCAACGAGTTCGACAACGAATTCCGCGCCGAAGACACGATGGCACTGCGCGACAAGGTGCGCATGGTGCTGGACCCCGAGGTGGACGGCGCCTACCCGCAGCGCTGGATTGGCAAGGTCACCGTGACCACCACCGATGGCCGCGTGCTGGAAGGCCGGGTGGACGAGCCCAAGGGCGATCCGGGCAACACCTTGAGCCGCGAGGAGCTGACCGACAAGGCGCTGCGCCTGGGCGAATTCAGCCGCGCTGTGCCTGCCGCGCAGATGCAGCAATCGGTGCAGAAACTGTGGCAAGTACGGGAATGGACCAGGGTCGAAAAGCTATTGGTGGCCGTATAAAGAAAGCAGCAGCGCCGAAGCTGGGTGGCTGCGACGCGGGGGCCCGACCAGGCCCCCATCCCCTACCGGGATGGGCGATGTACCCCTCCCAAGATCAGGAGACAAAAATGCGCTTTCGCTTGTTGACCCCGGCAGCCGCTGCCGCCGTGATGGCCTGTACCGGCCTGGGCCTGCACCTCAACGCCCAGGCGGAGGACTGGCCCACCAAACCGGTGGTGATGGTGGTGCCTTACTCGGCCGGTGGACCTACCGATGTGGTGGCACGCATGCTGGCCATTCCGATGGGCAAATCGCTGGGCCAGACCGTGGTGGTGGAAAACACCGTGGGCGCAGGCGGCACGATTGCGCCCGCACGCGTGGCCCGCGCCAAGAACGATGGCTACACCATCCTGATCCACCACATGGGCATGGCCACGGCACCATCGCTGTACAAGAAGCTGCCCTATGACCCGTTGAAGGATTTCGAGTACATCGGCCAGGTGCTGGATGTGCCGATGACCCTGCTGTCGCGCAAGGACTTTCCGGCCAACAACTTCCAGGAGCTGATGGCCTATGTGAAGACCAACCAGGAGAAGGTGTCGCTGGCCAATGCCGGCATTGGCGCGGTCTCGCAGCTCTGCGGCATGCTGTTTGCGTACCAGGCGGGGGTCAAGCTCACCACCGTGCCCTACAAGGGTGCGGGCCCGGCCATGAATGACCTGATGGGCGGCCAGGTCGATCTGCTCTGCGACCAGACCACGCAGACCGCGCCGGTCATCAAGGACGGCAACCGTGTCAAGGTGTTCGGCGTGACCACGCCCCAGCGCCTGACCGCCATGCCGCAGATCCCCACGCTCGACGAGCAGGGCCTGAAGGGTTTTGACGTCAAGGTCTGGCATGGCATGTATGCCCCCAAGGGCACGCCGGCCGAGGTGATCAACAAGATCAACGTCGCCCTGAACGTGGCCTTGAAGGACCCCGTGGTGGTGCAGCGCATTGCCGACCTGAGCAGCGAGCTGGTGACCCCGGACCGCGCCACGCCGCAGAGCTTGAAGGCCTTGCTGGAATCGGAAGTGAAGCGCTGGAATACGGTGATCAAGGCAGCCGGCGTGACCGCCGAATAAGCCTGGCGCTTGACCCGCGCAGGAGCAGGGGCCATGGGCCCCTTTTTTGATAGACGAAAGACTGATGGACATGACTCTCAACACGCATCCGCTGGCCAGTGCTACCTCCTGGCTGTTTGTACCGGCCAGCCGCCCCGAGCGCATCGCCAAGGCACTGGCCAGTGGGGCCGATGCGGTGATCGTGGACCTGGAAGATGCGGTGGCGCCGCAGGACAAGGAAGGTGCCCGTGCCGCCTTGCTGGGCGCCTTTGGCCAGCTGCAGGCGGCCGAGCGCGCCCGGGTGCTGGTGCGCATCAATGCCCATGGCACGCCCTGGTTTGACGGCGATCTGCAGGCGCTGGCCCAGCTGGTGGCGCAGGGCGCAGCTGGCGTGGTGCTGCCCAAGGCCGAGACCGCCGAAGCGATGGCGCTGCTGCTGCCAGCGTTGGGTACGCAGGGGCTGCTGGTGCCCATCATCGAATCGGTCGCGGGCCTGCATGCCATCGATGCGATTGCGCACGCGCCGCGCGTGCTGCGCCTGGCCTTTGGCCATCTGGATTTTCAGGTCGATGCCGGCATGGCCTGTGCGGAGGACGAGAGCGAGCTGCTGCCGGTGCGCCTGGCCGTGGTGCTGGCTGCGCGCCGCGCCCAGCTGCCCGCGCCCATCGATGGCGTCACTGTCAACACCCAGGATGCGGCCGTGGTGCAGGCTGATGCGGCGCGTGCGCTGCGCGGCGGCTTTGGCGGCAAGCTCAGCATCCACCCGATGCAGGTGGCTCCTATCAATGCCGCCTTTGCGCCGACGGATGCGCAATTGCAGCGCGCCCAGCAGGTGCTGGCGGCCGCCGAGGCGGCGCAAGGCGGGGTCTGCGTGGTCGATGGCCGCATGGTCGATGCCCCGGTGATTGCACTGGCCCACAAGACCTTGCAGCGCCACCAGCAGGCCCAACGGCGCTTGCAAAGCGCGTCCTGAGCCTGTGCCAAAAGCGGTCCGCTCGGGTAGCCGAGCAGGACACTTTCTGACACAGCTCTCCGCAATCTCGTCGATATACTCGCTCGACCACCGCGCCGCAAAAGCGGTACACCGAAAGAGGAGAGCGAGATGTTCAAACACGCGATTGCCTGGGCCGCCGTGGCCCTTACCGGGATGGCCCATGCCTACGTGCCGCAGGGCGGTACCTGGATCATTTCCGAGGAAGCCAATGGCCGCCCCGGCCGTGGTTTTGCCGTGGATGTGCAAAACGATGTGCTGGTGATGCAGGTCTATGCCTATGAAAGCAGCGGCCAGCCGACCTTCTACATGGCCACCGGCCGCCTGGATGACAACAGCGAGCTGACGGCCACCTTGGGCCGCTATGAAGGTGGTCGTTTCCTGGGCAGTGACGCCCGCAGTGGTGTCGAGCGCGGCAGCCCTGGCAATGTGCGCATCCGCTTTGTCAGCGGCACCTTGGGCTATATCACCCTGCCGGGCGAAGGCGAGAAGGAAATCAAGCGTTTCCGGTTTGGCTATGACGACTCGCCCGCCTCGCTGCTGGGCCTGTGGAGCCTGGTCTATGGAGACAGCATTGGCAACATCGAAACCGAGACCATGCAGCTGACCCGTATCACCGGCGGCTCGTCCTTCGGCAGCGGCATGACCGTGTCCTACGACGGCCTGTTTGCCTGCGAGCAGATCATCCGTGGCGTTGATACCGGCAAGACCCAGTGCGTGAAGATGCGCAGCGGCTCATCAAGCGAAACGGTGCGCGGCTTCTGGTTTAACTTCAGCGTTAACCAGGCAGAGGGCAACTGGAACAATACCCGTGGCTCGGGCGACGGTGCCCTCTATGCCAACCGCCTGATGCAGAACTCGGGCCGCATCACCGGCCTGCTGCGCAAGGTAACGCCGGATGCCGGCAGCGAGCAGAACAGCAATGACGATGCGCTGCGCTCCGCACTGGAAGCCCAGGCCAGCGCGCGCCAAAGCCGCTGATCTGCGTTCACTGCCCCATGAAAAATGCCCTGGCTTGCCAGGGCATTGTTGTTGGGGCCTTGGGCTCTTATTCAATGCGGGCGCCGGTCGCTTTGACCACTGCAGCCCAGCGCTCCATCTCGCGGTCGATATGGGCACCCAGCGCCTCAGGGGTGGAGCCCACCGGCTCATAGCCGCTGGCGGCCAGCTGCGATTGCAACGAGGGGTTTTGCAGCGCGGTGGCAATCTCGCGGCTGAGCTTGCCGGTGATGTCGGCAGGGGTGCCTGCCGGCGCAATCACTGCATACCAGCCATTGATGTCAAAGCCCGGAAAGCCTTGCTCCTGCACGGTGGGGATCTCGGGCGCCAGGGCGGAGCGCTTGGCGCTGGTGACGGCCAGCGCATGGAGCTTGCCGCTGCGCACATGCGGGATCGAGGTGGAGATGCTGTCAAAGGTCAGGTCGATATCGCTGGCCAGCATGGCGTTGACGACACCGGCACTGCCCTTGTAGGGCACATGCGTCATCTTGACGCCAGCGGTGCTGGCAAACAGCGCGCCGGCCAGGTGGCCGGTATTGCCATTGCCGGCCGAGCCATAGGTGAGCTTTTCCGGCGCGGCCTGCGCGGCCTTGACCAGCTCGCCAATGTTCTTGGCCTGCAGCTTGCTGCTGCCCACCACAATCATCGGCAGGTTGGCCACCAGCGAGACTGGCGCAAAGTCCTTGCGGGTGTCGTAGGGCAGCTTGGGGTAGAGGCTGTCGTTGATCGCATGCGCGGCCAGCACCATCAGCACGGTGTAGCCATCGGGCTTGGCGCGCGCCACATACTGCGAGGCCAGGGTGCCGCCCGCGCCGGGCTTGTACTCCAGCACCACCGGCTGGCCCAGCTGCTGCTGCAGCTGCAAGGCCAGTGGGCGACCCAGCAGATCGGCACTGCCCCCGGGTGGGTAGGGGATGACCAGCTGGATCGGCTTGCTGGGCCAGGTCGCTGCATGGGCCATGCCGGCCAGCAGGCTGCTGCCCGCAACCGCCATGCCAGCGAGCAGGCCGGCCAGCTGCCTGCGCCGGTGGGAGGTAGGGTGGCGATGGGTCATGTCATGTCTCCTGGTCTTGTTGTTGGATGGGCGTCGCCGGGCGATCAGGCCGCTGAGGCGCTGGTCTGGCTGGCGTATAGCGTGCGCAGCTCGCGCTTGAGCACCTTGCCAATCTCGCTGCGCGGCAACTGGCCGTGGATGACCAGGTCGGCCACGCGCTGGGTCTTGCCGACGCGGCTGTTGAGCCACTGCTGCAAGTCAGACGCCTGGGGGCTGCTGCCGGGCTGGGGCACCACATAGGCCACAGGGCTCTCGCCCCAGGCGTCCGAGGGCACGCCGATCACCGCGCATTCACGCACCTCGGGGTGCTGCAGCATGACGGCCTCGATATCGCTGGGGTAGACGTTGAAGCCACCGGTGATGATCATGTCCTTCTTGCGGTCGCCCAGCACGATGAAGCCGTCGGCATCCATCTGGCCCACATCGCCGCTGCGGATAAAGCGCTCGCCGCTGGGGCTGATCCACTCGGCCTCGCGGGTCTTGTCGGGCTGGCGGTGGTAGCCGGTCATCATGCCGGCCGAGCGGCCAACGATCTCGCCCTGCGCGCCCTTGGGCAGCTCCTTGCCTTCTTCGTCGATAAAGCGCAGATCGGCGTCGGGGCCGGCGCGGCCGACGGTGTGCAGCTTGTCGGGGAACTGGTGGCAGTGCAGCTCGCAGCGCACGCCGCCCTCGGTCATGCCGTAGTACTCGATCAGGCGGCCGGGCCAGCGGCGCAGCACCTCGGACTTGAGCGCGGTCTTGAAGGGCGCACTGGTGCAGAATTTGTTCTGCAGCAGCGTCAGGTCGGCCTGGTCAAACGCCGGGCAGTCGAGCAGGCGCTGGTACTGCACGGGCACCAGCATGGTGTGGGTGGCGCGCTCCGCTTGGGCCAGCTGCAGGTACTGGGCCGCGTCGAACTTGCGCATCATCACCAGGGTGCCGCCCAGGGCCAAGGTGGGCAGAACCGCCACCAAGGTGGTGTTGGAGTACAGCGGCGTTGCGCACAGCGATACCGCATCGGTGCCGTAGCCATTGGTGACGGCGCGGTTCACATGCGACCAGCGCATGCCCCAGCTTTGCACAATGCCCTTGGGCACACCGGTGGTGCCCGAGGAATAGATCAGGTTGAAAGGCCACTGCGGCGTGGGCTGCACCGGCTGGGGCGCCTGGCCGGCGGGCACCTGGGCCAGCCAAGTGCTCCAGGGCGTGCCGGCCTGCGCGGCATCGTCCAGCGCGATGCAGGGCCGCTCTGCGGTGCTGGCCAACGGCCACTGCGCAGCGACCTCGGCATCGCGCAGCAGCAGCTTGGCCTCGGAGTTGTCCAGCATGGCGCTCAGGTGCTCGGCCGTGGCCGATGGCGCCAGCGGTGCCACGACGACACCGGCCTGCAGCGCGCCCAGGTAGGCCAGCACATAGGGCACCGAGGTGCTGGCGCAGATGGCCACCACATCACCGGCTTGCAGGCCTTGCTGCTGCAGCGCGCAGGCCACCTGGCGCATGCCCTGGGCCAGCTGGGTGTAGTTCAGGCGGGTGTCGCCCAGCACCAGCGCGGTGTGGTTGGGGCGTTCCTGGGCCTGGGCCAGAACCAGGGCGGGGATGGAGCCAAAGGGCTGGGCGAGTTGGAAGGAGGAAGTGTCAGACATACCAAGAATGCAAACGAAAGAAATCAGTCCAGGGACAGGTTGGCGGCGCGGACGATCTCGGCCCAGCGCTTGCGCTCCTGCGCGATGAAGGCGTCGTGCTCGGCCGCCGTTTCGCCGCCGGGCACACCACCCAGCTCGGCAAAGGTGCGGCGGATGTCGGCGCTTTGCAGTGCCTCATGGGCCACCTGCTGCAGGCGGTTGACGATGGCATCAGGCGTGCCAGCCGGGGCCAGCAGGTCAAACCAGGCGGTCACATCCATCGGTACACCGGCCTCGCGCATCGTCGGCACATTGGGCAACTGGTCGGAGCGCTCGCGGCTGGTGATGGCCAAGGCCCGGAACTTGCCTGACTGGATATGCGGCATCGAGCTGGGCAGGTTGTCGATCATGAAATCGACCTGCTGGCCCAGCAAGGCAGTGACGGCGGGCGCTGCGCCGCTGTGGGGCACCAGGGTCACATCCAGCCCGCTCTGCTGGCGGAACAGCTCGGTGGACATGTGCGGCGATTGGCCCACGCCCGAGGTCGCGGCGGTCAGCGGCTTCTGCTTGCCCAGCGCCACGAGCTGCAGCACGTTCTGGATGGGCGAGCTGGCGTGCACGACCAGGATGTTGGGCACCGAGATCACATTGGTGATGCCGCGCAGGTCATTGGGGCCGTAGGCCAGCTTTTTGTTGAGGCTGAAATTGATGGCCACCGGGCCGATGTTGCCCATCAGCAAGGTGTAGCCATCGGGCTTGGCGCGCGCTACATAGGCAGTGCCGATGCCACCGCCGCCGCCGGCCTTGTTCTCGACGATGACGCTGGTCTTGAGCGACTGGCCCATCTTCTGCGCCAGCAGGCGCGCTGCGATATCGGTGGTGCCGCCGGCCGCTGCGGGCACGACGATGGTGATGGGGCGGGCCGGCCAGTCGGCCGCGAAGGCCAGCAGGGGGGAAAGCAGCAGGGCCGCAAGGGCGCGGCGGCGCGCAAAGCGCATGGTGTTGTCTCCGTATTTATCGTTAAGGGTTCACGATAGGGAGTTCCACCCAGCGGCGTGAGGGGGTTTGCCTGCACCAGGGCATATTGCGCCTTCGCCGTTGCGAAAGCCATGCTTTGCGTGCGCAGAAGCAGGCCAAAAAAAAGCGGCCCGAAGGCCGCTGATGAAGCGTGGAGTAGCGCTGACTTTATGGGTACAGACCGCGTGCTTCGCGTGCGTGCAGAATGCGGCGGCAGGCGATGATGAAGGTGGCGGTACGCAGGGAGACCTTGTTCTCCTGCGCCACTTGCCACACGGCAGCAAAGGCGTCCTGCATGATGCGCACCAGGCGGGCGTTGATCTCGTCCTCGCTCCAGAAGAAGCTGGAGAAATCCTGCACCCATTCGAAGTAGCTCACCGTCACGCCGCCGGCGTTGGCGATCACGTCGGGCAATACCAGCACACCCTTGTCATGCAGGATGTCATCGGCTTCGGTGGTGGTCGGGCCGTTGGCGCCCTCGATCACCATCTTGGCCTTGATCTTGCCAGCGTTCTTGCCATTGATCTGGCCTTCCAGCGCAGCGGGGATCAGGATGTCGCAGTCGACGGACCAGAAGTCCTCGTTGGCCATCTTGTCGGCGCCCTTGAAGCCGCCCACACCGCCGGTGTTGGCCACATGGTCGAGCACGGCGGGCACATCCAGGCCCTTGGCGTTGAAGATGGTGCCGGTGTGGTCCTGCACGGCCACGACGATGGCGCCGGCTTCAGCAAACAGCTTGCCAGCCGTGCCGCCCACGTTACCAAAACCTTGCACCGCCACCTTGGCGCCTTGCAGGGCCAGGCCGGACAGCTTGGCGGCTTCGACGCCCACGGTGAACACGCCGCGGCCGGTGGCCTCGACACGGCCCAGCGAGCCGCCCAGATCGATGGGCTTGCCGGTGACCACACCCGTGGAGGTGGCGCCGGTGTTCATCGAGTAGGTGTCCATCATCCAGGCCATGATCTGGCCGTTGGTGTTCACGTCGGGTGCAGGGATGTCCTTGGACGGGCCAATGAACAGACCGATTTCGCTGGTGTAGCGGCGGGTCAGGCGCTCGAGCTCACCCTTGGACAGGGTCTTGGGATCGACGCGGATACCACCCTTGGCGCCACCGTAGGGCACGTTCACGGCGGCATTCTTGATCGACATCCAGGCCGACAGAGCCATCACTTCGGACAGGGTCACATCCTGGTGGAAGCGCACGCCGCCCTTGCCGGGGCCACGGCTCAGGTTGTGCTGCACACGGTAGCCTTCAAAGTGGGCGATCGTGCCGTTGTCCATCTCGATGGGCACATCCACAATCAGCGCACGCTTGGGGCGCTTGAGCGTCTCGACCCAGCGGGCCAGCGAGCCGAGGTAGGGCGTGACGCGGTCGACCTGCTGCAGGTAGTTGCCCCAGGGGCCCAGGTGCTTGGCGTCGAGGTAGGAAGGCAGCGCGTGTTGTGCTGCGGCGGGAGTGCTGTTGGACGGCATACGATCCATGCGGTTGAAAAGGTCTGTACAGCTTAAATCCGCTCTATATCCTTTGTCCAAGGCCGGATGATAGGGATGGAATGCTTTTTTTGCATAACCTGGCCTTGCCGCTGCTTACATGTGGCGTATTGCTGCGGCGACAGGGGCTGGCGCCGCTGTCCGTTACGCTATGCCAATTGGATTTTTTACACTTTCGGACACCATCGCCATGCCCTCTGCCGACACCGCCCCGACCTTCCAACCCGCAGCACTAGCCCAGGCGCTGCAGACGGCCACCTCGGCCGGCAGCGCCATCGATGCGGCCGCCTGGCCCGCCAGCCTGGCGCCTGCCGACATCATCGCCGTGCACTGCGAGCGGGCTCAGCGCTGGGGCGACAGCGCCCAAGCACCCCAGTACTGGAAATCCGGCGGCCCCAGCCGCAGCCAGCCGCTGGGCCATGCACCGCTGCCGCCCCAAGGGGTGCATGCTGGCGGCGCCGATCTAGGAGGGACGCCGTTCTTTCTGCGCGGGGTGGAGGCCGAGATTGCATTGCGCCTGGGCCAGGCGGTCGATGCGGCCCAGGCCGCTGCGCTCGATGAGGCCAGCGCTGCCGAGCTGATCGATGCGATAGCGGTAAGCATTGAGATTGTCGATTCGCGCTGGCAACAGCAACTGCAGGCACCCGCCGCCCTCAAGGCTGCCGATCTGCTCTGCCATGGCGCGCTGGTGCTGGGCCCCTGGCAGCCCTACCGCCCCGTGGATGGCCGCACGCAGCGCTGCACGGTGCAGATCGGCACGCAGCCGGCCCAGGCTTTTGAGAACAGCTACGGCCTGCAGGACCCGGCCTGGCTGCTGCCGCAGTGGCTGCGCCATGCCACCGCGCACTTTGGCAGCCTGCGCGCCGGCACCGTGGTGACGACCGGCAGCTGGTGCGGCCTGTTGCAGGCCGCGCCTGGCGATGCAGTGCGGGTACAGTTTGACGGCATTGGCGAGCTGCGGGTGCAGCTGTAATCCGCAGACCCCGCCAGAAAGCAAAAACGCACACCGTTCGCCATGGGCGAGGGTGTGCGTTGCACAGCGGGTGGCCGGCCCAGGCCGGCGCGCGCTATCAGTTCTGGGCGATGGCCGAAGGGTGCTGGGCCAGCGGCGTGACCGAGATCTTCATGTAGGGGAACAGCGGCAGCGCCTGCAGCAGGCCGTGGAGTTCGTCGTTGGATTCCACATCGAACACGCTGTAGTTCGCATACTCGCCCGCCACGCGCCAGATGTGCTTCCAGCGGCCATCGCGCTGCAGATCTTGCGAATAGGCCTTCTCGCGGGCCTTGATCTCTTGGGCCTGCTCTTGGGGCAGGTCATGGGGAATGTTCACATCCATGCGAACCAGGTACAGCATTGTTTTCTCCTTGGCGGCGCTGGGTGGGCCTGCCGCTGGGCGGGCCACCATGCGCTA
Organism: Comamonas sp. JUb58; assembly: GCF_004364775.1. Classification (GTDB taxonomy): domain Bacteria; phylum Pseudomonadota; class Gammaproteobacteria; order Burkholderiales; family Burkholderiaceae_C; genus Comamonas. The sequence continues at coordinate 101,463 of NZ_SOAL01000009.1, forward strand.
TGTGTCGATCGGTTGGTGCCGGCCCTGCGGGCAGGGCCAGCGCGCATTGTCCGCCCAGGAGGAAGCCAACAGGGTCTCGTCGGCTAATCGTTGCTTGGGTAACCGTTTTAAAGGCTCTGAACCAGCCGCCCGTAGCTAGGTGCGGCCGGCTAGGCGCCCCCATGCTCAGGCGCCGGTGCAAAGCTCATGAACAGGCCGTAGATGCCCAGCTGTGCTGCAATCTGCGGCAGAAAGCTGAACAGCATGTACAGCGGCAAGGTGACGAGCAGGCTGAACTGCTGGGACAGCCAGGCGAGCGAGGCGGCTTGCAGCGGGATGCTGATGACGAGCATCAGCATGCCGGTCAAGGTGGCGGCCACCTTGTGCAGCACCGGAATCGGGAAGATATACAGCACCAGTGCATGCACGGCAGGCAGCAGCCAGAGCATGGCCAGGCCCATGTCCAGGATGTTGTCGGCCAGCAGGCGGTTGACGTCGCTGACCGCCAGCGTGGGCAGGAACTCATAGGAGAGCAGGCCCACGATGCCCAGCAGCGCGACGATGCGCAGCCCATAGATCAGAGGCAGGCGTTCGCGCGAGAGCACAAAGGACAGTGCCATCAGCCCCAGCGACAGCAGCGCGCCGCCCCACCATTGCCAGAGGTTGGGGGCCGGCACATAGAAATGCGTGCGCACCACATCGATGGGCATGCCCAGCAGCGAGGTGGTCTTGACCTCCACCCCGTCACTGCTGCCCAGGCCCAGATGCGGCCAGGCCCAGCCCAGCACATCGGCCCAGCGGTGCATCAGCAGCGGCGCGCCCCACCACAGCACCAGCCAGAAGGCCAGCAGCAGCACCAGCAGCTGCGCGCTGTGCTGCCAGGTCCAGATATAGCTTCTGAGCCCTCGGTGCTGGCGGGTCATGCGCAAAGACATGGCGGGGCCTTAGAAGTCGAAGAACACCGCAGCGCTCAGGCCCTTGCGGTTGTAGTAGGGGTTGCGGTAGAACTGGCCGCCGACCAGGTAGCCCCAGTCCTTGCCCAGCCACTGGCGCCATTGCAGGCTCAGCTCGGTCGACTGGAAGCCGACCTGGTCACCGGCGCCATTGGCGATGGCGCCGCTGGGCAGATAGCCTTCCTTGCCGTGGTCGATGCGGGCGGTGAAGTAGTGCTGCTTTTCGCGGCCCATGGTCAGCGCGGCAAAGCCCCGGTAGCCTTCCACCGAGCCGGGGTTGGATTTGTTGTAGACCACGCCGCCTTCGCCGACCCAGTCATTGGCCGAGTAGTAGGCCACCGAGGCGGTGATGCCGGTGTCGCGGTGGATGCCGTCGCGGCTGGCCGACTTCATCAGGGCCAGGCCGGTCACCCACTGCTGGCTCTCAGTCCACTTGCGGTAGATGGCGATGTCGCCACGGTATTTGTTTTGGAAGTCCGCCGAGCCGGAGCTGGCGCCCACCGACATGTACCACCAGGGCGACAGGGTCTGCGTCAGCGACAGCGCACCGACGGTGCCGCGCTGGTCGAAGTGGCGCTGGCTGGACAGTTCCCAGTTCAAGGTGGTGCCGGGCTTGAGGCCGACATTGCCGCGCACGAATTCGTCGTTCCAGTTGCTGTTGCCGCCGGTCAGGCTGGAGAAGCCCGCGCCGATATCGACCTGGCCGCGCTTGCCGGGTTCAAAGTCGGCGGCGGGTGCAGCAGCGGGCTCGGCGGCGGTGACGGGGGCAGCAGCGCTGGCGGCCGTGGTCTGGGCCATCGCGGGGGCCAGCAGGGCGGCGGCGCTCAGGGCCAGGGAGCTGCGGAGGAGGAAGGTGTTCATGGTGTTCTTGTGTGGGTTTTTCAAAGGGAGGATGGCGGCAGATGGCGGGCAATCGCGGCGGCAATCTGCACACCGCTGCTGCCATCGCCAAAGGGGTTGTCCACCGTGGCGGGCGGTTGGCCAGGCAACTGGCCGGTGGCCAGCACATGGCTGGCGGCCGAGAGGATGCGTTCGGCCTGGGTGCCCACCAGCAAGCCGGCGCCGCAGGTGATGACTTCCGGGCGTTCGGTCACATCGCGCATCACCAGCAGCGGCTTGTGCAGCGAAAGGCCTTCTTCCTGGATGCCGCCCGAATCGGTCAGCAGCAGCTGGGCAGCGTCCATGATCTCGACCATGGGCGCGTAATCGAGCGGCGCGGTCAGGCGCCAGCGGTTCTGCACCTCGGCCGTGGTGGCGGCATGCACGCTGCGCACCACGTCCTGCACCAGCGGGTTCAGGTGCACCGGCCAGATCACGGCGGCATCGGGGTGCTGCTCCAGCAGGCGGGCCACCGATTGGGCGATCTCCACCATGGGCCCGCCCCAGTTCTCGCGCCGGTGTGCGGTCACCAGCACCAGCTGGCGCAGGCCGCTGTCAACAAACCACTGGTAGTCCGGGTTGGCCACCGGCTGGCCGGCAGCGCGCTGCTTGCGCACATGGCGGGCAGCCAGCAGCACGGCATCGACGACGGTGTTGCCGACCACCGAGACCTCGCCCGGGACGTTTTCCTTTTCCAGGTTGTCACGGGCCTGGCCGGTGGGCGCAAAGTGCCATTGGCTGACGCGGCCGATCAGGCTGCGGTTGATCTCTTCGGGGAAGGGCTCGGAGATGCGGCCCGAGCGCAGACCCGCCTCGACATGGCCAACGGGAATCTGCAGGTAGGAGGCAGCCAGCGCGCCCATGGCGGCACTGCTGGTGTCGCCATGCACCAGTGCCACGGCAGGCTTGAGGCTGGCCAGGGTGCTGCCGATGGCGGACATCAGCTCGCTCGACAGCGCCGGCAGGGTGGCGACTTCGCGCTTGAGACGGATCACCTCCTGGGGTGCAATGCCAAAGAATTCATACAGCGGCCAGGCCATCTCTTCGTGCTGGCCAGTGTGCAGCACATGGGTGGTGATGCCGCGCGCGCGCAGCGCCAGCACCACCGGGGCCATCTTGATGATCTCGGGCCGGGTGCCCATGATGGCGGCCACGGAGAAGGAGGAGGAAGGGTTGGAGGTGCTCATGGTAGGCGATGCAGTTCAAGGCTGAGTTCTTTGCCGTCCTGTACGCGGACCAGCCAGGCATCGTCGGTGCCTTGCACCTGGGCCTGACCAGTGCGCACGCGCACGGCATCGTATTTGGTCTTGGGAACGGTCCAGGTCATCGACTCCAGGGACCGGTTGTGGCTGGCGCTGAGCAGGTCGTTGTCACCGTCGGCGGTGATGGTCCACTGCACCTGTTCGCGACGGCTGAGGAAGTCGGCCGCCTCGGTCATCGAGATGAACTGGCACTGCTTGCGGTCCGCGCAGGCCTGCACGCTGTCGATATAGGCCTTCACTGCGGGCAGGTAGTCCACTGCGCCAATCGGGTGGAAGTAGCTCAGGCGAACGCTGCGGGTGTGCTCGATAAAGCGCGCCACCTGCTGCAGCCACTGGCCGAACTCGTCAATGGGCATCTTCTGGAACGAGGCCTCTTCGGCCGAGGCCACCTGGCCATAGGTCAGCACCGGGAAGGCCCAGGACTGGTTGACCTGGCGCGTGCCCAGCCACAGCCGCGTGGGCGGCATGCCGACATTGGCCACCGTGTAGAAGGCCTGCACGCCGTGCTCGGCCATCCAGTCGTAGGTCCAGAGCGGGGTGTTGCCATTGGGGGCCGAGTATTCCTTGGGCTGCAGGCCATGGTTGGCCTTGGTGACCGAGGCGTTGTTCAGGTCCAGCAAGGGCATGAAATCATCGGCATTGTCGTCCGATGCGTTGTTGCCGAAATAGTTGTGGATCCAGCCGCCATGGTTGCCGATACTGTGGCCCTGGCTCAGCAGCTTCTGGATCATCTGCTGGGCGTCTTCGTTGTAGTCCAGGTCCATGCCCAGGCCATCGCCCTGTTTGTTCACATCCGGGCCGGCGGTGAAGTGCAGGGACTGGTGGCCGTGCTCAAAAATGCCGGCTTCCTGCAGCTCGTGCAGAAAACCGATCGCCTTGCCGTCGTCGTTGTGCCAGTTCAGTACCAGCGCGCCAATGCCGTCGGGCGAGGCGAGCAGCGCAGGGCGCTCCACCACCTGCTGGGAAAAGTAGGACAGAAAACCGTGCAGGAAAATGCCGTCGGTGCGTTCGAGCAGGTAGGTCAGCGGCAGGTTGACAAACAGCGCCTGGCCCTTGCCCCAGCGGTTGAGGCTGGCCACCACATCGCCATTGCTCGATTGCAGCAGGATGCGTGCACTGCCCTTGGGACGGTCGGTCTTCAGCACGGTAAAGCGCTGCGAATCCTTGGTGTAGCCGGCGATGAAGCTGGGGAAGGCGGGTACATCCACTTCCAGCTCTTCGGGATCGATGGCGGTGAGCTTGGCAGCAGCCTTGGCATCCAGATAGCGCCCGGGGGGAATGCCCAGCAGCTCCATCGTGGCGGGTGCGCCCCGGATCTCTTCATAGTCGGAGAGCCGGTCCTTGTAGGTGTCGTAGTCGCCGTAGCGCACGCCCAGCATCTCGGACAGGCGCGAGGTGCCCTTGCTGTAGTAGCCGCGCTCGTCGAGCATGCCGCCGTCCTGCACCACCATGGCCTGGCCGCCAGCCTGCACCACCTGGATCAGGGTCTGCACGGCCGCATCCGAGATATTGCGGTGGAAGGTGTCGGGCAGGATCACGGCCTGCTGCGCGGCTGGGGCGCCGTAGTTGATGCCGCGCATCCATTCACTGATGCGCAGCGGCGTGAGCAGCACGCCGCGCTCATGTGCTGCCTGGCGCCAGATCTGGACCTCGGGGGCGTTGGGGGCCATGCTGTCCGGAATCAGCAGGCTGATGGTGGCGTAGTGCTGGCTGGCCTTGACGCTGCGCGCCTGGTGCCAGGCGATGGCGGCCAGCGCGCACAGCACGACCACGGTGGCGGCCAGCCATTTTTTCCAGCGCAAGAGCTTGTTCATGGTGTCAGCCTCAAGGGTTGGCAGCAGGGGCGGTTGCGGGCGCTGTGGTTTTCGCAAAAGGGCACTGGGTGCCAATGCCCTTTTGCGCCAGCGCCTGGTCGATCATCGCATCCAGCACGGTCCAGCCTATCGTGGCCTGGAAGGGCCGCAGCGACGCGCGCCAGCAGGCCGCCTGGATCGGGGCGGTCTGGCGCATTTTCCACGCAACCAGGCCCCATGCATAGTCATCTTCGCTGCGCGACAGCCAGGCCTTGCCATGCAAGGCCAGCCACTGGGCAGTGGCGCGGTCCGATTCGGCGCTGGAAATCACGCCGGTTTGCCACAGGTAGGCGCTGGCCAGGGTGTGGGGGTAGAAGCGCGGCTGGTCGTATTCGGGCAAGGCCGGCTTCCAGTCGCTGCCGCTGCGAAAGTTGCGGGTGATGGCGGTCGCGAGCTGCTTGGAGGCGGGGCCGGCCTGTGCACCTTCGGTCACGCGCAGCGCTTCGTAGACCTCGACGTTGTCCATCAGGTAGTACAGCTCGGTGTTCAGCAGCGCCTTGTAGAGCTGGTTCTTGGGGTTGCGCAGGCGCGTAAGCAGCTGTTGGCTGCGCACAATGGCCAGATCGGCAGCCACCAGCTGGCTGGTGGTCAGCCATTTTTTCTCGCGTGCCTGGTGCAGCATCTCGATCGTGGTGGCGGCCATGGAGTCGTCGGCATCGGCACCCATGCAGCTGCGCCAGCCCATGTCACCGGTGGGGCAATAGCGGTCAAAGCCCCCGTCCAGGCGCTGGCGCGGCAGCAGCCAGGCCAGCCAGCGGCGCAGCTCGGCCTTGAGCGGCACATCGGCCTGCAGCGCGATGGTGAAGCCCTTGTTGACGAAGTAAGGATCCACTACCTGGCCGCCCAAGGTCGTGTAGTAGGCGCCATCGCCTGTGGCAAATTCGGCCAGCGCCGGGGGCTCGGCCGCCTGCGCGCTGCCCGCCAGCTGCCAGGCCATGGCGGCCGAGGCCATCCAGAGATTGCGTGTTTTCATAGCACCACCTGTCCGGAACGTACGGCAGCAATACTGCCATAGACCCGCACACTGGCGTGCAAGGCGATGGTCCAGGCCGAGACACTGCTGGGGCATTCCTTGTCGCCCACCTGGCTGTCCGGGCCCAGATGCAGGCGCTTGCCGGCGCACAGAGGGCCTTCGACATAGTTGTTGCCCTTGGTCTGCAGGTCGCCCTGCACAAAGACGGCGCCCTGCACACAGGCGCTCTGCGCCAGGATGGCATTGCCATGCACCTTGATATGGCCCACGACCACGGACATCTCTTCCATCAGCAGGTTGCCGGTGACCACCAGGCCGCCCCGCACGATGGTGCCGGCCGGAATGCGCAGGTCCCCTTCATGGCGGCGTTGCAGGGTCGTCAGCGGCATACCGGTGCCCAGCTCGGGCAGCGGAAAGCTCAGCGAGCGCTTGAGCGGCCAGGTGAAGATGCAGGCGGCCGAGAGGCGCAGAAAGCGCGCACCGGGCGACAGCACGATATGGCGCTCGGCGCTGGTCAGGCGGGCCAACTGGGCAGGGCCCAGGCAGTGGATGCTCTTGGCATGCAGCACGCGCTGCACCACGCTGTTGGCCTGCAACTCGACCACATCGCTGGAGATCAGGGTGCGCAGCTGGGAGCGAAAGCCGATCACCACCGGCACCTGGGTCTTGGCCATCAGGCGGTTCTGGCCCCGGGGCACCATCAGGCGGCCCTGGTCATCGTGGCGCCATTGGGCGACACGGGGCATGGCTTCCAACAGGTCGAGCTGGTCGGCCATGCGCTGGGCCGTGTAGTCGGTGCGGCCGTTGTCCAGCGGGTCAATGGCCAGCGCATCGGCATCACTGCGCGAATACAGCTCGCGCAGCGCTGGCAACAGGGGCAGAAGGAAGACCAGGGCGGTCGCGATCAGCCACATGCTGCCAAACAGCAAGGGGTTGGCGGGGGCGGTCATACACGTGCTTCAGGCAGGGCGACGGTGGCGACAGCAGCGGCCTGCGCAGCGGCGGGGGCTGCAGCGGGCGCCTGGCGGTAGCGCACGGTCTTGTCCCATTTGAACTGGCGCTTGAACAGCTTGTCGAGCAGCAGCCCATCGATCGTGGCCTTGGAGACCGCGACCATGCTGACCACAAAACCCGTCAGCAACAGTGGCAGCAGACGCAGGCGGCGTTGGTGGCCATCCAGGTGCACGGCAGCGGCCACTTCAAAGAAGGCGGCGAAGTTACCCACGCAGGCAAAACCGGTGGCAATCAGCAGCATCAGCAAGGCAATGTTCACATTGGCGCCGATGCCGTAGCCGGTCACTGTCAGCACCAGGGCCAGCAGCCAGCCCACCAGCAGGATGGGTGACATCAGGAACACGCCCAGCAGCGCCACGCCGTCGACCCGTTCCATCCAGCGCAGGCCCTTGCGGGTCAGCATCTCGGTGCCCAGCTTGGTCATCACCTGGTTGTGGCCCTTGGCCCAGCGGCTGATCTGGCGAAAACGCACGGCCCAGCTCTCAGGCACTTCTTCGTAGCATTCGGCGTAACCCAGGTAGGCGGTTTGCCAGCCCTTGAGCAGCAGACGGTAGGTCAGGTCGGTGTCTTCGGCCAGCACTTCAGGTGTCCAGCCGCCGACATCCTGCAGCGCGCTCAGGCGAATGCCGCCGACGGTGCCGCCATATTGGGCCACGGCGCCCATGTTGAAGCGGGCTTGCTGGTCGACCTGGTAGCCGCCGGAGCGCTCCAGATCCAGCAGGCGGGTGAGCAGGTTCACACCAGCGTTCTGTGGCACCACGCGGCCCATCACGGCGCCCACTTCGGGGTCGAGGAAGGGGGCCACCAGTTGCTTGATGATTTTCTTGCCAGGCAGGTAGTCGGCGTCGAACACCACGATCAGCTCGGACTCACCCCGGGCCTGCACGATGGCGGTGGCATCGGCCAGCGCCGCAGCCTTACCTGGGGGGCCTTCCTGGCGGTGGAACAGCTGCAGGCGGCCGGGGTGGCGGTCGGCATAGCTGTCGATGATCTGGCGTGTGCCATCGGTCGAGCGGTCATTGACCGGCATGATCGTCAGGCGGTCACGTGGGTAGTCCACGTCCAGCAGCGCCTCGATGCAGCCGGAGATCACGGCCTCTTCGTTGTGCGCGGCAATAAAGACGGTGATATGGGGCCAGTGCGCCTGCTCGATGCCGGCATACAGCGGGCGCTGGCGGGCAAACAGGCGGTTGAGCGTGAAGGCGTAGTGGCGGAAGGTGTAAAGCGCCTCCAGCAGCACCACCAGCATCAAGGCCGCCAGGCACAAGCCCAGTGCCCAGGTCGCCCAGCTGGCTTGGTAGAGCGTTGAGGGCTGTGCATGGGCAAGCACAGGCGAAAAGCCCAGGAACGCTGCGCAGAGTGCAGGTGCCTGAAGAAAAGGGGCGGAGTGCTTGGCCATGATGATTGATAGAAAAAAATTCTTACGACTTGTGATTCGATTATATCAATCACTACAAATGCATGAATAGTGTTTCAACAAGTATCCGAGTAAAAAGTAAGCATTTATTAACGTTAAAGCGAATAACTATCAACACTTTGTGAAATGGCTGCGCCGAAGGCGTTACAAATTGATGCTTGATTTGGAAGCCTTTTTTGGAGATTGTGCGGCGCAAATGCTGCAGTGCATCAGAATTTTTTGTAGCTGGATGATGCGTTTGATAGTTGGTGTAAGCGCAACGCGATAGAAAAAATGCTTGGATAGTGATGGGCCAAAGAGACACGCTGCGCGTACATCCGGCGCGTAGCGGCTGCATCCGTGCGCAAAGAGGCATCGCCCAGGCGCAGACTGCGGGGCGGTCAAGATGAGGGGGGGGTGCTGGGTTGCGCGGCACAGCGCTGCACGCCAGCTAGAAGCGCTGCCGGCTGTTATGGAGCGAGAAAGTCAGGCCGGGCAGTGCGAGTGCCCGGGCCAGGGGTCAGTGCTGGCCAAACCGGGCCATATAGGCCTGGGGCTCCCCGGTCTTGAAGGCATGGGCAAATTCCTGCACGCTGTCGTCGATCGCCTGGTCGATGGATTGCGTCTCCCAGGCGCGCAGCATGCGCTTTTGCTGGCGCAGGGCCTGCGGGCCGTAGCTGGCCAGCTTGTTGGCCAGGTGCTCCACCTCGCCATCCAGCCGCTGGGGCGGCACCACCTGGTCGAGCAGACCCCATTGCAGCGCCTGCGCGGCATCGATGTTGTCACCCGTCAGCATCAGCCACTGCGTGCGTGCTGCGCCAATCAGCCGGGGCAGCAGCGCGGCATGGATCACCGAGGGGATGCCGACCTGGACCTCGGGCATACCGCATTGCACACGGTTGCTGGCAATGCGGATATCGCAGGCGCAGGCCAGCTCCAGCCCGCCGCCCAGGGTCCAGCCCGGCAGGCGTGCAATCACTGGCGTGGGGAACTGGCGCGCGCCTTCGCAGACGCGGCGCAAGCGGCTGATGAAGGCGGCGGCATTGTCGGGCGTGAGGGCACGCATTTCCTTGATGTCAGCGCCTGCGACAAAGGCCTTGTCGCCGGTGCCGCGCATCACCAGCACGCGGATGCGGCTGTCCTGCGCCAAGGTATCGAGCGCCTGGGCCAGGTCTTCCAGCACGGGCGACGACAGGATGTTCAGGCTGCCGGCGTTGCGAAAAGTCAGGGTGGCCACGCCCTTGTCTTGCAGGCTGGCATGGGCATGGTGCAGGTCGATCAAAAGCATGCATCCATTGTGGAGATGCATCGCAAACTGGCCGGTCCCCATCGGGACAAAACGCCATGCAGCCCATGAAATAGCCATGCAGTGCTATGATTTTAAAGGAGAATTTACATATTGAAACTATTACATGTACACATCACATGTAATGACTGTTATGGTGGCCGCATGGACCAAAAAACATCTGCCCACTACCAGCGCTTGCACCGCCAACGGTTGCGCGAGCAGGGGCTGGTGAAGAAAGAGGTCTGGGTACTTCCAGAGTACAGCGCGGTCCTGCATCTGCTCGAGAAGCAGATGCGCCAGCCGCAGGCGCAACCGGGTTCATTGACCATCCACCAACAGGAGGGGAGCATGGAAAACAGCAAGCACCACTACCGCAGCATTCAGGCGCTGGCCGAAGAGCTGGGCGCATCGGCGCTGGCCCGTGAGGGCAAGTTGCAGATAGAGCTACTGGAAGGGACCGAGACCAGCGTGCTGGTCACCTTGTCCGATTTTGGCGATCTACCCGTGCATGTGGCCCTGTCGGGCGAGCAGCTGGTGGTCGAGGCCTTTTTGTGGCCTGCCAACCAGGTGCGTGACGGCGCTGGCCTCAATGCGCAAATCCTGCGCCTGCAAAAGCTGTTCCCGTTCACGACGATGGCGCTGGAGCCGCTGGCCCGGGGTGGCGAGGGCTATGTGATGTTTGCTGCGATGCGCGCCAACAGCAGCACGGACGACATCCTCGCCGAGATCCTGATCCTGGCCGACAGCGTGATCCAGGCCACCGAGGCGCTGGCACCCTATCTGACCTTGGCGCAGGTCTGAGCGCAGCCCGTCCCCGACCCCACAGTACAAGGAGAGCATCATGACCGTATGGAACAAGCTGGTGACTGCGCTGCGCGGCGCGGCGCACGAGGCGGGTGAAGCCGTCACCGACAGCCAGGCGCTGCGCATCTTGGACCAGGAAATCCGCGATGCCGACAACGACCTGAACAGCTCCAAGGAAGCGCTGGCCGAGATCATGGCCAAGCAAAAGCTGTCCGCCGGCAAGCTGCAGACCACGCAAGCCAAGATTGCCGAATACGAGGGCTATGCGCTCAAGGCGCTGGAAACCCAGGACGAGGCCCTGGCGCTGGAAGTGGCCGGCAAGGTGGCCCTGCTCGAAACCCAGCGCGACGAAGAAGAAGCCCAGCTGGGGGCCTTTACCCAGAGCGTGGAGCAGCTGCGCACGGCGATCCAGACGGCGCAGTCGAACATCAAGCGCCTCAAGCAGCAGGCGGACACCGTCAAGGCCACCGAGAGCGTGCAGCGCGCCCAGGCCACGGTGGCCGGTCGCTACACCGGCTCGCAGTCGCGGGTGCAGACGGCGCTCGATTCGCTCGAGCGCATCAAGCAAAAGCAGGCCGAGCGCGGCGCCCGCATGGAGAGCGCGGCCGAGCTGGCACAAAGCAGCAGCGAAGACGCACTCGATGCCAAGCTGCGCGCCGCTGGCATCACCGCCAGCGCCGGCAATGCGCAGTCGGTGCTGGAGCGCCTCAAGGCGCAACGCGCCGGCAACAAGGAGGCCTGATACCGCCCGGGGCCATGGCTGGCCCGACCAGACACACAACAAGTGAGGAGCCGGCACTGCGCCCGCTACCCCACACCTAGAAGAGGGACTGCCATGTCGACATTTCTGCACTATGCGCTGGGCTTTCCGACCTTCATCTTCGGCGCATTGCTGCTGTGCATGCTGCTGTACTGGCTGATCGCCCTGCTCGGCCTGGTGGAGACCGATTCGCTCGACCAGTGGCTGCTGTTTGATGGCAGCGACCATGCCCATGGCGTGGAGCATTCGGTCAGCGCGCTGGCCGGCCTGCTGCTCAAGGTGGGGCTGGGCGGTATTCCGGCCACCGTCATCCTGACGGTGTTGCTGCTGCTGTCCTGGCTGGCGTCGTATGTGCTGTGCCACCTGGTGCCCATGCCCGAGGGCTGGGCGCTGCTCAACTGGCTCATCGGCAGCGCGCTGGCGGTGGCCGCCCTGGTGCTGGGCTTTGCCGCCACCGTGGTCGTGCTGCGGCCGCTGCGCGGCCTGGTGGCACGCATTGCACCGCCCGAGACCCCGCAGGTGCTGCTGGGCCGCAGTGGCCTGGTGCGCAGCGGGGTGGTCAACGCCACGCAGGGTTATGGCAGCGTCGATGACGGCGGCGGCGGGCTCAATGTGCAGATGCGCTCGCCTGAGCGCGAACTGCCACGCGGCACCGAGATCGTGCTGATCGAGCACCTGCCCGAGCACAACGCCTGGCGTGTGGTCAGCAAGGCCGAGTTCGATGGCAGCGAAATACCGGGCCTGCGCCCACCTGTTGTATAGGAGCGGGCCGCCTGCGCCAGCGCGGCGGCCGGCAATTGCACTTTTCAAAAATTGATACTGATAGGGAGCTACGCATGAATTGGGGAAATCTGGAGTGGTACATCGTCGCCGGGGTGGTGATCGGCTCGATCTTCATCGTCATCCTGGGCCTGTTTGCGCTGGTCAAGGCCTTCTACATCAAGGTGCCGCAGGGCACGGCCTTGATCATCAATGACACGACCTCGCAGCCCAAGGTGAAGTTCACCGGCGGCATGGTGCTGCCGGTGATCCACAAGAAGGAGTTCATGCGCATCTCGCTGATCACCTTGGAGATTGACCGCCGTGGCAAGGAAGGCCTGATCTGCCGCGACAACATGCGTGCCGACATCACCGTGGCCTTCTACCTGCGCGTCAACGAAACCGCTGCCGACGTGCTCAAGGTGGCCAAGGCCATCGGCGTGGACCGCGCCTCGGAAAAGGGCGCCGTCAACGAGCTGTTCAATGCCAAGTTCTCCGAGGCCTTGAAGACCGTGGGCAAGCAGATCGACTTTGTGAAGCTGTTCGAGAACCGCCAGGATTTCCGCGACCAGATCATCCATGTGATCGGCAACGACCTCAACGGCTATGTGCTCGAAGACGTGGCCATCGACTACCTGGAGCAGACCTCCAAGGCCTCGCTGGACCCGAACAACATCCTGGACGCAGAAGGTATCCGCAAGATCACCGAGCTGACGGCCAACCAGAACATCGTCACCAACGAACTCGAGCGCAATGCCGAGCTGGCCGTGACCAAGAAGAACGTCGAGACCAAGGAAGCGATGCTGGCGCTGGAACGCCAGCAGGCCGATGCCGAAGCGCGCCAGAAGCGCGAGATCGCCACCATCCAGGCGCGCGAGCAGGCCGAGACCCAGAAGGTGCAGGAAGAAGAGCGCCTCAAGGCCGAGCAGGCCCGCATCCAGACGCAGGAGCAGCTCGACATCCGAGAAGAAAACCGCCAGCGCGAAGTCGCCGTGGCGCAGCAGAACCGCGAGCGCGCCGTGGTGATCGAGATTGAAAAGGTCACCCGCGCCAAGGACCTGGAAGTGGTCTCGCGCCAGCGCGAAGTGGAGCTGCAGCGCATCGAGAAAGAGAAGGCCATCGAAGTCGAGAAGGCCAATATCGCCAACGTCATCCGCGAGCGCGTGGTGGTCGAAAAGGGCGTGGCCCAGGAAGAGGAACGCATCAAGGAAGTGCGCGTGGTGTCCGAAGCCGAGCGCATGAAGCAGGTCACCGTGCTGACCGCCCAGGCGCAAGCCGAAGAGGACCTGGTGCGCCAGGTCAAGAAGGCCGAGGCCGACGAATCGGCATCGCGCCACAAGGCCGTCGAAGTGACCACCCTGGCCCAGGCCGAGTTGGAAGCCGCCGGCAAGACCGCAGAAGCCAAGAAGAAGATGGCCGAGGCCATCGAGGTCGAGCGCGCAGCGCCGGGCCTGGCCGATGCCAAGGTGCGTGAAGTGACGGCCGCCGCGATTGAGCGCGAAGGCCTGGTGCAGGCCAAAATCATTGCCGAGAAGCTGATGGCCGAGGCCCGAGGCGAAGAGGAAAAGGGTCTGGCCGAAGTGCGCGTGATCGAGGCGCAGGCCGATGCCAACGAAAAGCTGGGCCTGGCCGATGCCAAGGTGCTGGAAGAGCGCCTGATGGCGCAGGCCCGTGGTGAAGCCCAGGTGGGCAACACCAAGGCCGTGGTGACCCGCGATGTGGGCCAGTCCGAAGCCGATGTGCTGCGCGACAAGCTGTTCGCCGAGGCCAAGGGTTTGACCGAGAAGTTCAGCGCGCTGGCCTCGCTGTCCGACCAGGCCCGCTCGCACGAAGAGTTCCGCATGCAGCTGGAGAAGAACTTCGAGCAAGCGCTGGCCGCCATCGAGGCGAACAAGACCGTGGCGCAGGAGCAGGCCGAGGTGCTGTCGGCCGCACTGTCCAAGGCCAATATCGACATCGTCGGCGGCGGTGGCGACTTCTTCAACAACTTTGCCAAGGCGCTGTCGGTGGGCAAGGCGGTCGAGGGTGTCTCGGCCAAGAGCCCCATCGTGCAGGAGCTGCTGCAGAAGTTCATCGGCGGCAAGGGCCTGCCCAGTGATGTGCTGAGCAACCTGCTGGGCGGTGGCCAGGACAAGAAGAGCCTGCCTCCGTCGGCGACCGAGTCCTGAGCCCGGGCCATGCCAGGCCGGGCGCCATGCCTGGTCTGGCCTGACCTTGGGCCGACTCGTTCCTTCTGGGCATCTAGCCCTCTTGCAAGGCAGGCTCCAGCCGCTGTGCTGGCCTGCCATGCCCCACCGCATTCTCTGCCGCTCTAGCCATGTCCACTACCCCATCCAACGACCCACCGGACCGCTCTGCCGTTGACGACGCCGTCGCCAGCGGTGGCTCCTATGAAGTGCTGGCCAAGCGGCTCGATGCCCAGGGCCAGGCGCTGGAGACCCTGGCGCGTGAGCTGAACGAAGCACGGCTGGAAGAATTTGGCCGCAGCCAGATGGAGGTCATCGCCCGCATGCGGGTGCGCACCGAAAACAACTGCCTGGGCCGCGACATCGCCCAGGTCGGTGGTTATCTGCTGTTTGGCTACAACGTGTTCATGGGCCTCAAGCAGGAGACGCGCATCGAGGATGTGTTCGCGCTCTACCGCTTGCACGAGGGCGAGCAGGGCTACGAAGTCACGCCGGTGGACACCAAGGACAGCTTTCTGGGTATCCAGAGCTTTGTGCAGGATTTCCAGGAGCTCTACGCCTACTACAAGCACACCAAGCTGATGCAGCTGGCGGTGCGCGATGGCAAGCTGCTGGCCAGCTTCCAGATCGGCGAGCGCCTGGGCGATGTGCGGGTGTTCCGCTGGTCGGTCTCGCCCGATGGCCAGCAGATCCGCTATATCGACAACCGGGGCGAGCGCGATATCGAGCTGCCCGCGCCCCATGATTTTGAATGGCAGCGCGCCGGCCGCGAGCACCTGGTGCAGGGCCGCCATCCGCACATCAACATCCTCGACAAGGTGTTTGTCGAGACGCTCGATGGTGACCTGACCATCAAGGTCGAGAACAACACCAACGACGGCCTGGGCATCTACCGCGAGCCGGTGCAGGAGAAGAACCAGTCGCTCGACGACGCCGTGTTTGAATACGCGGCCGTGGGCAGCCTGATCCTGCTCAAGATCCTGCCCTACCGCGAGGACCAGTGGCGCTACCTGGTCTACAACACCTTGTCGCGCCAGGTGCTGCGCATGGATGCGATTGGCGCGGCCTGCATCCAGCTGCCGCAGGACCACGGCATCATCTTCCCCGGCGGCTACTACCTGCAAAACGGCGAGCACCGCGCCTTTGAGCAGAACATGCAGGGCATGCGCTACCGCCGCAGCATCCGCTCGCCCAATGGCGAGGATGTGCTCTATGTGTTCTACGAGCCCGAGAGCGGGCGCATGGCGCTGTTCAAGTACAACCTGATCGAGCGGGCGCTGCAGCCGCCCATCATCGGCCACGGCTATGCGCGCATGGATGATGGCCGCATCGTCATTTTTGCCGCCGAGAGCAATGAGGCCTCGCGCGTGCACCCGATGCAGCTGTGGCGCACGCCTTTCGCGTCGGACGACTATGCGGCGCGCCAGCCGCAGAAAGACAGCGCGCTGGGCCGCATCGGCAATGCCGAGCTGGTCAGCGGCATCTCCGATCTGTACAGCGTGCGCAAGGAGATCGCGACCACCGAGGTATCGCTGCCGCGCTACGAGCGCCTGATCGACACCGCGCGCCGCCTGTTTGAGCGCTACCACTGGCTCAGCGGGCCGGGCATGCAGGCGCTGCATGAGAACCTGCTGGGCATCGTCGCCACCGGCGATGCGGTGCTGGACGAGTACGAAAAGGTCGAGAGCATCCGCCAGGCCTCGGCCAAGGCGATGAGCGAGGTCAGCAGCCGCCATGGGCAGCTGCTCAAGCAGATTCGCCTGTCCGATGGCGACAGCATCGATGCCTATGTGGGCGCGCTCACCGACCTGGCCGCACTGCGCGGCCAGTTGCTGGCCACGCGCGAGCTGCGCTATGTGGATGCCGCTGCCATCGATGCCATGGTGCAGACGGCCGACGAGGCCCAGGCCGAGGTATCGCAGCGCACGGCGGGCTTTATCGCCACCGATGCCGCGATGCAGCCCTATGTGGAGCAGCTGCAAACGCTGGACCAGCAGGCCCAGGCAGCGACCACGGTGGTGCAGCTGGCCGAGCCGCTGGCGCAGATGGCACAGATGTCGGCCGCGCTCGATCTGCTGTCCGAGTTGATGGGCAGCCTCAAGATCGACGATGCCACCCAGCGCACGGCGGTGGTGGACCGCATCTCGTCCATCTATGCCCGCCTCAACCAGGTGCGGGCGCGGGCCGAGCAGCGCAAATCCGGCCTGGGCAGCGCCGAGAACCTGGCGCAGTTTGCCGCGCAGCTGGCGCTGTTCTCGCAAAGCATCGTCAGCGGGCTGAACCTGGCCCAGACACCCGAGAAATGCGATGAGCAACTGGCGCGCCTGCTGGTACAGCTCGAAGACATCGAGGGCCAGTTTGGCGAGCATGCGCAGTTTCTCTCCGACATCATCGCCAAGCGCGAAGAGGTGCTGGAGACCTTCGAGGCGCGCAAGCAGTCCCTGCAGGACGAGCGCCAGCGCCGCGCGCAAGGCGTGCTCGATGCCGCGCTGCGCATTGTGCAAGGCCTGCCCAAGCGCACTGAAAAGATCGCCAGCCCCGAGGCCTTGCACGCCTTTTTTGCCGGCGATCCGCTCATCGCCAAGCTCAAGGAACTGGCCGGGCGCCTGCGCGGCGAGCTGCAGGACCCCGTCAAGGCCGATGACATCGATGGCCGCATCAAGTCGCTGCGCGACCAGGCCTTCCGCGCGCTGCAGGACCGCAATGAGCTGTACGAGGGCGATGGCAAGCTGATCCGCCTGGGCCGCCACCGCTTCTCGGTCGGCAACCAGGACCTGGACCTGACCTTGCTGCCCCGCGATGGCCAGCTCTACCTGCACCTGGTGGGCACCGAGTATTTCGAGCCGGTGGACAACCCAGAACTTGCCGGGCTGCAGGCCTACTGGGATGCCTCGTCGCCGGCCGAATCGGCCGAGATGTACCGGGGCGAGTACCTGGCGCTGGAAGTGGTGCAAGCCGTGCGTGCCGGCCGCGAGGGCTGGAGCCAGGACCGCCTGCGCCAGCTTTTGCCCGATGGCGAGGCACTGACCCAGGCGATCCGCGAGTTTTCTGCGCCGCGCTACCGCGATGGCTATGAGCGCGGCATCCACGACCATGATGCGGCGCTGATCCTGCAGGCGCTGGTGCCGCTGGCCGATGGCGCGGGTGTGCTGCGCCATGCACCGCAGGCGCGCAGCCTGGCGCTGCTGTTCTGGAGCCAGCAGGCCCATATCCAGCAGCCGCAGCTGGCCAGCAGCATTGCGCGCTGGCCTGAGCGCGCGCAGCAGGCCCTGGCCATGCAACAACTGCTGGGCAGCGAGACCGAGCGCCTGGCGCTGCAGACCGACATCATGGCCCAGCTGCGCGCCTTTGCGCAGGACCAGGGCCTGCTCGATGCGCTGCTGCGCTCCGACCCGGCCAGCCCTTTGCTGGCAGCTGCCGCAATCGATGAAGGTGAATGGGACAGCGAGGCCGACAACCTGCTGCGCGCCGCCGCCGATTACCTGCAGGCCGAGCTGGCGCACAAGGCGCTGCGCTTCCACTTCTCGGGCGCCAGCCAGGCGGTGATGGCCGCCTTGCAGCAGGCGCTCAAGGCCGGTCCCAAGGAAGGGCTGCACTGGGCCGACCTGCAGCGCTACTGGGCGGGCGGCGAGGCCGGCCAGGCCAGCCGCGAGCGCGGCGCCGCACCGCTGGCCCAGCGCTGGCGCAGCGCGCTGCACTGGCTGCAGACGGTGGCCCAGGCCGCGCCGCCGGCCGAGCGCGCCGCCTGGCTGCCCTACTGCAGCGAGGCGGCAGCCTGGCTGGTGTGCCAGGCCGAACTGACCCACCAGCTGAGCACCGCCGATTTGCGCTGCGAGGTGCAGGGCCTGCTGGGCCAGCATGGCCGGGTGGATAGCGGCCGCATGCACATCCAGCTCGATGAGCTGACCACGCGTGCGGCGCGCCACTACCGCCGCTATCTGCCGCAGTGGGAGCGCTACCAGGCGCTGCGCCAGCAGCTGCTGGGCGACTACCGCGCGCGCTTCCGGCTGGAAGAGTTCAAGGCCCGGCCGCTGTCGTCCTTTGTGCGCAACCGGCTGATCAACGAGATCTACCTGCCTGTGATTGGCGACAACCTGGCCAAGCAGATCGGCGTGGTGGGCGAGAACAAGCGCACCGACCAGATGGGCCTGCTGATGATGATCTCGCCGCCCGGCTACGGCAAGACCACCTTGATGGAATACGTGGCCAACCGCTTGGGGCTGATCTTCATGAAGATCAACGGCCCGGCGCTTGGCCATTCGGTGCGCTCGCTCGACCCGGCGCAGGCGCCCGATGCGACGGCGGCCAAGGAGCTGGAAAAGCTCAACCTGGCGCTGGAGATGGCCAACAACGTGATGCTGTACATCGACGATATCCAGCACACGCATCCCGAGTTTCTGCAGAAGTTCATCTCGCTGTCCGATGGCACGCGCCGCATCGAAGGCGTGTGGCGCGGCCAGACCAAGACCCATGACATGCGCGGCAAGCGCTTTTGCGTGGTCATGTCGGGCAACCCCTATACCGAGTCGGGGGAGGTCTTCAAGATCCCCGACATGCTGGCCAACCGCGCCGACATCTACAACCTGGGCGATGTGCTGGGCGGCATGGACGAGGTCTTCAAGCTCAGCTACATCGAGAACAGCATGACCTCGAACGCGGTGCTGGCGCCGATGGCCACACGCAGCCTGCAGGACCTGTACCTGCTGCTCGACCGGGTGCAGGGCAAGGAGGTCTCGGCCAATGCGCTGTCGCACGACTATGCCGCCGCCGAGCTGCGCGAGATGGAGGCTGTGCTGCAGCGCATGCTGCAGGTGCGCGAGCTGGTGTTCAAAGTGAACCAGCAGTACATCCACAGCGCCGCGCAGGACGACAACTACCGCACCGAGCCGCCGTTCAAGCTGCAGGGCAGCTACCGCAACATGAACAAGCTGGCCGAGAAGATCACCCCGGTGATGAACGATGCCGAGATGGCGCAGATGCTGAGCGACCATTACCAGGGCGAGGCGCAGATGCTGACCGGCGGCGCCGAGGAAAACCTGCTCAAGCTCGCCGAGCTGCGCGGCAGCACTGATGCCCAGGGCCAGGCGCGCTGGGCAGAGATCAAGGCCCAGTTCCAGCGCCAGCAGGCTGCTGGCGGCGCCAATGCCGATGCCGCCACGCGCGTGACCACCCAGCTGGTCGACCTGGTCGCCGCCACCCGGGCGATGGCCGAGGCCCAGCAGGCCCGCCACTTGGGCGATAGCGCTGCGCAAGAAGGCCTGCAGCGCATGCTGGCGCGATGGGGCCAGGCGCAAACCGCCGTGGGCCAGTCGCTCGATGGTATCCGCCAGGCAGTGCTGGACAGCGCGCCGGCGCCGCAGTCCGCAGAACCTGCCGATCCGCCGCTGGACCTGGCCATACAGCAGCTGGGCCAGCTGGTGCTGCAGTCGCTGCAACCGGTGGTGGAGCACCTGGACCAGAGCCGGCGCCAGCAGCTCGGTCTGCACCGGGTGCTGATGCAGGTTGCCACCCGCATGCAAGAGCAGATCGACCAGCAGCGCGCTGGCCGCCAGCCGCTGCAGCCCACCTTGCAGGCCGATGACATTGACAAGGCCTTTGACCGGATGCAGGACCCACGGCCAACGCGCTGAGCATCCCGGCGTCCCTGGCAACCGCAGCGACCACTGCCAGGGACGTTGAAAGCATTGTTATCAGGTGCAAGCAGCGCCCTTGTCCTAGGTCCGGGGCATGTCGCCTGCCGATACACTGTGCCGATGCGCGCTTCCCCCCTCTTTTCCTCTGCCCGCCAGGGTCTGCCACGCTGGTGGCTGCCGGCCCTGTGGCTGCTGCTCTGCGCCTGTCTGCTGCCCCCGGCAGCGACGGCACAGTCACTGACCTCGCTGGCCGGCTTGGGGAGCAGTTCATCGAGCAGCAGTAGTAGCGATGAGGAGCGCGCCATCCAGGCCCAGCGCGAGGCCACTGCCACCGCTGAGCAAGAGGCCGATGC
Source organism: Comamonas sp. JUb58 (assembly GCF_004364775.1). GTDB lineage: Bacteria > Pseudomonadota > Gammaproteobacteria > Burkholderiales > Burkholderiaceae_C > Comamonas. The sequence continues at coordinate 121,555 of NZ_SOAL01000009.1, forward strand.
GCTGGCGCAGTCGCTCGAGCGCCTGCGCAGCCGGGTGCAGACACCCGCAGGCACGGCGCCCGCGCCGCTCAGCGACCAGGAACTGGGGCAGATACAGGCGCGCTGGGAAGAGCGCGTGCCCGCCAATGCCAGCCAGGAAGTGCTGGAAAAGCTGCTCACCGATGAGCGCGAGGCGATTGCCGCGCTCAAGTCCGGCATCGAGAAATCGGCGGCCGAACAGGCCAACCTGGTGGCCCAGCCCGGCAATGGCCGCAGCGACCTGGCCAGCCTGCAGCAGCGCGTGCAGGAAACGGCTGCGCCGGTGACGGCCGAGCCGGGAGAGTCAAAAGCGCTGACCCAGGCGCGCCAGCAGCGCCGCAGCGCCGAACACCGCCGTGCCACGCAGGAGCTGGCGCTGCGCCAGGAAGAGCAATCCACCATCGAAACCCGCCAGCGCCTGCTGGATGTGCAGCTGCAAACCCAGCGCCGCGAGCTGCTGGAGCGCACGCCGCGCGTGGCCTGGCTCAACCAGCGCATTGCCGACCGCGCCCGCCAGCAGCTGGAGCAGCAGGTGCAGCAAACCCAGGCCGCCGAGAACGATACCGCCGAGGCCTCGGCTGCCGTGCGCGAGCTGGCGCAGCAAAACAGCGCGCTGGCCGCGCAGATCCTGGCCCACAACGACCGCCTGGTGCAAGAGCGCCAGGACCTCGCCAGCGACGAATACCGCCAAAGCCAGCTGGCCTCGGCGCTGCGCGACACACAGGCGCGCCTGCGCCTGGGCGGCAGTGCATCGGTGGGCCAGTGGCTGTGGAAGCAGCGGGTGGCGCTGCCCACGGTCAACACCATCCAGTCGCGCCGCAAGGCCACCTTGCGGCAGCTCGCGGAGCTGCGGCTGGCGCTGTTCAATGCCAGCGAGCGGCGCTTCAGCCTCAACGGCACGGCCACGGGTGGCGGCAACTCGGGCATGACCACGCGCGGCAGTGCCCAGAGCACGGCCTTGTGGACCAAGCAGGCGGCGCTGATCGACCAGCTCCAGCCCTTGCTGCTGCGTCGCATTGCCGTGCTGGAGCAGACCGATGCGGCGCTGCAATCGACCTTGACCAGTGGCAACGCGCTGCGCCAGGTGATGGACAAGGAGCTGCTGTGGTTCCCCAGCCATTTGGCGATGGGCGGCGCCTGGCTGGACGAGTGGCGCTCGGTGCTGCGCAGCTCGGACGGCGCCGGCCTGGAGCAGGGCGCCAGTGCCTCGCCATGGAACACCGCAAGAGCGCTGGGCGCCAGCATTTTGCGCAATCTCTGGATCTATGCCGGCATCGTTGCGGGTGTGGCACTGTTGCTGGGCCTGCGCCGCTATGCCTTGCAAAAGCTGCAGGCGATTGCCACGCAGGTCGACAACTTCTCGCAGGACCACTTTGGCCTGACCTTGCTGGCGCTGGGCTGGAGCCTGCTCTATGCACTGCCCTGGAGCTTTGCCACTGCCGCGCTGGGCACCTTGCTGCAATCGACGGCCGCGCCAGTGGCGCTGGAGCCGCTGGGCCAGGCGCTGGAGCAGCTGAGCGCCTTTGTCTTTGTCGTGACCCTGCTGAACGTGCTGTTCCGCCCCTGCGGGCTGGCCGTGGCGCACTTTGGCTGGCCGCGCGAGCGGGTGCAGGTGCTGCGCCAGATGGTGCTGCGCGCCACCTGGCTGATCGTGCCCATTGATCTGCTGGGCGGCCTGGCCTTCTTCAGCCACGATGATTCGGCCATCAGCACCTGGGGCCGCATGTGCCTGCTGGTGCTGACCCTGGGCCTGGCCTGGATGGCCTTCCGCTACCTGCGCCAAAGCCTGGGCAAGCAGCGCCCCGGCCTGCGCTGGAGCCAGGTGGTGAGCGTGGCCGTGCTGCTGGTGCTGGCCGTGACCCTGGTCGGCATTGGGCTGGGCTATGTCTATACCGCGACCGAGGTGATCCAGGCGCTGCTGAGCAGCTTTGTGTTCCTGGCGGCGGCCGAGGTGCTGGTCAGCCTGCTGCGGCGCTGGCTGCTGCTGGGCGAGCGCCGCCTGGCGCTGAACCGCCTGCGCGCTGCCGCCTTGCAGCGCCAGGCGGCCAATGCCGCAGCGGCTGCCGATGCCGCCGCTGGCGGCGGAACCGCCCCCACGGCCAACAACAATGCCACCGATGAGCAAAGCCAGATGGCCTTGGTGACGGTGAGCACCCAGGCGCACCGCCTGCTGGGCCTGCTGCAGCGGGTGCTGGTGGCGCTCAGCCTGGTCTATGCCTGGTCGCCGGTGCTGCCGGCGCTGCTGCGCTTTGAAGGTGTGGTGCTCTGGTACACCACCAATACCGAGGCCAGCGGCATTGCCCGCCCCGCGCCGGTGAGCCTGATGGATCTGCTGGTTGGCGCGCTGATCCTGCTGATGACCTTCAGCCTGACGCGCAACCTGCCGGGCCTGGTCGAGGTGGTGTTCTCCAGCACGCGCCGGGTCAGCAGCTCTGACCGCTACACGATGGCCACCTTGGCGCGCTACGGCATCACCATTGCCGGCACGGTGAGTGCGCTGTCCCTGCTGGGGCTGCGCTGGAGCCAGCTGCAGTGGATGGCCGCCGCGCTGACCGTGGGTCTGGGTTTTGGTCTGCAGGAGATTTTTGCCAACTTCGTCTCGGGGCTGATCCTGCTGGTGGAGCGGCCCTTCCGGGTCGGCGATGTGATCACCATCAACCAGCACACCGGCACGGTCACCCGCATCCGCACCCGCGCCACCACCGTGCTGGATTTTGACAACCAGGAAATCGTCATCCCGAACAAGACCTTCATCACCGGCCAGGTGACGAACTGGACCTTGAGCGACGATGTGACCCGCCTGATCATCGATGTCTCAGTCGCGCACGGCAGCGACCCGGCCGAGGTGCAGCGCATGCTGCTGGCGATTGCGGCCGAGCACCCTAAAGTGCTGCGCGAGCCCGAGGCCAACTGCTGGTTCATGGCGCTCGAAGGCCAGGGCCAGAAGTTCGAGCTGCGCGTCTATGTGGGTGCGGTGGACGACCGCCTGCCGGTGCGCAACGACCTCAACCGCAGCATCAATGCGCGCCTCAAGGCGGCCGGCATTGCGGTGGCCTTCCCGCAGATGGACATCCATGTGCGCGACCTGCCGCCAGCCCCGGCTGCAGCGCAGGAGGCGCAGGGCGCTTAAGGGGTTTGGGACGCTGCCTGCACCAGCGCCACAAAGCGCTTGGCGGCCAGGCCCATCGGGTGCTCCTTGGACCAGACCACATCCACATAGAGCTGGGCGCCATTGCTGAGGTTGGCAAACTCCATCGCTACCAGCGCGCCCGACTGCAGCAGCGGCGCCACCAGCGGCTGGGGCAGCCAGCCCCAGCCAATGCCGGCGCTGACCATCTGCAAGGCGGCCACATGGTTGTCGGTGCGCCAGACATCGCGGGCATAGACCAGCCGCTCATGGTCCAGCGACCAGTCACGGCTGGCAACGATGATCTGCCGGGTGTTGGTCAGGTGGTGCTCGCGCAGCTGGGGCCTGGCCGGCTCGCCCGGTAGCGGCGCCTGGTGCAGCGACAGCATCAGCGGGTGGCTGGGGGCGATCACCGCCAGCAGGGTCTCGGTCGCCACTTCCTGAAAACCTTCGCGGCCATCGAGGCTGGGCCGCTCAAACACCAGCGCCAGCTGCGCGCGGCCACTGTGCAGCATGGTCAGCGCATCGGCCTGCGGGGCGGTGAGCACCTCAACCGCCAGCTGTGGGTATTCCTGCGCCAAGGCGGCCAGCGGTGCGGCCCAGGGGGCCGAGAGCAGCTCGGGCGCGATGGCCAAGGTCAGCCGCGATTCCAGCCCTTGCTCCAGCGCCAGCGCATGGGCATTGAGCTGCTGCAGTTGCGCGGCCAGCAAGCGTGCCTGCGGCTCCAGTGCCAGCGCGGCGGGCAGCGGCCGGGGCTCGCGGCCTTCGCGGGCAAACAGTGGCATCTGCAGCTCGGCCTCCAGCTGGGCGATCTGCATGCTGACGGCCGAGGGCACCTTGCCCAGCGCCCGGGCGGCGGCCGAGAAGCTGCCATGGTCGAGCACGGCCAGCAAGGTCTGGATGGTGTCGGAGTCGAAGGGGGCAAAGGCGCTGCGCATTGATGTGTCAGTTTTTCTGAAAGATTCTGACTTATGTTATCAGTTCATGACACATAAGATAGCGCCCCATGTCAGTTCAAAAAATACAAAACAGCCCTTGGTCCCTGCAGGGGCCCATGCGGCGCGTGGTCTATGTGGCCTTGTACGAAGCGATTGCGATTGTGGCCGCCACGGCAGGCCTGTCGGCCTTGTCCGGCCAGGGTGCTGCGCACTCCGGTGTCGTGGCTGCTGCCTCGTCGGCCATCGCGATCATGTGGAATGTGGTCTGGAACCATCTGTTCGAGCGCTGGGAAGCCACCCAGCCCACCCGTGGGCGCGGCCTGGGCCGCCGCATTGCGCATGCACTGGGCATGGAAGGCGGCCTCGTCTTCATGCTCGTGCCTTTGTTTGCCTGGTGGTTCAATGTCAGCCTCTGGGATGCGCTGGTGATGGACATCGGCCTGCTGCTGTTCTTCCTGGTCTACACCTTTGTGTTCAATTGGTCGTTCGACCGCCTGTTCGGCCTGCCGCAATCGGCGCAGTAGCCCAGCCATGAAAGCACAACGGGGCGCCGTGTCTCCACGACGCCCCGTTTCTATTTGGCCGCGCTTAGCGAATCCAGGCAATCATCAGCTGCAGCACAAAGGCGTTGATGATGTCGATAAAGAACGCGCCCACCAGCGGCACGATCAAGAAGGCCTTGTGCGAGGGGCCGTACTGGCTGGTGATGGCCTGCATGTTGGCGACGGCGGTGGGCGTGGCGCCCATGCCAAAGCCGCAGTGGCCGGCAGCCAGTACAGCGGCATCGTAGTTGCGGCCCATGGTGCGGAAGGTGACGAACACGGCAAACAGTGCCAGAGCCACGGTCTGCACGGCCAGGATGAACATCAGCGGCCCGGCCAGATCGGCCAGCTCCCAGAGCTTGAGCGACAGCAGCGCAATGGCCAGGTAGATCGACAGGCCGGCGTTGCCGAACACATCGATGGCGCGGTCAAACACCTTGAAGCCAAAACCATAGTCCAGCACATTGCGGATCACCACGCCGCCGCCCAGCGCCCAGACAAAGGTGGGCAGCTGCAGCTTGGTGCCCTGGGTGGCGCTGGTCATGAACTCGGCAAAGGCCAGACAGCCGGCAAACAGCGCCAGGGTCTCGATGGCGGCCTCGGCCGTGATCAGGCGCGGGGCGGTATTGGGGGTTTCAAAGTTGGCAGGCTCCTGACCTTCGCTGGCGCTGGCTGCCGGGTGGGCCAGGCCGCGTGGCTGGGCCAATTGGTGGCGGGTGATCAGGCGCTTGGCCAGTGGGCCGCCCAACAGGCCGCCAATGACCAGGCCAAAGGTGGCGCAGGCGATCCCCAAGGCGGTGGCGCCGCTCAGGCCGTATTGGTTCTCCAGCACCGAGCCCCAGGCACCAGCGGTACCGTGGCCGCCCAGCAAGGTGATCGAGCCCGCGACCAGGCCAATCAGCGGGTCCAGCCCCAGCAGGGTGGCCAGGCCCACGCCCACGCCGTTTTGCACAAAGATAAAGGCGACGATCACGCCCAGAAACACCACCAGGCCCATGCCGCCCTCGCGCAGCTTGGCAAAGTTGGCGCTCAGCCCGATCGACGAGAAGAACACCAGCATGAAGGTGGTCTGCATGCCGGTGGCAAAGGCCAGGGTCAGGCCGGTGGCCTGGTGCAGCGCAAAGATGATGGCCGCCACCACCAGGCCGCCAGAGACCGGCTCGGGGATGTTGAAGTCGCGCAGAAAACGGATATGCCGCGTCAGCAACTTGCCCAGCAAGAGCACGAGCACGGCAAAGATCAGGGTGTAGTAAGCACTGAAACTCAGATGCAAGGGAATTCTCCTCAAATAGCAGGCCTTGACCTGGTTGAAAACAGAAAGCCGGTGTTAGCTATCGATTGGTGTTTTTTGCCGGCAAAGTGCTGCAATATGGGTGAAGGCCGAAGCATCGTTTGATTGAATAAGGCTATAACCAACCGTGCTGAGTGGTGTTTATGGCTATGGACAAGTTCCCCTGCCTGTGCTTTAGCAGCCTGCCTGGCTTAAAATGCGGGGCCTTGTCCCAAGGAGCGCTGCAGCAGGCCGGTGGTACCCCCATCACAGGCCTGTCAGGCTTGGGGCAGGTCGACGGGCATGCATGGCATCGCCCGCATCAACGGCGCTCACCTGTTCTGTCTCTGTTTTCTGGTTGTCACAGGTGAGCCCCATGTCCGCGTCTGCCGTCCCCGTTTCCGTTCCTCCCATGCGCCTGTCGGGCCTGGAGCCCGTGTTTGTTGGCGAGGACAGCCTGTTTGTCAACGTGGGTGAACGCACCAATGTGACGGGCTCCAAGGCCTTTGCGCGCCTGATCCTGAACGAGCAGTACGAAGAGGCACTGGCCGTTGCGCGCCAGCAGGTGGAAAACGGCGCCCAGGTGATCGACGTGAACATGGACGAGGCCATGCTCGACAGCAAGGCGGCGATGGTGCGTTTTCTGAACCTGATCGCCTCCGAGCCCGATATCGCCCGCGTACCCATCATGGTCGACAGCTCCAAATGGGAGGTGATCGAGGCAGGCCTGCGCTGCATCCAGGGCAAGGGCATCGTCAACTCCATCTCGATGAAGGAGGGGGTGGACGAGTTCAAGAAGCATGCGCGCCTGGTCAAGCGCTATGGCGCGGCAGCCGTGGTCATGGCATTTGACGAAAAAGGCCAGGCCGATACCTACGAGCGCAAGATCGAGATCTGCGAGCGCGCCTACCGCATCCTGGTCGATGAGGTGGGTTTCCCGCCCGAGGACATCATCTTCGACCCCAACATCTTTGCCGTGGCCACCGGCATCGAAGAGCACAACAACTACGGCGTGGACTTTATCGAGGCCACGCGTTGGATCAAGCAGAACCTGCCCGGCGCCAAGGTAAGCGGCGGGGTGTCCAACGTGTCGTTCTCGTTCCGTGGCAACGACCCGGTGCGTGAGGCGATCCACACCGTGTTCCTGTACCACGCGATCCAGGCGGGCATGGACATGGGCATCGTCAACGCCGGCATGGTCGGCGTTTATGACGACCTGGAGCCGGTGCTGCGCGAGCGCGTCGAAGACGTGGTGTTGAACCGCCGCCCCGACGCCGGCGAGCGCCTGGTGGAAGTGGCCGACAGCGCCAAGAGCGGTGCCAAGGACGACAGCAAGAAGCTGGAATGGCGCGGCACGCCCGAGAACCCCAAGACCGTGAACGAGCGCCTGTCGCATGCGCTGGTGCATGGCATCACCGACTTCATCACCGAAGACACCGAAGAGGCCTACCAGGCCATCGTCGTGCAAGGGGGCGGGCGCCCGCTGCATGTGATCGAAGGCCCGCTGATGGACGGCATGAACGTGGTCGGCGACCTGTTTGGCGCCGGCAAGATGTTCCTGCCCCAGGTGGTCAAGTCGGCCCGCGTGATGAAGCAGGCCGTGGCCCACCTGGTGCCCTACATCGAAGAGGAAAAGCGCCAGCAGGAAGCGGCCGGTATCGATGTGTCGAGCAAGGGCAAGATCGTCATCGCCACCGTCAAGGGCGATGTGCATGACATCGGTAAGAACATCGTCACCGTGGTTCTGCAGTGCAATAACTTCGAGGTCATCAACATGGGCGTGATGGTGCCCTGCCACGAGATCCTGGCCCGGGCCAAGGCCGAGGGCGCGGACATCATCGGCCTGTCGGGCCTGATCACGCCCAGCCTGGAAGAGATGCAGTACGTGGCCGGCGAGATGCACAAGGACGACTATTTCCGCATCAAGAAGATCCCGCTGCTGATCGGCGGCGCCACCTGCTCGCGCGTGCATACCGCCGTGAAGATCGCCCCCAAGTACGAAGGCCCCGTGCTCTATGTGCCCGATGCCTCGCGCAGCGTGAGCGTGGCCCAGAGCCTGCTCGGCGAGAACAAGGACCGCTACCTGCAGGAGGTGGAGGCCGACTACGACAAGGTGCGCACCCAGCACGCCAACAAGAAGAAGACGCCGCTGTGGACCCTGGCACAGGCCCGCGCCAATGCCACCCCGGTGGACTTTGCCGCGCACCCGCCCGTCACGCCCCGCGTGCTGGGCCGCCGCGTGTTCAAGAACTTTGACCTGGCCGAGATCGCCCAATACATCGACTGGGGCCCGTTCTTCCAGACCTGGGACCTGGCCGGCCCGTACCCGGCCATCCTCGATGACGAGGTGGTGGGTGTGGAGGCCCGCAAGGTGCTGGCCGATGCCCAGGCCATGCTCAAGAAGATCATCGAAGGCCGCTGGCTGCAGGCCAATGGCGTGATGGGCCTGTTCCCTGCCAACCGGGTGGGCGATGACATCGTGTTCTACACCGACGAATCGCGCAGCACCGAGCTGCTGACCTGGTACGGCATGCGCCAGCAAACCGAAAAGCAAGCGGTAGAAGGTGTGATGCGCCCCAGCCGTTGCCTGGCCGACTTTGTGGCCAGCAAGGAATCGGGCATCGGCGATTACGCCGGCCTGTTTGCGGTCACCGCCGGCATCGGTGCCGAGAAGAAGGACAAGGAATTTGAAGCCGCGCTGGACGACTACAGCGGCATCCTGTTCAAGGCCCTGGCCGACCGCCTGGCCGAAGCCTTTGCCGAATGCCTGCACCTGCGCGTGCGCAAGGACCTGTGGGGCTATGCCGCCGATGAGCAGCTGAGCAACGAGCAGCTGATCAAGGAAAAATACCAGGGCGTGCGCCCCGCCCCCGGCTACCCCGCCTGCCCAGACCACACCGCCAAGATCGACCTGTTCAAGGCCCTGGACGCCGCCGACATGGGCATGCAACTGACCGAGAGCCTGGCGATGTTCCCCGCCTCCAGCGTCAGCGGCTTCTACCTGGGCTACCCCGAAGCGGTCTACTTCAATGTCGGTGAAATCGGTGAAGACCAGCTGGCGGACATGGCGGAGCGCCGGGGCATGGACATCGAGGCGCTGCGCCGGGCGCTGGCGCCTAATTTGGCGTAATTACAAACGATAGGCTGTAAAACGGAAATACAAACCAAGACTTGTATTTTTGAAATACAGCCTATATTTTGTAAATCACAAATACAGCGTATAGTGTGTTTTTCTGCTGTTTGCAGAGGAGCGCGCCATGGAAGAATTCACCGTGAGCACGACGGCACAGCTGCCGACGCTGCTCAAAGCCTTTCGCAAGACGGCCAAGCTGAGCCAGGCGGATGTGGCCATACGTCTGGGGGTCACCCAGCAGACGGTCTCGGCCATGGAGCGCAATGCCGAGTCAGTCAGCGCTGAGCGCTTGATGAAGCTGATGGGCATCCTGGGCGTAGATCTGGTATTGCGCGCCCGCCCGGCCGCGTCTCCGTCTCCGGACATCGGCCGTGAACTGCAGACATTGGATAGCTGGTAAGCCATGCGCAGCGTTGGCCATAACAAAGCCCTGGGCCTGTGGATGAACGGCCACCGTGTCGGGACATGGCGCATCGAGGCGGGCAGCGATGTTCTGCAGTACGACGACGCCTGGGTGCGTGATGTGGCTCTGCGCCGGCCCTTGTCCTTGTCACTGCCCTTCACACCGGGAAATGGTCCGCACAAAGGCGAGGCGGTGCGCTTCTATTTCCAGAATCTGCTGCCGGACAACGAGCAGATTTTGGAGCGCATCGCGCGCCGCTACAAAGTGGGTGCTACAGACCCCAATGCGCTGTTGCGGGAAATTGGCAGAGACTGCGTTGGCGCATTGCAGATCCTGCCCGCTGGTGAGGCGCCCCCCGAAGAGCCAGAGATGCAGTACGAGGTGCTGAGTGAGGCGGACGTGGCGCGCCTGGTGCGTGCGGTGGTGAGCCCGACGCAGTCCGGCGATGGGGGTCTGGACGACGACGATTTCCGGATCTCGATTGCCGGGGCGCAGGAGAAAACCGCGCTGCTTTACTGGGCCGGCCAATGGTGCAGGCCCCTGGGTGCAACACCGACTTCACACATCCTGAAATTGCCGCTGGGACTGATTGGCAATATGCAGATCGACATGCGCCACTCGGTAGAGAACGAATGGCTGTGCTCAAAGCTGGTGGCGGCCTTCGGGATTCCGATTGCGCCCTGCGACATGTTGCGCTTTGAAGACCAGAAGGTGCTGGCCGTTGAACGCTTTGACCGGAGCGTATGGAAGGAGAAAGTTCTGGTGCGGATCCCGCAGGAGGACATGTGCCAGGCCAGTGGTGTCTCGCCCATTCTCAAATACGAGAGTGATGGCGGGCCCGGCGTCGACACCATCATGAATTTACTGATGAGATCCAGAAATCCAGCGACAGACCGGTTCCAGTTCTTCATGGCACAGCTGTTGTTTTGGATGCTGTGCGCGACCGACGGCCATGCCAAGAATTTCAGCATCTTTTTGCGCCCCCAGGGCGTGTTCGAGATGACGCCGCTGTATGACGTGATCTCGGCCTATCCCATTTTGGGCGCCGGCCCGGGCAAGCTGTCGCACCACAAGGCACGCATGGCCATGGCCGTGCGCTCCAAGAATGCGCACTGGCACATGAACAAGATCATGCGCCGCCACTGGGAGGCTGTTGGCGAGCGCTATGGCATCCGCTCGCCCCAAGGCTTGGATGTGCGAGCAATCATCGACCAGGTGGTGGAGATGACTCCGGACGTGATTGCCCGCGTGAAGACCCAGCTGCCCTCTGACTTTCCGGAGGCGGTGTCAACGGCCATCTTTAAAGGCCTGCAAGACGCTGCGAACCGCCTGGGCAAGGTGCATGACTGAGCTGCCATGTTGAGCCACGGCAGTACTTGCCCCAGCACCGCACCGCTCAACCCGCCAAAACCGCCTCCAGATGCGCACGCAGCGAAGTAGCGCGCTCCGGCACCCGGGGCAGCGCTGCCTGGGCGATGGATTGAGCCAGCGCAACCTCAGCCAGCAGGGCGGCGACCCGGGCCCAGGTGAGCAGGTGGGCGGGGTGCCGCTCTGTGTCCTGTGCAGCCTGCCGGGCGGTGGCTAAAAACGATGCGGGGTAGTCGCTGAAGGGTGCAAAAAAGGCCTGGGACTGCCGTTGCCATTCCGACACCAGAAAGGCCACCGATTCGGCCGCATCCTGTGCGCTGGCGCCGTAGGCAAACTCGGCGTCTTCGGCGTTGCGAAAACCGGCGATGACCGAGCCGCGCCAGGCGCAGTCATGGTCGCGCATGGTTTGTGGCGCGGGCAGGGTGCCGCCGGCCACATCACCCAGCGCCAACAGATGGGCCCCCAGGTTGACCTGGAACACCGCGCTGCGCGGGCGGTGCTGGATCTCGACGATGTGCACCACGCCACCGTCCAGCACACGCCGGGCGATATCACCCTGGCGGACAAAGCCATCGGCAAGAAGCAGCGGGAAGAACTGCGCACGCAGTTCGCTGGTGGTAGTTTTACGGTCCATGGCAGAGGGCTGGTGGGTGATCGGGTGGAAGGCGAGCAGACCTGGGGGCCGCCGCGCTTCCCAGCTTATAAAAGATTTTGGATTGCTTGCTTTGTCGTCGATCGCTACATGCGAAATCTACATATCGATTGAATGAAATCGTCGTTGCCTGACGACGCTATGCATTTCTACACTGGGCCTTCAGTCAAGGTTTCGCCAGCAAGGGCATGGTGCCCTAGCGTGGAGATCTCAGAAAGCATAGCTATGAAAAACAACGCATGGACGATGGTGGCGACCGCTGCAGTGGCGGCACTGGCATCGGGGGCGGTGTGGGCGGATCGCCTGCAGGACATCAAGCAGGCAGGGGTGCTGCGCGTGGCAGCTTTTGATGCCAATCCACCGTTTGGTTTTGTCGATCCCAAGACCCGCAAGATCGTGGGCCTGGATGTGGACTATGCGCAGGCCTTTGCGCAGCGCCTGGGGGTCAAGCTGCAGCTGGTGCCGACCAACCCGGCCAACCGCGTGCCGCTGCTGCTGTCGAACAAGGTCGATCTGGTGCTGGCCAATTTCACGATCACCGACGAGCGTGCCAAGCAGGTGGGCTTCAGCGTTCCCTACTTTGCCTCGGGCACGCAGTTCATCGCCGCCAAGGGTACCTTGACCTCGCCCGAGCAGCTGAACCAGCTGCGCATTGGCGTGGACAAGGGCACCACCAACGAAATCGTGCTGCGCGAGAAGCACCCGCAGGCCACCTTGGTGGCCTATGACGACACCCCGTTTGCGTTCACTGCGCTGCGCAATGGCAATGTGCAGGCCATCTCGCAAGACGGCCCCAAGCTGGTCGGCCTGCTGGCCACCATCAAGGACAAGAAGGAGCGCGACAAGTGGGAGGTGCCGGCGTTCACGATCTCCAGTGACTACATTGGTGTGGGCATTCCGAAGGGAGAGGCGGCGCTGACCGACTTCGTCAACACCGCCTTGAAGGAGCTGGAGGCCAGCGGCCAGGCCGGCAAGATTTACGACACCTGGTTCGGGCCGCAAAGCGCGACGCCGCTGGTGCGCAACTTCAAGATCGGCGACAAACAATAACAGCCTAGATACGGCAGCGCACCGCGTCTGAGAAGGCGTGGGTGCCTGCTGTTGGCGTTGGCATTCATGCAACTCTTGATGTCCTGGCTGGAGCCGCTGTGGCCGCATCTGGTGGCGGGCAAGTACTGGCGCTGGCTGCTCGATGGCTGGTGCACCACGGTGCTGGCCTCGCTGCTGGTGATTGCGGCGTCCACGGTGCTGGGCATCGCCTTTGCGGTGGCGCGCAGTGCTGCCTGGGCACCGCTGCGCTGGCTGGCGCTGGTCTACCTGTCGGTGTTTCGCAATACGCCACTGCTGGTGCAACTGTTCTTTTGGTACTTTGGCGTGCCCAGCCTGCTGCCGCCCGCATGGATGGCTTGGCTCAACCAGGCGCACAGCCTGGCGCTGGGCCCGCTCAGCCTGGGCTGGCCGTCGCTGGAGTTTCTCTCGGCCTGCATCGGCATGGTGTTCTATGCCACCGCCTATGTGGGCGAAGAGGTGCGTGCCGGCATCAACAGCGTGCCCGCCAGCCAGAGCCAGGCGGCGCGTTCGCTGGGCATGGGGGGCTGGCAGCTGCTGCGCCATATCGTGCTGCCCCAGGCGCTGGCGCGCGTGGTGTCGCCGTTGATGGGCCAATACATGAACATCGTCAAGAACACCTCGCTGGGCATGGCGATTGGCCTGGCCGAGCTCTCGTACCGGGCGCGCCAGGCAGAGGCCGAGACCTTCCAGTCCTTCCAGGTCTATGGCATCACTACCTTGCTCTATATCGTGCTGATCATCGGGCTGGAGCTGCTCAGCCAGTACCTGGCCCAGCGCCGCCGCTGGGGCCGGGTAGAGGTACGGCGCGCATGAACTTTGCTGCACTGAGCGATGACTGGCTCTACCTGCTGCTGGGCACCTTTCCCGAAGGGCCACCGGGCGGTGCGCTGCTGAGCCTGATCCTGAGCGCTGTCTCCGGCGTGCTGTCTGCATTGCTGGGGCTGGCGCTGGGCATTGCGCTGGTGATGGGGCGGGGACTGGCCTTGCAGTGCCTGCGGGTGGTACTGGGCTTTCTGCGTGCCATTCCGGTGCTGCTGCTGATCTTCTGGATTTATTTTTTGCTGCCGGTGCTGTTCCGGCTCGATGTGCCGGGCAGCTTCTCGGTGGTGTGTGCGCTGTCGCTGGTCAGCGGCGCCTACCTGGCCCATGGCGTGGCCGCCGGCCTGCAGGCGATTGCGCCGGGCCAGTGGGATGCCGGTGCTGCGCTGGGCCTGACGCGCTGGCAGGTGCTGCGCAGCCTCATCCTGCCCCAGGCGCTGGCGGTGATGCTGCCCTCGTTCGTGAACCAGTGGGTGACCCTGATCAAGGACAGCTCGCTGGCCTATATCGTCGGCGTGGGCGAGCTGTCCTTTCTGTCCACCCAGGTCAATGCGCGGCTGATGGTGCACCCGGCCGAGGTGTTCCTGCTGGTGGGCGCCATCTACTGGCTGATGTGCTCGGCGCTCAACCTGCTGGCCTGGGCGGTGGCGCGGCGCAGCCAGCCGCATTTGGTACGCTGAGTTGGCACGCGGATACGGGCATGAAAAAAGGACGCCAGGCGTCCTTTTTGGGTGAGTGCTGCAGCGCCGCGATTACTGGTTCTTCAGCTCGGCGATGTAGGCATCGCGTGCCTTCACACCGGTGGGGGTGAAGTCGGTGAACACGCCGTCGATGCCCAGGCGGTAGTAGGCCAGGAACTCTTGCACTGGGTCACCCTTGTAGATGCCGGCCAGGCGGCCCGCTTCGTCGCGGAAGGTGAAGCTGTGCACGATCAGGCCAGCCTTGTGGGCGTTGGCGATCAGGCCCGTGTCCTTGAGGGTGTTGACGTCCTTCAAGCCCGCGCCTTCCTTGTAGGGCACGACGGAATGGGCCAGGATCTGTGGCTTCCAGGGGCCGATGCCGTCGGCATAGGTCTTGATCTCGGCCAGGCCGGCAGGGGTCTGCATGGCGGCAAAGGTGCGGGCATCGCCAGCCAGGGTCCAGCTGAAGGGGCGGCCGCTGATGAAGGTCCATTCATCGGTGGTGATGTAGACCATCGAGCCGTCCTTCAGGTCGAAGTCATTGCCATCGATCAGCTGCACGCCCTTGGCCTTCATGCCGGCCTTGCGCAGGTACTTCAGGCTCTCGGGGTCAAAGCTCTGGATGTAGATGGCCGAGTCCTTGCTGTTGAGCTTGTTCTTCTCGAGCAGCGCCATCACCGCATCTTCAAACGGGTGGTTGCCGGTGCCGCAGCCGTTGGCAATCGCCTGCTGGTTGTTCCAGTAGGGGTTCTTGGTTTCGGCGTAGACGGGGATGGTGCGGCCCAGCGACTTGCTCTTGGCCGCGGCGATGTCGATCACATCCTGGGCGCTGATCAGCGGCAGCTTGCCGTTCCACTCGGTGGGGCGGTCAGCGCGGTTGTCCAAGGTGGTGCCGGCGATCCAGTCACGCATTTCCTGCATCGTGAAGTCGCTGATCGACCAGTCGTTGGTGTGGTCTTCGCCATCGACGATCAAGGCCTTGAGCACCGACTTCTGGTTGCCGGGCTCGACCAGGTCGGTCAGATACTTGCTGGGGCCGTTGGCCGGAATGGCGGGGTATTTCACATCGACCAGCACGCCAGGGGTGGTGCGCTTGCGGGCTGCCACGGCGGAGTTGGTCTTGGCCACATCGGCGATATTGGTGCTGTCGCTCAGCCAGGCGTTGTGGCGTGCCACCAGCTGGCAGTCACGCGTCATGTGCATGTCCAGCTCCAGCATGTCGGCGCCGGCGTCTGCTGCCTTTTCGTAGGCCATGCGGGTCTGCTCGGGGTACATGCCGGAGTAGCCACGGTGCGCGATCACCTGGGGCTGCTTGCCGTCCAGGGTCTTGAAGCTGGGATCATCATCGCCGCCGCCACAGGCGGTCAGCAGCAGTGCGCCGCACAGGGCAGAGCCCAGCGCAGCCAGGCGAAATTTGGGTTGGTGTGTTGTCATCGTCCGTTGTCCCCAGGGTTGGTGAATCAGCAAGTGGATGGATGCTGCGGGGTCGGTATGACGGCGCTGTGACAATGTAAAGCGCGCGTCTACGGCTCACAACAGGCGAGGTCTGCGGGCCCCTTGTCGGCCGTTGAAAGCTTCTGTAGAGCACCTCTGCACCGGTTGCCGCAGGCATCTGCATCCAGCGCACCAGCGTAGTGCAAGCCCGGTGGCGGGCCCAGTGTTTTCGATGCTGCAGCGCGGCAACTGTGGTGTTCTGTCCAATCGCCGATCAGGCGCGGCCCAGCCACCAGACCAGGCCCAGCGCCAGCGCCGCAGGCACGGCAAAGTTGACGAGCAGGATGGGCAGCTCTTGCGCGACCGTGTAGCCGGCCTTGTGCACGCCGACCCACATATTGACCAGCGCCACGCCCAGCCAGACAGGAATAAAGTATTTGGCGGCCAGCATGATGCTGGCCGCATCGGCGCCCCAGAGCGTGCCCAGCAGGGCAAAGACGGCCAACAGCAGCAGGCCGGTCAGCATGACCAAAATCATATGCATGGGCAACTCCTTGTAGTGGTCGGAGGGCGCGGCCCTCCGCGGGCTTATTTTGTCGTATAGCCGCCGTTGATCAGAATCGTCTGCCCGGTGATCCACCAGCCATCGCTCACCAGGTGGCGCACAAAGGGCACCACGTCTTCGATGTCGGTCAGGCCCGTCTGGCTGAACGGCGACAGCGCGGCGGCGCTCTTGTGGTAGGCCTGGGCATCGGCGCTTTCCTGGCCGTAGAAGAAGGGCGTGTCCATGGGGCCGGGGCCCACGGCGGTGACCGAGATGCCCCGCGCGCCCAGCTCCTTGGCCGCTGCGCGGGTGTAGTGCTCCACAGGCGCCTTGGTGCCCGCGTAGGACGCATAAAACGGCGTGAACGCGCCCAGCAGCGAGGTGACCAGGGTGCAGATTTTGCCGCCGTCGTTCACATGCTTGCCGGCCTCTTTCAGAAAGAAGAACGCAGCCTTGTTGTTGACCGCATCCATCTCGTCAAACTCGGCCTCGCTGATCTCGGACATCGGCTTTTTCAGCACCTTGCCGACGGTATTGATGGCGATGTCGGGGCGGCCCACAGCGGCCACCGCATCGGCAAACAGCCTCTCGACCGCTGCAGCGCTGGTCAGATCGCCTTGCAGGATGACCGCCTTGGCGCCGACCTTTTGCACCGCTGCCAGGGTCTGCTCTGCATCGGCCTTGCTCGCAGCGCTGTTGTAGTGGATGGCGACGGCCTTGGCGCCATGATGAACGAGGTCGGTGGCCAGCAGGCCGCCGAGGTTCTTGGCACCACCGGCGATCAGAACGGTTTTGCCTTGGATGCTGTGCTTGGGGTTGGACATGAAAAGCTCCTTGGGATGGGCTGTTCAGCGTAATTGGTCATAAAACAAAGATAAATATAGAATTTATTCCATGTTTATCCATGATTTACTAACAATGGCTGCGATGCAGGTTTGGCATGGACCGCATTGACCTGCTGCGCATCTTTTTGCGCGTGGCCGCCACCGGCAGCTTTTCCCAGGCCGCTGACCAGCTGGCACTGCCCCGGCCCACGGTGTCGCTGGCAGTGCAGCAGCTGGAGGCCCGGCTGGGCACGCGCCTGCTCCACCGCACCACGCGCAAGGTGGCGCTGACCCTGGATGGCCAGGCGCTGGTCGACAGTGCCAGCAGCCTGGTCGATGAGATGCAGGACCTGGAGCAGCGCTTTCGCCCGCAGGCGCACGCGGTGGCAGGGCGCTTGCGCATCGATGTGCCCAGCCGCGTGGCGCGGCTGATCGTCGCGCCCGCCTTGCCGGCGCTGCTGGCGCAGCACCCGGGGCTGGAGGTGGATTTAGGCTCCAGCGACCGGGCGGTGGACCTGGTGCAGGAGCACATCGACTGCGTCCTGCGCGTGGGCCCGCTGGCCGACAGCTCGCTGGTGGCCAAGGCACTGGGCAGCATGGAATTGATCAACTGCGCCAGCCCCGCCTACCTGGCCCGGCATGGCCGTCCGCAAAGCCCGGCGGAGTTGGCCGGCCACCAGAGCGTGCACTACAACTCGCCCACCACCGGGCGCGCTGCCGCCTGGGAATGGCTGGAGGGCGGGGCCGAACACAGCATGGTGCTGCCCGGCGCCGTGGGTGCCAACCATGTGGAGAGCTATATCGCCTGCGCGCTGGCCGGCCTGGGGCTGATCCAGATACCGCGCTACGACGTGCAAGCCCATCTGCAATCAGGCGAGCTGGTCGAGGTGCTGCAAACCTACCCACCGCCTGCGCTGCCGGTGCATGTGCTCTACCTGCACCGCGCGCATCTGTCGCGCCGGGTAAGGGTGTTCATCGACTGGATCGAGCAGCTGCTGGTGCAGGCCAGGGCGATTGCGCCGGGCACGGCGGCTGCCGCGTTGCCGCCATGACAAAGAGCCTCTCACGCCATGGGCGTTGAGAGGCTCTTGCGGGGGAGCGGGGTTGATCCAACCTGAAGGGCGCCGGCTAGGACAGCCGGGTCTTCAGGATGCGATGCGCTCAGTAACTGCCACCGCCGTAGCCGCCATTGCCATAGCCCACATCGGAGCGGCCGCTGGAGCGATAGCCGGAATCTCCATAGCCACCAGAGCTTCGGGATTCTTCACGCGGACGGGCCAGGTTGACGACGATCTGGCGTCCGTCCACGGACATGCCATTGAGAGCATTGATCGCCGCCTGGGCCACTTCGGCAGAGGCCATTTCGACAAAGCCGAAGCCCTTGGAGCGGCCGGTTTCGCGGTCCATCATGACCTTGGCCGAGTTCACAGAGCCGAATTCGGAGAAGTTGTCCTTGAGGCTGGAATCGGTCACCGAGTAGGGCAGGTTGCCCACATAAATTTTGTTGCTCATGTCAGAGCCTTTCTTAAAAAGATTGCGCCACACAGCGCAGGGGGTGGAATGCAAACACCGGGATCGGCGTTGCATCGCAAAGGGGGAATGAAGGGATTGCTACCGGGCCGTCAACAGACGGGCGGCTCGGGCATGGACGATTGGAGCCAGCCTTGGGTCACGGCAAAGATGCGTGCCGCTTCCGCAGTGGCGAATGTCTTGTCAAAGCGGAACACCCGGCAATAGCTGCCGTTGCCTTGTGATCGCTGAACGGAGAACGACGCGCCGAAGCGGCCGTTGGGGGTCTGGTGGGTCGAGGGTGAAACGACGTACTTCCCGATGGAAATAAAAGTCTTGGAAATGGGGATCAATCAGGGTCACAGGCTTTGGCCGCCTGTGTGAGCGGGGAGGTCATCAGTTGACTGCTGCTCTACAGATCAACCAGGCGAATGTCGCCAGGAACGCGGCTGTAGCACTGCTGGCCAGCTGCGGTAAAGAGAGGCTGGCCCACGGGGCGCTGCCTCTCCAACCGATCCACTATATAGCATTGGTTATAAAAAAGCCAATTTTTATTGTTTTATTACATAAAGCAGGCGCAGCGGCAGGCTCCACCCGCTGCGCCGGGCTGCATCAGCGCGCGCCAGCGGCCGTCAGCGTCTCCACCATCGCGCTGTAGCCGCGCTGGCGGGCATGGGCCAGCGGCGTTACGCCTTCCTTGTCGGCCAGGTTCACATCGGCCTTGGCGTCGATCAGCAGCTGCAGGATCTGCTGGTGGCGTGGGCCGCCATCGCTCAGGATGATGGCCTCCATCAGCGCCGTCCAGCCCAGGCGGTTGACATGGTTGACATCGACACCGGCGTTGATGAGGGTGCGCACCGTCTCGACATGGCCGCGTTCTGCCGCCGGGATCAGCGCCGTGCCGCCATAGCGGTTGGTGCTGCGCAGGTCAGCGCCATGGGCCAGCGTCATCTGCAGGATCTCTTGGTGGCCGCGTGCGCCGGCATAGAGGTAGGGGCTGTCTTCGATGTTGTCCTTGGCATTCACATCGGCACCGGCCTCGATCAAGGCCTTGGCCGCTGCCACCTGGTTGCTCTGTGTCGCCACCAGCAGCGGCGTGCGGCCCTGGGCATCGCGCGCATCGATGGCGCTGGCGCCCCCGTTTTGCAGCAGTTGCTGGATGCGGCTGCCGTTGTTGGCAGCCGCGGCCTGGTGCAGGGCGAGCGTGGTCATGTTCTGTGCGTGGGCAGCGAGCTGCGTCAGTTGAAAGGCCAGGCCAAGGCAGAGGCTGAGCAAGGGGCGCATGGGGGTCTCCTTACAGCGGGGGATGGCAGCCGAGTCCATCCCTTCCATTTCATATACTCCCAAAACCATAGCTGGTCTTGAAGGATTTACGGGTGCGAAAGGCCATTCTTGCACAGGAATGCCGAGTGCCAATGGAGATGGGAGACAAGGGGAGTGCAGAGACGAATGGATGGGAATAACGAGCGAAAGCAGCAGCGCGGCCATGTGGCGCTGCTGCTGCTGGGCGGGCTGGTCTTGCTGGCGCTGGGGGTGCTGCTGTTCTGGCTGTGGCTGCCGCTGCTGATCGCAGTGGCAGCAGGTGGCCTAGTGTTTGTGCTGCTGTCGCAGGTGGGCCGTATCGGCTGGATGCTGGAAGGGCGGCGCGCGCTGCGCGATCCAGGCTTGCTGATGGAGGACGGGCGGCTGCGCACGCCGGTGTGGCTGCCGTTTTACGCGATGCTGGCAGCCCTGGTGGCCACGGCCTGCGGCTGGATGGTCTTGTTCCTGCTGCCCGACAGCCTGCACCCGGCCGAGATGCTGCAGATGGGCACGGGCCTGGCCGGCGCCATCGTGGTGCTGGTGGCAGTGTGGCTGCTGGGGCAGCTCAGCACCGGCTGGTCGCTGCTGCGCCAGGGCGAGGCCTGGAATGCGCGCCGCATGTCGCCTGAATGGTGGGTCTGGGCGACGATCGCGTTTGTGCCGGCCATGCTGGCAATCGGCCTGCTGGCGCCAGACCGGGCCGGGCTGCAGGCCTGGGGCCTGCAATGGCGCGGGTATGACAGCCAGCCGCTGCGCATCCAGCTGGCGCCCGCCAGCAACCCCGAGCAGGCGCGACTGCGCGATGCCGCCTTGCTGGAGCTGGTGCAGCCCTTGCTGGTACAGGGCAGCCGCCGCATCCGTGCCAGCATGCGCAGCCGCCACGGCACAAGCAATTGGACCGCCGCCCTGCCGGCGCGCTACCGGCTGCGGGGGGATGTGCTCGACATCCAATTGTCAGGCCGCCTGGACCCGGAGGGGCTGCAGCGATATGCACAGCAACTGCAGCAACTGGGCGCGGGCGACCCCAGCGCCCTGCGCTGGTTGGTGGCGGCGCAATGCCTGCCAGCCCCCAGTGCGATAGCGGCCCTCAGCGCGGCCGCGCGGCGCGCGCAGTGGGCACAGGTGCAGGCCTGCGCGCAGCAGCGCAGCCAGGCCTTGCAAGCGCTGGGCGCGCAGCTGCAAGGGCAGATCCAGCAGGTGGATCTACTGCCGCCGGCGCACTACCGGCCCTGGCCCCAGCGCGGTGGCTGGCAGGCGGTGGCCTTGCCCTCGGGGCCAGAGGCTTTGAACGAATTGCCGCTGCTGGCGCATTGAGGCTGGGCGCGGCGGCTTTTTACAGCGCCAGATCCGTCCACTGCCCCGGCTCCAGGCCATCGAGCGTGTAGGGGCCAATGGCCATGCGCACCAGGCGCAGCGTAGGGTGGCCGACGGCGGCTGTCATGCGCCGCACCTGGCGGTTGCGGCCTTCGCGGATGATGAGCTCAATCCAGCAATCGGGCACGCTCTGGCGTACGCGGATCGGCGGATTGCGCGCCCACATCGCGGGCTGCGGATCGAGCATGCGCACCTGGGCGGGCAGGGTCTTGCCGTCTTTCAGGTCCACGCCATCGCGCAACTGCTGCAAGGCCGCTGCATCGGGAATGCCTTCGACCTGCACCCAGTAGGTCTTGGCCATCTTGTGGCGCGGGTCGGCAATGCGGGCCTGCAGCTGGCCATCATTGGTCAGCAGCAGCAGGCCTTCGCTGTCGCCATCGAGCCGGCCCGCGACATAGACGCCGGGCACATCGATAAAGTCCTTGAGGCCTTGCCAGCGCCCCTCGGGCGTGAACTGGCTGACGACGCCATAGGGCTTGTGAAAACCCAAGAGCCGTGGCGGCCCGGCCGGGACTGCGGGCCTGGAGGGCTTGAGAAATTTGACCGGCCCGCCGCTCTTGCGCGGCCGCATGCGTGGCTCGGGCATCAGCGCTGCACGGGGCTCAGGGTTGCACGCAGGCGCTCGCCGGGCGCGGTCTCCGGGGGCGGGGGCGTGGTCTCCAGCGCCTCTTCCACATTGCCGATATGGGCCAGCATCAGTGCGCGGGCCTGCTCGGCATCGCCCCGTTCCAGCGCTTCGACAATGCTGGCGTGGTCGGCGCAGGACTGCTCGGCGCTGTGGTCGGACTGGTAGAGCGTCGCGGCCAGGGTGGTGCGGGCGGTCAGGTCGCGCAAGGTATCGGCCAGCAGGCGGTGGCCCATGTTCTCGGCCAGGCAGACATGGAAATCGGCCAGCAGAAAGGCGCGCGTGGCGGCATCGGCCCCCTGGATCGCGCGCTGCTCCTCATCGATATGCAGGCGCAGCTGGCGGATCACCTGCTGCATCGGCCGGCCCGAGGTCTCCAGAATGCCGGCCTCGATGATGCGGCGGGCGGCAAAGGCGTCGCGCGCCTCCTCGGCACTGGGCTGCACCACATACCAGCCCCGGCGCGGCTGCACCTGTACAAAGCCGCGCGCCTGCAGCTGCATCAGCGCCTCACGCACCAAGGTGCGGCTGACCGAGAAGTTGTCTGCCAGCGCTTGTTCTCCCAAGCGTTCGCCCGGCGACAGCTTCTGCGCGAGGATGGCTTCGACGACGCGTTCGGCGATGGTGGTGGGGCTGACAGCAGTCATGGGCTCAGGCGTGGGGTGTGGACAGCTCCGATTGTGCCGTGTCTTGCGGCAGCTTCTCGCCATTGAGCACCTTATGGGCCCGTTCGCGGTCGATATCGCCTTCCCAGGACGCAATCGCCACGGTGGCCACGCAGTTGCCGATCAGGTTGCCCAGCGCACGGGCAATGCCCATGAACCAGTCCACCGACAGCACCAGCACCAGGCCAATCGCCGGGATCGCGGGGATCGCATGCAAGGTGGCAGCCAGCACCACGATCGCCGAGCCCGGCACGCCATGCGCACCCTTGGAGGTGACCAGGGCAATCGCCAGGATGGTCAGCAGATCGGTCATCGAGATCGGCGTATTGGTGGCCTGTGCGATGAAGACCGCCGCCAAGGTGATGTAGATCGAGAACGCATCCAGGTTGAAGGAGTAGCCGGTGGGGATCACCAGGCCGACGGTGGAGTCGCGGATGCCCAGGTGGCGCAGCTTGGCCATGATCTGGGGCAGCACGCTGTCGGACGAGGTGGTGGCAAACACGATCATCAGCTCTTCACGCAGGTAGCGCAGCAGCTTGATGAGGCTGAAGCCCGAGACACGCATCGCAAAGCCCAGCACCACAAAGACGAAGAAGGCGACGGCCACATAGAACAGCAGCACCAGCATGCCCAGCTGCTTGAGCGAGCCCACACCATACTGGCCGACGGTAAAGGCAATCGCGCCCAGCACGCCCAGCGGCGCCAGCTTGATGATGATGCCCATCACCTTGAACAGCACATGCGACATGGTGTCGATCACCAGGCTGACCGGCGCGCCGCGCTCGCCCAGCATGGTCAGACCGCAGCCAAACAGCACGGCAAACAGCAGCACCTGCAGCACATCGCCGGTGGCAAAGGCCTGCACCACGGTGGTGGGGATCAGCTTCATCAGGAAGTCGACCGTGCCGCCGCTGGTCAGCTTGTCGGCATTGCTGGCGTAAGCGCTCATCGCCGAGGCATCGAGCTTGCTCGGGTCCACGTTCATGCCTGCACCAGGTTGGAACACAAAGGCCAGCACCAGGCCCAAGGCCAGTGCAATGGTGGTGAGCACCTCGAAGTAGATCAGCGCCTTGACGCCGACCCGGCCCACGCGCTTGAGGTCGCCCGCGCCGGCAATGCCATGCACCACCACGCAGAACACCAGCACCGGGATGATCATCTTGATGAGCTTGATGAAACCATCGCCCAAAGGTTTGAGTTTGACGGCCCATTCCGGTGCCATCAGGCCGATGATGACCCCGATGATGAGAGCCACCACCACCTGCCCGAACAGCGATCTGACAAAGCGACGCATACGCATTCCTTTTGTGTTTGTATACAAGTTATAAATCTCTTGTATGCAAAAATGTACCCAAGCACAAAGCATTCGGTGAACAGGGATTACCCGTGAGTGTTCACCGACTTGTGCGACCTCGGAGACATAAGCAAAAAGCCTGCCATGCAAGATGCAAGACAGGCTTTGTATGCAAGGAATGCAGCTTTCTGCAACGGCCCCGGGCGGGGGCCATGCAGGGGCTATCAGGCCTTTTCGACGGCGGCGACCACCACCACTTCGATCTTGTAATCGGGGTTGCCCAAGGTGGCCTGCACGGTGGCGCGGGGCGGCGTATGGCCGGGGGCCACCCAAGCGTCCCAGACGCTGTTCATCTGGCCGATTTCGCTGATGTCGGTCAGGTAGATCTGGCACTGCAGAATGCTGGCCTTGCTCGATCCGGCCTCACCCAGCAGGCGGTCGATATGGCCCAGCACTTCCTGGGTCTGGGTGACGATATCGGCACCGGGGTTGTTCTCGGGGATCTGGCCAGCCAGGTAGACGGTACCGTTGTGGATGGCGGTTTCGGACAGGCGGGCGCCGACGTGGCGGCGGTCGATGGCAGAGGTCATGCTCGTCTTTCGGTAACGGAGGGGGATACGCAAAAATCATAGCGCATCACAGGGGCGGTGCGCAGGCACAAGGCTGTTGCGGCACAATGGCCCTCTTCGCCGTTGCAGCCTCTGCCGCCCACCATGACCGACCGTTTTTCCGATGCGCTCCAAGCGCTGAACCAGCCCGTTTGGGATGCCTGCATCCACCACCGCTTCATTGACGAGATGCGGGCCGGCAGCCTGGACGATGCGGTGCTGCGCCGCTACCTGGTGCAGGACTACCAGTTCATCAACCAGTTTGTGGCGCTGCTGGGTGCGGCCATCGCCAGTGCCGATAGCTTTGCGCCGCGCGTGCGCCTGGCGCAGTTTGCGGCCATGATCACCAGCGACGAGAACACCTATTTCCAGCGCAGCTTTGACGAGCTGCAAGTGCCTGCGCAGGAGCGCGAGACGCCGCCGCTTACGCTGCCTACCGTGCAGTTCCAGGCGCTGATGGGCCAGGCCGCGCGCAGCCAGAAATACGCCAACTGCCTGGCCGTGCTCTGTGTGGCCGAAGGCCTGTACCTGGATGGCTTTGACCAGCCCGGCCAGACCCTGCCGCCACGCTTTGTGCATGCCGAATGGATCAGCCTGCATGCCAACGACTTCTTCCGCGATTTTGTCGGTTGGCTGCGCGCCGAGCTCGACCGCATGGGCGAGAGCATCGACCCCGATGCACGCGCCGAGGCGGCCGATTATTTCAGCCGCGCAGTGGTGCTGGAGCAGGCCTTTTTTGACCATGTCTACCAGCCGCCCAGCGCCGACTGAGCGCAGCAACCGCCACCAACCCCTCAACACCTCGAGACAAAGCTCCCCACCACAGCCAGCCCCTGGCCGGGCGGCACCCACTCCCTACAGCGAGTCATCCCATGCTCAGCATTCAAGACATCCGCGACGCCGCGCAGCGCATCCAAGGCAAGGTCGAACGCACACCCTGCCTGTACTCCCACACCCTGTCCCAGATCGTGGGCGCCAAGGTCTACCTCAAGTTTGAGAATCTGCAGTTCACGGCCGCCTTCAAGGAGCGCGGTGCCTGCAACAAGCTGATGCAGCTCGATGCCGAGCAGCGTGCACGGGGCGTGATTGCGATGAGCGCGGGCAACCATGCCCAGGGCGTGGCCTACCATGCGCAGCAGTTGGGTGTGCGGGCGGTGATCGTGATGCCGCGCTTCACGCCGGGCGTCAAGGTCGAGCGCACGCGCAGCTTTGGTGCCGAGGTGGTGCTGCATGGCGACACCCTGGAAGAGGCCCGCGCCCATGCCTATGCGATGGCCGAGGACCAGAAGCTGGTGTTTGTGCACCCCTTTGACGATGCCGACATTGCAGCCGGCCAGGGCACCTTGGCGCTGGAGATGCTGGAAGACCAGCCCGATCTGGACACCTTGCTGGTGGCGGTGGGCGGCGGTGGCCTGATCGCCGGCATGGCTACCGCGGCCAAGGCCGTCAAGCCCGGCATCCAGGTGGTGGGCGTGCAGACCTCGCGCTTTCCCAGCATGGTCAATGCGGTGCAGCACCAGGACCTGCCCGTCGGCGTATCGACGATGGCCGAAGGCATTGCCGTGGCCACGGCCGGCATGATCACGCGCGAGATCGTGGCCCGCGCCGTTGATGACCTGGTGCTGGTCGAAGAAAGCGATATCGAGCAGGCCGTGCTGATGCTGCTGGAGATTGAAAAGACCCTGGTCGAAGGGGCCGGCTCGGTGGGCCTGGCCGCGCTGCTGCGCTACCCCGAGCGCTTCCGGGGCCAGAAGGTGGGCCTGGTGCTGTCGGGTGGCAATATCGATCCGCTGCTGCTGGCCTCCATCATCCAGCGCGGCATGGTGCGCTCGGGCCGGCTGGCGCGCCTGCGCATCAGCTCGCGCGATGTGCCCGGCATGCTCGCACGCATCACGGCCATCGTGGCCGAGGCGGGTGCCAATATCGAAGAAGTGCACCACCAGCGCGCCTTCACCAAGCTGGCCGCGCAAAACACCGAGATCGACATCGTGCTGCAGACCCGCAGCAAGGCACATATCGACGAGGTGGTGGAGAAGCTGCGCGCCGTCGGCATGCAAGTCGATCTGGCCTGAGCAACCAGGCATCATGCCGGCCCGGCCGCAGGGCCGGTTTGATGCACATCAGGCGCTGCCGAGAAAAGCGGCGGTGTAGTTCTTCAGAACGATGGCAGGGCGCAGGCCATCGTTCTTCCGGCGCGGCCTGATGCGCTAACCGGTGGATGGTGCGCTGCGCGCTGGCGCAGGACAGTAGGGGTAGACCAACAACATCTGCCCCCACCATGGATTCCGCCACTGCCCCTCCCGCTGTCTCGCGTCAGGCCTGGAGTGTGCTCGCCGTCAGCACCCTGGCCTTCACGGTCTGTTTCATGGTGTGGATGATGTTCGGCGTCATCGGCATCCCGCTCAAGCAGCAACTGGGCCTGAACGCGACCGAGTTCGGCCTGCTCACCGCCATGCCGGTGCTCTCGGGCTCGCTGGTGCGGGTGCCGCTGGGCATCTGGACCGACCGCTTTGGCGGCCGCAATGTGATGACCCTGTTGATGGCGGTCACCGTGCCGGCCGTCTGGCTCATGGCATACGCCACGCAGTACTGGCAGTTTCTCGTTATCGGCCTGTTTGTCGGCCTGGCGGGGGGCTCGTTCTCGGTCGGCACGCCCTATGTGGCGCGCTGGTTCCCCAAGCAGCGCCAAGGCATGGCCATGGGCGTCTATGGCGCGGGCAATTCGGGCTCGGCCGTCAACAAGTTTCTGGCCCCGGTCCTGTTGGTGGCGGGCGGCTGGGCACTGGTGCCCCAGGTCTATGCGGCCATTCTGGCCTGCACTGTGGTGCTGTTCTGGCTGTTCAGCGCGCACGACCCGCGCCACCTGGTGGCCAGCAATGCTCGCTTTGTCGACCAGCTGCAGGCCTTGAAGGACCCGCGCGTGCTCAAGTACTGCCAGTACTACAGCATCGTCTTTGGTGGCTATGTGGCGCTGGCGCTGTGGATGGTGCAGTACTACGTGGGCGAGTACGGCCTGGACATCCGCGTGGCCGCCTTGCTGGCGGCCTGCTTCTCGCTGCCCGGCGGCGTGCTGCGCGCCATTGGCGGTGTGCTGTCCGACAAATACGGCGCCCACAAGGTCACCTGGTGGGTGATGTGGGTGAGCTGGATCTGCCTGTTCCTGCTGAGCTACCCGCAGACCGATTTCACCATTGCCACCGTCAACGGCCCCAAGACCTTCCACCTGAGCCTGAACGTCTACAGCTTCACCGCGCTGATGGGCGTGCTGGGCGTGGCCTTTGCGTTCGGCAAGGCCAGCGTCTTCAAGTACATCGGCAATGACTACCCCGACAACATCGGTGCCATCAGCGGCATTGTGGGCCTGGCCGGCGGCCTGGGCGGCTTTGTGCTGCCCATCCTGTTTGGCCTGCTGCTCGATCTGACGGGCGTGCGCTCCAGCGCTTTCATGCTGCTTTATGGCGTGGTCTGGGTCTCGCTGATCTGGATGTACTGGACCGAGGTGCGCCGCGCCGATGTGATGGGCGCTGCCGCTGGCCGCAAGGCCTGACAGCCGCCATCGATTTCCCCTGGAAGGACTCTCCATGAAAACCAACACCCCCTCTGCGCCGCGCCGCGGCAGCACCTTGAAGATCTGGACCCCGGAAGACAAGGCCTTCTGGGAGAAGGAAGGCGAGGCCATCGCCAAGCTCAACCTCTGGATCTCCGTGCCGGCCCTGTTCCTGGCCTTTGCCGTCTGGCAGGTCTGGAGCGTGGTGGCCGTCAGCCTTCCGGGCCTGGGCTTTCAGTACTCCACCAACCAGCTGTTCTGGCTGGCGGCTGCGCCTGCGCTGTCGGGTGCCACCTTGCGCATCTTCTACTCCTTCATGGTGCCGCTGGTGGGCGGCCGGCGCTGGACGGCGATCTCCACCGCCAGCCTGCTGATCCCTGCGATCGGCATCGGCATCGCCGTGCAGGACCCCGCCACGCCGTACCCGACCATGCTGATCCTGGCCTTGCTGTGCGGCCTGGGCGGGGGCAATTTCAGCTCCAGCATGGCCAACATCAGCTACTTCTTCCCCAAGGACCGCAAGGGCTCGGCGCTGGGCGTGAATGCCGGCCTGGGCAACCTGGGCGTGTCGGTGGTGCAGTTCCTGAGCCCCATCGTCGTCACCGTGGGCCTGCTGGGTATCTTTGGCGGTGAGCCGCAAACCATCATCCAGGGTGGTGTGCAGGTCAAGGTCTGGATGCAGAACGCCGCCTTCATCTGGGTGCCCTGGATTGCGCTGACCTCGGTCGTGGCCTGGTTCACGATGAATGACGTGGCCGATGCCAAGGCCTCGGTGGCCGCGCAGGCTGCCATCTTTGTGCAGCCCCACAACTGGATCATGTGTGTGCTCTACCTGGGCACCTTTGGCTCCTTCATCGGCTTTGCCGCCGGCTTTCCGCTGCTCATCAAGGGCCTGTTCCCCGAGGTCAATCCGCTGGCCTACGCCTGGCTGGGCCCGCTGGTGGGCGCGCTGGTGCGCCCCTTTGGTGGCTGGCTGGCCGACAAGGTCGGTGGCGGCGTGGTCACGTTCTGGAACTTTCTGGTGATGGCGCTGGCCGTGCTGGGCGTGCTGTGGTTTCTGCCCAAGGGCACGGGCAGCTACGCGCTGGCCTTTGGGCCGCAGGCGGGCAGCTTCACCGGCTTCTTCCTGATGTTCCTGGTGCTGTTTGTCACCACCGGCATCGGCAACGGATCGACCTTCCGCATGATCCCCGTGATCTTCAACCAGCTGGCCACGCAAGGAGCCGGCAAGGATGCGGCCTCGCAGGCCGCCGCCCTCAAGGAAGGCAATGTGCTGGGCGCCGCCGCCGTCGGCTTTGCCGGTGCGCTGGGCGCCTACGGGGGCTTTTTCATTCCCAAGAGCTATGGCAGCTCGATCGCATCCACCGGCGGGCCCGAGGCCGCGCTGTGGGTCTTTTCTGCCTTCTATTTGCTGTGCGCCGTGGTGACCTGGTGGTGCTATGCCCGCCGCAACGCCGCGATGCCCTGCTAAAGGTCCCCGGACCTGGACCCCACGAGAAAGAGAACTGTTATGAGCCATTTCCTCGACCGACTCACCCACTTTCGCCTGCCCAAGGAGAGCTTTGCCGGCGGCCATGGCCGTACCACCGGCGAAGACCGCACCTGGGAAGATGCCTACCGCGCCCGCTGGGCGCATGACAAGATCGTGCGCAGCACGCATGGCGTCAACTGCACGGGCTCCTGCTCCTGGAAGATCTATGTCAAAGGCGGCATCGTCACCTGGGAAACCCAGCAGACCGACTACCCCCGCACCCGCTGGGACATGCCTAACCATGAACCGCGTGGCTGCGCCCGGGGCGCCAGCTACAGCTGGTATCTGTACAGCGCCAACCGGGTCAAATACCCGATGGTGCGCGGTCGCTTGCTGGAGCGCTGGCGCGCTGCGCTCAAGGTCGCCAGGACGCCGGTCGATGCCTGGGCCTTGATTGCGCAGGACGATGCTGCACGCCGCGACTACCAGCAGGTGCGTGGCTTGGGCGGCTTTGTGCGCTCCACCTGGGACGAGGTCAACCAGCTGGTGGCCGCTGCCAATGTCTACACCATCAAGCAGCACGGGCCGGACCGCATCATCGGCTTCTCGCCCATCCCGGCGATGAGCATGGTCAGCTACGCGGCCGGCAGCCGCTACCTGAGCCTGATTGGCGGCGTCTGCATGAGCTTTTACGACTGGTACTGCGACCTGCCGCCGGCCAGCCCCCAGGTCTGGGGCGAGCAGACCGACGTGCCCGAATCGGCCGATTGGTACAACAGCAGCTACATCATTGCCTGGGGCTCGAATGTGCCGCAGACGCGCACGCCCGATGCCCACTTCTTCACCGAGGTGCGCTACAAGGGCGCCAAGACGGTGGCCGTCACGCCCGACTACAGCGAGGTGGCCAAGCTCTCCGATGTCTGGCTGCACCCCAAGCAGGGCACCGATGCGGCGCTGGCGATGGCCATGGGCCATGTGGCGTTCAAGGAGTTCTACTTCGACAAGCGCAGCGAATACTTTGACGACTACGCACGCCGCTTCACCGACCTGCCGATGCTGGTGCTGCTCGAGAGCAAGACCCTGGCTGATGGCAGCGTGGTGCAGGTGCCTGGCCGCTACCTGCGCGCCAACGATTTCAACGGCAAGCTCGGCCAGGACAACAACCCCGAGTGGAAGACCATGGCCTTTGACAGCCAGGGCCGTGCCGTGCTGCCCCATGGCTCCATCGGCTTTCGCTGGGGTGCCGAGGGGCGCGACGACGCGGGCAAGTGGAACCTGGAGTCCAAGGAAGCGCGCCATGGCGACGAGGTCACCCTCAAGCTCTCGGTGCTGGAAGATGGCAGCCAGGCCCATGAGATTGTGGATGTGGGCTTTCCCTACTTTGGCGGCATTGCCACGCCGCATTTCACGGCCAATGAGCAGCAAGGCGATGTGAGCCGCGCCAAGGTGCCGGCCGTGCGCCTGCGCCTGGGCAGCGATGGCGAATACCAAGAGGCCCTGGTGGCCACCGTGTTCGACCTGCAGGCTGCGCAATACGGCATCAACCGGGGGCTGGGCAGCGGCGCTTCCAGCTACGACGACGATGCCGCCTACACGCCCGCGTGGGCCGAGAGCATCACCGGCGTGCCGCGCGAGCAGATCACGATGGTGGCGCGTGAGTTTGCCGCCAATGCCGACAAGACCAAGGGCAAGTCCATGGTCATCATCGGTGCGGCGATGAACCACTGGTACCACTGCGACATGAACTACCGGGGCGTCATCAACCTGCTGATGCTCTGCGGCTGTGTGGGCCAAAGCGGCGGCGGCTGGTCGCACTATGTGGGCCAGGAAAAGCTGCGCCCACAGACCGGCTGGACCGCGCTGGCCTTTGCGCTGGACTGGGCACGCCCACCACGCCAGCAGAACTCGACCAGCTTCTTCTACGCCCACACCGACCAGTGGCGCTATGAGAAGCTCGGCCTTGAAGAGATCGTCAGCCCGCTGGCCGACCGCAGCCAGTACGGCGGCAGCATGATCGACTACAACGTGCGCGCCGAGCGCATGGGCTGGCTGCCCAGCGCGCCGCAGCTCAAGACCAACCCCTTGTCGATAGCGGCCGCTGCCGATGCCGCCAACCTGGCGCCGCGTGACTATGTGGCCCAGGGCCTCAAAAGCGGCAGCCTGACGATGAGCTGCGAAGACCCCGATGCGCCCGAGAACTGGCCGCGCAACCTGTTTGTGTGGCGCAGCAACCTGCTGGGCTCCAGCGGCAAGGGCCATGAGTACTTCTGCAAGCACCTGCTGGGCACCGACAACGGCGTGCAGGGCAAGGACCTGGGCCCGGATGACGCCAAGCCCGAAGAGGTGACCTGGCATGCCGATGCGCCCCAGGGCAAGCTCGATCTGCTGGTCACCCTGGACTTCCGCATGAGCACCACCTGTCTGTACTCGGACATCGTGCTGCCCACGGCCAGCTGGTACGAGAAGAACGACCTCAACACCAGCGACATGCACCCCTTCATCCACCCGCTGTCGGCAGCGGTCGATCCGGTGTGGGAATCGCGCTCGGACTGGGAAATCTACAAGGGCTTTGCCAAGTCCTTCAGCGAGGTCTGCGTGGGCCACCTGGGCGTGGAGCGCGACACCGTGCTGACCCCGCTGATGCATGACACCCCCGCCGAGCTGGCCCAGCCCTATGGCGTGGCCGAGTGGAAGAAGGGCGAGTGCGAGCTGATCCCGGGCAAGACCGCGCCGCAGGTGACCGTGGTGGAGCGTGACTACCCCAACACCTACAAGCGCTTTACCGCACTGGGCCCGCTGATGGACAAGCTGGGCAATGGCGGCAAGGGCATTGGCTGGCAGACCGGCACCGAGGTCGAGCAGCTGGGCCAGTTGAATGGCCTGACCACCGAGCCCGGCGTGACCGAAGGGCGCCCGCGCATCGTCAGCGACATCGATGCCTGCGAAGTCATCCTGCAGCTGGCCCCCGAGACCAACGGCCATGTGGCGGTGAAGGCCTGGGAGGCGCTGGAGAAGTTCACCGGCCGCGAGCACAAGCACCTGGCGATCTACCGCGAGGACGAGAAGATCCGCTACCGCGACATCCAGGCGCAGCCGCGCAAGATCATCAGCTCGCCCACCTGGAGCGGCATCGAGAGCGAGACGGTCAGCTACAACGCCGGCTACACCAATGTGCAT
Source organism: Comamonas sp. JUb58 (assembly GCF_004364775.1). GTDB lineage: Bacteria > Pseudomonadota > Gammaproteobacteria > Burkholderiales > Burkholderiaceae_C > Comamonas. Next base: position 153,950 of record NZ_SOAL01000009.1, read on the forward strand.
GAGCTGATCCCATGGCGCACCCTCACCGGCCGCCAGCAGTTCTACCAGGACCACCCCTGGATGGTGGCCTTTGGCGAGGGTTTCTCCAGCTACCGTCCACCGGTGGACATGAAGGCCACGGCCGGCATGCAGGGCATCCAGCCCAATGGCCACCCCGAGATCCAGCTGAACTTCATCACGCCGCATCAGAAATGGGGCATCCACAGCACCTATACCGACAACCTGTTGATGCTCACGCTCAACCGGGGCGGGCCGGTGGCCTGGATCAGCGAGGAGGACGCCCTGCGCGCCGGCATCGAGGACAACGACTGGATGGAGATGTTCAACCTCAACGGCGCAGTGGCCGTGCGGGCGGTCGTCAGCCAGCGGGTCAAGCCCGGCATGGTGATGATGTACCACGCGCAGGAGAAGATCATCAACACGCCCGGCAGCGAGATCACTGGCGTGCGCGGCGGTATCCACAACTCGGTCACGCGGATTGTGCTCAAACCCACGCACATGATCGGCGGCTACGCGCAGTACAGCTACGGCTTCAACTACTACGGCACCATCGGCACCAACCGCGACGAGTTCGTTGTGGTGCGCAAGATGGCCAAGGTGGACTGGCTGGACACGCCGCGCGATGACCACCTGGCCGCCGCCTACCAGGCCCAGGGCGAGAACCCCTGAGCGCCACGCAGAAGGAGTCCCCGCCATGGCACTGATCCACACCCCTGCTGGCGCCATCTTCTCGGCGCGGCCCCTGGCGGCCGCGCTGGGCGAGGCGAGCTCGTACACCTTGGTGCGCGATCCCGATCTGCAGATCTTCCGCCTGGTGCTGCAGGCCGGCCAGCGTCTGCACAGCCACCAGGTGCCCGAGCGCATGGTGATCCAGTGCATCGAAGGTCGCTTCGTCTTCGAGACCATGGGCCGCCAGCTGGCCATGGCGCCTGGTGACTTCTGCCATATCGCCGCGGGCGAGCCCCACGCTGTGCATGCCCAGGAGGCCGCATCTGCCCTGGTCATGCTTTTCGCACCGACCCCCACACCAACCCCCACGGAGAACCCAACATGAAGGTTCGCGCACAAATCGGCATGGTCCTGAACCTGGACAAATGCATCGGCTGCCATACCTGCAGCGTCACCTGCAAGAACGTCTGGACCAACCGCCCCGGCGTCGAGTACGCCTGGTTCAACAACGTCGAGACCAAACCGGGCATCGGCTACCCCAAGGAATGGGAAAACCAGGACCGCTGGAACGGCGGCTGGGTCCGCAAGGCCGATGGATCCATCGCGCCACGCCAGGGCGGCAAATGGCAGCTGTTGATGAAGATCTTTGCCAACCCCAACCTGCCCGAGATCGACGACTACTACGAGCCCTTTACCTTCGACTACGAGCACCTGCAAACCGCCAAGGAGATGAAGGCCGCGCCCACGGCCCGGCCGCGCAGCCTGATCACCGGCCAGCGCATGGACAAGATCGTCTGGGGCCCAAACTGGGAAGAGATCCTGGGTGGCGAGTTCAGCAAGCGCAGCAAGGATGTGAACTTTGACGAGGTGCAAAAGGACATCTACGGCCAGTTCGAGAACACCTTCATGATGTACCTGCCGCGCCTGTGCGAGCACTGCCTCAACCCCGCCTGCGTGGCCAGCTGCCCCAGCGGCTCGATCTACAAGCGCGAGGAAGACGGCATTGTGCTGATCGACCAGGACAAGTGCCGTGGCTGGCGCATGTGCGTCTCGGGCTGCCCCTACAAGAAGATCTACTACAACTGGAAAAGCGGCAAGGCCGAGAAGTGCATCTTCTGCTACCCACGCATCGAAGCGGGCCAGCCCACGGTCTGCTCCGAAACCTGCGTTGGCCGCATCCGCTATCTGGGCGTGCTGCTGTATGACGCAGACCGCATCGAAGAAGCGGCCAGCATCACCCAGGACAGGGACCTGTACCAGGCCCAGCTCGACATCTTCCTCGACCCCAACGACCCGGCGGTGATCGCCCAGGCGCGGGCCGATGGCATCCCCGAGGCCTGGCTGATCGCAGCCCGCAACAGCCCCGTCTACAAGATGGCGGTGGACTGGCAGGTGGCCCTGCCGCTGCACCCCGAGTACCGCACCTTGCCGATGGTCTGGTATGTGCCGCCGCTGTCGCCCATCACCGCCGCCGCCCAGGCCGGCCATGTGAGCGCCAACGGCGAGCTGCCCGATGTGAACCAGTTGCGCATCCCCGTCAAGTACCTGGCCAACCTGCTCACCGCAGGCGACACGGTGCCGGTGGTGCGTGCGCTGGAGCGCATGCTGGCCATGCGCGCCTACCAGCGCGGCAAGCATGTCGATGGCGTGCCTAACGAGGCCGCTCTGCAGCAGGCCGAGCTGACGGTGGCCGAGGCCGAGGAGATGTACCGGATCATGGCCATTGCCAATTACGAGGACCGCTTTGTGATCCCCACCACGCACCGCGAATACGCCGAGAACGCCTTCAATGTGCGCGGCGGCTGCGGCTTCTCGTTTGGCAACGGTTGCAGCGAAGGCGTGACCGACACCAGCCTGTTCGGCAGCGAGAAAAAACGCACCATCCCGATCCAGGCCAGCCTGTGAGGAGAGACAACATGAAAGACAGCATCAGCTTTAGCTTGCGCGCACTGGCCCACCTGCTGCGCTACCCCGACGCCGACATGCGCGGCCACCTGGTCGACATCCACACGGCACTCAACGCCGAGAACGCCTTGGGCCATGTGCGCCGCAGCGAGCTGGACGCATTGATGGACCGCCTGCTGGCCGAAGGCATGGATGCCGAAGCCATCTATGTGGACCTGTTTGACCGGGGCCGTGGCACCGCGCTGCACCTGTTCGAGCATGTGCATGGCGACTCGCGCGACCGGGGCCCGGCGATGGTGGACCTGGTCCAGACCTATGAGCAGGCTGGCCTGCTGCTCGACCCTGCCGAGCTGCCCGACCACATGACGGTGCTGCTGGAGTTCGCCTCCACCCAGCCGACCTTGGAGGCGCGCGCCTTTATCGGTGAGTTTGCGCACATCCTGCAATCCATCGCCGCTGCACTGAGCCGCCGGCACAGCGACTACGCCGCCGTCGTGTCGGCCGTGCTCGATCTGGCCGGCCAGCCGGTGGTGGCCGACCCCCCCGCTGCACCGCTGCCCGCCGACGAGCCGCTGGACGCAAGCTGGGAAGAGCCCGCCGCCTTTGGCGGCTGCAACAGCCAGGGCCAGGCTGCGCCGGGCAGTGCCCAACCCATCCACATCACACGGCGCCAGCCACCCGCTGGCGCGGCCCGCTGAACCCCGAGGAGACCGCCATGCCCATTGCATTGCACAACTTCCTGTTTAACGTCTATCCCTACATCTGCCTGGCCGTCTTTCTGATGGGCAGCCTGGCGCGCTTTGACCGCGACCAGTACACCTGGAAGAGCGACTCCTCGCAGATGCTGCGCGCCGGCCAGCTGCGCTGGGGCAGCAACCTGTTCCATATCGGCATTCTGTTCCTGCTGTTCGGCCACACGGTGGGCCTGCTCACACCGCATTTCATGTATGAGTGGCTGATCACCGCACCGCAAAAGCAGATGCTGGCCATCATCTCCGGCGGCACCGCCGGCCTGGTCTGCTTTATCGGCCTGAGCCTGCTGCTGCACCGCCGCATTGCCGATCCCCGCATCCGCCGCACCAGCCACCGCACTGACCTGGCCATCCTCATCATCCTGTGGGTGCAGCTGGTGCTGGGCCTGGCTACCTTGCCCGCCTCGTTCTCGCACCGGGTCGATGCCCATGCGATGCTGGTGCTGGCCGACTGGGCCCAGCGCATCGTCACCTTCCGCCCCGACGCGGCAGGCCTGGTGGGGCTGGACTGGCAGTTCAAGGTGCACATGGTGCTGGGCATGACGATCTTCCTGCTCTTCCCCTTCAGCCGCCTGGTGCATGTCTGGAGCGGGCTGGCCTCGGTCGCCTACCTGGCACGCCCCTACCAGCTGGTGCGTGCGCGCCGTCTGAACCTGCCCAACAAACAGCAAGGAGGCCGCCCATGAACGCCGACCTGCACACCCCCACCGGTGGCTGCGGCAGCGCAGCCTGCAGCTGCCAGGACAGCCCCGCCGCCCCCAGCCTGCCCCGCATCGAAGCGCCACTCGGCGCACCGCGCGGTGCGCTGGCCGCTGCCCAGGTCAACGGCATTGCGCTGTGCGATGCCGACGAGCTGCTGGACCCGATGGAGCTGCGCCAGCGCGCCTGCACCGAGCTGCTGCGCCAGGCCGCCCAGGCCCAGGGCCTGCTCGCTGCTGACGACCCCGTGCCGAGCGCCGGCGCCATCAGCGAAGCGGCCGGCAGCGCCATCGAGCAGCTGCTGGACGCCGAGCTGCAACTGCCCGAGCCCGACGACAACGCCGGCCGCCGCCACTACCAGGCCCACGCAGCCCGCTACGCCCGGGGCGAGCGCGTACGGGCACGCCATGTGCTCTTCGCCGTGACGCCCGGTGTTGACATCAACGCCTTGCGCCAGCGCGCCGAGGCCTGCCTGCTGGATGTGCGCAGCGCCACTCCGCAAGAGCAGGCCACCGGCGACCGCTTTGCCGCCGCTGCCAGCGCCAGCAGCAACTGCCCCAGCGGCGCGCAGGGCGGCCAGCTGGGCTGGCTGCGCATCGAAGACTGCGCCCCCGAATTTGCCCGCGAGCTTTTCGGCCATGCCGAGGTGGGGGTGTTGCCGCGCTTGGTGCACAGCCGTTTTGGTCTGCATGTGGTGGAGGTGCAGGAGCGCGAGGCGGGCACCGTGCCGCCTTATGAGCAGGTGCGGGCCGCTGTGTTGCAGCAGTTGCGGCAGCAGAGTTTTGCGACGGGGTTGTCGCAGTATTTGCGGGTGTTGGCTGGACGGGCGCTGGTGGTGGGGGTGGATTTGGAGGGGGCGGAGACGCCTTTGGTGCAGTAGCTCTTTTGTTTGTTTGCTCTGTGCTGCAAGGCTATTGTTTTGGCAACTGTGGTTGCTTTGATGACAGAGGCCGGGAGCGTCCAAGTAAGAGATGCTGACGGACTCAGCTGCCGTTTTATCTCTATTTTTCTGTCGAAGGACAGAGGCCGGATTTCGTCCGGCGGCCGACTCACTTTTCTTGCTCGCACAAGAAAAGTAAGCAAAAGAAGTGCGCCCCTGCTGTCTGCGACCCCTTCGCTGCGCTGCGGGGCAACCTGTGCTGAGACGTTTGCGGGCTGCGCCGTGGAACTCACTACGCGCTAAAGCGCTCCGTTCAAACAGCCACGGCGAGTCAGTTCACGAAGCATGCGCGCTGTGGCGCGCATGCCAGCCCGCAAACGCCCCACCACAGGCGCATACAGAAGGGGGTGTAGTCCTCTCCCATGCCGAGCGCAGCGATGGCATTGCGGCTGCTGGACCCGTCTTCCCCCTTCTAGCCGTGCCGAGAAGCACAGACCCAGGGGTGGGCGTGTGCCGAAGGACACACGCTTCGTGAACATACTTGCCGCATCTGTTTGAACGGAGCGCTTTAGCGCGTAGTGAGTTATGCGGCACGCCCCTGAGTCGAGCATCGCAGGTTGCCCCAGTGCCGCAGGCACTGGGGACACGGATAGCAGGGGCGTGTTTCTTTGCTTACTTTCTTGCACGAGCAAGAAAGTGAGTCGCCTGCCGGGCGAAAACCGGCCTCAGGCCTGAAGGCCAAAGCAGGAGCCTGCATGGCTAAGAGCGATGGAATGCCGACCATCGCACGGTATTGCCGAGTTAATGGAGAAGCGTTGGCCACAGTGTCTGGTTTCTACTTCTTCTTTTGTTGAAGGACAGCAGGGGAAGAGGGGGCCAGCAGCCCCAAGCTGTCATCGCTGCGCTCGGCATCGGGGGCATTCCCCCTTCTGTATGCGCCTGTGGTGGGGCGTTTGCGGGCTGGCATGCGCGCCTAAGCGCGCATGCTTCGTGGACTGACTCGCCGTGGCTGTCTGAACGGAGCGCTTTAGCGCGCAGTGAGTTCCACGGCGCAGCCCGCAAACGTCACGCCGCAGGTTGCCCCGTAGCGCAGCGGAGGGGTCGCAGACAGCAGGGGCGTGTTTCTTTGCTTACTTTCTTGCACGAGCAAGAAAGTGAGTCGCCTGCCGGGCGAAAACCGGCCTCCGGCCTGAAGGCCAAAGCAGGAGCCTACATGGCAAAGAGCAATGGAACGCCGACCATCACTCGGTCCCATAACCCACCCGCTGCAAGCATAAAAAAGCACACAACTCAGCGATCGGCATCAACGCCACCCGCGCCAACATCATCCTCAGCAGGCTGAGAAGCCAAAGGATCCCACTCTGCCCAATCGGGCCCAAACAACTCCACCGGATGCGCCGACCGCTCCGACCCATTGCCGCAAGCCATCGACGACGCAGCGCAATAACGGTCACACCCCCAGCAAGTCCGCTCAGGATGCGCAGGATGGATAGGAAAACGTTTGGCCATAAGCAGCTAACAGGGCAAAGATGTAGCGGTACCGCACCACTGTGCGCCTGTGCCAGGCCGCAGGATTTGACCTGGATCATGGTTGGCGTACACCGCAACGCACAGCCAGCGATGGGCAGCGAAAATGGAGGCTGTGACACAGCTCCTGAACACCCCACCCACAGCAGGCTTTGACGAGCCGTTTGGCATGCTGCAGGCCTGCCATGGCCGGGTGGCGCGTAGCCTGGATCTGTTGGGTCGGCTGGGTGCTTACTTGGCTGAGCAGGGCGGCGACGATACGCAGGGCCAGGCGCGCGATGCGGCGGCCGATGTGCAGCGCTACTTTGACCTGGCTGCGCCCTTGCACCACCAGGATGAAGAGCTGCATGTGCTGCCCGCGTTGCGGGCTGCTGGGCAGCGGGCGCTGGCAGACCAGCTGCAGGCCGAACACCGGCAGATGGAGGCGCTGTGGCCGGCGATTCGGGCAGATCTGCAGGCGGTGCAAGCTGGGCATGCCCCGGCGGGCACCGCGCTGGTGGCGGCACGGGGCCGCTGGGCGGATTTTGCAGCGGTGTATACGCGCCATATCGCCGCAGAAGAGACGCAGGCCTATCCCAGCGCACAAACGACGTTGGAGCCACCCGTGCAGGCGGCTATGGGGCGCGAGATGGCGCAGCGGCGCGGTGTGCGTTACCCAGAGGTGGGGCCATGAAGGCGGAGCAACAGCACGCACGGCAGCGGCCTCTGGCCGTCAAGATCGGTGCCATTGGCTGCGCGCTGCTGCTGATGGCGCTGGTCGCGATTGGGCTGACCTTGCGGCTGACCTGGTCGCTTGAAGGCGGCGCTGCGGCCGTGAACGAAGCGGGGCGCCTGCGCATGCAGACCTGGCAGCTGGCACAGGCCTTGCCGGAGGCGAGCTCGCAGCGGCTGGCCCTGCTGATCGGCCAGCTCGATGCCAGCCTGGCCTTGCTGGAAAAAGGCGATGCCGCCCGGCCGCTGTCCGTGCCGCGCGATGCGGCCTCGCGTGCGGCCTTGGCAGCCGTGCAGCAGCGCTGGCAGCGGGTGCGTGGGGCCTGGCAGCAACCGATGCGCGGCAACCATGCGGTGCAGGCCGAGGTTACGGCCCAGCAGGCGCAGAGCTTTGTGGGCGAGGTGGACCATCTGGTAGGCCGTATCGAGCAGCAGCTCGCGCGCTGGACGACCTGGCTCAACACGGCCCAGTTCGTGATGATGGCGCTGGCCATTGCCGCCGCGTTGGCGCTGATGTATGCGGCGCAGCTGCTGGTGTTTGGGCCACTGGCGCGGCTGCAGACAGCCCTGGCTCAGGTGGAGGCGGGCGACCTGTCGGTGCGGGTGCCAGCCGATGGTGGCGATGAGTTTGGCGCGGTGGCCCGGGGCTTCAACCGCATGGCCCTGCGTCTGCAGGATCTGTATGCCAGCCTGGAGCGCCGCGTGCAGCAAAAGACCGAACACCTGCAGGCCGAGCGTGCCCGTTTGGCGGTGCTCTATGACGGTGCCGCGCTGGTGGCGCGGGCCGATTCGCTGCCGGTGCTGGCCCAGGGCTTTGCGGCCCAGATGCGCAAGACCGCGCAGGCCGATGCGGTGGCGCTGCGCTGGTCGGATGAGGACAACCGCCGCTATGTGCTGCTTGCCTCTGAAGGGCTGCCCGAGGAGATGGTGGATGCCGAGCACTGCGTGCCCACCGGTGACTGCTTTTGCGGCCAGCCCCAGGCCCAGGCGCAGACCCAGCTGGTGGCGTTGCAGGACTGGCGCAGCGGCGTGCCTGCAGGGGCCAGCCGTGTGGATGCCGGGCAGTGCCGGCGGGCGGGCTTTGTCAGCGTGCTGAGCGTGCCGGTGCGGCTGCATGAGCGCATGGTGGGCGAGGTGGACCTGTTCTTTCGCCATGCGACCATGTTGGCGCCCGATGACCGTGCATTGCTCGATGCGCTGGCGAGCCACCTGGCCGGTGGCATGGAGGGTCTGCGCGCCGATGCCTTGCAGCGCGAGGCGGCGGTGGCCGATGAGCGCGGCCTGCTGGCGCGTGAGCTGCATGACTCCATCGCGCAGAGCCTGGCATTTTTGAAGATACAGGCGGGGCTGTTGCGCCGCGATATAGCGCGGGTGCCGGCCGAAGGCGCCCGCGTGCAGGCAACCCTGGCTGAGCTGGATACCGGCATCCGCGAGAGCCTGTCCGACGTGCGTGAGCTGCTGCTGCACTTTCGCACCCGCACTAATGCCGAGGACATCGTGCCTGCGCTGCGCACCACCTTGACCAAGTTCGAGCACCAGACCGGTTTGCCCGCGCATCTGCAGATCGCCGGCGAAGGCATGGCGCTGCCGCCCGATGTACAGGTGCAGGTGCTGCATGTGGTGCAGGAGGCGCTGTCCAATGTGCGCAAGCATGCGCAGGCCAGCCAGGTGTGGGTGGAGGTGGAGCAAGGCCCACAGTGGGCGGTGGAGGTGCGCGACGATGGCCAGGGCATGGCGCAGGCCGCTCCGGCGCTGGATGAAACCCATGTGGGTCTGCGCATCATGCGCGAGCGCGCGGCAGGCATTGGTGCCCGCTTGGAGATCGAATCCGTTGCGGGCGCGGGCACTTGTGTGCGCTTGAGCCTGCCACCGTTGCAGCCCGCGGCCGCTGCACCGCTTACGCTCAGGAGCCCCGCATGAATGCTGCACCAACGCCTACCCTTGCTGTTGCACCGATTCGGCTGCTCGTCGTGGACGACCACCCGCTTTTCCGGCGTGGCGTGATCGCGCTACTGGCCGCCCAGCCGCAGTTGCAGGTGGTGGCAGAAGCGGGCGATGCCGGTGAGGCGCTGCGCCATGCCGCGCAGCTGCAGCCCGATGTGGTGCTGCTGGACCACCATATGCCGGGCGTGAGCGGTGTAGACCTGCTGCCCGGCCTGCGCGACGCCGCGCCCGCTGCGCGGGTGCTGATGCTTACCGCCAGTGAAGATGCGGACACCTTGGCGCTGGCGTTGCAGCGTGGCGCCCATGGCTATCTGCTGAAGACGGCGGACAGTGAGGTGCTGGTGGCCGCCATCGAGCGCGCCTTGCGCGGCCAATCGACGGTGAGCATGGAGATGACGGACAAGCTGGTGAACGCCTTGCAAACCCGGCCAGCGGAGCCGGCTGCGGCACCCGCCGCGGTGCCCGAGCCGGCCGACCCGTTGGAGCAGCTGTCGCCGCGCGAGCTGGAGATCCTGCGCGAGATCGCCGCCGGTGCCAGCAACAAGGAGATCGCGCGCAGCCTGGCCATTGCCGAGACCACGGTGAAGATCCATGTGCAGCACATTCTGCGCAAGCTGGGTCTTTCATCGCGGGTGCAGGCCGCCGTGCTGCTGACCGAAGGACGCGGTCGTACAGGGGCCTGATCAAGCGCCCCGGTGGCGCTCCAGCAGCAGGGCCAGGGTGTGCCAGGCCGCCGGTTGCTCGGCCATCGCTACCGAGATGCGCAGCAAGGTCGACGGCGCCTGGCGCGGCGAGAACAGCACCCCGGGCGCCAGCAGCAAGCCGTGCTCGCTGGCCTGGCGCGCCAGCAGTTCCGAATCCATGCCGCAGTCCACCCAGGCGAAGGTGCCGGCGACCGGCTCATGCACGGCGTGGCAGCCCAGCGCTTCAAGCTGGCGCAGGCAACGGTGGCGGGCCTTGTCCACCCGCTCGCGCAGCCGGTCCACATGCTTGCGGTAGCTGCCATCGGCCAGGATGCGGTGCACGATCTGCTCGCTGGGCAGGGCGGAGGTGAGGCCGCCCAGCAGCTTCAGATCGGTCAGCTGGTGGATGAACTCCGGCCGCGCCGCCACATAGCCCACGCGCAAGCCGCCTGACAGCGTTTTGGAATAGCCGCCCACCAGCAGCACGCGCTGCAGCCGGTCCATGGCGGCCAGGCGCAAGGGCATATTGCCCAGGTACTCGGAATAGGTGTCGTCCTCGACCAGCAAAAAATCATACCGCTCGGCAATGCGCAGCACCTCATGGGCCACACCGGCCGACAGGCTGAGCCCGGTGGGGTTGTGCACAGCGGTGTTCAGGATGAAGAGCTTGGGCTGGTGCTGCGCGGCCAGTGCCTGCAGCGCCTGCACATCGGGGCCGCCGGGTAGGCGCGGCACCCCCACCACATTCACCCCCATGGTGTTGAGGCGGCCAAAGATCAGGAACCAGCCCGGGTCCTCCACCAGCACGGTGTCGCCCGGCTGCAGAAAGCAGCGCACGATCAGGTCCAGCCCCTGGGTGACGCCGCTCACCGTCATCAGCTGGGTCTCGGGGTGGGCGGGTACTTCCTGCGCCTGCAAGGTCGACGCGATCTGGCGGCGCAGCGGCGCCAGGCCCTGGGGCAGGCCATAGCCCAGCAGGCTGCGTTCTGCCCGCACACCCTGCTTCAGGATGGCGCGCAGCGCGCCGCTGATCAGGCCCTCGTCCATCCAGCTGGCCGGCAGACAACCGGCGCTGCCGGTGTGGCCGGAGCCATCGGCATCCTCGCGGAAGATGCCGCGCAGCAGGTAGGCGGTGTCAAAGGCCGCGCCCTGGGCCAGGCTGGCGGCAGGCGCTGCGGCTGCCTCGGCCAGCGCGCGCTGGGCACAGACAAAAAAGCCCGCGCCTCGGCGCGATTGCACCAGGCCCTGGGCCGCCAGCCGGTCATAGGCCTGCACAACGGTGTCGCGGCTCACCCCTGCCTGCTCGGCCAGCGCCCGCACCGATGGCAGGCGCATGCCAGCGCGCAGCCCGTGGTTGCGGATGCGGTCGCTGAAATGCGCCACCAGCTGCTCGACCAGGGAGGCGCTGCCGGTGCGCACCGGCTGCCATCCCCAGGCGGCCGCTGCCAGCGGAGGGGCGCCGAGGCCGGAGGCAGTGGTATCGGCAATATCGGCAGCGGGCGAAAGTGTCTGGGTCATAAGAGCAGGCCAATTCTTGAAGTGGCCAGATAAAGTGTACCGGTACTGTACTGCATTGAGGCCTTAGCATGGCAGCAGCTTTTCTTTTCTCCATTTTTCGCACCTTGCCATGTCTGTTCTGCCCGAAACCTCCGCCTTTGTGTTGCCTCTGGCCCTGTTTGCCTTTGTCAGCTCGGTCACGCCAGGCCCCAACAATGTGATGCTGACGGCCTCGGGCGCCAGCTTTGGCTACCGCCGCACGGTGCCGCACATGCTGGGCATCAGCCTGGGGGTGGTGGCCATGCTGCTGCTGGTGGGGCTGGGCCTGGGCGTAGCCTTTGAGCGCGAGCCGCGCCTCTACACCTGGCTCAAGTACCTGGGCGCCGCCTACCTGCTGTGGCTGGCCTGGAAGATCGCCCGCTCCGGCCAGGCAGGAGCCGGGCAAGCCGGTGCGCAACCCTTTGGCTTTTGGCAGGCTGCTGCCTTCCAGTGGGTCAACCCCAAGGCCTGGATCATGGCCATCGGCATTGTGGCGACCTATACCCCGCGCGATGGCTATGCCGCCAACCTGCTGCTTGCCGCCTTGGTGCTGGGGTTGGTGAACTACCCCAGCGTCAGTGTCTGGACCTTGTTTGGCAGCGCAGTGGGCCGGGCGCTGCGCACGCCCCGGGCACTGCAGCGCTTCAACTGGTGCATGGCGGCGCTGCTGGTGCTGTCGCTGTATCCGGTGTTGGAAGGCTGATCGCTGGCCAGGCTCAGGGTTTCTGCCCGGCATGCAGTCGGGGGCCCGCTGGCTACAATGGTCCTCAGCTTTTTTGGCAGCCTTTGCATTGGAGAGAACCCATGTCCAGCCCGCACACCGACGCCGATACCGAACACCCACCGATGGATACCGTGGAAGCCATTGTTCCGCTGATGCCGGTGGTGCTGCCCGTGGTGGGAGCGCTGATGATGTTCCTGCTGGCCTTTATTGCCGTGCACATGGCCTGAGCGCTGCGCGCAAAGAGCGCAAGCCCCTGTTACTGAACCCGCCGCTGGCGGGTTTTTTGTTGCCTGCTGCTGGCTGGCCATGGCTGGCGTGGCCCCGCGCCACCTGCGCGACAGGCGCTTTGCCAAAGAAACCGGTATCAATACAGTTATGCATTTTGTCATGCATCAAATGCATAGATGTGGCAACTGAAAATCACCGTTTTGGGGGCCGACTGCTAAAATCGCCGATCCAGCGTAGGCATTTTTGCGCACAGGCATTGCGCCTTGTCCGACGCTGTGGAGACGGTTTTTCAAAAATGGGTTGCTGTCGGCCAAGGAGCTTGTCGCAGCGGTTTTTGATGAACCGTTTACAACTTTGAAAGCCTTCCCATGAACGCAAACATCCAGGCCGGTGTCGCCATTCAGGCCCCCGACTACGTCAAGAACCCCAAGCTCATCGCCTGGGTGGCCGATATGGCCGCACTGTGCAAGCCCGATTCCGTCTACTGGTGCGATGGCAGCCAGGAAGAATACGACCGCCTCTGCCAGCAACTGGTCGATGCCGGCACCTTCAAGAAGCTCAACCCCGCCAAGCGCCCTGGCAGCTTTCTGGCCTGGTCCGATCCATCGGACGTGGCACGTGTCGAAGACCGCACCTACATCTGCTCGGCCAAGAAAGAGGACGCCGGCCCCACCAACAACTGGATGGAACCTGCCGAGATGCGTTCGACTCTACAGCCGCTGTTTGACGGTTGTATGAAGGGCCGCACCATGTATGTGGTGCCGTTCTCGATGGGTCCGCTGGGCTCGCCGATTGCCCACGTGGGCATCGAGCTGTCCGACAGCGCCTATGTCGCCGTCAACATGAAGATCATGACCCGCATGGGCCGTGCCGTGTACGACGTGATCGGCAGCGATGGTGCCTTTGTGCCCTGCGTGCACACCATCGGCGCGCCCCTGCAAGCCGGTGAAAAGGACACCACCAGCTGGCCTTGCAACAAGACCAAGTACATCGTGCACTACCCTGAGACGCGCGAAATCTGGTCCTATGGTTCGGGCTACGGCGGCAATGCGCTGCTGGGCAAGAAGTGTTTTGCACTGCGCATCGCTTCGACCATGGGCCGCGACCAGGGTTGGCTGGCCGAGCATATGCTGATTCTGGGCGTGCAAAACCCCCAGGGCAAAAAGTACCATGTGGCAGCCGCTTTCCCCAGCGCCTGCGGCAAGACCAATTTCTCGATGCTGGTGCCGCCCACCGGCTTCGAAGGCTGGAAAGTCACCACCATCGGTGACGACATTGCCTGGATCAAGCCCCAGGCTGACGGATCGCTGCGCGCGATCAACCCCGAAGCCGGCTACTTTGGCGTTGCCCCAGGCACCAACTACCACACCAACCCCAACTGCATGGCCAGTTTGGACAAGAACGTGATCTTCACCAACGTCGCGCTGACCGATGACGGCGATGTGTGGTGGGAAGGCATGGAAAAGGACAGCGGCCAACTGCCAGACCACCTGATCGACTGGCAAGGCAAGGACTGGACGCCCCAGATCGCCAAGGAAACCGGCGCCAAGGCCGCCCACCCCAATGCCCGCTTCACCGTGGCTGCCACCAACAACCCGGCACTGGACGAAGCCTGGGACGACCCCAAGGGCGTGAAGATCGATGCCTTCATCTTTGGTGGCCGCCGCTCGACCACGGTGCCACTGGTGACCGAAGCGCGCAACTGGAAGGAAGGCGTCTACATGGCTGCCACCATGGGCTCGGAAACCACCGCCGCCGCCTTTGGCGCGCAAGGCGTGGTGCGCCGCGATCCGTTCGCGATGCTGCCTTTCATGGGCTACAACATGAGCGACTACTTCGCCCACTGGCTGAACCTGGGTGACAAGCTCGAAGCCGCTGGCGCGCAGCTGCCCAAGATCTACACCACCAACTGGTTCCGCAAGGATGCCGCTGGCAAGTTCGTCTGGCCTGGCTACGGTGAAAACATGCGCGTGCTCAAGTGGATGCTGGACCGCCTCGAAGGCCAGGTGCAGGGCACGCAGACCGCCTTTGGCGTGGCTCCGCAGTACGCCGAGATCAACTGGACCGGCCTGGACTTCAATGCCGAGCAGTTCAAGACCGTCACCAATATCGACACCGCCGTCTGGACCGAAGAGCTGGCATCGCACCAGGCCCATTTCGACCACCTGGCCCAGCGCCTGCCCCAGGCGCTGCTGGACATCAAGGCCGATCTGGAAAAGCGCCTGACCGCTGCTTGATCGGACGCTGGCTAGGTCGCTGGTAGCCCCGCTGCCAGTGGCTGGGATAGCGAAACACAGCAAAACCCCGCATGTTTTAGGCATGCGGGGTTTTGTTTTGGGTGCTTAGCTTGTTGTGAACGCGCTTGGACTCAGGGTCAGTGCATCGACAGAACTGTGGTTTGTTGCATACAGCCAGCTCGCTGCGGGGCGGAAAAGCGCTTGCCAAGCATCCTCCAAGCACCTGCTGCTTGCGCTGGCTGAGGTGTTTCGCAATCCCAAACCACTGATCCGCTTTGGATGAGGTGCAGCCATCAACGACAAAAAAGCCACGGCATGCCGTGGCTTTTGAAAAAGCAGATCGTGGCTGCCGGCGCTGGGGCTCTGGAGGAACCCCGGCGTTGATCAGTAGTTCTTGTGGTAGAACGAAACCGCTGCGTCGCTCATGGCGCGGTTCAGGTCAGCCATCACGCGGCTGTCTTGCAGGGCCACTTGCCAGGTCTTGTCGTCTTCCATGGCGCGGCGGTGGCCTTCGTCCCAGCTGCGGCGAGCGGCGCGCAGGCTGCTGCTCAGGTTGCGGGCAGGGGCAGCCAGCAGGGCGATGGCGACAAAGGCGACAGCCCACAGCAGGGCCCAGCCAGCGATCCAGTGGCTACCGCCGGCGACGGAGTCCACCAGGCGGGTAGCAACCACCAGCACGGCGGAAACCAGGGCGGCCAGCATCAGCGATGCGCCAACACCCTTGGTGCCGAAGGTGGTCTTGAGATGTTCAGCAGCACGTTCCACACGCAGAACGCCCGTGTGCTCGGTAGCCATGTCAGTGTGTACAAAACTGTTGGTCATGATGGATGTCTTTGGTATTAATGCTTCTTTGAAGCGATGAACGAAGTATAGGGTTTACCCTAGACGTTCTCAAATTTATCTTTTGAATCTGTATCATTCATGCCAGTGATGTATTGCGGGTCGTCCATCGCTGCAAAGGATTGAAAATGCTGCCCCATCAATTTAGGCACCTGGATCTGAACCTGTTGCGAGTATTCGACGAGGTGATGAATGAGCGCAGCCTGACCCGGGCGGCCGACAAGCTGGCCATCACCCAACCGGCGGTCAGCAATGCGATGCGGCGCCTGCGCGATGCACTGAATGATGAGTTGCTGGTGCGCAGCGGCCAGGGCGTGGAGCCCACGCCGCTGGCCAATGCGCTGTGGCCGGTGGTGCGCGAATCGCTGGCGCGCCTGCAGTCCAGCTTTGCCCCCGAGCGCTTTGACCCCGCGAATGCCACCCAGGCCTTTGTCGTGGCCATGGCCGATGCGACCGCCGCCACCTTGCTGCCCAGCCTGATGCACATTCTGGAAACCGAGTCGCCAGGCGTCTCCGTACATGTGCAACCACTCACTACCCGTGATCCGCGCGAGGAGCTGGAGGCCGAGACCGCCGACCTGGCCGTGGGCTATTTCCCCTTTGTGCTGGCCGAGATGACCGCGCGCGCCCAGTCGGGTGACCTGGTGGATTTCGAGAGCCGGCGCCTCTATGACGGTGAGTACATTTGCGTGATGCGCAAGGACCATCCGTTGAGTGAGGGCTTGCTGACTTTGGAGCGCTACTGCGATGCGCGCCACATGCTGGTGAGCTTTTCTGGCCAGCCCTTTGGCTTTCTGGATGAGGCGCTGGCGTCGATCGGCCGCAAGCGCCGCGTGGTGCTGACGGTGAACCAGTACTTCACCGCCGCGCGCGTGGTGGCGCGCACCGATTTGATCACCGTGCTGCCGCGCCACTTTGTGCCTGCGACCGGCATTGCCGATCTGCTGGCCTTCCAACCGCTGCCGCTGCGCGTGGAAGCCGTGCATGTGGATGCGCTCTGGCGCAGCCGCAGCGGGCATATTCCGCCCTCGGCGCTGGAATGGATGCTGCATGCGCTGGAGCGCTCGGCCCGGGCGGCTTTTCCTGACCTGGAATTACCGATGTAGCGGGCTGCAAGGCGCCAAAGCCCATGGTAGGCTTGGCGACCATGCACCTGCAAATCCTGTCCGACCTGCACCTGGAGACCCATCCCCATTTCCGCGCCCAGCCCGCGCCCGGCGCCGAGCTGCTGATCCTGGCCGGCGACATTGGCTCCTACCAAAGCGGCTCGATGCTGGACGATGCGGATTTTGGCCTGGGCCAGTTCAGTCCGCAGCAGGCGGGTGGCCATTGGCCCGAGCCGGTGATCCTGGTGCCCGGCAACCATGAGTTTGACAACCAGGATTTCGACACTGCCCGCCAGCGCCTGCGCGCCAGCTGCGAAAAGCTCGGCATCACCATGCTGGACTGCGAAACCCTGGTCATCGACGGCGTGCGCTTTATCGGCACCACGCTCTGGTCCGACTACGACGCCATTGCGCTGCACAACGGCGTGACCGAGCTGGGTGCGCTGATGAAGCAGCGCGAGAAGGCCTTCAAGGCCGCCAACTTCTACCTGATCAAGGCCCAGACCGAGCGCAACGGCCAGCCCTTTCTGGCCGCCGAGATGCGCGACGAAGCGCTGCGCTGCCAGGAATGGCTGCGCGCCGCACTGGCCGAGCCCTTTGACGGCAAGACCGTCGTCATCACCCACTTCGCGCCCAGCCTGCGCAGCGCCGATCCGCGCTATGGGCTGACCCCGGGCACCGCCGGCTTTTGCAATGTGCTGGACGAGCTGCTGCCCTATGCCGACCTCTGGATCCACGGCCACCTGCATGCGCCCAGCGACTATGTGGCTAAAGGCCAGCACAGCGATGGCCGCCCCTGGCAATGCCGGGTCCTGGCCAATCCGCTGGGCTATGCGCGCAAGGGCGAGCAGGAAACCTTCAACCCGCATTGCCTGGTGCGGGTGTAAATCTCAGCCTTTCAGGCACGGTTCATCGGGCCACCACGTCAAAGCGCGGCTCCATGTCATCGTCATCTTTGCCATCGTCGGGCAGCAACTCAAAGGCTTTGAAGACCGCATGTTCAATGCGCTCAGTGAGATCTTCGTCGTTGAAGATAGCGGGGTACGTTTTGCGCAGCTTGCCGCTGACCTGCATGTTCCTCACCAGCGATTGGATGATCGTTGCATAGTCTTCATCGCGGCCCTCGATGATTTCCTTGAGGCGGTTGCATGCGGTCTCGTAACGCAGTAAGTACAAGGCTTCGTCCTTGAGGCCGTGCAGGATCGAGTGACGGATGACATCGATCAAGTACTCAGACTGGAAGCTGAGGTCCGCATAGCGCCAAGTGGCTATGCCACGGCGCCATTCGGCTACATGCAGGTTGGACTTGACACCATCTTCGTATTGCACGGTTGCGCCAAAGCTGCACACCGGATTCATCGTCGCCATCAGCGGCCGTGACAGATGTTCCAAGGCGGTGTCGTAGGCCGCGCGCCTTGCGGCGCTCTCGCTGATCACCGCCGAGACTGGCAAGATGACCGGCGCTGGTAGAAAGCCATCGCGCCGAAGGATGTCATTGATCAGAAAGCGTGAGAGGCGACCATTGCCGTCGCCCAGCGGGTGGATGTAGACAAAGCCAAAGGACAGCGCCGCTGCTCGCAGCAGCGGATTTTGTCCACGGGTGCGTTGCTCGAATGCACGCAACCCCTCCATCATCTCCGCCACGTTTTCATAGTGTGGCGCCAGGTAATCAATGACGGGCTCGAAGAGCGAGTTGGTGTGCCCGACAAAAACCGGGGACTGGCGAATGCCTAGCTTGGCGCCTACCATCTTGTCACCCATGATGGCCTGCTGAATGATCAGCATTCCCTCTTCCGTCAGCGCGGATTCGATCTTGCCGCAGTGCGTGCTCATGGCGCGTGCCAAGCGGCGGATACGATCCTCCTCCTTACCCTCGGACTCAATCGCAAAACTGGCCTTGCTCTCTTTGATGGTCAGCCAGTTGACGGCGCGCTCAATGGTCTCCAGCCCGAACTGATCCACCATGTTGTCGATCTCAGCGCGCAGTGGCGCCGGATCAGCCCGGCGTTGTTCGCTGAAATCGACCATCGGGCAGAAAGCGCGGGTGCCCGGCAGGTTGTTGTTGATGCGCCAGCGGCGCACCCTATCAGGAACCGTGGCGCTGAGGTACTGAGAAGGGTCAAGCAAGTTGACGTAGTTTCCGCTGGCGTCACCCACCGCATCCAGCATGGAATCGCTAAGCCATTCATAGAGGAAGCCGCAGCGGCGCGCGTACGCACCCGTGGGTTCTTCCAGTGCCCAACTGGCGAGAGGATTGGGTCCAGTCACCTCGAACAGGCGATGCATAAAATCCAGCTCAACGCCCTCGTACTTGAGCGCAAATGTCAGGTGTGCTCTCAGCGTTGGATCCGGTCTGTAATTTGATGGGTAGGTCTCCACCCTGAAACCGTTCGATATCGCGCTGGAGCGTGTGGAGCCGATGACACTGCGAATCCGAAAGGGCTGCACTGGCGCCACGTCATAGGCCTCCGACAACCACTTATATCCAGCGTATTCTTCTCCATTTTGCATACGGAGCCTCTAAAACAGTTATTTTCACCATTTTCTGCAGCAAAACGCTTACGGTCAACGACAGAGTTAGAACCTATGTTCTGTGGATAAGGTTGAAAACCAAGGGTTTTTACCTAAATTCTTCGCCCGGCCTGATACACATCAATGTGCGTTTGACGGTGAATCTATAAGCTGATACACATGATTTAAGCCTGCAAAGCGCTTTGCCGATACCGGAAGCGGTTTTGTCAGGCCATCAGTCCAGCGTTGGTCATGGCACCGGTGTTGGGTCCCTCACCCCTTTTTTGAAGGAGTACAGGCATGCGTATTTTGTTGGCCGTTGACGGCAGCCCCTACACCCAAAAGATGCTGGATTACCTGGCAGCGCACGCGGAGTGGCTGACGCCCAACCACCATTACACGGCGCTCACCGTGCAGCCGCTGCTGCCACCCCGGGCCGCCAAGGCCCTGGGCAAGGCGCTGGTGGACGACTACCACTCCGAAGAGGCGCAGAAGGTGCTGGTGCCGGTGCAGGAGTTTCTGGCTGCCCACCAGGTGAAGGCGGTGGCCGAGAGCGCGGTCGGCCCCATCTCGCAGACCATTGCCGAGACGGCCGATAACGGCGGCTATGACCTGCTGATCATGGGCACCCGGGGCCATGGCGCATTGGCCAAGCTGGTGCTGGGCTCGGTGGCCACCCAGGTGCTGGCAGAGAGCAAGGTGCCGGTGCTGCTGGTGCGATAAGCCGGCCACGCCAGATGACGCTGTTGTCATCTGCTATTCACAATATAGCAATACTTGGCGTGGATACTTCGCCATTGACAGTTTTTACTGATGAGGGAGGGGTGGAACCACCGGTGCAATGAACACAGGGGTACATCCGGAAACTGCTTGCATCCTTTGGGGTGCAGGCAGTTTTTTTTATGCCTTCACGGTGGCGCGCGCGGCTGCGGTGGGCGGCGCCAGGCTGCTCTTGGCGCTTTGCACCATCGCGTCGCTCAGTGCGCTCAGCAAGGCGGACTGCAGGTTCCAGCAGTGCCAGTACAGGTCAACGCGCAGCACCTGGGCCTCGGCCACATTGACCAGGCGGCCATCGGCCAGATAAGGGCGGGCCAGCAGCTCGGGCACCACGCCCACGCCCCAGCCGGCGGCCACGGCACGCACCTGGGCTTCGGAGTTGGGCACAAAGAGCTGGTGCAGGCCAACGGTCTTGAGCCCCATCGCGCGGGCGACAAACACGCGCTGCATGTCGTCCTTGCGGTTGTAGCTGAGAAACGGCAGGTGCTTGAAGTTGCTGCGGTTGATGCCCTGCGGCACATGCTGTTCGGCAAAGGCGGGCGATGCCACGGCGATGTAGTGCATGGCGCCCAGCGCCGTCACGCGGCAGCCGCGCAGTGCCTGCGGCATGGTGGTGACGCAGCCCAGCACCTCACCGGTGCGCAGCAGCTCCAGGGTGTGGTCCTGGTCGTCGGTGATGATCTCCAGCGGCAGCTGCTGGAGCGCAATGTCCTGCAGCGCATCGATGGCCCAGGTGGCAATGCTGTCGGCATTGATGGCAATCGAGATGGCCTCGTCATGTGCGCTGCGGCCCATGGCCTGGGGCAGCAGGCTGTGCAGCTCCTGCTCCAGGTCGGTGCGCAGCAGCCGCAGCTGCTGGGTATGCTTGAGCAGCAGCTGGCCCGCCGCCGTCGGGCGCAGCGGGCGGCTGCGCACCACCAGCACCGATCCGATCTGCGCCTCCAGCGCACGCAGCCGCTGCGAGACGGCAGACTGCGTCACATTCAGGCGCACAGCGGCCTTCTCGAAACCGCCTTCTTCAATCACGGCGGCCAGGCATTCCAGCGCGACCGGGTCCAGGTTGCTCATGGGGCTCCAGTATTAGTAGAACTGATGATTCTTGAAGAAGTTTAATTGCACTTTATGTTGCAGCCAAGATGCCAGACACTGAGAGCCATGAAAGTCATCATCCTCGGCGCCGGCATCATCGGCACCAGCACTGCCTGGCATTTGCTGCAACTCGGCCACGACGTCACCGTCGTTGACCGCCAACCGGACGCGGCGCTGGAGACCAGCTACGCCAATGCCGCGCAGATCTCGGTGAGCTACTGCGAGCCCTGGGCCAACAAGCATGCCCCGCTGAAGGCGCTCAAGTGGATGTTCGACAAGGAGGCACCGCTGCTGCTGCGCCCCCATGCCGATCCGCAGCAATGGCGCTGGCTCACCCAGTTTCTGGCCGAGTGCAATGACCGCTCCTTTGCCCGCAATGTGCAGCAGATCGTTGCGCTGGGTGCCTACAGCCACAACGCCTTGAAGGCCGTGGTGGCGCAGACCGGCATCCAGTTCAACCGGCTTGAGCGCGGCATTGCTCACTTCTTCACCAGCGATGAAGCGGTGCAGGATGCGCATATGGCCGTCGATCTGATGCGCCAGTACGGTGTGAACCGCCGCATGGTCAGCACCGAAGAGTTTCTGAAGATCGAGCCCGCCTTCAAGCCCTATGCCGCGCAGATCAAGGGCGGCACCTTTACCGAGAGCGATGAAAGCGGCGACGCCCGGGTGTTCACGCAAAAGCTCGCGCAGCTCTGCGCTCAGGGCGGTGTGCAGTTTCTGTACAACCACCGGGTTGAGCGGCTGAATGTGGCGGGCGGCGCGATCGATTCGGTCACCGTGCGCGCCACCGCAGCGGGCGCTGACAGCAGCCCACGCACGTTGCAGGGCGATGCCGTCATCGTCGCCTGCGGCAGCTACACCGCACCGTTGCTGCGCACCGTGGGCCTGAATGTCGCCATCTACCCCGGCAAGGGCTACAGCGCCACCTTGCCGATCCTCAAGCCCGAGGCGGCGCCCTTTGTCAGCTGCATCGATGATGGCAACAAGCTGGCCATGAGCCGCCTGGGCAACCAGCTGCGCGTGGCCGGTACGATCGAGCTCAACGGTTTTGACAGCTCGCTGGACAGCCCGCTGGCCAAGGCGCGCTGCCATATGCTGGCGCGCCGCATCGAGGAGCTGATGCCCGGCGTCTGCGACACCCGCCTGCCCGAGCAGGGCGGCAACCCGCAGTTCTGGACCGGCCTGCGCCCCGCTACGCCGACCAATATCCCGTTCATCGGCCGCACCAAGATCAGCAAGCTCTGGATCAATGCCGGCCACGGCACCCTGGGATGGACCCATGGCGCCGGCAGCGGCAAGGCCATGGCCGAGCTGGTGAGCGGCCGCATGCCGGACATGCGCTTTGGCTTTTATGGCTTTGAGAGCGACAGCAAGCGCCAGGCTGCCGTCGCTGCGTAACGGGCTCACAGCACCATGAAAAAAGGGCCGCACACTGTGCGGCCCTTTGGCATTCATAGGACGGAAATTACGCGTCCAGACGCACCAGCCAGCCGTGGCGGTCAGGGGCGCGGCCGTACTGGATGTCGGTCAGTTCCTTGCGCAGGGCCATCGTGACTTCGCCAGCCGGGGCCGACAGGTCGCCCACCGAGAAGCCTTCGCCCTTGAGCTGGCCGATGGGGGTGATGACGGCAGCGGTACCGCAGGCAAACACTTCGGTGATGTCACCGGAGGCCACGCCTTGCTTCCACTCGTCAACAGCGATCTTGCGCTCTTCGACCACCATGCCACGGTCGCGTGCCAGTTGCAGCAGCGAATCGCGCGTGATGCCTTCCAGAATGCTGCCGGACAGCGCAGGGGTGACCAGCTTGTTTTCCTTGCCGTAGACCAGGAACACATTCATGCCGCCCAGCTCTTCGAGGTACTTGCCTTCGGCAGGATCGAGGAACAGCACCTGCGAGCAGCCGTTGTCCTGGGCTTGCTGCTGGGGCAGCAGCGAAGCGGCATAGTTGCCGCCGCACTTGGCGGCGCCGGTGCCGCCCTTGGCCGCGCGGGCAAAGTCGGTGGACAGCCAGATCGCCACCGGTGCCACGCCCTTGGCAAAGTAGGGGCCTGCGGGGCAGGCGATCACGTAGTAGGTGGCCTTGTGGGCGCTGCGCACGCCCAGGAAGACTTCGTCACCGATCATGAAGGGGCGCAGGTACAGGCTGGCTTCGTTGCCGCTGGGCACCCAGTCCTTGTCCAGGGCGATGATCTGCTTGAGCGATTCCACAAAGATATCCACAGGCAGCTCAGGCAGGGCCAGGCGGCGGGCGGAGCGTTGCAGGCGCTCGGCATTGGCTTGAGGGCGGAAGGTCCAGACCGAGCCGTCAGCATGGCGGTAGGCCTTGATGCCTTCAAAGATTTCCTGGCCGTAGTGCAGCACGGCGGCCGCAGGGTCCAGCGCAATCGGGCCGTAAGGGGTCACGGCCGCATCGCGCCAGCCGCCCTCTTTGTCCCAGTGCACCGATACCATGTGGTCGGTGAAGTGCAGACCAAAACCCGGGTTGTCCAGAATCTTGGCGCGCTCTTGGGCGCTGCGTGGCTGGCTCGATGGGGTGACGGCAAAGGTCAGGGAAGAGGGGGACACGGGACTAATCCTTCAGTTGGCAACAGGGACAGCAGCGTCCTGTGGGGGAGCCGCTGCCGATCATGGTGGCCGTCCGCCAGCCTGGAGAAGCTCCAGGAAAGTGACGGGCTGCACGCCAAACCCCATAGCATGCCAGTTTTTTGCCCCGGTGGCGCCAAGCGGGCTGCATTGCCAGGATGGCGAGTCAACCACCTGCAGAGGCAAAGCGCCGCCGCAGGCCGCCGATTTACGGGTTTTTCCTAGTGAACCGTGGCCCGCTGGGTCGCCAAAAAGTCGAGCAGCAGGCCTTCGAAGGCATCGGGGCTCTCCAGCTGGGGCCAGTGGCCAATGCCTTCCAGGCTCTCGTGCCGGGCCTGGGGCAGCAGGTCGGTCAGCGCCTGCATGCGCTGGGGCGGCATGCAGACGTCCTGGCCGCCGCTCACCAGCAGGCAGCGCTGGCTCAGGTGGGGCAGGCGCTCGGCCAAGGTGCTGGGGCCGGCCAGCATCTCCAGCATGCGGCCATAGGCCAGCGGCTGGATCTGGGTGATCGCGTGGCGCGCCAGTTGCAGGCCTTCGGGCAAGGCCTGCTGGCCCGATTGCAGCTGCACCAGCAGCTCGGCAAAGCGCTGCATCTGCACCGGTTCGGTGCTGGCCTGCTGCTGGCACTGGGCCAGCAGTTGCTGGCGCGTCTGCACCCAGTGCTGCTGGCTGTCCGCCTCCAGCGCCGGGCCGCCGGCCACCAGGGTCAGGCTGCGCACGCGGGTGGGGTGGCGCAGGGCCAGCTCGGCGGCCACCATGGCCCCCATGCCATGGCCCACGATATGGGCGCGGCCAATCTTCAGTGCTTCCAGCAGGCCATCTGCGGTGGCAGCCAGCGCCTTCAGGCTGTAGCCGCCATAGGGCGGCGGGTTGGCATGGTAGCCGGGCATGTCCCAGGCGATGGCGCGGTAGCCCTGGCTGGCCAGCAACTCCACCTGTGGGGCAAAGCCCAGGTGGTCGGTGTCGGCATCGTGCAGCATCAGCACCGTGGGGCCACTGCCCAGCATGGCAAAGTTGGGAATCAAGGACATAGGTTTGCTTCTCGCCGTGTGTTTCCCCCGCAGATGCGGCCCGCCTGCCTTGTTTTCAAGCACCTACGCGCGTTGGGGCCTCGCCCCCTGGCCGATAATGACCCCTATCCATGCTTTTGACGGCATGGCATCCGCCCCTGCCGTCTGCCTGCCCCGTGAACCGCTCCCTCCCCCCCGAACACCTGCAATCGCCTGTTTCTGCCTCGTTTTCCGAACGCGAGTTTCGCAATGCGCTGGGCCAGTTCGCCACCGGGGTGGCCGTAGTGACGGCGCTGGCGCCCGATGGCAACAAGGTCGGGCTGACGATCAGCTCCTTCAATTCCGCCTCGCTCACGCCGCCGCTGGTGCTGTGGAGCCTGATGAAGACCGCTACCTCGATGCCGGTGTTCGAGAGCGTCAGCCACTACGCGATCAATGTGATGGGTGCGCACCAGAAGGAGCTGGCCTTGCAGTTCAGCCGCAAGGGCATCGACCGCTGGGCGGGCGTGGAGTTTGAGATGGGCGTGACCGGCGTGCCGCTGCTCGCCGGCGCCATTGCCAGTTTCGAATGCCGCAACGGCCCGCACCATGATGCGGGCGACCATGTCATCCTCGTCGGCGAGGTGGCGCACTGCCAGCATGTGGTGGGCGTGCCGCCGCTGCTCTACCACGGTGGCAATTTCTACACCGAGCAGCTGATCTAAGCCGCCTGCGCTGCAGACAACAAAAAACGACCCGAGGGTCGTTTTTTCATGGGGCGGGGCGCTGCTTACTTCTCGACGAAGGCGCGTTCCACCACAAAGTCGCCAGGCGTCGAGGTATTGCCTTCCTTGAAGCCCTTGGCTTCCAGCAGTTCCTTCAGCTCGGCCAGCATCGCGGGGCTGCCGCAGAGCATGACGCGGTCGGTGTCCGGGTTCAGTTCGGGCAGGCCGATGTTCTGTGGGAAAGTGCCGGCGGTGATCTGGTTGGAGATACGGCCCTGGTTGCGGAAAGGCTCGCGCGTCACCGTGGGGTAGTACACCAGCTTGTCCTTGACGACTTCGCCGAGGAACTCGTGGTTGGGCAGCTCTTCTTCCAGCAGTTGCTGGTAGGCCAGCTCTTCGACCTGGCGCACGCCGTGCACCACGACAACCTTTTCAAAGTGGTCATAGGTCTCGGGGTCGCGTGCCACCGACAGCCAGGGCGCCAGGCCCGTGCCGGTCCCGATCAGGTACAGGTTCTTGCCAGGCAGCAGGTAGTCGACCAGCAAGGTGCCCGTGGGCTTCTTGCCGACGATGATGGTGTCACCCACCTGGATGTGCTGGAGCTTGCTGGTGAGCGGGCCGTCATCGACCTTGATCGACAGGAACTCCAGATGCTCCTCGTAGTTGGGGCTGGCGATGGAATAGGCGCGCAGCAGGTTCTTGCCGTCAACCTTCAGGCCAATCATGGTGAAGTGGCCGCTGGAGAAACGCAGGGCGGGATCACGGGTGGTCGTGAAAGAGAACAAACGATCGGTCCAGTGGTGAACAGACAGGACACGTTCTTCGAGAAAGGCGCTCATAGCAGTGCAGTACTCAGTTAGTCTTGTGTATATCTATAAACGCTATTGTTCACTATTCATACAACTTAAACGTCATATGGACATATCGGCGCGTTGTGAGCGGGGTTTTTCAGCGTTCTTGGGCCTATTTTCGACCTAACGCAATAAGACTGACGACCTAGAAGTTATCCAGGATGTTGGAGATCGAGGTGGCTGCCAGCAGCACATGGGGCAGCAGTTCGGCCTCGGCCTTGGCCGTGCCCCAGCGCGTGGAAGGGGCGGAGATGGTGATCGCGCCAATGGGCACACCGCCCCGGCCGGTGATGGCGGCGGCGACCGAGATATCGCCCACCACGGTCTGGTTTTGCACAATCGCATAGCCGTCGCGCTCGGCGTCTTCGATGCGGCGCAGCAGCTCCTCGGGGTCGGTCATGGTCTGGGCGGTGATCTTGACCAGCGGGGTCGATGCGATCAGGCGCAGGCGCTCGTCCATCGGCAGTTTGGCCATCATGGCGCGGCCCGAGGCGGTGTAGGCCGCAGGCAGGCGCGAGCCCACGGCAAAGTCCGAGTTGTAGATGTAGCGGCCCGGCACCTTGGCGATGAAGACCACCTCGTTGCCATCCATCTCCTGCAGGTTCGAGGTCTCGCCCAGGGTGTGGGTCATCTCGATCAGGTAGGGGTAGGCACGCTCGACGATGCGTTGCGAACGCAGGTAGTTGTAGGACAGGCGCAGCACCTCGGGCGCGAGTGTGTACTGGTTGGAGCCGGGCAGACGCCGGATGTAGCGCAGCTTCTCCAGGGTGAAGATGATGCGCTGGGTGGCGCTGCGGTCGAGCTGGGCGGCCCGGGCGATCTCGGCCAGCGACATCTCGCGGTGGGTGTCGCGAAAGGCCTCCAGCACCTGAAAGGCCTTGGCCAGGGAGCCCACAAACAACGAGGATTCGCGGGCGGAGGGTTCAACGCTTGCTACGGGCTCGGCAATGCTGTGTGTGGTTTTAGGCATCGTAAAAAGCGGCTGTCTCGGGTCACTGTCTAATGTTTTTGCAGGAAGCTCGCGTTCAGGCCCGTGGCCTGCGGCGCGCCCAGCAATCGCAGGGTTGTCTCCAGCTCGGTGCGCAGTATCTCCAGAACCTCGGCCACGCCCTGCGGCCCGCGCGAGGCCAGCCCGTACAGAGGCGCGCGCCCCAGCAAGACGGCATCGGCCCCCAGCGCCCGGGCTTTGGCGATGTCACTGCCTCGGCGCACCCCGCCATCGACAAAGATATGCATCTTGCCATGAACGGCGTCGGCAATCTGCGGCAATTGCGCCATCGGTGCGGGTGCGCACTCCAGCTGGCGCCCGCCGTGGTTGCTGACCACAATGCCGTCCGCGCCGGCTTGTAGCGCAAGCCGGGCATCGTCGGCGCTGAGCAGGCCCTTGACGATGACGGGCCCCTGCCAGTGGCGGCGCACCCAGGCCAGGTCTTCCCAGCGCAGGGCCATGTCCATTTCGCGGCTCATCGCGGCGGCCTGCTTCTGGATATTGCTCTCCACCCCGGCGCTGCGCGCCAGGTTGACCAGCTGCGGCGAGCCGCCCTGGCGCAGCATGCGCAGGCACCAGCGCGGGTGGCTGAGCAGGTCGGCCAGCAGCCGGGGCGTCCAGGGCACGGGCATGCGAAAGCCGTTGCGCACATCGTGGTCGCGCTTGCCATGCACCATGGTGTCCACCGTCAGCATCAGCGCGCTGAAGCCCGCCGCCTGCGCGCGCGCCATCATGCTCTGCGCAATGCGGCGGTCCTTTTGCACATAGAGCTGCAGCCACAGATCGCCGGGGCTGGCGGCGCGCACATCTTCCAGGAGCGAGGTGGAGGCGGTCGACATCACAAAGGGCAGGCCGGCGGCATGCGCCGCGCGCGCCAGCACCTGCTCGGCCTGGGGCCAGTACAGGCCGTTCAGCCCGGTGGGCCCGACAAAGGCCGGCATGGCCTGCTTGCGGCCAAACAGGGTGATGCTGGTATCCACCTGGCTGACATCGACCATGGTGCGCGGCAAGAAGGTGACATCGCCCCAGGAAGCGAGGTTGCGTGCCATGCTGCGGCCGTCTTCCGCGCCGCCTTCGAGGTAGTCAAAAGCGAAGCGGGACAGGCGCCGGCGGGCCAGCGCACGGTAGTCTTTGATGGCGGGCAGCATGGCGGGTGCTCGCTCAGGCCAGCTGGCGCTCGGCCTGCAGCTGGGCCGTCAGCACCTGGCGCAGGCGGGCAGACAGCTCGGGGTTGCAATCGACCAGCGGGGCCAGCAGGTGCGGGGCCTGCACGCCCACCAGGTCCCAGACCGACTTCATCGGGCCGGGGTTGGTCTCGGCAAAGGCCAGGTCCAAGAGGCCGATCAGCTCCTGGTGCAGGGCCAGTGCTTCTTGGGTCTTGCCGCTGCTCAGCAGCTCGTACATGCGTGTCCATGTCTTGGGCAGCAGGTTGGCGGTCACGATGATGCCGCCCTGGGCGCCGCAGAGCATCTGCGCGGGGAAGATGGTGTCCTCGCCGCTCAGCACCGCAAAGCTGGCATCCACGCCCTTGACCACCTTGAGGAAGTGGTACATGTCGGTGTTGCAGGCCTTCATGCCGATGATGTTCTCGTGGCGCGAGAGCTCATGCAGCACTTCGGGCGCGATCGAGATGCGGGTGCGGTAGGGGATCTCATAGATCACCACCGGCAGCGGCGAGGAATCCGCATAGCGCAGGAAGTAGTCGCGGATGCCTTGCTGCGACGGCGTGGTGTAGTAGGGCGTCAGCACCATCAGCGCATCTGCGCCGGCATCGGCCAGCGCCTGGCCGGAGGCAATGGCGTCGTGGTAGCCGGGGTCGAGCACACCAGCCAGCACCGGCAGGTCGGCGGACTGGTGCTCGCGCACGGCAGCCACCATGCGGGCCCGCTCGGTGCGCGACAGCGCGCCGTATTCGCCGGTGCCGCCCAGCGGCACCGTGCCGCTGATGCCGCTGCCCTGCAGGTGGTCCAGCAGCGCGCGCACGGCCTGGGTGTCGATCTGGCCGTCGGCGGTCACCGGCGTGGCCAGTGCAGGGAAGATGCCGCGGAGTTGCTCAGAGGTGATACGTGTAGTCATGGTTCATCAATTCAAAGAAGCGGCGGAGCGGCGACGCAGCCAGTCCGCACAGGTGATCAAAATGCCGATGAAGGCGAACAGGCAGGTCGAGACGGCGGCGATCACCGGCGAGATCTGCAGGGTCACTTCATCCCAGAACTGCTTGGGCAGGGTGGAGCTCAGGCCACCGGAGGCAAACAGCGAGATGGTCAGCTCGTCAAACGAGGTGGCAAAGGCAAACAGGAAGGACGAGGTCAGACCGGCGGCAATGATCGGGAAGGTCACATAGCGCAAGGTCTGCCAGGGGCGGGCGCCCAGGCTCTGGGCGGCCATGTCCAGGCGCGTGTCGTAGTTGCGCAGCACGGCCATCATGGTCATCACCACATAGGGGATGGCGATGACGGTATGCCCCAGCACCAGACCCAGCGAGGTGCCCACCAGGCCCACCTTGGAGAAGAAATAGAACATGCCGACGGCGATGATCATGCGGGGGATGATCAGCGGCGACAGCACAAAGGCCAGCAGCAAGGCCTTGCCGCGCATCTGGCTGCGCACCAGCAGGAAGGCCACTGGCGTGCCCACCGCCATGGCCGCCAGCGCGGCAAAGAAGCCCACGACAAAGCTGCGCACCGTGGCGTTGATCCACAGCGGCGAGGCCAGCATGTCCTGGTAGTGCTGCAGGGTGAAGCCCTGGGGCGGCCAGTTCAGGCCCGACTTGTCGGCGAACGAGATCGGGATCATCAGCAGCGCAGGCACGCTGAGGAACACCAGCAGGGCCACAACGCTGGCGCGCAGCACGAAGGAATCCCCCTGCTGCAGATCGCGTTTGCGCGAGCGCGGCACCAGCGCAATCAGGCGGTCGCTGATGCTGCCCAGCAGGCCCAGCACGGTCTCGGACAGCTGGCGCATGAAGCCGCTGCTGTGGTTACTCTTGTCGGACTGCGCACCGGTCATCGTCGACAGGCCCAGCACCTTGTCATAGATCGCAAACACGATCAGCACCACGATCAGCAGCAGCACCGAGATGGCGCCGGCAAAGCCCCAGTTCATCACCTGCATCACCTGCTCGATGATGAGCTGGGTGATCATGGTTTCTTTGCGGCCACCCAGCAACTGGGGCACGATGAAGAAGCCCACGGCGGTGACGAAGACCATGATGGCGCCCGCTGCCACGCCGGGCATGGACAGCGGAAAGTAGACACGCCAGAAGGCCGTGCCCGGGCGTGCGCCCAAGGTGAGCGCGGCGCGCGGCAGGTTGCGGTCGATGTTCTCCATTACCGAGAGCATGGTCAGCACGGCCAGCGGCATCAGCGCATGGACCATGCCCACCAGCACGGCGCCAAAGCTGTAGAGCATGTTCGAGGGGGCATCCTGCAGGCCCAGCGCCAGCAGCAGCTGGTTGGCCAGGCCGTTGCGGCCCAGCACCACGATCCAGGCAAAGGCGCGCACCAGAAAGCTGGTCCAGAAGGACAGCAGAATCCAGAACACCCAGCGGCTCTTCTTGTCCTTTTGCAGGGACGAGACCAGGTAGGCAATCGGGTAGCCGCCAACGATGGACAGCAAGGCCGTGACCAGCGAGATCTTCAAGGTGATCCACATCGTGTCCAGGTAGACCGAGGAGCTGAATAGCTGGCTGTAGTTGTTCCACTTGAAGCCGCCATCGCTGTAGATGCTCAGCAGCAGCAACTGGCCGACCGGGTAGACCAGCAGCACCAGAAACAGCATGACCAGCGGTGCGGCCATCATGAGCGGCCTCAGCCAGGCCGCGCGGGGGGTGGCGGCGCTGTTCATGCGGGCTCCGGAACGGCGACCGCGTCGCTGCTGGACCAGCCAAACTCCAGGGTGCTGCCCAGCGCATGGTCATGCTTGGCGATGGAGGTCGGGAAGGACAGCACCACCGGCTCGCTGCTGAGGGCTGGCGCCTTCAGGTAGAGCTTGGTGAGGCTGCCGGTGATCATCGTGTCGAGCAGCTGGCCGCTGAAGCGTTCGCTGGCGCCTTGGGCCGCAGCGGCGGCCGCCATGTTTTGCGGGCGCACCATCACGCAGACCTTGGCGCCGGTGGTCAGCGGCTGGTCGGCCGATGCCAGCAGCTCGGTGCTGGTGCCGTTCAAGGCCACGCGGGCCTGGCCGCCCTGGCTCGACACCACGGTGCCTTTGAACAGGTTGCTCTCACCCAGAAAATCAGCCACAAAGGGCGTGCGCGGGCGGAAGTACAGGTCCGCCGGCGAGCCCAGCTGCTCGATGCGGCCGCCGTTCATCAGGCAGATGCGGTCCGACATGGTCATCGCCTCTTCCTGGTCGTGGGTCACATAGACGATGGTGGTGCCGGCCTCACGGTGGATGCGCTTGATCTCCAGCTGCATGTGCTCGCGCAGCTTCTTGTCCAGGGCGCCCAGCGGCTCGTCCATCAGCACGATGGAGGGCTTGTAGACCAGGCAGCGCGCCAGCGCAATGCGCTGCTGCTGGCCGCCCGACAGCTCCTTCGGAAAGCGCTGCGCCACATGGGGCAGGTGCACCAGCTCCAGTGCTTCCAGCGCGCGCTTCATCGCGGTGGCGCGGTCCAGCTTGCGCATCTTCAGCGGAAAGGCGATGTTCTCGGCAATCGTCATGTGCGGGAACAGCGCATAGTTCTGGAACACCATGCCGATGTCGCGCTCATAGGGCGCGCCATAGGTCACATCCTTGCCGTTGA
Organism: Comamonas sp. JUb58; assembly: GCF_004364775.1. Taxonomy (GTDB): domain Bacteria; phylum Pseudomonadota; class Gammaproteobacteria; order Burkholderiales; family Burkholderiaceae_C; genus Comamonas. The sequence goes on from NZ_SOAL01000009.1 coordinate 185,655, forward strand.
TCAGCAGCTGGCCGCCATCGGGCACGGACAGGCCGGCGATCATGCTCAGCAGGGTGGTCTTGCCCGAACCCGAGGGGCCCAGCAAGGTCAGGAACTCGCCCTCAGGCACTTCCAGGTTGGTGGGGTGCAGCGCGACAAAGGAGCCGTAGCGCTTGGTCAGACCCGCAATCGACAGTTTTATGTTCTTCATTTCAATGGACTCCATTGCACCGCGGTGCAACGAATGAACCTGGAGGTGCCTGTGCGGAGCTCGGCAGGCTGTGCCGCAGCTCCGCAGGGTTCGTCATCAGTGGCGGGCCGTGCTTACTTCAGCACCCAGCCGTTGAACTTCTCGATCACCGCAGCCTGGTTGGCCACCCAGTACTTGGCATCGATCTGCACGCCGTTCTTGATGTTGTCGGGATAGGTGGGCGAGTCCTTGGCCAGCTCGGGCTTGATGTACTTGAAGGCCTCGGGCTGGGTCACGCCGGCGGCAAAGTACTGGCTGAGCGAGCCCATGCGCTGGGGCTCGGACGCGAACTTGATGAACTCGCGGCAGGCATCGGCATTGGGCGTGCCCGCCAGGATGGACCAGCTGTCGACGCCCCAGATGTTCTGGTTCCAGACGATGCCGATCTTGGCGCCATCGGCATTGGCCGACTGCGGGCGTGACACCCAGGTGGCGATCATGTCCACTTCGCCAGACTTGAGCATCTGCTCGACCTGGGCACCGGAGTTCCACCAGACATCGATCTTGGGCTTGATCTCGTCGAGGGCCTTGAAGGCGCGGTCCAGATCCAGCGGGTACAGCTGCGCGGCTGGCACGCCCGAGGCCATCGCGGCCTGCTCCAGCGTGTCGAACGGGTGCTTGCGGATACCACGGCGGCCGGGGAAGTCTTTCACGTTCCAGAAATCGGCCCAGGACTTGGGCGCTGCGCGGCCCTTGAAGGCCTCTTCGCGGTAGGCCAGCACGGTGCTGTAGACATTGGTGCCCACGCCGTAGGGCGACATGTACTGCGCCGGGATGGTCTTGACGAAGGGGTCGTTCTCCAGGCCGTGTTTTTCCAGCAGCACCTTGCCGCCTTCGGTCAGCAGCAGGATGGCGGGCTGGCTGATCTTGGCCATGTCCCAGGTGTAGTTCTTGGTCTCGACCATGCTGCGGATCTGCGCCACGGGCTCGGCCGTTGCCTGCACCCCCACCACTTCGATGCCGGTCTTCTGCGTGAAAGGCTTGTAGTACACCGCGCCATAGGCCTTGGTGTAGATGCCGCCGTCATCACGCACCACGATACGCTTGGACGTGGCACGGGCATAACGCAGTACGGCAGGTGCAGCAATCAGGCCTGCGCCAGCCACGGCCGCCTTCAGTGCGGTGCGACGGGAGGTAGTGATCTCAGTCATAAAGTGTCCTTTCGAAGGAAGAGGCAGGGGAAGTCAAGGGAGGGAGGGGATCAGGGACCGGGCGGCAGCAGGCGCCCGGGGTTGAAGCGCTGCTGCGGATCGATGGCGCGCTTGATCGCATGCATCAGATCGAGCTCGACGGCGGGCTTGAACAGCGCCATCTCGTCGGTCAGCACCTGGCCGATGCCATGCTCGGCACTGAAGGTGCCGGCCAGCGCGCAGGCCACTTCGTTGACCGCCTGCTTGACGCGGTGCGAGAGCTGGTCCTGCTCGGCGGGCGTGAGCGCCTGCCACTGCGCAAACTGCAGCTGCGGAATGAAGTGCACATTGCCGTCGCCCAGGTGGGCCACGATGATGATGGGCGCGCCCGGCACCATGCGGTGCGCCGCAGCCGTGGCCTGGCTGATGAAGGCCGGGATGGCCGACAGCGGCACGGCCGGGTCGGTGTTGATGCCGATGCCGGCCTTCTTGTTGCCTTCGGAGACGCTGTGGCGCACCTCCCACCAGTCGGCCTGCTGCTTGCCGTTGGTGGCGATGGCTGCATCCAGCAGCATGCCCTCTTCGGCAGCGGCCGACAGGGTCTCTTCCAGCGCGGCAGCCAGCAGGGCCTCGTCGCAGGTATCGGTCAGCTCCACCAGCACATGCCAGGAGTAGCTGGGGCTCAGCGGCGCACGGCGGTCGGCCACATGGTTCAGCACAATGTTCAGCTGCACATCGTTGAGCATCTCAAAGGCAGACAGCGAGGCACTGCAGCGGCTCTGGAAACGGGCCAGCATGTCGATCGCCGCCTGGGGCGATTCCACCGCCAGCCAGGCCATGACACGCGCCGTGGGCAGCGGATGCAGCTTGAGCGTGGCACCGGTGATGATGCCCAGCGTGCCTTCGGAGCCAATGAACAAATGCTTGAGATCGAAACCGGTGTTGTTCTTGCGCAGGCCGTAGAGCCCCTCCCAGATGCGGCCATCGGGCAGCACCACTTCGAGGCCCAGCACGTTCTCGCGGGTATTGCCATAGCGCAGCACGCCCGTGCCGCCGGCATTGGTGGCAATATTGCCGCCGATCTGGCAGGAGCCTTCGGCACCCAGGCTCACCGGGTAGAGGCGGCCATGGCTGCGGGCCGTCTCCTGCACGGTCTGCAGCACGCAGCCCGCATCCACCACCATCGAGTTGTTGGCCGGATCGACCGCACGCACCTGGCGCATGCGGCCCAGGTTGATGACCACGGTCTCGGGCAGGTCCGCGCGGGGAATCGCGCCTTCGCAGAGGCTGGTGTTGCCACCCTGGGCCACGACGTGAACCTGCGCTGCATGGCAGAGCTTGACCACCTCGGCCACCTGCGCCGTCGTCGACGGGAACACAACGCACTGGGCCTGGCCCTGGTAGCGGCCGCGCCAGTCGGTCACATGGCCAGCCAGGTCCTGCTCGCTGTGGAGAACTGCGCTTTCACCAAGCAAGGTGATGAAGGTCTGAATCAATGCCATATGCCCACGGGTCCAAAAGTCTGGGAGAGGACTCGATGATGGCTAATTCTTAATAAGATTAGTATTAGATGAAATACGAATACATGTGATTGCAATGCGATTGATATGGGCGATGCTGAGCAGGCGTGCTTTGCCAGAGGTCAGGCTGCGGGGAAAGGGGAATGTGGCTTCGGAGATGTGCTGCTGCGCGGGAGGTTGCTTGCGCTATCTGCGACCTTTTAGCGCTGCGGTGAGCCATGGTCTGCGTGGGGCTGACTGACGTGATCTTGCCACCCGTCTTCGTCTTGCCAAAGGCGTGAAAGCCTTGCGTGAGCAGCTTTCGTCGGAGGCACCTGAAGAAGATGCCGGTATTAGCGCGAGTCGACTGATGAATGCGTCAGCGACGATAAACGGCTAACGGGAGTGTTTTGTGAATGAAAGACAATTACCTGCAGATTTCATTGTCTATTTTTATATTAACCATCATAGAGAACATCAGTCGAGCATTTTCTCCAATAATCACTAAATTGCATTTTTGGATGTATAAAAAGCTCATATGGCTTGTCACAAAAATAACTCTCACAAAATAGTCATCGCCTAGTTGATGCACTTCTTTTTTTTTCTGTGTCCATGAACCACGTTTTCTATGAATTTATCTGATTTTCTAAAAAACATAGTGTCTAGTCCATCAGCGTTCAGTCCGCAAGTCATCCAGTTTTCTGCCGTGTCCCAGTTATCGGAAAATTCATTCATGAGGCATTCAGCATGGGTTTTCACTAGGACGTCATCTACTACCAGTCTATTGTGATCCGCAAGGCTTACATTGGAGTAGATGAGGGTAAATATGAAGATATATATCTTAAACATTGATAGCCTATTAATTATTTATTAATCTTTATCGTGCTTGACAAGTTTTCGACCTAAAGAGAGCGCAAGGACAGTACCCAGCATTCCTGCGATAGCTAACAAGCCAGCAATTGCCGGTTGTCTACAGCGCGGGTTAGAAGCAAACAGGGTAAAAGCATTTCCTCAGTCTGCAAAAGCCATACTGAAGGAGGAAATCACCCACATGAGACACCAAATGGAGAATATTGAAAGTATGACCGCAATGGCGTATAGACAAAAGTAGAGGAATTTGCGAAAGCTCATTTTGAAGTTTCCAGCTATATTTAAATCGCATTCCAAAATCTAATGTGGGGCTAAGAGAGCATCTACTCTGTAAAGTGAATGTTGATTGTCCAATCGATAATACATATCAGAATTCGAGCATAAATTTTATAATTTGTATTTTTAATGTTCGGGATATAAATCTAACGATTTTATTTTTGGTGTAAAGATTTCTTATTCAGGTTTCCCTAATTTCTCATTACTTGTATAAGCTGTCACAAATCGCTGCGCAATGAGGATGTCGCTAATTTTCGCGGGAACCATAAGTAAAAAACAAGACAAAATCCCTGTTGAATCATCCAGGATTATTCGCAATGCAGTCAGCAGCAACCAGCAAATGGGTGCGGCTATAATCGTTTCTACTGCTCTCACCATCCATATGTCAGTGCGAATGTCTTTGTGGCATAGGGGGCAAATAGAACGAGACGTTTGATAGAGTTTGAAATATAAATGCCCGCAGCTAGGGCAACCGGCTCGTTTGATACGCTTGAGATAAAAATTCATTGACACATTGCCTCACACTTACCTGCTTTGGTCGGGTAGACCGGAGACCCGCTGCAAATTCAGCAGAGACATGGTAGTCAAATGCTGTTATGGGCTTGCATGCCTAGCTCCCGTACCAAAGTTGATTTGCTTGTAATTCCTCACGGTCAATAAATAACAGATTTCGTTTCTCAGAGGAATTAAGCTTATTGAGGAGCTGAAGTAGATGCTTCGAAAGGTCTCTGTCAAGCAGGCTAGAGCTTTGCTGACATTCGTGCTTTCAGTGAGCGCATCGCTGCCCAAAGGGCAAGGCGTGTGATCACTTCACTTTGCATCTCCATTGCTTGACCCACAGCACGATGGAAACGATCACACAAGCTACACCTCCCCCAAGCTGCAACGCAGCCCATGTCGCGTACTTCTGCCTGTCCTTGCCAGGAAAGGAACCTAGCCAAGCAGTTTGTAGCGCCCACATGAGAAAAGTGAGAGCAGCTAGCAATAGCGCCACTGTCAATAGCCATAGAACCCATTTGCGCATGATTGTTAGCTCGAGCTGGTGTTTGTATAGCAGGGATACGGTTGCTTTGCGTTGATTTAAAAATCAATATTTTATTTTTGATTTATCAGGTGTTATCGACGTTTATTCTTTTTTCTATACCTAAATCCGTTGTTGCTAGGGTGAAGGTATGCATTGTTTCCCTGTTAAATCTTCCGGTTATAGTTGAAAATTTTTATAGTTGCTTATGTCAATCAAGTGGCCCGGCGTTTTATTTATTTTTTTGATATCTTGGTGTTTGCGTAGTCATTTGCATTTGACAAAAATTCTCGTATTTCTATTTAGCAGCCATATTGCTAGAGCGCTGATTGATGAAATAACTGGCCCCCATATAATTAAGTAAGGGGCAGTCAAAATAATTGCCAATAAATTCAAGTAATCAATGCCGTCTGAGCGTGCTAATTGTCTAAAAAGACCTGTTTTCATAACAAATGCATATGAAAGGATTGAAGCAAAGTAAGGCATAAAAAAGCCGACCAATAGGCCGTTTTTGAGTCGGCGCGTTAGAAGTATGATCGTCAATAAAAACAATGACCAAAAAATGTAGCTGAGAATTACGTCAGTTGTGTGGCGATGCAATCTTCTATTAATTACATCCCAGTTGAGTGCCACAACAAAGGTCGAGGATGCCAAATGCGAGAAAGTTATATATAGGAATGATCTCCAGTTCAACGCCATAGCCCACCTGACCCGGGAATAAATGGTGAGGGTGGAAGAGGTGTCAATGCTCTGTCTAAGCCGCAAGGTGTAAATGGCGAACCAAGACCTTCGAATGCTATGAGCAGCGGATACCGGTTTTTGTCTATGCAATCATCAGGGATGCGATACCTACGATGGACAAGGGTCATGGGTGGATTTTGTTTAGATTAATAGAAAGGAAAGTGAGCGTTGGTGCCTATGGGGTGTGCGGTGGCAACCTTGGATTTAATCTGAGGCTGGCGCCTTTTTCACATTCCTCAACGACAGGCGCACTTCGCAAATCGAAGATGATTCCGCCTTTCTGTCGGTGAGGCATTTGGTAAACCACGCTGCCCCTCCATGACTCCTGCACGGGGTGCGCACTTTTTCTTACATGCCTCCAATTCCATCGCCTGCCGTTCTCCCTTGCTTGGAGCAAAGTAGTATGCCGTGCCAGCGAAGGTAGTCAGTGTCAAAAATGCTATCAGTCTCTTGTACTTACGAAACCACACTTTCATAGCTGTATGCTCCATCATCGCATCGGCCCAATAACCGGTCCGCAAATCAGTCTAGTTGTCGGCTGCGCGGGGCATATGCCGTTCGGGGTTGGCGTAGTGATCAACACACAACTTTCATAACTCCGGGCACAAATGGCTCAGTTCGGTGCGGGTCTATAAGCGTTTCTATTGCGTTGGGAACACTAGGGTGGCGCCCTTTTATTCCACCGCCAGCAAGAGCTCCCAAGCCATCGCTATAGTCACCCCATCTTTGATTTTTGCGAGTGAAATCGCGCAGCCATGCTTTTTGCTGCGCTTCGCGCAGTGAGTTTGCTTCGTGCCGCCGCCCTATAGCCGTCGCTTGCTGTTGATAAGAATTGTTGCCACAGAGAGCGCAAGTCCTGCTTGTGTTGTTTGTTCTCGCTGGCGCGCCTCTTTGTAGCCCCATAGGATCCGTAAAGCTCAGCGGATTCCCCTCTACATATGCAAACATATTTGCTCCCCCCTCTAATCCAATCGGATCCTGCGTGTTATACCCCCCAACCTGCGGGTCGTAATACCGATGCCGGTTGTAGTACAGCCCCGTCTCCCGGTCATGAATCTGCCCCGGTAAACGAATAGGCTGCCCCATCCCCTGCGGGTCGTACTCATCGAGCACATTGCCCCAAGGGTCGAGCGTGGCAGCCCAGGCGATCTGGTCGCTGGTATCGGTCAGGCCAGTGGGGTACCCAGGTGTTCGCAGTGGTAGTAGTGGGTGGCGATGCGGGCATGGGCTTGCTATTGTTGTATCAGGGCTGATAATTATTTAGCGTCGGTATGTTATGTTCAAGCATTCAATCATTTATTTATTTATTTATTTTTTAGAAGAATATTTTTAAGCAAAATTGTAGCGTAAATAGAGTAAATGACTATTATCGTCAATCCTACTCGGGAAGACAGAGATATGATCTCTAAAGTCAAAAATTTGAAAAATGTCTCGAAACCTAACGTGTTTATTTTAAATAAATAGCTAGGTATTTCAATCCAGAAAAAAGTATGAAGAATATAATGCGGAGATAGAAATAATCCTATTAATAAATAAATAGTTGCGACAAAGTATAAATTTATTCTTTTTTTTGAGAAAAAAATTGTTACATAAGCTCCTAAAATTATACTTGAGAATAATTCAATAAGCCAAAATAGACCATTGTAGTCAGATATGGTGAAGGATTTAGCTGCGGTGGAGGTTATTAGAAAAACTGCAGATATACGAGGAATTATTTTATTCAAATGCATACGGTCTTGTAAAAAGCAAGAATTTCATTTGAAAAAATCGAAAGTGGGTTGGTTTGTTTGTAGTAGATTGACGCAGTTCTTATTGGGTGCGGTAAAGTAGCCATATAAAATCGGGGATTTTGTAATCCAATCTGATTGGAAGTTTTCAACGCCTGCAGCTGCTGGTCCTGCAGCATAGATGGATGTTTTCTTGGCTGCTAATGCCAATTTTGCTGCTTCGGGGGTTAATTGATCATTTTCAACCCGCTCAGCAATTTCTTTCTCCGCTTTACACATTAGTATGTCCTGATCTTTTTTTACTTCTCTGCCTTTTTCTATATTTTCACGCCAGCTCAGTGCATCTTGTGCTTTATCCCACCAGCCCTTGGTTTTACCGAGGTCTGGCCCTCTTGCAGGAGGCTGTGTTGGGTCAAGCCCTAAAGGATCGACCCACATCATTGGATTGAGTGGGTATCTTGATTTGTTCGTTCCCCCCTCCAATCCAATCGGATCCTGCGTGATATACCCCCCAACCTGCGGGTCGTAATACCGGTGCCGGTTGTAATACAGCCCCGTCTCCCGGTCATGGATTTGCCCCGGTAAACGAATAGGCTGCCCGATCCCGTGCGGGTCGTACTCATCGAGCAGATTCCCCCAGGGATCGAGCGTGGCGGCCCAAACGATCTGGCCATTCGTATCGGTCAAGGCCAGCGGGGTGCCCAGGTGGTCGCAGTGGTAGTAGTGGGTGGCGATGCGGTTATGGGCTTTTTGTTGCTGCTGCTGGAGCTGGTCACGCATGTCTTGCAGCAACTGGCCACCGCGTTGGGCGGTGTCTCCCATCAAGGCGGATGCGGCGGGCATGGTGGTGCTGCTGTGCAGGGCCTGCTGCATGTTTTGCTCCGCCTGCGCTTGCATGCTGGCGGGCATGGCGCTGAGCATGGATTGCATCAGGGCCAGCGCTTGGGTGGTGCTGTCGTCTGCTTTGTCGTTACCCTCGCCTCCACTCTCTCCACGGCTGCTGTCCGCATCGGCCATCCCCGCCTGCAGCGCGCGCAGCAGCAGCGGCGGCTGTTGGTGTTCGCTGAGTTGGGTGGTGGTGCTCAGGCGCACCAGCGGGGTAAAGCTGCCGCTTTCGTAGATGGTGTGTTCGATGTGCCGGCAAGGTTGAGCATCGGGGCCATCGGGGCCGGGGCGCAGGTGCTCGGTGTGGATGAGCCGCTCGCCGTCCCAGCCGTAGTAGCTGGTGTGTTCGCCTGCGGCGGTGCTGCTCTTTTTGCACAGGCGACGGCCCAGCGCGTCGTAGGTGTAGCGCAGGTGCTGCTCGGGCCGGCCGTTGCTGTAGGTGCAGTGGACTTCGAGCAGTTGGTGGTCGCCGTCGTAGCGCAGTTCTTGGCGGCTGCGCTGGGGCTGGCCTTGTGCGTTGGGGGCCAGCGATTGCAGCTGCTCGATGCGCCTGCCGAATTCGTCATAGCGCCAGACGCAGTCGGTGCTGTAGCCGATGCGGTTGTCGTCCCATTGTTTGACGGGGCCACGCTGGTAGGCGCCCCGGTGGTCCAGGCCGAGCAGGTTAAAGCTTTCTTCCCGCCAGTGGGCGTGTACCTGGGCGGTCCATTGCTGGGCATCGCTGCCGGGGTTGGCCGCTGTGGGGGCGGGACCGGGCAAGCGGTTGCCAGCGGGGTCGGTGCGCCACTCCCGGACGTTGGTGGGGCGCAGCCCTTCTGCAGATGCAAGCAGGCGGCCTGCGGCGTCGTAGGCATAGCGCAGCACCTGGCTGGCCTGCTCACCCACCCCTTGCTCGATGGTGGTGATCTGGCCCAGCGTATCGTGGCGGTAGCGCCGATTGGCGATCTGGCCCACCAGCTGCAAAGCCAGGGGCGGTGCAGCGGGGTTGGCTGCAGCGGGCAGCTGCAGGCCTTGGGTGGCGGTGGAGAAGACGCGGCCCAGGTGGTCCCATTTGCGCAGGATTTGGAGGGGGCTTGGGCTGTTTGCTGGCTTGTCTGCAGGGCCGGGGCTGCCCAGGCTGCGCCGGGTTTCTCGGTGCTGCGCATCGCGCTCTATGTCGACCAGGGTGTGGCCGTTGTGCTGCAGCCCGTGCACATGGCCCGCGCCGTACAGTTGCCAGGCGATGGTGCCCAGCCCTTGCAGCTCACTGTGCAGGCGGTTGCCCAAGGCGTCCAGCCCATGGCTGATGTGGTGTTCAAACTCCGGTGTGGCAGAGGCTGGATCGGCGTCACTGCCGCCCGTGGCGTAGAGCTTTTGTACTTCGCCAGTGATGCGGCCCAGCGCGTCGCGTTGCAGGCTGATCTGGCTTTGCAATTGAGCGGGCAAGGCTTGGGCCGCGTCTGCCGCTGATGCCGGGTGCAGCCACACGCTGGCACCGACCAGTTGCCCGGCCGCGTTCCACTGGTAGTGGTGGGTTTGTGCGGGGGCATGCGCGCTGGCGGGAATGTGGCGCTGGCTTAGCCGGGCGCTGCTGTCCCAGGCATAGCGGGTGGTGTGCTGGTACTTGGCATTGCCATCGGTGCTGGTCAGCAGCTGGCCGGCGGCATCCCAGCGGTAGCGCTGCAGCCGCTGGTCAAAACCTTCTTCCTGCACCAGGCGGTCTTGCGTGTCCCAGGCAAAGCAGCTTTGGGCGCCGTTCTCGTTCACCAGCCGGGTCAGGCGCCCCGCGCTGTCGTACTCCAGGCTGATGCTCCGGCCCCCCTGGCTGCGTTGCAGCAGCCGGCCCCACAGGTCGTAGCTCAGATGGATGTGGTGCGCTGTCAGGTCCGTTTGGCCCGGGCCTGGGCGGCTTGAAGCATCCCATGCGGGCTCAATGCGCACCAGGTGGCCGGCATCGTTGTAGTGGTAGCGCTCTACCGAGGGGCCTACCCGCTCGGTGGCCACCAGCCGGCCCTGGCTATCGCGCTGGTAGCGTTCCCACTCTCCGCTGGCATTGGTGGTTTCTTCCAGCGCGCCATAGCGGTCATAGCTGTAGCGGGTGCTGCGGCCAGAGCAATCGGTGTACGACAGCAATTGGCCCGCTCCGTCCCAGTCCAGGTGTTTGGTAGCGCCGTGGGCATCTTCAATGCGCAGGGGCTTGTCGGCGATCAGGGGTGACTCCGTGGGGTTGGGGTAGTGGTAGCGCTCATGGCTGCCATCGGCCCAGGTGGTTTGCGCCAACCGGCCCCAGGCGTCGTACTGGTAGCGGGTGCAGGCGCCGGCCGCATCGGTGCTGTGCAGCAGCCGGCCGCTTGCCTCGTCATAGTGCTGCTGGGTGCTGCGGCCACCGGGCAGTTGCGTGCCGGTGATGCGGCCCTGGCCGTCGCGGCGCAGGTAGGTGCTGCGCGCTAATGGATCGGTGCTGCAGGTCAACCGCCCAAAGGCATCGTAGGCCTGCAGCCAGCGGCTGCCGTCTGCCTTGTCGTGGGCCACCAGGCGCGACAGGCCCGGTGCGCCCTCAAAGTAGTAGGTCTCCACGCGGCCCAGGCTGTCGCTGACGCGGGTGCTGGCCCGGGGCAGGCCCTGCGGGCTGTCCGGCAGCACCAAGTAGTCAAAGCGGTACTGCAGGCCGTCCTGGTTGTAGTGTTCGATCACGCGGGCGCCTGGCGTGGAGCTTTCGTAGCGGTAACCGTGCCAGGGGCCTTGGGCAATGCGGTGGGCACTGATGCGGTGGTAGTCCCACTCAAAGCTGCGCACCAGCACCTTGGCGCGGTTGTGGACGGTCAGCAGGTCACCGTCGTCGCTGTAGCCGTAGTGTGCCAGTGCAATGGTGCCGCGCAGGGGGGCGATAGGGTCTTCAACAAGCTCCACGGTGGCCAGGCGCAAGCCGTCATCGACACCCCAGAGTGCATGGCGGTCCCGGGTCTTCTTGCCTTTGTGGATGCGCTGGTGTTGCAGCCGGTAGCGGCGACCGGTGCCATCGCTCAGCCCCACCAGCATGCCCAGCGGCAGGGGGCGGAGATCTGTGTCACGCTGGCTGCCATCGCTGTACTGGTAGTGTTGGCTGCGCCCGAGCCGGTCTGTGACCGCCACCAGGCGCCAGCGGTCTGCCGCGTCGTCTGCGCTGCGTTGGCTGGGCACCATGGCCAGGTGCCATAAGGTATCGCCATTGCCGCTGGTCGCCAGGATGGTGTTCGCGCTGCGCGCCAGCGTGGGCGCAACATGGCGCCAGCGTGCATCGCTGGCCCAAGGGGCGGTGCCTTCTCTGTCACTGCCACCACCACCACGCAGCAGCCACAGCCCTTCGCTGGCACTGTAGAGCTGGCCGCCCGGCGGCAGGGGTTCGTCAAAGGTAATCACCCGGCCATTGGCATCAAACAGCAAGGTGGCTTCTTCTTGCAGCGCAACGCTCAGCTCCAACCACAGATGCCAGCCGTAGCCCAGCAACCCGCAGGCTGCCCCGTGGCTGGCGTTGACATAGCTGCTGTAGCGGCGCTGCCAGACGACGGGCAGCGCGCCTGGCAGTGCAAAGTCCAGGTCTTCCTCACCCAGCAACACCTTGGCGCCGATTTGTGGATTGACGGGCGAGCTGACGGTGATGCCGCCGGGGCATTCAGAGCAGGCGATACCGCCTTGGCTGCCGATGAGTACGGTGCGTGAGCCTTGGGCGATCTTGCCTTTGGCGACGCGATCGCCCTTGCGGGCTGCGGGTTGGCCACTCATGAGAGGGGTCTCCTGGCGTTGGTTGGATAGCGAGGTCGGGGTAGGGGGCCGCTGTGAACGCCTTAGCAGTTCAAGCGGTCTTCGGGCGAGAGAATCTCGATGCGGCCGGGCGTGATCTTGAGGGTGCTGTCGCCGCAGCTGAAGATAATTTCTTGCTGCGCTTCCAGGCGGATATTGGCGGCGGTGATGGTGACGTTCTGGCCCGTCATGCGGAGGTTGGAGGCTTTGCCACCTCCGCCGCCACCGTCTTCACCGCCGGGGCTGACGATGTTCATGGAAGCGCCTTCAGCGCCACCCCCCGAGCCGCCGCGACCACCGCCACCACCGCCACCGACGGTGAGCGAATACTGCTCGCCCACCTGGGTGGTCTGCTTGCTGCCGACCTTGGTGCTCTGGTTCTCGCCCACATTCAGGCTTTGGTTCAGCCCTACATGGGTTTGCATGAACATGCCAATGTTCTGCATGTAGTTCACGCCGATGTTCATCATCTTCATGGCGCCAACGTTCTGCAGGTAGGCCATGCCGATGGTTTGGGCTTTGAGCACGCCGACGTTGATGGTCCAGTTGTTGCCGATGTCGTCGGTCTCGTTGCGGCCTACGGTTTTGTCCCGGCTGATGCCGATGTCTACCGACTCTTTCAGGTCAACGCGGCGTTGGCGATTTTGGTGGACGGTCAGGGTTTCATCCAGGTCCACCTCCTCGGTGCGCCAGCCGTGCACATTGATCTTCTCGTTGCGGTCCACCACTTCGGTGCGGTCTCGGTGGATGGTGTTGAACTCATCGCGGTCGATGACCTTGCGCCGGTCATTGCCAACCCATTTGTCTTCATCGTTCTCGACTTCGGTGAGCTGGTCCTTTTGCGCGTGCAGCCACAGCTGCTCCTGGCCTTTTTTGTCCTCAAAGCGGATGGCATTGGCATCGCCTGCACCGTCTTTTTCTCCAGCGCCGGGTGCGCCGCCCTTGCTGGATCGGGTCTTGATGCCCGACTGCGTTTTGTTGGCCGGCAAGTCCCAGGGCGGCATCTGCATGGCGTTGTAGACGCGGCCGGTGATGATGGGGTAGTCGGGGTCGCCGTTGAGAAAATCGACGATCACCTCTTGCCCGATGCGCGGAATATGCATGCTGCCGTAGCTGCTGCCGGCCCAGGTTTGGGAGACGCGGATCCAGCAGCTGGAGTTTTCGTCTTTTGTGCCATAACGGTCCCAGTGGAACTGCACTTTGACGCGGCCGAATTTGTCGGTATAGATCTCTTCGTTGGGTGGGCCGGTCACCACGGCGGTTTGTGGGCCGGTGGTGCCGGGCTTGGGGGTGTTGCGCTGGCTGCGGTAGGCGGTGCTTTTGGGCACGGCAGAAAAGCGGATGCGATAGCTGGCGCCATGGTCAGCGCCACCGCCGTCGCTGCGGTGTACGTTCTCGGCAAAACGGTAGGAGGCCGACTCGATCAGGTATTCCTTGTTCTGGTCGCTGCGCGGGTATTTGCTGAAGGTAAACAGATAGCCGGGGGCGATGTTGCGGGCATTGCCATCGCCCTGCACCATCTCCCGCTGGGCCTGCTGCTGTTCGATGCGCACGCGGGCATAGTTCTCGCCGTCGGTCACATCGGTGTAGCCGCCGGGCCAGTCATAGCGCTCACGGCTGTCCTCGCTGTGGCCGGCAGGCTGCTCCTGGCGGGTGTCCAAAATAGCGCGGGGCCGCTCGAAGTCGTAATCGTCGGCAGCAAAGTGGCCCGATGCAATGTCTTCAGCAAAGGCCCAGCTGTCCACAAAATCTTCGTCGCGCACCTGGGCGGCGCGGTCCCCGGGGTAGTAGGGGTGGGTGCTGGTGCCCTGGGGCAAAGGGGTATGGCTGCCAATGTCATCGGCCAGCACCAAGGTATGACTGCCGTTGTGGTGTTCAAAGAAAAAGTAGGCGCCTTCCATCTCCAACAGGCGCGAGACGAAGTTGAAGTCGCTCTCGCCGTACTGCACCAGGTACTTCCAGCTGCGGTAGTTGCCGATGAGCTTTTGGTCGATCACAAAGCCATAGGGCGCCAGCACTTCCTGGACGATCTCGGGCACGGTCTTGAACTGGAAGATCTTGAAATCGGTGCGCCGGGTGGCGTGCCACAACCAGGGGCGCAGCACCGCTTCATAGGCGTAGAACGCGCCATCCTTGCCGCTGAAGCTGAACTGGGTGATTTGCCCGGAGAGAAAGCGCCTGGCGCTGCCGTGGAGCTTGGTCGTGAGATCGATCTCGATGCTCATGTCCTTGCCCAGCAGGCTTTTGGCCGAGATGCCTTGCGATTCGCTGATCAGCCGAACCCGGTACTCGAACAAGCGGGAGATCTGCTCGCTGCCGTCCAGCGAACGAAACTGCAACTCCTCGCCCAAGGGGCTGTGCGCGATAAACGTGCGGTTAACCATATGCGTGACCCAGCTCTGGATGAAAAACCGAATCGATGATAGTTAAATAATAGTTAATAGCAATAAATAACTTAATAATGATTTGTGTTTTTAAATCAATAACCAAGCGCTGATGGCAGGCGGCGGGCGGGATCTATGGACGCTAAACATGTATTTGCTGTCGCTGTAAGGTATCGGCCGCTGTTGGATGCCTGGGAGCTGCACAGCCGGCCCCAAAACCTGTCGCACCAAGCGGTCAAAACCGCACTCGCATCCGCATGCTGGCTGCCCTTTGCCACCCAGGGCGCTGGCAGCGCGCGGAAGCCGTCACAATAGCGGCCTGAATATCAGCGCCTGCCTCCGCTGCGAGGCCGGTCTCACCTGGAGACTTTTGCATGCGTATTTCTGCCCGCACCCCTTTGTTGTCCCGCACGGCCAGTGCGCTGCTGCTCGCTGGCCTGGGGGCCTCGGCTGCCCAGGCGGCCGGTGTGATCAAGATCGGTGAGATCAACAGCTACAAGAACCAGCCCGCGTTTCTGGAGCCCTACAAGCGCGGCATGGAACTGGCGGTGGACGAGGTCAACCGCGCGGGCGGCGTGAACGGCAAGAAGCTGGAGCTGATCACCCGCGACGACAACGCCAACCCGGGCGATACCGTGCGCGTGGCCGAGGAGCTGATTGCGCGTGAAAAGGTCGACGTGCTGGCCGGCGGTTTTCTGTCGAACACCGGCATGGCGCTGACGGACTTTGCCAAGCAGCGCAAGTTCTTCTACCTGGCCACCGAGCCGCTGACGGACAAGATGATCTGGAGCAATGGCAATGCCTACACCTTCCGCCTGCGCCCCTCCACCTATATGCAGGTGTCGATGCTGGTCGAAGAGGCGCTGACGCTGAAGAAAAAACGCTGGGCTCTCGTCTATCCCAACTACGAATACGGCCAGTCCTCGGTCGCCACCTTCAAGGCCAAGATGAAGGCGGCCCAGCCGGATGTGGAGTTTGTCACCGAGCAGGCCACGGTGCTGGGCAAGGTCGATGCCGGCAGCGTGGTGCAGGCGCTGGCCGATGCCAAGCCCGATGCGATCTTCAACGTGCTGTTTGCCACCGACCTGACCAAGTTTGTGCGCGAAGGCAATACGCGCGGCCTGTTCAAAGGGCGGGATGTCGTCAGCGTGCTGAGCGGCGAGCCCGAGTACCTCGACACCCTGAAGGCCGAAACGCCCAATGGCTGGATCGTCACCGGCTACCCGGTGCACAGCCTGAAGACGCCCGAGCACAAGGCCTTCTTTGATGCCTACCAGGCCAAGTACAAGGACTACCCGCGCCAGGGCTCGGTCGTGGGCTATGCCGGTATCAAGTCGCTGGCCGAGGGCATCAAGAAGGCCGGCAGCACCGACACCGAGGCGCTGATCAAGGCCTTTGAAGGCCTGCAGGTGGTGTCGCCCTTTGGCCCCATCACCTGGCGCGCGCAGGACCACCAGTCCACCATGGGCGCCTATGTGGGCAAGCTCAAGAACGTGGGCGGCAAGGGCGAGCTGGTGGACTATGTCTACCGCGATGGCAAGGACTACCTGCCCAGCGACGACGAAGTGCGCAAGATGCGCCCGCAATAAGGTGATGGAACGCTGCCTGGCCCCCGCACGCACCGCAAGCTTGCGGGCACCGTTGCCCGTCTGGCTGGGGCGGCATGACGGCCAGGCATGGCCACAAGCGCAGGATGCCGCATGAGTTTTTCCGGTCTGCTGGTGCAACTGCTCAACGGCCTGGCCGGCGCCTCGTCGCTGTTCCTGGTGGCCGCCGGGTTGTCGCTGATTTTTGGGGTTTGCCGCATCGTCAACTTTGCGCACGGCTCCTTCTACATGGTGGGCCTGTATGCGGCCTATGCGCTGGCCGAGGCCATGGCGCCGCTGGGCGGCGGCTGGGGTTTCTGGCTGTCGCTGCCGCTGTCGGCCATCGCCGTCGGGCTGCTGGGCGGCCTGGTCGAGGTGCTGCTGCTGCGCCGCATCTACAAGGCGCCCGAGCTGTTCCAGCTGCTCGCCACCTTTGCACTGGTGCTGGTGATCAAGGATGCGGTGCTCTGGCTCTGCGGGCCCGATGAGCTGCTGGGCCCGCGCGCGCCGGGGCTGGGCGGTGCGGTCGATATTCTGGGCCGCGCGTTTCCGAGCTATGACCTGTTCCTGATCGCGGTCGGCCCGCTGGTGCTGGGCGCCACCTGGCTGCTGCTGCACCGCAGCCGCTTTGGCATGCTGGTGCGCGCCGCCACGCAGGACCGCGAGATGGTCGGCGCGCTGGGCGTGCGCCAGGCCTGGTTGTTCACGGCCGTGTTTGCCTTGGGCGCCGCCTTGGCCGGGCTGGGCGGCGCGCTGCAGTTGCCGCGCGAGCCGGCGACCCTGGAGCTGGATCTGCAGACCATCGGCTCGGCCTTTGTCGTCGTGGTGGTCGGCGGCATGGGCTCGCTCACCGGCGCCTTTGTCGCGGCGCTGCTGGTGTCTACCGTCAAGGCGCTGTGCATCTGGCTGGGCGTGGTGCAGATTGCCGGCATCGACATTGCGTTTCCGCAGCTCACCCTGGTCGCTGATTTTCTGGTGATGGCCGTGGTGCTGGTGCTGCGCCCCTGGGGCCTGCTGGGCCAAGCGCAGGCGCCCAGCCGCAGCCATGGCCTGCGCGAGCAACCGCTGCGCGCACCGCCACCCGCTTTGAAGGCCGTGGGCGCTGCCGTGCTGCTGGCCTTGCTGGCGCTGCCCTGGGCGGTGGATGCGCAGTCCTACACCTTGGTGCTGATGGTGGACCTGGTCATTGCCGCGCTGTTTGCCACCAGCCTGCATTTTCTGATGGGGCCGGCGGGGCTCCATTCCTTTGGCCATGCGGCCTTCTTTGGCCTGGGCGCCTATGGCGCGGCGCTGCTGCTGAATGCGGCCGGCCTTCCGATGCTGTGGGCGCTGTTGCTGGCGCCGCTGCTGGCGGCCTTGGGCGGCGTGCTGACGGGCTGGTTTGCGGTGCGGCTGACGGGCGTGTATTTCTCGATGCTGACCCTGGCCTTTGCGCAGATCATCTGGGCCACCACCTTCCAGTGGGATTCGGTCACCGGCGGCAGCAATGGCCTGACCGGTGTCTGGCCAGCGGCCTGGCTGGAGGACAAGCGCTGGTTCTACCTGCTGACCCTGCTGCTGGCCACCGCCGGTGTGCTGGCGCTGTGGCGGGTGCTGTATGCCCCACTGGGCTATGCCTTGCGCGCCAGCCGCGATGCGCCGCTGCGCGCCGAGGCCATCGGCATTGCGGTGGCCAAAGTGCAATGGATGGGCTTTGTGCTGGCGGCCTCGGTGGCCGGGCTGGCGGGGGCCTTGTTCGCGTTCTCCAAGGGCAGTATTTCGCCAGAGACCATGTCGGTGGCCAAGTCGGTCGATGGCCTGGTCATGGTGCTGCTGGGTGGGGTGCAGACCTTGGTCGGCCCGATTCTAGGCGCCTTCAGCTTTACGTGGTTGCACGATGCCGTGGCGCGCAACACCGATTACTGGCGTGCCACGTTGGGTGCCGTGATTTTGCTGCTGGTCTTGCTGTTCCCACAGGGTATTGCCGGCTACGGCAAGCGCTGGTGGCAGTGGCTGCTGCAGCAGCGCGGGGCATAAAAAACCCCGCCAGGGTGCGCGGGGTGGAGTGTGTTGGTGCGGGGCCCTATCAGCTGTTGCAGGCCTTGCTGCCCTTGGCGGGCTGGATGCCCTTGGCCTTGGCATCTGCCAGGCTCATGTACTCGCCTTGCTTGGTGGTGCCGTAGTAGCGGTCGCCTTGGCAGTGGTAGATCTTGGAATTGGTATTGGCCCAGACCTTGCCGGCACCGCCGCCGGGAGCGGGGGTCTTGGCCTTGGCTTTGTCTGCTGCAGCGGCCGGCGCCGCTGCTGCTGCGGTGGTTTTGGCCGCTGGCGCCGGTTTGGCGGCCGGGGCCGTGCCTGCGGCTGGTGTCTGGGCAAAAACGGCTGCGGTGCTGCACAGGGCGATACCGCTGATCCAGGCTTTCCAGGTGTTACGCATAAAAACTCTCCTGTCGTTATGTTGGTCGGGATGCCAGGCCGCAGGGCCATGGCAGTTCCATGCTGCGGCGGGCATGCACAAAAAACAACCGGGTCAATGCGAATTGATGTTCTTTATCGCTGGTTATTTTGTAATTGCTTGTTTTTATTGAGTATTTGTATCAGCACTGGCTGCCGGTCGATCCATGCCGGGGTAGAGGCGGTCCAGCGCTTGGTGCAGGCATTCGCCCAGCTGCAGCTGCAGCGCCTGCAGATGGGCGGCACGTGCCTCGCTGCTCAAGCCCGCGTCGGGCGCCAGGCTGCCCAGTGCTTTCCACTGCTGCTGCCACTGGGTGGCGCGGTGCTGCACGGCGGCCTGCACGGCCTCGCTCCACTGCGCAGGTGCGCTGGGGCTGGTGTAGCGCCCGCGCCCCCGGCCAAAGTGCGAGATCACCAGGTACTTGAGCAGCAGCTGGCCGGTCAGGGCGCTGAGGTAGTCGGGTGAGAGGTGAAAGCGCTGGGCCTGCTGGTCAAACATCTTGTTGGCGCTCCAGGCGGCGCCGGCAAAGGTGACGGCGCCCACCAAGGCGCCCACCAGTGCACCGGCGCCCAGGGTCATGCCACCAGCGACCATGTCGGCGCCCAAGCCGGTGGCAGCGCCGGCCGTGAGCGCCCCCCAAAGGCTGGCTGTCTGCGGGTCCAGCGGCGTGCTGGTTTTCAGGTGGTCCTTGAGCTGTTGCTGGATCTGGCTGGCCGCCTGGCCATCGAGCTGGTGCAGCTCCAGCAGCGCCTGGGTGCTGGCCAGGTCGGCCTGCTGCAGTGACTGGGTCAGGCGCTGCATTGCGGCGGTCTGCTCGGGGCTGAGCTCGGCGCCCTCAGCACCGCTGCCCCGGATGGCCTGCGCGACCGAGCCGCTGACCTTGTTCCAGGCGCGCTGCCAGAGCTTGTTGTCGCTGGCCTGCACCGTCTCTTGCGCGGTGGCCGCCAGCAGCAACTGCTCGGCCAGGGCCTTCAAGCTGGCCGCTTCGCGCTGCTGCTGGCGCGCGGCGCGGGTCTGCAGCAGGCGCTGGTAGGCCGGCTGCTTGGCATCGGGCAGCAGCGGCGCGATGGACTGCATCACCTGCTTCTCATGCCACCAGCTGCGGGTAAAGGCATCGAGCACCTGCACCGAACGCACCGTGCCGGCAAACTCGGCCGTCGCCGTGCGCCAGCGCTGCAAATCAGCGGCGGTTTGCGCGGCGCTGGTGTCGCTGCCAATCTGGTTGAGCAGCACCAGCACGGGCTTGTCCATCCACTGCAGGATGCGCATCTCGCTGGCCCAGTAGCCGGCGTCGGCCGGGTCTTCGGCGGCATTGACCAGGTAGAGCATCACATCGGCATGGTCGCGCGCGGCCTGCAAGGCGCGCTGGCTCATGTAGAAGGGCTTGTCGCGCCAGCGGTCCCAGACGTTGGACAGAAACCAGCCCAGCGGATTGCCCTGCTGCTTCAAGCGGTTGTAGAGCCGTACCGAATCGCCAAAACCTGGCGTGTCCCAAAGCCATAGTTCATCGCCTTGCTCGGTGCGCTGCAGCAGGTAGCGCTGTGATTGGCTGGTGACATGGGCGGCGTCCTGCACTTCGCCAATGTCCTCGGCCACCAGGGTGCGGGCCAGGGTGGTCTTGCCGATATTGGTGTGCGACAGCAGGCACCAGGCAATCGACTGGTCGCTGGCGCCGACCGCATCGGGGGCCAGTGCGGGGGAAGGGTGGAGCGCGTTCGTGGTCTCGGTCATCGTGCGGATCTCGTCAGGTGCCGGTAGTGATCAGCTGGGCGTTGATGCCATGCTGGTGGGCAAACTCCTGCCACAGCGCTTCGCGCTCCTGCAGGCGGCGTGGCGCGCCGGCATTGCGGGCGGCAAAGTCGCTGCCCCAAAGCCAGAGCTGGCCGTTGGCGCCGTGGCGGTTGCGCAGCTGGCTCAGCAGCTCGCCATGCACCTCGGCCTCGGGCGTGGCCGACAGGCTGACCAGCACCACGGCCTGCGCGCCTGCGGGCAGATCGATGCCGGGCAGCGCCGCGCCATAGGCCAGGGTCGGCAGCCAGTCGACATGGGCGCCGGCGCCATAGAGGCCGATGGCGTGGTGGTCGATCGCCGTGCGGCGCTCGGGCGTCACATCCATGCTGAAAGGCAGCAGCGCCAGACGCGTGGCCAGGCCGCCAAAATCGCGCTGCAGGCGGGCAAAGTAGGCCTGGTTCAGTGGCAGTTGCAGGTGCTGGCGGCGCCAGCGCGCGCGCAGCCCCTGCCACAGGGCCAGCAGCAAACGCGGTACCACTACGGTGGCGCCCAGCAAGGCGGTATAGGCCCAGACCCAGCGCTCACCCACATAAGACACGGGCGCGCTCAGCACACCCGGCTGCGGCGCCTGGGCCGCTGCCGATTGGTACTGCGCCGGCATGCTGCTGCTCACCCAACCTTGCAGCGCCTGGATGTCGGCCAGGCTCCAGGGCGTTGTCCACTGCAGCCATTGGGTGGGGGCAAACAGGATGTTGAGCCAGTGCTGCACCTGCGTGGCCGACAGAAAGGTGCTCTCCCAGCCGACCTGGTATTCCTTGGTCAGCCCGGTGAGCCAGAGCGAGGCCAGTGCGCCGACTGCCACCAGGGCGGCACCCAGGTGCAGCCACTGCAACAGCTGGGCGTTGCGCACGCCTTCGCTGGCCTGCCACCAGTTGCGCTCAAAGCGCAGCGCCATCTTGCGCAGGCCGCTGCCGCGCAGCGCGGGCATGGCCTTGCCGCGCAGGCGGGCCAGCCAGCCGGGGTGTTCGTCGGTGGTGGCGCTGGCGGTGTCTGCACTGCCCGCAGTCTGTTGTGCGGGCTCCCAGGGCACCACCCGGGCGGGCTGGCGCCGCGCCAGGCCCAGCAGACTGCGAACCAGTAGCACTGCATACATGACCAGGTTCCACAGCACGATGCCCATCAGCGACAGCGACAACAGATCGACCCGGTGCGGATCGGTGATGCGGTGGCTGGCAAAGCCCAGGCACAGCGCCAGCAGGCCGATGGCCAGCGGCGTCCAGCGCGCCAGGCCGGGGGCATGCTGCCAGAGCTGGCGCACATCGGCCGGCAACTGGCTGGCCTGGATGATGCGCTTGGCGCGCAGTTGCAGAAACTGGGCAAAGGCGGCCTGGCCGGCCTTGCCACCCAAGGCTGGCTTGCCCAGGGTGTGCAGCACCTCCTGCGTGATGGCCTCGCAGCGCGCAGCGCTGGGCAGGGCCTCATGGGGGGGCGAGGTTTCGATGGCATGGGCCAGGGCGATATCACGGACGGCGTCAGCTTTCATGGCAGCTATTGTGGCATCGGGAAAACCTGCAAGGTTTTGCCGCGAGCGCTGTGGTATCAACAAGGCTTTGCCACTACCGAGACAAAGAGGGGAACCTAAGCCTATGACAACAATGATGAACTTTGCCGACATGCCCGATGCCAACGGTTTCTTCGGTGACTACGGCGGCCAGCTGGTGCCCCCACATCTGAAAAAGGCGATGGACGATATCGCCGAGGCCTACGAGCAGATCGTGCAGCGCCAGGATTTCCAGGATGAGCTCCAGCAGCTGTTCCAGGACTATGTGGGCCGCCCCAGCCCCATCTTCCATGCCCGCCGTTTGTCAGAGCAGCTGGGCGGCGCGCAGATCCACCTGAAGCGCGAAGACCTGAACCACACGGGCGCGCACAAGATCAACCACTGCCTGGGCGAGGCGCTGCTGGCCAAGTTCATGGGCAAGACCAAGGTGATCGCCGAGACCGGCGCCGGCCAGCATGGCGTGGCCTTGGCAACGGCCTGCGCGCTGGTGGGCATCCCCTGCGAGATCCACATGGGCCAGGTCGATATCGAGAAGGAGCACCCCAACGTCACCAAGATGCGCATCCTGGGCTGCAAGCTGGTGCCGGTGACCTTTGGCCAGGCGACCTTGAAGGAGGCGGTGGACAGTGCGTTTGAGGAATACCTCAAGGACCCGACGAACTACCTCTATGCGATCGGCTCGGTGGTGGGACCGCATCCGTTTCCCAAGATGGTGCGCGACTTCCAGTCCATCGTCGGGCGCGAGGCGCGCGAGCAGTTCCAGGCCCGCCACGGCAAGCTGCCCGACTATGTCGCCGCCTGCGTGGGCGGTGGCTCCAATGCCATGGGCATCTTCAGCGCCTTTTTGGCCGATGCCGGCGTGCAGCTGGTCGGTGTGGAGCCCGCTGGCGAGGGCGTGGACCAGCCCGGCAAGCATGCCGCTACCTTGTCGGTGGGCAAGCCCGGTGCCATCCATGGCATGAAATGCTATGTGCTGGAGAACGCCGATGGCAGCCCTGCGGCCGTGCATTCCATCGCCTCGGGACTGGACTACCCCGGCGTGGGCCCGCAGCACAGCTACTTGAAGGACCTGGGCCGGGTCGATTACCAGGCCGTGGACGACAAAGCCTGCCTCCACGCCTTCATGACCCTGTCGCGGGTCGAGGGCATCATCCCGGCGCTGGAAAGTGCCCATGCCGTTGCCTGGGCCATGGGCATTGCGCCTCAGCTGGAC
The DNA here is from genome assembly GCF_004364775.1 of Comamonas sp. JUb58. Lineage (GTDB taxonomy): Bacteria > Pseudomonadota > Gammaproteobacteria > Burkholderiales > Burkholderiaceae_C > Comamonas. Next base: position 208,701 of record NZ_SOAL01000009.1, read on the forward strand.
AAGGGGGTGAACATCCTCGTCAACCTCTCGGGCCGGGGCGACAAGGACGCCGATTACGTGGCCAGGAAGCTGGGGCTCTGAGCGAAATTTGCAACGCAAACCGCCGGAAACGGCCACCACACAGGGAGCGCATGCTCCCTTTTTTGCGTCTGCACGGCCGGCGGCAAGCCCCCGCGTACTCGGGTAAATACGCTTCTGCTATTTGGATATGTCTATTTAGTATTTGTAGATTGCATACTCAATAGCTCAGAATGCGGTTTTCGCATTCAACACCATGGAACTTCGCCAGCTTGAGGCCTTCGCGGCCGTGATCTCGACCGGCAGCGTGACGGCCGCCGGCCGCATGCTGGGTCGTTCGCAGCCGGCGATCAGCCGCCTGGTGCAGGAGCTGGAGCAGGAGATCGGCTATGCGCTGTTCAGCCGCAATGGCCCCCGCATCACCCCGAATGAACAAGGCTTTCTGCTGTACGAGGACGTGGCCCATGCGCTGCACAGCCTGCAGCAGATCCGCCAGCGCGCCCGCGAGATTGCAGGCGGCAGCCAGCGCCCGCTGAACCTGCTGGCCACGCCGGCGCTGGCGGCGGGACTGGTGCCTGCAGCGCTGGCAAGGCTGGAAGGCGCCATGGCGCAGAGCATCTCGCACATCCAGCTGCGCAGCGCCTCGCCCGAGCAGGTGGCCCATGGCGTGCTGACCGGTGCCGCCCAGCTGGGCGTGAGCAGCCTGCCGCTGGAACACCGCGGCCTGCAGGTGCACTGGATTGGCCGCGCCTCCTGCGTGGCGGTGCTGCCCGAGGACGATCCACTCGCCGCGCTGGACGTGGTGCCGCTGGCCGCGCTGGCCGAGCGCCGCATCATCACCATGGCCAACCCCTACCGCTTGCGCGGCCGCCTCGATGAAGCCTTTGCCGCCGCCCGCCCTGGCGAGCTGCCCGGCCAGACCCAGTTCATGGAAACCAATGCCTCGGTGAACGCGATTGCCGCCGTGCGCGCGGGCCTGGGAGTATCGGTGCTGGAGCCGGTGACGGCGCTGGGCCTGCCGCTGCACGGTGTGGTGGTGCGCCCGCTCGATACCGAGATCCCCTTTTTGTTTGGTGTGGTCAGCCAGCAGGCCACGCCTTGCACGCCGGCGATGGATGCGCTGTGCCAGGCCTTGACCGAGGTGGCGCAGGCGCTGCTGCCCGGCTTTGTACTGCATGACGCGCGCGCCCACGCCGCGCTGCTGGAAGAAATGCTGCCAGAGGGCCACCGGCCCGCTGCTGGCGCACAAGAACCTTTAGAGAACCACGAATGAACGACGACCGCCAATTGCCGCCCGCTGGGCTGGCTGCACTCGAAGCACGGGTGCGCCAGGACCTGGCCTGGCTGGACCTGCCTGCCAAGGACTGGGTGCCCGAAACCGCGCTCGAGGGCGAGCCGATTCTGCCCGTTGCCATCATCGGCGGCGGCATGTCGGGCCTGGCCGCTTGCGCGGCGCTGCGCTTCATGGGCGTGCCGGCCGAGATTTTTGACCAGTCGCCGGCTGGCTTTGAAGGCCCCTGGGCGACGACGGCGCGCATGGAAACCCTGCGCTCGCCCAAGCAGCTTACCGGCCCGGCGCTGGGCAAACCGGCGCTGACCTTCCGCGCCTGGTTCGAGTCGCAGTTCGGCCTGGAGGCCTGGGAGGCGCTCGACAAGATCCCTCGCCTGCAGTGGATGGACTACCTGCGCTGGTACCGCCAGGTGCTGGCGCTGCCGGTGCACAACGGCCACAAGGTGCTGGCGGTGCGCCCGCGCGGTGCCGATGGTGTGGTGCAGCTCGATCTGGAAACCCCCGACGGCGCACGCCAGGTGCTGGCGCGCCATGTGGTGCTGGCCACCGGCCGTGACGGCCTGGGCGGCGCCTATGTGCCCGAGATGGCACGCAGCCTGCCGCGCGACCGCTGGGCCCATTCCTCGGACAGCACCGATTACACCCAGCTGGCTGGCAAGCGCATCGGCGTGGTGGGGGCTGGTGCCTCGGCCATGGACAGCGCCGCCACCGCGCTGGAGAGCGGCGCTGCCAGCGTCGATCTGCTGATCCGCCGCAGTGATATTCCGCGCGTCAACAAGGGCAAGGGCGCCGGCAGCCCGGGCCTCACCCATGGCCATCTGCACCTGCCTGACGACTGGAAGTGGAAGATCCGGCACTACATCAATGTGCAGCAGGTGCCGCCACCCCGGGGCAGCACCTTGCGTGTCTCGCGCCATGCCAATGTCCGCTTCAACCTGGGCTGCGCGATCGAGCGCATGGAATGGACCGGCGACGAGATCCGCGTGCACACGTCCAAGGGCGTGTTCCACCTGGACTTTGTTGTGTTCTCTACCGGCTTTCGCATCGACTGGAATGCGCGCAGCGAGTTTGCCCCCTTTGCCGCCCATGTGCGCAACTGGGGCGACCGCTACCGCCACCCCGAGGGCGAGGACGACCAGGAGCTGTCCGACTCGCCCGACCTGGGCCCGGCCTTCGAGCTGCAGCAAAAGATTCCCGGCGCCTGCCCGGGGCTGGAGCGCATCCATGCGTTCTCGTACCCGGCTGCGCTGACGCATGGCACGGTGTCCGGCGATATTCCTGCGATCAGCGTGGGCGCCGAGCGCCTGGCCCAGGGCATCAGCAGCCGCCTGTATGCCGAAGATGTGCAGTGGCATTTCGAGAAGCTGCAAGCCTTCAGCGACCCCGAGGTGTTTGGTGACGAGTGGACGCCGGCCGAGCCGCCCGGCCAGGCCGCTGCGTTGCTGGACAAGGCGGACGCACCATGATCGGCTGGCTGCTGCGCCGCCTTGCGCAGGCCCTGGTGGTGGTGCTCTTGATGACGGTCATCGTCTTCGTGGGCCTGCATGCCATCGGCAACCCGGTCGATATTCTGATCGGCCAGGACGTGGACCAGGTCGAGCGCGCGCGCATCATCGCCCAGCTGGGCTTTGACCAGCCGCTGTGGCGCCAGTACCTGGGCTTTGTTGGCGGTGCGCTGCAGGGCAACCTGGGCGTGAGCTTTGTCTACAACGTGCCGGCCATCGAGCTGATTCTGCAGCGCCTGCCGGCGACCCTGGAGCTGGCGATTGCCGCGCTGGTCATTGCCGTGGTGCTGGGCGTGCCGCTGGGCCTGCTGGCCGGCCTTTACCCCGAGAGCTGGTTCTCCAAATCCATCATGGCCGGCAGCATCGTGGGCTTTTCGCTGCCCACCTTCTGGGTCGGGCTGATGCTGATCATGACCTTCAGCGTCTCGCTGGGCATGCTGCCGTCGAGCGGGCGCGGCCAGACCGTGGAGTTTCTGGGCGCGCAGTGGTCGTTTTTGACCACCGATGGCCTGCGCCACATGCTGCTGCCGGCGATCAACCTGTCGCTGTTCAAGATCTCGCTGGTGATCCGCCTGACGCGCGCCGGTGTGCGTGAAGTGCTGCCGCTGGACTATGTGAAATTTGCCCGCGCCAAGGGCCTGTCGCCGCTGCGTGTGGTGGGCCTGCATGTGCTGCGCAATACGATGATTCCGCTGGTCACCGTGCTGGGCCTGGAGCTGGGCTCGACCATCGCCTTTGCGGTGGTGACCGAGAGCATCTTCTCCTGGCCGGGCGCCGGCAAGCTGATTCTGGACAGCATCAATGCGCTGGACCGCCCCGTCATCGTCTCCTACCTGGTGGTGGTGGTCTGCCTGTTTGTCACGCTCAATCTGATCGTGGATATCTTGTACAAGGTGCTCGACCCCCGCGTGCGCCTGGAGGGCGCGGCATGAGCGGCACCAACACCCCTGCCAACACCCCCGTGGGCACGGCCCCGGCAGCGGCGCTGCGCCAGCCTTCACCCTGGCGCGCGCATGTGGCGGATTTCATGGCCTCGCGCCTGGCGCTGTTCGGCCTCGTCGTCGCCGTGGTGCTGATTCTGGCGGCGCTGGTCGCGCCCTGGATCACGCCGCAGAACCCCTATGACCTGCAGCAGCTCGACGTGCTCGATGCGCGCCTGCCGCCTGGCTCGGCCAATGGCATGGACAGCTTCCACTACATGCTGGGCACCGATGGCCAGGGCCGCGATCTGTACTCTGCGATTCTCTATGGCCTGCGCATCAGCCTGCTGGTGGGCGTGGGCTCGGCGCTGATTGCCGGCGTCGTGGGCACCTTGCTGGGCCTGCTGGCCGCCTATGCCGGTGGCAAGACCGACACAATCATCATGCGCGTGGTCGATCTGATCCTGTCCTTTCCCTCGATCCTGGTGGCGATGATGATCCTCGCCTACCTGGGCAAGGGCGTGGGCAATGTGGTGCTGACCCTGGTGATCCTGGAATGGGCCTACTACGCCCGCACCGCACGCGGCCAGGCCCTGGTCGAGCGCCGGCGCGAGTATGTCGAGGCGGCACGCTGCCTGGACATCCCCAACTGGCGCATCATGGTGCGCCACATCCTCCCCAACTGCCTGCCGCCGCTGATCGTGATCGGCACCCTGCAGATCGCCCGCGCCATCACCTTGGAGGCTACCTTGAGCTTTCTGGGCCTGGGCGTGCCGGTGACCGAGCCTTCGCTGGGCCTGCTGATCTCCAACGGCTACCAGTTCATGCTCTCGGGCCAGTACTGGATCAGCTTCTACCCCGGCATTGCGCTCTTGGTCACCATCGTGGCGATCAACCTGGTGGGCGACCGCCTGCGCGATGTCCTGAACCCGAGGAACACCCGATGAGCAGCGTGCCCACCTTGCAGGTGCGCAATCTGCGCACCGAGTTTGCGACCCGCGCCGGCACCCTGCGCGCGGTCAATGATGTGTCCTTTAGTCTGGAGCGCGGCCGCATCCTGGGCCTGGTCGGCGAGTCCGGCTCGGGCAAGTCCGTCACCGGTTTTTCCATCATGGGCCTGGTCGATGCACCGGGCCGCGTGACCGGCGGTGAGGTGCTGTTCCAGGGCCGCGACATCACCAAGATCAAGCCCCGCGAGCTGCGCCAGCTGCAGGGCAACCGCATCGCGATGATCTTCCAGGACCCGATGATGACGCTCAACCCCGTGTTGCGCGTGGACACGCAGATGATCGAAGCGGTGCGCGCCCACAGCTCGGCCAGCAAGGCCCAGGCGCGTGACCGCGCCCGCGAGACCCTGGCGATGATGGGCATTGCCAGCCCCGACGAGCGCCTGCAGGCCTACCCGCACCAGCTGTCGGGCGGCATGCGCCAGCGCGTGGCCATTGCCACCGCCATGCTGCACCGGCCCGATCTGATCATTGCCGACGAACCCACGACGGCGCTGGATGTGACCATCCAGGCGCAGATCCTGTCCGAAGTACAGAAGCTGGCACGCCAGCAGGGCACCTCGCTGATCTGGATCACGCACGACCTGTCGGTGGTGGCTGGTTTGGCGGACGAAGTGGCGGTGATGTATGCCGGCCGCATCGTTGAGCAGGGCGGCGTGGATGCGGTGCTGGACAGCCCGCTGCACCCCTATACCGCTGGCCTGATCGGCAGCCTGCCGGCTAACAACCGGCGCGGCAGCCGCCTGCAGCAGATTCCCGGCATGACGCCCAATATGCTGCAGCTGCCCCCGGGCTGCGCCTTTGCGGCGCGCTGCGCCCGCGCCACCGCTGCTTGCCAGGCCCAGCCTGAGCAGACCGAGCCGCTGCCCGGCCGCCTGGTGCGCTGCTTTCACCCGGCGCTGACCGCCAGCGCCCCCAGCACCCTGGGTGCCACCGCGCCGCAAGGCCTGGAGGCCCGCGTATGAACGAGATGACGAATACCACAGCAGCCGACAGCGCGGCAGACACCCCGGTGGTCGAGCTGCGCCAGGTCAGCAAGCGCTTTGGCGAGCAAAAGCCCGGCCTGGGCGGACGCATGCTGCAAAAGCTGGGGCTGGAAAAGCCCCACCCCGTTACCCGCGCGGTCGACCATGTCGATCTGCTGGTGCGCCCCGGTGAGGTGGTGGGCCTGGTCGGCGAATCCGGTTGCGGCAAGTCCACCCTGGGCCGCATGGCGGCCGGGCTGCTGCCCCCGTCGGATGGCGAAGTGCGCTTTTCCGGCAAGCCGCTGGCCGAGCTGACGCCAGCCGAGCGCCATGCCGAGCGCCTGCGCATCCAGATGATCTTCCAGGACCCGTACGCCAGCCTGAACCCGCGCCTGCGCGTGGATGAGATCGTTGGCGAGGCAGCCCGCATCCATGGCCTGGTCGACAAGGCCGGTTTTGATGACTATGTCTGCGCGCAGATGGAGCGCGCCGGGCTCGACCCGGCGCTGCGTAGCCGCTACCCGCACCAGTTCAGCGGTGGCCAGCGCCAGCGCATCGGCATTGCCCGCGCACTGGCCGTGCAGCCGCGCATGCTGGTCTGCGACGAGGCGGTGGCCGCCCTCGATGTGTCCATCCAGGCGCAGATCCTGAACCTGTTCATGGATCTGCGCGAGCAGCTGCACCTGACCTATCTGTTCATCAGCCATGACCTGGGCGTCGTCGAGCATATCTGCGACCGGGTGGTGGTGATGTACCTGGGCCGCGTGATCGAGACCGCACCGGTCGAAGAGCTGTTTGCCCGGCCCAACCACCCCTACACCCAGGCCTTGCTGGCCGAGGTGCCCAACATGAACGCGCGCCACAAGACCTACTCGGCCATCCAGGGTGAAATCCCCAGCCCGCTCAACCCCCCCAGCGGCTGCCACTTTCACCCCCGATGTCCGCGTGCCATGCCGCGCTGCAAGGTGGAGGCGCCCCAGCTCAAGGGCATCGCCATCCAGCACCAAAGCGCCTGCCATTTGAACGACGCCTGAACGCTCACCAGCGTGCCGCCTTTTTCTCCGTATTTGATTGCACCGTTTTCACAGTTTCACCAGGAGTTCGCCATGAAACGCATCATCGTCTCTTCCCTCACCGCTGCCCTGATGGGCGCTGGCCTGGCTGCCCATGCGCAGACCTTGAACATCGGCTTTGCCGACCCGGTCTCGTCGATGGATCCCCAGCTCAACAACCACGCCGGCGACCGCTCGGTGGACCTGCACTTCTGGGATTTGCTGGTACAGAACAACCACAACAAGCTGCAGCCTGGCCTGGCTGCGAGCTGGAAGAACCTGGACCCCAAGACCTGGGAGTTCAAGCTGCGCACCGATGTGAAGTGGCAAGACGGCAAGGCCTTCAGCGCCGAAGACGTCATCTACTCCTACCAGCGCGCCCGCGCCGTGCCCGGCAGCGTGGCCACCTTTGCCGGCTACCTGCGCACCGTCGAATCGGTGACTGCCAAGGACCCGCACACGCTGATCATCAAGACCAATATCCCCAACCCCGATCTGCCGCTGAACCTGGCTTCGGTGCACATCGTCAGCAAGCATGTGGGCGATAAGTCGGCCACCGAAGACTACAACTCGGGCAAGGCCATGGTTGGCTCGGGCCCCTACAAATGGGTCTCCTACACGCCGGGCGACCGCGTGGTGATGCAGCGCAACGATGGCTACTGGGGTGACAAGGCCATCTGGGACAAGGTCAACTACCGCTACATCAACAATGCCGCATCGCGCACTGCTGCGCTGCTGGCGGGCGATGTGGATGTGATCGACAAGGTCTCGGTCTCCGACCTGGCACGCCTGAAGAATGCGCCCAACGTCACCGTCTACCCCTACGACGGCCTGCGCGTGATGCTGCTGCAACCCAGCTTCAACCCGGCGCCCAATGCCTTCATCACCGACAACGCTGGCAAGCCTTTGCCCAAGAACCCGCTGCTGGACCAGCGCGTGCGTGAGGCGCTGAACCTGGCGATCAACCGGGGCGCCATCGTGGACCGCATCCTGCAGGACGCGGCTACCGAGGCCAACCAGTGGATGCCCAAGAACACCTATGGCTACAACCCCGACATCAAGAACATTCCTTTTGATGCCGCCAAGGCCAAGAAGCTGCTGGCCGATGCCGGCTTCCCCGAAGGCTTCAAGCTGACCATGCATGTGCCCAACGACCGCTACCCCCAAGGCCCGGAAACGGCCCAGGTGGTGGCCCAGTTCTGGACCCGCATTGGCGTGAAGACCCAGGTCGAGGTGGTGCCATGGGCCGTGTACTCGGGCCGCGCCAACAAGAACGAATATGCGATGAGCATGCTCGCCTGGGGCAATGGCACCGGTGAGGCCAGCTATGCGCTGGTGAACGTGCTGGCCACGGTCGATGCCAAGAAGGGCCTGGGCGCCTCCAACTGGGGCCACTACAGCAACCCGGCTGTGGACAAGGCGCTGACCGAATCCACCGAAGAGTTCGACATGGCCAAGCGCGAGAGCATCCTGCGCCAGTCGGCCAAGGTGGTGTCCGATGATGTGGGCATCATCCCGCTGTTCCACTACCGCAATATCTGGGCCGCGAAGAAGGGCCTGAAGGTCACCCCGTTCAGCAGCGACCGCACCACCGCATCCATGGTGACCAAGGTGGCGCCCTGATGGCCCAGCTGTCCATCACGATTGACCAGGCGGACGCGCTGATCGATGTGGCGCGCCACATCCGTATCGAAGGCGCCCAGCCCGGTGAGGCGGTGGAGATCAGCGCCGAGACCCCGCGCAGCGGCGTGCTGTGGCGCGCGCAGGCGCGTTTCATCGCCGATGCGCAGGGTACGGTTGATCTGAACCGCGATGCACCCGTCTCCGGCAGCTATGCCGGTGTCGATGGCATGGGCCTGGTCTGGTCGCAAAGCCCGGTGGCATCCACCAGCCGCGAGCTGTTCAACCAGCCGGTGACGGATGCGTTGGTGACGAGCTTGCAAGCCAGCGCGGGCACTGCGCAGGCGCAGGCCCGCTTCAGCCAACAGCTCGCAGCCCCCGGCGTGACCCGCCGCGAGGTGCGCGAGGACGGCCTGGTCGGCACCCTCTACCTGCCCGTTGGCCCCGGCCCGCACCCGGCAGTGATGATCGTCAACGGCTCGGGCGGCGGCATCAACGAGCCGCGCGCGGCGCTCTATGCATCGCGCGGCTATGCGGCCTTTGCGCTGGCCTATTTCAAGGCGCCGGGCCTGTCGCCCTACATTTCCAACACCCCGTTGGAGTATTTTGAAAAAGGCCTGCAATGGCTGCGCCGCACGGTGCAACCGGCGCATGACTTTGTCGCGCTCAGCGGCCAGTCGCGCGGCGGTGAACTGGTGCTGCTGCTGGGGGCCACCTTTGCACAGCAGGTATCGGCCGTGGTGGGCTATGTGCCCAGCGCCTTCGTGCACAGCGGCCAGAACGCCTGCGACCCGCAGGTGGGCCGCGAAGGCCCGACCTGGCTGCTGGACGGCAAGCCGCTCACCCACATCTGGGAGAACAACCGCACCGCCAGCTGGGCACCGTTTGACGAAGGCCCATCGCCCCACCGCCATGAGCGTGCGATGCGCACTGCCTTGTGCGATGCCGAGGCCGTGGCGCGCGCGCGCATCCCGGTGGAGCGCATCCAGGGTCCGGTGATGCTGCTGTCGGCCACCGACGATGGCTCCTGGCCGTCGAGCGTGTATTCGCAGATGGTGCGCGACAAGCTCGCCGAGGTGCAGCACCCGCACGATGTGCAGTGGCTGGACTTCGAGCGCGCCGGCCACGCCATCCTGTTCCCCTATGTGCCGACCACGCAGCTGGTCTATGCCCACCCGGTCTCGGGCAAGGTCAGCACCGGCGGCGGCAACCCGCCCGACAACGCCCATGCCGATGCCGCGTCCTGGCAGGGCGTGCTGCAGTTTCTAGAACGCGCAGTGGCGGCCCGGGCCGGCGCTGCAAAAACATAACCAAGGAGTCTTGCATGTCCACATCCCCCAGCGAGGACCTGATCGACCGGCTGGTCGGTCTGGCACCGGGCAGCCGTACCTATGCGGCCCGCCACCAGCGTGAAAAGGTGGTGGCCGCCACCCAGGGCAGCTACCAGGCCCTGTTTGATCCGGCGCTGCCGGGTATCAGCCTGGCCGAGCGCCTGCTGGTCGCGCTCTATGCCTGCCGCCTCACCCCTGCCCCCGAGCTGGTCGCCCACTACAGCGAACGCCTGCAGCAGCTGCCGGTGGATGCCGCGCTGATCGCCGTGGCCGAGACCGGCCAGCCCCAGGACGCACAAGACCCGCGCCTGGCCGCCATCCTGGCCTTCACCCGCACCCTGATCGAAAACCCGATCGAGGGCGACAAGGCCGCGCTGGAAACCCTGCCAGCCGCTGGCATCAGCACCCCGGCTGTCGTGGCGCTGTCGCAGCTGATCGCGTTTCTCTCCTACCAGGTCCGCCTTGTGGCCGGCCTGCAAGCCATGAAAGCATCCGAGAAGGCCACCGCATGAGCACGCCCGCCGCATTCCAACCCGCCCAGGTCATCCGCGCCCACGGCTTCACCAACGAATCGCTGGAGTGGAAGGCCTGGCTGGATGTGGTCCAGCTCGACCAGGCCACGCCCGACCAGATGGCCGTGCTGGAAGAGAGCCATCCCAAGGCCAAGACCTCGGACTACTACCTGTTCCTGGTGCACCAGCCGCTGATCCTGCGCGAGCGCTCCACCGCCTTCAACGCCATCATGTATGCGCCCGGCGGCCTCTCGCGGGCCGAGCGCGAGCTGGGCTCCACGGTGGTATCGCGCATCAACGGCTGCGTCTACTGCGCCTCGGTGCATGCGCAGCGCTTTGAGCAACTGGCCAAGCGCAGCGACACCATCGCCCAGGTCTTCGAGCAGCCCGCCACCGCCGGCACCACCGCGCGTGAAAAGGCCATCGTGCAGTTCTCGATCAAGATCACCGAGCAGCCCGCCGCCATCAACGCCGCCGACATCGACGCGCTCAAGGCCGAGGGCCTGAACGACGGCGAGGTGCTGGACCTCCTGCACTCGGACGCCATCTTTGCCTGGGCCAACCGCCTGATGCTGAACCTGGGCGAGCCGCTGATGCCGGAAGCCTGAAGCGGCTGTCTGCGTTGACGTACCAACCCCCATCGCCTGTTGCCGGGCGATGGGGGTTGTTTTATCTGTGGAGGCTGCCTCTTGTCCAGGTTGCAAAGCCCGTGATGACCCAGCAGCGCCCGCCGGTTCTGCCCAGCCTCGGCCACTGGAAACAAGGCCGGGTCGATGTTTGACTGGCTGAAGTCTAAAACTTAAAATATTAGGTCTTAAACGTTATTATTTTGCTTAAAGAGAAAAATAATGAATCTTGGACTGTATGCTCCGGCACAAATCGCTGCCGAACTCGCGGGGCGCTTGCGCAAGCATCGCATTGCCCAAGGCTTCACCCAAGCCGAGCTCGCCAGCCGAGTAGGCGTGTCAAAAGCGACCGTGCTGAACCTGGAGACGGGAAAAAACGTTTCCTTTGAGACGGTCATCGCGGTTGTACAAGTGCTTGGCCTCGCCATACAGTTAGAGGACCTGTTCATCTACCAACCACGGACGATCGCCGAGCTTGAAAAAGCTGCCGCGCTGCCGCTTCGCGTCCGACATCCGAAAGGATCCTATGGTGCAAAAGATTAATGTGTTCTACGAAGGCTGGGGAGAGCGCTTCCACTGGGCTACCCTGGGTGCCGCCGACCTTCGCAGTCCCGTTATCTTTGAGTACACCGAGGCGGCTTTCCAGCGCGGGCTTGAGCTATCTCCGTATCTGCTGCCGTTGCAGCGGGGGCGGGATTTCTCCAAAGTGCTGTTTCAGCACCAAATGGGACTGCCCGGGCCCGCCTACGACTCCTTGCCAGATGGCTGGGGCTTGCTGCTGATGGACAGGCTCTTCCGCCAGCGGGGGCTGGAGCCTTCTAGACTGTCGGTCCTGGACCGGCTGGCTTACATCGGAAACACAGCCATGGGCGCAATGGCCTTCGAGCCGGCGAGCGGCCTGGATGCGTCAGAGGCGGCACCTATCCCCTTGGAGCAATTGGCGCGAGAAGTGCAGCTTGTCTTGGAGGACAAGGACACAGCGCTTCTAAAGCAGCTTGCGCTGGTGGGCGGCTCTCCCCACGGCGCGCGCCCCAAGGCACTTGTGTACATCGACACGAAGCATCAAAGAGCAAGCACCGTACCCATGCACGGGGGCAGCCCCTGGCTGGTCAAATTCCCCGCCATGCATGAGCCCAGCGAGGTTTGCGCGATAGAGGACCTGTACTGTAAGTCGGCACGTCGCTGCGGGATAGAGGTGCCTGAAACCCTGTGGATGGACTTGGGTGGCGACCTGTCGGCCTTCGGCATCCAGCGATTTGACAGGGAAGGGGGTCATAAGGTCCCTATTCATACGCTCGCGGCCTTCGTGGGGGCAGATTTTCGGCAACCCGCAAGCATTGGCTACAGTGCGCTGATCCAAGCGACGAGGATATTCACCAAGGATGTGCGGGAAGTCCACAAGGCGTTTGAGCGTGCGGTGTTCAATGTCATTTTCAACAACCGAGACGACCACGGGAAGAATTTCTCCTATCGAATGTGCCAGGACGGCACCTGGAAGCTTTCACCCGCGTACGACCTCACCTTCAACAGAGGACCTAACGGCTACCACCAGATGGATGTCGCGGGGGAGGCTTTGACCATCAGGCGCTCGCATCTCCAGCGTTTGGGGGCGGAGGCGCAGCTGAGCAGCATCGAGGTTGACACCACGATTGACCGAGTGGCGCAGGAAGCGTCAATGTTTCTGGCTCGGGTGGGCGACTACCAGGGCATCATCAGTGCAACCAAAGCGAGCGACATCGCGGGGTCTATCGGCGCCAACACCAAGGCAGCACGCTCTTAGCTCGCGTGCCATGTGCCATCTTTGCCCCATGGTGGTCTCGCGCATCCATGGCCGCATCTGCTGCGCCTCGGCGCATGCTTCTGCGCTGAAGTGCCAAGCCCCATTGCACTGCAAAAATCAGCGCCGGTAAGCCGCGCCCGGGTGGCTGGCCGGCAGCAGCTTGCCCCCTGCCGGGAACAGCTTTTCGCGCAAGGTCCCTTCCGCATAGCGCGTCTTGAACATGCCCCGGTTTTGCAGCTCGGGGATCAGCAGGTCGACGATGGCGTCCAGGCTCTCGGGCATGACGGTGCGCACGAGGTTGAAGCCGTCGATATCGCTCTCGGCCACCCAGTGGGCCACCTGGTCGGCGACATCGACGGGCGAGCCGATGAAGACCGGCGCCCGCGCGCCGACGGGGCTGAAATCCAGCAGATCGCGGACCTTGGGCGGTTGTGGTGTGTTGCGGGTCAGGTGCTCCACGGTGGACTGGATGGCATTGGTCTTGGCAAAAGGCAGCACATCGTCCAGGTCGAGCTTTGACAAGTCCATGCCGGTCCAGCCCGAGACCAACGCCAGCTGACCGGCGCTGTCCAGGTAGCGGCGGTATTCGTCGCGCAGGTCCTGGGCCTCGGCCCTGGTGGGCGCAACGATCACGGTGGCGCCCAGCAGGGTGAGCAAGTCGTAGGGATCGCGGCCGGCGTGCTGGGCAGAGGCGCGCAAGGCCTTGACGGATTTGGCAGCTGCTGCGGGTGTGGGGCCGTTGATAAAGCAGGCCTCGGCATGGCGGCCGGCAAACTGCTGGCCGCGCGTGGAACTTCCGGCCTGGTACAGCAAGGGCGTGCGCTGGGGCGAGGGCTCGGCCAGTGCACGGCCATGCACGCGGTAGTAGGGGCCGTCATGCGCCACCGCATGCACGCGCTCGGGGTGGCTGAACACGCCGCTGTTCTTGTCGCGCACGGCAGCGCCGGCTTCCCAGCTGCCTTCCCAAAGCTGGTAGATCGCGGCCATGAAGTCTTCGGCCACCTCGTAGCGCTCGTCATGGTCGCGCAGGCTGTCGCGGCCCAGGCCGCGTGCGCCGCTTTCCAGGTAGCCGGTGACGATGTTCCAGCCCAGGCGGCCGTTGGTCAGGTGGTCCAGCGTGCTGAAGCGGCGCGCAAAGGAGAAGGGGTGGTCGTTGCTCAGGCTCGATGTCACTCCAAAGCCGATGTGCTCGGTCACCAGGGCCATCGCCGAGATGAGCATCGTAGGATCCAGCTGCGGGGACTGGGCACCGGCCGCCAGGGCCGCATCGGCATTGCCTGCGTAGACGTCGTAGATGCCAAACACATCGGCGATAAAGATGCCGTCGAGCAGGCCCCGCTCTGCGGTGCGGGCCATGTCCGCCCAATAGCGCAACTGGTGGTACTGCGCCTGGTTGTCACGCGGGTGCTTCCACAGGCCGGCCCAGTTGTGGGAGGGCGCAGCCATCTGGAAGCTGTTGAGGCGCAGTTCACGCCGGGGCTGTCTGCTCATGCGATGGAATCTCTCCAGGTGCTCAGACTTGCGCAGCGGCCACGCTGGCCGCAGGGCTGGCCAGGGGCGCGGTCTGCACCTGCAGGATGTCGTTAAAGCGGTTGAAGGCGCCGCACAGCGCGGTGCGCCAGGTCAGCTCGACAATCTGCGCTTCGCTGAAGTGCTGGTGCAGGCGCGCAAAGATTTCGTCGCGCGTCTGGCTCCAGTTCCGGGTCACGGCGATGGCGTACTCCACAACCAGGCGGTCCAGCTCGTTCAGCTCGGGGTGGTTGGCGTAGTCCAACAGGTTCTGCACGCCTTCTGCCGACAGGCCCTCGACCAGCAGCTTGGGGCCGTGGTGGTCGATGCAGTACTCGCATTCATTGAGCAGCGAGACGGTGACGATGGCCAGCTCGGTGTAGCGCTTGGGCAGCACCGCCTCCTGGCCCAGCTGCAGCAGCAGCGCCCAGGTCTGCGAGAAGATCGGCAGGCGCTGCGCCATGACGCCGGCCTGGTCGGCAAAGTCGCCAGCGGCCAGCATGCGGTCCCACAGCGGTTGCTCTGCGGCGGGCAGGTCGTCGCGGGATTTGCGGGTGATTCGGGTCATGGTCAGCTTTCTTGAGAGCGGGGGCCGAGCCGGTATTCCGGCAGCAGGCCATTGGGTTTGAAGATCAGCATCGCCAGCAGCAGCACGCCGACCAGCGACAGGCGGATGGCGGCCAGCTGTGCGCCATCGAGCCAGGGGATGACGCCGGCCAGCATGCGGCTGCCCTCCAGCAGCAGGATCACCGTGAAGCCGGCGACCAGCACGCCGGCATGGCTGCCGCGCCCGCCCAGGATCACGGCCATGAAGGCATAGGCCGTCAGGATGGTGGTGAACTGGGTCGGGTCGATATAGGTGTAGTAGAAGGCGTGCAGGCTGCCGGCAATGCCCAGGATGGCGCCGCCCAGCGCAAAGCTGCGCGCCCGTACCCAGAGCACGTTCTTGCCCAGCGCCTCGGCCACGCCCGCGTCCTCGCGCGTGGCGCGCAGCAGGCGGCCAAAGGGTGAGCGCGCCAGGCGCTGCAGCACCACGAACACCAGCGCCAGCCAGAGCAGGCAAAAGCCCAGAAAAAACAGATCCCGCCAGGCGCCGGGCACCAGATCGGCAAAGGGCCGCACGATGTTGGGAATGCCCAGCGTGCCCCGGGTCAGCCATTCCTCGTAGCTGATAAAGAGCCGCAGCGATTCGGCAAAGCCCAGCGTGACGATGGCCAGGTAGTCTTCGCTGAGCCGTACGGAGATCAGGCTGACCAGGGCACTGGCCGCGGCCGTCAGCAGCAGGGCCAGCAGCATGGCGGCCAGTGGCGGCACACCCTGCATCTCCAGCAGGCTGCAGGCATAGGCGCCCAGCATGTAAAAGCCGAACAGCCCAAAATTGACCAGGCCACCCAGGCCCCATTGCAGGTTCAGCGCCAGGCCCGACAAGGTGGCAATGACCACCAGCACCAGGGTTGCAATCAGATAGCTTGTCATTTGCGCACCCACTTGGCGCCAAACAGACCCTGCGGCCGCAGCAGCAGCAACAAGGCCATCACCAAAAAGGCCACCACCGTGCGGTAGTGGGGCGGCAGGAACAGGGTGGCCAGCTCTTCGGTCACCCCCAGCAGCAGCGCGCCCGCCACCGCCGCCATCGGGCTGCCGATGCCGCCCAGGATGGCGGCAGTGAAGACCGGCAACAGGTAGTTCCAACCCATTTGCGGGTCCACATTCGAATCCAGGCCAATCAGCACGCCCGACAAGGTGGCCATTGCGGCGGCCAACGCCCAGACGGTGGCCGTCACTTTCTTGCGCGAGATACCGCGCACATCCGCCAGATCAGGGTTGTCGGCCACGGCCTGCATCGCCCGGCCCAGGCGGGTGAAGCGGAACACCAGCCACACCAGAGCCAGCGCTGCCAACACGCAGACCAAGGTGATGAGCTGCTCCTGGTTGACGCGCAGACCGAGCAGGCGCGCGGGCCGGGCGATCTCCACACCAAAGCCGCGTGGCGCATTGCCGGCGACCAGGCGCACCAGGTTTTCCAGCACCAGTCCTAGGCCGATCGAGGCCACCAGCAAGGTGACGCCTGAGCGCCCGCGCAGCGGCGCAAACACCAGCCGGTCCAGCAGCAGTGCCAGCGCAATGCTCAGCGCCATGCCGGCGGCCACCGCCAGCGGCAAGGGCCAGTTCAGCGGGCCGTTGAAGGCATAGACCAGGTAGGCGCCGGTGGTCACCATCGCGCCAATGGCGTAGTTGGCAAAGCGCAGCACGCTGAAGACCAGGGCCAGCGACAAGGCTGGCAACGCAATGAGCAGGCCTGAGACCAGGCCGTTGAAGATGAGCTGCGCCAGCATCAGTGCGCCCCCAGATAAAGACTTTGAAGTTGGCCGTTGGCCAGCAGCTCCTGGCTGGGCGCGCGCGCCCGTACCTGGCCGGCTACCAGCACCAGGCCCTGGTCGGCCGCATCCAGACCCAGGCGGGTGTTCTGCTCGATCATGAACAAGGTGACGCCGGTTTGCGCCACGCGCTGCACCACCTCAAACAGGCGCGATGCATTCAAGGGTGAGAGACCGGCCGAGGGCTCATCGAGCGCCAGCAGCCGGGGCGAGGGCATCAGCGCCGCACCCATGGCCACCATCTGGCGCTGGCCGCCGCTGAGCAAGCCGGCGGCCACGTTCAGCTTGGGAACGATCTCGGGAAACAGCGCCAGCACCGCATCCAGCCGCTGGCGCAAGGCCTTGGCGCCACCGCTGGCGATGAACTCATGGCCGAGCTTGAGGTTGTCCAGCACCGAGAGGTTGCGGAACACATTGGCCTCTTGCGGCACATAGCCCAGCCCCAGGCGCGCGCGGCCTGGCGCGTCGATGGCGGTGATGTCGCGGCCATCCCAGAGCACGCGGCCCGATTGGGGGCGGATCAGCCCGGTCACCACGCGCATCAGGGTGGATTTGCCCGAGCCGTTGGGGCCAACGACCACCAGGCTGGAGCCGGGTGCGACATCCAGGCTCACGCCATGCAGCACGGCGCGCGCGCCGTAGCCGGCCACGATGTTGTCCAGACGGAGTTCGGCGCTCATGCCACACCTCCGAGGTAGGCCTCGACCACCTGCGCATGGGCAGAGACCTCCGCAAAGCTGCCCTGGGTCAGCACCTTGCCCTGCGCCAGCACATACACCGGGTCGCAGAGGGCGGCAATCATGTCCATGTTGTGTTCCACGATGGCGAAGCTCATGCCTTCGGCCTGCAGGCTGCGGATGAAGTCCGCAATCTCGCCGACCAGCACCGGGTTGACGCCGGCCGCTGGCTCATCGAGCAGCACCAGCCGGGGCTTGAGCATCAGCGCGCGGCAGAGCTCCAGCAGTTTCTTCTGGCCGCCCGAGAGGCTGTCGGCCCGCTCATGCGCCAGGCGCCACAGGCCCACGCGCTCGAGCAGGGCCTGGGCCTGCGCCATCGCCTGGGCTTCATGCTGGCGCGCGGCAGCGTTGTTCAGCAGCGCATGCCAAAGCTTTTCTCCGGGCTGCTGCGGGGCGGCGAGCAGCAGGTTCTCCAGCACCGTGAGCGCGCCCATCTCGCGCGAGATCTGAAAGGTGCGGGTGAGCCCGGCCTGGGCACGGCGGTGCACGGACCAGTGCGTGATGTCCTGGCCATCGAACAGCACCCGGCCGCCCTGGTGCGCCTGCTGGCCGCCCAGCACATTGAACAAGGTCGACTTGCCCGCGCCATTGGGCCCCACCATGCCGGTGATGCCACCGCGCGCAATGCGCAGGTGGGCACCGTCCAGCGCGGTGAATTCGCCAAAACCTACATGAACATCCTGAACCGAGAGCAGATCGTCTGTCTGCAGGCTCATTTGGTGGTGCCCACCAGCTTGCTCACGCCATTGAGCACGCGGTAGTGGCCATAGTCCAGGTCCACCTGGTCACCATTGGGCGCAAAGCGGAAGTCCGCCGTCGCGCCGGAGTAGCGGAAAGGCTTGCCTTCGCGGATCAGCTGCAGGCCCTGCACGGGGTCGTGCACATCGGGGCCCTTGGTGTTGACCACGTTGGCGATTTCCTTGCTGAAGTCGGCCGCCTTGGCGCTCTTGGCCTTTTCGATGGCCAGCGCCAGCACATTGATCTCGTCAAACACATTGGCGCCAAAGGCGACGATGGTTCCTTCGGGCTGTTTTGTCTGCTTCAGGTAGAGCTGGTAGCTGGCGTTGTTGCCCACCGGCGTGGCCTGCACATGGTTCACACCTTCTGCGGCGGCCTTGCCCACGTTCTGCACAAACTTGCCGCCGCTGTCGGCCGCATGGCTGAAGGTGTAGAGCTTGCTTTCGTAGCCGCTGCGGTAAATCTCGCGCACGATGGCGCTGAACTCGGGGATGTAGCTGGGCAGAAAGACCGCATCAGGCTTCTTGCTGAAGATCTTCTCCACCTCGGCCCGGTACGAGGGCTGGTTGGGGTTGAAGTAGAGGGTGTCGAGCACCTTGCCGCCCTGCTGCGTAAAGCGCTCGGCAAAGGGCTTGACGGTGCTGAGCGTGAAGGGCGTTTGCAGCACCAGGATGGAGGCCGTCTTCGCGCCATCCTTGTAGACCACATTGGCAAAGGCCTGGCCCCAGTTCTTGCCATTGGTCTGGAAGCGCCAGACCAGGCCCTTGTTGTCACCCTCGGTCAGCTCATCGGCCGAACCCACGGGCAGCAAGGCCACGCTTTTCTCCAGCGCCACCGGGCGCACGGCCAGTGCCACGGCACTGCTCCACACGCCGGTGATCGCCACCACGCCATCGACATCGATCAGCTTGCGCGCGGCCGACACACCGGCCGTTGGCGTGGTCTCGTCATCGGCCACCACGATCTCCAAGGGCCGGCCCAGCACACCGCCATGGGCATTGATATGGGCAGCGGCGGCCTTGGCGGCCGTTTCCTCTTCCTTGCCGTAGGCGCCGCCCGATCCCGTCAGTGGGGCCAGCAGGCCGATACGGATGGGAGCGCCGCTGGGGGCGCTGGCTGCGCCTGCAGCATGGGCACCGGCCACCACACACATCGAGGCCATCGCCACGCCCAAGACTCGCCACTGGCCCAATTTGCTCACACCCATATCCGCTTTCTAAAACCCGCCGGTCGCAGCAGGGCTGCGTGGCGCAAAAGGGGGGATTGTGCAAAGGCAGCGTTGCGGGAGGAACTAATTTTTCTGACTTAGCAAACGCGTTTTCTGCATAAGGGTGGGCATGAGCACGGGCATCGGCATGCGCTGGCTACATGCCGCTCGTACCCAACAACGCCCGCCGGTACTGCACCGCCTCGGCTACATGGGCCGGGCTGATGGTCTCCGACTGCGCCAGGTCGGCAATCGAGCGGGCCACGCGCAGGCTGCGGTGGATGCCGCGCGCCGACCAGGCAAGCTGGGCGGCGGCGGTTTGCAGTTGCAGTGCGGCGGGCTCGGCCTGGCAATGGGCATCGAGCGCCTGGCCTTGCAGCTGCTGGTTGAGCATGCCCTGGCGCTGCAGTGAGCGGGCCCGGGCCGCGGTCACCCGTTCGCGGATGGCGGCGGTCGATTCGCCGGCTGGGGCGGTGAGCAGTTCATCGGCCGGCAGGGGGCTGACTTCCAGGTGCAGGTCGATGCGGTCGAGCAGGGGGCCGCTGATGCGGGCCTGGTAGCGGCTGACCTGGTCGGGCGAGCAGCGGCAGGCGCGCTGGCGCGAGCCCCGAAAACCGCAGGGGCAGGGGTTCATCGCGGCGATCAGCTGAAAACGGGCGGGGAAGGTGGCCTGCTGCGCGGCGCGGGCGATGCTGATCTGGCCGGTCTCCAGCGGCTCGCGCAGTGCTTCGAGTGCGCTGCGCGGAAATTCAGGAAGTTCATCCAAAAACAGCACGCCGCAGTGGGCCAGTGAGATGGAGCCGGGCCGGGGCGGGCTGCCGCCGCCCACCAGGGCCACGGCGCTGGCGGTGTGGTGGGGCGCCATGGTGGTGCGCTGGCCCCAGCTGCGGGCATCAAAGGCGCCGACCAGGCTGTGTACGGCGGCGTTCTCCAGCGCCTCGGCCACCGTCAAGGCGGGCAGCAGGCCGGCAAAGCGCTGGGCCAGCATCGATTTACCGGCGCCCGGTGCGCCCAGCATCAGCAGATTGTGCCCCCCGCAGGCGGCGATCTCCAGCACGCGCTTGCTGGCGGTCTGACCTTTGACATCGGCCATGTCGGCGCCGGGCGCCTCGGCTGGCATGGGCTGGGTGGCCATGCGCTGCCACTGACTGGGCGCTGCATCGGGCTCGGCATTGGCGGCCTGCGGGGCAAAGTGCTGCACCACGTCCATCAGGTGGCTGGCGCGGTAGACCTCGGCATCGGGCACCAGGGCGGCATCTTCTGCACTGCCCGGGGGCAGCACCTGGCGCACATGCTGGCCGCGCTGGTGCAGATCCATGCTGGCGGCCAGCGCGCCGCGCACCGGCCGCAGGGCGCCCGACAGCGACAGCTCGCCAGCAAACTCGTAGTGGTTGAGCCGCTCCGCATCGATGGCGCCACTGGCCGCCAGAATGCCGACCGCGATGGCCAGGTCATAGCGGCCCGACTCCTTGGGCAGATCGGCCGGGGCCAGGTTGACGGTGATGCGCTTGTTGTGCGGAAACTCCAGCCCGCTGTTCTGCAGCGCCGAGCGCACGCGCTCGCGGGCTTCCTTCACTTCCAGATCGGCCAGGCCGACCAGGGTGAAGCTGGGCAGGCCATTGGCCAGATGGACTTCGACGCTGACGGGATGGCCGGTGAGCCCGACCAGGGCCCGGCTGTGCACCACGGCGAGACTCATGGGCTGGCTTCCTTGTGGTTACGCACCGTTTTGGTGCATTGCTAAGCACCTCTTGGAGGCACGGCTGCAGCCAGCATCGCAAAAGTCGGTTTTGGGGACAAGGGGCGACAGCCCGGGGCGGCCTGGCCCCCGGTCCGCGCCTGCTGCCGATCACCCCGGAGCGCCCCGTTGCGGCTCAGAACGTAAGCATTTGCAAAAAAACATAGCGCGCCGCGCTTGTCTGGTGCGCACAACGCAGCAGGTGGCGCGGAGATTGGCACGCTCTGTGCATTGTGCTTGCCACAAACGGATGGGTCGAATTCATCAACAAGGAGTGTGGCAATGGCAATGAGCAACAGAGGCTGGATGGTGGTGGCGGGTGCAGCGTTTCTGGCGCTGCCGATGGTGGCAAGCGCGCAGCTGACCGCCAACGTGAGCGCGACCACGAACTACAAGTTCCGCGGTCAGGACCAGAAGTCCTCTAGTGCCCAGTGGGTCAAGCCTGCGCTCCAGGGAGGGATCGACTACGCCTTTGGCGACAGCGGCTTTTATGTGGGTAACTGGAACTCCACCGTCGACTGGCTCGACAACAACAAGCTGGAGATGGATTTCTACGGTGGCTACAAGTTCAAGGCCGCCGATGTGGACTGGGATCTGGGTCTGCTGACCTATGTCTACCCCGGCAACACCTTGGGCAATACCACCGAACTGTATGGCTCGGGCACCTACGGTCCCGTGACCGTGAAGTACTCGCACACCGTATCGAAGGATTATTTTGGCTGGGCCGGCACCAAGTACGACAGCACGTACAAGGGCCGCAACACCGGCTACCTGAATGTGGCATTCGCCCAGGAAGTGGCACCCAAGACGACCTTGAAGCTGGCCGTGGGCTACACGCGCTTTTCCAGCGACATCAAGGACCTGGGCGTGCCCAACTACCTGGACTACAGCGTGGGCGGTGCCTATGACCTGGGTGACGGCTTCTCGCTGAGCGCCGCCTGGGTGGGCGCCAACAAGACCGGTGCCTTTGGCTTTGTGAACAAGGGTCGCGCGATCGTGTCGCTGACCAAGGCTTTTTGATGCAGCGCCGCTGCAATAAGTGACGACAGGAGAACCTATGAACATGAAACTGGTAGTGGCGGTGATCAAGCCCTTCAAGCTCGATGAAGTGCGTGAGGCGCTGTCCGATATTGGGGTGCAAGGCATCACGGTGAGCGAGGTCAAGGGCTTTGGACGTCAGAAGGGCCATACCGAGCTGTACCGCGGCGCTGAGTACGTGGTGGATTTCCTGCCCAAGGTGAAGCTGGAGATCGCGGTGGCCGAGGACCTGGTGGACCGGGTGATCGAGGCCATCGAGAACGCAGCGCGCACCGGCAAGATCGGCGACGGCAAGATCTTTGTCTCTCCGCTGGAGCAAGTGGTGCGTATCCGTACCGGCGAAACCGGCCCGAACGCTATCTAAAAAAACAGCGCTCCGCGCTGGCAAGGCGCGCGCAACAAGCCAATTTATCTTGAAGGTGTGAACAACATGAGACGACTACTTTCCTTGGCAGGGCTGGCGGCGGTGGCACTGGCCACTGCGGGCAACGCGGCTGCGGCCGATGCAGCAGCTCCCGTTCTGAGCGCAGGCGATACCGCCTGGATCATGACCTCGACCATGCTGGTGATCCTGATGGTCATCCCGGGTCTGGCGCTGTTCTACGGCGGTCTGGTGCGCAGCAAGAACATGCTGTCGGTGCTGGCCCAGGTGTTCACGATCTTTTCGCTGATCACCGTGCTGTGGACCATCTACGGCTACTCGCTGACCTTCTCCGGCGAAGGCAACTTCTTTGGCGACTTCGGCAAGGTGTTCCTGATGGGCATCACCCCCGATACCTTGTCGGGTGCGATGGCCACCGTGCCTGAGTATGTGTTCGTCTCGTTCCAGGCCACGTTCGCCGCCATTACCGTGGCGCTGATCGTCGGTGCCTTTGCCGAGCGCATCAAGTTCGCCGCCGTGATGATCTTCGCGGTGCTGTGGTTCACCTTCAGCTACCTGCCGATTGCCCACATGGTCTGGGGCGGTGGTCTGCTGGGCAAGGATGGCGCGCTGGACTTTGCCGGTGGCACCGTTGTGCACATCAACGCCGGTGTGGCCGGTCTGGTGGGCTCCTATGTGCTGGGCAAGCGCCTGGGCTTTGGCCGCGAAGCGCTGGCTCCCCACAACCTGACTCTGACCATGGTGGGCGCATCGCTGCTGTGGGTGGGCTGGTTCGGCTTCAACGCCGGCTCGGCAGGTGCTGCCAACGGTATCGCTGGTCTGGCCTTCATCAACACCATTGTGGCCACCGGCGCAGCCTGTGTGAGCTGGTTGGTCTGCGAAACCCTGCACAAGGGCAAGCCTTCGATGCTGGGTGCCGCTTCGGGTGCCGTCGGTGGCCTGGTGGTCATCACCCCGGCAGCCGGTTTTGTCGGCCCCATGGGTGCCATCGTGATGGGTCTGCTCGCTGGCGCTCTGTGCCTGTGGGGTGTGTCCGGTCTCAAGCGCCTGCTCAAGGTCGATGACACCTGCGACGTCTTCGGTGTGCACGGCGTGGGCGGTATCCTGGGTGCCATCCTGACCGGTGTGTTCTGCGCCTCCAGCCTGGGTGGTGTCGAGCCAGAAGGCTACAACATGGCCCACCAGATCTGGGTGCAAACCAAGGGCGTGCTGATCACCATCGTCTGGTCTGCGGTGGCAGCCTGGATCTCGTACAAGGTGGCTGGTCTGCTGACCGGTGGTCTGCGTGTGACGGAAGAAGCCGAACGCGAAGGCCTGGACATCACCTCCCACGGCGAAGCGGCCTACGGACGTTGATTCTTGCGGATACTCCTTGGGGGGCCGGACGGGTGCACAACCCGGCCGGCCTTTTTTTATGCGCCGTGCTGGCGCATAAAACACCGTTTAGATCGTTGCAGCAGCGCGTTCTGGCCACAGCGCCAGGCCACCGGCCACGCTGAAGGCCTGGTGGTGGCCCAGCCGGCGCAATGCATGGGCGGCCTGGGCGCTGCGGTTGCCACTGCGGCAGTAGAACACCACGGGGGTATCGGCCGGCAGGGCCAGCCACCGCGGCAGTGCATTGAGCAGGCCCGACAGCGGCACAGCCTGGCTGCTGGCGCCATCGTCCATGCCCGGCGCCTGGCCCAGTTGCTGCTCATAGGGCTCGCGCACATCCACCAGCAGCGCGGCGCTGCCGACCTGCTGCAGCGCCTGGGCATGGGCCACCGGCAGCTCCACACATACGGTGGGCGTAGCGGCATCCACACGGGCGCCGCAGGCCATGGTTTGGTAGGCGGTGGGGGCCAGGTCCTGCTCTAGCGCGGCCTTGGCAGCGGCAAAGGCGGCGGCATCCAGCTGGCCTTGCAGCACGCCGGCCAGCAGCGGCTGGGCAGCAGCCTCAACGGCCAGGGTGCAGGCAAAGCGGTTGTCATAGTCGTGGCCGGGCAGCAGCAGGGTTTGCGGGCCCACGGTCTCCGCCAGCAGGCGCAGGCTGCCTGCATAGGCCTGCGGCGCGCTCTGCGCAAAATCGCTGCGGCCCAGCGCGCCGGGCAGCACCGTATCGCCCACCAGGGCCAGCTGCAGCTGCGTGCCTTCATGCAGCAGATAGGCGGTGGAATCTTCGGTATGGCCGGGCAGCGCCAGGCGGCTCAGGCGGTAGGCGCCCAGCGCAATCTGCGTGGCGCCTTGGGGCCAGCCCAGGGCATCCACCGCGCCAGCGGCTAGCAGCGCAGCGGGCACGGCAGCGCGCAACTCGGCCGCCGATGAGGCGTGGTCGCCATGGCTGTGGGTGTCCAGCACGGCGGCCAGGGTGTAGCCCCGGCAGCGCAGCCACTGCGCCAGGCGCTCGACCAGCTCGGGCAGCGGATCGACCACCACGCAGCGCTGGCTGGCGGCATCGGCCAGCAGGTAGCAGCAGGCGCCATCGACGACAAAGCGCGTCAGCAGCGGGGTGGCGCCATGGGCGGTGTCTTCAGGCGCCTCCACCAGGCAGTTGGCGCGCAGTGCGGCGCCGCAGGCACGGATGCGCTGGCAGGCTTCGGCGATCATCTCGGCCGAATCGGCCGCGCCAAAGGACATGCGCACCGCCGCAGCCGTCTGCCAGGCGGGCAGGCCCATGGCTTCGAGCACATAGCTGGGCTGGGCCTTGCTGGCGCTGCAGGCCGAGCCACCGCTGACCCGCAGCCCGGCGGCATCAAACAGATCAAGCAGCAGCTTGGCGCTGAGGCCCGGCACGGAGAAGTTCAACGTGGTGGGCAGGCACAGCGCGGGCGGCGCGTTGAACACCAGGCCGGCAAAGGCATTGCGCAGCGCCGCTTCCAGCTGGCTGCGGTGGTCGGCCATCGTGGCAGCGCTGGCAAAGCTGCCGCCGTCCTGCAATGCGCGCAGCACGGCGCCCAGTGCGGCAATACCAGCCATGTTTTCGGTACCGGCGCGCAGTGCGCCTTCCTGGCCGCCGCCGGCCAGTAGCGGCGTAAAGGGCGCGCCCTTACGCACATAGAGCATGCCCACGCCCTTGGGCGCATAGAGCTTGTGGCCGGAGAACGGTGCGTAGTCGATGCCGCGCTCAACCGGGTTGAGCGCCAGCTTGCCCAGCGCCTGCACGCCATCGACCAGCCACAGCGCCGGGCTGCCGCGCAGCGCATCGGCAATGCCGTCCAGATCGCTGACCACGCCGGTCTCGTTGTTCGCGGCCATCGTACACACCAGGCCTGCCGATGGCGCCTGCGCGCGCAGCCAGGCCAGGTCATGGCGGCCATCGATGCCCACGGGGATGGCGGTGACCGGCAGCTGCAGGCCGAGCACGGCATTCCAGTGCTTGAGGGCCTCGGGCACGGCCTTGTGTTCGGTCGCGCCGTAGAGCAGCTGCATGGGGCTGCTGTCGCCTGCCTCGCGGCGCTGGCGCAGGGCGCTCAGCGCGGACAGCACCGCCGTCTGGATGCCCTCGGTCGCGCCGCTGGTGAACAGCAGCTGGCCGCTGGGCACGCCCAGCACCTGGCGTGCTGCCGCGCGTGCCTCGTCCAGCAGTGCGCGGGCCTTGAGGCCGCTGCCATGGATGCTGCTGGGGTTGCCATAGGCATCGGCCATCATCGCCAGGGCGGCGGCGCGGGCTTGGGGGAGGACGGGGGTGGTGGCGTTGGCGTCGAGGTAGATTTCCATGCCCAAATTGTCGAGGCCGGGCCGGGGAATACAGTCGCAAAATTCGGCAGTTGCTGCAGAATAATGGAGTTCTATTCCAAAAAATTGGCAAAGAATGAAATTGGATTCTATTGACCGCAAACTGCTGGAGTTGCTGCAGGCCGATGCCGAAACCCAGGTCGCCGAACTGGCAGCCCAGGTCGGGCTGTCGGCCACACCTTGCTGGCGCCGTATCCAGCGACTCAAAGAGGCCGGGGTCATCAAGCGCCAGGTGGCACTGGTGGACCGCGACAAGGTCAATGTGGGCGTGACGGTGTTTGTCGCAGTGCGCACCAGCACGCACAGCCAGGAATGGTTTGAGCGCTTTCGCGCGGCGGTGGCTGCTATTGCCGAGGTGGTGGAGTTCTACCGCATGAGCGGCGAGGTGGACTACCTGCTGCGCGTGGTGGTGCCCGACATCGCCGCCTACGACAAGGTCTACAAGCGCCTGATTGCCGATACCCAGTTGCTGGATGTGTCGTCCAGCTTTGCGATGGAAGAGCTGAAGTTCACCACCGCCTTGCCGCTGTCATATATTCCATAAGCCTGTCTTGCGGCAAGCCGGTGGCACAGATAATGCTTAGGGTTTTCCATGCAATTTTTTATCAAAGGAACGCCATGATCTGGCATACCGTGGTCAGTCAGCCCTTTGCGTTGGGGGAGTCTCCTTTCTGGCAAGCCAGCGGTGGTGTTCTCTATGGCGTCGATGTGGCTGGCAAACAGCTGTGGCGCACGATGCCCGGATCGGGCTATATGGACCGCTGGGACATGCCCGCCGAGCCCGGCTGCATGGCGCCGGCCCGCAGCGGCGGCGCGCTGGATGGCTGGATCGTGGTGCTGCGCGACCGCATCTGCCGCGCCACCCACTGGGGCGGTACCCTGCACGAGATCGCCCACCTGCCGATCGACCCCGCCACCGAGCGCGGCAACGACGGCCGCTGCGATGCCCAGGGCCGCTTCTGGGTAGGCACCATCCACGAGCCGACCAGCGGCCCGCGCCAACCGGTGGCCGCGCTCTACTGCGTCGATGGCCTGACAGGCACCACGACGGTGCGCAAGGTGCTCGATGGCGTCTCCAACGCCAATGGCCTGGCCTGGTCGCCCGACCGCCGCACCATGTACTGGGCCGATACGCCCAGCCACACGGTCAGGAAATTTGCCTGCGATGTGAGCGGCTACCCGCAAGGTGAGGGCGAGGTCTTCATTCGTTTTGACAGCAAGCCCGAGGGCTGGACACCGGGCGAGCCCGGCTACGGCGGCCGGCCCGATGGCGCCGCTGTCGACGTTGAAGGCAACTACTGGTGCGCGATGTACGAGGGCGGCCGCGTGCTGCAGATCTCCCCGCAGGGCCGCATCCTCGCCAACCACTACACTCC
Source organism: Comamonas sp. JUb58 (assembly GCF_004364775.1). Taxonomy (GTDB): domain Bacteria; phylum Pseudomonadota; class Gammaproteobacteria; order Burkholderiales; family Burkholderiaceae_C; genus Comamonas. Next base: position 236,145 of record NZ_SOAL01000009.1, read on the forward strand.
GGCGCTTTGCCCCACGATGCCCTGCTTTGGCGGCAGCGATGGCCGCACCTTGTACGTCACCTCCGCCCGCCACGGCCGCAGCCGCGACGAGCTGGCCCAGCTGCCGCTGTCGGGCTGCGTGTTCGCAATGCGGGTCGGCGTAGCCGGCCTGCCGACTCAGCCTTGGCGGGAAATCGGGCATGGGTTCTGACCTGTCGTTGGTGCGTCTGCCGATGTAGCCACTACTGCTGCCAGGCCAGCGATCTTTCTTCCTATCGACATTGTTGATTTGTTAGTTATGAACTATCATTCTTCAATTTTCGATAGGAATTCGCATGTCAGGAAAGCCAGCAGCTCGAATAGATGACAAGGTCAAATACGCGCGAATCGTCACCGGTTCGCGCACCGTCCTGATAGGCACTCAGGGCGGGGTGGCTTGCTCAGTTTGTCCGGATGGCAAAGCTGCCGACTCGACGGTTGGTAATCCCGTCAATCCGCAGCTGGGTGCCAAAGTATTGTCTGGGTCTTCTGACCTGGACTTCGCTCTACCGGGCGCCATGCCCCTGGTCTGGCAGCGCCAGTACAGCAGCTACGTGAACGCGCAGCACGGCGGTCACTGCGGGGTGCTGGGCTATGGCTGGGGCCTTCCCATGGATTTGCGCATCAAGGTGGAAGCAAGCGCCACCTTGCTGCACGACAGCCAGGGCCGCACGATCACCTTTGATGCCTTGGCAGCAGGGGAGTCGATCTACAGCCCCAGCGAAGATATCTGGCTGCTGCGCTCGGGCTCGCATCCGGGCCATCTGACGCACGATCTTGCAGCCATGACTGGGCCTGCCAAGTTCACCGAGGCGGGCGCCGCAGATAGCTTTGAAGCCCCACCCCCGCGCAGCCAACAGGCACCTTTGTGGTGGCAGGGTCGCTTCTCCTGGATCCGGCGCGATATGGCTTGCGGGGATTTGATGATCCTGGCGGCCAATGGCAGAGGAGATACCGTCTGGGTGTTTGGCCCGGCGAACTGGCAGGCGATTGAAGCGGCACGCAAAGATATCCATGAACAGAAGACCGCAGGCAAACCGGTCACGGTGACCGAGCCGGATATCGATGCAAACTGGATTTTGCTGGGCAAGGTAGACCGGCTGGGCCGCTCCCAACGTTACCACTGGACCAAGGTGCTGGGCCAGGAGCGCATCACCACCATCGACGATGGCGTGGGCCGGGGCTATCAGCTGCACTACACGCAGGCGATTGCCGCGCAGGATGCCCAGCACTTTCACCATAAGAGCACTGACGAAGATGGGCACGAAGACGAGCACTTCTTCTGGCAAGCCGACAGCGGTGTGCGTCTGTCAAAGGTAGATCTGTATCGCGACCCTTTGGCCCCCATGCTGCAGACCGAGCCCACCACCTTGGTGCAGTACAGCTACAGCGAACAAGGCGACCTCACCTCCGTCACCAACCGCCACGGCCAGGTCGTGCGCCGCTTTGCCTGGCGCAACCATTTGATGATTGCCCACCAGGAACGCGGCGGGCCGGAGCACCACTATGCCTATGACCGATATGAGCCAGGCGGGCAAGCCATCGAGCAACGCAACCAGGAAGGCCTGGACTACAAGTTTGACTACCAAGAGCTGCCCGAAGTGGATGGCCAGCCGAGGCGAACATGTGTCGTCACGGACAGCCTGGGCCGCGTCGACAAATACATCTTTCAAGGTGAAGCAGGGCTGCAGCGCCTCGTAGAACACACCCGGGCTGACGGAAGCACCATTAAACGCAAATACAACCAGTACGGCCACCTGAGCGAAGTCACCGACCCGCTAGGCCGCACTGT
>NZ_SOAL01000010.1 GCF_004364775.1 Comamonas sp. JUb58
CGGCCAAGGCCCTGTTGCTTATCCCTCCTCCCAGATACTTCTGGACCATCTTGAGCTTGAAGCTCTCATCGTATTTCGTCATGAAAAACACCCCATTGGTTGGACTGGTGTCCAACTTTTGGGGTGCAGTTCACTTCCGAGGCGGCTTTTTTGCGCCCGGCTGCCCTGCCAGGCGGCGATGCATAGCGGCGCGATGGCGACACACAATGGCCTTGCCAGCGGCCATAGCCGGGCGGCTAAGGTAAGCTCGGCACAGCAGCAATCTCCGCGCATCGCCCACCAGCTGTGGGCTTGCAGCCTCTGCTGCCAAAAGCACTTGCCAGTCGCCAGACGGGCATGCGACCATTGAACACTGATTCAAACCGGCGGCGCCCCGCGCGCCGCCACCGCTTTTGCCGAAAAATGTGAGCAGCCGGTCTGCACTGCTCCCACACGGATATCTATGAATCTTACGCAGAGTCTCTTTGTCATTGCCTTGCTGATCAGCTTCAGCGCCTTTTTCTCCATGGCGGAGATATCGCTGGCCGCCTCGCGCCGCCTGCGCTTGCGGCAAATGGTGGATGACGGAGACCCGCGTGCAGAGCGTGTGATGAAGGTCCAGGAGCAGCCCGGTGAGTACTTCACCGTGGTGCAGGTGGGCCAGAATGCGGTGGCCATCTTGGGCGGTATTGTGGGCGAGGGAGCGCTCAGCCCCTTTGTGTCGGGCATTGCCAGCCGCTGGCTGGAGCCCGCCACCGCGCAGACCATCGGTTTTCTGTTCTCCTTCACCGTGGTCACCTCTCTGTTCATTCTGCTGGCCGACCTGCTGCCCAAGCGCCTGTCGATGGCCGAGCCCGAGGCTCTGGCGCTGCGCGTGTCGCGTCCCATGCAGTGGTGCATGACCATTTTCAAGCCCGTGGTCTGGTTCTACAGCAAGGCGGCCGATGGCCTGTTTCGCCTGCTGGGCCTGTCGACCATCCGCGATGAAAAAATCACCTACGAAGACATTCTGGCAATGACCGAGGCCGGCGCCAAAGCCGGCGTGCTGGCCGCGCAGGAGCAACAGGTGATTGCCAATCTGTTCGAGCTTGATACGCGCACTGTCGGCTCGGCGATGACCCAGCGCGACCGCATCGCCTTCTTCTACCAGGACGACAGCGACGACATCATCCGCGCCCGCATTGCCGAAGAGCCGTTTTCGACCTACCCGGTCTGTGCCGGTGACATCGACCATGTGGTCGGCTATGTGGATGCCAAGGACCTGTTCCAGCGCGCGCTGAACAACCTGCCGATGAAGCTGCGCGACGAAGGCCTGGTCAAGAAGGCCCTGGTCATCCCCGACCGGCTGACCCTGGCCGAGGTGCTGCAGCAGTTCCGCCAGGCGCATGAGGACTTTGCCATCATCGTCAATGAATACAGCCTGGTGGTCGGCGTGGTCACGCTCAACGATGTGATGAGCACCGTCATGGGCGATCTGATGGGGCCGGTCGATGAGGAGCTGATCGTGCGCCGCGACGAGACCTCCTGGCTGATCGACGGCATCACGCCGATCGAGGATGTGGAGCGGGCCCTGCTGCTGGACGACCTGCCACATGCTGACGAGTACGAAACCCTGGGCGGCTTTCTGATGGTGATGCTGCGCCGCATCCCGCGCCGCACCGACAAGGTGGTCTGGGGCAAGTACCAGTTCGAGGTGATGGATGTGGACAGCTACCGCATCGACCAGGTGCTGGTCACCATGGTGGACCCGAACAAGGTGCCAGATACGCCGGTACCGCCAGCCACCAACAGCCTGGCGGCCTAAGACCCAGCAAGGCTGCAGTGCCCATGAAAAAGCCACCGCATGCGGTGGCTATCTTTTTGCTGCAGCGCTGGCAGTGGGCAGATTTCAGGCCTCGATCTTGTTCTCAAACAACCACTGGCGCTGCGCGCCATAGACCAGGTTGGGATAGGTGTCCTTGCCGCGGCTGCCGTTGTAGCGGCCCAATGCCATGAACAGATCGCCCTTTTCGCGGTCCAGGTAGTGGCGCAGAATCACACAGCCAAAGCGCAGATTGGTCTGCATGTGGAAAAGCTTGGCCGGGTCGCCATCGCCGATCACCCGGGTCCAGAACGGCATCACCTGCATGTAGCCACGGGCGCCGACATTGGACATGGCGAACTTGCGGAATCCGCTTTCGACCTGGATCAGGCCAAGCACCAGCGATTCATCCAGGCGTGCACGCCGGGCTTCGTACCAGACGGTCTGCAGAAAATCGCGGCGCACTTCCCAATCGGGCTTGCGCCGGCGCAGGCGGTCGCTCATCGCGCCCAGCCAGCGCAAGTAGACGATCTTGGCCTCGGTCGAGACAAACACGGGCTCCGGTGGCGCCGCGCTGCCAATGGCGGCCGTCAGCGCCGAGCGCACCGAATCGATCAGCGGCTCCTCCAGCTGGCCACCGGCATGCGCAGCCTGCGGCGCCGCCAGCCAGGCGCCGGGCCCCGCCAACAGCGATGCCATGGCCGCGCGGCGTGATACGCCCGCAGGTAAAGCAATGCGTGAGCCTGACATCCTCGATCGATCCCTCTGTGACTATTGTGGTGTGGCGCCTGGCGGCATGGGCTGCGTTGGCAGCCCATGGCCCGCATCAGGCCAAGCGGCTGGTGATGAAGCTGAACACCTCGTCCACAGGCACCTTGGTGGCTGCAGTCTCGCGGCGCTGCTGGTACTCGACCATGCCTTCTTGCAGGCCCCGGTCGCCCAGCACCACACGGTGCGGCACGCCAATCAGCTCCCAATCGGCCAGCATCGCGCCCGGGCGCTCGCCGCGGTCGTCCAGTATCACATCGACACCAGCGGCCAACAAGTCTGCGTGTAGCTTTTCAGCCGCAGTCTTGACCGCTTCGCTGCGGTCCATGCCGATCGGGCAGATCACCACGGTGAAAGGCGCAATCGCGTCGGGCCAGATGATGCCGCGCTCGTCATGGTTTTGCTCCACGGCCGCAGCGGGCAGGCGGGTCACGCCAATGCCGTAGCAGCCCATTTCGAACTCGCTGGGCTTGCCGTTCTCGGCCAGGAAGGTGGCCTTCATCGCCTTGGAGTACTTGGTGCCCAGGTAGAACACATGGCCGATCTCGATACCGCGTTCAATGGCCAGCTCGCCCTGGCCGTCTGGCGAAAGGTCACCCGCCACCACATTGCGCAGGTCGGCGACCACGGCAGGCTCGGGCAGGTCACGGCCCCAGTTCACACCGGTCAAGTGGTAGTCGGCCTCGTTGGCGCCGCAAACCCAGTCGGCCATCACGGCCACGTCGCGGTCCACCACCAGCTTGACGGGTTTTTTCACGCCGATCGGGCCCAGGTAGCCTGGCTGGCAGCCAAAGTGCTCTTCGATCTCGCCCACCGTCGCGAAACGGAAGTTGGCCAGGCCTTCGACCTTGCCGACCTTGATCTCGTTCATGTCATGGTCGCCGCGCAGCAGCAGCAGCCATACCTGGGAGCTCAGGATGTCGCCCTTGTCATTGGTCTCGTCGGTGGCCAGCACCAGCGATTTGACGGTGTTGGCCAACGGCAGGTCCAGCAGCGCGGCCACATCGGCGCAGGTGCTCTTGCCAGGCGTGGCCGTCTTGGCCATGGCCTGCGCGGCGGCAGCACGGGGCTGGGTAGGCGCCAGGCTTTCGGCCTTTTCGATATTGGCGGCGTAGTCGCTGTTGGGGCAATAGACGATCGCGTCTTCACCGGTCGCGGCAATCACCTGGAACTCTTCGCTCAGGTCGCCACCGATGGCGCCGCTGTCGGCGCGCACGGCGCGGTACTGCAGGCCAAAGCGGTCAAAGATGCGCTTGTAGGCGGCACGCATGGTCTGGTAGCTGATCTGTGCGGCGTCGCGGTCCTTGTCGAAGGAGTAGGCGTCCTTCATGATGAACTCGCGGCCACGCATCAGGCCAAAGCGGGGGCGGCGCTCGTCGCGGAACTTGGTCTGGATCTGGTAGAGGTTCTTGGGCAGCTGCTTGTAGCTCTTGAACTCCTGGCGCGCGATGTCGGTCACCACCTCTTCGCTAGTGGGCTGGATGACAAAGTCGCGCGAGTGGCGGTCCTGGATGCGCAGCAGCTCGGCACCCATCTTGTCAAAGCGGCCGGTCTCTTGCCAGAACTCGGCCGGCTGCACCACGGGCATGGTCACCTCGATGGCGCCAGCGCGGTTCATTTCTTCGCGCACGATGGCCTCGACCTTGCGGATCACGCGCAGGCCCATGGGCATGTAGTTGTAGATGCCGGCGCCGAGCTTCTTGATCATGCCGGCGCGGGTCATCAGCTGGTGGCTGGCGATTTCAGCGTCCGCAGGCGCTTCTTTCAGGGTCGAGATGAGAAATTGCGAAGCTTTCATAGTCTATGACAATGGACCTAGTAGTTGCCCCCTTGAAGATGGCTTCAAGGCGCAGGCATAATGGACACAGTTTAAAAAATTGGGGTTAGATTATGCTGGACCGAGATGGCTTTAGGCCAAACGTCGGCATCATCCTGCTCAACCAGCGCAATCAGGTGTTTTGGGGCAAGCGCATCCGCACCCATAGCTGGCAGTTTCCGCAGGGTGGTATCGACCGTGGAGAAACCCCCGAGCAGGCGATGTTTCGAGAGCTGCATGAGGAAGTGGGCTTGCGACCGGAGCATGTACGTATTGTGGCTAGAACGCGGGATTGGCTACGGTACGAGGTGCCCGAACGCTTCATCCGCCGCGATGCCAGAGGCTATTATCGCGGACAAAAGCAGATTTGGTTTTTGCTCCAGTTAACGGGGCACGATTGGGACCTGAATCTGCGCGCCACCAACCATCCGGAGTTTGATGCCTGGCGCTGGAATGACTATTGGGTGCCGCTGGATGTGGTGGTGGAGTTCAAGCGCGGCGTCTACGAGATGGCTCTGACCGAGCTGTCGCGTTTTGTGCCACGCAATGACCCGCGCAACCGCTATTTACGCAGCAATGCGCGTACGCGCGATGGTGAAATGCATGAGTCGGAGCATGCACCAACTGAGACCTTGCAGGTATCGGTAACCACCACCACCGTGGTCAGCTACCACTCGCCACTGCGCATGATGCAGGAGATGGAGCTACCGCCTGGTGCCAGCTTTGACCCGGATCCGGGCAATGCCGGGCGTGATCCACGCCAAAACGGCTGAGCACTGACGAGTAGCCAACATACAAAAAGCGTCCCTCGGGACGCTTTTTTGTGCTTGCGCGGCAGGCGTAGACCCACCGCTAGCGGCGTGATCAATGCCCCGTCAACACCATATTGTCACGGTGCAGCATCTCGGGCTCGCCGGTGTAGCCCAGCAGGTGCTCGAATTCAGCCGATGGCTTGCGGCATAAGCGCCGTGCTTCAGCACTGCTGTAATTGGCCAGGCCGCGAGCCAGCTCGGTACCTTGCGGATCGCGCACGCCAATCACCTCGCCGCGCGAGAACTCACCATGCACGCTCACCATGCCGATAGGCAGCAGGCTCTTGCCTTCGCCGCGCAGCTTCAGCGCAGCGCCGTCATCGACCGTCACATAGCCATGCATCTGCAGGTGGTCCATCATCCACTGCTTGCGCGCCTGGTTCTTGTGGGTATCGGCCACCAGCAGGGTGCCGATGGCCTCACCTGCAGCCAGGCGCAGCAGTACGTCCTGCTCGCGGCCCCAGGCGATCACGGTGGATGCGCCTGAGCCAGCCGCACGCTTGGCCGCCAGGATCTTGGTAAGCATGCCGCCCTTGCCAATGCCCGAGCCTGCGCCACCCGCCATCGCTTCCAGCTTCAGATCGCCGGCCTGTGCCTCGTGCACAAATTCGGCATCGGGATTCTTGCGGGGATCGGCGGTGTACAGGCCCTTTTGATCGGTCAGAATCACCAGCGCATCGGCCTCGACCAGGTTGGCCACCAGTGCACCCAGGGTGTCGTTGTCGCCAAACTTGATTTCGTCGTTGACCACCGTGTCGTTTTCGTTGATCACCGGCACCACACCCAGCTGCAGCAGGGTCAGCAAGGTGACGCGGGCATTGAGGTAGCGCTCGCGGTCGGCCAGGTCGGCATGGGTCAGCAGCACCTGGGCGCTGCCCAGGTTCTGTTCGCGCAGCTTGGTCTCGTACATCTGCACCAGGCCCATCTGGCCTACAGCGGCAGCGGCTTGCAGCTCATGGATTTCCTTGGGCCGCTGCTGCCAGCCCAGGCGCTTCATGCCTTCGGCGACGGCGCCGCTGGAGACCATGATCACTTCGCGCCTGGCACCACCTTCGCCATGCACCAGGGCGGCAAGTTGGCGGCTCCATTCCGTGATGGCGCCCTCGTCCAGGCCCTTGCCCTCGTTGGTGACCAGACTGGAGCCGACTTTGACGACGATGCGACGTGCGTCGCGCAGAACATTCGATGCCATTTTTGCTTTTTCCGGCATTGCGCCCGCCTGGCAAGCGCAAGCAGCTATCAATCGATAAGAAATCTAGAGTGCAAGCCTTGCCGCTCAGTCAGGCGACGAGAAGCGCGGGTCGTCCGAGAAGTCAGGTTGCTCCTGCTCGGCGCCTGCAGCAAAGCGCGGATCCACCTCTTGGGGCTCCTGCTCGGCCTTTTGCATCTTGTGCACGAACTGGAAGATCTCCTTGATCAGCGGCTCGCAGCCTTCACGGGTCAGCGCCGAGATCTCGTAGACAGGGCCCTTCCACTTGTAGCGCTTGACGAAGTCCTTGACCTTGGCGGCGCGCTCATCACCGGGCACCATGTCCAGCTTGTTGAGCACCAGCCAGCGCGGCTTGTTGTAGAGCTCCTCGTCGTACTTCTTGAGCTCGCCCACAATCGCCTTGGCCTGCGCGACGGGATCCACGCCCTCGTCAAACGGTGCCAGGTCGACAATGTGCAGCAGCAAGCGCGTGCGCTGCAGGTGGCGCAGGAACTGGTGGCCCAGGCCGGCACCGTCCGAGGCGCCTTCGATCAGACCGGGAATGTCGGCGACGACAAAGCTCTTTTCCGGACCCACGCGCACCACACCCAGGTTGGGGTGCAAGGTGGTGAAGGGGTAGTCGGCAATCTTGGGGCGGGCGTTGGAGACCGCCGAGATGAAGGTGGACTTGCCGGCATTGGGCATGCCCAACAGGCCCACATCGGCCAGCACCTTCAGCTCCAGCTTCAGGTTGCGGCGCTCGCCCTTCCAGCCGGGGGTCTTCTGGCGTGGTGCACGGTTGATCGCACTCTTGAAGCGCAGGTTGCCAAAGCCGCCGTCGCCACCCTTGGCAATGGTGATGACCTCGCCCGGGTTGAGCAGCTCAAACAGCACTTCGCCGGTTTGCGCGTCGGTGATGATGGTGCCCACCGGCATGTGCAAGGTGATGTCCTTGCCGGCGCAGCCAAACATGTCCGAGCCCTTGCCATGCTCGCCGCGCTCGGCCTCGTGGCGGCGCGAGTAGCGGTAATCGATCAGGGTGTTGAGGTTGACGTCCGCCAGGGCGTACACATGGCCGCCACGGCCACCGTCGCCACCATCGGGGCCACCGAATTCCTTGTACTTTTCATGGCGGAACGACACACAGCCATTGCCACCATCGCCAGCTGCAATGTCAATAAACGCTTCATCTACGAATTTCATGGTCGTTATCCACCCGCCCTGGTACAGGAATTACGGGAATTGTTCTGCTGCACGTGGAGACATGCAGCCCTGCCAAAACCGCTATTCTCGCACCAGGGCGCCAAGCGGGTCGGCCCAAAAACACCAAAGCCCCGACTGCGCGGGGCTTTGGACAAGGCCAATGAAGGCCTTCAAGACACTTGTCTTGTCTTAAGCAGCCTTGGTGATGCTCACCGTGTGCTTGGACAAAGCGCCCTTGGTTTCGAACGACACGTGGCCGTCCACCAGAGCAAACAAGGTGTGGTCCTTGCCCACGCCGACATTGGTGCCGGGGTGGAACTTGGTGCCGCGTTGACGCACGATGATCGAACCAGCGCTGATCAGTTGACCACCGAAAGCCTTCACACCCAGCATCTTTGGCTTGGAATCACGTCCGTTGCGCGTAGAGCCGCCGCCTTTTTTCTGTGCCATGAGATATAGCTCCTGTTAAGCTGCAATCGCACCGATTTGCAGCTCAGTGAACTGCTGACGGTGGCCTTGGCGCTTTTGATAGTGCTTACGACGACGCATCTTGAAAATGCGCACTTTGTCGTGCTTGCCGTGGGCTACTACCGTAACCGTCACAGTTGCTCCGGACACCAAGGGCGTACCAACCTTCAACTCTGCGCCGTCGCCGACTGCCAGAACCTGGTCGATCACGATTTCTTGGCCTACGTCCGCAGCGATCTGTTCTACCTTGATTTTTTCGCCGGAAGCAACACGATACTGTTTGCCACCGGTTTTTATGACCGCGTACATAAGAACCTCTAAAAAGGGGATAGCTTGCAAAGAAATTTCGCAAGAGCCGAAGATTGTAGCACGGGGTCTGAAAAGACGCAAACCCTCTACGTTTTTGCACCACAACGGGGACATAAAACGCATCCCCGAGACGGACAACCGGGCATGTCTGCAAGTGGTGCTGCTCTCGTTTCTATAATGCGGTATCCCTAAAATGCCGAGATAGCCGCCTTGTCAGAGTCCAACACTCCCAACCCGTCCAACCCCTTGAGCCTCGTCGCCGGTGATATGCGGCAGGTGGATGCCGTGATTGCCAGGCGCCTGAGCTCCTCCGTTCCGCTGATCGGTGAGGTATCGCACTACATCATCTCGGCCGGCGGCAAGCGCCTGCGCCCTGCCCTGCTGCTGCTGGTGGCCGGCGCGCTGGAGTACCGAGGCGAGCAGCATTTCAATCTGGCGGCGGTGGTTGAGTTCATCCACACTGCGACCTTGCTGCATGACGATGTGGTGGATGAATCCACGATGCGGCGCGGCAAACCCACCGCCAACGAGAGCTTTGGCAATGCCGCCAGCGTCTTGGTGGGGGATTTCCTGCACTCACGTGCCTTCCAGATGATGGTCGATGCCGACAGCATGCGCGTCATGCAGATCCTGTCGGAGGCCACCAACATCATCGCCGAGGGTGAGGTGCAGCAGCTGATCAACACCCACAATGTCGATCTGGACGAGGCGGGCTATCTCTCCGTCATCCGCTCCAAGACCGCCAAACTCTTCGAGGCCAGCGCCCGCCTGGCTGCGGTGCTGACCGAAGCCCCTGCCGAATTGGAAGAGGCCTGTGCCAACTATGGCCGCTCGCTGGGCACCGCCTTCCAGGTGATTGACGATGCGCTGGACTACGACGGTGACACAACCGTGATGGGCAAGAATATTGGCGATGATTTGCGCGAAGGCAAGGTCACCCTGCCGCTGATCATTGCCATGCAGCGTGCCAGCGCCGATGATAGGCAGATGATTGTCAGCGCCATCGAGCAGGGCTCCACCCCGCACATGGCCCATATCGTGCAGGTCGTCAAGGACACCGGCTCGCTGCAAGCCACACGGGCGGCTGCCGCACTGCAGGCCCAAGAGGCCATCGACTGCCTCGCCTTGCTGCCCAACAATGCCTATACCCAGGCGCTGACCACCCTGGCCTCGCAGCTGCTGGACCGCCGAGAGTAAGGCTGGAGGCAGGTGTGGATGGCTGAGCGTATCCCGCAGACTGTCGCAGATCCACTGCAGTGGTGCGACCTGCGGGGTGCATTTCTTTGTTAAATCTCCGAACAACTGCTACAGTTTGCCGGACTACGCAGCGAGGCTATCGACGATAGGCGTCCCCCTTTACATGCCTGACATCAACACACCCCCAAAAGCCGTCGCCCTCCCCGGTATCGCCCGAGCCTTGGTGGCCAGTGGAAAGCTTCCCATTGCCAAGGCGGAAGCCTTGTACGCCACCAGCCTGAAAAGCAAGAACAGCTTTATTGGTGAGCTGGTGGCCAGTGGCGCCGTTTCCGGCAGCGATGTGGCGACCATCATCTCGACCGTCTATGGCGCGCCCATGGTCGACCTCGATGCCATCGACCTGACCCGACTGGCAACCGGCCTGCTCGATACCAAGCTGGCCCTCAGCAACAAGATCATCCCGTTGGCCAAACGGGGCAACCGGCTGGTGGTCGTCACCGCCGACCCCACCGACCACTCGGTGGCCGAGCAGATCAAATTCTCCACCCAGCTGAGCGTGGACTGGGTCATCGCTGAGCATGCCAAACTAGCCAAGGCGCTGGAAGCCGTGGCGAAAAAGGGTGGTGACAACATCCAGGACATGATCACTGGCGACGTCAATCTCAATGAATTCGAGATTGATGACGAGTCGGTGAACGCTGAAAGCTCCAGCAACGACGGTGACGAGGTTGAAGACGCGCCCATCGTCAAGTTCCTGCAGAAGATGCTGATCGATGCCTTCAACATGCGCGCATCGGACTTGCACTTCGAACCCTATGAGCACCAGTACCGCATCCGCTTCCGCATTGACGGGGAGCTGCGCGAGATTGCGTCGCCGCCCCCAGGCATCAAGGACAAGCTGGCCTCGCGCATCAAGGTGATCTCGCGCCTGGATATCTCGGAAAAGCGCGTGCCGCAAGACGGCCGCATGAAGCTCAAGATCGGCGCCGACCGCGTCATCGACTTCCGGGTCAGCACCTTGCCTACCTTGTTTGGCGAAAAGATCGTTATCCGTATTCTTGACCCGAGCAGCGCCAAGTTGGGCATTGATGCGCTGGGCTATGAGCCGGAAGAGAAGGCCCGCCTGCTCAGCGCCATCAAGCGCCCTTACGGCATGATTCTGGTCACCGGGCCTACGGGCTCGGGCAAGACCGTGTCGCTCTATACCTGCCTGAACATTCTGAACACGCCAGCGGTCAATATCGCCACGGCAGAAGACCCCTCGGAAATCAACCTGCCCGGGGTCAACCAGGTCAATGTCAATGAAAAGGCCGGCCTGACCTTTGCGACGGCGCTCAAGTCCTTCCTGCGCCAGGATCCCGACATCATCATGGTGGGTGAAATCCGGGATCTGGAAACGGCCGACATTGCGATCAAGGCCGCGCAGACTGGTCACTTGGTGCTGTCTACCTTGCACACCAACGACGCCCCCACCACCTTGACGCGTATGCGCAATATGGGGATCGCGCCCTTCAATATCGCGTCGAGCGTGATCCTGATCACCGCGCAGCGACTGGCACGCAAGCTCTGCCCCATCTGCAAACGGCCGACTGAAATCCCCCATGAGGCGCTGCTGGAAGCGGGCTTCAAGGAAGAGGATCTGGACGGCACCTGGATGCCCTACGAGCCCGTCGGCTGCGATGCCTGCAACAACGGCTACAAGGGTCGTCTGGGCATCTACCAGGTGATGCCCATCTCGGAAGAAACACAGCGCATCATCTTGCGCGATGGCAGCGCACTGGAAATTGCGGAGCAAGCCGACATAGAAAATGTCCGCTCCTTGCGCACATCGGGTCTGCACAAAGTCAAAAAGGGACTGACCTCTCTTGAAGAGGTCTTAGCCGTCACCAACGAATAAAGCAATGAGGGCAGGGATAAATGGCAACCACAGTCAATAAGAAAACATCGAACGAAGCCGTTTATGAGTGGGAAGGCAAGGACCGCAACGGCAAGATCGTGCGCGGCGAATCCCGCGCGGGCGGAGAAAATCAGGTCATCGCATCGCTGCGGCGCCAGGGGATTCTGCCGTCCAAGATCAAAAAGCGCCGCATGCGCTCAGGCAAGCGCATCAAGCCCAAGGACATCGCCTTGTTCACGCGCCAGTTGGCTACCATGATGAAGGCCGGCGTGCCCTTGCTGCAGGCCTTTGACATTGTGGGCCGCGGCAGCACCAACCCCAGCGTGACCAAGTTGCTCAACGATGTGCGCAGCGATGTGGAATCGGGCTCGTCGCTGAGCACCGCCTTCCGCCGCCACCCGATGTACTTCAATGCCTTGTACTGCAACCTGGTCGAGGCCGGTGAAGCCGCCGGTATTCTGGAAGGCCTGCTGGACCGCCTGGCGACCTACATGGAAAAGACCGAGGCCATCAAGAGCAAGATCCGCTCTGCGCTGATGTACCCGACCTCGGTGGTCATCGTGGCCTTTGTCGTGGTGGCCATCATCATGATCTTTGTGATCCCGGCCTTCAAGGACGTGTTCTCCTCGTTCGGCGCCGACCTTCCCGGCCCCACCTTGGTCGTGATGGGTATCAGTGAGTTCTTTGTGAGCTACTGGTACCTGATCTTTTTTGGCATTGGCGGCAGCATCTACTTCTTTCTGCAGGCCTGGAAGCGCAGCGAGAAAATGCAACGCACCATGGACCGCTGGCTGCTGCGGGTACCGGTCTTTGGCCCGCTGATTGAAAAGTCCTGTGTGGCACGCTGGACACGAACCTTGTCGACGATGTTTGCCGCTGGTGTGCCGCTGGTCGAAGCATTGGACTCGGTGGGAGGAGCCTCGGGCAATTCTGTATTTGCGGTAGCCACCGAGAAAATCCAGGCACAGGTCTCTACCGGCACCAGCCTGACGGTCGCCATGTCGGATGCCCATGTGTTTCCTTCGATGGTGCTGCAGATGTGCGCCATCGGTGAGGAATCGGGCTCAATCGACCATATGCTGGGCAAGGCAGCAGACTTTTACGAAGCCGAGGTGGACGAGGCCGTTGCAGGCCTGTCCAGCCTGATGGAGCCCATCATCATCGTGTTTCTGGGCACGCTGATTGGCGGTATCGTCGTGTCGATGTACCTGCCGATCTTCAAGCTGGGCCAGGTGGTGTAACCGTGTCTGAAGCGCAATTGAACACAGGGCTGTTTGCCCTGCTGGGCCTGCTGGTGGGCAGCTTTTTGAATGTGGTGGTGCACCGCCTGCCGCTGATGCTGGAGCGCCTCTGGCGACGCGATGCCCAGGCTATGTTGGCGGAGATGGATGGCGCGCAGACAGCAGAAGCAGCGCCTGTGGCTGAGCCTAAAGCCGATCGTTTCAATCTCTGGACCCCCGCTTCGCGCTGCCCGCATTGCAGCCACCAGATCCGCTGGTACGAGAACGTGCCCGTCGTCAGCTGGCTGTTTTTGCGTGGGCGCTGCAGCCAATGCAGCACCCGTATCTCTGTCCGCTATCCAGTGGTGGAAATCGCCAACAGCCTGCTCTGGGCCTATTGCATCCACCGCTGGGGCCTGGGCCCTACCGGTTTGGCATGGTGTTTTTTCGCATCCATGCTGCTGACGGCGGCGCTGATTGACTGGGACACCACCTTGCTGCCCGACAACCTGACCTTGCCGCTGCTTTGGGCTGGCTTGCTGGCCAGTGCGATGGGCTGGATTGAGGTCCCTCTGAAAGATTCGCTGTTTGGCGCCGCCATTGGTTACATGGTGCTGTGGCTGATTTACTGGGCCTTTAAGCTGCTGACCGGCAAGGAAGGCATGGGCTATGGTGACTTCAAGCTTCTGGCGGCACTGGGCGCCTGGTTTGGCTGGCAAGCGCTGATTCCTATTGCCCTGTTCTCCTCCGTCGTAGGCGCGGTGATCGGCATTGCGATGAAGATCTTCTCCAACCTGCGCGAAGGCGGCTATATCCCCTTTGGCCCCTTTCTTGCCGGCGCTGGTTTTTTGGTGATGTGGTTCGGCACCGGCATTGTCGACCGCCTGCTGCAGCCCTGATATGCGCCCGCGCATTGGGGTCACCGGGGGCATTGGCAGCGGCAAAAGCACCGTAGCCCAGGGCTTTGCCCAGTGGGGCTGCCATGTGATCGATGCCGACCGCATTGCCCGTGAGCTCACACTGCAGGGCGGTGCGGCCATCGCCCCCATTGCGGCGCAGATGGGTGCGCACTTTATCAATGCGGATGGTGCACTCGATCGCGCGCAGATGCGGGAGGCCGCTTTTCGCGATCCAGCCTACAAGGCGCAGCTTGAAGGCATCCTGCATCCGCTGATCCGCCAACAGATCGACCAGCAGTACCAGCACGCCTGCAGCGCCACCGATGCGCCGCTGGTGGTCTTTGATATCCCGCTGCTGGCGGAATCCAGCCAATGGAGCCCGCGCCTGGACCAGGTCATCGTGGTCGATTGCCAGGAAAGCACGCAAATCGCCAGAGTGCAGCAGCGCAACCAGCTGACGCAGGCAGCGATTGAGGCGATCATGGCCCAGCAAGCCAGCCGGCTGCAGCGCCTGCGCAAGGCGGATTGGGTGCTGTGGAATGAAACGCTGTCGTTACAAGCGCTAGGCGAGGCTGTATTCGACCTATACAATGAATTGATAGCCAACTACCGCCCTCTGCAGCCCGATTGATCCGTGATAACTTACGAGTACCCCTTCAACGAACGTGTGCGAGCCTACCTCCGCCTGGAGTATTTGCTGCGCCGGCTTGACGTACTCCTGCAGCGCGACACGGACATCGACCACCATTTCGCCATCACCACCTTGTTCGAGGTGATGGATGTGGCCTCCCGCAGCGACCTCAAGACCGACCTGCTCAAGGACCTGGAGCGCCAGCGCCAGCAGTTCAATGCCTACCGCGACAACCCGATGATCGCCGTCGACATGCTGGACAAGGTGATTGGCCAGATCGACGCCGCCCATAGCGAGCTGCGTGCCCAAAATGGCAAGCCCAGCCAGTTGCTGATCGAGAACGAGTGGCTGATGGCCATCCGCAACCGCACCGGTATCCCTGGCGGCACCTGCACCTTCGACCTGCCCAGCTACCATGCCTGGCTGCATGCCGACAGCCACAGCCGCCGCGCCGATCTGCAAGGCTGGACGGCCTGCTTTGCGCCACTGGCCAGCGCCCTGATCCTGCTGTTGCGGCTCTTCCGGGATGCCGGTGCGCCGCAGCGCATTGCGACCGTGCGTGGCCAGTTCCAGCAAAACCTGCCCCAGGGCCGCATCTACCAGTTGCTGCGCCTCAAAATCGACCCGAGCTCCAACCTGGTGCCCGAGATCAGCGGCAACCGCCTGATGATCTCGATCCGCATGCTGCAAAAGAACGAAAGCGGTCAGCTGGGCTTGACCACGCAGGATGGCCAGTACGAGATGGTGCTTTGCGCTTGATCGGCTAAACGCCTGTGAATGGGCTGGCAAGGCCAAGGGACCCTCTGCAAAACTCCCTGCCGTGATCTGAACGCGGACTCGGGCGATCCGCTGCGTTGTCCTCCTTGTCAATAGCTCGCTATTGACTGCAAAAGACGCCTTGCGGCTCATCCCAATCCGCGTCCATCCCGCTTGGCGAGGGTTTTGCAGAGCGTCCCTAGCCGCCCTACAATGGCCCGATGAGTTCTTCCGCAGACAACGCGCTCCCCAGCATCCAGTGCCCCCAGTGTGGCGGCCCCTCCAGCTTTGAACGCAGCAACCGGTTTCGCCCCTTTTGCAGCGAGCGCTGCAAGCTGATTGACCTGGGCGCCTGGGGCAATGAGGATTTTCGGGTGCCGGCACAATCGCCACCGCAGGACCAGCCCTACGGCGATCCCCGCCTGGAAGACTGAGTACCCCGACCTGTAGAAAAGGCAGCACCTGGTGGTGCTGCCCTTGCTTATTTCACCGCAGCTTCTGCCGCCTGGATATAAGTCGCGGGGTCAAAAGGCAGTCCCCGCTCCTCGCTCAGCCATTGCAGCACGGGGAAGGAGCCCTCCAGCACCGGGCTCACCGTCAGCGGCAATTGCTGCCAGGACATCTGCTGGCTTTCGCGCATCTCGAAATCACCCGACCACTGCGTCACCTTGCACCAGTGCAAACGCACCAGCGCATGGCTGTAGTCGTGCTCGGTCACCTTCCAGGCGATGCAGTTGTCGATGCGGATGCCCAGCTCTTCGACCAGTTCACGGCGCAGCGCCTCTTCCACGGTCTCGCCCGCTTCCAGCTTGCCGCCGGGAAACTCCCACCAGCCTGCGCGGGGCTTGCCCAGGGGGCGGCTCGTAATTAGTAGCGCATTGTCGCTTTCGCGGATCAGCACGCCCACGGCCACTTCGGTATGGCTGCGGGTCTCGGTGGTATCAGTCTGGCTCATAGGTCTTCATGGGCTGCACGGGCAGCCCGGTTTCTTCAATCCTGGGCCTCTTCGCCCAGATCGGCCACATCGGCAATTTTCTGGCGGCCCTGCACTTCGCGGTGGCTGCGGCCTGCCCAGTCACGGGCAAACTGG
This sequence comes from Comamonas sp. JUb58, assembly GCF_004364775.1. Taxonomy (GTDB): domain Bacteria; phylum Pseudomonadota; class Gammaproteobacteria; order Burkholderiales; family Burkholderiaceae_C; genus Comamonas. Next base: position 16,036 of record NZ_SOAL01000010.1, read on the forward strand.
TGGGCTACCCGGCCGCTGCGCGAGCCGCGCTCCAGCGCCCAGACCAGAGCCTCGGGCCGGGAAGCCTCGATATCGGCCTCGGCCACACCCAGCGCCGAGAGCCACTGGCCCACCACGCGCAGGTACTCGTCCTGGCTGAAGGGGTAGAAACTCACCCACAGGCCAAAGCGCTCTGACAGCGAAATCTTCTCTTCCACCACTTCGCCGGGGTGAATCTCACCGTTCTCGCCCTTTTGCTGGGCCAGGTTGTCGGTCATGTACTCGGGCAGCAGATGGCGGCGGTTGCTGGTCGCATAGACCAGCACATTCGGCGTGGCCGCAGACACGGATCCATCCAGGATCGACTTCATCGCCTTGTAGCCGGGCTCGCCCTCTTCAAAACTCAGGTCATCGCAGTAGATGATGAATTTCTCGGGCCGGCCCGCCACCACATCGACGATATCAGGCAGGTCGGTGAGGTCGGCCTTGTCCACCTCGATCAGGCGCAGGCCCTGGGGCGCATAGGCATGCAGGCAGGCGCGGATCAGGGACGATTTGCCGGTGCCGCGTGCGCCCGTCAGCAGCACGTTGTTGGCAGTACTGCCTCGCACAAACTGCTCGGTGTTGCGTGCAATCTTCTCTTTTTGTCCGTCAATATTCTGCAGATCCGACAGGGACATGGCCCCCACATGGCGCACCGGCTCCAGCACGCCACAGCCGTTGGCCCGCTTGCGGTAGCGCCAGGCAATGGCATCGTTCCAGTCGGCCGGCGCCTGCAGCGCCTGGGGCAGGACGGACTCGATGCGCTGCATCAGCTGCTCGGCGCGCTGCACCAGGCGCTCAAGCGGAGAAAAAGGGGAGTTGGAAGACTCGGTCATGGTATCCAGACGCACAAGGTGGAAAGGCCAGCGGGGCCGGCACCTGCCCAGCCTTGGGCAGCCCGGCGCGCTGGCTCTGCGGTATCAGGAGCGGTAGTCCGCGTTGATGCTCACATAGTCGTGGCTCAGGTCGCAGGTCCACAGCTGGGTGGATGCGCTGCCACGGCCCAGCTGCACGCGCACGACGATCTCCTGCTGCTTCATCACGCGCTGGCCATCGGCCTCCTGGTAGGCGGGGTTGCGGCCGCCCTTGGTGGCGACATGCACATCGTCCAGGTAGAGCTCGATCTGGGTCTGGTCCAGGTCCTCGATACCGGCATAGCCCACAGCGGCCAGAATGCGGCCCAGGTTGGGGTCGCTGGCGAAGAAGGCGGTCTTGACCAGCGGCGAATGCGCAATCGCATAGGCCACCAGGCGGCATTCTTCTTCGGTACGGCCTTGCTCGACCTCGATCTGGATGAACTTGGTGGCACCTTCGCCGTCGCGCACAATCGCCTGCGCCAGCTTCTGAGCCACTTCGCGCAGCGCGGCCATCAAGGCCTGGCCGTCGGCAGTGTTCCAGTCGGTGATCGGGGCATTGCCTGCCTGGTTGGTGGCGACCACAACAAAGGAGTCATTGGTCGAGGTGTCACCATCGATGGTGATGCGGTTGAAAGACTGGTCAGCCAGGGTTTTGGCCAGCGCGGGCATCAGCTCGGGGCTGATGGCTGCGTCGGTGCCCAAAAAGCTCAGCATGGTCGCCATATTGGGGCGGATCATGCCTGCACCCTTGCTGATGCCGGTGACCTGCACCGTCTTGCCGCCCACGGTGGCCGAGGCGGAAAACGCCTTGGGCAGAGTGTCGGTGGTCATGATGCCTTCGGCTGCCTTGGCCCAGTGGCCCGGATGCGCATCGGCAATCGCTGCAGGCAGGCCAGCGGTGATGCGGTCCACCGGCAGCGGCTCCATGATCACGCCGGTCGAGAACGGCAGCACTTGCTGGGCATCGATCTTCAGCAGACCGGCCAGCGCATCGCAGGTGGCGTGGGCACGGGCCAGGCCATCGGCACCGGTGCCGGCATTGGCATTGCCGGTGTTGATGACGATGGCGCGGATGGACTGGCTGTGGCTGGCCAGGTGCTCACGACAGATCTGCACGGGCGCGGCGCAAAAGCGGTTCTTGGTGAATACGCCAGCGACATGGCTGCCTTCGTCCAGCAAGAACACCGTCACATCCTTGCGGTTGGCCTTGCGCACGCCGGCCTCCGTCACACCAATGCGAATACCGGCGACAGGAGCCAGGTCCTGCGCTACTGGGGCTTTCAAATTGACGGGCATATCAGTCTTTTCCTTGGAACCATGAAAAAAACGGGCGATGAACCAGTCAAAGCCCGTTGTGGTGAAGCAATCCGGTAATTACGCGAGTTTACCGTGGCAGAGCTTGTATTTCTTGCCGCTGCCGCATGGGCATGGATCATTGCGGGCCACACGCACGCCTTCAGGCATGGGCAGCGGTTCGCTGGCCTCGGCGTCACCCGACTCATCGGGGCCGCTGTAGGTCACATGGGCGGTGCGGTCATTGCTTTGCTCCAGCTGCTCGGTGGCTTCATCAAGCTGCTCGGGCGAACGGATCTGCACTGACATCATCACGCGGGTGACCTGGGTCTTGACCTGGTCGATCAGCTGGCTGAACAGCTCAAAGGCCTCGCGCTTGTATTCCTGCTTGGGCTGCTTCTGGGCATAGCCGCGCAGGTGGATGCCCTGGCGCAGGTAGTCCAGTGCGGCCAGGTGGTCGCGCCAGCTGGAATCCAGGGTTTGCAGCAGCACCGCACGCATGAACTGCATGAAGTTTTCCTTGCCAGCCTGCTCCAGCTTGTCGTTGAACAGGCGTGCACCTTCTGCCACCACCTTCTCTTCGATTTCCTCGTCAGAGATCGATTCGGCGCCGTCCAGCAGTTGCTGCAGGGGCAGGTTGATCTGCCACTCTTCGCGAAGAACCTTCTCCAGGCCGGCCAGATCCCACTGCTCTTCCATGGACTGCTCGGGCACATACTGGCGCACGATATCGGCCAGCGCGCTGTCGCGCATGCCGTCGATCATGGGCGCCAGATCGGCCGCATCCAGAATCTCGTTGCGCTGCTGGTAGATCACCTTGCGCTGGTCGTTGGCGACGTCGTCGTACTCCAGCAGCTGCTTGCGCATGTCGAAGTTGCGTGCCTCCACCTTGCGCTGGGCGCTTTCGATGGAGCGCGTCACGATGCCCGCTTCAATGGCTTCGCCATCGGGCATCTTCAGACGTTCCATGATGGCCTTGACACGGTCGCCCGCGAAAATGCGCATCAGTTGGTCGTCCAGCGACAGGTAGAAACGCGAGGAGCCGCGGTCACCCTGGCGGCCGGCACGGCCACGCAGCTGGTTATCGATACGGCGCGATTCATGGCGCTCGGTCGCGATGATGCGCAGACCACCCAGCTCGGTCACCTTGTCGTGCTCGACCTTCCAGTCGGCACGCAAGGCTTCGACCTTGCTGCGGCGCTCGGACTCGGACAGCGACTCGTCCGCTTCAATGGCGGAAATCTGCTTTTCGATATTGCCGCCCAGCACGATGTCGGTACCACGGCCGGCCATATTGGTCGCGATGGTGATGACGCCGGGACGGCCTGCCTGGGCAATGATGTCTGCCTCGCGTTCATGCTGCTTGGCGTTGAGCACCTGGTGAGGCAGGTTCTCTTTCTTCAGCATCTCGTCGATGATTTCGGAGTTCTCGATCGAGGTCGTGCCCACCAGCACGGGCTGGCCGCGCTCGTAGCACTCACGGATATCGCTGATCGCCGCTGCGTACTTCTCAGGTGTGGTCTTGTAGACGCGGTCCAGCTGGTCGTCGCGCTTGCTGGGGCGGTTGGGCGGGATCACCACGGTCTCCAGACCGTAGATTTCCTGGAATTCGTAGGCTTCGGTATCAGCCGTACCAGTCATGCCGCCCAGCTTGTTGTACAGGCGGAAGTAGTTCTGGAAAGTGATCGATGCCAGGGTCTGGTTCTCGGCCTGGATTTCCACGCCTTCCTTGGCTTCCACGGCCTGGTGCAGGCCTTCGCTCCAGCGGCGGCCCGACATCAGGCGGCCGGTGAACTCGTCGACAATCACGACCTCGCCGCCCTGCACCACATAGTGCTGGTCGCGGTGGTACAGATGCTGGGCGCGCAGTGCGGCGTACAGCTGGTGCACCAGAGTGATGTTGGCAGGGTCGTAGAGCGATGCACCTTCGGCCAGCATGCCCTTTTCAGCCAGAATGCGCTCAGCCGCTTCGTAGCCTTGCTCGGTCAGGTGGATCTGGTGGCCCTTTTCGTCGACCGTGAAGTCGCCCGGCTTGGTCACGCCCTCACCGGTGCGGGGGTCGGCTTCGCCTTCCTGGCGGGTCAGCAGTGGCACCACTTCGCGCATCGCCAGGTAGGCGGCGGTGTGGTCTTCGGCCTGGCCGGAGATGATCAGTGGCGTACGCGCCTCGTCGATCAGGATGGAGTCCACCTCGTCGACGATGGCGAAGTTCAGCCGGCGCTGCACGCGCTCGCTGGCATCCTGCACCATGTTGTCGCGCAGGTAGTCAAAGCCGTACTCGTTGTTCGTGCCGTAGGTGATGTCCGAGTTGTAAGCGGCCTGTTTCTCGTGCTTGGGCAGCTGCGACAGGTTGATACCCACCGACAGACCCAGGAAGTTGTACAGGCGCCCCATCCAGGTCGCATCACGCGTGGCCAGGTAGTCATTGACCGTCACCACGTGCACACCATCGCCGCTCAGCGCGTTCAGGTACACGGGCAAGGTACCCGTCAAGGTCTTGCCTTCGCCGGTGCGCATTTCGGCAATCTTGCCGTAATGCAGGGCCATGCCGCCCAGCATCTGCACATCGAAGTGGCGCATCTTCATCACACGCTTGGAGCCCTCACGCACCACGGCAAATGCCTCGGGCAGGATGTTGTCCAGCGACTCTCCGCCAGCGACGCGGTTCTTGAATTCCTGCGTCTTCTCGCGCAATTGTTCGTCGCTGAGCTTTTCGTACTCTGGCTCCATCGCATTGATGCGAGCGACGACCTTGCGGTATTGCTTGAGCAGGCGATCATTGCGACTGCCAAAAATTTTGGTGAAGAAATTGGTTGCCATGCGAACAGAACCACACAACCAGGGATAGCACTCTTGTCCACCCCTGCCATGCGACCGGAATTCCTAGTGATTAGTGTTGTGTCAGATGGAGGCAATGACCCCGGCTTCAATACCGGGAACGACGCCTGCCGAATAAAACATTCTACAACCCTGAATAGAATGCGTTGTGGCAGGTGCATTGCAATGTACGGCTATCGCCCCCGGCCTGCCCCTGACACCCTCTTCCCAGCTCTGATCCAGCCATGATTCAGCCCCAACGTCGGCATTTCGCCGTCACCGTAGAACAAGCCGCGAGCGAGGCGCCCACCTTGGCCAGCCTGGTGGCATTGACGCGGGAGTCTGCCACCCGCTTCAAGCTGGTGGAGCCGCTGATCCCGCCGATGCTGCGCGCCTCGATCAAGCCCGGGCCCATCGATGGCGACCAGTGGTGCCTGCTGGTGGCCAACAATGCCTGCGCCGCCAAGATGAAGCAGCTGCTGCCGGCAATGGCCGCCCATCTGCGCGTCAAAGGCTACCCAACGGCTGACATTCGCCTCAAAGTACTGCGCTGAGCGACTCCGCCAGCGCCATTGAACGCCGCCAGACGCAAAAAAGCCGTTCACAGCATGTGCTGAGAACGGCTTTGGAATCTGGTGCCGGTTATCGGAATCGAACTGATGACCTACCGCTTACAAGGCGGTTGCTCTACCAACTGAGCTAAACCGGCAACACTCGGCATTCTATACGGGATTGCCCGCAACAAAGCCGAATGAGGCCTATTTGACCAGTTTGAGTGACGGCTTGCCGGCCTTGCCAGCGCGGCCTGGCGGGTTGCCATCGGGAGCCGGTGGCTCGTCGCTGGAGGTCACGACCTGCATGACCGGCGGCGCAGCGTTGGCCTCGCCAGCGGGTTCAGCCGCTTCGCCAGCACCTTCCAATGCCGCCATCGCGATATCGGCATCGTCATCGAGCAGGTCTTCGGGTGGCGGGAAGCCCATACCCTGGCCGGTTTCACGCGCAAAAATGGCAACCACGCGGCTGACGGGCACCATGATGTCGCGCGGCACACCACCAAAACGGGCGGTGAACTCGATGTAGTCATTGCCCAGCTTGAGCGCACTGGTCGCGTCATAGCTGATGTTGAGCACGATTTCGCCGTCTTTGACAAACTCACGCGGCACCAGCACTGTCTTGTCGACACGAACGCTCAGGTACGGGGTCAGGCCATTGTCATTGCACCACTCCACCCAGGCGCGGATCAGGTACGGCTGGGTGGATGTTGTCTGGATTTCACTCATAGGACACTTTCTGCGCTCTCCAGCGCCGCAGAGCTTGGCCCCGCAGCGCTGCCCGCCCAGTGGCGGGCCAGGCGGCTTTTACTTGCGCATGACCTTTTCGGACGGCGTCAGCGCCTCGATGTAGGCAGGACGCGAGAAGATGCGCTCGGCATACTTGAGCAGCGGGGCTGCATTCTTGGAAAGCTCGATGCCGTAGTAATCCAGGCGCCAGAGCAGCGGCGCAATAGCCACGTCCAGCATCGAGAAGTTCTCGCCCAGGATGAACTTGTTCTTCAGGAACACCGGAGCCATCTGGGTCAGACGGTCGCGGATCTGTGCGCGGGCCTTTTCCAGTGCCTTCTCGTTGCCCTTGACGGCGCGCTCTTCCAAGGTGTGCACGTGGGTGAACAGCTCTTTTTCGAAGTTCAGCAGGAACAGGCGCACACGGGCGCGCTCGACCGGGTCACCGGGCATCAGCTGTGGATGGGGGAAGCGCTCGTCGATGTACTCGTTGATGATGTTCGACTCGTACAGGATCAGGTCGCGCTCAACCAGGATAGGTACCTGGCCGTAGGGGTTCATCACACTGATGTCTTCGGGCTTGTTGAACAGGTCCACATCGCGGATCTCGAAATCCATGCCTTTTTCAAACAGCACAAAGCGGCAGCGGTGGGAGAAAGGGCAGGTCGTTCCCGAATAAAGCACCATCATGGTGAGAGGCTCCTCAAAATCAAAAAAGAGTGGACTGCAGTCAATGCCGCCCACTCTACACAAATCGGCTACCCAAATTCAAGCCCTGCTCACAGGGCCTGAACCGGCTGCACGCAAATACGTTTACTTCACGTCTTTCCAGAACGCCGCATTCAGGCGCCAGGTGATGAAGATGAGTCCCAGCAAAAATATCAACACCCCGACGCCGACGCGCATGCGGGTGTTCTGGCTGGGATCACCCATCCATTGTAGATAGTTCACCAAATCACCCACACTCTTATCGAATTCGGTGGAGTTCATCTTGCCAGGCGTGACCTGCTGCCAGCCGGTAAACACCTGGGTCTTGTGCCCATGCTCCTCAACCTCTTTGTAGATCGGCACCCGCACACCTTGCAGTTCCCAGAGCACATGGGGCATGCCCACCGAGGGGAAGGCCATGTTGTTCCAGCCGGTAGCCTTGGTGTCATCTTTGTAGAAACCGCGCAGGAAGGTGTAGAGGTAGTCCGCACCCGTGCCCTGGTGGCCGGCACGCGAGCGTGCCACCAAGGTCAGGTCAGGTGGATTGGCGCCAAACCACTCCTTGGCCTGCTTGGGATCGATGGCCGCCTTCATGGTCTCGCCCACCTTGTCGGTGGTGAACAGCAGGTTGTCTTTGATCTGCTGCTCGGTCAGGCCAATATCCTGCAGACGGTTGTAGCGCATGAATGCGGCCGAATGGCAGCTGAGACAGTAGTTCACAAACAGCTTGGCGCCGTTTTGCAAGGAGGTGGTGTTGGTGGTGTCGGGCTTGAACTTGTCCCAGGCTACGCCGCCTTCGGCCGCCTGCACGGCGCCGGCCCCTAAAAGCATGCCCAGACCCAGGCATGCGGAGAGAATGATTTTTTTCATCGTGGGGTGCTTTCTGGTTCAGTGCGCATGGAAGGTGACACGCTCAGGCACCGGCTTGGGTGTGCCCTTGCGGCTCCACCACGGCATCAGCAGAAAAAAGCCAAAGTAGAACAAGGTACCCACTTGCGAGACCTTTTCGCCAATCGGCGATGGCGGCTGCACCCCCAGATAGGCGAGCACCACGAAGTTCACGACAAACACCGCGTACACATACTTGTGCCAGTGCGGGCGGTAGCGGATGGAGCGCACCGGGCTGTGGTCCAGCCAGGGCAGGAAGAACAGGATGATCACCGCCAGGCCCATCACCACCACACCCCAGAACTTGGCGTCGATACCGCCCAGCGCTGCAATGCCCGTGAACGCAAAGGCGCCAAACATGGCCAGCACCACCAGGCCAACCAGCACCAGCAGCCCTTTGAGAATGGTCGCCATGCGGGTCTTGATGCAGACATAGGCCACAGCAGCGACCAGGATCACCGACAAGGCCACCATCATCTCGCCGGTGATGGCACGCAGCATCGAGTAGAACGGCGTGAAGTACCAGACAGGCGCGATGTGGTTGGGCGTCTTGAGCGGATCGGCCGGGATGAAGTTGTTGTATTCGAGGAAATAGCCACCCATTTCCGGCGCAAAGAACACGATGGCCGAGAAGATGAACAGGAACACCGCCACGCCAAACAGGTCATGCACCGTGTAGTACGGGTGGAAAGGCACGCCATCGAGCGGCCGGCCCTGTGCATCCTTGGGCGCATTGGGGCCCTTGATCTCGATGCCATCGGGGTTGTTGGAGCCCACATCGTGCAGGGCCAGCAAGTGCGCGGCGACCAGGCCCAGCAGCACCAGCGGCACGGCAATCACGTGGAAGCTGAAGAAGCGGTTCAGAGTAGCATCGCCCACCACATAGTCGCCACGGATCAGCAGGGCCAGATCCGGGCCGATGAAGGGAATGGCCGAGAACAGGTTGACGATCACCTGGGCGCCCCAGTACGACATCTGGCCCCAGGGCAGCAGGTAGCCCATGAAGGCCTCGGCCATCAGGCACAGAAAGATCGCGCAGCCAAAGACCCAGACCAGCTCACGCGGCTTGCGGTAGCTGCCATACAACAGGCCCCGGAACATGTGCAGATAGACCACGACAAAGAAGGCCGAGGCGCCGGTGGAATGCATGGTCCGGATCAGCCAGCCCCAGGGCACATCGCGCATGATGTACTCCACCGAGGCAAAGGCTTTTTCGGCATCCGGCTTGTAGTGCATCACCAAGAAGATGCCGGTGACGATCTGAATCACCAGCACCAGTAGCGCGAGCGAGCCGAAGATGTACCAGAAGTTGAAGTTCTTCGGTGCGTAGTACTCCGACATATGGACCCGGTAGGCCTCAAATGCCGTAGGAAAGCGGTTCTCCAGCCAGTTGCCGGCCTTGGCGCCCAAGGTGGCGTTCGGCGATATCTCCTTGAATTCGTGTGCCATGGCGCCTCCTTATGCTTTTTTATCTTCGCCAATCAGCAGCTTGGTATCGCTCAGATACTGGTGCGCTGGCACTTCGAGGTTGTCGGGCGCGGGCTTGTTCTTGAACACGCGGCCGGCCAGGTCAAAGGTCGAGCCGTGGCAGGGGCAGAGAAAGCCGCCTTTCCAGTCATCGGGCAGCGAAGGCTGGGGGCCGGGCTGGAGCTTGTCGGTGGGGGAGCAGCCCAGGTGGGTGCAGATACCGATCACCACCAGCACCTCGGGCTTGATGGAACGGGTTTCGTTCTTAGCGTAGTCTGGTGTCGGATAAGCCGTGCGCTCGGACTTGGGGTCAGCCAACTGGCCATCGAGCTGAGGCAGCTCGGCAATCTGCTCGGGGGTGCGGCGCAAAATCCAGATCGGCTTGCCGCGCCATTCGGCGGTGATTTTCTCGCCAGGCTTGAGATCCGAGATATCCACTTCAACGGCAGCGCCGGCGGCTTTGGCCTTTTCTGAAGGACTGAAGGAGCTGACAAAGGGAACCGCAGTGGCGACTCCTCCGACAGCACCTGCGCATCCCGACGCTATCAGCCACGTCCTTTTACTGGAGTCGATGGAAGAATCACTCATGGGGCTCCTTGGTCAACGCTTATATCTCGGTTTTTGCGGATTGTATGAAGTGTCTTGCCCATCATGCAATGCGCCGAAACCCTTGAAGCTGAGCGATACTAGGCGTCATGTTTATTTGACAGGAGCAGCGCATGAGCTTCATGAAGGAATTCCGCGAGTTTGCGGTCAAGGGCAATGTGATGGATCTGGCCGTTGGTGTGATCATCGGCGCCGCTTTTGGCAAGATCGTCGATTCGGTCGTGAACGACCTGATCATGCCCCTCGTCGGTTTGGTCTTTGGCAAGCTGGACTTCTCCAATCTCTTCGTGGTGCTGGGCACCATTCCCGATGGCGTGCCACGCACGCTCGACGCACTGAAAAAAGCGGGCATTCCGGTGTTTGCCTATGGCAACTTCATCACCGTCGCGGTGAACTTCGCAATCCTGGCCTTCATCATTTTCCTGATGGTCAAACAGATCAACCGCCTCAAGCGCGACACGCCACCGCCAGCACCGGCAGCCACCCCAGAAGATGTGGTGCTGCTGCGTGAAATCCGCGACAGCCTGCAGCAAAAGCGTTGATTTTTTGCAACAAAGAAGCAGAAATTCTGCTTCTTTGGCTCAGCCACCCAGCAGCCTTTCGAGGCTGCTTTTTTATGCCTGCTGCTGCCCTGCGGCCAAGCGGCGTGCCATCTGTACCGCCGCGATCAGGCTGGCTGCATCGGCCAGGCCCTGGCCGGCAATATCAAAGGCCGTGCCATGGTCCGGGCTGGTGCGCACCAGCGGCAAGCCCAAGGTCACGTTGACGCCCTCGTCCAGCCCCAGGTACTTCACGGGGATCAGGCCCTGGTCGTGGTACATGGCCACCACCACATCAAAGGCACCGGGGTGCTCGGCGCTGTGGCGGGCGCGCATAAAGACGGTATCGGGCGGCTCCGGGCCAATCACCTGCATGCCCCATGCCTGCGCTGCGGCTACGGCGGGCGCAATGTGCTCCAGCTCCTCGCGGCCCATCAGGCCGGCCTCGCCGGCATGGGGGTTGAGCCCTGCCACCGCAATCCGGGGCGGGCGCCCCAGCGCACGCAGCAGGGCCTCATGGGTGATGCGGATGGTCTCCAGCACCTGCTCCTGGGTCACCGCCTCGATGGCATCGCGCAGCGATACATGGATGCTCACCAGCACGGTGCGCAGGGCCTCGTTGGCCAGCATCATGCGCACGGGCATCTGGGCCAAAGGCACTCCAGCATGCTCGGCCGCTTCGGCCTGCAGCAGCTCGGTGTGGCCGGGGAAGGCCAGCCCTGCCAGATGCAGCGCCTCCTTGTTCAGCGGTGCCGTTACCAAACCAGCAATCCGGCCTTGCAAGGCCTGGCGCGCAGCCCAGCGCACACACTCGGCAGCGGCACGCCCGGCCTCGGCCTGCACCTGGCCAAAGGGTAAGGGCCCCGGCAAACCTGGCAGCGACAGCACCGGCATGCAGCGCGGCGGCACTTGCCAGGCCTCTTGCGGGTCAGCGATCTCGGCCACCGGCAGCGCGCAGTGGCCCGGGCCCTGCAGGAGCTGCGCGGCACGGCGCATGGTCTGCAGCTCGCCCACCACAAAGCAGCCCTGCATCAACGCAGGGGCATCGCGAAAGGCCTTGGCCACGATTTCCGGGCCAATGCCGGCAGGGTCGCCCTGGGTGATGGCGAGCAAGGGAGCGGAGTGCAAGGGCATGTCCTTAGGAGAAAGCCTCAGGCGGGGTTGTCGATATCGATAAAGTGGTGCGCCACACCCAGTTGCTGGGCCACGGCGGCCGCAGCGGCGGGCGCGCCGTAGCGCTCGGTGGCATGGTGACCGGCCGCAAAAAAGCTCACGCCGGTCTCACGCGCCAGGTGGGCCTGGGGTTCGGATATTTCACCGGTCAAAAAGCCATCGGCGCCGGCAGCCATCGCGGCCTCGAAGAAGCCCTGGGCGCCACCGGTGCACCAGGCCATACGGCGGATGGGGCGCGGCGTCTCGCCCGTCACCAGGGTGACGGAGCGGCCCAGGGTCTGTTGTATGTGTGCAGCGACTTGCGCGGGTGGCAGCGCATCCAGGCTGCCGATAAAACCCAGCTCCTGGTCGCCAAAGCGGGCATCGGCCTGCCAGCCCAGCTGCGCTCCCAGTTGGGCGTTGTTGCCAAGCTCCGGGTGCGCGTCCAGCGGCAGGTGGTAGGCGAAGAGATTGATGTCGTGCTTGATCAGCAGCTCGATGCGCTGCTTCATCCAGCCGGTGATGCGGCCGTCGTAGCCACGCCAGAACAAGCCATGGTGCACAAAGATGGCATCGGCCTGGGCGGCAATGGCCGCCTCGATCAGCGCCCGCGATGCCGTGACACCGCTGACCAGCTTGCGGATCTCCGCCTTGCCCTCCACCTGCAAACCATTGGGGCCATAGTCTTTGAAGCGGGCGGGCTGCAGCAGCGCATCAAAGGCCTGCAGCATGTCTTGGCGGGTCGTAGTCATGCCCGATTGTCTCAGACCTGTGCGGCGCGCCACCCCAGAATCAAAAAACCCGCTGATGCCAGGCATGCAGCGGGTTCCAGGGGCCATCAGCCAGAAGCGGCTTTACTTCTTGGCGACCCAGCCTTTGACGGCCAGCGGCCAGAAGCCCATGGCCACGCCCAGCACGCCCATGGCGGCCACATAGTGGGCAGGCGCCATCACATCGGCCTGCTGCCAGACGGACACCAGCATCGGCGTCAAACCACCGAACACGGCATAGGCCATGTTGTAGGAGAAGGACAGACCCGTGAAGCGCACTTCAGGCGGGAAGGCGCGCACACCGACGACGGGCAGCAGCGAGATCGCACCCACAAAGAAGCCCACCAACGCATAGGTCCAGATCAGCGAGATCTCGGTGCCTGGCAGGTTCAGGTAGAACAGATAGGCAGTCACGGCCATGCCGCCCCAACCCAGCACCATGGCGGCACGCGTGCCCCATTGGTCAGACAGCCAGCCCCAGAACACGCAACCAATGGTCAAGGTCACGGTCGCCACGGCATTGGCCTTCAGGGCCACCGCTGGCGCGATATGGAAGACCTTTTGCAGGTAGGACGGCGTGAACAGAATCACCACCACCACGGCGGTGGACAGGATCCAGGTCATCAGCGCCACGACCACGCTGGCTTCGCGGTGGTCGCGCAGGATGGTCTTCAGCGGCAGTTCGCGGTCCACCTGCTTGCGGGCCTGCATCTCCTGGAAGATGGGCGTCTCATGCAGGAACTTGCGCAGGTACACCGACACCAGGCCAAACACGCCACCCAGAATGAAGGGAATGCGCCAGGCCCAGTCATGGATCTCCGCAGGGCTGTAGACGCTGTTGAGCCAGACGCCAATGATCGAGCCCAGGAAAATACCGCCGGTGATGCCGGAGGTCAGCGAGCCAATGGCAAAGCCGTAGCGCTTGGCAGGGGCATGTTCCGCGACAAACACCCAGGCGCCCGGCATCTCACCACCAATCGCAGCGCCTTGCAGCACGCGCATGGCCAGCAGCAGGATGGGCGCGGCCAGACCGATGCTTTCATAGGTGGGCAGCAGGCCAATCACCAAGGTGGGCACCGCCATCAGGAACACCGACAGGGTGAACATCTGCTTGCGGCCCAGGATGTCGCCAAAGTGGGCAATCAGGATGCCGCCAATGGGGCGGGCCAGGTAGCCGGCCGCAAAAATGCCCAGCGTCTGCAGCTGGCGCATCCAGTCAGGCATCGACGCCGGGAAGAACAGCGAGCCCAGTACGTTGGCAAAAAATACAAACACCACAAAGTCATAAAACTCCAGGGTGCCGCCCAGGGCCGACAGGCCCAGGGTCTTGTAATCGTTCCGGTTCAAAGGCCGGTTGGCAGGCGAGGCGGCTTGGGCCCCACCTTGGTCAGCAGTCAGCGAAGTCATGTGTCCTCTACATTCCAGAGCAGGACAGCGCAAAGCACAGCGCGTTGTGGGCGCATATCAAGGGGTTCGGTGAAACCCGGGATGGCGGGAGTCAGGGCAAGCGAGAGGAGAGATGGACCCGTTCGCAGGGAACCACGATGAGCTGAAGAGCGCAGTCAAAAGGTTGGGGAACCATTCTAGGTACTTACCCTTTTGGCTCCGGCGGTGTCACGAAAAGTATCCCCTGCTGCTGGGGCATGGTGCCGCAGTGCTTGCCAACATCGGCGCAGACATTGTTCCGCAAGCAACTGATTTTGGTGGTTTTCACAAAAAATCCAGCGGATTGGTCTTGTTTGGAGAACAATGTCGCGTCCATGACATCGTGAACCGCGATGGACTGCATCGCAGATGACAGCGAGATGCACCAGAATGTTGGCAGCGTGCTGGCCTGCATCGCCGATTTCTGCATCCTCGCCTTGCTACCGCATCCGCCGCCCCCCTGGCGCCAAGCCCGGTGCCATAATCGATAGCAATGCTCTGCGCCGCTTCTGGCTGTCAGCCAGGCGCGGCCACCTCACACCCAATCCCAGGTTTTATGAAACGCCTCTGGCTCCTTTTCGCGCAATCGGTCACCGTCTTGCTGGCCCTGTACTTTATCGTTGCCACTTTGCAACCGGGCTGGCTGCAGCGCAACAACGCAGTACGCAGCAATGCCGGCATTGCCTTGATCGAGGCGCCGCAAAGTGAGGCCAACCGCGCCAGTGTGGCCACCAGCAGCTTCAGCCCGGCGGCCAAAAAGGCCTCGCCGGCCGTGGTCAGCATCAATACCAGCACGGCAGTGCGCCACCCGCGCGCCAATGATCCCTGGTTCCAGTTCTTCTTTGGCGACCAGGGTGTGCAGAACCAGGCGGGCCTGGGCAGCGGCGTGATCGTCAGTCCCGATGGCTATGTGCTCACCAACAACCATGTGGTGGAAGCCGCCGACGACATCGAGGTGACCCTGACCGATGGCCGCAAAGCCAAGGGCACCGTCATTGGCACCGATCCCGAGACGGACCTGGCCATCCTCAAGATCAGCCTGGACAAGCTGCCCGTCATCGTGCTGGGCAATTCCGATTCGGCCGAGGTGGGCGACCAAGTGCTGGCCATTGGCAACCCCTTTGGCGTGGGCCAGACTGTCACCAGCGGCATCATCAGCGCGCTGGGCCGCAGCGAGCTGGGCATCAACACCTTCGAGAACTTCATCCAGACCGATGCAGCCATCAACCCCGGCAACTCGGGCGGCGCGCTGGTCGATGTCAATGGCAACCTGGTCGGCATCAACACCGCCATCTATTCGCGCTCGGGCGGCAGCATGGGCATTGGTTTTGCCATTCCCGTGGCCCTGGCCAAGAACGTACTCGACAGCATCGTGCGCGACGGCAAGGTGACCCGTGGCTGGATCGGCGTCGAGCCCAACGACCTGACACCCGAGCTGGCCGAGACCTTTGGTGTCAAGGCAGACACCGGCGTGATCATCACCGGCGTGCTGCAAAGCGGCCCTGCCGCCAATGCCGGCATCCGCCCAGGTGATGTGATTACCCAGATCGGCGACATGCAGGTGCACCATGTGCAAAGCCTGCTGACCGCTGTGGCTGCCCTCGTACCCGGTACCACATCGGAGGTGCAACTGCGCCGTGGCGACCAGAGCCTGACCCTGCCAATCACCCCCGGCACGCGCCCGGTCAACAACCGCGCGATGCCACAAGGCCGGCGTTAAGCCCTGGCGGGGCGCCTTGGTGTCGCCCTCGCCTTTGGTCCCTCTTCAAACAGATGAGTGCCTGGCTCATCGAACCCGACCTTCGCCACTACGCCGCTCCAGCCCCAGCAACAACAAAGCCCCGGCTGACCTCAGGTCAGCACGGGGCTTTGGCTTATCTGGCGGACTGGCGGCGATCAGGCGGCTGCGTCAGCGTCGGTTTCTTCTTCCTTCTTGGGCTGGTTGCGCGAGAACCAGGTGGCGCCCAGGATACCGACCTCATACAGAATGCACATGGGCACGGCCAGCGAAATCTGCGACAGCACGTCCGGTGGGGTGACCACGGCAGCGATGACAAAGGACAGCACGATGAAGTAGCCGCGGAACGACTTGAGCTTGGCGATTTCCACGATACCCAGGCGCACCAGCAAGATCACCACAATGGGCACCTGGAAGGCCAGGCCAAAGGCCAGGTAGAGCGACAGGATCGCTTCGACATAGGAAGAAATATCCGGCGTGGCCGCCACGCTCGACGGCGTGAAGTGCTGGATAAAACCAAACATGCGATCGAGCACGAACAGCTGCACAAAGGCAATGCCGGCATAGGCCAGCAGGCTGCCAAAGAAGATCAGCGGCAGCGCAAACTTGCGCTCATGCATGTACAGGCCCGGGGCCACAAAGGCCCAGAGCTGGTACATGATCCAGGGCAAGGCCAGCAAAACGGCCGCCATGCCCAGCACCTTCAGCGGCACGATAAAGGGCGAGAACACGCCCACCGCAATCAGCTTGGCATCGGGCGGCATGTGCATCTTGATCGGATGCGCAATGAAATTCATCAGCCCATCGGGGCCGGGCCAGATGGCCAGCAACACCAGTGCCACCAGCACGCCACCAATGCTGTAAAGCAGCCTATCGCGCAGCTCCATCAGGTGCTGCACAAAGGGCTGCTCGGTGCCGGCCAGCTCGTCTTCTTTAGAAGGGGTTTCGGACATGGGGATATCTGTTGCGAATCAAGGCCTCGCCGGAGCACAGCGCGTTAGCGCAGGCTGCACGCTGGCGGGCCGATGGAAATACCAGTGAGAAAACATGCCAACGCGCGGCTCCCGGAGCGGGCTGCGTTGCGGGCGCCATCACAGGCCAGACGATGGCTTTTTGGGCCGGAAACGTGCCACGCGTGCCGCGCCCGACTGCACATGGGTACGTACACCCGCTTGGTGCTTGTACCACTGGGGCGTCGCGCCGCGCTTTAGGCGCCAGTTCTTGCGGGGGTGGTGGTAGACCGGCGCCACCGTCGATGCCGAGCCGCTGTCATAGCTCTCGGCATAGGGATCCGCAGTGTAGAAACTGTCGTCGCTGCCAGACGAAGCCAGGCCATTGGCCTGGTCGTTGAGGTTTTTCTCGAAGTCTGCCGAATTGGTGCGGATGGTGTTTTCCACATCCCGCGCGGCCGACTCGACGTTGTCCTTCATCTTGCGCAGCTCGTCGAGTTCCATCGAGCGATTGACCTCGGACTTGACGTCGTTGACATAGCGCTGCGCCTTGCCCAGCAAGGTGCCTACCGTGCGTGCAACGCGCGGCAGTTTTTCAGGGCCAATGACGATCAGTGCCACCGCACCGATCAAGGCCATCTTGGAGATACCGAGATCAAACATTCCAACCCCATCGAATGCACACAAGCGGTTGCTGCGGCTTGCCCGCAGCCCCTGTCATGCGCACATCAGCCCTTGTTCTTGGCTTCGACGTCGATGGTGGTGTTCTTGTCAGCCACAGGCGACTGACCCACTTGCTGTGCGGTGGTCGTCGTGGACGCAGCTGGCGAGGCGGATTCGCCGCCGTCCTTGATACCGTCCTTGAAGCCTTTGACGGCACCACCCAGATCGGTGCCGATGTTCTTGAGCTTCTTGGTACCAAATACCAGCACCACGATGAGCAGAACAATCAGCCAATGCCAAACAGAAAAGGAACCCATGAAATTCTCCTAGCGAATATGCGCATTTTAGACGCCTTGGGCATCTAAAGGTTTCGTAATACTGTCACAGGACGAGGGCTTCCCCCCGCTGCCCGTGCAGGGCTCAGCCCTTTTTCCAGGGGCGGGGGCCACCCAGCAGGTGGATGTGCAGATGGTGCACTTCCTGGCCGCCCTCTTCGCCGGTGTTGACCATCAGCCGGAAACCACCTTGCGGATAGGGGTTGCAGCCGTTATCCAGCGCCAGTTGCGGCGCCTTAGCCAGCATGCGGCCCAGCAAAGGAGCCTGCTCGGCCCCCACCTGCGCCATCGAGGCGATGTGCAGCTTGGGCACCATCAGCAAATGCACGGGCGCTGCCGGATGGATGTCCTTGAACACCAGCATGTCTTCGTCTTCATAGACCTTGCTCGACGGGATCTGGCCGGCAATGATTTTGCAAAAAAGGCAGTCGGGATCGTGCATAAACTTCTTATCTCTCAAAACATGGGTGCCACAGATGCAGACAGCCCGCAGTAACAGTCACGGTGCAAGCAGCAAGCGTGCCAACAACCAGTAGATTACACCTTGAAACCGGACCGCACACCGACATCGGCCCGGTGTTTGGTCAGCCAGTTCTCGCCGGAGACACGGCCCCGCTCACACAGTTCACGCACAAAAGGCGCATCGGAGCGGTTCTTGCTCGACGCGCCATAGCTCTTGAGCACGGACCCACCATCCACATGGTGCATCAGCATGTACTTGTAGCGCTCCCGGTCCAGCTTGCCTTCGTCCAAAAGCCGGCGCACAAAGCCCATCGCACGCAGCTCGGCCAGCAAGCTGGCGTTGAAGGTGATCTCATTGATGCGGTCCATGATGTCCTGGACGTTGGTCGGCACCTCGTTGTATTCAATCGGGTTGAGCTGCACCAGCAGCACATCGCTGTTGCCCGTCTGGTAGATCAGCGGATAGAGCAAGGGGTTGCCGGAGTAGCCGCCATCCCAGTAGTACTGGTCCTTGATCTCGACCGCCTTGTACATCATCGGCAGGCAGGCCGAGGCCATCACCGCATCAGCCGTCAGCCGCTTGCCGCTGAAGACTTCGCCCTTGCCGGTGCGCACATTGGTGGCACAGACAAACACGCGGGGCGCATTGCGGCCCTGCTCGTGCTGGAGAAAGTCAAAATCCACCACCTTTTCCAGCAGACGCCGCAAGGGGTTGATATCAAGGGGGTTGGTCTGGTAGGGCGAGAGCCATTGGCTCATCATGTCCCAGATGGCCTTGCCGGCCATCGGCACGCCCGCCATCAGACTGCCCATGGTGCCCACACCTTCCCAGAACTGCTTGAGGGATTCGCGGGCCGATTCGCAGCCCGCGTCATGGGCTTTGCGCTTGTCGCTCTCGGTGGCGGCTACCTTGCCATAGCCATAGGCCATCACCACGGCATTCATGGCCCCGGCGCTGGTGCCACTGATACCTTCCACCCACAGACTGCGGTCGGCCAGCAGGGCATCGAGAACGCCCCAGGTAAAGGCGCCATGCGAGCCGCCGCCCTGCAAGGCCAGGCTGATGGGCGGCGTGTTCTCATCCACCCCCTTGGAGCGGGGCACCCGTTTGGGCGCTTCGGCCTCTGCCGGGGCTGGTGGCTCAGGCGCTTCGGGTGGGGGCGTGTGGCTAGCCATTGATGGCCTGGTCTTTGTTCATCGTCAGCATGCCACGCACGATGCGGTAGAGGAACCAGATAGAAATGAGGGTCCAGGCAATCCAGCCGGGAACGAGAAAAAGAATCCACAACGGTGCAGTAACGACATACAAAATGCCGGCCCAGATAACGCTGCGAATGCGCCAGGAGAAATGGCTTTGCTGCCAGGTGCCCTGCGCATCGCCGCGCTTGACCAGGTCAATGACCAGCGCAATCAGCAGCAGCACGATGCTGGCCTGGGCGCTGGGCACCACCGCTGCCACGGCCACAATCAGGTGCAGCAGGTAGCTGACCCAGCCCCAGGTCTTGAGGCTTTCCATCGCAGCCGAATCCACGGTCTTCACGTCGACAACGTCATTCATGCGGAACTCCCTTCTTCAGCTTCTCGGTCCTTCACCTTGCGCATCGCCTTTTCTTCCAGGCCACTGAGGCCTTCACGGCGCGCCAGTTCGTTGACCACATCGGCGGGGCTCAGGCCATAGTGGGCCAGTGCCACCATCGTATGAAACCACAGATCAGCCACTTCGTACACCAGTTTGGAGGCCGGTGCGCCATGGTCCACATCCTTGGCGGCCATTACCACTTCGGTCGCCTCCTCCCCCACCTTCTTCAAAAAGGCATCCGGGCCTTTGTGCAGCAAACGGGCCACATAGCTGGCCTCAGGATCACCGCCGTTGGAAGGTTTGCGCGACTCCAGCACCTCGGCCAGACGCATCAAGACATCGGTAGAGGACATGGCAGCGGAAGAGGAGGTATCGGTCATAACGAAAATATAGCGAAGCAGCCGCCCAGGGCTGCAGGAAGTCGGATCCAGGGACAGGGATTATTTGTAGATCGATTCCGGGTCTTTCAAGACCGGATCGACCGCTTGCCACTGGCCATCGCGCAACACGCTGTAAAAACAGCTGTGGCGACCGGTATGGCAGGCAATGCCCGGCTCATGTCCAGTCTGGGTCACACTCAGCAGCACCACATCGTTGTCGCAGTCAATGCGGATCTCATGCACGTTCTGCACATGGCCGGATTCCTCGCCCTTGAACCAGAGCTTGCCGCGCGAGCGGCTGAAGTACACCGCCCGGCCCAACTCGGCCGTATGGGCGAGCGCCTCGCGGTTCATCCAGGCAAACATCAGCACATCCTTGGTGTGCTGTTCCTGCGCAATGACGGGCACTAGGCCCTGCGCGTCCCATTTCACTTGATCGAGCCAGTTCATGCGGGGAATTGTCTCGCATTCAATGCAGGTATGCGCAATGCAGGGAGAAACAGCCGCAAAACAGCAACGGCGCCAAAGGCGCCGTCATTGGGTAGTGTCCAAGCCCAGAAGGCCGAGCTTTACAGCCGCACGGGGATGCCGCGCTCGCGCATACGCTCTTTGGCTTGCTGCACAGTGAACTCGCCATAGTGGAAGATGCTCGCCGCCAGCACCGCATCGGCACCGCCTTGCTGCACACCATCAGCCAAGTGGTCCAGATTACCCACACCACCCGAGGCGATGACCGGCACGCCCACGGCATCGGCCACGGCACGGGTCAGGGCCAGGTCAAAACCAGACTTGGTGCCATCGCGGTCCATGCTGGTGAGGAGGATCTCTCCGGCGCCGCGCGCGGCCATGTCGCTGGCCCAGCGCACAGCGTCCATCCCGGTGTTCTTGCGCCCGCCATGGCTGTAGACATCCCAGCCCTCACCGCGCTCGATGACATCCTGGCCTTGGCGGCGCTTGGCGTCGATGGCAACCACAATGCACTGCGAGCCGTAGCGATCGCTGGCGGCATTGATGACGGAAGGATCGGCGATGGCTGCAGAGTTGAAGCTGGTTTTGTCGGCACCGGCATTGAGCAGGCGCCGCACATCGGCCACCGTACGCACACCGCCGCCCACGGTCAGCGGAATGAAGACCTGGCTGGCAACCGCCTCGATGATCGGCAAGATCAAATCGCGGCCATCGCTGGTCGCGGTAATGTCGAGAAAGGTCAGCTCATCCGCGCCCTGGCTGTTGTAGCGTGCCGCAATCTCCACCGGATCGCCGGCATCGCGCAGTTCGACAAAGTTGACACCTTTGACGACGCGGCCGCCAGTGACGTCGAGGCAGGGAATGATGCGTTTGGCAAGCATGGAAGATCTCTTGGCAGATGGGAGCGGTGGCGATAGCGCCAGACGGGCAAAACGATAACACGCCCAGCCTGGGCGCGCAGGCTGCGGGGCCAGAAAAAAGCCTGGTGCTGTTGGGCTACCAGGCTAGTGATTCATCAATGCACGCTGCGGCCGGTGCCGATCTGCCAGCGCCAGACATCTTCCATCATGCGATCGAGGCCCAGCTTGGGCTGCCAGCCCAGTTGCGTGCGGGCCTGCGTGATGTCGGCCCAGCAGTGGGCAGCATCGCCGGCGCGGCGGGCGCCGATGCGGAAAGGTACCGCCCGGCCGTTGGCATGTTCAAAAGCGCGCACCAGGCCCAGCACCGAGGTGGGCTGGCCCGACCCAATATTGAAGCGGGACAGACCCGGATGGCTGCGCAAATACGGCAAGGTCGCCACATAGGCACGGGCCAGGTCCATCACATGCAGGTAATCGCGCACGGGAGTGCCATCAGGCGTGGGGTAGTCACCGCCATAAATGCGCAGGCCATCGCGCTTGCCAGCAGCCACCTGGGCCAGATAAGGCGCTACGTGCGACGACATGCGCGGCGGGTCTTCGGCAATCAGGCCGCTGTCATGGCAGCCCACGGCGTTGAAGCTGCGCAGCAAGGCCATGCGCCAGCGCTTGGGCGAGGCCTCGTCGAGGCTGCTGAGCACCTGCTCCACCATCAGTGCCGTCTGGCCATAGGGCGTGCAGGCCGACAGCGGCGCGTCCTCGCGCACCGGGTGCGGTGCCGGATCGCCGTAGACCACCGACGAAGAAGACACCACCAGGTTGCGCAAACCGGCCGTCTGCATGGCGCGCAGCAGGCCGATGGTGCCCGAGACATTGTTGTCGTAGTAACGCAGTGGCTCGCGAGCAGCATCGGCCGAGGCGGTCAGAAAGGCGCTGTGGATCACGGCATCGAAGTGCTGCTCATCGAACAGCTGCTCAAGCACCGCCACATCGCGCACATCGGCGTCGATGCAGGGCGGCGCAAAGCCGAGGATCTTGCCCAGCCGCGTGATGACCGAACGCCTTGCATTGCTGAAGTTATCCAGAATCAGGAACGGCATGCCGGCCTCGGCCAAGGCAATGCAGATATGAGAGCCAACATAGCCGGCTCCGCCAGTCACGAGTATCACAGGGGGCTTTCAAAGAGGTCTTGCAGAATGCGCTATCCAAGACTTCTATGGACTCCAGCATCCTGACCAATTGCTCATTGTCCAATAAGCCACAGTTATGTGAAACCTCGGCCCGTCATAAGAAGCTGCCATAGGTAACAACTAGCATTTGTTGACATTCCTTAAATTCGCAGTCACTACACGGACTTAAAAGCGCGCTGTAGTCCAGCTCCCACAGGCTTGGCGCTGGAAGAAAACCAGGGTTGCATACAAACTGTTTCAATTAACACAGATGTAGAAAAGGCCACCCTGGGGTGGCCTTGCGCTGCAGTGCGGTTGCAGCAGGTGGGCGGGCGGCTTAGACGCTGTCGCTCAGCTGGTCGGCGCGCTCCTGGGCGGCCGCAAAATCCAGGTCACCGGTGTAGATGGCGCGACCGCAGATGACGCCTTCGACGCCTTCGGGCTCGGCCTTGCACAGGGCCTCGATATCGGCCATGCCCGACAGACCGCCGGAGGCAATGACGGGGATCTTGATCGCCTGGGCCAGCTTGACGGTGGCTTCCATGTTGATGCCGCTGAGCATGCCGTCGCGACCGATGTCGGTGTAGATGATGGATTCCACACCCCAGTCCTCAAAGCGCTTGGCCGTCTCGATGACCGAGTGCTGGGTGATCTTGCTCCAGCCATCGGTGGCAACCATGCCGTCCTTGGCATCGAGGCCGACGATGATATGGCCGGCAAAGGCCGTGCAGGCGTTCTGCAGAAAGCCGGGGTCCTTGACCGCGGCCGTGCCGATGATCACGTAGCGCATGCCGGCATCGATGTATTTCTCGATGGTGTCCAGATCGCGGATGCCGCCACCCAGCTGCACCGGCAGCTCGTCACCAAATTCCTTCAGGATAGCCTTGATGACCGGCAGGTTCTTGGGCTGGCCGGCAAAGGCGCCGTTGAGGTCCACCAGATGCAGGCGGCGCGCGCCCGCATCGAACCAGCGGCGGGCGACCGCAACCGGGTCTTCACCAAAGGTAGTGGATTGGTCCATATCGCCTTGCTTGAGGCGTACGCAGTGACCGTCCTTGAGGTCAATCGCAGGAATGAGCAGCATGGTAGTGGGCTGACGGTGAAAATTTAAGGGTTCCAGTGCAGGAAGTTGCGGTAGAGCGCCAGGCCCTGGTCCGCACTTTTTTCTGGATGAAACTGGGTCGCGAAGATGTTGTCTCGGCCAATGGCGCAGGCAAAGCGCTCGCCATACTCGGCCCAGCCGTGGCACTGGGCATCACTGGCAGGGGCCGCATAAAAGCTGTGGACAAAATAGAAATAGGACTGGTCGGGCACGCCCTGCCAGACCGGGTGGGGCTGGCCGCCATGGGCTTGTTGCTGCACCTGGTTCCAGCCCATCTGCGGCACCTTGAAGCGGCTGCCATCGGCCTGGGTGCGGCCCGCCAGTTGGAACTTGCGCACCTGGCCAGCGATCAGGCCCAGGCCCGGGGTGTCGCCCTCTTCGCTGTGGTCCAGCAGCATCTGCATGCCCACGCAAACGCCGAACATCGGCTTGTTGCGGGCCGCTTCCAGCACGCTGTCCTGCAGGCCCGAGGCCTTGAGCTCGGCCATGCAGTCACGCATGGCGCCCTGGCCTGGCAACACGATGCGGGTGGCAGCACGCACCACCTCGGGGTCGGCCGTCACCACCACGGCCACGGATGAGCCCGCGGCCGCCGCCTGCACGGCCTGCGACACCGAGCGCAGATTGCCCATGCCGTAGTCCACCACGGCAACGGTATTGGATGAAGTTGTCATAGCAAGAATGAAGTGTAGCGGCTGCCGCCAACGGCAGCTTACAGGGAGCCCTTGGTGGACGGTATCACGCCCGCCATGCGGGGATCATGCTCCAACGCAAAACGCAATGCGCGCGCAAAGGCTTTGAAGATGGTCTCGCACTGGTGGTGGGCATTGAAGCCCTTGAGGTTGTCGATGTGCAAGGTCACGCCGGCATGGTTCACAAAGCCCTGGAAGAACTCGTACACCAGCTGCGTATCAAGCTGGCCAATGCTGCCGGCGGTGAATTTCACATCCATGTGCAGACCCGGGCGGCCGGAGAAATCGATCACCACGCGGCTCAGCGCCTCATCGAGCGGCACATAGGCATGGCCATAGCGGCGGATGCCCTTTTTGTCGCCAATGGCGATCGCAAAAGCCTGGCCCAGGGTGATGCCGATGTCCTCGACGGTGTGGTGGCCGTCGATGTGCAGGTCACCGGCGCATTCGATGTCCAGGTCGATCAGGCCATGGCGCGCGATCTGGTCCAGCATGTGGTCCAGAAAGCCGATGCCCGAGTTCAGCCGGGCATGGCCCGTGCCGTCCAGGTCGACACGCACCTGGATGCGGGTCTCGGCGGTGTTGCGGGCTACCTCGGCCGTGCGGTGCAGCGGCGTGGCGGTCGATGGGGTGGGCACCAGATGGTTCATAGAGACTCCTTGAGCGCCGCCAGCATGCGGGCATTTTCTTCACGGGTGCCCACGGTCAGCCGCAGGCACTGGGCCAGCAGCGGGTGCATGGCCGACACATTCTTGACGAGCACGCCACGCGCCTTCATCGCCGCCTGGGTCTTGCCCGCATCGTCCACGCGCATCAGCACCATATTGGCTTCCGACGGCCAGACCTTGCGCACGCCGCTGAGCGCCTGCAGCGCGTCGATCAGCGGCTGGCGTTCTGCGCGGATGGCGCGGGCCTGCTCGGCATAGAGCGCCTCGTTCTCCAGCGCAAAAATGGCCGTCTCGCAGTTGAGCACGCTGATGTTGTAGGGCGGGCGCACCTTGTCGATCTCATTGACGATGACCGCCGGCCCCACCAGGTAGCCCAGGCGCGCACCGGCGAGACCAAACTTGGACAGGGTGCGCATCAGCAGCACATGCGCATTGCGCGCAGGGTCAGCACGCATCTGGTCGATCCAGCTGCGGCTGGCAAAGGGCTGGTAGGCCTCGTCCATCACCACCAGGCCACCCACCTCCGCCACCGCATCGATGACGGCCAGCACCTTGTCGTCGTCCCACAGGGTCGCGGTTGGGTTGTTGGGGTAGGCGATATAGGTGATGGCCGGCTTGTGCGCGGCAATGGCGGCCTGCATCGCGGGCACATCCAGGTCAAAGTCTGCTGTCAGATTGACGCCGACAAAGTCCAGGCCCTGCAGCTGGGCGGACATCGGGTACATCACAAAACCCGGCATCGGCGCGAGCATCTTGGCGCGGCCCTCGGCATGGGGCTGCGCCGTGGCCAGCGCCAGCAAGGTGATGATCTCGTCCGAGCCATTGCCCAGCAGCACGGCCGTGCCCGTGGGTGCGCCCACATAGTCGGCCAGCATTTTCTTGAGCGTCTCCAGGCGCTCGCCCGGGTAGCGGTTGATCTCCAGCGCGCCCAGCCGCTCGCCCAGCTTTTGCTGCAGCGCGTCTGGCAGGCGGTAGGGGTTCTCCATGGTGTCCATCTTCAGCAGACCCTTGGAATCTTGCACATGGTAGGCCTGCATGGCGCGCACATCGGCGCGGATGCGTTGCAGGGCCTGCAGAGACTTGTCTTGAGAGGTCATCACATCACTCTTTCACATCAGGAATATTCAGGCTTTGGTCTGGGCCGGGGCGGCCTGGCGCAAGGGGTGCACGATGGTCACGCCACCAAACTCGGCGCCATGGGGCAGGTGGAGGCTGAGCATCTGCTGGCAGCCACTGTGCTGGGCGCAGGCGACTGCCAGGCAATCGCCAAAGTCCAGGGCATGGCGCGCCTGCACCGCCCAGGCGGTCTCCAAGGTGGCGGCATCAGTTTTCCAGGGCGTCCAGCTTTGGTAGCGGCGGATGGCGGCGCGCGCATCGCCTTGGGGCATAGGGTTGGCCGCCGTGGTGACCTGGTCGTAGAACTCGCTCAGCGCCTGGTTGCCGGTGCGGCCGGTGCGGCTGCTCCATAGCAGGTCGAGCCAGTCCAAGGTCGCCTGGTAGAGCGCGGCGTCCGAGACGTTCTCTGCGGCGACCAGCACCGAGGTATCGACAAACACGGTGCTCATGCGCCCTCCTGCCCGGTCTTGCGGCGGCCGCCGATTTTGCGTGCCGCAGCGGCCCCACCCTGAGGCGTTGCACCGCCTTGCCAGCTGCGCTCGTCCGTGCGCCAGGCCAGGTAGGCGCGCTCGTAGGCGTCCTCGCGCTGCTGGAGCTCGGCCATAAAATCTCCTACCATGCGCGAGACGCTGGTGCCACGCCGTGCGGCCTCAACCCGGGCCCATTCCAGCACGCTGTCTTCCACAGTGATGGTGAGATTTTTCATGCGGCCGATTTTACACGAAATTCGTGCAACACGAATTTCGTGTAGCCAATCCAGACTAGAGCAATCGGACGTTGCGGGCACTATCATCAGGGCAGCCAAGCCTAAGAACCTGTTCGAAGTCTCTACGCAGCCGCGTTGGAGTGCAATCGGGATGAGTTCGAAGCGATGGTCCGCAGCTTGCACCGGGGTGCAAGCAAGGGCCAGCGCGAAGAAATCGCCCGATTTCACTCCAACCCGTAGGGACAGTGGCTTTGCGCTGCCCGGGAAGGGAGCGGTCTGCGTCGTTGCAAATCCTCGCAATAGCATGGCTATTGCTGCGGTATTGCGCGGCTGGGCGCCCCCCCTCGCATCCCATCTCGCAAAGACACTGTCGCGGCGCGAGGAGACTTTGAACAGGTTCTAACCCATGCCACTTCTCACCGAACTTCTCCCGCAAGCCACCGTATCCGCTGATCTGGCAGCATTGACCCGCTTGCTGCAGCAGCACCGCCCCTGGACCGTGCTGACCGGCGCGGGCGTGAGCACCGGCAGCGGCATCCCCGACTACCGCGATGCGCAAGGCGCCTGGAAGCGCCCCGCTCCGGTGCGCTTTCAGGACTTTATGGCCGAGACGCTCACGCGCCAGCGCTACTGGGCGCGCAGCCTGGTCGGCTGGCCGGTGTTCTCGCAGGCCCAGCCCAATGCTGCGCACCAGGCGCTGGCGCGGCTGGAGCAGGCCGGTTATGTGCAGGCGCTCATCACCCAGAACGTCGATGGCCTACACCAGCGCGCGGGCAGCCAGCGGGTGGTGGACCTGCATGGCCGGCTGGACCAGGTGGTTTGCATGGGCTGCGGCCAGCGCCTAGTGCGTGCTGACTTTCAGCACCAGCTGATGGCCGCCAACCCCGATTGGCAGCACCTGAGCGCCAGCGCCGCCCCCGATGGCGATGCCGACCTGGCCGGCGTGGACTTTTCCGCCTTTCAGGTGCCAGCCTGCCCTGCTTGCGGCGGCATCCTCAAGCCCGATGTCGTCTTTTACGGCGAAAACGTACCGGCCGCGCGCCGCCAGCAAGCCATGGACCACCTCGCCGCCAGCGGCGCACTGCTGGTGGTGGGCAGCTCCTTGATGGTGTATTCGGGCCTGCGCTTTGTGCACGCCGCCAAGCAAGCCGGCTTGCCCGTTGCCGCCATCAACCTGGGCCAGATGCGCGATGACGCGCTGCTGGACCTGAAGCTGGCCCAGGCCTGCGCGCCCGCGCTGAGCAGCCTGGCTGATCAGCTGGCGCCCGCCCGCAGCGACTGATATTTTCAGTAACCAAAACCCCCGTCCGCTGCCCCGCCAACGGTAGATACAGCCAATAGCCTGCAGCTACACTAGCCAGCTTTACAAAGCCCCACAGCCCGTGACACAGCCTTGAGCGCTGTGTGCGCTCCACTGCATGTCCCCTGCCGTTTCAGCCCCAATCCAGCCGCACGACCACCAGAAAATGCTGCGCACCATGCTGGCCTTTGCCTGCCTGTATGCCCTGGCCTGGACCCTGTTCCCACCGCTGCTGGCGCCCAGCTTTCCGCTGGATGTGGTCGAGAGCCTGGGCTGGGGCCGTGAGTGGCAATGGGGCTATTACAAGCACCCGCCCCTGCCACCGATTGCGCTGCATGTGTCCTTTCTGGCACTGGGCCGCTGGGGCCCGTTTGCGCTGAGCCAGCTCTGCGTGGGATTAACCTTGTGGCTGGTCTGGCTCACGGCCTGCCGCCTGGTGGGGCGCGAGCGCGCCTTTATCGGCACAGTGCTGACGATGGGCGTGGCCTTCTATACCCGGCCGGCGCTGGAGTTCAACCACAACATTGCGCAAATGCCCTTCTGGACGGGCATCTGCTACTTCTACCTGGCCGCCTGGCAGGACGACAAGCGCTGGCAATGGCTGCTGCTGGGCCTGATGGCCGGCCTGGGGCTGCTGAGCAAATACTCCATCGGCCTGCTGCTGCTCTGCCTGGGGCTGTTTACCGTGCTGAGCCCTGCACGCAGCCTGCTGCGCCGCCCGGGCCCCTGGCTGGCCCTGCTGGTGATGGCGCTGGTGTTTGCACCGCATCTGCTTTGGCTGCACAACAACGACTGGCTACCCTTCTCCTATGCCAAGGACCGCTCTGCCAGCCACTACGGCGAATCCGCCCGCGCAGGGGCGCTGGGCTTTTTGCTGACCCAGCTGCTCAACCACCTGCCACTCCTGCTGGTGCTGCTGTTTGGCTTTTTGCGGCTGCGCTGGTCCAAGCGGCGCCCTGCCGTGTCCGCGCCCTGGCAATGGCACAGCGCCAAGCCAGCCTACCTCTGCCTGATCGCGCTGGCCCCAGGCTTGCTGCTGGCCACCATGGGCATGGCGCTGGGCTTGCGTTTGCGCGATATGTGGGGTGTGCCGATGTGGCCTTTCAGCGGCGTGCTGGCTGCAGCGCTGATCCCCAGCGCCTGGCTGGCGCCCATGCGCCCTTATCTGCTGCGCGGCATCATCGTGTGGCTCAGCTTGATTTCGGTGCTCTGTGGTTTGTACCTGTGGAAGATCTCGGACTTCCGCAGGAGCCCCGTGCGCAGCGACTGGCCCTCGGCCGCGCTAGCGCAGCAGGCCGAAGCCACCTGGGACTCCCTGTCCAGCTGCCCGCTCGATACCGTGGCCAGCGATGCCTGGACCGGTGGCCTGGTCGCCATCGGCGCCAAGAGCCAGCCCTCGGTGCTGATCCCTGGTGACCCGCGCCATTCGCCCTGGGCCACGGCCGAGCGCCTGCAACAGCATGGCGCGCTGCGGATCTGGCAGTTGGAAGAAGATGCGGATCGGGATGCCCCCACCGGCCCCTACCCGGTGCTCGATGGCCTGCAAGGCATGCGCATGCACGAGGGCGAATGGAGCATTCCCTGGCCCCGGGGCCAGAGCCGTACCCAGCTGGTAGTGCAGTGGCAGGCCTATGTGCCCGCGGCCTGCGATCGCCATTGAGGACGCTGCGCTGCCCCTGTCTTGATGGCGAGGGCAGCGTAGAACGATTTAACGCTTGATGCGCATCTCGGCCGCGCGCGCATGGCCTTGCAGGCCTTCGCCATAGGCCAGCACGGCAGCGGTCTTGCCCAGCACCTGGGCACCGGCCTCGCTCACCTCGATCAGGCTGGAGCGCTTTTGGAAGTCGTAGACGCCCAGTGGCGACGAGAAACGGGCGGTGCCGCTGGTGGGCAGCACATGGTTGGGGCCGGCGCAGTAGTCGCCCAGGCTTTCGCTGGTGTAGGCCCCCAGGAAGATCGCGCCCGCATGCTTGAGCAGGGGCTCCCACTGGTGCGGATCGCGGCTGGAGACTTCCAAGTGCTCGGGCGCAATGCGGTTGCTCAGCGCGCAGGCCTCTTCCATGTTGCGCGTGAGGATCAGCGCGCCCCGGTCGGACAAGCTCTTGGCGATGATGGCCTTGCGCGGCATCTCGGGCAGCAGGCGGTCGATCTCGCGCTGCACGGCATCCAGGTAGGCGGCATCGGGGCAGAGCAGAATCGACTGCGCCAGCTCATCGTGCTCAGCCTGCGAGAACAGGTCCATCGCCACCCAGTCCGGCGGCGTCGTGCCATCGGCCAGCACCAGGATTTCGCTGGGGCCGGCAATCATGTCGATGCCCACCAAGCCAAACACGCGCTTTTTGGCGCTGGCCACGTAGGCATTGCCCGGGCCGGTGATCTTGTCCACCTTGGGGATGGTGGCGGTGCCATAAGCCAGCGCCGCCACGGCCTGCGCACCGCCAATGGTGAAGGCGCGGTGTACGCCGGCCACATAGGCAGCAGCCAGCACCAGCGGGTTCTTCACGCCCTGGGGCGTGGGCACCACCATGATGATGTCTTCCACACCGGCCACATGGGCGGGGATGGCGTTCATCAGCACGCTGCTGGGATAGGCGGCCTTGCCACCGGGCACATAAATGCCCACGCGGTCCAGCGGCGTAACCTTCTGGCCCAGCAAGGTGCCGTCTTCGTCGCGGTAGCTCCAGCTCTCGCCATTGGCCTTTTTCTGGGCCTCGTGGTAAGTGCGCACGCGGCGTGCTGCGGATTCGAGCGCCTCGCGCTGCTCGGCCGGCAGGCCATCGAACGCGGCTTTGAGCTCTTCCTTGCGCAGCTCCAGCGCCAGCATGTTTTCCGCTTGCAGGCCATCAAAGCGCGCGGTGTAGTCCAGCACGGCGGCATCGCCACGCTTTTGCACATCCGCCAGGATATCGGCCACCCTCTGCTCAATGGCAGCATCCGTGTCTGCCGACCAATGCAGGCGCTGAGCAAAGTCATGCTCAAACTGGGCATCGGTGGTTGACAGACGGGCGGGGGTGGCAACGAATTCCATAGTGATTACCTTCTGACTCAGACACTTTTCAAACAGGCAGGTGCCAGCCTGGGGGATGGTGGGAGTGGCTTAGCTGTTTTTGGCCACACCGGCTGCAAACACATCGATGATGTGGCGCAGGCGCTTTTGCTTGAGCTTGAGCGCCGCCTGGTTCACCACCAGGTGGGAGCTGATGTCGATAATGTGCTCGACTTCCTGCAGGTGGTTGGCGCGCAGGGTATTGCCGGTGCTCACCAGGTCGACGATGGCATCGGCCAGGCCGGTCAGCGGCGCCAGCTCCATGCTGCCGTAGAGCTTGATCAGATCCACGTGCACGCCTTTGCGCGCAAAGAACTCGCGGGCAATCTGCGGGTACTTGGTGGCCACGCGCAGGCGTGCGCCGCGCTTGACGGCCTGGGCATAGTCAAAATCATTGCGCACCGCTACGCTCACGCGGCACTTGGCAATCTGCAGGTCCAGCGGCTGGAACAGGCCATCGCCGCCATGCTCCAACAAGGTGTCCTTGCCGGTCACGCCCAGGTCGGCACCGCCGTACT
Source organism: Comamonas sp. JUb58 (assembly GCF_004364775.1). Taxonomy (GTDB): domain Bacteria; phylum Pseudomonadota; class Gammaproteobacteria; order Burkholderiales; family Burkholderiaceae_C; genus Comamonas. The sequence goes on from NZ_SOAL01000010.1 coordinate 47,608, forward strand.
GCACATAGGTGGGCACATCGGAGGCACGCACCAGCACCACCTGCACATCGGGCTGGGTGGTGGCAAAAATCAGCTTGCGCGATTTCTCGGGGTCTTCCAGCACCTCGATGCCTGCGGCTGCCAGCAGCGGCAGGGTTTCGTCAAAAATGCGGCCTTTGGAGAGGGCCAAGGTGATCATGGTGGTGTTATCCATGGGGCACTTTCGCCAGCGGCAGCCTGCGCATCCTTGCCGGATGGGGCTGGGCCAGCCTGGGTTGATACAAGAAAAATCAGGCCTGCTGGGCAGCCCACTCGGCAGGGGTGTAGGTCTTCATCGACAGCGCATGCACCTCATCGGTATGCATCTTCTGGCCCAAGGTGGCGTACACCAGCTGATGGCGCTGGATCAGGCGCTTGCCCTCAAAGGCGGGCGACACGATGGTGGCAAACCAGTGGCGGCCATCGCCTTCCAGCGCGATATGTTCGCAGGCCAGGCCGGCGGTGATGATGTCTTGGAGGTCCTCAGCAGTCATTGCACGCTCTCACTTATTCGGTTCTAAATGCCTGCCAGCCGCTCCGTGGGGTGGGCTGCTGGCAAGGCGGCTGCAGCCACGCGGGCTGCAGCAGGTAGTCATTAGTTGCGGATCTTGTAGCCGGTGCGCAGCAGCTGCACGGCCAGCGCACTCACCAGCAGCCAGGCGATGGCCACGATGCCCAGGCTCAACCAGGGGGAGGTATCGCTCTGGCCAAAGAAGCCGTAGCGGAAGCCGTCGATCATGTAGAAGAACGGGTTCAGGTGGCTGACCTTTTGCCAGAACGGGGGCAGCGACTGGATCGAATAGAACACGCCCGACAGAAAGGTCATCGGCACGATCACAAAGTTCTGGAACGCGGCCATCTGGTCAAACTTGTCCGCCCACAGACCGGCCAGCAGGCCCAAGGTGCCCATCAGGCCGGCGCCCAGCACGGCAAACATCAGCACCCAGGGCAGCGATGCAAAATGCGGCGGCGCAAAGAACAAGGTGATCACATAGACACCCAGGCCGACGGCCAGACCGCGCACGATGGAGGCGCCGACAAAAGCAAAGAACCAGCCCCAGTGCGACAGCGGCGTCAGCAGCACAAACACCAGGCTGCCCATGATCTTGCTTTGCACCAGGCTCGACGAGCTGTTGGCAAAGGCATTCTGCAGCAGGCTCATCATCACCAGGCCCGGCACCAGAAAGGCGGTGTAGCTGACATCGCTGAACACCGTCACCCGGCCTTGCAGCACATGGCCAAAGATCAGCAGGTAGAGCACGGCAGTCAGCACCGGCGCGGCCACGGTCTGGAAGCTCACCTTCCAAAAACGCAGCACTTCTTTGTAAAACAGGGTTTGCCAGCCGCTCATCGTGCCACTCCCGCACCCAGTTGCGTGGTGGCATGGTCCACCACGGCATCGCGCGCCATCACTTGCAAGAACACATCCTCCAGATCCGCGCGGCGGATCTCCAGGTCTTCCACCACCACACCGGCAGTGCGCAGCTGGGCAAGGATGCGCTCCACATCCGCTGCGCTGCTGGCGGGCAGCTGCACAATGCGGCCGGTGATGCGCGCCTGGGCCGCTAGGTCCGCCGGCAGCAGGCCATCGGTCTTGAACTGCAGCACGTTCGAAGAGCTGCCCTGCAGCAGCTCAGCCATCGTCGACAGCGCCACCACATGGCCCGAGCGCAGCATCGCAATGCGGTTGCACAGCGCCTCGGCCTCTTCCAGGTAGTGGGTGGTGAGCAGCACCGTATGGCCCTGTTTGTTGAGCTTGCTGACGAACTGCCACAAGGTCTGGCGCAGCTCCACATCGACGCCGGCTGTGGGCTCATCGAGCACGATGATCGGCGGCTTGTGCACCAGCGCCTGGGCCACCAGCACGCGGCGCTTCATACCGCCGCTCAGCTGGCGCATATTGGCCGTGGCCTTGTCGGCCAGACCCAGGCTTTCGAGCAGCTCATCGATCCAGGCATCGTTGTTTTTCACACCGAAGTAGCCGGACTGGATGCGCAGCGACTCGCGCACATTGAAAAAGGGATCAAAAACCAGTTCCTGGGGCACGATACCGAGCTTGCGGCGCGCATTGGCGTAATCCTCGCGCACGTCGCTGCCCAGCACCTTGACGGAGCCACTGCTGGCCCGGGCCAGGCCGGCCAGAATACTGATCATGGTGGTCTTGCCCGCGCCGTTGGGACCGAGCAGGCCAAAGAACTCCCCTTCCTCAATATCGAGGCTGACGTTGTTCAATGCCTGGAAGGGCCCCTTGGCGGTCTGGTAGACCTTGGAGACGGATTGGAATGCGATGGCGGACATGAGTCGGCCATTGTAGGCGCAGCGGCCAGATGCCGCTGGGCTGGGGGTTCAATGCGCCGCTGGGGGCTGCAGCAGGCCATCCACGCCGTAGAGACGCGCCAGCGACAGCAGCGGCGCCGACATGCCGCTCAGTTGCAGCGGCCGGCCGGCTGCCAGTGCCGCGCGGCGGCCGCCCAGCAAAACCGCCAGCGCCGAGGAGTCAAAAACCACCAAGGCACTGGCATCGATCTGCGCCGGCGCGCCCGCAGGCAGCTGGGCCATGTCTGCCTGCAGTTGCTGCAGGCAGGCCTGGGCCTGCACCTGGGTCAGAGTCGAAGGCAGACTGAACATGGCGCGCGTTTACTTCTTGGCGCCGCCGGCATTGGCCTTGTTGCGGGCCACGATGGAATCAATCAGGGTCTGGGGGCTGCCGCCGGGCTTGTTCAGCTCTTCCTGGAACTGGTTGCGGTAGGTTTCCACCATCCAAATGCCCATCACGTTCAGGTTGTAGATCTTCCAGCCCATGCCTTGACCGGGCGTCTTTTCCAGGCGGTAGTCGAGCTGGATCGGGTCGCCACGGCCCAGGATCTCGGAACGCACCACGACTTCCTTGTCACCAGCCTGCATGCGCACGGGCTTGACGTTGATGGTCTGGTCGCTCACTTGGTGCAGCGCACCGGAGTAGGTGTTGACCATCAGTTTCTTGAACTCGTCCTGTAGTTGCTGCTGCTGTGCGGCAGTGGCAGTGCGCCACTTGGGGCCCACGGCCGAGGCCATCATGCGGCGGAAATCCACATTGGGCATGACCACGCTATCGACATACGAGGTGATCTTGGTCACATCACCACCGCGGATGGACTGGTCGGTCTTCAAGGTGTTCAGCACCTGGTCAGACAGTTGCTTGATCATGGCGTCGGGCGCCATATCCGCAGCGCTGGCCACCAGGGGGGTCGATGCCATGCAAGCCACGGCAGCTACGGCGGCGGAGTACTGCACCCATGCGCGACGATTCAACATATGCTTTCCTTTCAGCCCAGGTCTGCGATTCAGACTCAGAGCATTTTTGATTCTGGCGCGGTCATGCAGTTGCATGCACCGCTATGTTTCTTGTAAGTCTTTATATCTTCGACTTATTTGACATTGCCCTGAGGCTGTGGGTCAGCAGCAGATTCGTTCATCCACTGCGTCTCGTCCTCTTCCTCGCCTGCGTGGGTGGCGTTCTGGCGCAGCTGCAGGTAGGCGTCACGGGTGAAGCTGTACTTGTCCAGCGCGGCAGACTGCACCAGCGACGTGGTGCCCAGCAGGTTGGCACGGGTGTTGACGATGCGCAGGCCGGTCAGCGAGTTGCGCACCGGCACATCGTTGATCGAGCTGACCACGTTGCCTTGCCAGTCCACCACCATGCCGGCGGAATCGCGGATGGTCGAGGGGCCCAGCAAAGGCCAGACGATGTAGGCGCCTGCCGGCATGCCGTAGCGCGCCAGAGTCAGGCCAAAGTCCTGCTTGTGGCGCTCGATATCCATATCGCTGGCGATATCGATCAAACCACCCAGACCGAACACGGTGTTGGTGGTAAAGCGCACCACACTGTTGTAGGTGCCCTCGCCCTTGAGCTGCAGCGCATTGTTCACGGCCGACCACAGGTCGCCCAGGTTGGCGAAGAAGTTGGTCACGGCGGTGCGCACCACGGTCGGCGTCACATCGCGGTAGCCGGTAGCCACCGGCTCCAGCACGGCATTGTCGACAGCATCGTTGAAGCTGAACATGGCCCGGTTATAGGGCTCCAGCGGGTCGCGGGGGTTGGCGCCAGGGCCGCTGGCGCAGCCGGTCAGCACGGCAGCCAGGCCCAGGGAGGAGGCCAGCATCCACGTGCGGCCTGAGAGGTTGGTTGGATAACGCATCATCGTTCTCGTTTTTTGCTTGTGTTATTCGGCGGCTTTGGGTGCGGAACTCTCCGAGGCCTTGCCATACAGGAACTGGCCGATCAGATTTTCCAGCACGATGGCCGATTGTGTATTGGTGACGGTATCACCACTGGCCAAGGGCTTTTCATCAAAGCCGGCCTCGACGCCCACGTACTGGTCGCCCAGCAGGCCGCTGGTCAGGATCTTGAAGGAGCTGTCCTTGGGGAAGGTATAGCCATTGGTCAGCTCGATATGGACATCGGCCTGGAAGGTCTGGTCATTGAAGCCGATGCTCTTGACGCGGCCCACCTTGACACCGGCGCTGCGCACTGCGGCCTGCGGCTTGAGGCCACCAATGTTGTCAAAGCGGGCGGTGACCTCGTAGCCTTTGTTGAAATCCAGGGTCAGCAGGTTGCCTGCGCGCAAGGCCAGGAACACCAGCGCGGCGGCGCCCAGCATGACAAACAGGCCAACCCAGATATCGGTTTTGGAGGGCTGCATATGCGAATCCGTTTCTCTTTTCTATAGGGTAGGCATCAGATGCTGAACATCATGGCCGTGAGCATGAAGTCCAGCGCCAACACCGACAACGACGCCATGACCACGGTGCGCGTGGTGGCACGCGAGACACCTTCGGGGGTGGGCTTGGCAACAAAGCCTTGGAGCAAGGCGACAAAGGTCACCGTGATGCCGAACACCATGCTCTTGATCACGCCATTGCCCAAATCCTGGAACACATCAACACCGCTTTGCATCTGGCCCCAGAAGGCGCCGCCATCGATGCCCAGCATCAAGACGCCAACAATCCAGCCGCCCATGATGCCGATGGCGCTGAACACCGCAGCCAGCAGCGGCATGGCAATCAGTCCCGCCCAAAAGCGCGGCGCCAGAATGCGCTCGACCGGATCGACGGCCATCATCTCCATCGCAGACAGCTGCTCACCCGCCTTCATCAGGCCGATCTCGGCCGTCAACGCGGTGCCGGCACGGCCAGCAAACAGCAGGGCCGTCACTACCGGGCCCAGCTCGCGCAGCAGGGTCAGGGCCACCATCATGCCTACGGCCTCGGCCGAGCCGTAGCGCTGCAGGATGTAGTAGCCCTGCAGGCCCAGCACAAAGCCGACAAACAGGCCCGACACACCAATGATGGCCAGCGAGTAATTGCCCAAAAAATGGATCTGGTCGCGCAACAGGCCCGGACGCCGGATCACATAGCCCAGCCCGGCCAGCAGGCGCAGCAGCAGGCGCGTGGCCTGGCCAACTGCTGCCGCCTTGGAGCGCAGCGCAAAACCAATATCAGCAGGGTGCCACCAACGCATCAGCGGCCTCCTTTCGCGGCAGGAATTCCAAAGTCTTCATCCATGCTGGGCCCTTGCACATGGAAAGGCACCGGCCCCTGCGGCAGTGCGTGGACAAACTGGTGCACCAGCGGATCGCTGCTGGCACGCACCTCATCGGGCGTGCCCTGCGCCGCCACCACGCCGGGACCCAGAATGATCACCTGGTCGGCCAGCTTGAAAGTCTCTTCCAAATCGTGCGAGACGATGATGCTGGTGAGGCCCAGGGCGTCGTTGAGCTCGCGGATCAGCTGCGCCGAGGTGCCCAGCGAGATCGGGTCCAGCCCGGCAAAAGGCTCGTCGTACATGATGAATTCGGGGTCCAGCGCCATCGCACGGGCCAGCGCCACACGCCGGGCCATGCCGCCGGAAATCTGCGAGGGCATCAGATCGCGCGCGCCGCGCAGGCCCACGGCCTGCAGCTTCATCAGCACAATGTCGCGCACCATCGCATCGGACAGCTTGGTGTGCTCGCGCAGCGGAAAGGCCACGTTCTCGAACACCGTCATATCGGTGAACAGCGCGCCAAACTGGAACAGCATGCCCATGCGGCGCCGCGCGGCATAAAGCTGCGCTTGGCTCATCGCTCCCACATCCTGGCCGTCAAGCAGCACCTGGCCGGCCTGCGCACGGGCCTGGCCGCCAATCAGGCGCAGCACCGTGGTCTTGCCACCGCCGGACGCACCCATCAGCGCCGTCACCTTGCCGCGCGGGATGGTCAGCGACACATCGCGCAGGATGGTGCGGTCACCATAGCCAAAGGTGACATTGCGCAGTTCGACAAGAGGTGGTGAGGCAGAAGATTGCATAGAAAAGCCGGCAACATCCGGCATCGTCATCATAAGAGGGGGCAGGGCTCTTTTCTGTAGTCAGTTGCCGCAGCCCAAGCAGGAGAGCTTACGACTTGTAACAAACATTCATGAATGTATTTATATCGCCAGATCGTAACCCGGACGGGCTAAGCCCCGCAATGCAACAGGCTATTGCTGTCCCTGGCGCGATCGGGCAAGCCTGGAGCATCGCACAGGTGGCTTCTCAGACCGTTGACTACAGCGTCAACAAGGGTGAGAAGCGCCCGTGATTAAAGCATATTGTCCAAAAAGGAACGAATGCGCGGATGGCTGCAGTCTTCAAAAAAGGCACGCGCTGGCTTGGCCTCGATCAGGGCGCCCTGGTCCATGAACACCACGGTATTGGCCACCTCACGGGCAAAGCCCATTTCATGGGTGACCACCAGCATGGTCATGTGCTCTTCGGCCAGCTGGCGCATGGTGCGCAGCACTTCGCCGGTCAGCTCCGGGTCCAGCGCCGAGGTGGGCTCGTCAAACAGCATGATGTCCGGCTCCATCGCCAGCGCCCGGGCAATGGCCACGCGCTGCTTTTGGCCGCCTGACAGCCGCGCCGGATAGGCATCGGCCTTCTCCAGCAGGCCCACCTTGCGCAGCAGTTCCTGGGCCTTGGGCATGATCTGCTCGCGCGTCAGACCCTTGACGACCATCGGCGCCTCGGTGATGTTGTCGATCACCGACAGATGCGGGAACAGGTTAAAGCCCTGGAACACCATGCCCATGCGGCGCAGAATGGCGCGCATCTGGGCATCTGGTGCGTACTGGGCCTGGCCCTGTGCATTGGTGCTGACGAGGGTCTGGCCCTCGACCACCACCGAGCCCGAATCGATCACTTCGAGGTGGTTCAAGCAGCGCAGAAAGGTGCTCTTGCCCGAGCCAGACGGGCCGATCACCGCCATCACCTCGCCCTTGTGGATATCCAGCGAGACGCGCTTGAGCACCTCGTTGCCGTTGAAGGCCTTGCAGATATCGCGCGCCTGCACCATCACCGGGGGGGTGCCCATGTCATTGCCTGTCATTGCCATACTCCTGCGCTCTTCGCTGCTACTGCTTCTTGCCGATTCATCGTTGCGCACTGTTTAGGCGTCATATTTGGCATAGCGCTTTTCCAGGCGGTTGAAGCCCCAGGTCAGCACCAGGGTCATCAGCAGGTAGAAGGCGGCCGCCACCACAAAGGGCGTGGTGGTGAAGTCGCGCTGCACAATGCCGCGCGCGGCGCGCAGCAGGTCGTTGAGGGCGAGCACATAGATCAGCGAGGTGTCCTTGACCAGGGTGATGGTCTCGTTGCTCACCGGCGGCAAGATGGTGCGCACCATCTGCGGCAGCACAATGCGGCGCATGGTCTGGCTGTAGGACAGGCCCAGCACCTTGGCGCCTTCGTACTGGCCCCGGTCCACGCTCTGGATACCGGCGCGGAAGATCTCCGCAAAATAGGCCGCGTAGTTGAGCGCGAAGGCCACCACGGCCGATGGGAAATCGGGCAGGCGCACGCCGATCACCGGCACAAAGGGCAGCGCGAAGTAGATGAACAGCAGCTGCAGCATCAGCGGCGTGCCGCGCATCAGCCAGATATAGGCCTCGACAAAGCGCGCCAGCGCCTTGAAGCGAGAAATACGCGCCAAGGCCAAGGCCAGACCCAGTGGCACCGACAGCGCCAGGGTAATGAAGAACAGCTTGAGAGTCACCAGGGCGCCGTTGGACAGCGGCCCCAGCATTGAAATTACATAGTCCATCGATGGCCTTCAGGGTGGCAGCGGCACCGGGTGCCGAGCCGCCACAGGCACGAGCGCCAGTCGTCTGGCACCCCTGTCATAAAAATCCGTTCTGGCCGCCGCACAACGCCCAGCGCTGCGGCGGCCATGGGCTGCGCCCAAAAGCACAAGACCGGCACAGCGTGCCGGCCCGGTGCATGCTTACGCAAAGATCAGTGCTTGATCACGTCGGCGCCAAACCACTTCTTGGCGATTTCTTCAGCCTTGCCGTCCTTCTTCATCTCTGCCAGCACGTCGTTGATCTTGTTGCGGGTGGCTTCGTCGTCCTTGCGGAAGCCCACGCCATAGTCTTCGGTGCCAAAGTCTTCGGCCAGCACGACGTAGTTGTCAGGCTTCTTGGAGACCAGGTAACGGCCCACCACTTCGTCCACCACCACCACGTCCAGGCGGCCGGCTTCCACATCCATCAGTGCAGCGATGTTGTCGCCAAACAGCTTGGTTTCCTTGAACTTGGAGGACAGTTCCTTGTCCTTTTCCATCGCGGTCACGGCGCTGGAGCCTTCCTGGGCGCCAACGATCTTGCCAGCCATGTCGGCCTTGGTCTTGATCGGCGAGCCGGCCTTCACGATGATGATCTGCTTGTTGACCATGTAGGGGTCGGTGAAGAGGATCTTTTCCTTGCGCTCTTCCAGAATGGTCAGGCCATTCCACAGTGCATCGACGCGCTTGCCCAGCAGCTCGGCTTCCTTGGCGTTCCAGTCGATCGGCTTGAATTCCACTTCGATGCCAGCGCGCTTGGCCGCTTCGCGGGCCATGTCGATGTCAAAACCCACGATTTCGTTCTTCTCGTCACGGAAACCCATGGGCGGGAAGTTGTCGTCCAAACCTACCACCAGCTTGGTGGCAGCTGCTGCCACAGGCGCAGGCGCGGGTGCTTCAGCCGCAGGCTTGGGCGCATCATTCTTGCCACAAGCGGTGAGCAAGGCAGTCAGCGCCAGGGTGGCAACGAAAGAACGTTTTTTCATGTGTCTCAACCAAAGAGAAAGACAAAATAGGAGCACCTGGCTTGATTTTTACAAGCATCAGCGTGCAGGCGAATCGCGTATTGTCTCCGATCACACGAAATTCGTGTCATTTGTGTGGAAAACTCTGCCGACCTAGTCGGACGTCAGCAAGCCGCTACGATGGCTGCCCCGGTGGCCATGCCGCTATCGGGGCATATCGCATCCACGGCTTTTACAACCACGCGTGCATGACCGACAACACTCGCGGCCCCTTATCTATGACCACCCTCTCGCCCGAACTGCGCAAGGCCTTTGAAGAAACCCAGTACCACGTGCTGAACCAGGCCCCCTTCATCCTGCAGCTGGGCCAAGCCCAGGCGGCACTCGGCGCCCTCTACCAGCAGCACCAGACCGATTGCAGCTGCTTCATCACCGCCTTCAACCCCATGGGCGAGCTGCTGGACAAGGACGAGAACATCGAGCGCCATGCCCAACTGGGCCGCGCACTGGGCCAAGCCGGCTTTGCCGCGCTGCCCGCCGTTGCCCAGCACCCCGCCAATGGCTGGCCGGCCGAGCCGGGTTTTCTGGTCATTGGCCTGGGCCGCGACGATGCCCAGCGCTGGGCGGCGCAGTGGGAGCAGCTGGCAGTGGTATGGACCAACGCCGACATGGTGCCCCAACTGCTCGAAACCCGGGTGCCCGGCTGGATGCGCTGAGGCCCCATTGACCTATCGAAAGGAAAACCCATGCTGTTGATCGTTGGAACCGTCCGCCTGCCCGCCACCAACCTGAAACGCGCCCTGCCCGCCATGCGGGCCATGGTCGAAGCCTCACGCGCGGAGGTCGGCTGCCTGGAATACGGCTATGCCCAGGATGTGCTGGTGCCCGGGCTGATCCACGTCAAAGAGCTGTGGAGCGACCAGGCCGCGCTGGATGCGCACTTTGCCTCCAGCCATATCCAGGCTTGGCGCGCTGCCTGGCCTGCGCTGGAGATTGGCGACCGCGATCTGCGCGTCTATGATGTGGGCGCGCCGCGCAGCACCTGATGGTCAGCGGGCGCCGCCCTGTCCAACCACCCTCTTGCACCGCCATGTGTGCCCGCGCCCATGCCTGAACTTCACAACTGGCTCGCCTTCGCTCTCATTTCCCTGGGCATGGTCCTGACCCCAGGGCCCAACATGGTCTATCTGATCTCCCGCTCGATATGCCAAGGGCGCGGCGCAGGCTTGATCTCGCTAGGCGGTGTGGCCCTGGGCTTTGTGTTCTACATGCTGTGCGCCGCGCTGGGCATCACCGCGCTGGTGATGGCCATCCCCTACGCCTACGACGCACTGCGCATTGGCGGCGCGTTGTACCTGCTGTACCTGGCCTGGCAGGCGGTCAAGCCCGGAGGACGCTCCCCGTTCGAGCTGCGCCAGTTGCCGCAGGACAGCCCACGCAAACTGTTTGCGATGGGTTTTCTGACCAACCTGCTCAACCCCAAGATTGCCGTGATGTACCTGTCACTGCTGCCGCAGTTCATCGATCCCGCCCACGGCAGCGTTTTTTCACAGTCCCTGGTGCTGGGTTTCACACAGATTGTGGTCAGCGTCAGCGTGAATGCCGCCATTGCGATGCTGGCCGGCTCGATCGCCGTTTTTCTGGCCAGCCGCCCCAGCTGGGTACAGATGCAGCGCTGGCTGATGGGCACCGTGCTCGCGGGCCTGGCGCTGCGCATGTTGACCGAGGCGCGCAAATAAAACAGGCGCCACCGCCCGGGGTGGGCGGCAGCGCCTGGCAGCAATCCGCGTAGCGGGTTCTGTTTACAGCTGGCTCACGTGAAAGCGCAGGTGCTCGTCGATAAAGCTCTGGATGAAGTAGTAGCCGTGGTCATAGCCGCCATGGCGGCGCAGGGTCAGTGGCTGGCCGACCTGGGCGCAGGCGGCTTCAAAGGCTTCGGGCAGCAGCTGCTTTTCCAGCAAGAACTTGTCGGCCAGGCCCTGGTCGACCAGGATGCCGGCCGGGTATGGCGCCTGCTTTTGCGCGGCCATAAGGGCGCTGGCATCGTGCCGCGCCCATTCGGCCTGGTTGTCGCCCAGGTAGCCGGCAAAGGCTTTCTGGCCCCAAGGGCAGTTAATGGGGTTGGCAATCGGCGCAAAGGCCGAGACCGACTTGAACACGCCGGGGTGGCGCAGCGCCAGGGTCAGCGCGCCATGGCCACCCATGCTGTGGCCAAAGATGCCCAGGCGCTGCAGGTCGATCGGCAGCTTGGCGCCCAGCAGAGGCAGCAGGTCTTCGAGGATGTAGCTTTCCATGCGCCAGTGCAGCGCCCAGGGCTTGGCCGTGGCATCCAGGTAAAAACCGGCACCCACGCCAAAATCCCAGCTCTCCGCTTCGCCGGCCAGGCCCGCGCCGCGCGGGCTGGTGTCGCAGCTGACCAGGGCCACGTTCAGCGAAGCCGCCAGGCGCTGGGCGCCGGCCTTGGTCATGAAGGTCTCTTCGGTACAGGTCAGGCCCGACAGGTACAGCAGCGCGGGCACTTTCTCGCCTTCCACTGCCTTGGGCGGCAGAAACACCGAGAACTTCATCGCCAGGCCGATCTGGCTGGAGAAATGCTCATAAAAACGCTGGGCGCCGCCAAAGCAGGCATGGGCCGCCTGCAGCTTGAGGCTGGCTTGGGCATCAGACATCGGAATTTCCTTCGCTAGCGGGTGGCTGTGTGCCGGCCTGTGCGGCCGCTGCACGCAGCTTGTCTTTCTTGCTCATGCGCTTGCCCTTGATGCCGCCATTGCCCGACTCGTCGACCGAGCCCTGCGCCGGCACCGGCTCGGTCACGGGGTACTGCGCAGGGGTCTGCAGCTCCATCTCCAGCGCATTGCGCTTGGCGATCACCTTCCAATGCGCCAGGCTGGCGGGGGTGACCAGGCTGATGGCCAGGCCGCTGGTCCCTGCCCGGCCGGTGCGGCCGATGCGGTGGGTGTAGTCGGTGGGCGAGCGCGGCAGGTCGTAGTTGATGACCAGGGGCAGTGCCTCGACATGGATGCCACGCGCGGCCAGATCGGTGGTGACCAGCACCTGCCACTGGCTGCTGCGGAACTCCTGCAGCACCTGCTGGCGCGCGCCCTGGCTCAGCTCGCCATGGAAGGCGGTGGCGCTGATGCCCTTGTCATAAAGCTTGTTGGCCACATGCTCGGCGCTGTAGCGGCTGGCCACAAACACCAGCATGCGCTGTCCGGTGTACTGGGTGACCAGCTCACGCAGCCAGGCCGTGCGCTTGGCGGCATCGAGGTAGTAGGCCTCCTGCACGATGGTGGCATCCTGCAGGTGGGTCGAGGCGATCTCCACCTTGTCATGCGTGGCACGCAGCAAGCTGGGCACCAGCGCCTGCACCGCCGGTGCAAAGGTGGCCGACAGCAGCAGGGTCTGGCGCTGCTCGCGCGGCGGCACCAAGGCCAGCACGCTTTGCAGCTCCTCGGCAAAGCCCAGGTCCATCAAGCGGTCGGCCTCGTCCAGCACCAGGGTGCTGATGGTGTCCAGCCGCAGCTTGCTGTGCGCCACCACATCGAGCAGGCGCCCGGGCGTGGCAATCACCAGATCCACACCACCGCGCAGGGCCAGCAGCTGGGGATTGATGGAGACACCGCCGGTGAGCACGGCCACCTTGGGGCGGCGGCCCAGGGCCTCGCCGACAAAGTAGACCAGCTCGGCCACCTGGGTGGCCAGCTCGCGCGTGGGCACCAGGATCAAGGCCTGCGTCTCATGGCGGCCCGCCTGGCCTGCTGCATCACTGAGCATCCAGGCCTGCATCAGCGGCAGCACATAGGCCGCCGTCTTGCCCGAGCCGGTCGGCGCGCAGCCCAGCAGGTCACGCCCGTCCAGAATGGCCGGAATGGCTTGGGTCTGGATGGCCGTGGGTGCAATCAGGCCATGGGCCTGGGCAGCGTGGGCCAGCGACGGAGCAAGGCCAAGAGAGGTAAAAGACATGGATTTCAATGGTGCGGGCCGGGCCGCAGGGACAACAAGCCTCGCATTGTCGCCCCTGGCACCGCTGCCAGCGCTGCGCAGGACTATTGCATCGCGTGCTGGCAGCCGGCGCTGGCCAAGTTCGGCCAGCAGCGCTTAGCTGGCGTAATTGACCACCGAGCGGATCGACTTGCCTTCATGCATCAGGTCGAAAGCCTCGTTGATCTTGGCCAGACCCATGGTGTGGGTGACAAAGGGCTCAAGCTTGATCTTGCCGGCCATCGCGTCTTCCACCATGCCGGGCAGCTCGCTGCGGCCCTTGACGCCACCAAAGGCGGTGCCCAGCCATTTGCGGCCGGTCACCAGCTGGAAAGGACGGGTGGAGATTTCCTGGCCCGCGCCCGCCACGCCGATGATCACGCTCTGGCCCCAGCCACGGTGCGCGCATTCCAGCGCTGCACGCATCACCTGGGTGCTGCCAATGCATTCAAAGCTGTGGTCCACGCCCCAGCCGGTCATCTCGACGATCACTTGCTGGATCGGCTTGTCGAAATCCTTGGGGTTGATGCAGTCGGTCGCGCCAAAGGTCTGGGCCAGCTCGAACTTGCCAGGGTTGGTATCGACGGCGATGATGCGGCCGGCCTTGGCCAGCTGCGCGCCCTGGATCACCGCCAGGCCGATGCCGCCCAGACCGAACACGGCCACGGTATCGCCCTCTTGCACCTTGGCGGTGTTCTTGACAGCGCCCAGGCCGGTGGTCACGCCGCAGCCCAGCAGGCAGACCTGCTCGGGGTTGGCATCGGGGTTGACCTTGGCCAGCGACACCGCTGCTACCACGGTGTACTCGGAGAAGGTGGAACAGCCCATGTAGTGGTAGATCGGCTCGCCGTTGTAGCTGAAGCGCGTGGTGCCATCGGGCATCACACCCTTGCCCTGGGTAGCGCGCACCGCCACGCAGAGGTTGGTCTTGCCGCTCTTGCAGAACAGGCATTCGCCGCATTCTGCCGTGTACAGCGGGATCACATGGTCGCCCGGCTTGACGCTGGTAACGCCCTCGCCCACTTCCACCACGATGCCGGCGCCTTCATGGCCCAGCACCGCCGGGAAGATGCCTTCGGGGTCATCACCGCTCAGGGTGAAGGCATCCGTGTGGCACACGCCCGTGTGGGTGATCTTGACCAGCACTTCGCCCTTCTGGGGTGGCGCAACGTCGATCTCGACAATCTGCAAAGGCTCTCCGGCTTTGAAGGCAACAGCGGCGCGGGATTTCATGGGTGGACTCCTTGGGTCAAAAACGGGGGAAAACAGTCAGGCGCGGTCACGACCACAGGCCTATTTGAGGTACGAACGCAGCAGCGACAACATTTCGTCAATGTCCGCCTGCGACGGCGCCGGCTGCTTGGCCATGGTCTCGCGCATATGGCCGTCAAGCAAGTCGGCCATCAGGCCGTGTACGGCCCCGCGCATGGCGGCGAGCTGCTGCAGGATGGGGGCGCAATCACTGCCGGCCTCCACCGCCCGCTCCAGGGCCTCCGCCTGGCCCTTGATGCGGCGCAGGCGGGTGATGGCGCGGTGCTTGTCTTCGGCGTTATGGGGCATGGCAGGCGGTGTTCGCAACGGCGTAAAAGCACGCCAAACTCAGGTACTGGGCCAGAGTATAAATGCAATTTATAAAAATTACATATGAAAAATAGATGAAAACACTAGGTACCCCCTGGGGGTATGCCGGATATCTAGGATGCTCTCAGGCCGAGCAGGCACAAAAAAAGACCGCAGCCTCGGCTGCGGTCTTGGGTCGGTGAGTGGCTACCGGTTTTAGCGCGGCAGATCGCTCCAGCCCATCAGGTACTCGTCGATGGAACGGGCAGCCTGGCGGCCTTCGCGGATGGCCCAGACCACCAGCGACTGGCCACGGCGCATGTCGCCGGCGGCAAACACCTTGTCCACATTGGTGGCGTAGCCGCCGGTGAAGTCGGTGGTGGCACGGGCGTTGCCACGGGCGTCCTTGTCGACGCCAAAGGCTTCCAGCACGGGCGAGACCGGGTTCACAAAGCCCATGGCCAGCAGCACCAGGTCGGCAGGCCATTCCTTTTCGGTACCCTTAACTTCGCTCAGCTTGCCGTCCTTGAACTCGACCTGCACGGTGGTCAGGCTCTTGACCTTACCCTTGTCGCCATTGAAGGTCTTGGTCGAGATCGCGAACTCACGCACAGCACCTTCTTCGTGGCTGGAGCTGGTGCGCAGCTTGATCGGCCAGTAAGGCCAGACCAGGGGCTTGTTTTCCTCTTCGGGCGGCATGGGCATCACCTCGAACTGGGTGACGCTCTTGGCGCCGTGGCGGTTGCTGGTGCCCACGCAGTCGCTGCCGGTGTCGCCACCGCCGATGACGATGACGTCCTTGCCATCCGCACGGATCTGGCCCTTGATCTTGTCGCCGGCATTGATTTTGTTCTGCTGGGGCAGGAACTCCATCGCGTAGTGCACGCCGTCCAGCTCACGGCCGGGCACGGGCAGATCGCGCGACTGCTCGGAGCCACCGGTCAACAGCACCGCGTCAAACTCGGACTTGAGCTGCTCGGGCGAGACCGTTTCCTTGGCCCAGTTGGTGACCTTGCTGTCCTTGCCCAGGCCGTCCTTGCCGGCCACCAGCACGCCGGTGCGGATGGTTACGCCTTCGGCTTCCAGCTGGGCAGCGCGGCGGTCAATGTGCAGCTTGTCGAGCTTGAAGTCAGGGATGCCGTAGCGCAGCAGGCCACCAATGCGGTCGTTCTTTTCGAACAGGGTCACCGCATGGCCTGCACGGGCCAGCTGCTGGGCAGCGGCCATGCCGGCAGGGCCGGAGCCGACCACGGCCACTTTCTTGCCGCTCTGGTGCTTGGCGGGGCGCGCCTGCACCCAGCCTTCTTCCCAGGCGCGGTCAATGATGGCGTGCTCGATGGACTTGATGCCCACCGGGTCGTTGTTGATGTTCAGCACGCAAGCTGCTTCGCAAGGCGCGGGGCAGATGCGGCCGGTGAACTCGGGGAAGTTGTTGGTCGAGTCCAGCACATGAAAGGCTGCCGCCCAATCGGCGCGGTACACCAGATCGTTGAAATCCGGAATGATGTTGTTGACCGGGCAGCCGCTGTTGCAGAACGGCGTGCCGCAGTCCATGCAACGCGCGCCTTGCTGCTTGGCCTGCTGCGAGTTCAGGCCAACAACAAATTCCTTGTAGTGCTTGAGGCGATCTTCAACGGGTGCATAACCCTCGTCGATACGCGCAAATTCCATAAAGCCTGTGACTTTTCCCATGATCGGATCTCTTGCTTGGCTGCTGCCCGCGCCGCGTTGGCGGGGACAGCAATCGTGGTCATTAATAAGGGGCTGGGTGCTTGGCGGCCAGGCCGCCAGGGGCCTCACTTTGCGGCGGCGTCCACACTCTTCTTGGCCGAGGTCTTGGCCTTGGCGACCTGCGCCTTGGCTTCGGCGCGGGCATGGATTTCACCCAGCGCGCGCTTGTACTCGGTTGGGAAGACCTTGACGAACTTGCTGCGCACTTCCGCCCAGTTGTCCAGCAGATCACGGGCACGCTTGCTGCCGGTCCAGCGCAGGTGGTCGGCGAGCAGGCGCTTGAGCTGCGCTTCGTCGGTCTGGCCGTTGTGCCAGATGCCCTTGTCGATGCTGGCCTCTTGCTCGGACTGGCTCAGCACCTTGTCCATGGTCACCATCGTCGTGTTGCAGCGGCTGGCGAACTGGCCGTCCTCGTCATAGACGTAGGCCACGCCACCGCTCATGCCGGCTGCAAAGTTGCGGCCGGTCTTGCCCAGCACCAGCACGGTGCCGCCGGTCATGTATTCGCAACCATGGTCACCCGTGCCTTCGACCACGGCCGTGGCACCCGACAGGCGCACCGCAAAGCGCTCGCCAGCCACGCCGCTCAGGAAGGCCTCACCGGTGGTCGCGCCGTACATCACGGTGTTGCCCACGATGATGTTCTTGTGCGCTTCGCCACGGAAATCCAGGCTCGGACGCACTACCACGCGGCCGCCGGACAGGCCCTTGCCGGTGTAGTCGTTCGCGTCGCCGACCAGGTACAGGGTGATACCGTTGCACAGGAAGGCGCCAAAGGACTGGCCGCCCGTGCCTTCGACACGGATGTGGATGGTGTCGTCAGGCAGGCCTTCGGCATGCACCTTGGTCACCGCGCCCGAGAGCATGGCGCCCACGGTGCGGTTCACATTGCGCACGGTCTCCAGGATCTTGACCCGCTCGCCCTTGTCGATGGCGGGGCGCGACTTCTCGATCAGGATGTTGTCGAAGGCCTTTTCCAGACCATGGTCCTGGTTTTGCGTGTGGTACAGCGGCACATCGTCCGCCACTTCGGCACGGGCCAGCAGACGGTTGAAGTCCAGACCCTTGGCCTTCCAGTGGGTGATACCGGCCTTCATGTCCAGCAGGTCAGCACGGCCCACCAGGTCGTCGAACTTGGAGATACCCAGCTGGGCCATGATCTGGCGCGCTTCTTCGGCGATGAAGAAGAAGAAGTTCACGACATGCTCGGGCTTGCCGCTGAATTTCTTGCGCAGCTCGGGGTCTTGCGTGGCCACGCCCACCGGGCAGGTGTTGAGGTGGCATTTGCGCATCATGATGCAGCCCTCGACCACCAGCGGTGCGGTGGCAAAGCCGAACTCATCAGCGCCCAGCAGCGCACCAATCACCACGTCGCGGCCGGTCTTCATCTGGCCGTCTGCCTGCACACGGATACGGCTGCGCAGGCCGTTGAGCACCAGGGTCTGCTGGGTTTCGGCCAGACCGATTTCCCAAGGCGAGCCTGCATGCTTGATCGACGACCAGGGCGATGCGCCCGTGCCGCCGTCATGGCCGGCGATCACCACATGGTCGGCCTTGCACTTGGCAACGCCGGCGGCAATCGTGCCCACACCCACTTCGGACACCAGCTTGACACTGATGGTCGAATGCGTGGCGACGTTCTTCAGGTCGTGGATCAGCTGGGCCAAGTCCTCGATCGAGTAGATGTCGTGGTGCGGTGGGGGCGAGATCAGGCCCACACCAGGCACCGAGTATCGCTGCTTGCCGATGTACTCGGTCACCTTGCCGCCTGGCAGCTGACCGCCTTCACCGGGCTTGGCACCCTGCGCCATCTTGATCTGGATCTGGTCCGCAGAGGCCAGGTACTCAGCCGTCACACCAAAGCGGCCCGATGCCACTTGCTTGATGCGCGAGCGCAGGCTGTCGCCGTCTTGCAGCACGTAGTCGGATTCGATCTGGTCCTTGCCGATGATCGATGCCAGCGACTCGCCCTGCTTGATTGGGATGCCCTTGAGCTCGTTGCGGTAACGGGCGGGGTCTTCACCGCCTTCGCCGGTGTTGCTCTTGCCGCCAATACGGTTCATCGCCACGGCCAGGGTCACGTGGGCTTCGGTACTGATCGAGCCCAGCGACATGGCGCCGGTGGCAAAGCGCTTGACGATCTCGGCTGCCGATTCGACCTGCTCGACCGGGATGGCCTTGGCAGGGTCGATCTTGAACTCGAACAGGCCACGCAAGGTCATGTGGCGCTTGCTCTGGTCGTTGATCAGCTGCGCGTATTCCTTGTAAGTGTTGAAGCTGTTGGCGCGGGTCGAGTGCTGCAGCTTGGCAATCGCATCGGGGCTCCACATATGCTCTTCACCACGGGCACGCCAGGCGTATTCGCCACCGGTGTCCAGCATGGTGGCCAGCACCGGGTCGTTGCCAAAGGCTGCCTTGTGGCGGCGGATGGCTTCTTCACCGATTTCGAACACGCCCAGGCCTTCGACGCGGCTGGAGGTGCCGGTGAAGTACTTGTCGATGGTTTCGCTGTTGATGCCGACGGCCTCGAACAGCTGCGCACCGCAGTAGGACATATAGGTGGACACACCCATCTTCGACATGATCTTGGACAGACCCTTGCCGATGGCCTTGATGTAGTTGTAGATCGCCTTGTCTGCCGACAGATCGCCAGGCAGGTGCTTGTGGATCGAGGTGATCGTTTCCAGCGCCAGGTAGGGGTGCACGGCTTCGGCACCGTAGCCGGCCAGCACGCCGAAGTGGTGCACTTCGCGGGCGGTGCCGGTTTCCACCACCAGGCCGCAGGCCGTACGCAGGCCTTCGCGGATCAGGTGCTGGTGGATGGCAGACAGCGCCAGCAGTGCCTGGATGGCCACGCGGTCCTTGCTGACACCCTTGTCGCTGATGATCAGGATGTTGTTGCCGGTCTTGATCGCATCAACCGCTTGTGCGCACAGCGATGCCAGGCGCGCTTCCACGCCTTCACTGCCCCATTCCAGCGGGTAGGTGATGTCAAGCACGGCCGAGCTAAATTTGCCAGCGGTGTGCGAGCGGATGTTGCGCAGCTTCACCATGTCGGTGAAGTCCAGCACCGGCTGGGTCACTTCCAGACGCAGCGGCGGGTTCACCTGGTTGATGTCCAGCAGGTTGGGCTTGGGGCCGATGAAGGACACCAGGCTCATCACGATCGCTTCACGGATCGGATCGATCGGCGGGTTGGTCACCTGCGCGAACATCTGGCGGAAGTAGTTGTAGAGCGGCTTGTTCTTGTCCGACAGCACGGCCAGCGGGCTGTCATTGCCCATCGAGCCAATGCCTTCTTCGCCGTTGGCCGCCATCGGGCTCATCAGGAACTTGATGTCTTCCTGGGTGTAGCCAAAGGCTTGCTGCAGGTCCAGCAGCTCAGGCGACTTTTGCTCATCGGCAATCGCGCCGAACTCTTGCGAAGCCTTGGCCTGCTGGTCCACCTGCGATTCGCCAGCCACGGGCTTGACCACATCGTCCAGGCGGATGCGCAGGTCTTCGATCCAGCGCATGTAGGGCTTGGCATTGGTCAGCGAAGACTTGACTTCTTCGTCGTCGATCAGACGGCCCTGGTCCAGATCGATCAGGAACATCTTGCCGGGCTGCAGGCGCCACTTGCGCACGATCTTGTGCTCAGGCACAGGCAGCACGCCCGATTCGGAACCCATGATGACGAAGTCATCGTCGGTCACGCAGTAACGCGCAGGGCGCAGGCCGTTGCGGTCCAGGGTGGCGCCGATCTGGCGGCCATCGGTGAACACGATCGATGCAGGGCCATCCCAGGGCTCGATCATCGCGGCATGGTATTCATAGAATGCGCGGCGGCGCGAATCCATCGTGGCGTGCTGTTCCCATGGCTCGGGAATCATCATCATCACGGCCTGGGCCAGCGGGTAGCCCGCCATGGTCAGCAGCTCCAGGCAGTTGTCGAAGGTGGCCGTGTCGGACTGGTGCGCAAAGCTGATCGGGTAGAGCTTTTGCAGGTCGTTGCCCAGCACCGGCGAGCTCATCACGCCTTCGCGGGCGCGCATCCAGTTGTAGTTGCCCTTGACGGTGTTGATTTCACCGTTGTGCGCCACATAGCGGTAAGGGTGGGCCAGTGGCCACTCGGGGAAGGTGTTGGTCGAGAAGCGCTGGTGCACCAGGCCCAGCGCCGAGACGCAGCGCTCATCTTCCAGATCACGGAAGTAGGTGCCCACCTGGTCGGCCAGCAGCAGACCCTTGTAGATCACGGTGCGGCTGCTCATGCTGGGCACGTAGTACTCTTTGCTGTACTTGAGCTGCAGGTTCTGAATGGCGGCACTGGCGGTCTTGCGGATCACATACAGCTTGCGCTCCAGCGCATCCTGCACAATCACATCGGCGCCACGGCCGATGAACACCTGGCGGATGACCGGCTCTTTCTCGCGCACGGTGGGCGACATCGGCATTTCGCGGTTGACCGGCACATCGCGCCAGCCCAACAGCACCTGGCCTTCGGCCTTGATGGCGCGCTCCAGCTCTTCCTCGCAAGCCAGACGCGATGCATGTTCCTTGGGCAGGAACACCATGCCCACGCCGTATTCGCCAAACGGCGGCAGCTTGACGCCCTGGGCGGCCATCTCGTCGCGGTAGAGCGCGTCAGGCAGCTGGATCAGGATACCGGCGCCATCCCCCATCAGCTTGTCGGCACCCACCGCACCCCGGTGGTCCAGGTTCTCCAGAATCTTCAGAGCCTGGGTCACGATGGCATGGCTCTTCTGGCCCTTGATGTGGGCCACAAAACCGACGCCGCAGGCATCGTGTTCCAGAGTCGGGTCATACAGACCCTGAGCTTGCATGTGCTCGCGTGCAGAAGCCGACATGGCGCAATCCTTCAAATAATCTATCGCGGGAAGGTCAATGTAGAGCAGCTGGCAATACCCGAGCAAGATTTTTATTTAGGGTCAGATACTAATTATTTTCAAATGATTTTTCTCAACAATTAATTAGGGTCATATTTAAATCAGCAAAATTATCGTTGATTTATATGACATTTTTAATTCATTCGTCGGAGGGAGCTACCAAACGAGGACGACCCGCACTCTTTTTGTGCAACCTGCGCACCGTTTTGGACTGCAGGGATTGCACGAAGTCCTCACTACCCATCGCCCAACCGCCTTGCACGGCATCGGTCAGCGCGCCAGACTCGCGCTGCGACAGGCCATAGGCCAGCATTTGGGCGTAGCGGGCCTCCCGCGCAAAGGGGGTGTTGCCCAAGGCCCAGAAAGCGGCCGGATCGCGCAACCAGGCCAGCGGTCTTGCACCCAAATGGTGCGCACAGCTGGACCAGGGGTAGTCTTCCGCCTTGGCAACCAGGCCTGCGCGCTGCGGGTTGGAATCGATATAGATGATGCATTGCAGCAACGGCTCGGCCGGTTCAAGCACCGTCGAGCGGTAGCGCCCTTCCCACAAAGTGCCGCTGCGCCCGTGCCGGGCATTGAAATAACGCACATAGGCCCGGCCCAGCGCCTGCATCAGCAACGGCAGGCCCTGCTCGGTCTGAGGTGTTATCAGCAGGTGAAAGTGGTTGGGCATCAGCACAAAGGCATGCACTGCCACCAGATGGGTCTGCGCCAGCTGGCGCAGAAAATCGCTGAAATGCTGGAAATCCTCGTCATCGACAAAAACCGTCTGCCGGTTGTTGCCCCGGTGCAGCACATGGTGCGGCATGTCAGGAAGACTGAGTCGGGGAAGGCGGGCCATGGTGAAAACGTCGGCAAAGGACGGCAGAGGAGAAGCCGCTCCATTATCAACGCTCTGCCCTCTGCAGCACCCAATCGCAGCACGGAGCCCTCGATTCGCAAGCACCTTGCGCATACAGACTGCCCCAACGCTTCTCAGCACCAACATCAACGACAAAAGGCCATCCGCGCACGGCAGATGGCCTTTTTCCATAACGGCTTTGCAGCTTAGAAGCGGTAACGCGCCACCAGTTGCACTGAGCGCGGCGCGCCCGGCAGGTTCAGGTTGGGCGAGGAGCCGTGGCCGGCCACGATGTAGCGCTTGTCCAGAAGGTTGTTGAGCTTGAGCTGCAGGTCCACGTTGTTCAGGCGGTAGTAGGCCATGGCATCCAGGGTGACGTAGCCTGGCAGCACGACGGTATTGCCGGGGTTGGCAAAACGCGCGCCGACATAGTTGATGCCGCCACCGGCGCCAAAGCCATGGCCCAGGGCCTTGGTTACCCAGATATTGGCGCTGTGCTTGGGCGTCAGGGTGGCGCGCTTGCCTTCCACCGCCTGGCCGGCATCCACCGCTGGCGACGAGGTCATCTCGCTCAGCAGGTAGGCATAGCCCGACCAGATCTGCCAGCCCTGGGACAGGTCACCGGCAAAGCTCAGCTCCAGGCCTCGGGTGCGCTGCACGCCCAGCGGCACCAGGGTGTTGCTGACGGGGTCCACGCTCTTGATATTGGTGCGCTCGATCTCGAACAGCGCAGCATTGGCGCTGGCCTTGCCGTCGAGCAGATCCCACTTCACACCAACCTCGCGGCTGGTGGTCTTCTCAGGCGCCAGCTGGGCATTGTTGGCCGCCAGTGCAAAGGTCTCACCCGAGGGCTGGAACGACTTGCTGAACGACACGTAGTACGACAGTGCATTGCTGGGCTGGTAGACCAGACCGACGCGCGGGCTCCAGGCCACATCGGTGCGGCCCAGGTTGACGCTGCCTGGCGTGTAGTTGTCGGTTTCCTGGCGGAAGCGGTCATAGCGCACGCCGGCCAGCAGCTTCCATTCCGGGGCCAGGGTCACCATGTCCTGCACATAGGCGCTGGCCACGCTGAAGACGCTGTCGTTGTTGGCCGAAGGTGCAGCCGTCAGCACCGGCGAGACGACCGGCAGCACCGGGTTGAACAGCGACACCGTACCCACATTGTTCTGGTTGATGCTCAGCAGGCCCTTGTTCTGGCGGCCCAGCTCCAGCCCGTACAGCACCTGGTGCTGCATGCCCGCCAGGTCCAGCTTCTGCGTCAGTTCCAGCTGGTTGAAAAAGCCATGCTCGTCGCGCTCCAGATGGCCACGGTTGAGGGTCGCCGTCTGCGCCTTCTCATTGACCGAGCCGACCAGGGTGTTGCTGCGGTCCAGCGTGTAATCGTAGTAACGCAGCACATTGCGCAGGCTCAGGCTGTCGTTGAAGCGGTGGCTCAAGGTGGCCGAAGCCGAGTACACCTCCGAGGTGCTCACATCGGTATCACGGGCATTGGCCGCGCCATAGTAGGTGCGGGGCGACACATTCACCGGGCGGCCCTGGAAGGCGGGGATACCAAAGTCGGTCAGGCGGCTGTCCTTGAGGTAGTCGGCCTGCAGCAGCAGCTGCGTGTCCGCGCTGAACTTGAACTGCACCGAGCCAGCCAGCGCCTTGCGGTCCAGAAACTGCTGGTCGCGGTAGCTGTCGGCACGCTCGATGGCGCCGGTCAGGCGGTAGGAGACGATGCTGTCCTGTGGCGCACGTGCCAGGTCAAACTCGCCCCGGCGCTGGTTCCAGCTACCCAGGGTCAGGCCCACTTCGCTGCGGTCAATGCCGGGCTTCTTGGTGATGCGGTTGATCAAACCACCCGAAGAGCCCCGGCCGTACAGCACCGATGCCGGGCCCTTGAGCACTTCGACCTGCTCGACATTGGACAGATCGCGGAAGTACAGCGCGTCATCGCGCACGCCATCGACAAACTGGTCGGCAATGGCAGAGAAGCCACGGATCGTCACCTGGTCGCGCTGGCCATCGCCATGCGACAGGCCAATGCCGGGCACAGCCTTGAGCACGTCCTGCATCGACTGCACTGCCTGGTCGCGCATCAGCTGCTGGGGCACCACGTTCACGGTTTGCGGAATATCGCGCAAAGGCGCTTCAATCTTGGTAGCGCTCTTGGCCGTGGGCGCTGCATAGCCCACATCCGCTGCGGTATCGCCCTGCACGCGCACTTCCTGCAAGGTCGTCTCAGCCGGCGCTTGCTGCGCCGCTGCATAGCCCGCGCACAGCAGCGCCACTGCTGCCACCACGGGTTGGGTTTTGAAAGCCATTCCAGTTCCTTTATTGCCTTGGTATGTGTTCGGTCTGGCTGTACCGCATGGGAAATCCGCACTCTGGTTGGCTACCACCGTGAAAAAGCTCGCACATCTTAAAGAGGAAAATGGTTCTCATTTACATATCTTTAAGAATGGGATACACAGAGGCGACAAAGCCACAGCAAGCGGTTTCTTAAGACTTCTTCAGGTTTTCTTAAGAAATGGCTGAAGTGCAGTACGGATGCAGGCTGCGCGCGATCGCAGCCCGTGCATGGCGCGGCGCAAGGCCATCGAATCCCGCCCTCAGCCAAGGGCTACCCGGGTTGCGACAGGGCGCAGCTCAGCCGGCACCCGGCGGCGCCATGAAGCAAAGAAGAGGAAATAAGGAGCCGCGCCTGCGGCTCAGCGGGGCGCCAGCTTGCCGCCAATGCCCCGGCCCGCCTGGTAGCCCAGCAGGCCCGAGACGCGCCCGGCCGCCTGCAACAGCTGGGGCAGCAGCTCGCCCTGCATGATCTCGGGCGTGGTGCGGTTGGCCTGGCCGCTGATGTTCATCGCAGCAACGACTTGGCCGCTGGCATTGCGGATGGGGGCAGCGACCGAGGTGAGGCCCTCTTCCAGCTCCTGGTTGAGCAGGCACCAGCCTTCCGCGCGCACCTGCGCCAGCTCAGTCAGCAACTGGGCATCGTCCTGAATGGTGAAACGGGTGAACATCGTGCGGTCACGACCATCGAGCAAGGGCTGCAGCTCTTGCTCCGGAAGCTCGGCCAGCAGCACCCGGCCCAGCGACGTCCAGAAACTCGGCAGGCGCGAGCCCATGCCCAGGTTGGTGCTCATGATCTTGTGCGTGTGCACGCGCAACACGTAGACAACGTCCTGGCCATCGAGCACCGCGATGGAGCAGGACTCATGCGTCTGCTCGACCAGTGCATCCATCACCGGCTGGGCCAGGTTCCAGACCGGCATCGACGACAGATAGGCAAAGCCCAGATCCAGGATGCGCGGCGTGAGCGCAAACAAACGGCCCTCCACCCGCACATAGCCCAGGGTCTGCAAGGTCAGCAGAATGCGGCGCGCCCCGGCCCGCGTCATGCCGGTGGCCTCGGCCACTTCCGTCAAGGTCTGGCGCGGCGCTGCCGCGCCAAAGCTGCGGATGACCTCCAGCCCGCGCGCGAAGGACTGCACATAGCTGTCACTGGGGCGGAGGGTCGGGTCTTCTTCTTTCATAGGCCGCAATCGTGGTCGTTGGCGTGGAGCGGATCCCTGGCAATACAAAAGCAAATCGCAGGGACATCGGGTAGCGGATTATCCGGCAGTCTATAATTCTTTTAGCGAACTAATGTTCTATATACGAACATTTCTATTAAGAGCCTCTGGGAGGTTCTGCAAAACCCTCGCCAAGCGGGATGGACGCGGATCGGGATGAGATGCAAGGCGTCTTTTGCAGTCAATAGCCAGCTATTGACAAGAAAGACAACGCAGCAGATCGCCCGAGCCCGCGTGCAGACCACGGCAGGGAGTTTTGCAGGAACGCCCTAAGGGCCGCCGATCCTCTCAAATGCATTCCCAAGTCTCGCGCAGGCAGCCTTGGCATTGCATTTGTCGCACGCGGTACAGGCACTGCCACAGCGCAGCGCGACCATGCCGCAGCGGGATCAGCAGCCTGTTGCGACCCGTGTTCAGAACCAGGAGACAAGATGATCAACAAGATTTCGGACTCGATTGCCGAGTCCCTCAGCCGCGTCCAGGACGGCTCGACCGTGCTCATCGGCGGCTTTGGCACCGCCGGCATTCCGGCGGCCCTGATTGATGGCCTGATTGCACAGGGTGCGCGCGACCTCACGGTGGTCAACAACAACGCCGGCAATGGCGACACGGGCCTGGCGGCCCTGCTCAAGACCGGCGCCGTGCGCAAGATCATTTGCAGCTTTCCGCGCCAGGTCGACAGCTATGTGTTTGACGAGCTCTACCGCAGCGGCAAGATCGAGCTCGAAGTGGTGCCCCAGGGCAATCTGGCCGAGCGCATGCGCGCTGCCGGTGCCGGCATCGGCGCCTTCTTCTGCCCCACCGCCTACGGCACCGAGCTGGCCGCCGGCAAGGAAACGCGTGAGATCAATGGCAAGCACTATGTGCTGGAGTACCCCATCTATGGCGATGTGGCGCTGATCAAGGCCGAGCAAGGCGACCGCTGGGGCAACCTGACCTACCGCAAGTCGGCACGCAACTTTGGCCCGGTGATGGCCACCGCTGCGAAGTACACCATTGCCACCGTGCATGAGATCGTGGAGCTGGGCCAGCTCGACCCCGAGGCCGTGGTCACCCCTGGCATCTATGTCAACCAGGTCATCAAGATCGAGCGCGTTGCCACGCAAGCCGGTGGCTTCAAAAAAACAGCCTGAAGCAGGAGACAAGACCATGAGCAGCTACCAAAAACGCACGAAAGACGAACTGGCCGCCCGCGTGGCGCAGGACATCAATGACGGCGCCTACGTGAACCTGGGCATTGGCCAGCCGACGGCCGTGGCCAACCACATCCCCAAGGACCGCGAAGTCATCCTGCAGTCGGAAAACGGCATCCTGGGCATGGGCCCGGCACCCGCCGCTGGCGAGGAAGACTATGACCTCACCAACGCCGGCAAGCAGCCCGTCACCTTGCTGGCAGGCGGCAGCTTTTTCCACCATGCCGACAGCTTTGCGATGATGCGCGGCGGTCACCTCGACATCTGCGTGCTCGGCGCTTTCCAGGTGGCAGAGAACGGCGACCTGGCCAACTGGAGCACCGGTGAAGCCGGTGCCATTCCCGCCGTGGGCGGCGCGATGGACCTGGCCATTGGTGCCAAGCAGACCTGGGTGATGATGGACCTGCTGACCAAGAAGGGCGAGAGCAAGATCGTCAAGCAATGCAGCTACCCGCTGACCGGCATTGGCTGCGTCAAGCGCATCTACACCGATGTGGCCACCATCGAGGTCACCGACCAGGGCCTCAAGCTCATCGACACCGTTGTAGGTCTGGACAAGGCCGAACTCGAAAAAATGATTGGCCTGCGCCTGCTGTAAGCGCAGCGCCGATCTGTATTCATCCAAGGAGACCAAGATGACCAACGCCTATATCTGCGACGCCGTGCGCACCCCCTTTGGCCGCTACGGCGGCGCACTTGCCGGTGTGCGCACCGATGACCTGGGCGCCGTGCCCATCAAGGCGCTGATGGAGCGCAACCCCGGTGTGGACTGGACGGCAGTGACCGATGTGATCTACGGCTGCGCCAACCAGGCCGGCGAAGACAACCGCAATGTGGCCCGCATGTCCAGTCTGCTCGCGGGCCTGCCCATCGACGTGCCCGGCGCCACCGTCAACCGTCTCTGCGGCTCGGGCCTGGATGCCGTGGGCTCCGCTGCCCGCGCCATCAAGTCCGGCGAAGCACGCCTGATGATCGCCGGTGGTGTGGAATCGATGAGCCGCGCACCCTTTGTGATGCCCAAGGCCGAATCCGCCTTCAGCCGCAACAATGCCGTCTACGACACCACCATTGGCTGGCGCTTTGTCAACAAGCAGATGAAGGCGCTGTACGGCGTGGACTCCATGCCCGAGACGGCTGAGAACGTGGCCGACGACTTCAAGATCGAGCGCGAAGCCCAGGACCGCATGGCTTTAGCCTCGCAGCAAAAGGCCGCAGCGGCCATCGCTGCTGGCCACCTGGCCCGCGAGATCGTGGCCGTGACCATTCCGCAGAAAAAGGGCGATGCACTGGTGATCAGCCAGGACGAGCACCCCCGCGCCACCACGATCGAAGCGCTGGCCAAGCTCAAGGGCGTGGTGCGCGAAGGCGGTACCGTGACGGCCGGCAATGCCTCGGGCGTGAACGACGGCGCCTGCGCCCTGCTGCTGGCCAATGAAGAAGCTGCCCAGCAATACGGCCTGACCCCTCGCGCCCGTGTGGTGGCCATGGCGACTGCCGGTGTGGCACCGCGCATCATGGGCTTTGGCCCGGCACCTGCCGTGCGCAAGGTGCTGGCACTGGCCGGCCTGACCTTGGCCGACATGGATGTCATCGAGCTGAACGAAGCCTTTGCCGCCCAAGGCCTGGCCGTGCTGCGCGACCTGGGCATTGCGGATGACGACCAACGCGTCAACCAATGGGGCGGCGCGATTGCGCTGGGCCACCCGCTAGGCGCATCGGGCGCACGCCTCGCTACCACCGCCGTCAACCAGCTGCATGCACTGGGTGGCCGCTACGCGCTGTGCACCATGTGCATCGGCGTCGGCCAGGGCATTGCCGTGGTTCTCGAAAAAGTCTGACGCTCCACTGCGGCGGCAAGCGCAGGCCTGCAAAGGCCGCGCCTTGCCCCGCATCTCCCGACACCCTCCCCCCTAAAAACACCAGCGCTGCTGCCTAGCCCGCCTTGGCGCAGCCACGCCCGCGCAGCGATGCAGGGGCACTTTTTGAAGGACAGAACGCCATGGCAACACAACAAATCACCACTGCGAC
Source organism: Comamonas sp. JUb58 (assembly GCF_004364775.1). Classification (GTDB taxonomy): domain Bacteria; phylum Pseudomonadota; class Gammaproteobacteria; order Burkholderiales; family Burkholderiaceae_C; genus Comamonas. Next base: position 76,485 of record NZ_SOAL01000010.1, read on the forward strand.
CGGCATGTTCAACATCGATCTGCAAGGCCCCGAGGGCGCGCCGGTGCTGGTTTTCTCCAACTCGCTGGGCACCACCTTGGACATGTGGGACGCCCAGGCACGCACCTTCAGCAGCCAGTACCGCGTGCTGCGCTATGACACCCGTGGCCACGGTGCCAGCGTCGTGAGCCCTGGCCCCTACCAGTTCGCCCAACTGGGCGGCGATGTGCTGGCCATTCTCGACAGCCTGGGCATCGACCAGGCCCATTTCTGCGGTATCTCGATGGGCGGCCTCACCGGACTGTGGCTGGGCGTGCATGCCGGCGCACGCATGCGCAGCATCACCGTGGCCAACAGCGCCGCCAAGATTGGCGCCGAAGCCGGCTGGCGCGACCGCGCTGCCCTGGTGCGTGCCAATGGCGCAGCAGCCATGCAGACCCTGGCCGATTCATCGCCCAGCCGCTGGTTCACCGAAGGCTTTATCGCCAGCCAGCCCCAGGTGGTGCAGACCGCCCAGGCCTGGATTGCCGGCATTGCCCCCGAAGGCTATGCCAGCTGCTGCGAGGCCCTGGCCGTGGAAGACCTGCGTGCCGATATCGCCCGCATCCAGACCCCCACCCTGCTGATTGGCGGCAGCGCCGACCCGGTCACCACGGTGGCCGATGCCGAGGCCATGCATGCCGCCATTGCCGGCTCGGAGCTGGCGACGGTGCCGGCCTCGCACCTGTCCAACCTCGAAGTGCCCCAGGCCTTTGACCTGGCACTGGGCAGCTTTTTGCAAAAACACTGAGGCAGCCGCCTTGAACCATGCAGACGGGTACCAAGAACAACAATCGCCCGCTGCAGCCCTTCCTCAACCAAGGAGACAAGCATGTCCGATGCCAATCCACGCTGGAAGCAGCGCCCTGCAGGATCGACCTGGGGCGACTTCGGCCCCGATGACCAACTGGGCCGCCTCAACCTGCTGACGGCCGCCAAGGTGCGCCAAGGCGTTGCCGAGGTGCAGGAAGGCCTGCGCTTTTCGCTCAGCCTGCCGCTCGACTACCCCGGCGGCAGCGCGCTCAACCCCAACCGCAAGCCGCCTGTGCTGCGCCCCTTGCAGCGCAATGGCCTGGTCAATTTCAACTGCCTGCTTGGCGACCTGGAGCCCGGCCGCACCGATGTGCTGTCCGACGACATGGCCGTGCTGTCGCTGCAGTACTCCACCCAGTGGGATGGCCTGGCCCATGCCGGCCAGCTGTTCGATGCCAATGGCGACGGCGTTCCCGAGCCGCTCTACTACAACGGTTTTGCCGCTGGCCGTGATGTGCTGGGGCCGCTGCTGGTCAGCGACACCGGCATGCCCACGGCCGAGAGCAGCGGCAGCACCAGCTGCGCCAAGGCGCTGGGCATTGAGGGCATGGCGCAGAACGGCGTGCAAGGCCGAGGCGTGATGATGGACCTGCATGCGCACTACGGCGATGCCCGCAGCCTGATCGGCTACGACGAGTGGATGCGTGTGATCGAGGCCGACCGCCTGGAGATCGAGCCCGGCGACATGCTCTGCCTGCACACCGGTTTTGCCCAGGCCGTGCTGGCGATGCAGAAGAACCCCGACCCGGTGGTGCTGAACAACAGCTGCGCGGTGCTCAATGGCCGCGACGAGAAGCTGCTGCAGTGGATCAGCGACAGCCAGATCGCCGTGATTGCGGCCGACAACTATGCCGTCGAAGCGCACCCGGCGCAGCCCGGTGCCGATTGCTGCGCGGCGCTGCCGCTGCATGAGCACTGCCTGTTCAAACTGGGCCTACATCTGGGCGAGCTCTGGCACCTGACGCCGCTGGCGCAGTGGCTACGTGCCCATGGCCGCAGCCGCTTTCTGCTGACCGCCCCACCGCTGAACCTGCCCGGCGCCATTGCCTCGCCCGTGACCCCGATTGCCACGGTCTGAGACCGGCCTTCAGAGAACCGCTTTACCGCGGCAGCAGCCCAGGCTCGCCTGCCACACCCTACCCCGGAGCCACCATGCCCTACATCATTGAGACTTTCGACAAGCCCGAACACCAGGCCGTGCGCCAGGCCCACCGCCCGGCGCACCTGGACTTTCTGGCACGCAACGCGGAGCTGCTGCTGGCCTGCGGCGCCAAGCTGCAGGACGACGGCAGCGACATGGGCGGTGGCCTCTATGTGGTGGACCTGGACACGCGCGAAGCCGCCCAGGCCTTTATCGAATCCGATCCCTTCTACCAGGCTGCACTGTTTGCCCAGGTGCGCATCACGCGCTGGCGCAAGGCCTATGTGGCCGGCCAGTGCTGCCTGTGACGCCTTTCTTGGAAACCTCTATGTCCACTCCAACGACTCCATCGACCTCCGCACGCCCCCGCGTGCTCATTACCGGCGGCGGCGCTGGCATTGGTGCAGCCGCTGCGCTGCGCTGCCATGCCGATGGCTATGACCCGGTCATCATCGACCGCCAGATTGACCAGGTGCCGGCCGGCTTTGTCGCGATCCAGGCCGACCTCAGCAGTGCCGAAGACACGGCACGTGCGCTGAACGAAGCGCTCGCTGGCGGCCCCATCACCCGCCTGGTGAACAACGTTGGCATCGTGGTGCCCAACGACGCCGCCAGCCAGACCCTGGCCGAGTTCGACCTCGCCGTATCGCTGAACCTGCGCTGCGCCTTCCAGTGCATGCAGGCCTTGCTGCCGGGCATGCAGGAGGCGCGCTTTGGCCGCATCGTCAACATGTCCTCGCGCGCGGCGCTGGGCAAGGACCTGCGCACGGCTTACGCCGCCACCAAGGCCGGCCTGATCGGCATGACCCGCGTCTGGGCGCTGGAGCTGGGCCAATGGGGCATCACCGCCAATGCGATCGGCCCCGGCCCCATCCGTACCGAGCTGTTCGACAAGGCCAACCCGCCAGGCGCCGAGCGCACGCAAAAGATCATCCAGTCCGTGCCCGTCAAGCGCGTGGGCACGCCCGACGACGTGGCCCATGCCGTGGCCTACATGCTCGACGAGCGCAGCGGTTTTGTCACCGGCCAGGCGCTCTATGTCTGCGGCGGCATGACCGTGGGCGTGGCACCGGTCTAGCCCTTTTGGCCGGGCCTGTCTGTTGCGGGCCCGGCTTTGCTCCTTCCATCGATAACAAGAGACATTGATGTCAAAAATCACCGCTTTTTTCACCGAGCTGATGCGCAAGTATCTGCCCGACCCCTTTGTGTTCGCGATTTTGCTGACCTTGCTGACCATGGTGCTGGCCTTTGCCGTGGAGAGCCGGCCCATCAACCTGGTGGTGCAGGACTGGGGCAAGGGCTTTTGGAGCCTGCTGGCTTTCACCACCCAGATGGCGGTGATCCTGGTGATGGGCTATGTGCTGGCCGCTGCGCCGGTGGTGGACCGCTTCCTCAACCGCATTGCCGGCATGGTGCACACGCCGCGTGGCGCCATCATCATGGCCACCATCGTGGGCTGCGTGGGCAGCTACCTGAACTGGGGTTTTGGTCTGGTGATTGGCGGCATCATGGCCAAGAAGCTGGCCGTGCGCGTCAAGGGTGTGCACTACCCGCTGATCATCGCCTCGGCCTACACCGGCTTCACGATGTACAGCCTGGGGCTGTCGGCCACCATTCCGGTGCTGATCTCCACCAAGGGCCACAGCTTTGAAAAGCAGATGGGCATCATCCCGCTGAGCGAAACCATCTTCTCGCCCCACATCCTGCTGACCGCGTTGGTCGTGCTGATTGTGCTGCCGCTGATCAATGCCGCGATGCACCCCAAAGCCGGTGAAAAAGTCACCGAAATCAGCCCCGAGCTGGCCAGCAACGAAGAAGCCAAGGGCCCATCGGCCGCCAACCTGCTGGGCGATGAAAAGACCTTTGCCGGCCGCCTGAACAACAGCCGCATCCTGAGCTGGCTGATTGGCCTGACCGGCATGGCCTTTGTGGTCATGCACTTTGTGCAGAACGGCAGCCTCGATCTGAACATGATCAATTTCTTCATCCTGTTCCTGGGCATCTTGCTGCTGGGCACGCCGATGAAGTATGTGGAAAAGGTCAATGAAGGCGTCAAGACCATTGGCGGCATCATTCTGCAGTTCCCGTTCTACGCCGGCATCATGGCCATCATGCATGCCTCGGGCCTGGTCGAATCGATCGCCCATGTGTTCGTGAGCTTCTCGACCGCCTACACCCTGCCGCTGTGGGGCCTGGTGAGCTCCTTCTTCATCAACTTCTTTGCGCCCTCGGGCGGCGGCCACTGGGTGCTGCAAGGCCCCTTCATGATCGAAGCGGCCAAGACCCTGGGCGCATCGCAGGCCCATACCGCCATGTCGGTGATGCTGGGCAATGGCTGGAACGACCTGGTGCAGCCTTTCTGGATCCTGCCTGCACTGGCGCTGTCCAAGCTCAAGCTCAAGGACATCATGGGCTACACCGTGGTCTCGATGTTCGTCGTGGGGGCCATCTATATCGGCTCCTCCCTCTTCTGGCCATAAAACACGCCAGACCGTCCCTTCCTCCGGCTGTCACGCGAGACCCAACAAGCATTGACAAAACAAGTGGCAGCCTTTTTCACCTTGCTTTGGAGATACCCATGAACACCATCCGTTTCAACGCCCGCCGCACCGTGCTGCAAGCCATTGCCGCTGCCAGCCTGGGCGCCGCCCTGCAGCCAGCAGCCTTTGCGGCCGAGGCCTTCCCGAACAAGCCCATCACGCTGATCGTGCCCTTTGTGGCTGGTGGCACCACCGACATCCTGGCCCGCATCGTTGGCCAGTCGCTGGGCGAAGAACTGGGCCAGCCGGTGATCATCGACAACCGCGCCGGTGCCGGTGGCAATATCGGCGGCCAGTTTGCTGCACGTGCGCCGGCCGATGGCTACACCATCTTCATGGGCACCGTGGGTACCCATGCGATCAATGAATGGCTCTACAAGAAGATGCCCTTCAACCCCAACAAGGACTTTGTGCCGCTGACCCGCGTGGCCAATGTGCCCAACCTGCTGGTGGCCAACCCTGCGCAGCCTTTCAAGAACGTTAAGGAGCTGATCAGCTATGCCCAGGCCCACCCCGGCCAGGTGAACTTTGGCTCCTCGGGCAGCGGCAGCTCCATCCACCTGTCGGGCGAGCTGTTCAAGATGATGGCCAAGGTCGACATGATCCACATCCCCTACAAGGGCAGCGCACCGGCCGTGACCGACCTGCTGGGCAACCAGATTGCGATCATGTTTGACAACATGCCCTCTGCGATCCAGCACGTGCGTTCTGGCAAGCTGCGCCCCCTGGCGGTGACCACCGCCAAGCGCTCGCCCGAGCTGCCCGATGTGCCAACCGTTGCTGAAGCAGGCGTGCCCGGCTACGAAGCCACCTCCTGGTTTGGCCTGTTCGCCCCCACCAAGACGCCCGCCGATGTGCAGGCCAAGTTGCATGCCGCCATCATCAAGGTGTTGCAAAAGCCTGACGTGATCAAAAAAATTGGCGACCAGGGCGGCGAAGTGGTGACCGAATCGCAGGCCGAATTTGGCAAGTTTATCGCTGCTGAAAACGAAAAGTGGAAGCAAGTGGTGAAGACCTCGGGCGCGACCGCAGGCTAATCCACCCAAGCGTACACAGCAAAGCCGCCGATCCTGGACGCCCAGGGTCGGCGGCTTTTTCTATGCAGCGCGGCTAGCGGATCACACGCCGATCGGGCCGCCGTCCACCTTCTGGATCACCACCGTCGACGAGCGCGGGCGCACCGTGCCCTCAGGCGCGCGGGTGGCATCGGCCGTGCCATAGGCGGGCCAGTTCACCGGGTGCTGGATGTTGAGGAAGATGCTGGTGTGGTCGGGCGTATAGGCAAAGCCGGTGATCTCGGCCTCGTTCGGGCCGACAAAGAAGCGGCGCAGCTCGGCCTGGTTGGCGGCGTTGATGACCGGGCCTGTGCCCTTGGCATCCTTCAGCGCGCCCGGCACCACGGCCAGCATCTGGTCGTTGGTGGCCTTGGCAACCGCATTGTTGCGGCCACCATCGATGCCGTTGTCGGTCTGGATCCACAGAATGCCGCGGTCATCGAAAGCAATGCCATCGGGGCTGGCGAGCTGGTTCAGCTCGGTCAGACCCGAGCGGTTGGTGTCGGCGTTGGAGGCGGCATCAGAGCCAAAGACAAAGATGTCCCAGCGGAAGGTGTTGGCACCGGCGTCGTCGTGCCAGCGCACGATATGGCCGTTCACATTGTTCAGGCGCGGGTTGGCGGCATTGGTGCCGCGCTCGGCATTGCGGCTGGTGTTGTTGGTCAGGGTCAGGTAGACATCGCCATTGCTGGGGTGCACGGCTGTCCACTCGGGGCGGTCCATCGGTGTGGCACCGACAAAGTCTGCCGCGCCACGGGTGTTGATCAGGATGGCATCGATATTGCCAAAGGCCTCGCCCAGGCTGCGGCCGTCCTTGCCCTTGGTGGCAGGGGTCAGCGCCAGCCATTCGCCCTTGCCTTCGGCATCAAAGCGCGCCACGTACAGGGTGCCCTTGTCCAGGTACTTGTTGCCCACGGCAATGCGGTCGCTGCGCGCGGCATCCTTGGGGTCCCACAGCGCTTCGGACACAAAGCGGTAGATGTACTCAAAGCGCGAATCATCGCCGCTGTAGAAGGCCAGCGGCTTGCCGGCTACCGGGATACCGTAGGCAGCGCCTTCGTGAGCAAAGCGGCCCATCGCGGTGCGCTTGGTGGCCGTGCTGCCGGGGTCATAGGGATCAATCTCGACCAGGTAGCCAAAACCGTTGACCTCGTTGCGCCAGTCCTGCAGGCCATCCGCGCCAGTAGCGGTGATGTTGAAGCGGGCAAATTCGCCTTGCTGCTCCGTCGCATCGCCGGCGGCTGTTTCCCACTGGTAGCGGCCCAGCTTGGCCTGCACGCCCACCCGCTTTTGCGCGGCGGTTTGCTCGCCGGTGTTGACAAAGCAGGCGGCCCAGTTTTCTTCGGCGGTGATGTAGGTTCCCCAAGGGGTGGTGCCATTGCCGCAGTTGTTGTTGGTGCCGCGCACCTGGGTGCCTGCGGTGGAAAACGGCGTCTTGACCCAGTCCGTGCCCGCCACAGGGCCGGACAGGTTCATCGGCGTGGCCGAAGTGAAGCGGCGGTTGTAGCGCGAGTTCTGGATGATCTCCCACTGGCTGCCCTGCTTGCGCACATGCATCACGGCAACGCCATGGGCATTGACCTCTTTGCGCACCTCTTCTGCCGGGCGCTTGCCGTCCACCGAAGTGGGGCCGTTCGGGTGCAAGGCTTTTTCGTCGATGTACTCGTGGTTGACGACCAGCAGGCCCTCGCTTGAGCTGCCGGCCAGCGGGAAGTAGTGCATGCCGTCATGGTGCATGCCGGTGGAGTGCAGCAGATCCTGCGAGGTGTTGCGGCCTTCATTGCTCCAGGGCGCTGCCTGGTCGTTGAGCGGCGTGCCCCAGGCACCGATGGCCGAGGCCACGTAGCCGGCGGGGACCACGCAGGCATCCGTCATCGAGTTGGGCAGCGACGCAAAGCCGAGCTTGACGGCCTTGTCATCATCGCCATCACTGCCGCCACCGCAGGCGGAAATGCTGGCACCGGCAAACAGCGCCAGGGCCGAGCCCAGGCTGCCGCGCATCACCAGACGGCGCGACATGTTCGCTTCGAGAATGGTGCTGAAAGGGGTGTTGCCGTCCGTGTTGCGGACGACCTTGTCGGAAATGGATTTGCTCATCGCTTCGACTCTCCAGATTATTGAACCACCGTAGGGAAGGCCCAGTCTAGAAAGCGGCACAGCGACTTTTGTGAATCTCCGATGACGTCACAGCACTGTCATCGATGCGATAAGTTTGTGCGTTATAAGTCCCTGTTCAAAGTCTCTACGCAGCCGCGTTGGAGTGCAATCGGGATGAGTTCGAAGCGATGGTCCGCCGCTTGCACCGGGGTGCAAGCAAGGGCCAGCGCGCAGAAATCGCCCGATTTCACTCCAACCCGTAGGGACAGTGGCTTTGCGCTGCCCGGGTAGGGAGCGGTCTGCGTCGTTGCAAATCCTCGCAATAGCGCGGCTATTGCTGCGGTGTTGCGCGGCTGGGCGCCCCCTCGCATCCCATCTCGCAAAGACACTGTCGCGGCGCGAGGAGACTTTGAACAGGGTCCAAGCCGCGCCACGCCCGCACAAACTGCCAATTAATCCAGGCGGTACCGATGCTGCAGGGACTGGTCCAGACCGAACTCGACCAAGAGCTGTTGCAAGCGTTCAGCCGCTGCTCGCTTTTTCTGGCCGGTGTATTTGGCCAAGATCAGCTCGTTCTTCATGCTGTGTTCCCAACCAACCAGCTCGGTCACGGTGACCTGGTAGCCCTGGCTTTCCAGGTAGAGGCAGCGCAGCACATTGGTGATCTGGCTGCCCATCTCGCGGGTGTGGATGGGGTGGCGCCAGAGTTCGGCCAGGGGCGTGCGCGACAGGCTCATGGCCTTGTTCTGGCGCAGGCATGCGGCTACTTCGGCCTGGCAGCAAGGCACCAGTACCATGGCGCGGGCATGCTTTTCCAGGCCAAAGGCGATGGCGTCATCGGTGGCGGTATCGCAGGCATGCAGCGCGGTGACCACATCAAAGCGCTCGGGCACCGCATCGGTACGGGTCGAATCGGCGACCGACATGTTCAGGAACGACATGCGGTCAAAACCCAGATCGGCCGCCAGCTGCTGCGAGGCCTCGACCAGCGGCGCACGGGTTTCGATGCCGTAGATATGGCCACGGCCCAGGTTCTTGAAGAACAGGTCGTAGAGGATAAAACCCAGGTAGGACTTGCCGGCGCCATGGTCGGCCAGGCTGACCGGGTGGTCTTGCGCCGACAGCTCGGTCAGCAAAGGCTCGATGAACTGGTAGAGGTGATAGACCTGCTTGAGCTTGCGGCGCGAATCCTGGTTCAGCTTGCCATCGCGCGTGAGGATGTGCAGCGCCTTGAGCAGCTCAATCGACTGGCCGGGCTTGAGCTCCAGCTGCTGGGCGACATCGGGGGCGGCGGGCTTGGGGGTGCTACGGCCTGCGGCGCGCGGTGCTTTCATCGTTTTCATTCCTTGGCCTTATCGCTGGGCGCATCCTGGTGCGGGAAGGGGCAGCGCGGGCCGACGCCCAGATCCAGCCAGCCTTCCAGACCCAGCGCATCGAGCGTGTCCATGTTCTTTTCGTAAATCGCATCGGCTTCGGGGAAGGCTTCGACGGCCTTGTCGATGCTCTCCTCGCGCAGCAGGTGCAGGATGGGGTATGGCGAGCGATTCGTGCAGTTGGTCACGTCATCGACCGTCGTGCCCTCGAACTGGAACAGAGGGTGGAACGAGGCCACCTGCAGAATGCCGCCCAGATCCAGCTCTTCGATCATTTCGTCAGCGATTTCCAGGAAATCGTTGAAATCCAGAAAATCATGCAAGGCCAGTGGCAGGATCAGCAGGGTGGTATCGCGCTTGTCCGGATTGGCTTCGGCCAGCGCTTCGAGCTCGCGGTGCAGATCATGCGCTACCGCTTCGGCATCCTGCGCATCGCTCACCACATAGTGGATCTGGTCCTTGACATGCACGCCCTTGGCAAAGGGGCAGAGGTTCAGGCCGATGACGGCTTTTTCCAGCCAGTTCACGGTGTCGGCCATCACCACCTGGTGCAAGGCCTCATCCGCAGGCGCGGGCGCAGCATGGGTATCGGTCATCGTGGGGCTTTCTGGTGGAGTTATAGGTGGCCAGCGGGGGCCGTCTGCGCGCCATCACCCTGCAAAGGGGTGGGCGCCAGGCGCAAGGGCGGCGCAGGGCCGCAGGCAGGCAGAGGCTGACGCTGGGCCTGCCATTGTAGCGAGGGGCGCTTTGCCACTTGCAGCGCTAAGCCATGCCCGGCGTGCAGGCGTCCGGCTGTCAGGGCACCAGCACGCGCTGGCCGGTCAGGCGCTCATGCTCGCGCAGGGCATAGCGGTCGGTCATGCCGGCGATGAAATCGGCCACCACGCGGGCGCAAGCGATCGGGTCCAGACCGGCGGCACGGGCGGCAAAGCGCGGCTTCATTTGGGCGGGGTCGGCCAGGTAGATGTCAAACAGCTCGCGCACCACGACCTTGGCCTGGCCGGTGGTCTGCACCACCTGCGGGTGGCGGTACAGGTTCTTGAACAAAAAGCGCTTGAGCTCGGCCGACTCGGCCGCCATCGTGCTGCTGAAACCGACCAGGGCGGGCAGCTGGCGCACGGCATCCACATCGGCCGGCTGCGCAGCCTGCAGGCCTGCGCTGGTGTGGCGGATCACGTCGTAGATCTGCTCGCTGAGCATGCGGCGCGTGGCCTCGTACAGCCATTTGCGCTGCCAGCGCGGCTCCTGCAACTGTGGGTACTCGGCCAGTGCCTCTTGGGCATAGCGGGCAAACAGCGGCACGCCCATCAACTGCTCCAGGCTGATCAGGCCGGAGCGCACGCCGTCGTCGGCATCATGGGCGTTGTAGGCGATCTCATCGGCCAGATTGGCCAGTTGGGCTTCCAGACCAGGCCGCTGGCCAAGCAGGAAACGCTGGCCTACGCCACCGGGTTCACGGGCCTCCAGCTGCCGCGCATGCTTGGCGGAGCAGTGCTTCAGAATCCCTTCCCGGGTTTCAAAGCAGAGGTTCAGACCGCTGTAATCGGGGTAGCGCTCTTCCAGCGTATCGACCACGCGCAGGCTCTGCATATTGTGCTCAAAGCCGCCAAAGTCCTGCATGCAGTCATTGAGCACATCCTGGCCCGCATGGCCAAAAGGCGTGTGGCCCAGGTCATGGGCCAGGCAGATGGCTTCGGTCAGGTCTTCATTGATGCGTAGCGCCCGCGCCACCGAGCGACCCAGTTGCGCCACCTCGATCGAGTGCGTGAGGCGGGTGCGAAACAGGTCGCCTTCATGGTTCAAAAAAACCTGGGTCTTGTAGACCAGACGGCGGAACGCGGTGGAGTGGACGATGCGGTCGCGGTCGCGCTGGAAGGCGCTGCGCGTGGGCGCCGCCTCTTGCGCATGCAGACGGCCCTGGCTGTGGTGGGAGAAGCAGGCATAAGGCGCCAGGCCCAGCTCGGTCCAGACTTGCTGGGGCTCGGCTGGCTGCATCAGCGGCGCTGGGCGGTCCATCCGCTCAGGCCTGTGCTGCCTCGGTGCAGCAGAGGTCGATGACTTCGCGCACCAGCGCATCGGGCGCTTCGCGTACCACCGCCTTACCTGGGCCATCGATCAGCACAAAGCGGATCGCACCAGCCTGGGATTTCTTGTCGTGGCGCATCAGTTCGAGATAGCGGCCCGCATTGTCATCAGCATCCAGAATGGCACCGCGCACCGGCAAGCCCGCACGTGCAATCAAGGCGCGCAGGCGCTGTACAAAGGCCGCATCGACCAGGCCCAGACGCTGGGACAGCTCGGCGGCCATCACCATGCCGGCGCCGACGCCTTCGCCATGCAGCCAGACGCCATAGCCCATGCCAGCTTCGATGGCGTGGCCAAAGGTGTGGCCAAAGTTCAGAATAGCGCGCAGGTCCGCCTCGCGCTCGTCCTTCGAGACCACATCGGCCTTGATCTCGCAGCTGCGGCGCACGGCATGGGCCAGCGCGCGCTTGTCGCCAGCGATCAGCGCAGGCATCTCGGCCTCCAGCCAATCCATGAAGGCCATGTCCGCAATCGGGCCGTATTTGATGACTTCGGCCAGACCGGCGCTCAGTTCGCGCGCGGGCAAGGTGTCAAAGGTGTCCAGGTCGCAGACCACCAGTTGGGGCTGGTAGAAGGCGCCGATCATGTTCTTGCCCAGCGGATGGTTGATGCCGGTCTTGCCGCCGACAGACGAATCCACCTGGGACAGCAAGGTGGTGGGCACCTGCACAAAAGGCACGCCGCGCATAAAGCTGGCCGCAGCAAAGCCGGTCATATCGCCCACGACACCGCCCCCCAAAGCAAAAAGCACCGTCTTGCGATCGGCGCCGTTTTGCATCAGGGCATCAAAGATGCCTTGCAGGGTTGTCCAGTTCTTGTGCGCTTCGCCATCGGGCAGCACTACCAGTTCGACCTTGGGGTAGTGGGGCGCCAACGCAGCCTGCAGTTGGCGGGCATAGAGCGGGGCAACCGTGTCATTGCTGACGATCAGCGCCTGCGAGGCTTTGGGGCAGTGCGCAAAGGTGTCCGCCTGGGCAAGCAAGCCAGAAGCAATCAGGATGGGGTAGGAGCGGTCGCCCAGGTCAATATGAACAGTGTCGGTCACAGGTGTTTGCGTCGGGAAGTTGTACGGTTTCGCCCGCCCATTATCGGGGAGTTGCCAGATTCGCGCCCAGCTGCGGCACCAAGCCGGCAAGCTCGGCCTGCATGCTGACCTTGCGCATGACCTGGCCGGTACCACAACGCAAGGTGTCGATGGTGTAGTGCGCCGTCTCTTCGTACAGGGCGGCACGCACAGCCAGCAGGTCCTTGAGGCGCTTGAGCGTGTCATCGCCCTGCAGCAGCGGCCGGCCGGTATCGTTGCGCAGGCGCCGGGCAATGTCTTCGGGGCTGGAATGCAGGTAGAACACCGTCGTGTGGGCATGCAGCACGGTGCGGTTCTCGGGCCGTAGCACGGCGCCACCGCCAGTAGACAGAATGCAGGCCCGCTCCCGTGTCGCCAACGCGGCAATCACCTGGGCCTCGACATCGCGAAAAGCCTGCTCGCCCTGGGCTGAGAAGTACTCCTTGATCGTGCAGCCCAGCTGCGCCTCGATCACATGGTCGGAATCGACAAAATCCACACCCCAAAGGCGTGCCAGCTGCCGGCCGATGGTGGATTTACCACTGCCGGGCAGCCCAATCAAACACACGGAAGGTGCCATCGCGCTACATCCTGAAAACGGACTGCACATGATAGGGCAATGGCGGGCATAAAAAAACCTCCGGCGGGCCGGAGGTTTCTTGGGCTAGACCCGTTGGAAGGGTCTACAACAACGCTATCACGGTGTCGTGGGTGTCGTGGGTGTCGTTGGTTCTTCCTCCGTACAGGTCTTGGCCGTGTCCGTGATCCGGAAGGTTACTTCACGGGTCACCGAGTTAGCGGAGTTCTTTGCCGTCACAAACATGCGGTAGGTACCGACTTGCGCACAGGTCAACAATGAACCCGAGCCGATGCGGCCAGTCGAGCCTTGACCCACCACCTGCATCCAACCTGGCGCACCTTCCAGAACCCAGGTCACATTGTCACCCGTCGCCGTGAAGGCGTAGGTGTAAGAGGTTCCCACATCCATCGATGCAATTTCGCAAGGCGTGGTCGAAGAGCCGGTGCAACCATTGATGGTGAAAGCTACAGGGGTGTCTGGCAGGTTACCCACCACGGTCAGCACCAAGGTGTTGCGTGCAACTGCGCCATTGGCATCACGCACATTCAGCACAATGGTGTACGCACCGGGGGTCTTGACATTAGGCGTACCCGAGATCAAGCCATCGGAACTCAGACTCAAACCGGCAGGCAGGGTCGAACTGGTGGACCACAGGAAGGGGGCCACACCGCCTTCGGCAATCAAGGCATGGGCATAAGGAGCAGCATTCTGCACAGTCTGGGTCAATTCCGAATCAGGAATGCTCAGCGCGCTGGTTGCAATCGCATGCACCACGGGAATCACGGCGTATTGCGTGATGGGATCCTGGATACCGTTGGAGACATCATTGTCAGCGCGGTCCACGGTCAGACGCAGCAACAGGGAGCCCGATGCTGGGCCGCTAGCCACCGAGAACTGACCCACACCATTGACGGTGTTGATCTGCATGGAACCACCGTTGGACTGGCCGTTGGCCAGCAGCTTGGCGCCATCCGAGGCAGCATTGGGCACAATGCTGACCTGCAGATTGGCATTGCCCGCGCTGCTCACTGGCTGGTCATTGTCGTTCTTGAGGATTGCCTGCACCACCACGCTGTTGGGGATATTGTTCAGGTTGTCACGCGAACCAACGTAGGCGGTCTGCTTGGTCAGGGTGACCGTTGCAGGGGTTGCGGTGCTACCACCGCCTACCTTTACCGTTGCACGGTCGCTGTACACCTTGCTATCACGTGGATCGGTCACGCTGCACTGTACGGTAACTTCTCCGGCAATGTCGTGCGAGATGATATGGAACGACGCACCACCGGCGTTGGAGCCCAGGGTGATATTGCGATACGCGCCTGGAACCTTGGCAGTGGTAGTTCCGGATGGGATCTCCACGGTATGCTCATCCTTACCATCCAGGTAATAAAGCGCGCCGGAGTCCAGACCCGAGGTGATATTGCAGGAGAAAGCACCATCTTCCTGGTTAGGAATTGGGTTATTGCCTGCGCTGGCCTGGATGTAGAGTGTAGACATGTAGGGGTAGTAGTCCCCGTTTCCATAGCCTGGCAAACTACCACCAACATTCACGGGCACTGTAGCCTTGGAGGCCGTCAGCTTGATGCTGTACTGCTGCTGCGATTCACCACCACTGCCACCACCGCCGCCACATGCGGCCAACAGCAGCGGGGCGACCAGCACCAAGGGTTTCAACAAATTTCTCATAACTCTCCCTGTCTATCTTAATTAACGCATTTCACCGCGGTCTGAAATCATCTTTGGGGTGATGAATACCAGCATTTCGCGCTTTTCCGATTCACGAACATTGTTCTTGAACAGATTTCCCACCACGGGAATATCTCCCAACAAAGGGATCTTGTTGGTGGTCGATGTCTCGGACAGCTCGAAAATACCGCCAATCACCACGGTTCCGCCATTTTCCACCAGCACCTGGGTCTTGATATGCTTGGTATCGATTGCGGGGCCTGCCGTGGTATTCGCACCCTGGGAATCCTTGGAGACATCCAAGTCCAAGATGATGCTCCCTTCAGGTGTGATCTGAGGCACCACTTCTAGCTTCAACACCGCTTTTTTGAATTCCACCGTCGTCGCACCATTCTGGGCCGAGTTCTGGTATGGAATTTCCGTACCTTGCTCGATCAGAGCCTTGGTTTGATCCGCAGTGATCAAACGTGGACTGGAGACAATCTTGCCCTTGCCATCTGCTTCCATCGCTGACAATTCCAGCGACAAAAAGCGGTTAGCGGCTGAGTTGAAAATGGACAGCGCAAATGTACCACTGCTAGCCCCGGTGGACAGAGCGGCTGCGGGCAGATTGACGAAGTTACCAGTGGATGTATTGGTTCCGCCCATCCCTGTGGTCCCCACCGCATTGTCATAGCTGGTGCCAAAGCCCACGCGGTTTCCGCCACCAATGCTGTAGCCGCCATCACCGCCACTGGCGGCGCGCATATCGCCGCCGCCCAGGCGGACGCCCAACGCTCGGCCAAAGGTGTCACGCGCTTCCACAATGCGCGCTTCGATCAGCACTTGGCGAACAGGAATATCCAGGCTGACCAGCAGACGGCGGAACTCTTCGAGCTTGGCGGGGATATCGGTGATGAACAGCTGGTTGGTACGAGGCTCTGCAATGGCCGAACCGCGCGCCGTCAGAAAACGACTTTGGGTGCCGCCGGTACCACCACCACCGCCGCCAGTATTGCTGGTGATTTGCTTGAGCAACTCAGTCGCTTTGGCGTAGTTCAGTTGGAAGGCCTGGGTCTGCAGCGGCACCTTGTCTTCCAGCTTGGCAACGGCATCAAAGTCTTTCTGGATGCGTTCATCGATTTCGTCCTTAGGTGCAATCCACAGCACCGTACCGGACTTGCGCATGCCCAGGCCCTTGGCATCCAGAATGATCTGCAAGGCCTGGTCCCAGGGAACATCCTTCAGGCGCAGGGTCAGTGCGCCATTGACGGTGTCCGAAGTGACGATATTGAAGTTGGTGAAGTCGGCAATCACCTGCAGCAGCGAACGCACTTCAATGTTCTGGAAGCTCAACGACAGCTTTTCGCCGGTGAAAGTGCCCGAAGAACCCAGCTTGTTTGGATCGGTCTTGCGCTGGCGCACTTCGACGACAAACTGGTTGTCGCTTTGGTACGCGCTGTGCTCCCACTCGCCAGAATTTTTCAGCTGCACAAACACGGTGCTGCCCGCTTGGCGTGCCGAGATCATGCCGACAGGCGTGCCAAAGTCAGCCACATCGAGCTTGCGGCGCAGGGCTTCGGGCAGCAGGGTGTGCTGCAGCTCCAAGGTCAGGCCATCGCCTTGCTTGGAAATATTCACGCCCACCTTGTTGTTGGGCAAGGAGATCACCAGACGACCCGCACCATCGGTACCACGGCGGAAATCCAGGTCCGACAGTGGCTGCGAGTAGTTGTTGCCATCTTCGGCAAACTGGGTGTTTTGCGTATTGGCGCTGGCGACTGCCTTCGCAGCAGGCTCCAGAGCCACCAGCAGGTCATTGCCGCTGACTTCCGTCTTGTAGTTGGTGCTTTCCTTCAGGTTCAGTACCACGCGGGCCTTGGTGTCCGTCTCCACGACATTCAAGGAACGCAGATTGCCCTGGTTGAGCTCCAAGCGGTTGTTGGGCATCGCACTCTTAAACCCTGGCAAGTCCAATACCACGCGCGCGGGCGATTGGATGCTAAAGGTTTCCGGCATGACCAGCGGCGCGCCGTCGGTCTCGATCTTGACCATTTCCACGCCGTCACGCACCAGGGTCGAGACTTTGTTGATGCGTCCCTGCGCCAGCGCCCAGGATGGCAGCAGCATGGCCATCAAAGGAATAAGTACGCTGAATTTCTTCATTTTTTGGCCTCCTGCAGCTCAAGCACTGCATCTCTCTCTATCCATTCACCCACACCATCTTGCACAATCTCCCGCAGGGTGATTGCGCTCTCGTTGATGCTTTTTATCTTTCCGTAATTCTGGCCCATGTACATGCCCTTGCTGACCTGGTAGATCAGGCTATCGGCCTTGACCAGGGCCACATCCTGGCTGCCCTTTTTCAAAAAGCCCACCATCGAAATGGTGTCGAGCGGAAACGACTCGAGCTGCTCTTTGCGTCGCGCGCGCTCCGGCGCCACCAGGGCATCCGAGATGGTTGCAGGTGCATTGGCGCTCGCACCCAGCAAAGCTGCCAGCCGCTCCTTGCTGAAAGGGTCCAGGGTCGCACTGGCCAAATAGCCCTGGGGAACAAATTCCTTAGGCGCCGTGATGGGCTTGACCGAAGGCCGGGTGCTCGCCTGTTCCTGCTGCATCCATTGCTGCAGGTCATCACTCTCATCACTACAAGCTGCCAGCAGCGATACCGCCAGCGCAGCTCCAATCCATTTAGACAAAGTATGCATATCCCACCCTACTTCTTCCCATTCTGTTTGGACTTCGCAGCTTGCTGCTCTTGGAGTTCTTGCGGATCCAAATAACGGAAGGTTCTTGCGGTTGCATTCAACACCAAGGTCGCACTGTCCTTATTCGTTGGTGCCAACGCAATATTGTTCAAGGTCACAATACGCGAGAGATTGGCCACGTCTGCAGCGAAGAAACCGATATCGTGGTACCTGCCATTTACCTGCAACGTAATAGGCAGTTCGGCATAGTAGTCACGAACCACCGTCTGCCCAGGCTTGAACAAGTCAAACTGCAGGCTGCGGCCAATGCCCGCCTGGTTGATGTCCGACAGCAGGGCTGCCATTTCTGCCTTGCTCGGCAGTTGCTTTTCCAGCTGGGTCACGTACTGCAAGACCTGCTCACGCTGTTTGCGCAGCGCATCAAGATTGACAGCTTTGCGCAAGCGGGTCTTGTAGTCTTCCTTGAGTTGGAGTTCCTGCGCTTGTGAGGCGGTCAGCTCGTCTTCAAAACTGCTCAGGTAGGCATACCAGCCCAGGCCAATCACTACGGCGGCAATAAATACCAACAGCACCGCACGTGGTGCGGCCGGCCAAACGGAAGGGTCCTTGGGGTCGAGGTTTTGAAACTGGCGCTGAAAGTTCTTCAGCGCATCACCCATTTGAATATTTTTCGTTGCCATGGCCGCCCTTACTTTTTCAGCGCCTGCGCGTTGTTGGCCTGCTCCACATCACTGGAGCGCACCAAGCCAAAACGAAGGTTGAAGCCAGCCACTCGCTTACGCTCACGGGCATTGATCTGGGTGGTCGTACCGACGACCTCCACCAATTCGGGCTTGGACAGCCAAGGCGTCTTGGTCGCCAGACTGTTGAGCAATTCGGACACCCGCTCATTGGATTGAGCAATGCCCTGAATCTGCACAGTCTGGTCCTGCTGCTTGAGGCTTTCGATGTAGACGCCATCAGGCAGTTGCAGTACCAGTTCATTGAGCAAATGCACTGGCAGATTGCGGTCGGATTGCAGATCCTCCACCGCTTTCTGCCGCGCCTTCAGCGCAGCAATTTCCGCATCAATCTTGGCCACATCGGCGATCTTGATATCCAGCGCCTTGATCTCGCGCGTCAGCAGTGCATTGCGCTCCGCTTGCTGATCGATCTGGTACTGGTAAAACATGTAGACAGCACCGCAAGCCAGCGCACCCACCAGGGCGGCGGCCACCATCGATGCCTGAAAACTTTCTTTGCGCTTTTTGCGCGCAACTTCGCGGTGCGGTAGCAGATTGATCAAAATCATGCTGCATACCTCCGCAGCGCCAGGCCACAGGCAGTGAGATAGGTGGTGAAATCCTTGCTTTTGGCACGCGAACGTACGGCGGCATCCATCACCATGTCTTCAAACGGGTTGGCAGCAGACGCCGCAAAACCCGTGGCATCGATCACCGCATCCGTCAGCCCGCTGAGAACGGCGGAACCGCCTGCCAACAAGATGTGGTCAATGCGGTTGTGCGGGGTGCTGGTGAAGAAGAATTGCAGAGCGCGGTTGATCTCTTGACCGACACTTTCTACAAAAGGCTTGAGCACGACTTGCTTGTAGTCAGCGGGCAAATCACCACCGCGCTTTTTCTGCTCAGCTTCTTCTTGCGAGAAGCCATACTGGCGCATGATCATCTGCGTGAGCTGCCCCCCATTGAAGGACTGGTCACGCTCATAGATCACCTGATTGTTGTGGATGATCTGCAGGAAGGAGGCATTACCGCCAATTTCGAAAATGGCGATGAAGGCGTCCTTGCCCTTGCTGGGCATATTGCCGATCAGGCGCCGGGCCGCCAGGGCAGTGGCATTGGATTCAATCTCCAACACCACGGGCTTCAGGCCTGCCGCTTCTGCCAGACCTTGCCGGTCTTGAACTGTTTCTTTGCGCGCAGCCGCGATCAGTACGTCGACATCGCCCACCGAGTTGGAAGACGGGCCAATCACGTAGAAATCCAGGTTCACCTCGTCGAGGGAAAATGGTATGTATTGGTTAGCTTCTGATTCAACTTGAAACTCCATCTCCAGCTCCGAGAGCCCCGATGGCAGCACAATCTTCTTTTGAATCACGGCAGAAAGCGGCAACGCCAAGGCAGCTTGCTTGGTACGTGTGCCGCTTTTCTTGACCAGGCGCCGCAAGGAATCGGCCACCTCGTCAAAGCGCTCGATGCCTGACTCGGTGACCCAGCCTGGCTCCAGCAGCTCCTGTGCACAGCGCTCAACAATGTATTGACCGCTGCCATTCCTCCCCAGTTCAACCAACTTGATGCTCGACGCGCTCACGTCTATCCCCAAGAGGCTAGACGGCTGGCGTCGGAACAAAGATCCCATTGAGACCAAGATGGGCTCCTCCCTAATTTGCTCTATGTTGAGCTACAAAACTTAACACCCCCTATGAATGCTATCAGCAAGATAGTCGTGCAGCAAAGAACCACCTGCGCTCAGACCCAATTCGTTGTCAAAACAATACGATACAAGGGATACATTGGACGCAGCATGACATTTGTCACAAGCTAATTCAAAACCGGCGCGCACCCCAGCCAAAGCAGCCGCGTGATAGCATTCCCTGCTTATGCAAGCTCCTCTCGACGGTCTGACCCCATGAATCCAGACGCTCCGATCTCGCGCAGAACGCCTGAAAAGCCTCCCGCCAAATCCCCCAAGCAAGCCAAGCCCTCCAGCTTCGCCACCAAGACGCTGAAGTTCTTTGGCTGGCTGCTGGCCTTGCTGGTGGCTGGCGCCATCGCCGGTGCGGCGGTCGTCGCCGTGGGCCTGGCCATGGCCTACCCCAACCTGCCCGATGTCTCCGAGCTGGCCGACTACCGCCCCAAGCTGCCGATGCGCGTCTACTCCTCCGAAGGCGCCTTGCTGGGCGAGTTCGGCGAAGAACGCCGCAATTTGACGCCGATTGGCGAAATTCCCAAGGTGATGGTGGACGCCGTGCTGGCCATCGAAGACACGCGCTTCTTCGAGCACAGCGGTGTGGACTACAAGGGCATGGCGCGCGCCTTGCTCGCCAACCTGGGGCGCGAGAAGGCCCAGGGCGCGTCCACGATCACGATGCAGGTGGCCCGCAATGTCTATCTGTCGTCTGAAAAAACCTATACCCGCAAGATATATGAGATCCTGCTGACCCTGAAGCTAGAGCACACCTTGAGCAAGAATCAGATTCTGGAAATCTATATGAACCAGATCTATTTAGGCAACCGT
Source organism: Comamonas sp. JUb58 (assembly GCF_004364775.1). Taxonomy (GTDB): domain Bacteria; phylum Pseudomonadota; class Gammaproteobacteria; order Burkholderiales; family Burkholderiaceae_C; genus Comamonas. The sequence continues at coordinate 96,860 of NZ_SOAL01000010.1, forward strand.
GCCTATGGCTTTTCGGCCGCATCCGAGACCTATTTCGGCAAGCCGCTCAAGGATGTGACCGTCGCCGAGGCAGCCATGCTCGCCGGCCTGCCCAAGGCCCCTTCGGCCTACAACCCGATCAGCAACCCCAAGCGCGCCCGCATCCGCCAGCTCTACATCATTGACCGGATGGAAGAGAACCACTTCATCACGCCCGCCCAGGCCAGCCAGGCACGTGAGGAATCACTCAAGATCCGCTCCAGCTATGCAGACAACCGCGTGCATGCCGAGTATGTGGCCGAAATGGCACGCCAGTTGATCTTTGCCCAGTACGGCAGCGAGGCCTACACCCGTGGCCTCAACGTCTACACTACCCTGATCGCCAGCGACCAGGAAAAAGCCTATGAGTCGCTGCGCAAGGGCATCATGGACTACGAAAAGCGCCAGCACTATCGCGGCCCGGAGAAATTCATCAACCTGCCGGCCGCCGGCCAGGAGCGAGACGAGGCCATCGACGAGGTGCTGGCCCAGCACCCGGACAACGGCAATATCCTCTCTGCCGTGGTTTTGGAGGCAGCACCACGCAAGGTCGTGGTCATCCGCGCCGATGGCGATCCGATCGAGATCACCGGTGAAGGCCTCAAGCCCGTGCAATCGGGCCTGAGCGACAAGGCGCCGCCTAACACCAAGCTGCGCCCTGGCGCCGTGGTGCGCATCATGGAAACCGCCAAGAAGACCTTTGAGCTGACCCAACTGCCCGAGGTGGAAGGCGCCTTTGTCTCACTCGATCCGCGCAGCGGTGCCATCAAGGCGCTGGTCGGTGGTTTTGATTTCGACAAGAACAAGTTCAACCATGTGACCCAGGCTTGGCGCCAGCCCGGCTCCAGCTTCAAGCCCTTTATCTACTCGGCGGCGCTGGAAAAAGGCTTCTCGCCCACCACCGTGATCAATGATGCACCGCTGAGCTTCCCTGGATCTGCCGGCCAACAGCCTTGGGAGCCGAAGAACTCCGACGGCCGCTTTGATGGCCCGATGACCATGCGCCAGGCGCTGGCACGCTCCAAGAACCTGGTGACCATCCGCGTGATGCAGTCGGTGGGCCCCAAAAAGGCCCAGGAATGGGTGACCAAGTTCGGCTTTGATGCCGACAAGCAGCCGCCCTACCTGCCCATGGCCTTAGGCGCCGGCTCGGTCACGCCCATGCAGATGGTGTCCGCCTATTCGGTGTTCGCCAACGGTGGCCACCGGGTCAATCCTTATCTGATTGCCAAGATCACCGACCATCGCGGCAATGTGCTGTCGGAGTTCGCACCGCCAGCCACCGAAGACCTGCCGCGCGCCATCGATGCCCGCAATGCCTTTGTGATGGACTCGCTGCTGCAGGATGTCGCCCGCTACGGCACCGCTGCCAAGGCCCAGGCCCAGCTCAAGCGCCCGGACATCTATGGCAAGACCGGTACCACCAATGACTCGGTGGACGCCTGGTTCGCCGGCTTCCAGCCCACCAACGCGGCCGTGGTCTGGATGGGTTATGACAACCCCCGCAGCCTGGGTGCCCGCGAATACGGCGGTGGCCTGAGCCTGCCGATCTGGATCAACTACATGCAGCATGCACTCAAGGATGTGCCTGTGGCCAAGATGACGCCGCCCAGCGGCCTGGTCAATGTGGGCGGTGACTGGCTCTACGAAGAGTACGCACGCAGCGCCCCCAACCTGGGCCTGGACTCTCCCGCGTCGACCGCTGGCACCATGGTGCCGCCGCCCAACTCGGAAGAGCGCAACAAGATCCTGGATCTGTTCCGCAACTGACCTAGCGCCAACACCCAAAGCAAAGGCCAGCCCGTATCGCTACGGGCTGGCCTTTTTATTGGGGGTATCGCGTCAGGCCTTGAAAACCAGCGCCAGACCCGACTGCACGCCGGCATCCCGGGTCAGATCGGCAAAGAAATCATTGCCGGTCTTGGTGTCACGCCACACGCTGCCATCGAACTTGTAGTGGTAGCCACCGGACTTGGCCGCCAGCCACACCTCATGCAGCGGCGGCTGCAGGTTGATGATGATCTGGCTGCGGTTGGCAAAAACCAGGGTCAGCAGACCACCGACGCGCTGGGCATCGATATCGGCATCGGTTTCATCGTTGATGCGGTCGCAGGTCTGTTCAACCGCCAGCAAGAGTTTTTCGGCCGCATCCAGGTATTCGAGTTCGTTCATTACAATGCTTCAATGTGGAGTATTTACCAAATTGTATGCAGGACCATTGTCCTTGCCACCGGTGCGGCACTATTGGCGGCTTGCGGCCAGCGCGGGCCGCTGTATCTGCCGACGGAGCCTGCAGCAGCCAACCGCGCAACATTGCCGCAAACGCTGGATCCCAGCGCACCAGATCGGCCTGAGCCCCAGCTGCAGCCCTCCACCGTGATGCAGCCGGCCGCCAAGCCCTGATTCAGCGCGGGCTGCTGTGCGCAAGTGTGCAGCCCGCATCCTTGATCCACCTCAAGGCCCAACCCACTACACCCCGTTACAGTCACGCCCGTTGCAATTGATAACTGGGCGGAAGAGATGGCGTTGGAACCTGTGGAACTGTACCGTGACGAGCAGCACGCTTGCCTGATGTTCACCGATCTGGTGGAAGAGGATGCGCAGGCCGTGCAGGCCAACCAGTTCCTGATTGTCGACCATGGCACCGGCGCCATCATCGATCCGGGCGGCAACCTCGCCTTCAATGAGCTCTACATGGGCATGGTGCGCTATTTCTCGCCGCACAAGCTGTCCTACCTGATCGCCTCGCATGCGGACCCGGACATCATCGCCTCGCTGGACCGCTGGCTCACCTCCACCCGCGCATCCTTGGTGATCTCCCGCGTCTGGGAACGCTTTGTGCCGCATTTCACCAAGGTTGGCAAGACGGAAAACCGGGTCATTCCCGTGCAGGACCCCGGTGGTATTCTGCCGCTGGGCCAAAGCCAGCTGCACATCCTGCCGGCGCATTTTCTGCATGCGGAAGGCAACTTCCATTTCTACGACCCGATCAGCCGCATCCTGTTCACCGGGGACCTGGGCGTTTCGATGACCGATGGCTATATTGCACGCACGCCGGTGACCGACCTGGCGCCGCATATTCCGCGCATGGAAGGCTTTCACCGGCGCTACATGGTGTCCAACAAGGTGCTGCGCCTGTGGGTGGCCATGGCGCGCCAGTTGGATATCTCATTGATCGTGCCCCAGCACGGCGCGCCCATCATGGGCCCGGCCATTGCCCAGTTCTTTGACTGGCTCGACCACCTGATGTGCGGGGTCGATCTGATGGACAACCAGAACTACACCCTGCCCCAACAGCCTATCTCGCCGCAGCCGCAACGCCCCCAGTAAGCCTGTTCCGCAGCGCTTACAGCGTGCCGTAGCTGTGCAAGCCCGACAGGAACATGTTCACACCGAGGAAAGCAAAGGTGGTGACCACCAGGCCCACCAGCGCCCACCAGGCCGAGACCGCACCGCGCAGGCCCTTGACAAGGCGCATGTGCAGCCAGGCGGCATAGTTCAGCCAAACGATCAGCGCCCAGGTCTCCTTGGGGTCCCAGCTCCAGTAGCCGCCCCAGGCCTCGGCCGCCCAGAGTGCGCCCAGCACGGTGGCAATGGTGAAAAACGCAAAGCCCACGGCGATGGCCTTGTACATCAGGTCATCCATGATCTGCAGGCGCGGCGTGCCCCGGTTGATCCAGCTGCGCAGCAGAATCATCAGGCCGAAGAACAGCTCCAGCGGCAAGGCCATGCGCAAGGTCTTGTCAAGCGAGGGGTAGAGGCTCTCATCGCCCCAGATGCGGAAGGCCACCAGCGGCAGCACCAGCACCAGCATGGGCACCAGCACCAGGCCGATCCACAGCGCACGCTGCGTGGCGGCCTTCAGCAGGTAGGCCAGCGCCACCATGGCCGCCAGCGCAAAGGTGCCGTAGCCGACAAAGTTGGCCGGCACATGCAGCTTCATCCACCAGCTTTGCAGCGCGGGCACCAGCGGTTGGATCTCATGGGCCTGGCGGGCGACGGTGTACCACAGCAGAAAACCGACCGAGGCACTGACCACCAGCATCACAAAGCCGCCCAGCGCCCGGGTCTGGTAGTGCGCTTCAAAGTAGAGGTAGAAAAGTGCCGTCATCCAGGCAAACAGCACAAACACTTCATAGAGATTGCTGACGGGGATATGGCCGATGTCCGGCCCCATCAGGTAGCTCTCATACCAGCGCGCCATCGTGCCCACCAGCGCCATCACAATGGCCAGCCAGGTCAGGCGGCTGCCCACCGCCGTCAGCGCCGATCCCTCGCCCTTGGACAGCAGGCCGATCCAGTAAAACACCGTGCTCATGAAGAACAGCACGCTCATCCACAGGATGGCCGACTGGCTGGACAGAAAGTACTTGAGGCCAAACACCGTTTCCGAGCGGGCGATCTGCCCTGCGCCATCGACTCGGTACAGGCCAATGGCCAGCAGCGACAGCGCAGCCACCACCAGCATCAACAGCTGCAAGGGCCGCCAGAACCAGCCCAGCCAGATGAAAAACGGCACCGATGCAATCAGGATGCCTTTTTCATAGCCATCCATATGGTGGCCATACAGAAACAGCGCAAAACCGCCGCCAATGGCCAAGGCCAACGCAAACAGCCAGTCCCAGACCGAGCGGCTGCTGAAATAGCCGGGGTTGAGTTGCACCGTTTGAACCACGGTGCCCGCCTGGGCGGGCGGCAGGTTGGTGGAAGCAGTATTCATCGTTGTTCTCCGCTGGGGCTCGTACCCAGAAGCTTTTGACTCAGGCCCTCAAAATCGCGGTCCACATCCAGGGTTCGGCGGTTGGTAGACAAGGCCATGCGCGCATCGGCGCTGCCATCGGCGCGCGGCGCCAGCCAGACCCAGAGGCGCCGGTCGCGCACATACAGCATCGCAAATACCCCCAGAATCAGGAACAGGCAACCCAGGTACACAACCAGCTTGCCCGGTGCCTTGGCCACCTGGAAGACGCTGGCCTGTACCTGGTCAAACTGGGTCAGCTCAAACACCAGCGGCTCCGGGTAGAGCAGCGCATCGCTGAGCGACAGCACCGACTGGGTCATGAAGCGCTGTGTCTGCTCATTGGGCTCCAGCGGTGCCAGGCCCTCGTCGGCCCGCGCCACCTGCATCAGCTCAAACAGCACACCGTTCAAGATGCGCACCAGCACTTCGCCCGCCTTGGCGCGTTCGCCTTCGGGCACATTTTGCTCCATGAAGGCCGAAATCGCCTGCAAGCCGGTGACGCTGCTCGCGCCCGCCTGGCCGTCACCTGCAAAAATCACCAAGGCCTTGAGCGCCGAGGCATAAAGCTGCTCGCGCAGCGCAGGGCGGCTCGCCTCCACGGCTCCTGCCACATACTGCTGCACGGCCCGCTCGCGCATCGCCGGCGTCTGCAGCGCCGCCTTCAAACGCAAGAAGCCCCGGTAGCTGGATTGATCATCCGCCGGAATGCGCAGGTAGCGGAACTGGTCGGCCAGGGTCTCGCGCACACCCCAGAGGTAGACCGGCTGGCCGTCGCCCATGTCGACGGGCAGCATGTAGTTGTTGAACTCGCGCGCCTGGCCCGAGGCGTCGCGCAGCTTGTAGCTGACGCTGGGGCCCACATTGCGCAGATCGCGCGGCGTGGTCACCTTGTTGCCGGCGCCCAGGTGGTTGTCCAGGCTGGATCTCAAATCCACCTTGCGCACATCGGTGCCGCCTTGTGCCGCATCGCCCGGGTTGGCGCCCATGTTTTCCACATTGATGGTGCGCAGGCCGGTGAACTCCATCTCCAGCGGTGGCTGACCCTCGCCCATCGTGATCTGGGTGGAGGCACCCACTTCGCCCTTCACCTCAAAGCTCTTCATACCCGGTACCAGCGGCACCGCGCGCAGCTGCAGGCGCGATCCGCCGTCTTCAAAGCTCGATTGGTAGATTTCGATGCCCTGGTAGCTGGCGGGATGGTTCACCTCGATGCGCTTTTCCAGCGAGGCACCGGTTTTCTTGTCGTGCAGTACCACCTCGCTGGCAAACAGCCGGGGCATGCCGGTGGAGTAGTACTCGACGATGAATTTCTTCAGTTCCACCGAAAACGGCAAATCCTGCAGCAGGATGCCGTCCGACTGGTTGAGGATGGCCGTGCCCGACTGTGCGCCTTCGGCCACGATCAGGTTGCCACGGAAGGTCGGGTTGCTGGCGGACAGCCGGTGCTGCTCGGGCACATCGGCAATCATGCCGCCGCCGCTGAAGGTGGTCTTGCCGCCCAGCAGCATTTGCGCGCGCACAATCAAATCACCATCCAGCAGACCACCCAGGCAGATCAGCACGATGGCGCTGTGCGCTGCCAGGTAGCCAATCTTGTGGGCGGCACCGGCCTTGGCCGCCACCATCCAGCCATCGCTGCGCTCTTGCAGGCGCACCTTCCAGCCGCTACCGGCCAGTTGCGATCCCACCCGCTGCGCCGCCTGCGCCGGGGTCTCTGCCAAATGGGCACTGGCCTGGTGGTGGAAGGCCTGCAGGCTTTGCACGCGCAGATTCTCTTTGTACTGGCGCAAATCCGCCAGGTACTTGGGCGCATGCTTGGCAATGCACAGGCTGGTGCTGGTCACCAGGAAGGCCAGGATCAGCAGAAACCACCAGGCGCTGTAGACCGCATTGAGCTTGAGCGACAGAAACAGCTGCGCCCAGAAGGGGCCAAACTGGTTAACGTAGTTGACGGCCGGCTCATGCTGGCGCAGCACGGTGCCGATGACCGAGGCAATGCAGATGATGGACAGCAGCGCAATCGCAAAGCGCATCGACGACAGCATCTCATAGACGGCACGGGTGCCCAACTGAGGCTGTAACTGCGGTTGCGGGGGAGAGGATTCAGACATGGGTACGACGCTATCGGTGAAAAGCAGGAGCAGGACCGCTGCTGCGCTGCCAGTCCGCACCCCATGGAGTCGCCACCAGAGTACAAGTTCGCAGAACGCCGAGTTTAGTCTGCAACCCTAGGGATAGCCCTGAGGCCCGGAAAATGCCCAGCAACGCGCTCAATGTCTTGGCGCGGGGGCTTATCCCCTGGCAGCACAGGCCCAACGCACAAGGCGCCGGCCTAGCGCAGGCCCGCAATATAGTCCGACACCGCCTTGATTTCCTTGTCGTTCATCTTCGCGGTGACGCCTGTCATCTGCAGGCTGTTGCCGCGCTTGCCGTCGCGGAAATCATGCAAGGTCTTGCTGACGTAATCAGCGTTCTGGCCAGACAGTCGGGGGTACTGCGCGGGAATGCCCGCGCCATTGGGGCTGTGGCAGCCCGCGCAGGCGGCAATCTGGCGGTCAGGCAGGCCGCCGCGGTAGATGCGCTCGCCCAGGGCAACGCTGTCCTTGTCCTTGGCAAAGCCCAGCTTGCCGGGCTTGCTGGCCAGCCAGGCCGAGATATTGAGCATGTCCGCATCCGAAAGGCCTGCGACCATGCCCTGCATCACCGGGTCCTTGCGCTTGCCGGATTTGAACTCCTGCAGCTGCTTGAGCAGGTACTCGGGGTGCTGCTGCGACAGTTTGGGGTTGATGGCGATGGAGGCATTGCCGTCGGCATTGTGGCAGGCCACGCAGACGGCGGTGTAACTGGCCTCCCCCTTGGCCAGGTCCGGCTTGGGCGACCGGTTGGGCGTCTCCGACGCCGAATACACAGAAACGGAAGAAAAAGCCAGTACAGCCGTTGTCAGCAAAGGGGCGATCAACTTCATATCGTGGGTCTTTGTCTGGTTTATGGGTATAAGGCCAAAGCGGCCAGATTCTACAATGATGCCTTAGATAGACTCGAACGCACATGACGACAACACCTAGTACCCCCCAAGCCGTTGCAGACACGCCAAGCCCAGGAATCGATGGCAAGGCGGCTTTGGGCTGGATGCACACCGCCCGCTTCTTCACCACCGCTGCGCAGCTGCACCAATTGCCTGTCGTCGATGTGCCAGAGTTCGCCTTTGTGGGCCGCTCCAATGCGGGCAAGTCCACATCGATCAACACCCTGACCCAGCAGAACCAGTTGGCCTTTGCCTCGAAAAAGCCCGGCCGCACCCAGCACATCAACCTGTTTTCGCTGGGCAAGAAGGGCGTGACCGATGCCGTGCTGGCCGACCTGCCCGGTTACGGCTATGCCGCCGTCTCGCGCGAGGACAAGAAACGCTGGCAGCAGGTCATGGTGAACTACCTGGTCAGCCGCCCCAGCCTGACCGGCATTGTGCTGCTCTGCGATCCGCGCCTGGGCCTGACCGAGCTGGACGAAGCCCTGCTGGACATCATCCGCCCCCGCGTGGAGCAAGGCCTCAAGTTCTTGATTTTGCTGACCAAGGCCGACAAGCTGACCCGCGTCGAGCAGGCCAAGATCCTGTCCATCACCAAGCTCAATGCCGGTGGTGGTGAGGTGATGCTGTTCAGCGCGCTGAAAAAGCAGAATGTGGACAAGGTCGCCCAGCTGCTGTGGCAGTGGTCGCATCCGGAAGGGCTGGTCAGCCCCGAGGCCGCGCCTGCAGCGCCAGAAGCCCCTGCGGACGGTCAATAAGCCGCGCGCCAGCCAAGGCACAGAACAACAAAGGCCCGAAAGGGCCTTTGTTGTTTATGCATAGAGCGAAGGCTCGCCTTCCGGCCGGGTCTTGAAGCGCTTGTGCACCCAGTAGTACTGGGGCACCATGCTGCGGATCTGGGCTTCGAGCTCGCGGTTCTGGCGTGTGGTGTCGGCCACCACATCCTCACTCGGAAAATCCTGCCAGGCCGGCGAGATGGTCACCTCATAGCCCTGGGGTGTCAGCCGCGTATACATGCCAATCACCTTGGCCTTGCCCAGCCGCGCAAAGCGCGACAGCGAGGGAATGGTCGCGACCACCTGACCAAAGTAAGGCACAAACAGCGAGTCGCTCGGGCCAAAGTCCATGTCCGGCAGCAGGTACAACAGCCCATGGTCCTTGCGCAGGCTGGCAATGATGGGCTTGATGCCATCGTCGCGGTTGAGCATGCGCACATCGCCAAAGCGCTGGCGGCCCTTGCGGATCCAGGCATCGACATCGGCATTGGGCTGGGTCGAGAAGATGCTGGTGAAGGGCCGGCTGCAGTGGATGGTGAGCGCCGTGCCCCCGGCATCCATGCTGTAGAAGTGCGGTGCAAAGATGATGGTTGGCGTATCGCCTTCCAGCTCCTCCAGCGCACCCGTCATGCGGGTGCGTTTCTCCAAGGTCTTTTGCGGCGCAAACCACAGCCAGCTGCGATCCAGCCAGGTTTGGCAGAACACCACAAAGCTTTCCTTGGCCCAGGCCAAGCGCTGCGCCTCACTCGCTTCGGGAAAGCACAGCTCCAGATTGCGCAGCGCAATGCGGCGGCGCGAGGGCACCAGATAGAACAGCACGCGGCCCATCAACCAGCCCAGGCCGCGCAATACCGACAAAGGCAGGTGCGACATCAGCCACATCCACCCGATAAACAACTTACCCATGCTTTTGACCTTCCGAAGGAGCGGCAGCCTGATTGCGTGGCTGCTTGTAGCGCGCATAGCCCCAGAGGTATTGCTCAGGGCTCTCGCGGATCAAACGCTCCATTTCCTGGTTGATCTGCAGCACGGCGGCTTCGGCCTCCTGGGCCAGCGGGGCCTGCAGGCCGCGCACATACAGATCAAAGCCCCGGCCCAGTGGCCGGCGCACACAGCGCGCCAATATAACAGCCGCACCGGTCTGCTGGGCCAACTTGGCGGCCAAGGTCATCGAGTAGGCAGGCTTGCCAAAAAACGGCACCCACATGCCCTGGCCATCGGGCGGCACCTGGTCGGGCAGCAGCCCCACGCTATGGCCTTGGCGCAAGGCCTTGATCATCTGCCGCACCCCCGCCATCGTCGTCGGTGCCGAAGCCAGACCGGGCCGGGCCCGTGCCGTCTCCATCAGCTTGGCCAGCCAGGCCTGGCGTGCCGGGCGGTAGAGCACGGTGATGGGACCATGCACCACGCCCCAGCGCCGCGCCATGTACTGGGCCGAGAGCTCGAAGCAGCCCATGTGCGGGGTCAAAAACACAATCCCCTTGCCATCGGCCAGCGCCTGCTCGATCACCTCGGCGCCATGGATATCGCAGGGCAGCGGCGCGCCAAACCACAGGCGCGGCACCTCGGCCACCATGCGGCCGGCATGGGCCACGGCTTTTTTCACATCGGCAAAGCGGTAACCCGCCTGCTGGGCATTGGCCAGAAAGCGCCGGCGGTAGGTAGGCGAGGCGGCAAAGGTGAGCCAGCCCAGGACAGCGCCCAGGCCATGCAATAGCCACAACGGCAGCGCAGCAAATAGTCGAAACAAGAAAGGCATTAGAATGTGTCGGTCGCTGAGTTAAAGAGCAACTTGCAGGGCGACGTTAAAAACAAACTGCTAAAGCGTTCGCCAGGCTCCTTTAAGGCTCGGGCAACGCAATTGCCCAAGCTTTGAAGGAGTTTTTTGTTTATGGCAAACAGCGATTTTCTGTTTACCTCGGAATCAGTTTCCGAAGGCCATCCCGATAAAGTGGCCGACCAGATCTCTGATGCGATTTTGGACGCTATTTTCACCCAAGATCCACACAGCCGCGTGGCTGCAGAGACACTGACCAACACTGGTTTGGTGGTATTGGCTGGTGAGATCACCACCGGCGCCAACGTGGACTACATCCAGGTGGCCCGCGACACCATCAAGCGCATCGGCTACGACAACACCGACTACGGCATCGACTACAAGGGCTGCGCCGTGCTCGTGGCCTACGACAAGCAAAGCCAGGACATCGCCCAGGGCGTGGACAAGGCCAGCGACGACGAGCTGAACACCGGTGCCGGCGACCAGGGCCTGATGTTTGGCTATGCCTGCGACGAAACGCCCGAGCTGATGCCCGCGCCGATCTACTACGCACACCGTCTGGTCGAGCGCCAGGCCCAGCTGCGCAAGGATGGCCGTCTGCCTTTCCTGCGCCCTGACGCCAAGAGCCAGGTCACCATGCGCTATGTGGATGGCAAGCCCCACAGCATCGACACCGTGGTGCTGTCCACCCAGCACAGCCCCGACCAGTCGGAAACCGCCACCAAGATGAAGGCCAGCTTCACCGAAGCCATCATCGAAGAGATCATCAAGCCCGTGCTGCCATCGGAATGGCTGCAGGACACCAAGTACCTGATCAACCCCACCGGCCGCTTCGTCGTGGGCGGCCCCCAGGGCGACTGTGGCCTCACCGGCCGCAAGATCATTGTGGACACCTACGGCGGTGCCTGCCCCCACGGCGGCGGTGCCTTCTCCGGCAAGGACCCAACGAAGGTGGACCGCTCTGCCGCCTACGCAGCCCGCTACGTCGCCAAGAACGTGGTCGCTGCCGGTCTGGCGCGCCAGTGCCAGGTGCAGGTGGCCTATGCGATCGGCGTGGCCCGCCCGATGAACATCACCGTCTACACCGAAGGCACCGGCGTGATCCCCGACGCCGAGATCGCCAAGCTGGTGGCCGCGCACTTTGACCTGCGCCCCAAGGGCATCATCCAGATGCTGGACCTGCTGCGCCCGATCTACAGCAAGACGGCGGCTTATGGCCACTTTGGCCGTGAGGAACCTGAGTTTACTTGGGAAAGAACCGACAAGGCAGCAGTGCTGCGCGCTGCTGCGGGCCTGTAAGGCCCTGAGCGGAGCGAGTTTGTCGGTTCTTCGGCAAAGGCTCACATCGCTTGCGATGTGAAGGGCCGCAAGGCCCGGCCGAAGCCAACGTACCGACAAGGCAGCGCTGCTTCGTGCTGCTGCCGGTCTGAAGTAATTCAGGTCTGTCTTCACAAGAAATCCGCTCGGAGTGATCCAGCGGATTTTTTCATGGGTGCTCGTCAGTCCAGGCAACGCAGTCACAATCCCCGGGCACTCAGCGCCAGCTGCTGCCTGAACTCCGGCCGCACCCGGTACAGTTGCGCCGGCCGATGCGCGCCACCGGCCTGCATTTCGCCGGGCACGGGCTCGAGCATGCCCAGCTCGTCCATCTTGCGGCGAAAGCTCACCTTGTTCAGCGGCTCGCCCAGAATGCTTTCATAGACCTGCTGCAGCTGCGGCAGGGTAAAGCTCTCGCCAAAAAAATGCACTGGCAGCGAGGAGTACTGGCTCTTGCTGCGCACCCGCGCCAGCGCTGCCTGCAGGATCTGTGCATGGTCAAACGGCAGCTGGCCGGTGGCAGCGACGGGCACCAGCTTCAGCCCCGGCCTTTGCGTGGGCAGCTTTTGCTGCGGGATCAGCGCGCAATAGCTGATGGCGACCGACCAGCCGCGCGGGTCCCGCGCCGGGCCGGTAAACGTGGCCAGCTGCTCCAGGTAGGCCTCTTCAATCCCCGCCTTGCTGCGCAGTACGCGGGCGGCACTGGCATGGGCGTCGGCGTCTTCTTGCGCATGGATATAGCCGCCCGGCAAAGCCCAGACCCCGGCAAACGGCGCGCGCTCGCGCTGCACCAGCACCACATTCAGCACCCCGTCCACCAAGGTCAGCACCACCACGTCCACGGTGGTCAGCACCTGGCCCAAGGCGGTTTCACTTTGCATCATTTCTGTACCAAGTCTTTCTCATGACAGGCAGTATGCCGCTGCAGCTACCCAGAATCAATAAAAACACAGGCTTCAGGCAAAAGATTTGTTGCAAGTCCTCTTCATTAGTTAGTTGCAAAAATATTTTAACAAGCGTAGACTGCCTCACATCGAAGGAGAAAGACATGCGCCAACGCACACAGCTGCTTATCATCGACCCGCAAAACGACTTTTGCGATCTGCCGCCAGCCTGGCGCCCCAGCAGCGCGGCAAGCCCCGCGCCATTTGCCCCCAGCCTGCCGGTGGCCGGCGCCCATGCCGACATGCAACGCCTGGCGCAATGGCTGCTGCAGCATGCTGCGCAACTCGATGGCATCACCGTCACGCTCGACTCCCACCAGGCCTATGACATTGCCCACCCTGCCTTCTGGCAGCAAGGCGATGGCCGCGCAGTGCCACCCTTTACCGCCATCACGGCTGCCCAGATGCGCGACGGCCGCTTCCGGCCCCGCAACCCGGACGAGCAGGACCGGACCCTCGCCTACCTGGATGCGCTGGAAGCCCAGGGCCGCTACACCTTGATGATCTGGCCGCTGCACTGCGAGATCGGCAGCATCGGCCAAGGCGTGCATGCCGACATTCTGAACGCCTGCCGCCAATGGCAAAACCAACGCCAGCGTGCAGTCAAGCATGTGTTCAAGGGCATGAACCCCTACACCGAGCACTACAGCGCCATCTGCGCCGAGGTGCCCGATGCGCAGGATGCGGAAACTGGCCTCAACACCGCCCTGCTCCAGCAGCTGGCGCAGGCCGATACCCTGGTGATTGCCGGTGAGGCGGGCAGCCACTGCGTGCGCGCCACCACCGAACACATCGTGCAGCATATTGTGCCGCTTTGGGGCGCCGAGGATTTCTCGCGCATCGTCCTGCTGACCGACTGCATGAGCCCGGTCGCCGGCTTTGAGGCAGAGCAAGAAACCTTTTTGCAGCAGATACGCGCCATCGGTGTACGCTGCTGCTCCAGCACAGCTTTCCATTTATAAATACTTCCGCGCCAGCACGGACTGAACTGGCGCTGGCAGCTCTCATTTTTGACAGAGAAAGACGCGGTATGCAGCCCATCATCACCAGCCTGCTCGACACCGATTTGTACAAGTTCACGATGTGGCAGGCCATGCTCCATCGCCATCCACAGACCCAGTCCACTTACCGCTTTGTCTGCCGCTCGCAGACCGAGTTTCCGCTGGTGGATCTGCTGGGCGAAGTGCGCGCCGAGATCGATGCGCTGTGCAGCCTGAAGTTCAAGAAGGACGAGCTCGACTACCTGGCCAGCCTGCGCTTCATGAAGAGCGACTTCATCGACTTTCTGCGCATCTTCCAGTTCCAACGTGATTTCATCGAGGTCGAACCCGATGGCGACGGCCTGCATATCGTTGCCCACGGCCCCCAGGTGCATGTGATGGGCTTCGAGATCTTTGTGCTGTCCATCGTCAACGAGCTGTACTTCCGACGCTTTGACCAGGCCAGCGCGCTGGCCGAAGGGCGCAAGCGCCTGGGTGCCAAGATCGTGCGACTGCAGGAGCTGGCGCAAGAGGCCAAGCACCGCCACCCCTTCGAGCTGTTTGACTTTGGCGTGCGCCGGCGCTTTTCGGCCCCCTGGCAGCGCGAGGTGGTGCAGGCCTTCGCCACGCAGACGGCGCAGTGGTTCAAAGGCACCTCCAACGTGCTGCTGGCGCGCGACCTGAACCTGGTGCCCATCGGCACCATGGCCCATGAGTATCTGCAAAGCTACCAGGCCCATGGCGTGCGCCTGCGTGATTTCCAGATCGCCGCGCTGGAAGACTGGGTGCAGGAGTACCGAGGCGACCTGGGTATTGCGCTGACCGACACCGTCGGCATGGATGCCTTCCTCGCCGATTTCGACATGTACTTTGCCAAGCTTTTCGACGGCTTGCGCCATGACTCGGGCGACCCCTATGAATGGGGCGAGAAAGCGCTGGCCCACTACGCCAAGCTGCGCATCAATGCGCATGCCAAGCGCCTGGTGTTCTCCGATGGCCTGACCCTGGACAGCGCGCTGGCGCTCTACCAGCACTTTGCCGATCGCATCCAGTGCGGCTTTGGGATTGGCACCCAGCTGGCCAATGACATGGGTCTCAAGCAGCTCAACATCGTGATGAAGCTCACCCATGCCAACGGCCAGCCGGTGGCCAAGCTCAGCGACAGCCCGGGCAAGACCCTGTGCGATGACGAGACCTACCTGGCCTACCTCAAGCAAGTGTTCCATGTGACGCATTAAGGAGCCGCCATGCTCAAGATCACCCTGGCCCAGCTCAACCCCACCGTGGGCGACATGGACGGCAACATCGACCAGATGGTGGCCGCCGCCCGCCAGGCGCAGGCCGACGGCGCGCAACTGGTCGTGTTTGCCGAGCTGTCGCTGACCGCCTACTACCCCGGCGACCTGCTCGACGAGCCCGATTTTCTGGCCCGTGTGGATGCCGGCATTGCGCGGCTGCTGCAAGAGAGCCAGCAGCTGCCCGAGCTGCACTGGGTGCTGGGCGCGCCCACCCGCGCCGCCGGCCCCGGCAAGCATCTGCACAACAGCCTCTTGGTGCTGCACAACGGCGCCATCCGCCTGCAGTACGACAAGCAGCTGCTGCCCACCTACAACATCTTTGACGAACGGCGCCATTTCGAGCCCGGCCGCGATGTGGCCAAGGTGCTGCGCATCGGCCAGATGCAGGTCGGCTTTCTGATCTGTGAGGACGGCTGGAACGACAGCGGCGCCGACTACGCCACCAACCCCTTCGAGCGCATGGCCGATGCCGCCCCCGATGTGGTCGTCAGCATCAATGCCAGCCCCAGCCACCTGGGCAAGCGCGAGGAGCGCCACCAGATCTTCAGCCATGCCGCCCGCCGCCATGGCCTGCCGATCCTGTATGTCAACCAGATCGGAGGCCAGGACCAGATCGTGTTCGATGGCGCATCGTTTGCGGTGCAGCCCGAGCGCGGCATCGTCTGGGAAGCACCGCGTTTTGTGCAAACCGTCTGCACGCTGGGCTTTGACAACGGCGACTTCTGCCTGCCCGATGGCACACGACCCGCCACCCCTCCGGCAGAAGGCCTGCCGACGATGGAGTTCTACCGCCAGCAGATCATTCTGGGTCTGCGCGACTACGCGCGCCGCTGCGGTTTTCGCCAGGTGGTGGTCGGCAGCTCCGGCGGTATCGATTCGGCGTTGACCCTAGCACTGGCGGCCGAGGCGCTCGGACCCGAGAACGTGGTCGGCATCACGATGCCCTCGCGCTACTCCTCCAGCGGCTCGGTGGACGATTCGGTGGCGCTGTGCCGCAACCTGGGCATTGCGCTGCACACGCACCCGATTGCCGATCTGGTGCAGGGCTATGCCCAGCAGTTTGAGACCAGCTTTGGCGCGCCCTTGCAAGGCCTGCCGCTGGAGAACGTCCAGGCCCGCATTCGCGGCACCATCCTGATGGAGTACAGCAATGCCTTCGGCCACCTGCTGCTGACCACGGGCAACAAGTCCGAGATCTCGGTGGGCTACTGCACCTTGTATGGCGACACCAATGGCGGCCTGGGCCTGATCGGCGACCTGTACAAGACGGAGGTCTTCGCGCTCTCGCGCCATATCAACGCCAGCGCCGGGCGCGAGATCATCCCCGAAGCCATCATTGACAAGCCGCCATCGGCCGAGCTGGCCCCCGACCAGAAGGACGAGGACAGCCTGCCGCCCTATGCCCTGCTCGACGAGATCCTCAAGATCCTCATCGAAGGCCAGCGCCTGTCGAGCCTGGAGTACGACGCCGCCCGCCTGTTTGTTGATCGCTTTGTGCAAACCGAGGCCGGGCGCCAGACCCTTGCCAAGGTGCAGCGCATGGTCCATCGCAGCGAGTACAAGCGCCGCCAGGCGCCACCCATCCTGCGCCTGCGCCCGCGCGCCTTTGGCACCGGCCGGCAAATGCCGATTGCGGCCTACTACCCCTGAAACGCCCCGCCGCATCCGCAGCGCATAATCCCCAACCAGCACACCAGCAGGCACCAAGACAACGAGACATGACCGCAGCTACCGAGCACTATGACCTGGCCGTATTGATTGGCCGCTTCCAGCCGCCGCACCTGGGCCACCTGGCCTTGCTGCAGCAGGCACTTGCCCGCGCCAGCAAGGTGGTGGTGGTATTGGGATCTGCACTGCAGGCCCGCAGCCCCAAGAACCCCTTCACCTGGCAAGAGCGTGCGCAGATGTTTGCTGCAGCGCTGAGCCCCGCCGATGCGGCACGCCTGATGTTTGTGCCCATCCGCGACTACTACGACGAGCCGCGCTGGGTGACTGCCGTGCGCGAAGCCGTCACCAGCCACAGCAGCCCGGGTGCCCGCATTGGCCTGGTGGGCCATTTCAAGGACGAAAGCAGCAGCTATCTGGCCCACTTCCCCGGTTGGGAGCTGGTCATCCTGCCGCGCCAGAACAGCATCGACGCCACCCCCATCCGCGACGCCTACTTTGGCTTGCAAGGCGATGATTCCGCCGCAGGCCTGGCCGCCTTGGCCGAGATGCTGCCAGCCAGCTCGCTGCAGTTTCTGCAGCAGTTTCGCAGCTCCCCGGAATACGCCGCACTGCAAACCGAATGGCAGATGCTGCGCCGCTACCAGGCCTCCTGGGCGACAGCGCCCTACCCGCCAGTCTTTGTCACCGTCGATGCGCTGCTGCGCTGCGGCAACGAGGTGCTGCTCATCCGCCGAGGCCATGCGCCCGGCAAAGGCCTGCTGGCTTTGCCCGGCGGCTTTGTCGAGCCGCGCGACAACCTCTGGCAATCCTGCCTGCGCGAGCTGCAGGAAGAGACGCATTGCGCGCTGGACGAAGCGCAGTTGCAGGCCAGCCTGCAATCGGTGACCGTGTTCGACCACCCCGACCGCAGCCAGCGCGGCCGCACCATCACCCATGTGCACTACTTCGACCTGCAGCGCAGCCCCAAGCCCGCCGTGCGCGCCGACGATGACGCCGCCGAGGCCTTCTGGCTCAGCATCGATGCGATACGCGCCCGCGAGGCCGAGTTTTTTGAGGACCATTTCCAGATTCTGCAAAAACTGGTGGCAGCCTCGCATTGATGGGCAGCGCCAACGCAACGCGGGCGCAAGCTTCCCCATACCACAGCCAACCCTGTAGGCCGCCCGCTGCACGGCCTGCATTTATTGACTCGCCAGGGCTACCCTCTAGCCACCGACCTATGACAACAGCGCTTCACATCCGTCCCGCCACCATCGACGACACCAACACCATCCTGCGCTTTGTGCGCGATCTGGCGGTCTATGAGAACGCCGAGCACGAGGTGCTCTCCACACCCGCCCATGTGCACAAGACCATGTTCAACGCGGGCGCCACTGCGCATGGCCTGATCTGCGAGCAGGATGGCCAGGCCATTGGCTTTGCGGTGTATTTCTTCAACTACTCCACCTGGCAGGGTCGCAATGGCCTCTACCTGGAAGACCTCTATGTGGACCCCAGCCACCGTGGCAGTGGCGCGGGCAAGGCCTTGCTGCGCCATCTGGCGCGCATTGCCGTGGACAAGGATTGCGGGCGCTTCGAGTGGAGCGTGCTGGACTGGAACACGCCCTCGATCCAGTTCTATGACAGCCTGGGTGCCAAGCCGCAGAGCGAATGGATTCGCTACCGGATGACGGGCGAGACGCTGGAGGCTTTTGCCAAGGGTTGAGGACAAGGCTCAGCCCAAAGGGGCCGAGCCATCGCCTCAGACCGCTGCCGGGTCAAAATCCAGCTGGTAGTTTTGCGGGCCGCGTGCGGCGATCTTCAAGGCGCCCATGCGGTTGCCCAGTTCCACACAGCTGCGCAGCGGACGGCCTTGCTCCAGGCCCCAGAGCAAACCACCGCGCCAGGCATCGCCACAGCCGGTCGGATCGACGACGGCAGTAGCCTGGATGCCAGGCACATGGGTCCGCACACCGTTTTCCCAGAGGTCGCAGCCCTCGGCGCCCAGGGTCACCATCAGGCCTTGCACCTGGGTGGAGATCTCGGCAAACGACAGACCGGTGCGCTCGCTCAGCATTTTGCCTTCGTAGTCGTTCACGGTCACCCAGGTGGCCAGGCTGATGAAGTGGCGCAGGTCATTGCCATCGAACATCGGCAGGCCCTGGCCGGGGTCAAACACAAAGGGAATACCGGCGGCATGCAGCTGCTCGGCGTGCTGCAGCATGGCATCACGGCCATCCGGCGCCACGATGCCAATAGCGGCGCCGCAGTCCTTGGTGATGATGTTTTCATGGGCCTGCATCATCGCGCCGGGGTGGAAGGCGGTGATCTGGTTGTTGTCCATGTCGGTGGTGATCATGCACTGAGCGGTGTAGTGGTCGTCGAGCTTCTTGATGAAGCGCGTGTCGATGCCCAGCTGCTTGAAATGCGCCACATAGCCATCACCGTCATGGCCTACCACAGCCATCGGCAGGGCCTGGCCGCCCAGCAGGTGCAGCGCATAGGCAATATTGCCGGCGCAGCCGCCAAAATCCCGGCGCAAGGTCGGCACCAGAAAGGACACGTTCAGGATATGAATCTGATCGGGCATGATCTGGTCGGCAAAGCGGCCAGAGAAGGTCATGATGTTGTCAAACGCGAGCGAGCCGCAGATCAGCGAAGCCATGAAGCTATTCTTTCTGTTATCAAAAATTCAAGGGTAGAACGCGAGCACACGGTAGCCCACCACATCACCGGCAGCCTCTGCCACCTGGATGACCATCTCGGCCGTCCACTCGCCATGCGCGTCCAGCGCGGCCGGTGCCTGCAGCTCCTGTGGGCTCAGCACGCGGCGCAGCACCAGCTTTTCTGCCGCGTCATTGAGGCTCAGTTCCAACGCAGGCACTGCTACCGGGTAGTCCGCCCCATTGCGCAAGACCACCCGCAGCCGGAACTGGCGCGCCCCCACGGCGTTGAAACTGGTGCTGTCGATAGAGACGGCCTGCAGCAGCCGAGGCGGCGCAATCTCGCAATCCGCCAGGCGGCAAGCCGCTTGCAGTGCTGGCCGCCACTGGGGTTGGGCCAGCGCCAGGCGGTCCCGCTGGGTCAGCGCGATCTGCAGCAACAAGGCTGCCAACAGCAGCAGACTGAGCAACAGCGACAGCACGACCACCCAGGGCTTGCGCCAGAATGCCTTGCGCTTGGCAGCGCGCACAAAGCCTGGCTCTGCCGCTATATCCATGCCAATGGCAGCTGCGGCATCCGCGGCCGCCACGGCCTCATCCATCTGCGCCACATAGTTGGTCGGCGCGGACAGCGAGGGCTCCACTTTGCCGGCGTGCATGCTTCTGCCCGCCATCTCGGGCGCCAGCAGCAGCGCATCCTCTTGCCGCGCCACTGGGTCAGGGTCGGACAGATCATGGGCGCTGCTCTGCCTCAAATACGGCGGAGGTGAAGCAGGCTCCTGGACCTGCAGGTCTTTCGCAGCCGGGGCAGCGGCAGCTGCCACCACCTCCTCCGCGACCAGCGGTAAGGCCTCGGGCGCTGCCTCTGGCGGCACAGGCGCTGGTGCGGGCTTCTGGCGCTCGGCAATGGCTTCCAGCAATCGGCTCTCGCGGGCTTGCAGCTCTGCCAGGTCGTCGGTGGCCGAAAAATCTACCTTGCTGCTGCGCAGCGATTCGGGGCGCTGGTCCGCCATCGGCTGCCATTCGCTCTCCAGGCCGCTGCGGTCCTGGCCTGCAGGGGGCGCGACCGGGGTTTGCGCCTGGGCCTCTTCCTCATAGGCCTGCATCCAGGACGAGTCCACATAGCCCGAATCCCCGCTGGCATTGGCGCGGCGCGGAAACACCAGCACCGACAGCTCGGGCACCTGGGCATTGGGGTCGACCTGCAGCGAGTTCTCGGTCCGAAGCACGGCAGCCCCATCCTGCGCCGGCTCGGCGCTGGGCATGGGCACGACGGGCGCAGCCACCTGCGGCTGCGCCGCTTCCGGGGCCGGCGCGGCAACAGAGGCATGCTCCACAGCGGGTGCCTGCGGGCCGGCGGGCGCTGCCGCCGGCGCACCGGCTACCAGGTGCGTGAGCGCATCAAATACCGCCTTGCACTTGCCACAGCGCACCCAGCCATCGGAGATGCGCAATTGGTCATCCACCACCTTGAAGCGGGTCTGGCACTGGGGGCAACGCGTTATCTGGCTCATCGCAGTGGATTGTAGGGTCTGAAGTTCAGCGGCCTGTTCCGGCGGCGGAATCTGCTGCGCGCCGTGCTGTCATCAGCACCCAGCCGTCTTCGGTATCGGCTACGTCCAGCTGCAGATAAGGCGCATAGGCGGCCTTGAGCTCATCGGTCTGGCGCTCCAGAATGCCGGCCAGCACCAGGTGACCGCCCTGTGCAACATGGGCGCAGAGCAAGGGAGCCAGCACCTTCAGCGGGGTGGCCAGGATGTTGGCCAGCACCGTCTGGTACTCGCCCTGGGCCGCATCGGGCAAGCCGGCGCGCAGCTGCACATGGTTGGCCTGGGCGTTATACTCGGTCGATTCCACCGCAGCGGTGTCGATGTCCACCGCATCAATGTCCAGCGCGCCAAACTTGGCGGCGCCAATGGCCAGAATGCCGGAGCCGCAGCCGTAGTCCAGCACGCGGCCCAAGTCCTGCCCCTCTGCACCGCGCTGCGCAATCCAGCGCAGGCACATGCGGGTGGTGGGGTGGGTGCCGGTGCCAAAGGCCAGGCCCGGGTCCAGGCGGATGCTGCGGGTGGCAGCTGCTGGCAGCTCATGCCAGGTGGGCACAATCCAGAAATCCGGGGTGATGTCCACCGGCGCGAACTGCGATTGGGTCAGACGCACCCAGTCCTGTTCGGCCACTTCACGGATGCCCAGCAGGCTGCAGCCTGCAAAGAAATCCTGCAGCTGCAGCAGGCTCTGCGCCTCTTCGGCCGCACCGCGCTGTGGGAACAGCGCGACGATGCGGCTGCGCTGCCAACCATCCTTGGGCGGCGGCATGCCGGGCTCGCCAAACAGTGCCTGCTCGGCATCGGTCTGGGCATCGGCATCTTCGACCGAGACGCTGAGCGCATCGAGCGCATCCAGCGCTTCGCTCACGCTCTCGACCCGGTCTTCCGGGCACATCAGGCACAGTTCGTACATGACAGGGTTTCCTTAATGCAAAAAGCTGGCATTCCCTTGGAAATGCCAGCATCTATCACGATGAAAGGGGGCGCGTCAACGCTTGCGCGCAGCCAGCCACTCTTCCAGATAGTGGATATTGGTGCCGCCAGCATTGAACTTGGCATCCACCATCAGTTCAGCGTGCAGCGGGATATTGGTCGAAATTCCTTCGACCGCCGTCTCCAGCAGCGCGGTGCGCATGCGGGCGATGGCTTGCTCGCGGGTGTCGCCGTAGACGATCAGCTTGCCGATCATCGAATCATAGTTCGGTGGCACGAAGTAGTTTGCATACACGTGCGAGTCCACGCGCACACCAGGGCCGCCAGGCATGTGCCAGGTGGTGACCCGGCCAGGCGACGGGGTGAACTTGTAGGCATCTTCGGCGTTGATCCGGCATTCGATCGCATGACCGCGCATCTGTGCGTTGATCTGGCGCTGCGTGAACGGCAGTTTCTCGCCAGCAGCCACCATGATCTGGGTGCCGACCACGTCCACACCGGTGATCCATTCGGTCACCGGGTGCTCCACCTGCACGCGGGTGTTCATTTCGATGAAGTAGAACTCGCCGTTTTCGTACAGGAACTCGAAGGTGCCCGCACCGCGGTAGCCGATCTTCTTGCAAGCGGCCACGCAACGGTCGCCGATCTTCTCGATCAGGCGGCGTGGAATGCCAGGGGCCGGCGCCTCTTCGATGACCTTCTGGTGGCGGCGCTGCATGGAGCAATCGCGCTCGCCCAGGTAGACGGCGTTCTTGAACTTGTCAGCCATCACCTGGATTTCGATGTGGCGCGGGTTCTGCAGGTACTTTTCCATGTACACCGCAGGATTGCCGAATGCCGCACCGGCTTCGGCCTTGGTCATCTGCACGGCATTGACCAGGGCAGCCTCGGTGTGCACCACGCGCATGCCACGGCCACCGCCGCCGCCAGCGGCCTTAATGATCACCGGGTAGCCAATGGCCTTGGCAATGCGGCGGATCAGCGCAGGGTCGTCCGGCAGTTCGCCATCGGAGCCCGGCACGCAGGGCACGCCAGCCTTGATCATCGCCTGCTTGGCCGAGACCTTGTCACCCATGATGCGGATGGACTCGGGCGTCGGGCCAATGAACTGGAAGCCGCTCTTTTCCACGCGCTCGGCAAAGTCGGCGTTCTCGGAGAGGAAGCCGTAGCCAGGGTGGATCGCCTCGGCGTCGGTCACCTCGGCAGCCGAGATGATCGCAGGCATGTTCAGGTAGCTTTGGGCCGACGGAGCCGGGCCAATGCAGACGGCCTCATCGGCCAGCTTCACATACTTGGCGTCGCGGTCCGCTTCGGAGTAGACCATCACGGCCTTGATGCCCAGCTCGCGGCAAGCGCGCTGCACACGCAGTGCGATCTCTCCGCGGTTGGCAACCAGAATTTTCTTGAACATGGGCTAGGCCTTATTCAATGATGAACAAAGGCTGACCAAATTCCACGGCCTGGCCGTTTTCGCCCAGGATCTGCTTGATCGTTCCGGTCTTGTCGGCTTCGATCTCATTGAGGATCTTCATCGCTTCAATGATGCACACGGTGTCGCCTTCCTTGACCTGGCTGCCGACTTCGACAAAAGCCTTGGCGCCGGGTGCCGACGAACGGTAGAACGTGCCCACCATCGGCGACTTGACCGTATGGCCTTGCACCGCAGCGGGTGCAGCTTCTGCCGGCGCAGCGGCAGCAGCGGGCGCGGCTGCCACGGGGGCTGCAGCGGGCAGCACAGGTGCAGCCATCACTTGCTGCACCACAGCGCCGCCGCCCTTCACAATGCGAACCTTGCCTTCTGCTTCGGTGATTTCCAACTCCGAGACATTCGATTCGGACACGAGATCGATCAGGGTTTTCAGCTTGCGTAAATCCATGGGAGCTCCAACGGCTAGAAAATCAAACAGGGCGCAAATTTACTCCAATTTCGCCCTATTCGACTCAATATCTTTGATTTTTGATCAACGGCAATACTGCCGCCCCGGCTTGCACACCTTATAGACTTGCCCAATTTTGCAAGTCAGATGCAAGAAGTTGCCCCATTTTACGATGTTGAACGTCACCTTGCCTACCAAATACCACTGTGAACGGTAGGCCGCCCGCAGAATTGCCCAGATCGCGCGTCAGCTGCGTACCGCTCATGCCGGCAATGCCGACGGGGAAGTTCAGCGGCGTGCGCTGCAGAAAACGCTGCACCGCAGCATCCTGGTCGACCGCCAAACCGACCACCTGCCAGCCCTTGGCGCGCTGTGCCTCATAGAACTGGTTGAGCATGGGCAGCTCTTCGACACAAGGCGGGCACCAGGTAGCCCAAAAGTTCAGCAGCAGGGGCCTGCCCTGGAAGGCCTGCATGCGCACTTCGGCCTGCCCGCCGGGCGCCGCAAAGGCCTGGCTCCACAGCCCATCCAGCGCGGGGCTGTTAGGTTCGGCCAGGCGGTGGCGCCACCAGGCCCAGCCCGCACCGGCGGCCAAAGCGGCCGCCGCCACGCCACCGGTCAGCAAGCGACGGCGGCTGGCGTTCTGCGCTGGCAAGGTTTGCGCTGCATCGACAGGCGCGCGTTCAGGTGTCGGCATGGGGCATCACTCCGTGGGTTGGGTCAGCAGGCGGCGTACCGCCTCCAGCGAGCCGCGCGGCGTGCGGCCCTGGGCATCGGGCTTCAAGGCACCGCGCAGGTCATCCAGGTCATAGACCAGGTAGTGCACACCAATGCTTTCGTTGAGCGGCTTGCACAAGCTGCTGATCGACAAGGCATCCACCGTCTCACCGTGGAAACCGTTGATCGACGATACCTCATAGCGCACGCCATGGTCAATCAGCGCAATCTCAGCCGATTTGGAGTCATCGCAGAACAACTGTATGTATATATCAGAGAGGCGCGTGGCCGTTCCATTCCAGACCGCCCCAGCCAAATAGGGCCGAAAGGCCTGCATACGCTCCATCCACACGACGGCCATCTCGCGCAAGGCGCGCAACTCGGCGGGCTGGGTGTCGCCACAGAACAGCTCCAGGTACTCGCGCACCGCCGCTTCCAGCACATCGTTGTCGGGCAGCGCCGTGCGGCCTGGCAGCCCCAGCTGCTTGACGGCGCGCTTCTTGGCCGGCCCCCACTCCAGGCCTTCCTCCACCACCATGCGTGCGGCGGTATTGGCGATTTCCCAGCTTGCATCAGTCTTCATGCGTTCCATTGTGTCGGATTTACCCGGACCTCGCGGCACTTGCTTGCAATTACGGCCGCCGGGAGCGCGGGTTCTGCCTGGGCGCACCGTAGAATCGACCTCCATGCACATTCATATTCTGGGTATCTGTGGCACCTTTATGGGTGGCGTGGCAGCACTGGCACGTGAGGCCGGGCACAAGGTCACGGGCTGCGACAGCGGCGTCTACCCCCCCATGAGCGACCAGCTCCGCGCACTGGGCATCGAGCTGATCGAAGGCTTTGGCGCCGACCAGCTCGCGCTGCAGCCTGATATGTATGTGGTGGGCAATGTGGTCAGCCGCGCGCGGCTGGACGATGGCTCACCCAAGTTTCCGCTGATGGAAGCCATCCTCGACACGGGCGCCCCCTACACCAGCGGCCCCCAATGGCTGGCCGAGCATGTGCTGCAAGGCCGCCATGTGCTGGCCGTGGCCGGCACCCATGGCAAGACCACTACGACCTCGATGCTGACCTGGATTCTGGAAGCCGCCGGCCTGCAGCCGGGCTTTCTGGTCGGTGGCGTGCCACTGGATTTTGGCGTCTCCGCCCGCCTGGGCGCCCCCACCCGGCCCGGCGATGGCGACCCGCGCCCCGTGTTTGTGATCGAGGCCGACGAGTACGACACCGCCTTTTTCGACAAGCGCAGCAAGTTTGTGCACTACCGCCCCCGCACGGCGGTGCTGAACAACCTGGAGTTCGACCACGCAGACATCTTTGATGACCTGGCCGCGATTGAGCGCCAGTTCCACCACCTGGTGCGTACCGTGCCCGCCAGCGGCCGCGTGGTGGCCAATGGTGTTGAAGAGAGCCTGACCCGCGTGCTGCACCAAGGCTGCTGGAGCGAAGTGGTGCGCTTTGGCGCCGCCATCGACGATATGCGCGCTGAAGGCGACCCGTCGAACTTTGAGGTGTTCTATAAAGATGCGCCCGCCGGCAGGGTGCAGTGGGGCCTGAGCGGCGTGCACAACCAGATGAACGCACTCGCCGCCATTGCCGCCGCCCAGCATGTGGGCGTGGCGCCTGCAGAGGCGGCCCAGGCCTTGTCGCGCTTTCAGAACGTCAAGCGCCGCATGGAATTGCGTGGCACCGCTGCCGGTATTCAGGTCTATGACGATTTTGCCCACCACCCCACCGCAATCCGCACCACCCTGGATGGCTTGCGCCAGCAAGTTGGCAAGCAAACCCGCATTCTTGCGGTGTTCGAGCCGCGCAGCAACACGATGAAGCTGGGCACGATGAAGTCGCAGCTGCCCTGGTCGCTGGAATCGGCCGACCTGGCCTTTTGCCACACCGCCGGCCTGGATTGGGACGCCGCCCAGGCCCTGGCCTCCATGGGCGCCCGCGCCCAGACCGCCAACAACATCGACAGCCTGATTGCCCAAGTACTGCAGGCAGCCAAGGCCGGAGACGTGATTGTCTGCATGAGCAATGGCGGCTTTGGCGGTATCCACGACAAATTGCTAAAAGCGCTCGCCGCCCGCAACTGATCGGTCTGCGCGTCCGCCCTCTCCAAGAAAAAGGCGAGCCCCAGGTGCTCGCCTTTCTACTAATAGCGCACTGTGCAGCCATCAAGTGGCAGATGGCTCTGCCCGCTTGCGCTTGACCCACCAACGGTAGCCCATGGGCCCCAGCACCACAGCGGCAGCCAGCACCCAGAGGATGGTGCAGACGGTGCTGGCCCAGAGGATGGACACATCGCCATTGGTGATGGACAGCGCACGCCGCAGGTTCTGCTCCATCATAGTGCCCAGCACTACACCCAGCACCATCGGCGCCATCGGCACCTGAAGCTTGCGCAGCAGGTAGCCGATCACGCCGATGACCACCACCGCCACCAAGTCAAAGGTGGTGGCACTGATGGCATAGACCCCAATGAAGCTGATCGCCAGAATGCCCGGCACCAGCAGCCAGCCCGGGATGGACAGCATCGCAGCAAACACCCGCACCATGGGGATGTTCATCACCAGCAGCATCACATTGGCAATCAACAGCGAGGCGATCAGCCCCCAGACCAGCGCGGGCTGCTGCTCAAACAGCACCGGGCCGGGTGTGATGTTGTACAGCGTCAGCGCGCCCATCATCACCGCCGTCGTCCCCGAGCCGGGCACGCCCAAGGTGAGCATGGGGATGAAGGAGCCAGTCGCCGCACTGTTGTTGGCCGCCTCCGGAGCGGCCAGCCCACGCATATCCCCCTGGCCAAACTTGGCGTCCGGGTCTTTGTCTTCTATATAGCGCTTTTCATTGGCATAGGCCACGGCCGATGCCACACTGGCGCCAGCGCCGGGCAGTACGCCCATCACAAACCCGAGCAGGCTGCCACGCGCGGTGCTGCCCGAGGTAAAACGCAGCTCGCGCAGATTGAAGAGCTTGCGTTGGCTCGGCGGCACCTCTACGCTTTGGCCCGACAGCTTGTTCTCCAGCATCTGCAGCATTTCAGCGACGGCAAACAAGCCAATGACCACCACGACGAAATCCAGGCCATCGGTCAGGTGCGGAATGTCAAAGGTGTAGCGGTAAACGCCGGAATTGGCATCCACCCCGATGGTCGCAATCGACAGCCCGATGGCCGCCGCCAAAAGCCCTTTGATCGGCTGCTCGCTCAGCAAGCTGGTGAGCGCGCAGAAGGCAAACACCATCAGTACAAAGTACTCCGCCGGGCCAAATGCCAAGGCCCACTGCGCCAGGAACGGTGCAAACGCGGCGATGCCGACAATCGCGATCAGCGAGCCGACAAAGGAAGACCAGGCCGACAAGGACAGGGCCACACTCCCCAGACCCTGGCGCGCCAGCGGGTAGCCGTCCAAGGTGGTCATCACCGCAGCGGCTTCGCCGGGCACATTGATCAGAATCGAGGTAATCCGGCCACCGTATTCGGCACCCACATAGACGGCTGCCAGCAAGATCAAGGCGGTATCGGGCGGCAGGCCCATCGCAAAGGCAATCGGCACCAGCATGGCCACGCCATTGGTCGGCCCCAGGCCCGGCAATACACCAACGATGGTGCCAAAGAAGGAGCCAATCAGGGCCACCAGCAGGTTGGTGCCCGAGAAGGCAACACCAAACCCCAGGGCGAGGTTATCCAGCATCGAACTCATAACAGACCCTCCAGCCAGCCCAGCGGCAGCACCACGTCCAGCAAACGGTCAAACAGAAAATAAAACAGCAGGCTCAGGCTGGCCCCGCCAATGCTGCATTGCAGCCAACTGCCACCAAAGAGACGCCCCACGCAGGCAGCAACCACTGCCGTGGCCAAGACAAAACCAATAACCTGGAACAGCCAGGCATACACCAGCACCAGCAGCACCATCACCGCGATGCGGCTATTGGCGCCCGGTGGGTTGGGCGCAGCCGGGTTGCCGCCCTTCACGATCAGGCGCAGGCCACACAGGCCAATCACGGCGGCCAACAACAAGGGAAAGGCGCGCGGGCCCACGGGCTCATAGGCAAATGCTGCCTCCAATCCGTGTCCAAACCACGCCAGAAAGGCTGCGAGCAGCAGTGCCGCCACGCCCAGGGTGCGATCATTCAGAACCATAGCTATCTTTCTGCAAGAGTGGGAAGCGCAGCGGGCCAGGCGCGCCTGCGCCGTGGCCGCTGCGAGCCTTACTTGATCAGGTCAAAGGAGGTGGCCAGCTCGGTGTAGTGCTGGGTGCGGGCTTTCACATAGCTGTCGAGCTCGGCCCCGGTCTTGTTGAACGGCATGAGACCCAGCTGCGCCTGTGCCTTGCTGAACTCAGGCGTTGCCATGGCTTTGTCAAACGCCTTCTTCCACCACTGGTAATCGGCATCCGATACCTTGGGTCCGACGTAAAAGCCTCGGATGATCGGCCACTCGATGTTGAAGCCCTGCTCAGCAGCGGTAGGCACGTCGGCCAGCTTGCCGGGCAAGCGCTCGGAATGGAACACCGCCAGCACGCGGATAGGCGCACCGCCGTCGAGCATGGTCACAGCTTCGGCCGCATCACCCATAAAGGCCTGGACATGGCCACCGCGCAGCGCAGTCACCGCTTCACCACCGCCTTCAAAAGCGACAAAGCGCATTTTCTTGTAGTCCACGCCGGCGGCGCGCGCCGTCAGCGCCGCCTTCATCCAGTCCTGGCTACCGATGGAGCCGCCAGCGCCCAGCACAATCTTGCTGGGGTCTTCCTTGAAAGCAGCCATCAAGCCCTTGAGATCCTGGTGTGGAGAATCTGCCCGCACTACCGCCACGCCGTAATCCGCTCCCACGGTCGCAAGCCAGCGCACATCATCCACGCTGTATTTGCCAAATTTGCCCTGTGCCAGGTTGAGCAGTGAGCCACTGGAGAAGGCGGCTATGGCGCTGCCATCGGCTGGCCGCTGGGTGATGATGCTGTTGTAGGCCACTGCGCCAATGCCGCCAGGCATATAGACGATGCGCATCGGCCGCTGCAGTGCTTTGGACTCGCGCATTCCCGTCTGGGCCAGGCGGCAGGTCAGGTCAAAGCCGCCACCGGGCTGGGCAGGGGCAATGCATTCCGGGCGGCGCGGCTCTGCCTGCGCCATCGCTGGCACCAGGGTGCTCGCAGCCAGGGCAGCGCTGATAAAAAGGCGCGATGCCCGGCTTGATGAACGGCTTGAAAACATAGGCTTTGTCTCCTGTTATGGGGTGGGCGCTGGAATCAAAAGGTGGCTCAACCGAGACGGGGCGGGCACCTTTCACCAAACGCGAAACCTGGTCGGCTGAAAAGCTCAGCACCAAGGTAGACAAAGACTAAACATTTATCGCTTTCAATAGCCTTTCAATCCAGGGTTATTCCCAAGTCGGCATTCGTCCGCCGCATCCTGAAGCGGTAATGCAAACCCAGTTGCCCCTGTGCGTCGCAGCCATTGCTCAGCGTCAACGCAGCGCCATGCATCTGGGCAATGGTCTGCACGATGGCCAGGCCCAGGCCGGCGCCCTGCTGGTTCCTTCCCGCAGTGCCGCGCCGGAACCGGCTGCCAGCCTGCGCCCTGTCGTGGTCGCTCATGCCTCCACCGCTGTCAATGACCACCAAGGCAACAGAGGCGGCATCGCCCAGCACCTGCACGGTGACCTGACCGCCCGCCGGTGTGTAGCGAATGGCGTTGTCCACCAAGTTGCTGATGGCCTCGCGCAGCAGCCACTCCAAGGCCTTCACCTGGCAGCCTTGGTGGTCTGCTGCTGCCCTCACATCCAGCCCCAGGTCAATCTGCTTGGCGCGTGCCAGCGGCCACAGCGTTTTAACGACTTGCTCGGCCAGCGCTACCACATCGACATCAGCAAACTGCGAATGGATGCTGGCGGCCGCCCCGGCATCTCGCGCGCGTGCCAGTGCCAGCATTTGCTGGGTCAGGCGCTCGGCCCGGCCAAGCCCGTCCTGCATGGCATGCAAAGCAGCGCGCATCTGGGCCGGATCACGTTCGCGCAGTGCATAGCCCATCTGGGTGCGCAGCAAAGCCAGCGGCGTGCGCAGCTGGTGAGAGGCATCATCCAGAAACTGCCGCTGGGCAGCGGCACTGTGGGCATAGCGCTCCACCAAGTGGTTCAGCGATTGCACCAGGGGCCGCACCTCAGCAGGCAGGCTGGCCGCATCGATGGGAGACAGGTCATCCCAGGCCCGCGCATCCAGACGCTGACGCAGGCGCTTCAATGGTTGGAGCGCACGCACCACACCCGCCACCAGCAACACCACGCTGATGCCGACCAGAAGCACATCACGCAGGACGGCGCGCGCCACCATGCGCCTTTCCACCAAGGCGCGCTCCCGAAGATTTTCTGCCACCTGCACGACGATGCGGCTCTGCGGTTGGCCCGAGATCGCCGGCTGCGCGAGGTGCGCCCACGCGGCCACACGAATCGGCTCGTTCAGGTACACCGCGTCATAGAACTGCGGCACATCGAGCTCCAGCTCACCCTCTGGCAAAGGCAGGGCCGGGTTGCCGATCTCGACCAGGCCGTCCTCGGACGCGACCCGAAAGTACACGCGGCCGTTGACCGTCAACTCGAAAAACTCCAACAGCAAATACGGCTGCTCCACACTCAGGCCGCCGCTGGCCGTAGAGATGTTGTAGTTGATCGCGCGCAATGCGCCCGCCAGTGCGCGGTCATAGGCCTCATCGACCTGGGTGCGCAAGCTGTAGGTGGACCAGAGCAGGCTGCCCCCCATGCCCACCAGCAAACCCGGCACCAGCCACACCAGCAACGCAGCTTTCAGCGAACGGCTGCCCCATTGTGCGAGCTCGCTGAGGTCGATCTTCGGCCAGCTCACGGAGACTGCAGTGCAAGGTCGGTGGTCACCTCGCTCGGCACTTCTTCGAGGCAGTAGCCCAGGCCGCGCAAGGTAACAATCTGAACGCCACGGCCAACCAGCTTCTTGCGCAGGCGGAATACCATCACCTCGATGACCTGGAGATTCACATCCCGGTCGCCGATGAACACCCGGTCCAAAATGCTTTGTTTGCCCACTGGCTCGCCGCTGCGCTGGATCAGCGCCAGCAACACTGCATGCTCGCGGCGTGTCAGCGGCAAAGTGGCACCCTCCATGGAAAAGCGCTGTGCAGCCAGATCGAACTGCAAAGGCCCACAGGAGAGTCGAGGGTGCTCTCGGCCCCGGCTGCGCCGCACCAAGGCTTGCAGGCGCGCTTCCAACTCGTCCAGCAAAAAGGGTTTGGCCAGAAAGTCATCCGCACCGTTTTTGAGCGTGCCTACGCGCTCGGCCAAAGAGTCGCGCGCAGTCAGCACCATCACCGGCGTGCGGTCATCACGCTCACGCATGCGCTCCAGCACGGTGTGGCCATCAATGCCGGGCAGCCCCAGATCGAGCACCACCGCATCAAAGTCTTCCTGCTGCAGGCGCAGGTCTGCCATGAGCCCATCGCCTGCCCAGTCCACCACGATGCCGGACTGCTGCGCCAGGCTTCGGGCCAGCCAGTGCGCCAGTTCTTGTTCATCCTCCACCAACAGGATTCGCATCCACCCACCCTCCAGAGCCATCTTTCAGGTGCAGCCATCGTGCAAGCGACACCGTTTCCCATTCGCCATCCATAGCGAATGCTTAACAATGCATTCTCCACAATAGAAAAAACCCACTGTTTTACGAGTAGGTTTTTTGAGACGGGCTGAGCGAACACACGGGTTCAGCCATCAGCAGCAGGGAGTTGGCGTACTGGTTCTTAAAACGACGCCGTCATTGCCTTGGTGTTCACCACCACCGTGGGGCGGCCTACCGCGCCCACGCTGGCGCGGGCAAATTGGGCCAGCCACTGGGCATCGCTCAGCAACTGCGCGCCGGCCGCCTTGGCGACGACGACCACCTTGTCGACGATCAGAACCTTGCCGCTGGCGCGCAGCGGTTCACAGTCCATGCGCAGAAATTCCTGGTCCAGCCAGCGGCGCCCGTCTTCGTTGGACATGGCCTCCGCACTGTCAAAGCCATGGACAAATTCTTGCCCATCCTCCAGCAGAACCCGTACTTCATTGCGCATGACAATCCCTTATTGGTGGTGCAAACGGGGCGGACGGCTGCCGCCCCAAAGCCGCCAGCTTACACCGTTGCAGCGGCGGTCTCCTCGGTGTTTGCGCGCACGCGGCGGGCCTGCACCGCTTCGGACAGCTCGGCCAAGGTCTCCAGCGAATCCTCCCAGCCCAGGCAGGCATCGGTGATGCTCTTGCCGTATTCCAGGCTGTCCGGATCGTTCTTTCCTGGGGTGAACTTTTGCGCACCGGCTTGCAGGTGGCTCTCGATCATCACGCCAAAGACGCTGCGCGAGCCGCCTTCGATCTGCTGCGCGATATCGCGCGCCACCTCTTTTTGCTTCTCATGCTGCTTGCTGCTGTTGGCATGGCTGCAGTCCACCATCAAGGTGGCGGGCAGGTGCGCGGCCTCCAGGTCCTTGCAGGCGGCGGCCACATGCGCGGCGTCGTAGTTGGGTGTCTTGCCGCCGCGCAGGATCACGTGGCAGTTGGTATTGCCCTTGGTGTGCACGATGGCGACCTGGCCGTTCTTGTGCACCGACAGGAAGTGGTGCGGGCGGCTGGCCGACTGGATGGCGTCGGTGGCAATGCGGATATTGCCGTCGGTACCATTCTTGAAGCCCACCGGCGCGGAGATACCCGAGGCCAACTCGCGGTGCACCTGGCTCTCGGTGGTGCGCGCGCCGATCGCGCCCCAGCTGATCAGGTCGCCAATGTACTGGGGCGAGATCATGTCCAGGAACTCGCTGCCGGCGGGCACACCCTGGCGGTTGATCTCGATCAGCAGCTGGCGTGCAATGCGCAGGCCTTCGTCGATGCGGTAGCTCTCGTCGAGGTAGGGGTCGTTGATCAGGCCCTTCCAGCCCACCGTCGTGCGGGGCTTTTCGAAGTAGACCCGCATGACGATCTCCAAGGTACCTTCGTACTGCTTGCGCACGGCCTTGAGGCGGCGGGCGTATTCCAGCGCGGCTTGCGGATCATGGATCGAGCAGGGGCCGATGATGACCAGCAGGCGGTCATCCGCGCCGGACATGATGTTGTGGATGTTTTGGCGGGTGTTGCTGATCAGCGATTCAACGGGCGTTCCGTTGATGGGAAAGAAGCGAATCAGATGCTCGGGTGGCGGCAGCACAGTAATGTCCTTGATACGTTGGTCGTCGGTTTGGCTTGTTTTCTCGACACCGCGATACCAAGCATCGCTTGTGGGTTGGGCTTGCTGAGTCATCTGAGGATCCTGAATGTGTGGGTGGTTTATGCAACAAAAAACCGCCGGGCTTTTCAGCTTCGGCGGTTGTCTGGAGGTTTAGGTGCTCGCGCGCTTTTAGACCTCTCGTCCGCCTTGGACAGAGAACCAAAAGTAAAAGTAAAAAGCGCTACGTGCTTGCATGTTTTTCAATGTACCACATCCGGGAGCGACGGAATTCATCATTTTGTACAAAACGCACAAAAATTGCAAAAAACCAGATTTCAAAGTTTAAATCACATTATTACTTTGACAATTTGTTCCTATACACAGTTTTATTGCGCAACCAACAAAGGCACACTACGGAAAGATGTCAAAAAACAAACGCCTGCGCGGCAGAAACCGCGCAGGCGTTTGGTTGATTCTGGCATGAGCCGCCGCCTAAGCAGCGGCTATTTGTGACGCTCAGGCCGTACCGCCCACCGTCAAACCATCGATACGCATGGTCGGTTGGCCCACACCGACTGGCACGCTCTGGCCTTCCTTGCCGCAGGTGCCCACGCCGCTGTCCAGGCGCATGTCGTTGCCGATCATGCTGACATGCTTCAGGCACTCAGGGCCGCTGCCCACAATGGTGGCGCCCTTGACGGGGTACTGGATCTTGCCGTTCTCGACCCAATAGGCTTCGCTGGCCGAGAACACAAACTTGCCGCTGGTGATGTCAACCTGGCCGCCACCAAAATTGGTCGCGTACAAGCCCTTTTGCATCGAGGCGATGATTTCCTGCGGATCCTTGTCGCCACCCAGCATGTAGGTATTGGTCATGCGCGGCATGGGAATGTGCGCATAGCTCTCGCGCCGGCCATTGCCGGTGGGCTTGACCTTCATCAGGCGCGCATTCATCGCATCCTGGATATAGCCCTTCAAGATGCCGTCCTCGATCAGCACATTGCGCTGGGTCGGTTGGCCCTCGTCGTCCACATTCAGCGAGCCACGGCGGTCGGCAATGGTGCCGTCGTCCAGCACCGTCACGCCCTTGGCGGCCACGCGCTGTCCGATCATGCCGCTGAAGGCGCTCGAGCCCTTGCGGTTGAAGTCGCCTTCCAGGCCATGGCCCACCGCCTCGTGCAGCAACACGCCGGGCCAGCCTGGGCCCAACACCACGGTCATCACGCCGGCAGGCGCGGGGCGCGATTCCAGGTTGACCAGGGCCGCCTTGACGGCCTCGTCCACATACTGCTGCACCAGCTCATCATCAAAATAGGCCAGACCGAAACGGCCACCGCCGCCGGCCGAGCCCACTTCGCGGCGGCTCTTGCTCTCGGCGATTACCGTGACCGACAGACGCACCAGCGGGCGCACATCGGCCGCCAGGGTGCCATCGGCGCGGGCGACCAGCACCACATCGTGCTCGGCAGCCAGGCCGGCCATCACCTGCTTGACGCGCGGATCCTTGGCACGGGCCAGTTTCTCGACCTTTTCCAGCAAGGCCACTTTGGCGGTGCTGTCGAGGGTGGAGATCGGGTCCAGATCGGGGTAGAGCGAGCGGCTCAGCGCAATCTTCTTGCTCGGCACGCGTACCTGGCGCGACTGGCTTTGTGCGCCAATGCTGCGCACCGTGTGTGCGGCATCCAGCAGCGATGCCAGCGAGATGTCGTCCGAATAGGCAAAGGCCGTCTTCTCACCGGCGACGGCACGCACGCCCACGCCCTGGTCGATCGAGAAGGAGCCGGTCTTGACGATGCCCTCTTCCAGACTCCAGCCTTCGGCCCGGGTGTACTGGAAGTAGAGGTCTGCATCGTCCACCTTGTGGGCGCGGATATCCGCCAGCGCGCGCGCCAGATGGCTGTCATCCAGACCAAAAGGCGTCAGCAGCAGGCTGCGCGCTATATCCAGTCGTTGTTCGGTAGAAGCCGCCAGCGGCTTGGCCACAGCAAGGTCAAAAGGTGCATTCATAGGGACGATTTTAGGGCTTGCGCAATGGCCGTGGGCACATGCGTTGATTTGCGGCGGCCAGCAAACCCGCCGCGACCTCTTCCGTATCTGCGGCTGGCGGGGGTGTTTTCAATGGCAGAGCCCCTGCCAGCCCTCCCCAACGGGGCTCATAGCCGCGGCGCCTGCTCCCGCGCCAGCTGGCGCTGCGATCTGGCGACCGACATCAAAATCCCCAGCGCAAGCCCCAGGGTGACCATGGCCGTGCCCCCGTAGCTGACAAAGGGCAAGGGCACGCCCACGACCGGCAGGATGCCGCTGACCATGCCCATGTTGACAAAGGCATAGGTGAAAAAGATCATCGCCACCGCACCCGCCATCAGCCGGCCAAACAAAGTCGGTGCGCGCATCGCAATGGCCAGGCCGCGCCAGACCAGCAGCAGGAAGAAAAAGATCAGCAGCAGATTGCCGGCCAGGCCGAACTCTTCGGAAAACGCGGCAAAGATAAAGTCGGTGGTGCGCTCGGGGATGAACTCCAGATGGGTCTGCGTGCCCGCCATGAAGCCCTTGCCCATAAAGCCGCCCGAGCCAATGGCGATCATCCCCTGGATGATGTGAAAGCCCTTGCCCAATGGGTCGCGGGTCGGGTCGAGCAAGGTACAGACGCGCTGGCGTTGGTATTCATGCAGCACCACCAGGTCCATGCCGTCTTCACAGAGGTGGTGGCCATAGATGGCGATCAGCAGCAGCCCGATCACGCCCAGCAGCACCGGCGGGATGATCAGTTTCCAGGACAGGCCGGCAAAATAGATCACCGCCAGGCCGGCGGCCATCACCAACAGCGATGTTCCCAGATCCGGCTGTTTCATGATCAGGCCGACCGGAATCACCAGGATCGCAAACGCCACGACAAAATCGGCCGGGCGCAAGGCCCCTTCGCGGCGCTGGAACCACCAGGCCAGCATCAGCGGCATCGCAATCTTCAGCAGCTCACTGGGCTGAATGACGATGCCCAGGTTCACCCAGCGCTGCGCGCCCTTCTTGGTGATGCCAAACAGCGCCACCGCCACCAGCAAGGCAACGCCCAGGCCATACAGGGGCAAGGCAAAGCTGGCCAGCCGGTGCGGCGGAATCTGGGATACGACCAGCAAGATGCCCAGCGCCAGCAGCATGTTGCGGCCATGGTCAGAAAAACGGGTGCCGTGGTCAAAACCGGCGGAATACATGGCCGTCAGTCCGATGGCGGCTAGCATGCCGATGATGAAAATCAGTGGCCAGTCATAACCGCGCAGCATCGGCATCAGACGCTGGAACAGATTCGGTTTATCAAGAACTTCGGACATGGCCGCCATTATCCCTGCTTGGCACAGAACGCCCGCCAGCGCTAGCGGTAAAGACCGGTTTTACATGTGTCACCCGGGCCAAATCAATTCAACAAAAGCACTAAGGTTGTCAACGCCTTAGCAGTGGCCGCTTGCGCGCTATCATTTGTGCATGACGACCACCCACTTGCTGTACCTGCACGGCTTTCGCTCTTCCCCCCAATCGGCCAAGGCCCAACGCCTGCAGCGCCATATTGCAGACACCCGCCCGCATGTCGTGTGGTCCGCGCCACAACTGCCCGCCTCGCCCCGGCAAGCGGCCGATCTGCTGCTGGACACCACCCGCAGTTGGGCCGGCCTGCCGCCCGAGAGCGTGGCCGTGGTCGGCTCCTCGCTGGGCGGCTTCTACGCCAGCTGGGTGGCCCAGCAGTTGCGCTGCAAGAGCGTGATGATCAATCCCTCGACAACACCCTGGGTCACCCTGGAGCAGCACCTGGGCGAGCAAACGGCCTGGCACAACCCTGAAGAATCCTTTTTCTTCCGCCCGGAATACCTGGAAGAGCTGCAGGCGCTGAACGTCAACGGCCAGCCTCCTGCCGCCCCGCAGTTGCTGATTTCCGCGATGGGGGATGAGGTGCTGCACTGGCAGGACATGGTCGCGCGCTACCCGGCCGCCCAGCTGCTGCTGGACGAGGGCAGCGACCATGCGCTATCGAACTTCGACAGCTATCTGCCACAGATCGACAAGTTTTTGGGCTGGTAACACCAGCGCTGGCGGGCCCGCCCGCAGGGGGCCAGCCAGAACCCCCACGCAAAAAACCCTGCGGCCGCGCCCCGGCACCATCCAGCATGGGAAAATGCGCGGCTATGTATGCACTGTTTGACGACGCTGGCAAATTTCTGGCTGGCCGTATCCTCTCCGAAGCTGAAAGTTCCGCGCAAATTGAATTGGACTCCGGGAAACGGGTCAAGGTCAAAGCTGCGAACATGCTTCTCAAATTTGACAAGCCCACGCCTGCGGAGCTGATCGCACAGGCGCAAACCCTGTCGGACGACATCGACCCCCAGCTCGCCTGGGAGTTTGCGCCCGAGCAGGAGTTTGGCTTTGCCGACCTGGCGCGCGACTACTTCTCCGAGAACGCCTCGATCACCGAACAGGTGGCGGCGCTCTTCAAGTTGT
The DNA here is from genome assembly GCF_004364775.1 of Comamonas sp. JUb58. Taxonomy (GTDB): domain Bacteria; phylum Pseudomonadota; class Gammaproteobacteria; order Burkholderiales; family Burkholderiaceae_C; genus Comamonas. The sequence goes on from NZ_SOAL01000010.1 coordinate 134,793, forward strand.
TTGAGGCACCGCACTACTTCCGCCGCGCCGGCAAGGGCCGCTTCAAGAAGGCCCCGGCCGAGATCGTGCAGCAGGCACTGGCCGCCATCGAGAAAAAGGCCCAGATCCAGGCGCAGATCGACGGCTGGGCCGCCGAGCTTGTCAATGGCCAGTGCCCCGCACCGGTGCAGCAGCAGCTCTACAAGATCCTGTTCCGCCCGGACAAGAACGCGCCCGAGTACAAGGCCGTGGTCGAAGCCAGCCGCAAGGCGCAGCTGGCGCCGCTGGCCCTGCTGCAAAAGGCCGGCGCCATCGACTCGTCCTACCAGTTCCACTGGCAGCGCTTCCTGTTCGACAACTTCCCCAAGGGCACGGGCTTCCCGGCCGTCACTGCGCCGCTGCCGCCTGGTGATCTGCCGCTGGCCACGGTCGAGGCCTACTCCATCGACGATTCGGCCACGACCGAAATCGACGATGCGCTGTCGGTGCAGGGCCTGGGCTCTGGCCAGGTGATTGTCGGCGTGCACATTGCCGCGCCCGGTCTGGCGATCGAGCCCGGCTCGGCACTCGACCATCTGGGCCGCAGCCGCTATTCCACCGTCTACATGCCGGGCTACAAGGTCACGATGCTGCCGGACGAAGTCGTGCAGATCTACACCCTGGATGAGGGCCGCGCCAACCCGGCCGTGTCGCTCTACGTCACCTACGACGAAGCCACCCTGGAAGTGCTGAACAAGGAAACGCGCCTGGAGCGCGTGCCCGTCGTCACCAACTTCCGCTACGACAAGCTCGACCACATCGCCACCGAAGCCTGGCTGACCGATCCGGCGCTGCAGGTCGAAGACACGCCCCAGTCGCTGCTGGACAAGCGCGATGAGCTGAGCTTCCTCTACCGCCTCTCGCGCCACCTCAAGGCCGGCCGCGAAGTGGTGCGCGGCAAGCCCGAAAACTTCAACCGCCCGGACTACAACTTCCGCCTGCAAGGCAATGGCGACCAAGTACCCAACGGCAGCGAGACCGTGCAGATCTCCGTGCGCAAGCGCGGCGCGCCGCTCGATCTGATCGTGGCCGAGGCGGCCATCGTCGCCAACAGCAGCTGGGGCCAGTTGCTGGCCGACCATGGCGTGCCCGGCATCTACCGCAGCCAGGCCAGCCTGGCACCGGGCATCAAGGTGCGCATGTCCACCAAGGCCTTGCCGCACGCAGGCATCGGTGTCAAAAGCTATGTCTGGGCCACCTCGCCGCTGCGCCGCTATACCGACCTGGTCAACCAGTGGCAGATCATCGCCTGCGCACGCAACGGCGCCACGGCCGCGCTGGTCGCCCCGTTCAAGCCCAAGGATGCGGAGCTGTTCTCCATCATCAGCGGTTTTGATGCCGCCTACAGCGCCTACAACGGCTACCAGGCCGGCATGGAACGCTACTGGACCCTGAAGTACCTGGCCCAGAACCACATCAGTGACCTCACTGCAACAGTTATGAAGGAAGGCCCGGCAGGCAGCATGCTGGTGCGTGCAGATGAACTACCATTGGTGTTTCCCGTGCTGGGCGCGCAGAGTCTGCCGCGTGGTGCCCAGGTCCGGGTCAAGCTTGGCGAGATCGACGAGATCACGCTGGATGTGACCGGAACCGTGCTGGAGAGACTGGACGACGAACAGGCCAACCAGGCCGAGATAGAGTCGCCAGAAGATGAGGAGGAGGCTGTGGCCGGGCCCATCGCAATCGCGGTGGACGTGAGCGACGGTGAGGACGCGGCGACCACAAAAACCGATTAACCCGGAACCGTGAAGTTTTTCCAATTTCTTCGATCCCTGTCCACGCTGCAACTGGCGCTGGCCGTGTCTGTGCTGGTGCACGCTGCCATCTTGAGCATCCGCTTTGTCGACCCCCAGGCCTTTGACCGGGTGTTCGAGGACACCCCGCTCGAAGTGATTCTGGTCAACGCCAAGTCCAATGACGCGCCGCCTGACAAGGCCCAGGCCGTCGCCCAGGCCAACCTGGCCGGCGGCGGCGAATCGGCCAACAGCCAGGAGCGCGCCACCAGCCCCTTGCCCTACTCGGCCATCACCAACATGGGGGATGACTTTGAAGAGCGCCAGCGCCAGCTCGATGCCATGCAGGCCCAGCAGATGCAGCTGCTGGCCGATCTGCGCAACCAGCTGGCCCAGTACCAGCCGCCCGATACGCGCAAGGCCAGTGCCTCGCAGGCCGAGATCGAGCAGGAAGAAAAGCACAAGCAGCTGCTCAAGATGCTGGCCGAGATCGAAAAGCGCATCCACGAAGAAAACGCCCGCCCCAAGAAGCGCTACATCAGCCCCGCCACGCGCGAAGAGGTGTTTGCCATCTACTACGACCAGCTGCGCCGCAAGGTTGAGGACCGGGGCACCAGCAACTTCCCCGAAGCCGGTGGCCGCAAGCTCTATGGCGAGCTGGTGATGATCATGACCGTCAACCATGACGGCCGGGTGCTGGGCACCGAGGTCTACAAAAGCTCGGGCAACCAGCAGCTGGACCGACGGGCCGAGGCCATTGCTGTCAGCAGCGGGCCCTTTGGCCACTTTGGCCCGGCGCTGCGCGCCAAGGCCGACCAGATTGCCGTGGTCTCCAAATTCCGCTTCACCCGCGAGCAGACATTGGAAACGGCCAATTTGCAGTAAAGTGGCAGGCGCCTTCACGGCATCCTGAGAGGCGTCGATACCTCGCCACCGGGTGCCAGGCACCCGCCCTTTTTCTGCGATGCGCGGCCAGCGCCCTCCCCGCGCAGCCGCCATGGCCCAGGCCCTTACGACCATGTCCCCTCCAGACCGCTATTGCGTGATGGGCAACCCGATTGCCCACAGCCGCTCCCCCCGCATCCACACGCTGTTTGCGCAGCTGACCGACCAGGCCCTGGTCTATGAGGCCGAGCTGGTGGCGCTGGACGGTTTTGATGCAGCACTGCGCCAGCTGGTGCAAACAGGCACCCGGGGCATGAATGTGACCGTGCCCTTCAAGCTGGACGCCGCGCGCCTGGCCGACAGCCGCAGCGACCGTGTGCTGCGCGCAGGCGCAGCCAACACCCTGGTGGTGGGCGCCGATGGCCGCGTTCACGCCGACAACACCGATGGCCTGGGCCTGGTGGCCGACATCGTGCGCAATGCCGGTGTGGCATTGGCCGGCCAACGCGTGCTGCTGCTGGGCGCCGGCGGCGCTGCTGCCGGAGCACTGGCACCGCTGATCGCCCAGGCACCGGCGCTGCTCGTGGTCTGCAACCGCACCCATGCCAAGGCCCAGGAACTGGTGGCCCAGCATGCCGATCTGGTCGAGGGCTCGGCCACCCAGTTGCTGGCGCTGGAAGCCGGCGCGCTCGAAGGCCCCTTCGATGTGGTGATCAACGCCACCGCCAGCAGTCTGCAAGGCGCAGCCATCCCGGTGGCCGGCCATTTGCTGCGCCCCGGCGCGCTGGCCTACGACATGATGTACGGCCCCGCTGCCCAGCCCTTTTTGCAATGGGCTGCCCAGCACGGTGCCCAGGGCCGCGACGGCCTGGGCATGCTGGTGGAGCAGGCGGCCGAGGCTTTTGCACTGTGGCGCGGTGTGCGCCCGCCTTCCCAGCCAGTGCTGGCGCAGCTGCGCAGCGAACTGGACGCCCACTGAGCGCAGGCGCCGATGGCCACCCGCCTACCTTCCCTTAGGCCCCGCCCATGAAAGCGATTGCGCGCTGGATCGGCTGGGCGCTGCTGCTGGGCATCGCGCTGCAGCTGTTCTTTGTCGCGCGCATTGCAATGATGGCCAGCGTGGACCCGGCCTCCACCGCCTTCGAGCGCAGCGAAGCCTGGCGCCAAGTGCGCCAGGATGGGCGCTTGCACTGGCGCCAGCAATGGCGGCCCTTGTCGCAGATATCGGCCAACCTGCAGCGCGCGGTGATCGCCTCCGAGGACGACGACTTTGTCAACCACGATGGCGTGCTCTGGGATGCGATTGAAAAGGCCCGCGCGCGCAATGCCAAGGCCATGGAGCGTGCCGAGCAGCGCCAGGAAAAAGCCGTGGCGCGCGCCCAGGCGCAGGCCGAGCGGCGCGGCGAAGCCTTTGACCCCAGCTCGGTGCAAGCCGGCCCGCCAGCCAGGATCATGGGCGGCTCCACCATCACCCAGCAGCTGGCCAAGAACCTGCTGCTGTCGTCGGAGCGCAGCCTGCTGCGCAAAGGCCAGGAGCTGCTGTTGACCTACACCCTGGAGTTCCTGCTGAGCAAGCAGCGCATTCTGGAGCTGTACCTGAACCATGCCGAATGGGGCGATGGCATCTTTGGCGCAGAGGCCGCCGCGCAACGCTACTTTGGCAAATCGGCCGCCCAGCTGAGCGCGAACGAGGCAGCGCGCCTGGCCGTCATGCTGCCCAACCCCAAGGGCGCCGACAAGAACCCCAACTCCGCCTATCTGAACCGCCGCACCGCGACCATCGCGGCACGCATGCGCTATGCTGAGCTCCCCTGACCGGCGCCCCCTCCGCCCCCTCTTTTGAACCGCATGAGAATCCTTGGTATCGACCCTGGCCTGCAGACCACCGGCTTTGGCGTCATCGACGTCGATGGCCAGCGCCTGTCCTATGTGGCCAGCGGCACCATCCGCACCACCACGCTGAACCTGGGCGACCTGCCCGGCCGCTTGAAGATGATCTTTGACGGCATATGCGAAGTCAGCCAGCGCTACCAGCCCGACATGGCCTCGGTGGAAATCGTGTTCGTCAACGTCAACCCGCAATCGACCCTGCTGCTGGGCCAGGCCCGGGGCTGTGCGCTGACGGCCCTGGTGTCGCAAAACCTGCCGGTCGCCGAGTACACCGCGCTGCAGATGAAAAAGGCCGTGGTTGGCCATGGGCGCGCGGCCAAGAACCAGATCCAGGAGATGGTGCGCCGCCTGCTGCAACTGCCTGGCCTGCCCGGCACCGATGCGGCCGATGCGCTGGGCCTGGCTATCACCCACGCCCATGCCGGCCTGGCAATGGCGCGCATGGCCGAGGTCAGCCCCTTGCAGCGCCGCCAGCACGCCATGTACAAGGGCGGGCGCAGCTACTAAGCCTGCACGGCCCAAGCCCCGGCCAAGCTAGGGTTGCCTGGTGAGCCACCACCTGCAGCGCGCAGGCAAAAAAAAACCTGTGCATCGCTAGGTGCACAGGCCTGGTCGGCTACAGGCTCCTTGTGCGTGGATCCGTGCGCTCCGTGAAGCAGCGCTCGGCACAAGGTGCAACCACCAAAGTAAGCTTTGGAGCGGGGCGCCATACAAAGGTTCGGTATGGCGCCATGCGAACTCTCAATTATCGCAACTTCGTGGCGGCTCAATAACCATTGATGACAATATTGGCGATCAAACCGCTGCCGATTGCGATCAGCAGGTAGTCACCGCCGTACTGGATCCACTGGTAGCCCCGGGGTGGTGCGCTGAGGCGGTGGCCGCGCCAGTCGCCGACGACATAGCTGTAGCCACGGTAAGGTGCGGGCACATAGCCGCCACGGTACCAGTCGTTGCGCGGGCCAATGCCACGGCCCCGGTCTGGCACGACCACGACACGGGGTGGTGGACGGTGGTCGTGGCGGTAGTCACGGCGCTGCTGCTCGCGGTAGCGGCGGTCGCGCTCGCGTTCGCGCTCCCAGCGGCGGTGGTCGGCATGGTCACGGCGGTCATCGCGCTGGTAATGGCGATCATGGCGGCCATCCGGCTGGGCCTGTGCAGGTGCACTGAAGGCCAGCGCGCCGGCCAATGCCAGCGCCAGGCTACCAAGACCCGCCAGGCGGCTGAAACGGCTTCGGTGGTTGTTCATGACGGAATCCTTTCTGTGGAACCAGCGGCTGCTGGTGCGAGCGGCAAGCTTGCCCCCATGCAGATTTAACGCCTTTGGGCGCGCCACCGTTTACCCAGGACGGGTTCCCCGCAGTGGCATGTGGCATTTGTAAAGTTGGGGAGGCGGTGCGAAAACCGCATGGGCAGAGGGCTGTGCCGCTGATGGGCCTGCCTGGCGCAGGCCTGGGTTTACCGCACTTTACCTGCAGCGCGGCCTGCCAAAGACCGATGGGCGGCCTCAGACCATGCGGCCCACAAAGAGCACCGCAAAGAAGGCCAGGCCCGCTACCACGGTCCATTTGACCAGCAGCAGCGACCAATGGCGGTAGCGGCGCTTGCCTGTGCCCAGGTAGAAGCAAAAGCTGAGCGCTGCCATCAGCACCAGCAGCATGAAGATCCAGCGGAACAGCAGCATCAGAGCAGCCCGGCCTTACCAGGCCAGCGCAGACTGTGCAAAGCCCTGTGGGGCTTCACGCACATGGTCAAAGGTGACGATGTCCCAGGCGTCCTGGCGCTGCATCAGCTCGCGCAGCAGCAGGTTGTTCAGGCCATGGCCGGAGCGGAACGCGCTGTAGGCGGCCAGCAAGGGGTAGCCGACGATGTACAGGTCACCAATGGCATCGAGGATCTTGTGTTTGACGAACTCGTCGTCATAGCGCAAGCCATCGCTGTTGAGCACCTTGTAGTCGTCCATCACGATGGCATTGTCCAGGCCACCGCCCAATGCCAGGCCGTTGGAGCGCAGCATTTCCACATCCTTGGTAAAGCCAAAGGTGCGGGCGCGGGCGATATCGCGGCTGTAGTTGCCGATGCCCAAGTCAAACTCAAAGGTCTGGCCGGTGGAATCCACCGCCGGGTGCGAGAAGTCGATCTCGAAGCGCAGCTTGTAGCCGTGATAAGGGTCCAGGCGCGCCCATTTCTCGGCAGCGCCCTCCCCCTGGCGGATTTCGACCGGCTTGGTCAGGCGCAAAAAGCGCTTGGGCGCGTTTTGCAGCTCGATGCCAGCGCTCTGCAGCAAAAACACAAAGGAGGCGGACGAACCGTCGAGGATCGGAATCTCCTCGGCCGTCACATCGATATAGAGGTTGTCGATGCCCAGGCCGGCGCAGGCCGACATCACATGCTCCACCGTGTGGATGCGCACATCACCCTTGCCCAGGGTCGAGGCCATGCGGGTGTCCACCACGGCTTCGGCGTTGACGGGGATATCCACCGGCTCGGGCAGATCCACCCGGCGAAACACAATGCCGGTGTTGGGCTGTGCAGGGCGCAAGGTGAGCTCGACCCGCTGGCCGCTGTGCAGACCCACGCCCACGGCACGGGTTAAAGACTTGATGGTTCGTTGCTGGAGCATAACTCGTTGATTTTACGCCGTACGCCCGCTTGGGACGCGCAAAAATGCCAATCACCCAGATAGCGCAAGCCTTGTAGGACAAGCACTTGCCTTGTCGGCCAATCTGTGCACAAAGCCGACGGCGCAGGGCTGCACCGGCGGGCGACAGGACAGCGAACAACCACGCAGCCCCCTAATAACAACGCGCTGAACCCCCGAAAGGTTTCAGCGCGTTGTATTCAAAGTCCGGTCCACATCAACATCTGGACCGGCTTTTGCGAAAGCCCAGCAAGGCGATCAGTCAGCCTGCTTGCGCAGGAAGGCAGGGATCTCCAGGTCTTCCATGCCGCTCGAAGACATAGCATCGACGCGGGCCGACGCCGCATTGCGGCCGGTGCGCCAGACCGATGGGGTCTTCTTGTCGGCAAAGTCGTTGGCAAAGGCATTGCCCATGGGCACCGCATTTTGCACGCCCAGACCCGAGACGGGGCTGTTGACCGACTGGGGCGTGTAGGCGATGTCGTCGGTACCGGTACGCAGACCAGCGCTGCCCTGGATGACCGAGATCGGCTGGCGCTTGGCCACGGGACGGGACAGGCCGGTGGCCAGCACGGTCACGCGGATCTCGTCGCCCAGGGATTCGTCATAGGCCGCGCCGAAGATGACGTGCGACTCTGGCGAGGCGTAGGCATTGATGGTGCTCATGGCCTGGCGCGATTCGGCCAGCTTCAGGCTGCCCTTGGTCGCGGTCACCAGCACCAGGATGCCCTTGGCGCCCGACAGATCGATGCCTTCCAGCAGCGGGCAAGCAACGGCTTGTTCCGCAGCGATGCGTGCACGGTCCGGGCCGCTGGCCGTTGCCGTACCCATCATCGCCTTGCCTGGCTCGCTCATCACGGTCTTCACGTCGGCAAAGTCGACGTTGATGTAGCCGTGGTCGTTGATGATTTCGGAGATGCCGCCCACGGCGTTCTTCAGCACATCGTTGGCATGGGCAAAAGCCTGGTCCTGGGTGATGTCATCGCCCAGCACGTCAAGCAGCTTCTCGTTGAGCACCACGATCAGCGAGTCGACATTGGCTTCGAGCTCGCTCAGGCCGCCGTCGGCGTTGGACATGCGGCGCTTGCCTTCCCATTCGAAAGGCTTGGTCACCACGCCCACGGTCAGGATGCCCATTTCCTTGGCCACGCGAGCGATCACAGGGGCTGCACCCGTGCCGGTACCACCGCCCATGCCGGCGGTGATAAACAGCATGTGTGAGCCCACGATGGCAGCGCGGATGTCTTCGATCGCGGATTCGGCAGCCTCGCGGCCGTTCTCAGGCTTGCTGCCCGCGCCCAGGCCGGTTTCACCCAGCTGGATCACGCGGTGGGCATGGCAACGCTCCAGCGCTTGCGCATCGGTGTTGGCCGAAATGAATTCGACACCTTGCACGCTGTTGGCGATCATGTGCTCGACCGCGTTGCCACCACCGCCACCGACGCCGATCACCTTGATCTGGGTGCCTTGGTTGAATGTGTTGCCTTCATACATTTCGATGGTCATTGCCTGCTCCTCTCGCTCTCGCGTCAATTTGGAAAAAATGGTCTACGGATAATTCACTCTTTAATGAACATTGGTTGCTTGGTGGCCCTTTAGGTCTCCAAGGGTCATACCCTTTGAGCCTTGAAGGGCCGCTTTGCGCCAGCCAACAAGGGGTGTCATGCATGGTTAAAAGTTCCCCACAATAAAGTCCTTCAAACGCCCAAATGCCGATTTCACCGAACCGGACTTCTGGGCCACCTTGTAGCCACGCATGCGGGCCATGCGGGCCTCTTCCAGCAGGCCCATGACGGTGGCAGCACGGGGCTGCGCAACCATCTCGGCCAGGGTGCCGGAATACTTGGGAATGCCGCGTCGCACGGGCTTGAGGAAGATGTCTTCCCCCAGCTCCACCATGCCCGGCATCACGGCGCTGCCGCCCGTGAGCACAATGCCCGACGACAGCACCTCCTCATAACCAGACTCGCGGATGACTTGCTGCACCAGCGAGAAAATTTCTTCGACGCGCGGCTCGATCACGCCCGCCAGCGCCTGCTTGCTCAACAGGCGCGGGCCCCGGTCACCCAGACCGGGCACATCCACCTGCGTATCGGGATCGGCCAGCAGCTGCTTGGCGCAGCCGCTCTCGACCTTGATGTCCTCGGCGTCCTTGGTCGGTGTGCGCAGCGCCATCGCGATGTCGCTGGTGATCAGGTCACCGGCAATCGGGATCACCGCCGTGTGGCGGATCGCGCCACCAGTGAAGATCGACACATCGGTGGTGCCGGCGCCGATATCGACCACGCAGACACCCAGCTCGCGCTCGTCATCGGTCAGCACTGCCTGGCTGGAGGCCAGCGGGTTGAGCAGCAGCTGCTCCACCTCCAGGCCGCAGCGGCGCACGCATTTGATGATGTTCTCGGCCGCGCTTTGCGCACCGGTCACGATGTGGATCTTGGACTCCAGGCGCAGACCGCTCATGCCGATGGGCTCGCGCACATCCTGGCCGTCGATCGCAAACTCCTGCGGCTCCACCAGCAGCAGGCGCTGGTCCGACGGGATGTTGATCGCCTTGGCGGTGTCCAGAACGCGCGCCACATCGGCGGCCGAGACTTCCTTGTCCTTGACGGCTACCATGCCGCTGGAATTGATGCCGCGGATATGGCTGCCGGTGATGCCGGTGTAGACCCGCTGGATGTTCAGGTCGGCCATCAGCTCGGCCTCCTTGAGCGCCTGCTGAATGCTCTGCACCGTGGCATCGATATTCACCACCACACCGCGCTTGAGCCCGTTGCTGGGGGCCACGCCCAGGCCGGCCAGCTTGAGCTCGCCATTGCCCAGCACCTCGGCCACGACCACCATGATCTTGGCGGTGCCGATGTCCAGGCCGACTACCACGTCTTTGCTATCTCGCGCCATAGTCAGTTGCCCTCGCTGATCAAGTGATTGGTATGGTTCATGTTTCGCATCTCTGTGTTTTATTTTTTGACTGCAGCCCGGCCCGATGCCGAGGTGCCCGTGGTCACCCCTTGCATACGCACCGCATAGCCACCGGCATGGCGCAGATCCGCCGACGTCAGCGATGCCACGCTGCGTCTGTAGGTACCGGTGACTTCAGGCAAAGATTCAACAAATTTACGTACCCGCTCGCTCAGGGCCTCCTCCTGGCCCTGGCCCATTTCAATGACCGCCCCCGATTGCAGGGTGGCCTTCCAGCTGCCGCTGTTCGATTCGGCCAGCGCCACCAGCGCGTTGTCGAGCTTGGCGTAGACCGGTGCCAGCGCGCGGAACATGGCCAGCACCTCTTGCGAGCGGCCAGCCGGGCCCGACAGGTGCGGCAGGTGCAGCAGATCCGGGTCGGCCGAGTCGCCCTCGAACATCTGGCCTTCGCTGTTGAGCAGGCGGGACTCGCCCTCTGCACCCCAGATCGCCGTCGCATCCTGCTCGGTGATGGTCACCGCCAGGGTGCTGGGGAACTCGCGCTTGATCCGCGCCTGGCGCACCCAGGGCGCCTGCTCGAAGATCCGGCGTGTCTCATCCAGGTCCATCGTGAAGAAATTGCCCTTCAAGGACGGCATCACATTGGCCTGCAGCGACACGGCGCTGTTGTGCTCCAGCTCGCCCTGCACCACGATGCGCGCAATGCTCAGCGCCGGATGGTGGATGGCCCAGCGCACCCCCGCCAGCACCAGCAACGCGCCGCAGCCGAGGAACAACGCCGTGGCCAGCATGTTCATCAGCTTGACGTCGAAGGGGACTGGCATGGTCTGCTCCATGGATCTCATCTCCTTGTCTTAGAGCTCCGCACCCTGGGCCGCATCGCTCGATGCATTGGCCAGCAGGTGCAAACACAGGTCTTCATAGCTCATGCCAGTGGCACGGGCAGCCATGGGCACCAGCGAATGGCTGGTCATGCCCGGCGAGGTATTGATCTCCAGCAGGAAGAGCTGCTGGTCCGAGGCACGCACCATCACATCGGCGCGCGACCAGCCCCGGCAGCCCAAGGTGCGGAACGCCTTTTCCGCCAGGTCGCGGATCGCCGCTTCCATCTCGTCAGGCAGCTCGCTGGGGCAGAAGTACTGGGTGGTGTCGGTAAAGTACTTGTTCTGGTAGTCGTAGTTGCCTTCGGGCGCGACGATCTTGATCACCGGCAGCGCCTTGGCGCTGCGGCCCTGGCCCAGCACGGCGCAGGTCGTTTCCATGCCTTCAATGAACTGCTCGCACAGCACTTCAGGGTCGTAGCGGGAGGCCAGCGCATAGGCCTGGGCGCATTCTTCGGGGGTGCTGATCTTGGACAGGCCAATGGTCGAGCCCTCGCGTGCGGGCTTGACGATCATCGGCGCGCCCAGTGCGGCCAGCGCATCGCGCGTGTCCTGCTCGCTGGCGGCCATGCGCCACTCGGGGGTGGACAGGCCTTCAAAGCGCCAGATGCGCTTGGTCATGATCTTGTCCATCGCGATGCTCGAGGCCATCACGCCGGGACCAGTGTAGGGAATGCCCAGCAGCTCCAGCGCGCCTTGTACCGTGCCGTCTTCGCCATGGCGGCCATGCAGCGCGATGAAGCAGCGCGCAAAGCCCTGCTTGCGCAGCTCGCCCAGATCCTGCTGCGAGGGGTCAAACGCATGCGCGTCCACGCCCTTGGCCTGCAGCGCAGCCAGCACGCCCTTGCCGGACATCAGCGACACCTCGCGCTCTGCCGAGCTCCCGCCCATCAGCACCGCGACCTTGCCCAAGGCCTTCACATCAATATTGTTCATGGTTTCACTCATACCGCGCTCCCTTGCGGCGCTACACGCTCTTGCCCATCGGCCAATGCCATCACCTTGGCAGCCACCGCACCAATCGATCCCGCGCCCATGCACAGCAGCACATCGCCGTCCTGGGCCTGGTCCAGAATCTGCTGGGGCAGGCTGCTGATCTGCTCGACAAACACCGGCTCCACCTTGCCAGCCACACGCACTGCGCGTGCCAGCGCACGGCTGTCGGCCGCCACGATCGGTGTTTCACCGGCGGCATAGACCTCGGCCAGCAGCACCGCATCGGCGCCGCCCAGCACCTGGACAAAGTCCTCAAAGCAATCCCGCGTGCGGGTGTAGCGGTGCGGCTGGAAGGCCAGCACCAGCCGGCGGCCCGGAAACGCGCCGCGCGCGGCCGCAATGGTGGCAGCCATTTCGACAGGGTGATGTCCGTAATCGTCAATAACAGTGAACTCGCCGCCGTTGGGCAGCTGGGCCTGGCCATAACGCTGGAAACGGCGCCCCACGCCCTTGAAGCCTTGCAGCGCCCGCTGCAGGGCCCCGTCGTCAATGCCGATGGCAGCCGCCACACCGACCACCGACAGTGCATTGAGCACGTTGTGCTCGCCCGGCAGGTTCAGCACCAGCTCCAGATCGGGCAAGGGCTGGGCCAGGCGGCGCTGTACGGTAAAGCGCATCTGGCCGTTGTCGGCCTGCAGGTTCACCGCGCGGATCTGGGCGTTCTCGCTCAGGCCATAGGTCGTGACCTTGCAGGCCACGCGCTCGATGATGTCGCCCACGGCCGGGCTGTCGATGCAGACCACGGCATTGCCATAAAACGGCATGCGGTTGAGAAAATCGACAAAGGCCGTCTTGAGCCGGCCAAAGTCATGGCCATAGGTGTCCATGTGGTCGGCATCGATGTTCGTGACCACCGCCATCACTGGCAACAGGTTCAGGAACGAGGCATCGGATTCGTCCGCCTCGACCACGATGTACTCGCCACTGCCCAGGCGCGCATTGGCGCCGGCGCTGTTGAGCTTGCCGCCAATGACAAAGGTGGGATCCAGGCCGGCCTCGGCCAACACGCTGGTCACCAGGCTGGTGGTCGTCGTTTTGCCATGGGTGCCGGCAATCGCGATGCCCTTGCGCAGGCGCATCAGCTCGGCCAGCATCAGCGCGCGCGGCACCACCGGAATGCCCATGGCCCGAGCGGCCACGACTTCGGGGTTGTCGGCCTGCACGGCCGTCGATGTCACCACCGCCTGGGCCTGGGCGATATGCGCCGCATCATGGCCCACAAAGGTGGTAATACCGGCATCGCGCAGATGCGCCATGGTGCTGCTGTCCGACAGGTCCGAGCCCGAGACGACATAGCCCAGGTTGTGCAGCACTTCGGCAATGCCGCTCATGCCTGCACCACCAATACCGACAAAATGAATGCGTTGGATGGCGTGTTTCATCGTGCCACCTCCTCGCAGGCATCCGCCACCACGTGGGCGGCTTCCAATTTCTGCATTTTCTTCGCCTTTTGGGCCATATCCACCAGGCCCGTCCGCTGCATATTCTCTAGCATCTGAGCCAGGTTTTCCGGGGTCAAAACGCTTTGTTGCACCAACCAGCCAGCGCCGGCATCCACCAGGAAGCGGGCATTGGCCGTCTGGTGGTCATCCACCGCCGCTGGAAACGGCACAAACACCGCCGCCGCGCCCACGGCAGCCAGCTCGGTGACCGTGCTGGCGCCTGCGCGGCAGACGATGACATCGGCATCCGCATAGGCCTTGGCCGCATCGTCGATAAAGGGGGTCAGGCGGGCTTGCACGCCTGCGGCCGCGTAGTTGGCCTGCAGCGCATCGATCTGCTTGGCGCCGCTTTGGTGCGTCACCACGGGGCGGGTCTCGGGCGCCATCAGCGCCAGTGCCTTAGGTACTACCTCGTTCAAGGCCTTGGCACCCAGGCTGCCACCCACCACCAGCAGCTGCAGCGGGCCGCTGCGGCCGGCAAAGCGCTGTGCCGGTTCAGGCTGATGCAGGAAATCGGCGCGCAGCGGATTGCCCACCCACTGGCCGCCGGCAATCGCATCCGGGAAGGCATTGAACACACGCTGGGCCATGCGGGCCAGCAGCTTGTTGGCCATGCCCGGCACCGAGTTCTGCTCATGCAGCACGATGGGCACACCCGCCAGTTTGGCCGCCAGGCCACCGGGCACGGTGATATAGCCGCCCATGCCCACAACCACATCGGGGCGGACCTTGCGCAGCACGGCGCGCGCCTGCTGCAAGGCCTTCAACAGGCGCAGCGGCAGACCAACCAGGGACAGCAGGCCCTTGCCACGCACACCCGAGAACGCCACGCGCTCCAGTGCAAAGCCCTGGGGCGGCACGAGACGCTCTTCCATGCTGTCGGGCGCGCCCAGCCAGTGCACGGTCCAGCCACGGCTGCGCAGCTCCTGGGCCACGGCCAGGCCGGGAAAGATATGGCCGCCGGTGCCGCCAGCCATGATCAGTGCCGTCTTGCCGCTCATGATCGCGTCCCCCCGGCACCCATGGCCTTGTTTTCACAATCGATGCGCAGCACGATGGCAATGGCCACCAGGTTCATCAGGATCGCCGACCCCCCGAAACTCATCAGTGGCAAGGTCAGGCCCTTGGTGGGCAAGGCGCCCAGGTTCACACCGGCGTTGATGAAGGTCTGGAAGCCCAGCCAGATCGCAATACCCTGCGCCACCAGGCCGGAGAAGATGCGGTCCATGCGGATCGCCTGGCGGCCGATCTCGACAATGCGGCGGATCATGAAGAAGAACAGACCCAGCAGCGCAATGATGCCCACCAGGCCCAGCTCCTCGCCGATCACGGCCAGCAAGAAGTCGGTATGCGCCTCGGGCAGCCAATGCAGCTTCTCGACGCTGCCACCCAGGCCCACGCCAAAGATCTCACCGCGGCCAATGGCAATCAGCGAATGCGAGAGCTGGTAGCCCTTGCCCAGTGCATGCTTTTCGCTCCAGGGATCAAGGTAGGCAAAAATACGTTCGCGCCGCCATTCCGAGGTCATCACGATCAGCGCAAAGGCCGCTACCAGCACCAGCGCGATCAGGAAGAACATGCGGGCATTGACACCGCCCAGGAACAAAATGCCCATGGCGATCACGGCGATCACCATGAAGGCGCCCATGTCGGGCTCGGCCAGCAGCAGCGCGCCGACGATACCCACGGCCAGCCCCATCGGCAGCACGGCGCGGAAGAAGCGCTCCTTGACCTCCATCTTGCGCACCATGTAATCGGCGGCATACATGATGACCGCGATCTTGGCCAGCTCGGAAGGCTGGAAGTTCATGATGCCCAGCGACAGCCAGCGGCGCGCACCGTTGACCACCGTGCCCACATGCGGGATCAGCACCGCAATCAGCAGCAGGATGGAGGCGATGAACAGCCAGGGCGCCCAGTGCTCCCAGACCTTCATCGGGATCTGGAAAGTGAGCACCGCCGCCACAAAGCCCAGCCCCACGCTCATCAGGTGGCGCTGGAAGAAGTAGTAATGCGCGATCTTGCCGAAGCGCGGGTTGTCCGGCATCGCGATCGAGGCCGAGAACACCATGACGATGCCCCAGGACAGAATGGCCACCACCAGCCAGATGAGCACCTGGTCGGCACCAAAGATATTGGTGGCGTTCGATGGCGTCTGGCGGTACTCATTGCCACCCACGCGCACCGGCAGGATATCGACAGGCTTTTCCCCGGCCGGTTTGAACCAGCCCGAGAACCTGTTGCGCAGTCCGGTGTCGGCGCTCATGGCTGCACCTCCAGGCTGGTACCGCGTTCCTCGGCCAGCGCCGCAACGGCCTGGCAGAAGACTTCGGCGCGGTGGCCGTAGTTTTGGAACATGTCAAAGCTGGCGCAGGCCGGCGACATCAGCACCGCGTCGCCTGCGACCGCCTTCTGGCTGGCCAGCAGCACGGCATCGTCCATGCTGGATGCATGCAACATCGGCACACCGGTGTCGGCCAGTGCAGCTTCGATCAGCGGCGCATCGCGGCCAATCAGCACCACGGCACGCGCATAGCGCAGCACGGGCGCGGCCAGCGGCGAAAAATCTTGGCCCTTGCCCTCGCCGCCCAGGATCAGCACGATGCGGCGCTCAGCACCCAGGCCCATCAGCGCAGCCACGGTGGCGCCCACATTGGTGCCCTTGCTGTCGTCAAAATATTCCACGTCGCTGACGATGCCGATGGGCTCGACCCGGTGGCGCTCGCCTCGGTATTCGCGCAGGCCAAACAGCATGGGGGCAAAACCGGCGCCTGCCGCATGGCCCAGCGCCAGCGCGGCCAGCGCATTCATCGCGTTGTGGCGGCCCCGGATACGCAGCGCATCGGCGGGCATCAGCCGCTGCAGGAACACATCGTCCGCTGCCGCCTGGTTGCGCTTGTTGCTGGCACTGTTTCCATCGTCCTGCGCACGCACCAGCCAGGCCATGCCGTTGACCACTTCCAGGCCGTAGTCACCCACCTGGGTAGGCAGATCCAGGCCAAAGCTGATGTGCGGGCGCAGTTGGGGGCGCTGCAGCTTGACACGCACCGGCGGCGGCAACATGGCCATCACGGCCGGGTCGTCGCGGTTGAGCACCATCAGCGCATCACTGCCAAAAATCTTGGCCTTGGCGCCCGCATAGGCCTCCATGCTGCCATGCCAGTCCAGGTGGTCCTGGCTGATGTTGAGCACGGTCGCTGCCGTCGGGTTGAAGGCATGCGCATCTTCGAGCTGGAAGCTGGACAACTCCAGCACCCAGGCCTGGGGCAGGCTCTGGGCATCGATGTGCTGTGACAGCGTATCGAGCAGGCTGGGGCCGATATTGCCGGCCACGGCCGTACTCATGCCGGCATGCGCCAGCAGTTGACCGGTGAGCGAGGTGACCGTGGTCTTGCCATTGGTCCCCGTGATGGCCAGCACCTTGGGCGCATAGCCATGGGCCTGGGCCAGCGACTGCAGGGCCAGGCTGAAAAGATCCAGCTCACCGCTGACCGGCAAGCCAATGGCACGCGCCGCATCAACAACCGGGGCCACGGTCTCGGGGCTCAGGCCGGGCGAGCGGTAGACCACGCGCACCGGCTGGCCATCGACCAGCGCGGCGGACAATGCACCCGCGACAAAACGCACGTCGGGCAGCTCACTGCGCAGTTGTGCCAGCTGGGGCGGCGCATCGCGCGTATCCGCCACCGTGACCTGGGCACCACAGCGTGCGCACCAGCGCGCCATCGCCAAGCCGGACGTGCCCAGACCCAGCACCAGCACCTGCTGGCCTTGCAGCGCATGCGCTTGCCCTTGCGGCCACTGGGCCGGCACCGGGGCATAGACCACTTCGGCCTCCTGGGGCTGCACATCGACCGCAGTGACCTCGCTGCTGGCCGCGTCAGACACACTGGGGTCGGCAAAGATCTGCGCGACAAAGGCAGCCGCATCCTTGGCCGCCGTCAGGGTCGACACATCGGGCACCGGCGCCATGTCCACTGCCGAGGCGTCGGCTGCAGGGGGCACTTCAGCATCCGCTGCATCGGTGACCACAACGGCTGCTTCATCGGCAGCCGCGTCCACGGGGGCTTCATCTTCAGCCAAGGGTTGCGCCAACGCTTGCGCATCGGCGCCAGCGGCTGCCAGCGCAGGCTGCTGCTCGGCAGGCTGAGCCAGGTCGTCCGCAGCCACGGGCGCTACCGCTGGCGCCAACGGCGCAGCAGCGGCCTCTGCCGAGGGATCAAGGGGGTGGAGGTGCTCGGTTGCCATGGTGCTCACCGCAGCTTCAGGGTAGACAGACCGATCAGACACAGCAGCATCGTGATGATCCAGAAACGCACAACGACCTGGGTTTCGCGCCAGCCGCTCTTTTCAAAGTGGTGGTGCAAGGGGGCCATCTTCAGCAGGCGCCGGCCTTCGCCATAGCGCTTCTTGGTGTACTTGAACCAGACCACCTGCATCATCACGGACACGGCCTCGGCCACAAAGATGCCGCCCATGATGGCCAGCACGATTTCTTGGCGAACGATCACCGCAATCGTGCCCAGCGCACCGCCCAGGGCCAGCGCGCCCACATCGCCCATGAAGACCTGGGCCGGGTGGGTGTTGAACCACAGGAAAGCCAGGCCCGCGCCCGTCATCGCGCAGCAGAACACCAGCAGCTCCCCGGTGCCGCCAATGTGCGGGAACAGCAGGTAGCGCGAGAAATTGACGCTGCCGGTCACATAGGCGAACACGCCCAGTGCCGAGCCGACCATGACCACCGGCATGATGGCCAGGCCATCGAGGCCATCGGTCAGGTTGACGGCATTGCTGGCGCCGACGATGACCAGGTAGGTCATGATCACAAAGCCCAGCACACCCAGCGGGTAGTTCACCTGCTTGAAGAAGGGCACCATCAGGCCGGCATTGGGCGGCAGATCCAGCGAGAAACCCGACTGCACCCAGTTGACGAACAGGCTCCAGACCTCGGCATTGGTGTTTTCCGAGATGCAGAACACCAGGGCCAGCGCAGCGGCCAGGCCCAGCACCGACTGCCAGAAATACTTTTCGCGCGAGCGCATGCCTTCGGGGTCCTTGTTGACCACCTTGCGCCAGTCATCGACCCAGCCAATGGCACCAAAGCCCCAGGTGACGATCAGCACCACCCAGACAAAGCGGTTGGACAGGTCAAACCACAGCACGGTCGAGATCGTGATCGCCAGCAGAATCAGCACGCCGCCCATCGTGGGGGTGCCGCTCTTGCTCAAATGGCTTTGCATCGCATAGCCGCGGATGGGCTGGCCGATCTTCAGCGCCGACAAGGTGCGGATCACCTTGGGGCCGGCCACCAGGCCGATCACCAGCGCCGTCATCGCCGCCATCACGGCGCGGAAGGTCAGGTACTGGAAGATGCGCAGAAAGCCGAATTCGGGCGACAGGCTTTGCAACCAGCTGGCGAGCACAATCAGCATGCGGCCTCCTCACGGGCGCTGTGCCCCTTGTCTGCGCACGACTGCATTGCCTGCACCACTTGCTCCATCTTCATGAACCGCGAACCTTTGACCAACACACTGCCCAATTGAGGCATCAATTTGCACACCGCATCCTGCAAGGCAGGCATGCTCTCGAAATGCTGAGCACCTTCACCAAAGGCCTCGGCGGCCGACCGGCTTTGGGCACCCAAAGTAAACAACTGGGCGATGCCTTGCTGCTTGGCCAGCGCGCCGGCTTCGGCATGGAACTGGGGTCCTTGGTCGCCCACCTCGCCCATATCACCCAGCACCAGGAGCTGGGCAGCCGGCAGCTCGGCCAGCACCTTGATGGCGGCCTCTACCGAATCCGGGTTGGCGTTGTAGCTGTCGTCGACCACCGTCAGGCTGCGGCCCGCGACAGGCATCGCCAGCGCACGCGAGCGGCCCTTGACCGGCTCAAACGCCGACAGGCCCTGTGCAATCGCGGCCAGCGGCACACCCGCGGCATGGGCCGATGCGGCGGCGGCCAGTGCATTGCGCACGTTGTGGCGGCCGGCAATCTGCAGCACCACAGGCGCAGCGCCATCGGGCAGGTGCAGCTGCAGCTGCCAGGCGCCATCGCGCCACAGCACATCGCTGGCATAGGCCTGGGCACCATCGGCCTGTTCGCCGAACAGGCAGGTCGCCCGGCCGGCAGCTAACTCTTGCCACAAGGGGGTGTAGACATCACCGGCAGGAAACACGGCCACGCCATCGGCCGGCAGCGCGGCCAGCACACTGCCGTTTTCGCGGGCCACGGCTTCCACCGTGTGCATGAACTCCTGGTGCTCGCGCTGGGCGTTGTTGACCAGGGCCACCTGGGGCTGCGCCATCGCGGCCAGCACGGCGATTTCGCCAGGGTGGTTCATGCCCAGCTCAACCACGGCAGCGCGGTGCGCAGCCGTCAGGCCCAGCAGGGTCAGCGGCACGCCGATCTCGTTGTTCAGGTTGCCACGCGTGGCCCAGGCGGCATCGCCGGCATGGGCGCGCAGGATGCTCGCCAGCATCTGGGTGACCGTGGTCTTGCCATTGCTGCCCGTCACCGCAATCAGCGGCAGCGGGAACTGTGCACGCCAACCGGTGGCCAAGGCACCCAGTGCAGCCAGGGTATCGGTCACCACAATGCCGGGCAGGCCGGCCTCGGCGGGGTCGGCATGGCACAGCGCGGCCGCCGCACCTGCTGCCTGGGCCTGAGCCAGAAACTGGTTGGCATCAAAGCGCTCACCCTTGAGCGCCACAAACAAATCACCGGCTTGCAAGCTGCGCGAGTCCGAGTGGACGCGCAGCAGCGGCACTGCACCATCCCCCACCAGTCGGGCCTGGGGGACAAGGGGCTCAATGAAACCCAGCGCCTGGTGCAGGGTCATCATGCTCATAGTTGTTCTTTCCGCTTGGCCAGCGCAGCATGGGCCTGCGCGGCATCGAGAAAGGGCAGCTTCACGCCGGCCACTTCCTGGTAATCCTCATGGCCCTTGCCGGCCAGCAAAATCACATCCCGGCTGGACGCGCGCAGCACCACCTCTTCGATGGCGGCCGCACGGTCGGCCTGTACATGCCAATGTGCATCGGGCGTCATGCCGCGCAGAATGTCGTCGATGATGGCCTGGGGCTGCTCGCCGCGCGGGTTGTCGCTGGTCACGACCACCTCGTCGGCACATGCCTGGGCAATGCGGCCCATCAGCGGGCGCTTGCTGGCATCGCGGTTGCCACCACAGCCAAACACGCACCACAGCCGGCCGCCGCGCTGCTCAGCCAGCGGGCGCAGTGCCTGCAAGGCCTTGTCCAGTGCATCAGGGGTATGGGCATAGTCGATGGCCACCAAGGGCGCATCGGCCTGGCTGACCTGTTCCATGCGACCCGGCACGGCCGCCAGCACCGCGCAGGCCTCAGCCGCCTGCTGCAAGCTCGCACCCAGCACCCGCAGGCTGGCCATCACCTGCAGCAGGTTGAGCACGTTGTACTGGCCAATCACCTGGCTGTGCAGGGTCACGGCAGCGCCTTCGGCGCCGGCCTCTACGACCTCGAACACCAGGCCACGGTCGCCCGCGCGGATGGCCTGGGCAGACAGACGGGCCTGGCTTGGGTTATCCACGGAGACGGTCCACAGATCCAGCGCGCCACCAGCCAAGGATGCCGCCAGTGCCGCGCCCCGGGCGTCGTCCAGGTTGACCACGGCCGATTGGAGGCCGGACCAGTGGAACAGCGCTTCCTTGGCGGCCCAGTAGGCATCCATGCTGCCGTGGTAGTCCAGATGGTCCTGGGTGAAATTCGTAAAGATGGCCAGGCGGATGCGCGTGCCTGCCAGGCGGTGCTCGGCAATACCGATGGACGAAGCCTCGATCGCGCAAGCGCCGTAGCCGGCATCAACAAAACCCCGGAAGGCGCGTTGCAGCAGCACCGGATCGGGGGTGGTCATGCCGGTCACATCCAGCTGGTGCGGCGGAATGCCGACGCCCAGGGTGCCGACCATGGCGCAGCCCCGGTGCTGCAGCACGCCGGCTTCGCAGAGATGGCTTACCGCCTGGGCCAGCCACCAGCTGATGCTGGTCTTGCCATTGGTGCCCGTCACGGCCAGCACATCCAGCTGCTCGCTGGGCTGGCCAAACCAGGCGCTGGCGATCGGGCCGGTGGCGGCCTTCAAACCCGGCATGGCCGCGACCGGCATGCCTTGCAGATCAAATTGTTCCAGACCAGACTGCTCTACCAGGCAGGCGGCCGCACCGCGCTGCACGGCCTGCGCTACATAGGCACGGCCGTCATTGACGCCGCCGGGCCAGGCAATGAAGGCATCGCCGGCTTGCACCTGGCGGCTGTCGGTGTGCAGGGTTCCGCTGGCCACGCGCTCACGCAGCCACTCCACGGCAGCGGCGGTGCTGTGCACCGTGGTCGCGGTGTTGGTGGTGGCGCTCATAACGGCTCCTCCACATCGTTGGCCACGATCTGCGGCTTGACCGACATATCGGGCTGCACGCCCATCAGACGCAGGGTCTGCTGCACCACTTCGCTGAACACCGGGCCGGCGACGGTACCGCCGTAAAAGCTGCCCTGGCTGGGCTCGTCAACCATCACGGCTACGATGATGCGTGGGTTCTCAATCGGTGCAATGCCGGTGAACCAGGCGCGGTACTTGCCTGCGGCATAGCCCCGGCCTTGCTGCTTGCGGGCGGTACCCGACTTGCCGCCGATGGAGTAGCCCACGGTCTGCGCCTTCTGGCCCGTACCGCCGGGGCCGGCAGCCATCCACAGCATGTGGCGCACCAACTCGGCGGTCTTCTTGGAGAACACCGGCGTGCCAGCGGGGCGGCCTGTGCGCTTGAGCATGGTCGCGGGAATCACATTGCCGTCGTTCGAGAACACGGTGTAGGAACGCGCCATCTGGAACAACGAGGCTGACAGGCCGTAGCCGTAGGAGATGGTGGCCTGCTCGACCGGCTTCCAGGTCTTCCAGGGGCGCAGGCGGCCACTGGCGGCGCCTGGGAAGGCGATCTGGGGCTTTTGCCCATAACCCAGCGCCGAGTGCACATTCCACATCTCTTGGGGCGTCATCTTCTGCGCCACCTTGAGCGCGCCCACATTGCTGGACTTCTGGATCACGCCGTCCACCGTCAGCGCGCCGTAATTGTGGGTGTCGCTGATGGTGAAGCCGCCAATGGCATAGCGCCCTGGGCTGGTATCGATGATGGTGGTGTTCTTGACCCGACCCAGCTCCAGCGCCGTTCCCACGGTGATGGGCTTCATCGTCGAGCCGGGCTCGAAAGTGTCGGTAATCGCGCGGTTGCGCAGCTGCTCGCCGGTCAGGCGCGAGCGGTTGTTCGGGTCATAGCTGGGGTAGTTGGCCAGTGCCAGCACTTCGCCGGTGTGGGCGTCCATCACCACCACGCTGCCGGCCTTGGCCTTGAAGGCCGCTACCTGATCGCGCAGCTTCTGGTAGGCGAAGAACTGCACCTTGCTGTCGATGGACAGCTGGATGTCCTGGCCTTCTTGCGGCGGCGTCTCTACACCGACACCCTCGACGATACGGCCCAAGCGGTCCTTGATCACACGGCGCGAGCCGGCCTTGCCACCCAACTCGGTGTTGAAGGCCAGCTCCATGCCTTCCTGGCCCTGGTCTTCCACATTGGTAAAGCCCACAACGTGGGCTGCTGATTCACCTTCGGGGTACTGGCGCTTGTATTCCTTGCGCAGGTAGATGCCCTTGACATCCAGCGCCTTGATCTTCTGCCCGATGTCCCAATCGAGCTGGCGCTTGATCCAGACAAAGGACTTGTCCTCATCGGCCAGCTTGGCATCGAGCTGCGCCTGGGGCATGCCCATCAGCTTGGCGATCTCGACAATCTTGGCCTTGATCGCCGGGTCGGCCTGGTCCACATCTTCGGGAATCGCCCATATGCTGGCGGCTGGCACGCTGGAGGCCAGAATCAGGCCATTGCGGTCCAGAATGCGGCCGCGGTTGGCGGGCAGCTCGATGGTGCGGGCAAAGCGCACTTCGCCCTGGCGCAGAAAGAAATCATTGCCGATGACCTGCACATAGGCAGCACGGCCGATCAGGCCGGTAAACGCCAGCGCCAGGCCAATCATGATGAAGCGGCTGCGCCACATCGGCGTGCGCTCGGCCAGCAAGGGGCTGGTGGAGTAGCGCATGTCCTTGCTCATGGGGCCACCGATCCGTTGCCTGGCTCAGGCACATACACCGTGACGGCCGGCGTGGCGGTCTGCATGCCCCACTTTTCGCGGGCGAGTTGCTCCAGGCGCAGCGGCGTGGCCTGGGCCCGCTTTTCCACCTGCAGACGCTGGTGGTCCGTCTCCAGCTGGCGCGACTCGGCCAGCGCGCGGTCGAGTTCGGTGAACAGCTTGCGCGATTCATACTGCGACTGCACCAGCGCCATCGCGCTGACGATCGTCACCATGAGCAGCAGAATGTTCAGGCGCAGCAGCACAGCCACCCCCTGCTGCAGATGTCGGGCCAGCTGCGGGTTGTCATGCAGCCACCTCGGTACGTTCGGCCACGCGCATCACCGCACTGCGGGCGCGTGGGTTGGCAGACACCTCCGCCTCGCTGGGCTTGATGCGGTCCAGCGCCTTGAGCAGCATCGGCTTGGGCGCTGCAAAGGGGGCGCGGCGATCGAACACCTCTTTGGAATGCTTGGCGATGAACTGCTTGACGATGCGGTCTTCCAGCGAGTGGAAGCTGATCACCACCAGACGGCCGCCGGGTGCCAGCACCCGCAGGCTGGCCTCTAGCGCCTGCTCGAGCTCTTCGAGCTCGGCATTAATGAAAATCCGAAGAGCCTGGAATGTCCGCGTGGCTGGATTTTGCCCAGCCTCGCGGGTCTTGACTGTGCCAGCCACGAGCTCGGCCAGATCGGCAGTGGTGGCGACTGGCGAGCCAGCCTCCCGCCGCGCAACAATCGCCTTTGCAATGGGCCCAGCAAACCGTTCTTCACCGAAGTCACGAATCACCTCCGCTATTTGCTGTGTTTCCGCCTCTTGCAACCACTCGGCCACACTCTGGCCTCGGGTGGTGTCCATGCGCATGTCGAGCGGGCCATCGAAGCGGAAACTGAAGCCGCGCTCGGGACTGTCGATCTGCGGGGAGCTGACCCCCAGATCCAGCAGCACGCCCGCCACCGAAGCGGCTGGCAGCTGCGCCATGTGGCTGAAGCCCTCATGGCGAATGGCAAACCGGGCGTCGGCGATCTTGCCGGCCTCGGCAATCGCCTCCACGTCCTTGTCAAAAGCAATGAGCCGGCCCTCGGCCGGCAGCTTGGACAGCACCAGGCGGGAGTGCCCGCCTCTGCCGAAAGTTCCATCGACAAAGACCGGGTCCATGTCGACCCTGGCCTCCAACAAGGCATCGACGGCCTCGTTCAGCAGGACGGTGGTGTGCAGGTAGTTCTTGGTTTCCACATGCACCTCAGAATGCAAAGTTATCCAGGGCGTCGGGCGGCAGATTCTGCAGGGCTTCAGCCTCCTGCTTCTCGTACGTCGCCTTGTCCCACAATTCAAAATGGCTGCCCATCCCCATCAGGATCGCGTCCTTGGTGATGTTGGCAGCAGCACGCAGTTCGGGGGACACCAGCACACGGCCAGTGCCATCCATTTCCACATCCATCGCGCTACCCAGAAAAATCCGCTTGAGCACCTGCTCAGCCATCTTGACCTGCGACATGCGCGCACTGAAAACCGCCCAGGCATCCTGCGGGAAGATCATCAGGCAGCCATGGGGATGGCGGGTAATGGTGAGGGTGGGCCCGGGCTTCGTCAGCGCGTCACGATGCCGGGTCGGTATCGATAACCGACCTTTCGCATCAAGACTGAGTGAGGAAGCTCCTTGAAACACGGCGTGGTCTCTGGTTGGGGTTTCGGAGGACAGTGAAGTGCACGATTTCCCACAAAACTGCACTTTTCCCCACTGTATCAGGAATTCCAGATTGCGCCACAGTGCAACACAATGATTTGCAATGAAAATACAAGTAAATCAATAACTTATAACGCACTTCACGCAAAAACCGCTATCAAATTTTCCTTATTTGATAGGCACTTACAATCACCTCTATATCCAGACTCTTAGCAAAATTGACGCAATCAGGGATTACCATCTCCCCGCGTTTTGTTACAAAACTAGATGTTCTCCTACAAGCCCGCATGTGGTCGCTGGCCGAAAAGCAAGTGCCCGCCAACCAGGGCGGGCACTTGCATCAAATTGCGCCACAAAGCGCAATCCGGGTTAGAGAATGTAACGAGACAAATCCTCGTTCTGGCTCAAGGATCCCAGGCGCTGGTCGACGTAGGCGGCGTCAATCACCACCGTCTGTCCACCGAGCTTGGTGGCGTCAAAGCTGATCTCTTCTAGCAGGCGCTCCATCACCGTGGCGAGGCGGCGGGCACCGATGTTTTCGGTGCGCTCATTGACGTCAAAGGCAATGCGCGCCAAACGGGTGATGCCCTCGACCTCAAACTGCAGCTTCACGCCTTCGGTGGCCAGCAGCGCTTCGTACTGCTTGATCAGCGATGCATGGGTCTGCGTCAGGATGGCCTCGAAATCCTGCACCGAGAGCGAGCCCAGCTCGACACGGATCGGGAAACGCCCTTGCAGCTCAGGGATCAGATCGCTGGGCTTGGCCAGATGGAAGGCGCCCGAGGCAATGAACAGGATGTGGTCAGTCTTCACAATGCCGTACTTGGTCGACACGGACGTGCCTTCGACCAAGGGCAGCAGATCGCGCTGCACACCCTGGCGGGAGACATCGCTGCCGCTGGTTTCCTGGCGCGTCGCCACCTTGTCGATCTCGTCAATGAAGACGATGCCGTTCTGCTCCAGGTTCTCGATCGCCCGGGATTTGACATCTTCCTCGTTCACCAGCTTGGCCGCTTCCTCATCGGTGATCAGCTGCAGCGCTTCGCTGAGCTTGAGTTTGCGCACTTTGCGCTTTTCTTGGCCCATCTGGCTGAACATGCCGCGCAGCTGCTCGGCCATCTCTTCCATGCCCTGGGGGCCCATGATCTCGAGCTGGGGCTTGGCCTCGGCGACTTCGATCTCAATGTCCTTGTCGTTCAGCTCGCCCTGGCGCAGCTTTTTGCGGAAAACCTGGCGCGTGCTGGTATCGGGTGCGGCTTCGCCGGTGCGGGCGGGCGGCAGCAGCACATCCAGAATGCGCTCTTCGGCAGCATCCTCGGCACGCACGCGCAGCTTTTTCACATCCGATGCACGGGTCTGCTTGACGGCCACCTCGGCCAGGTCGCGGATGATGGCATCCACATCCTTACCCACATAACCCACCTCGGTGAACTTGGTCGCTTCCACCTTGATGAAGGGCGCATCGGCCAGCTTGGCCAGGCGGCGCGCAATCTCGGTCTTGCCCACGCCGGTGGGGCCGATCATCAGGATGTTCTTGGGCGTAATCTCCTGGCGCAGGCCGTCAGCGACCTGCTGGCGGCGCCAGCGGTTGCGCAGCGCGATAGCGACGGCCCGCTTGGCATTGGCCTGGCCGACGATGTGGTTGTCGAGTTCGGAAACGATTTCCTGGGGTGTCATCGAGGACATAGTGCAAAAATCCGGTTGGCACCCGCCTGGCAACGGGTACAGCTGTCGATCAGTGGGGAGATGGCGGGGCTGCCGGCGGTAGGCTTACAGCGTCTCAATGGTGTGGTGCATATTGGTGTAGATGCACAGTTCACCGGCAATGCCCAGCGATTTGCGCACCACCTCTTCGGCCGACAGATCGGTGTTGTTCAGCAGCGCCTTGGCGGCCGAATGCGCATAAGCGCCGCCCGATCCAATCGCCACAATGCCCTGCTCGGGCTCCAGCACATCGCCATTGCCGGTGATGATCAGCGAGGCCGAGTGGTCGGCCACCGCCAGCATTGCCTCCAGGCGGCGCAGCACGCGGTCGGTGCGCCAGTCCTTGGTCAGCTCGATGGCGGCGCGGGTCAGCTGGCCCTGGTGCTTGTCCAGCTTGGCCTCGAAACGCTCAAACAAGGTAAAGGCATCGGCGGTGGCGCCGGCAAAGCCCGCCAGGACCTTGCCGCCATAGAGCTTGCGCACCTTGCGCGCGGTGCCCTTGACCACAATATTGCCCAGGGTGACCTGGCCATCGCCGCCGATAGCGACCTGGATGCCTTGCGGGGTTTCGCGCCGCACGCTGAGGATGGTTGTGCCGTGATACTGTTCCATAGTCTTGCCTATATAGAGCCTGGCCCGGCTTTTCCAAGAAGGCCGCCGCGCTGCAGTCAGAAAAAAACGCACCCGGGGGTGCGTTTGTTACCAGGCATTGCTTGCCCGATCAATTTTCCCGCTGGTTGACGATGGAGTGCTCGTTGATGCCGATCAGGTTGAAGAACACGGCATTCAGGCGGTGCAGGTTGCCAAAGCGCACCAGCGCATTCTTCTGCTGGCATTCGGCTACCCAGTTGAGCACCGAGCCGGCCGCAACAAAATCGATGCGCATCAGGCGGTCGCAGCGCACCGTGAACGGCATGCCGGGCTCCACCATTGGCGTAAAGCTATCGAGCTGGCGGGAAACATCGCCTTCGACAACGCCTTCGAGCACAGCCTGCGGGCTGTCGGCCACCACGGGCTTTCTCTCGGGCAGATCCAGCACCAAGGACATATCTGGCGCAGCAGGTGCACCCGTGCGGGCGCTGTCGCTGCTCGTCTCAGCCCGGGGCGGCACC
This sequence comes from Comamonas sp. JUb58, assembly GCF_004364775.1. GTDB lineage: Bacteria > Pseudomonadota > Gammaproteobacteria > Burkholderiales > Burkholderiaceae_C > Comamonas. The sequence goes on from NZ_SOAL01000010.1 coordinate 162,846, forward strand.
CAGGAAGGGGGCGATACCTCGTAGGTAATGCAGTAATCCAGCGCTGCGGCTTCGAAATCCTGCTCCAGCTGCAGCAAACGCAAATAGGCCATGCGCAGCGACCAGCGGTCCTGGGCTACTGCGCTGTCACCTACCGGCGTTTGTGCTTCCAGCACCGACAGCAGATGGTCGGCACCCACAAACACCAGCCGTGCATCGGGCTTGTCCGCCCACATCCGGAACTGCGCCAGCAGCCCGGCCACCACCTCGTCGCGGACCTCGGTCACGCGCGACCAGTTCAAGGTCCAGGGTGGGGCAAAGCGCTTGAGGTTGCCTTGCAGGCCATTGAGCGCAGCGGTGCTGAGCACCGGTGGCGCCTGCCAGTTGAGCAGGCGGACGTCTTCGGCGGGGGCATCACCAGCCTGCAGCGCCTTGGCGCCGACCTCTTCCGGCATCGAGAACCAGACAGGCGCTGAACGGCCGTATTTGCTGGCAAATTCAATCGCGTGGAAGTCAAACTTGGTCTGGTCGCCGGTGGCACGGTACAGGTCAAACAGGGTCAGCCAGATCGTCAGCTGCCCCATCAGATCGCCACGGCGCTGCTGCACCAGGGCCAAAAGCGAGGCCTCTGCACCTGCGGCATCGCCATTGGCGAACAGCACCGCCGCTTCTTCCAGATCGGTATCGTGGATAAACCGGCCAGACTCGACCTGGGCATCAAAAGCGCCAGCGGGCAAGGCCGCAGGGGCGGCTTGCGGAACGGCCGCCGATGCTGCAGCCACAGCGGGAGCTGCAGCCACCTCGGCCTGTGCAGACAAAGGTGCAGAACCAGAAGCAACGGGAACTGGCGCGCTGGTCGGTACAACCTCGCCAAGCACGGTGGGATCCGCAGCAGGCGCGCCGGCGCCATCGCCAGACCACCACTGCTTGGACATCTGCCGTTCAATCTGGTTGATTTTCTCGATGGTGTGCGAGGGATGGGCAGGCTTGCCGGCAGCCAGCGCTGCGGCATCAGGTGCCACACCGCCTTCGAGCAGGGCGGCCGAGCTGACGGCGCCCTGGCCATCGGCGCTGCTGGATTTGTTGGCCTCGCGCCGGATCTTGCGCAGCTGGTCAAACTCCAGCTTGCGCACAAAATCATTGCGGCGCTTGCGCTCCATGATTTCCTTGAGCGCCTGCTTGGAAAACTGCGCCTCAGGGTTCTCCGGCTCCGGCGTCTTGTCCAACTCCGACCACTGGGTGGTCGGTTTGGTTACAAAGCGCACCACTTTGGACAACAAACCCTTGTTTGGCTTCTGAGCCTCACTCATGGTTACTCCCTCCCCTTGTGTGTCCGGTGCGCTGCCTCAGCCTCAATCACCAAACATTTTTTGTTTCAATTCACGGCGCTGCTGCGCTTCCAGCGACAAGGTTGCCGTAGGACGTGCCAGCAGACGGCCCACTCCGATGGGCTCGCCCGTCTCATCGCAGTAGCCATAGTCGCCCGCATCAATGCGGCTGATCGACTGGTCGATCTTCTTCAAGAGCTTACGCTCACGGTCACGCGTGCGCAAGACGAGCGCATGCTCTTCCTCAATGGTAGCGCGGTCTGCCGGATCGGGCACGACAACGGTGTCTTCCCGCAGATTTTCCGTCGTGGCATCGGCATTGAGGTGGATACCGGTCTTCAGCTCCACCAGCTTCTTGCGAAAGAACGCCAGTTGGACCTCGTTCATGTATTCGCTCTCCGGCATGGACAGCACCTCATCGTCAGTGAGGGTGTCTACCGTCTTGGACTTCCAAGCATTGGCCAGCTTGGCGTCGCGTTTAGGGATGGTTTGCGTAGTGGTAGGCATAGTTCTCTCGACTGGCTAGCGCAGTTCTTACATGCGACGGATGTCCGTCTCGTTACAAAAGGTGCAAAGCCCGACAGGCTCCGCCCCCTGATCAACTTGCCCGAATCCCAGCGGGACCCAGGCACATCTTGAAGTCGGGCCGGTGCCCGCAACTCCGTCTTGCAGGCCCACACTGCCAGCACCTGGCAGCGTACAGCTCGCTTGCACAAGCCTCCTTCTCCTTCAGCACCGTGTCCAACAGGCCAAAGCCCCTCGAAACACCGCACTCTCTCATTGATAACTTATGGACGAACCACGGAAACCGTATCTCGCCGCTGGCCTGCTTTGCTGCATTTCGGGCCGCGATTGTATATGGCATCGCTGCACAGCAACAAGTGAATGCTGCCCCGGCGCAACGCGGGGTTTCCCCGGGGTCTGATTCCGGGGCCGCCCCGCCTGGGCGATCAGGCCTCAACCACGCACTGGTCCAGGCCCTGGCGCAGGATGTCCTGCGGCAAATCAATGCCAATGAAGACCATCTTGCTCTGGCGGCGCTCATCGGCAGCCCACTCAGGGCCCAGATCGCTGCCCATTAGCTGGTGCACGCCCTGGAAAATCACCTTGCGGTCGGTGCCCTTCATCGCCAGAACGCCCTTGTAGCGCAGCATGCGCGGGCCATAAATGTTCACAATGGCGCCCAGGAAGTCTTCCAGCTTGGCGGGGTCAAAGGCCTTGTCCACGCGGTAGACGAAGCTCTTCACATCGTCGTCATGGTGGTGGTGGTGCGGGTGGTTGCAGTGCTCGCCATGTTCGTGGTCGTGGCCATGGTCGTGCCCGCAGTTTTCATCGTGCACATGGCCGTGGTCATGGTCGTGCCCGCAATGCTCGTCATGCACATGCTCGTGGTCATGGCCCTCTTCCTTGAGGAAGTCCGGGTCGATGTTGAGCGTGGCATTCAGGTTGAAGCCGCGCAGATCGAACACGTCCTTCAGCGGCACATCGCCAAAATGCACGGCGCGGATCGGCGCGCGCGGGTTCATGTGCTTGAGGCGGTGAACCAGCGCGTCCTTGTCAGCCTCGCTCACCAGGTCGGTCTTGGACAGGAAGATCTGATCCGCAAAGCCCACCTGGCGGCGTGCTTCCTGGCGCGTGTCCAGCTGCTGGCCGGCATGCTTGGCATCCACCAGGGTGATGATGGAGTCGATCAAATAGGTTTCGGCGATCTCTTCATCCATGAAGAAGGTCTGCGCCACCGGGCCGGGATCGGCCAGGCCCGTGGTTTCGATCACGATGCGCTCGAAATCCACCAGGCCCTTGCGGCGCTTGGCCGCCAGCAGCTGCAGCGCTTCGCGCAGGTCTTCGCGGATGGTGCAGCAGATGCAGCCATTGCTCATCTGCAGAATCTGTTCCTTGGATTCCGTCTTCAGAATGTCGGTGTCGATGTTTTCTTCGCCGAACTCGTTCTCGATCACGGCAATCTTCATGCCGTGCGACTCATGCAGCACGCGCTTGAGCAGCGTGGTTTTGCCCGAGCCCAAAAAGCCCGTGAGGATGGTGACTGGAATGAGTGACATAGGACCCCTGATAGTTACACATAAGGCAGCGATCGCAAGCCGCGCCACGTGCCAGACTTGCCCGCCCACCGGCCCATCGCGCAAGCACAGGCCTTTGTATCAAACACCGTTATGTGGGGCCATGCCAGGCGATATCAAGACAGCTGCAGGTAAATTCTGTGGCTATGCCAAGAGCGGGCTATTGTGGCATGTTTTGCAGGCGGGGCATTTTCGGAGCTTGGCTTGCATCAAACCCAAGCCAGATCAGCGCAAAACGCTATCAAATTGATACCAAAACTGCGCCGAACTATCCGCCTGAGGCCTCCCCCCAGCCGCTGGACGCCTTAAAACCGCTCGTAACCCTGCAGATAGCGCCAATGGCCCTGGGGCAGCTTGCTCAGCGAGATCCGGCCAAGGCGCAAACGCTTCAGCGACACCAGCTCCAGCCCCAGTGCGGCGCAGATGGCGGGCAGCCATTCGGGCGCCACGCGCTTGAGCGCAAAGCGCAGATGGGTCTCGTTCTGCCAACTGGCCTTCAGCGGTGGCAGGCGATCGCCATCCATATACAGGCCATTGGCCAGCAGGGCCAGGCCATCCTCGATCATCTCGCCTTGCACCTCGACCAGGCATTCCTGCTCCAGCAAATCCGCCTCTTCCGTCAGGTGGCGGATGATGCGGGGATCCTGGCTGTAGACCACCAAGCCGCTGGCGGCGCGGGGAATGGGCAGCAGGAACTGCTGGTGGCGAAAATGGCGCGGCAAGGGCCGGACGGGCTGTGGCGTGTCCACCTCGGCCAGGTGCTCGGGCGTCAGCAGGTCCAGCGCGCTGAGGCCTGTGCGGCCGGGCTCCAGCGCGCGCAGGCTGTAGCCTGCGGGCTTGTGCAGCAACAGGGTCACGGGCTGGATCGGGCGCAGATCGGCGCCGGTCTGTAGCTCCACGGTCTGGCTGGGCAACACGCGGGCGCCCGGGGTGTCCTGGATCTGGCCATCCACTGTCACAAAGCCGGCATCGATATAGTGCTCGGCCTCGGCGCGCGAGCAACCGATGTCGCTCGCCAGGCGCTTGGACAGGCGAATGGCTTGGGGGTCTTGGGCTTGCATGGGCAGCAACTCTGCGGCGTGGCACGGTTCCGCGCCATCCGCTCCTTCAAAAAAAGCAAAAGCCCTGCAGTTGCAGAGCACAGACGCCATTTTAGTCGCCGGCCAGGGTTGGTGCCTGGCCAGCGCTGTGCAGCCCCGCCTCAGGCCGGTGCAAAACGCAGCCGGAACAGTGCGCCGCCCCGGGCTGAGCTTTCGGCATGCGCCACCCCACCCTGCAGCTCGGTCAGCGCCTGCACGATGGACAGGCCCAGGCCCGAGCCCTCTCGCTTGCGCCGGCCCGGCGCCATCGCAAAGCGCCGGAAAGGGTGGTTGCGCAGCTCCTGCGGCAGACCGGGCCCGGCATCGCTGACCAGTAGTTCGATCCAGATATGCCCTTGTGCATCGCGCATGTTGCGCACTTCTACCTCCAGCCAGTGCCCGCTGGCGGCATGGCGCAGCGCATTGCCCACCAGGTTGGCAATGATCTGGCGCATGCGCAAAGGATCGGCGCGGATCGCGCTGATGGCATCGTCCTCGGGCAGTACCTGGGACAGCGCCATCTCGGCCAGTTGCAGCTGGGGCTGCAGCTCCTGCAGGCTCTCGCGCACCAGCGCACCAAGGCTCAGGCGCTCCTTGCGCAGCGACATTTCACCGGCCTCGGCCATCGCCAAGGTATGCAGGTCGTCAATCAGCCGGCCCAGGTGCTCGGTCTGCGCCAGCAGCAGCCGAAACTCCAGCTCGCTGGGCGCGATGACCCCATCGCACATCGCATGCAAATGGGTCTTGAGCACCGACAGCGGCGTGCGCAGCTCATGCGAGATGGATGCCGCCGAGGCCTGGCGCTCGGCATTGAGCTTTTGCAGCGCATCGATCATCGCATTGAAGGTGTGCACCACCTCCTTCAACTCGCCATGCGCACCCTCTTCGACCACCCGCGTCGAGCTGAAATCCCCGTGCGCCACGCGCTGCGCCACCTCCACCATCGATGCCAGCGGCCGGGTGATGTAGCGCGAAACAAAAAAGCCCATCGCCAGGCCAAACGGCAGGCAGACCAGCAGACCGATGAACAGCGACACCTGTTCGCCAAAGAACACCTCGCCGCGCCAGTACTCGCCATAGATCTGCATGGCGCGCGGGCTGTTGTCCAGATCGCGCTCGATCAGGTCGTCCAGCTCCACCCGCACCGAGCTGGGCAGGCTTTGGTAGAACTGGTTGTACTGCACCGCATTGAAGGCCCAGGCGCAGGCGCTGAGCAGCGCAATGGTGCTGAGCAGCGTACCGGCAATCCAGAAACCAAAGCGGACCCAGATGCGGTTCAGTCCCCGGGCCATAGACGGTATCCAATGCTGCGCACAGTCTCGATCATCTCCTCCTGGCCAGCCAGCTGCAATTTGCGGCGCAGCTTGGACAGGTGCGAGTCGATCACCCGCTCCAGCGCATCGCTCTCAGGCAGGCAGTGCTCGATCAGCTGCGCGCGGGAGAAGCAACGCCGGGGCTGCGAGGCCAGCAAGGCCAGCAGGCGGAATTCGGTCAGGGTCAACGGCAGTGGTGTGGCCTGGCCTTGAGGGTCATAAACCCGGGCACTGTGCTCGGCGGGGTTGATCTCCAGCGCACCCACCCGGATCGGCGCCATCGGCGCAGCGGCGGCCTTGGGCTGGCTGCGGCGCAGCACGGCACGCACGCGCGCCACCACTTCGGCCGGGTTGAAGGGCTTGACCACGTAGTCATCCGCCCCCAGGCGCAAGGCCACCAGCTTGTCCACATCATCGGCCAGCGCCGTCACCATGATCACCGGGGTCTGGCCCTGGTCGCGGATAAAGCGCAGCACATCGACGCCGTCCATGCCCGGCAGGTGGATGTCCAGCAGCACCAGATCGGGCTGGTTTTGGCGAAAAAGCTGCACGGCCTGCTCGCCATCGCGCGCAAACAGGGTGCGCATGCCGTCGCGCTCCAGGTAGGCAACCAGGATTGTGGCGATGCCTGGCTCATCCTCCACGACGAGCACCAGCGGCGCTGCCACAGGTGGCGTAGGTAGTTTCATGGCGGACTACATCCCAAGTAGGTTCCAGCGGCAGCCCACAGAAGGCGCCCAAAAGCGGTTGAAACGAGCCATTATGACCGTGCCGACCGCCTGTTGCACGCCTTGGCGGCCTCCATGTTTCCTCCATCATTTGTGCAAGCTTGCGCAAGCTTGCCAGGGTTGAATGGTTCGCTTAATTGCCCGGCCTTCGCGGTCTGGCCTCCACGGTCAACACCGGCCAAGAACCGACTCCATTGCACGTGAAACCCTTGTTCTGCAAAACACTGCTGGCACTGGCACCTGCCGCTTTGCTGGCCGGTTGCATGACACCGCCGCAACCCCAGCTCCAACCCGACACCCCGGCCCAGTGGCGCCAGGCGGGCGGCAGCGCGCCCAATGCGCGCGCCGTCAAGGCCGCCGACCTGGCCGCCTGGTGGAAGTTGCTGGGCGACCCGGCCCTGGACAAGCTGGTGGAGCAGGCGCTGGCCCAGAACCTGGATCTGGCACAGGCGCAAGGGCGTCTCCAGGCCCAGCGCATTCTGCTGGGCACCGCCACCGCCGCCTACAAGCCCGAATTCACCGCCGGCGTGCGCACCCTGCAGGATGTGGCCGCACTTGACTCCTACTTCCATGCCAGCTTGGACATGAGCTGGAACCTGGGCCTGTTTGGCGCCTACGAATCCACCGAGCTCGATGGCCAGGGCCAGTTGCTCGATGCCCAGGCGCAGCTGCAGGCCGCCAGGATCCAGCTGGTCGCCAACGTGGTGCAGCGCTATCTGGATATCTGCGTGGCGCAGCAGCAACGCTTTGGGCTGGACCAGCAACTGCAGCTGGATACGCGCCGCCTGCAACTGCAGCAGGTGCGTGTGCAGCAGCGCATGGGCAGCGCCGAGCAAGTGCAGCAAGCCAGCCTGGAGCTCCACCGCAGCCGTGGCCAGGAGGCCGAACTGCTGCAGCACCAGGCACGCGCCGCACATGCGCTGGCCGCACTGCTCGGCCGCAGCGAACCGCAGGCAGCCTGGCTGGCCGCCTCCAGCAGCCCCCATATCCCCAGCGCCGCAGCGCTGAAGCTGCAGGTGCTGCCGGCCGATCTGCTGCGCAGCCGCCCCGCCATTCTGGCGGCCGAAGCCGCTGTGCAGCGCGCCGCAGCAGCAGCCGGCCTGTCGAACTCGGCGCTCTACCCCCGCTTTGCGCTGGGTGGTTCGCTGCTCTACTCCTACAACCTGACGCAGAACCGCCGCTCCAGCTCCAACCACGAGCCCATGCTTGGCCCGGTCATCGACATACCGCTGTTCGACTGGGGCCGCCGGCGCGCGCAGGCCGATACCGACGAACTGCTGATGGACAACGCCGTCAAGGCCTACCGCCAAAGCGTGCTCGACGGCGTGGCCGATGTCGAAACCGCGCTGGCCGGCCTGGGCGCGCAGCAGCAACGCCAGCAGTCGCTCGATGCCCAGACGCCGCTGTTGCGCAACCGCGCCCAACAGCTGCAGCGCCGCCAGCAGCTGGGCCTGGCCAGCGAGCTGGATACCCTGGAGCCGCGCCGCCAGCTGCTGCTGCATGAAAGCCAGCAAAGCGTAGCCCAAGCCGCGCAGGCGCTGGCCTTTGTGGCCCTGTTCCAGGCGCTGGGTGGCGCGCCGCTGCCACCGCAATTGCCCTCCGGCACGCCAGGAGCCACGCCATGATTGCCCTGGCGCGCAAAACCCTGGTCTATGAATGGCGCCGCTTTGTCCCCTCGATCTTCGCGGTGGGCTTTGCCGGTGTGCTGCTGGTCATGCAGGCTGCGCTGGTGCTGGGCATTTTCAGCTCGGCGGCGATCTACATCACCGCCAGCTCGGCCGATCTCTGGGTGGGCTACCCCGGCACCCAAAGCGTGAACTTTGGCCGCAACATCGGCCCCGATGTCGAAATGCGCATGCGCATGGACCCGGACATCCGCGCCGTCGAGCCCTTTGTCTGGGTCGATGGCGACTGGCGCTCCAGCCAGGGTGCGGCCCAGGCTGCCGGCGCCGTGTCGGTCTATCTCTCGGGCATCTCCACCGCCGGCACCGCGATGATGTTCGACCGGGTGATTGCGCCCTGGCAGCGCAAGCTGCTGCGCGAGCCCGGCGCCGTCATCGTCGACCGCGCCGATCTGGACAGCCTGGCCACCCATGAAGGCGGCACGGCCTGGATCAACAACCACCGCGTGCGTGTCGTGGCTGCCGTGGATGGCCTGCGCGGCCTGGGCGGCGTCAATGTGCTGGCATCGCTGGAGAGCGCGCACCAGATCGCCGGCAGCTCGCCCAGCCAGGGCAGCACCTACCTGCTGGCCCGCGTGCGCAAGGGCGTGGACAACCACGCCGTGCAGCAGCGCCTGAGCAGCGAGGCGCGCAGCTTTGGCCCGCACGAGGTCTGGACGGCCGATAGCTTTGCCCACCGCTCCCAGCGCTACTGGATGCTCGACACCGGCGCCGGTGCCGGCGTGCTGTTCATGGCCATCGTCGTCTGCCTCGTGGGCGCAGTCGTCACCAGCCAGTCGCTCAAGAGCGTGGTTGCCGGCTCGGTGCGGGAATACGCCGTGCTCAATGCGCTAGGCGTCAGCCGCGCAGCGCTGGGCCGGGTGGTGGTGGAACAGGCCTGCTGGATTGGCGCCGCCGGCCTGCTGCTGACCACCATCGCCAGCGTGGCCCTGGTCTCGGTGGCCCAGGTCTACCGGGTGCCGGTTGCGCTCAACCTGCAAGCGGTGCTGGCCTGCGCGGCACTGGTGGCCACCTTGGCGCTGTTGTCCGGCCTGGGCGCAATGCGCGTGCTGCTGCGCACCGACCCGGCCACCCTGCTGCGCTGAAGGACACCACCATGCCCAACAACACGCCCACCACACCCAGCCTGCAGGCCGTCGGATTGCGCAAGACCTATGTCTCGGGCTCCATCCGCATCCATGTGCTGCAGGATCTGTCGGTCGATTTGTACGCCGGCGAGCTGACCCTCATCTCCGGCCCCTCGGGCTGCGGCAAAAGCACCTTGCTGTCGCTGATGTCGGGCCTGCTCACCCCTGATGACGGCCAGACCATTGCACTAGGCCAGAACCTCACCACCATGCCCACCCGGGAGATGGAGCGCTTTCGGCTGCTGCACACCGGCTTTGTGTTCCAGGGCTTCAACCTGTTCCCGGCGCTGACGGCGCTGGAGCAGGTGCAACTGCCCCTGGGCTACCTGGGTATGCGGCGCGCCGAAACCTTGAAACGGGCGCAGGACGCGCTCGAAGAGGTCGGCCTGTCCCACCGCGCACATATGCGGCCGGCCGAGCTGTCGGGCGGCGAAAAGCAGCGCGTGGCCATTGCCCGGGCGCTGGCCAAGGCGCCCCAGCTGCTGTTTGCCGACGAGCCCACCAGCGCGCTGGATGCCGAAAGCGGACAGCGCGTGATCGACATCCTCCACCGCGTTGCACGCAGCCATGGCACCACGGTGCTCTGCGTCAGCCACGACCCGCGCCTGGTGGGGCATGCCGACCGTGTACTGAATATGGAAGACGGTGCCGTGTACAGCGACCGGCGCCAAAACACCATGATGGAGAACCCAACTTGACCAAGATCCACGCAACCCCTTTGCCCATGCCGCAGCCCTGGCAGGTACTGGGCCTGCTCTGCTTGGTGCTGGGCGGACTGGCAGGCTGCACACCGGCGGCTGACAGCCCGCCCGCCGCCAGCATCAGCCAGCAGCACCAAAACCCGGTGGCTGTGGCCCGGGGCAAGATCGAGGTCGACGGCGGCCTGCTGGATCTGGCCACCGCCATCGATGGCACCGTGCAGCAAATCGCCGTGCGCGAAGGCCAGCAGGTGCAGGCCGGCCAGCTGCTGCTCAAGGTCCATGACGAAGACCTGCGCGCCGAGCTGGCCGTGGCCCAGTCCTCCTACCAACTCGCCCAGGCCAAGCACAAGGCCCTGACCACCAAGCTGCCGCTGCTGCAGGCCCAGCTCAAGCGCCTGCAGGCCGCCGCCCGCGATGGCGCGGCCGATCTGCAGGAAGTGGACAACGCCCAGGCCGCGCTGCGCAATGCGCAGTCCGAGGCCGAGGTGGCCCAGGCCGAAGTGAAACTGGCCCAGAGCAAGACCCAGCAGCTGCGCGAGCGCCAGCGCCTGTATGCCCTGCATGCGCCAGAGGCTGCCACCGTGGTGCATCTGCGCGCCCAGACCGGCAGCCAGGTGCACACCAGCCAGGCAGCGGTGCGCCTGCTGCCGCTGCGCCCGCTGCGCATCCGCGCCGAGCTCAACGAGAGCTTTGCCGGCGCGGTGCAAAAGGGCATGCGCGCCAGCGTGGTGCTGGACAACGACAGCAGCAGCCCGCTGCCCGACGCCCGGGTGCTGCGCATCAACCCCATGTATGGGCCTTCGACCTTGCAGGACGACGCCCAGCGCGGCCCGCTACGCGTGGTCGAGTGCGTGCTCGAGTTCGAGACCGCACCCGGCAATGTGCGCGTGGGCCAGAACGTGAGAGTGAGCTTCCATGAATAAATACATGCTTGCGCAGGCGCCTGCCTGCCACAACACCAGCGGCTGGATGATCCAGTCCGACTTTGACGGCACGATCAGCCTGGTCGATGTCACCGACAGCCTGCTGCAGCGCTTTGGCCTGCCCGGCTGGACCGAGTTGGAGGACGCCTGGGAGCGCGGCGACATCGGCTCGCGCGCCTGCATGCAAGGCCAGGTCGCGCTGCTCGACATGGACCAGCAGGAGCTGGACGCCCACCTTGACGGCATTGCCATCGACCCCGGCTTTCCCGGCTTTGTGCAGGCGGCGCAGGCACTGGGCCTGCGGGTGCAGGTGGTCAGCGACGGTATCGACTATGCGATCCAGCGCGTGCTGGAGCAGCACGGCCTGGGCCACCTGGAGGTGATTGCCAACCGCCTGGTGCAGCAGGAAACGCGCCGCTGGGCGCTGGAATCCCCCTGGGCCAGCCCGCACTGCAAACGCGCCAGCGGCAACTGCAAGTGCGAGCGCCTGGCGACGCAGCAGGCGATTGCCGGACGCGTGCTCTATGTGGGCGACAGCACCTCCGATTTCTGCGTCTCGCACGAGGCCGACTATGTGCTGGCCAAGTACCGGCTGATCGAGCACTGCGAGCGCCATGGCATTGCCCATGCGCCCTTTGTCAGCTTCAGTGATGCGACGCCGTGGTTGCAGCATTTCATGCAACAGCAGGAGGCCCTCGCATGAATACCCATGACGCACTCGCCCAGCACCTGGCTGGCCAACCACAGGAAAGGGCCGCAGAAGCGGCCTTGCAGACCTTGTGCCTGACACCCAACGAATTCGTCATGCCCGGCTCCGGCGCCGCCGCACGCACCGGCGTGCTGCTGGTGCATGGCCTGACCGGCACCCCGGCCGAGATGCGCTTGCTGGCCAAGGGCCTCAACCGCGAAGGCTTTACCGTCTATGCCGTGCAACTGGCGGGCCACTGCGGCAGCATGCAGGACCTGGTCCAGACCCGATGGACCGACTGGCTCGCCAGCGTGCAATCGGCGCTGCTGCGCTTTGCACCCCATGTCGACCGCGTGGTGGTCGGCGGCCTGTCGATGGGCGCCTTGCTGTCGCTGGCGGTAGCCACCTCGCACCCGCGCCAGGTAGCCGGGGTGGCGGCGCTGTCCACCACCTTCCGCTATGACGGCTGGAGCATTCCCAGCTACACCAAGCTGGCCTTTTTGCTGCCGCTGTTTCGCCTGCTGGGCATCGGCCGGCAAAGGGTGTTCATGGAGGCGCCGCCCTACGGCATCAAGGACGAGGCCTTGCGCGCCCGGGTGGTCGCACAGATGCACAGCGGCGACAGCGCCGCCGCAGGCCTGCCCGGCAACCCCTGGTGGTCCATCATCGAGCTGCGCCGGCTCTCCGCCCATGTTCGCAGCCACTTGCGGGATTTGCGCGCGCCTTGCCTGGCCATCCATGCCAAGGAAGACGACATCTCCCACCGCTCCAATGCCGAGGACATCGCCACTGGCGCAGTCCACGCAAAGGTCGAAGTCGTGCTGCTCGACAACTGCTACCACATGATCACCATCGACCGCGAGCGCCGTACCGTGATCGCCAAGGTGCATGACTTTGTGGCCCGCATCGGCGGCGCGCCAGCACAGGCAGCGGCACATGGGCGCTGAGATCACTCCGCTGGTGATCAGCCTGTGGCTGATCAATATCCTGGTCGACAGCGGCGGTCAGCTGGCCTTCAAGGCCGCTGCCACACAAACCCCGAGCACGGCCACCGGCATGGACCACTGGCGCTACATGCTGGCGCGCCCCTGGATCTGGATCGGCGGCGCCTGCTATGTGATCGAGTTTGTCGCCTGGCTGGCCTTTTTGTCGCTGGTGCCGCTGTCCGATGGTGTGCTGCTGGGCAGCATCAACATCGTGGCCATCATGGTGGCCGGGCGCATTCTGTTCAAGGAAAAGCTTGCACCAATGCGAGTCCTGGGCATCGTGCTCGTCTCCATCGGCGTGGCCGTCGTGGGCCTCAAGGGCTGATCGCATGAAACGCTTTTACCTGGTCGGCTTTCTGGTGCTGATGGCCTTCGACACCCTGGCCCAACTGAGCTTTAAGAAAGCCGGCGATGCCGCGCTGCCGCTGGAGTTCAGCCCTTCCTGGCTCTGGCGCGTGTTTGCCCAGCCCTGGATCTATGGCGCCTTGATCGGCTATATCGGCGCCTTTTTCACCTGGATGCATCTGCTGCGGCGCGCACCGGTCGGCCCAGCTTTTGCCGCCTCGCACCTGGAGATCATCTCGGTACTGGCGCTGTCCCATTACCTGTTCCAGGAGACCATCGGCCTGCCCCAGATTCTGGGCTGCGCTTTCATCATTGCCGGCATTGCCTGCCTGGCCGTGAGCGAAGCCCAGGACCATGGCGCCACCGAGCCAGCAGAGGGCCCAGCGGACAACACCACCGGCGCCAGCGCGGCCGCCCGCTGATGGCGTCCCACAACCAAGCCCATAGCTGATGACAACGCGCCGCATCTCCGTCCCTCCTACTGCCGGCCTGGCGCTGCGCTGCGCCGATCTGCGCCCCTGGGGAGATAAGCATCTGGACCGGGCGCTGGCCGCCTGGCTGGGGGTGGACGAGGTGCTGCTGGAATGCTCCGGCACCTCCGCGCTGATGCTGGCATTGCGGACCTTGCAGCAGCTCGCCCCCGAGCGCTGCGAGGTGGTGGTGCCCGCCTACACCTGCCCTCTGGTGGCAATGGCCGTCGCGCAAAGCGGGCTGCAACTGCGGCTCTGTGATCTGTCGCCCGACCGCCTGGACATGGATGGCCAAGCGCTGGATACCGTGCTCAGCCACCGCACCCTGGCCGTGGTACCCACCCACCTGGGTGGCAGGGTGGCCGATGTCGCCAGCCTGCTGCCCCGCGCCCAGGCCTGTGGTGCCTATGTGATCGAAGACGCCGCCCAGGCCCTGGGCGCCCGCGTAGCGGGCGGCAGCGTGGGCCTGCAGGGCGACATCGCGCTGTTCAGCCTGGCGGTGGGCAAGGGCCTGACGACCTATGAAGGCGGCGTGCTGCTGGCCCGCGACCCGGCGCTGATGGCGGCGCTGCGCGCGCAGCACCAGGCATCGATACGCCCCCACCTCGCCTGGGAGCTGCGCCGCAGCCTGGAGCTGCTCGGCTATGCCGCAGCCTTCCGCCCTGCGCTGCTGGACCGGGTCTACGGCGCGCCGTTGCGGCGCAGCCTGGCGCGGGGCGACTGGGTGGAAGCGGCCGGCGATGATTTTGACAGCTATATCCCGCAGCACAGCCTGGGCGCTTGGCGCCGGCGCGTTGGCCGGCGCGCGTTGGCGCGGCTGCGCCCGCACTGGGAGCAGGCCGAGCAGCAGGCGCAGCGGCGCGTGGCCCAGCTGCGTGCCCTGCCCGGTGTAGAGGTGGTGGACGATGCCGCACCTCAGGCGCAGGGCATCTGGCCGGTGATTTTGCTGCGCTTGCCCAGCGCCGCCCAGCGCGATGCGCTGATGCAGGCGCACTGGGCCAGCGGCTGGGGCCTGTCGCTGCCGTTTAGCGAAGTGCTGCCCGACTATGCGCGCTATGCGCCCGTGCTGGGCGAGGCCTTGCAAGACCCGGTGCCGCAGGCCCGCGACTGGGCGCAGCGCTTGCTGGCCGTCAGCAACAGTGCCTGGCTCAGCGATGCGCTGTTTGCCCAGCTGCTGGATGCGTTGCGGCAGACAAAGCCGCCATCAGCCGCTGGTTGAGCGCATGTTGGCCCGCCTGGGCTGCGGCCAGTGCCTGTGCATCAATGGCGGTGTCCTGGCCATCACCGGCACTGAGCCAGCGCTTCCACCAGGTGCTGTACTGCCAGGATGAGACATCGCCGGTGATATCGCTGCCCACCAGTTGGCCGTCGAGCGCTGCAATGATGCCCATCGCCTGCGCCTCGCGCATCTGGCCCTGGTCCCAGTTCGTGGTGACTACGTCGGTGGCAAACACATCCTTGTCGATGCTGAGGTAGCTGCTTTGGCGCTCGCGTGCCAAGGTCGCCGTCAAGGCTTCTGTCAAGGCATCAAGACTGGGGAACGCGCGAAAGGCGGCCGACAGGCCCAGGCGCCGTGCCCAGCCGGTGTCCACGCCGCAGCTCCAGTAGCTGAGCTTGCCGGCACGCAGCGGGCCCAGGTAATTCTCCCAGGCATGGCCGGCGCCAATATCGGGCGAGGTGATGCCCGCCACATGCACATGCGATACGGCAGGGTGCATGGCAATGCGCCGCACCCAGGAGCCGCAGTGCACCCCCCAGGGAAAACGCATATTGTCCGGGTGGTTGTCCAGCACCACCACGCGCAGCGGGCGGGCCGCGGTGTAGCCCTGGCGGGCAATGCAGTGCTCGATCAGCAGCCAGGACAGGTGGTGAAAATCGCCACTGCCCATCCAGGCCGTGCCATGCTGCGCCGGCAGCAGTGACTGCACATGGCGGCGGAACTGCTGGTAGCGGCCCAGCGATGCGCCAAAGCGGATCGCCTCCTGCCAATCGCCCAGCGGCAGGCGCAGCTCCCCGGCCAGGGGGCCGACGGAGCCATCGACATCCAGCACCAAGGGAGTCATCGCTGTTCCTGCCATGCGCGGTCACTTTCAAAATGCCGGGAAAACCGCCGCCCCAAGGCCCGCAGCAGCGGGTTGCGGATGTAGACCGCATGCTGGGTGAAGGTGAAGCTGGCACCCAGCTGCGCCTTGACCTCGGGATCGGTCCAGCCAGCCACATAGTGTGACAGGCCGCATTCCAGCGCATATTCCAGGTTCACCATCCAGCTGACAAAGTACAGGTTGGTCTGGCGCGCACGCGGGTAGGACAGGCCGATGTATTTGTCGACAAGGCGCCCATCATGCGCAAAGCACAGGTTCCAGCCCAGCAAGGCGCCATCCTGCGCATCGCGGTACTCAAACACCAGGCCCTGGTTGCTGGCATCGCGCAGCACCGCGGCAAAAAAGCTGCGGCTGAGCTTGTCAAAATGCAACTCGCTTTGCGCATACACGGCTTCGAACAGCGCATAGTAGGCATCGACCAAGGCCTCGTCGGCAAAAGCCGGGCCGGTGGGAATGCGCCGGATCTGCAGCTGGCTGCGGCTCTTGAGCTTGCGGCGCAGGTCGGAGCGCCGGTTTTTGGACAGCCGCGCCAGGTAGGCATCGATGCTGTCGAAATCGATAGCCACATAGGCCAGCGCCTGGCCTTCCACCAGGATGAAGCCCTCATGCTGCAGCGCCTGCGCCAAGCGATGGGCATCGGCATTGTCGGCCGGCGGCAGCAGCGGCGAGTTTTGCGGCAGGTCCTTGACGATGGTCAGCATGCAGCGCCCGGCGTAGCTGCACAGCTGGCGGGCCAGCTTGTCCATCTCCACATCCGGGGGCAGTACCAGGTACTCGCTCAAGGTGGAGCCGACAAAATCGGTGCGCAGCCGCAAGCGCTGCGCCAGCCAGGCCCCGCCGGGCAGCTGCAGCACCCAGCGCTTGACGGCCTCGTCGGCCGTGGTCAGCAGGTCAAAAGGCGCACGAAAGGCCGGAAACGGCCGGTCCGAGAACACCGCAAAGCCCTCAGGCGGATGCGCGGCAAACTGCCGGATCAGCGCAGAGGGCTCCAACTGGTTGCGCGAAGGGCGCAAGGACTCGCTCAAGCTCAGGACCGCTTGGCCAGGGTGATCAGCTGGTCGAGCAGCACCAGCGCTTCATCGATCTCGCTGCGGCTGATCATCAGCGACGGCGCGAAGGTGATCACGTTCTTGTAGTAGCCGCCCACGTCCAGCACCAGGCCACGTTTTTGGCCCTGGTATTCGAGCTTGCCTTCCAGGCCCAGGTCGACCATCTTGTCGAGCAGCGCCTTGTTGGGGGTAAAGCCATCGGCCGTGCAGATCTCGGCACGCAGTGCCAGGCCCATGCCGTCCACATCGCCGATTTCCGGATGGCGCTTTTGCAGCTGTTGCAGGCCATCGAGGAAATAGGCACCCGACTCGCGCACCTGGCGGCCAAAGTCCATCTCGTGGGTCATCTTCATCACTTCCAGGCCCAGGGCCGTGCCCAGCGGGTTGGAGGCAAAGGTCGAGTGCGTCGAGCCTGGTGGGAACACCGTGGGGTTGATCAGCTCTTCACGGGCCCACAGGCCGGACAGTGCGTTCAGGCCATTGGTCAGCGCCTTGGCGAACACCAGCACATCGGGCTTGACGCCAAAGTTCTCCACCGACCACAGGGTGCCGGTGCGCCAGAAGCCCATCTGGATTTCATCGACCACCATCAGCACGCCATGGTCGTCCAGCACCTTCTTCAGGCCACGGAAGAAATTGGGCGGTGGCACCACATAACCACCGGTGCCCTGGATCGGCTCGACATAGAAAGCCGCGTACTCGCACTGCTGGGTCTTGGGGTCCCAGACGGCGTGGTATTCGTTCTCGAACTTGCGCGCAAACTCCTGCACGATGGAGTCCGCATACTCTTCCGAGGTCATGCCCTTGGGGCGGCGGAACGGATAAGGGAAAGGGATGAACTGTGCGCGGTCGCTGAAGTGGCCGAAGCGGCGGCGGTAGCGGTAGCTGGAGGTAATGCTCGATGCACCCAGGGTACGGCCGTGGTAGCCGCCTTCAAACGCAAACATCAGGCTTTTGCCATTGGTGGCATTGCGAACCACCTTGAGCGAGTCTTCAATCGCCTGGGCGCCGCCCACGTTGAAGTGCACACGGCCGGGCATGCCCCATTTCTTCTCGGCATCCTGCGCGATGAACTTGGCCAGCTCGATCTTGGTAGGGTGCAGGTACTGGCTGGCGACCTGGGGCAGCTCGCGCAGCTGCTCGATCATCTTGTCTTCCAGGCGCTTGTTCTTGTAGCCGAAGTTGACGGCCGAGTACCACATCTGCAGATCCAGGTAGGGCGTGCCTTCCTGGTCAACCATGTAGCTGCCCTCGCAGCCGCTGAAGATCTTGGGGGGATTGACGTAGTGAACGGTATCGCCAAAAGAGCAGTATTGGGCTTCGTCAGCCAGCAGTTGTTCGGTATTGAAAGTCACGGCGGAGGGCTCCAGTTTTGAGTGCCGCAAGTCTGGCCCTGCAATGTTGTGGCTCCGCCTACATTGTTTGTAGGATTGATGGAGATCTTGCCCGCTTGATGGAGCATGGCCGACGCCCGGTTTGGCGCTGGCGGATACAGCGTGTACCATGGTCAGCTACAGCGCAGCAGCACAGACGGCCCTTGCATTCGGGCTGTAGACATCACCTTCATGAATAGTCCACACAAACGTTTTTCGATGATTCGCGAGTTCCACCTCGCAGACTGGTTCACCCTGGGCAATGCCGTCTGCGGCGTCGGCGCGCTGTTCTCGGCGATGACCTTTCTGGAGACCTCGGACCGCCGGCACATCTACTTTGCCGCGGCGCTGGTGCTGGCCGCGCTGATCTTCGATATCTTTGATGGCCGCATTGCGCGCTGGCGGCAAAAATCATCGGCCATGGGCCGCGAGCTCGATTCGCTGGCCGATGTGATCTCCTTCGGTGTGGCGCCCGCCATCATTGCCTATGCCTGCGGCATGCAGGGAATGTGGGACCGCATTGTGCTGGGCTACTTTGTGGCCTGCGGCGTCTCGCGCCTGGCGCGCTACAACGTGACCGCCGAGGCGCTGTCCGATGGCGCATCGGGCAAGGTCAAGTACTTTGAAGGCACACCCATCCCGACCTCGATCGTGCTGGTCGCCTTGCTGGCATTGGCCGCCGCGATGAATGCGGTGCGGGCTGATCTGTGGTTTGGCAAGCTGCTGATCGGCGGCTTCACCCTGCACCCGCTGGTGCTGCTGTTTGCGGTGTCGGGCTCGCTGATGATCAGCCGCATCAAGATTCCCAAACTCTAAGCGAGCTTGGGCGCAAGGCCCAAGCCACCCTCACATCCCGCGAATATGCTCCACATGCGCCAGCAGTGAGCGCTTGGCCACCGGCCACAGACGCTCCGGCGTGTCGGCATAGGCAATCGCGACCCAATCCTCCGGTGTGCCATCAGGCGCTTGGGCCATGGCCTGGCGCACCTTGTCTTCGCGCGCCATGCGGTGGGCATGCAGCTTGGCAATCACCTGCAGCGGCTGGGCCAGCGCATAGCCGTGGGCCGGCAGGATGAAGTCGATCTGGTCTTGCTCGCAGGCCTGGGCCAGCTTGGCGAGCGAGGCCAGGTAGAGGCGCATATTGCCGTCTGGTGGGTCCACCACGGTGGTGCTGCCGTTCAGGATATGGTCGCCGCTGAACAGCAGGCCGTCTTCCTGCAGCACCAGACAGACATGGTTGGCGGCATGGCCGGGGGTGTGCAGCACCCGCAGGCTGTGGCTGCGCGCCGGGTCGCTGGGGTGGGCCAGCTGCAGCACCTGGCCGTCCTGCAGTGCCTGGTCCGGCGTGAACTGGCTGCCCGCGCGGGCGGTGCAGGCAGACGCCAGCCCCCAGATCAGCGGCTTGCTGCGGCCCGACTGCGCGACCAACGCCTGCAGCGGCGCTGCGCCTGGGGAATGGTCGGCATGCGAATGGGTGCAGACGATGGCGCGGATATCGCCACCGGTGGCAGCCAGAATGCGCGCCAGGTGCGGGTCGTCCTGCAGCTGCGGCTTGGGGCCGGGGTCGACCACGATGTAGCCGGTCTCGGCATCACCGACCAGGTAGGTGTTGGTGCCCGGGCCGGTCATCGTGCCGCCGTTGTCGGCCGTCAGGCGCTGCACGTTCTTCAGCAGCGGCACCGGCTGTTCGCTCTGCCAGCCCACGGTATGGTGCAGTTGGCCATCGGGGCAGACCAGGGCCAGCTCGCCGTAGGCGGTCTCGTGTTCCATAAAGCGGCGCACCTCGCCATCGACCATCGCGCCACGCGGCATCGACTGCCAAAGCCATTGGCCAGGCTGCACCTGCTGCAGCGCCTGCAGCACATCGAGCAGCGCCTGCACCGTCGGGTAGGCCGCCAGGCGCTCCAGCGTGACCCGGGTGGGGAACATCACCGTCATCTGCCCGTCGGCTGCGCGCTGCAAGGCCTGGGCGGGGTGCACCCACAGCGCCTCGAACTGTTCCGTGTCATCGGTCACCGCTTCCTGCCCCTCAGGCATGCGCGCCACCAAAAAGGGCACATCAAAGCGGATCGGTATCTCTTGCGCCGCCGTCCAGCGTGCCAGCGGCCACAGCATATCGGCCGCCAGGGTCAGGCCCAGCGCGCCACACTGGGGCAGCAGCGGCTGGCTGCGGTCCATGCTGGCCACCTCGGCCTGGCTGGCCCAGCGGCCATCGGCATGGCGGGCCAGCAGCACGCCCATTTCCTCCATGCTTTCGCGGATGGCGGCCTGGGCATAGGTCAGCTCCTCGCTGGTCTGCGCCGTGCGGCGCGCCAGCAGGTCGTGGTGCAGGGCATCGCCGGCATCCACCGCGCCACCGGGAAAGACATAGTGCCCGGCGGCAAAGCGGGCCTTGTCGGAGCGGCGCGACATCAGCACCTCCAGCCGGGTGGCGCCTGGTCCCGCCTGGGGGTCAGGCGCATCGCGCAAAAACAGGGCCGTGGCGGCTGCGCGGGCCGGTACGGGCTCGCGTTGCACATGGAGTAGCTGGCTGGTACGGGTCATAGGCCCATTATCAACACTTGCATGGCTGGGCCGTGTCACCCGCAGCGCGGGCGGGGCGTACCGCCCCAGACTGTCCGCATCTGCAACCTCGGGGCGGGCTGCAAGTAACAGCTTCTTACGCGCTCTGTCCCCCAGCGCATCCGGCCGGGCCCAAAAAGCGATAATGGGCGGATGGACATCCGATTTACCAAGATGCAAGGCGCCGGCAATGATTTTGTCGTGCTCGACGAGACCGCTGGCCCCCTGGGTTTGCGTGCCGACCAGTACCGCTTTCTGGCCGACCGCCATTTTGGCGTTGGTGCCGACCAGATCCTGACGGTACGGCCCTCACCCGCCCCAGGGATCGATTTTGAATACCTCATCCACAACGCCGATGGCGGCGAGGTGGAGCAATGCGGCAATGGCGCGCGCTGTTTTGCACGTTTTGTGTACGACAAGGGCCTGACCGACAAGCAGGCGATCCGGGTCCAGACCCAAAAAGGCGTGATCGCCCCCGAGCTGATGGCCGATGGCCGGGTCACCGTGAACATGGGCCAGCCCCGCCTGGTGCCGGAAGACGTCCCCTTCAACACCAGCGGCCTTACGCCAGTGGCTCAGCACCACACGCAGAAATGGCCGCTGGCCTTGCAGGTGCCGACCGACCCGAGCACCGTGTTCATCGTGCCGGTGTCCATGGGCAACCCGCATGCCGTCATGCTGGTCGATGATGTGGATAGCGCACCGGTCGAATCCCAAGGCCCCGTGCTGGAGTCGCATCCCCGCTTTCCCGAGCGCGTGAATGTCGGCTTTCTGCAGGTACAAACCGCGCAGCAGGTGCGGCTGCGGGTGTTCGAGCGCGGCACTGGCGAGACCCTGGCCTGCGGCACCGGCGCCTGCGCGGCCGTGGTGGCTGGCATCGAGCTGGGCCTGCTGCAAAGCCCGGTGGATGTGCAGACCCGGGGCGGCATGCTGACCATCGTCTGGAGCGGCCAGGCCACTGATCCAGTGATGATGACCGGCCCGGCCACGACCGTGTTCGAAGGGCAGATCAGCATTCCGGACTAGGCACGGCGCAGCACCTTGCGGCTACCGATTGAGGAGACGGCGAACAGCCGATACGAGAGAGACCGATGAGCGCAAACAACAACCAGGTTCCCCCCATTACCGAAGAAGACATCGCCGAGTTTCTGGTGCAGACACCGGATTTCTTCGAGCGCCAGGCCCAGGTGCTGACCGGCGTGCACATGGTCAGCCCTTACGGCAACCGCACCGTCAGCCTTCAGGAGCGCCAGGCCGAGATGCTGCGCGACAAGATCAAGGGCCTGGAGCACCGAATCATGGACATGATGCGCAACGGCAGCCAGAACCACCACACTATCGACCGCATCCACCATTGGACCTGCGATGTCGTCAAGACCCGCAACCCGCTGCAGCTGCCCGAGGTGATTGCCGAGAGCCTGATGCAGCACTTCGAGGTGCCCCAGGTCGCGCTGCGGCTCTGGGATGTGGCCGAAACCTACCTGAACGAACCCTTCGCCCAGGGCGTGAGCGCCGATGCCCGCAGCTTTGCGAGCTCGCTCTCCACGCCCTACTGCGGCCCCAATGTCGGTGTCGAGCCGGCCGGCTGGCTGCCCGACAGCGCCCAGGTGCAGTCGGTGGTGCTGCTGCCGCTGCGCGACGGCGCCATCTTGGGTGACACCCCCGCCTGGGGCCTGCTGGTGCTGGGCTCGCCCGATCCGGCCCGCTTCCAGGCCGACATGGACACCGACCTGCTCGAGCGCATTGGCGAGATTGCCGCCAGCGTGCTCTGCCGCCTGCGCTAGGCCCTATGGACACCGCCGCGCTCAGCGCCCCCATGCTCCAGTACCTGGAGCATGTGCGCGTGCAAAAGCGGCTGGCACCACGCACGCACACGCTCTACACGCTGGATTTGCAGCGCCTGTCGGCCATGGCGGCCGAGGCCCAGACCGAGGTGCTGCAGCTGGGCCCCCAGCACATCCGCCGCTTTGTTGCGCAGATGCATGCCGCAGGCCGCAGTGGCCGCGGCATTGCGCTGATCCTGAGTGGCTGGCGCGGCTTTTTTACCTGGGCCGGCCGCGAAGGCCTGGTCGAGCGCAACCCGGTGCAGGATGTGCGCGCCCCCAAATCCCCCAAGCCACTGCCCAAGGCCTTGTCGGTCGACGATGCGGTGCGCTTTTCCGAAGCCAGCCATGCCCAGGGCGACCCCTGGGTGCAGACCCGCGACAGCGCCATGGTCGAGCTGCTCTATGGCAGCGGCCTGCGCGTGGGCGAGCTGGTGGGCCTGGATACCGCTGCCAGCGTGCAGGCGCTGGGCTGGATCGATATGGAAGCGGCCGAGGCCCATGTGCTGGGCAAGGGCAGCAAGCGCCGCGTGGTGCCGGTGGGCAAGGCGGCCCTGGTGGCCCTGCAGGCCTGGCTGACCGTGCGTGACCAGGTGGCGCCCTGCGATGCGGCCCTGTTCATCGGCGTGCGCGGCGCCCGCCTGTCGGCCGCCAGCGTCTGGCAACGCCTGCGCGAGCGCAGCCTCGTCGCCGGCATGACCACGCCGGTGCATCCGCACATGCTGCGCCATTCCTTTGCCAGCCATGTGCTGCAATCCAGCCAGGATTTGCGCGCCGTGCAGGAGCTGCTGGGCCATGCCAGCATCACCACCACCCAGGTCTACACC
The DNA here is from genome assembly GCF_004364775.1 of Comamonas sp. JUb58. Lineage (GTDB taxonomy): Bacteria > Pseudomonadota > Gammaproteobacteria > Burkholderiales > Burkholderiaceae_C > Comamonas. Next base: position 186,009 of record NZ_SOAL01000010.1, read on the forward strand.
CGGCTGGATTTTCAGCACCTGGCCCAGGTCTACGACCAGGCCCATCCCCGTGCCCGCAAAAAGGACTGAGTCCATCGCTCAAAAAGACAAAACGGCCACCGAAGTAGATCAGTGGCCGTTTTCTCCATTATCAAAGTGTGAAGTCTGCCGATAAGCCGGATTCTGTGCACCTGGGTTGCCCCAGGCGTGACCGCCATTACTCTGGGCCGGGTGTCACCACCACGGCTCGACGCTACCTACCCGCCAACTCTGCGGAACCACATCAACGCTGGCCTACTTGGTATTGCTGCGCGTAGAGATTGCCCGTTTCACCCCGGGTGGTTTACCTTGCGGTACGCCCCCCGGACTCGTCTCTGTTGCTCTGATCCTCACCTCACGGTGGGCAGCCGTTAGCTGCTACGCTGTCCTGTGCAGTCCGGACGTTCCTCCAGTGCGGCCTTTCGGCACTAGCACCAGCGGCGGTCTGGCAGGCTTCACAGGCGTGATTATTCCACCGAATGGCAGCCGCCCGCGCCAGCTGCGCAAAAACTGCATGCCGCTGCCGGGGTAAACCACATCTTGCCGCCCTATTCCGCCACCGCGCTGCTGAACTCGCGCCGGAACTGCTCGGGCGGCATGCCCGCTGCGCGCTGGAACATCGCGATAAAGGCCGAGGCCGTGCTGTAGCCCAGGTCAAAGGCGATCTCCTGCACCGTCTGGCCCTGGCCCAGCGCATCCACCGCGCAGAGGTGGCGCAGGCGCTGGCGCCATTCGGCCAGGCCCATACCCAGCTCCTGGTGGCAGTGGCGCGCCAGGGTGCGCTCGGTCATGTGTACTGATGCCGCCCAATCGGCCATGGTGCGGCGGCTGCCGGGCTCGGCCTTGAGGGCATCGAGCACCGCCAGCAGCGCCTTGGACTGGGCCGATGGCAGAAAACTGTGCTCGGGCGGCGCCAGCCGCAGCTGGTCCACCATCACCTCGGCCAGACGCAGGTCTTCGGGCGTTGCGGGCCGGCGTATGTCGCGCTGGGCCAGATCGGCCAGGATGCTGCGCGCAATGGCGCTGATGCGGATGATGCAGGCATGCTGCGGCAGGCCCGTGCACAGCGCCGGCTGCACATAGAACGAGCGGTAGACCGCTGCCTGCGGCACATAGCAGTTGTGCTCCACCGCCGGCGGAATCCAGATGCCGTACTGCGGCGGCGCCACCAGGCTGCGCCCCTGGGTGACGATGGTCATCGTGCCATGCGATGTGTAGTTCAGATGCCCGGGCCGGTGGCTGTGCGCATCGGCAAAACTGCCGGCGGCAAACTCGTCATAGCGCACCAGATAGGGCGCCGTCTCGGCATCCACGTCGTAAATCTTCAGTGCCTGGCCTGTCGCCATCCTGGCCTCCTTGCCTGCCGCACCGCGCAATATGTCTGGCTTGGTGCTTTAAATGTCTGATTGCAGCTATAGGCTTTAAACCTGCCACAGCGATGATAGCAGCCAGATGTTTTTGAGTTCTTGAGCTATGCAATACCTGTATCCGCTGCTGGCGGTCTTGATCTGGTCCGGCAACACGGTGGTCAGCAAACAAGCTGCTGGCGCCATCGCACCCATTGAAATCGGCTTTCTGCGCTGGGTGCTGGCGGTGCTGCTGGTCACCCCCGTGCTGCTTCCGGCGGTCTGGCGCAACCGCGAGGCCATCCGGGGCCATGCCGGCCAGATCCTGGTGCTGGGCGTGCTGGGCATGGTGGTCTACCAAAGCTGTGCCTACTTTGCCGCCGCCTACACCACGGCCACGCACATGGGCATCATCCTGACCCTGTCGCCGCTGGTGGTGCTGGGCATCTGCGTGGGCCTGCTGGGCCAGGTGCTGACGGCCGGTGGCGCCATCGGCTCGGTGCTGGCCTTTGCCGGCGTGGTGCTGGTGATCAGCGAGGGGCATCCCGTCTCCCTGCTGGAACAGGGTATCAACCGCGGCGATCTGCTGATGCTGCTGGCCTGCCTGGCCTATGCGGCCTACAACATCCTGCTCAAGCGCTGGGCCATGCCGCGCGTGCCCAGCTGGCAGCTGCTGTACCTGCAGATGGTGGTGGCCATGTTTGCGCAGTTGCCCTTCTACCTGGCCTCGCCCAAGGTCGGCCTCAATGCGGACAACTGGTACCTGGTCGCCTATGCCGGCACCATGGCCTCCATCGTGGCAACCTGGATGTGGATGACGGCCGTCGCCAAGCTCGGGCCGAGTCGCTCGATCATGTTCTTCAACCTGACCCCGCTGCTGACCGCGCTGATCGCCTCGGCCTGGGCCAAGGAGCAGCTGCACAGCTACCTCTGGATGGGCGGCGCAATGACCATTTTTGGCGTGCTGCTGGCCGAGCTGTGGAAAACGCCGCTGCGCCGTGCCAGGGATGCCGCCGGCCGGGCTGCCTGAGCGTTCATCCCATCGCCAGCAGGTCGTAGATGATCCTGGCCATCAGCGCCAGCAGGCCGCCAATGGACAGCAGCATCAGCCAGGGCGCCCAGACCTTGTCGCGCCAGGAAAAGCCCAGCAACAGGCTGACGCAGCAGATACCCAGCAAAACCAGGGTGGTGTTGAAACTCAGCAAACGGCCTCCTTGCACAGCGGTGTGGTTCAGTGCCCATCTTCGGCCGGTGGGCTGCTGGCGGTATTGACGGCCATCAAGAAAGGCCGATGGGCGGGTGGCTGTAGTCCCATTTCGTTAAGAACATCCTGGACATATTGATATTCCAGACGGAATGATCAACTGCGTCACAATGGTTCGGCAATTTCCACCCCCTTTTTTATCCCGATCCGCTGGAGGCTCCATGAAAGTTGAGAATATTCTGCACACCATTGGCAACACGCCGGTGGTCCATATCAACCGTTTGTTCGGCGCTGGCGCCCAGGTCTGGATCAAGTCCGAGCGCAGCAATCCCGGCGGCTCCATCAAGGACCGCATCGCGCTGGCGATGATCGAAGATGCCGAAAAGACCGGCGCGCTCAAGCCCGGCGGCACCATCATCGAGCCCACCAGCGGCAATACCGGCGTGGGCCTGGCCCTGGTCGCAGCGGTCAAGGGCTACAAGCTCATCCTGGTGATGCCCGAGAGCATGTCCATCGAACGCCGCCGCCTGATGCTGGCCTATGGCGCCAGCTTTGACCTGACGCCCAAGGAAAAGGGCATGAAGGGCGCGATCGCCCGTGCCGAAGAGCTGGCCGCGCAAACCCCCGGCTCCTGGATTCCGCAGCAGTTCGAGAACCCCGCCAATACCGCCGTGCATGAACGCACCACCGCACAGGAAGTGCTGGCCGATTTCCCCGATGGCCTGGATGTGCTGATCACCGGCGTGGGCACCGGCGGCCACCTCTCCGGCGTGGCCCATGTGCTCAAGGCCAAGTTCCCGCAGCTCAAGGTCTATGCGGTCGAGCCCACCGCCTCGCCCGTCATTTCGGGCGGCCAGCCTGCTCCGCACCCCATCCAGGGCATTGGCGCCGGCTTTATCCCGCGCAACCTCGACACCAGCGTGCTCGACGGCGTGATCCAGGTCGATGCCGAGCCCGCCCGTGAATACGCCCGCCGCGCCGCGCGCGAGGAAGGCCTGCTGGTCGGCATCTCCTCGGGCGCCACCCTGGCCGCCATCGCGCAAAAGCTGCCCGAGCTGCCACCGAACGCCAAGGTGCTGGGATTTGCCTACGACACCGGCGAGCGCTACCTGTCGGTGGACGGCTTCCTGCCCGCCTGATAGCCCTCCTCGCCCCCTTCGCTCAGCCCCTGGCCGCACAGCCAGGGGCTTTCTTATTACCTATCGTCACATCAATATCGATAACCACCATTAATCAAAAGCGCCAGCCGTGCCATATTGCAGGCCGGGCGGGTTTTCAAGTCGCACCCGCCTGTTCACCACCAAGCAATCCCAACATATGGAGGAACCGTGATGCAATTTTCCTGGAACGATCCCACGGCGATCATGTTCGCCATCTACCTGGTGGCCATGCTGGCCATCGGCTGGCTCGGCTACCTGGGCACCAAGAACCTGTCCGACTACATCCTGGGCGGCCGCAGCCTGGGCAGCTTTGTCACCGCGCTGTCGGCCGGTGCCTCGGACATGAGCGGCTGGCTGCTGATGGGCTTGCCAGGCGCCATTTACGCCACCGGTCTGTCCGAATCCTGGATTGCGGTGGGCCTGGTCTTTGGCGCCTACCTCAACTGGTTCTTTGTGGCCGGGCGCCTGCGCCTCTACACCGAGCGCGCCGGCAATGCGTTGACCCTGCCCGACTACCTGGCCAACCGCTTTGAAGACCGCAGCAATGTGCTGCGCATCGTCACCGCGCTGGTGATCCTGGTGTTCTTCACCCTGTACTGCGCCTCCGGTGTCGTCGCTGGCGCACGCCTGTTTGAGAACATGTTCGGCATGCCCTATACCACCGCGCTGTGGGTGGGTGCAGCCTGCACCATCGCCTATGTGCTGATTGGCGGCTTTCTGGCCGTGAGCTGGACCGACACCATCCAGGCCTCGCTGATGATCACCGCCTTGCTGCTGGCACCGGTGATCGCCTGGCTGGCGGTGCAAGGCCAGCTGCAGCCCGGCCAGGACCTGCATGCCATCGTCAGCGCCGAGAAGTTCGATCTGCTGCGCGGCGCCAGCGTGGCGGGCATTGTCTCCTTGCTGGCCTGGGGCCTGGGCTACTTTGGCCAGCCGCATATCCTTGTGCGTTTCATGGCGGCCTCGTCGGTGCAGACCATTCCTGCAGCGCGCCGCATCAGCATGACCTGGATGGTGCTGTGCCTGGGCGGTGCGGTGGCCGTGGGCTTTATCGGCATTCCGTATTTCGCCGCCCATCCTGAAGGCGCTGCGGCAGTGAACGCCAATGCCGAGACTGTGTTCATGGAGATCACCAAACAGCTGTTCAACCCCTGGATCGCCGGCGCCTTGCTGGCCGCCATTCTGGCTGCGGTGATGAGCACCTTGTCCTGCCAGTTGCTGGTTTGCTCCAGCGCGCTGACCGAAGACATCTACCGGGTGTTTCTGCGCAAGCAGGCCAGCCAGACCGAGCTAGTCTGGGTGGGCCGGGCGATGGTGCTGCTGGTAGCGCTGATTGCCATTGCTATCGCCAGCAACCCCGAGGCCAAGGTGCTGGGCATGGTGAGCTATGCCTGGGCGGGCTTTGGTGCCGCTTTTGGCCCGGTCATCATCCTGTCGCTGTTCTGGGGCCGTATGACGCGTGGCGGCGCGCTGGCCGGCATCATCGTCGGTGCCGTCACCGTACTGGTCTGGAAGCAGCTTGGCTGGCTGGGTCTGTACGAGATCATTCCCGGCTTTGTGTTTGCCTGGATCGCTGCGGTGGTCGTGAGCCGCATGGGGCCGCCGCCATCTGCCACGATGCAGCAGGCCCATGCGGAGGTTGCGCAGGAGTTCGCCCGCCTGCAGCGCTGATCGTCGCCTGTCCAAAAGCAAAAGCCGCTCCGAGGAGCGGCTTTTGCTTGGGGCGGCGAGGCTTACTTGGCCACCACCACGCCAGCGTCCGAGGTCTCTTGCGCGATGGCCTCTGCCACCTTGCTCACGCTGGAGCGCTTGCGCCAGGCCGACCAGGTCACAGCAGCCAGCAGGAACAGGCTGATGCAGACAAAGGTCGCGCTGATGGGGCGCTGCATGAAGACCATCATGTCACCACGGGACAGCAGCAGCGCACGGCGGAAGTTTTCTTCCATCATCGGGCCGAGCACAAAGCCCAGCATGATCGGCGCGACCGAGAAATCCAGCACCATCAGGATGGCACCGATGATGCCGAAGGCCAGCACCTCCCAGATGTGGAACAGGCTGTTTTGCGTGGTGAACACACCGACCGCAATGAAGAACATCGCCGACGGGAACAGGTACTTGTAAGGCACGGCCAGCATCTTGACCCAGACGCCGATCAGCGGCACGTTCAGAATCATCAGGATCACGTTACCGATCCAGAAGCTGGCGATCAGGCCCCAGAAAATGTCCGGATGCTCGGTGATCAACTGAGGACCAGGCTGAATGCCCTGGATCAGCAGCGCGCCCAGCAGCAGCGCCATCACGGCGTCACCGGGGATGCCCAGACTCATGGTCGGAATGAAGTCCACCTGGGTCTTCGAGTGCGCGGAGGCCTCGGGGGCGGCCACGCCAGCGATCATGCCGGTACCAAAACGGCTCGGATCCTTGGCCACCTTTTGCTCCAGCGCATAGGCGATGAAGGTGGTGATGGTCGGGCCCGTGCCGGGCATCGCGCCAAACAGGGTGCCCACGGCCGTGCCGCGCACCATCGGCCAGAAGGCTTCCTTCAGCTCACCCATCGAGGGGCGCATGTCACGGATGCGCATCTTGGTGTTGCTGGTGATCGCCTTCATCTTGTTGACGTTGAGCAGGAAGTCGGCAATACCGAACAAGCCCATCGCCACGGCCACCATTTCCAGGCCATCGCTCAGGTCCGGGATGTCGAAGGCAAAGCGGAAGGTACCGCTGTTCACGTCGGTGCCGACGATGCCGCAGAGCAGACCGAACAAGGTCATGGCCACGCCCTTGAGCGGCGAGCCGCGCGACATGGTCGAGCCTGCGAGCAGGCCCAGCAGCATGATGGAGAACAGCTCGGCCGGGCCAAACTTGAACGCGATCGTGGTCAGCAGTGGCGAGGCGAAGATCATCACGATGATGCCGACCGAAGCGGCAAAGAACGAGCAGATCATCGTGATACCGAGCGCGGTTCCGCCCTTGCCCTTCTTGGTCATCGGGTAGCCGTCCAGGCAAGTCACTGCATGGGGCGGGTGCGATGGCAGGTTCAGCAAGATGGCGCCAATGGCGCCGCCGTACTGGGAACCGTAGAAGATACCAGCCAGCATCAGGATGGCAGGCACCGGATGCATGGTGTAGGTCAGTGGCAGCAGAATGGAGATCGCCGACAGCGCGCCCATGCCCGGCAACACGCCGATCAGGTTGCCCACCAGGACGCCGAAAAACGACCACATCAGGTTATGGCCCTGGAAGGCGATGCCAAAGCCGTACCAAAGGTCTTGCAGTGCTTGTCCCATGGCTTACATCCCCCACCTGACCAGCGGCATCTGCACCTGCAGCGCCCACCAGAAAATCACCACGGCGACAATCATCATCGACATGGCCAGCACAAAGCAGGCCATGACGCTGTTGCTGCGGTCACCCAAAGCGCAGATAAACACGATGGCAAAGGTCGCCGGCAGCAGGCCCAGGTATTCGCCACAGAAGTAGAAGGCAATGGTGCCCAGAATGATGCAGGCTGCACCCCGGAAATCGGGAATGTCATGCTTGTGGCCCACCAGCGCCGCTTCGTCGCCGGGGCCTTTTTTCTTGGCACTCAGCGCAATCAGCACGCCCGTCAGCGCCAGCAAAATGCCGACCGCAAATGGGAAGTAGCCTGGTCCCATGTGGGCCAGCGAGCCGATGTTGTAGCTTTGTGCCGCGTAGGCAGCGCTGCCACCGAGCAGGATCATCAGCGCGCCGCCGTAGTAATCCTTGTTGTAGCTCTTGCCGCCGGCGCTCATGGCCGCTCCTTGGCGGGCGCCCGGCGCCCATGCGCACCCGCGAGGGTGGACCTGTGTTGACTCATGTTCGTCTCCTTTTCTTACAACTTGCGCGGAAAGTCTAGAAAACGAAGCTGCCAAACAGCTGCCAAACGTCGGACCGGGCCTCAAAATACGTAAATCTACTTAGCGAAAACAGTCTCTTAAAGGACAGCGCGCTCAGCAGTGATCAGTGGCCAGCGGCAGGCGCACCAGGGCAGTCAGCCCCCGGCCTGCAGCGCCATCGCTGGCATCGCCATCCTGCAGCAGCAAGTCGCCATGGAAGCGCTGCACATAGGCCCGGGCAATGGCCAGTCCCAGGCCCGATCCGCCCGGTGCCAGCGCCGCATCAGCCTGCAAGCGGCTGAAGCGCGCAAAGGCACGCTCGCGGTCCTCGGGCGCAATGCCGGGGCCGTTGTCCTGCACGCGGATCTCCACCCAGGCGCCCTCGCGCTGCACCGACACATTGATACGTCCCTCGGCAGGGGTGTAGGCAATCGCGTTGTGCACCAGGTTGGCCAGCAGCTCATAGACGGCGGTGGCCGCGGCCTGCACCGGTGCGGCCATCGCAGCGCCCGGGTCCGCCTCGCCCTCCACGTCGCCGTCAAAATCCTGGCCGCGCACATCGGTCCACCCCAGGTCCTGCTGCTTGTCCAGCGCCAGCGGCAGGTAGGCCAGCACCACCTCGCGCGCCACCGCATTGGCATCGCAGACCTCGCTCTCCAGCGCCTGCTGGGCGGTGGGCTGGCTGGCATGGGCCAGCGCCAGCAGCTGCTCGGACACGCGGCGGCCGCGCTGCAGCTGCTGCAGCATGCTGCGCAAGGTGGCCTGCACGGCCTCGGGGTCGGTCTCGCGCAGCGCATAGCCGGTCTGCGTGCTCAGAATGGCCAAGGGCGTGCGCAGCTGGTGCGAGGCATCGGCCAGAAACTGGCGCTGCTGGGCCAGCGCATCGCGCTGCTGCGCCAGGTGCAGGTTCATCGCATCGACCAGGGGCCGCACCTCGCCGGGCACTGCCTCGGTGGCCAGCGGCTGCAGGTCATCGCTGCGGCGCTGCTGCACGGCCCGGCGCAAGGCCTTGAGCGGGCGCAGGCCCCAGGCCACGCCCAGCCACACCACCAGCACCAGGACCAGCAGGGTGCGGCCATCGCGCAGCAGGCTGTCCCACATCAGGCTGCGCACCGTGCGTTCAATGCCGGCGCTGGTCTGCGCGGTCTGGATCAGCACACGCCATTCCTGCCCCGACTGGTCATGCAGCACCCGCAGCAGCGCCAGCACCCGCACTGGCTGGTGGTCCACCTCGGCGGCGTAGGGCACGCGGGTGCCATCGTCGGCTGCGCGGAAGGGGCGGCTGGGGTCGGCCGGGTCATACGCGGGCTCGGGGAACTCGCTCGCACCCAGCAGCAGGCGCTGCTGCGCGCCATCGGGCGTCTGCAGCTGCACGCGCAAAAATTTGCGCCGGCTGCTCAGCACCTCGAACATCGAGATGATGTGCAAGGGCTCATCCAGGCTCAGCTGGCCTTCCGCATCCCAGCGCAGGTTGTCCGACAGCGCTTGGGCCGGCTCCAGCAGGCTCTGGTCATAGGCGCGCTCCAGCTCGCGCGCCAGGCTGACGCTGTCACGCCAGCTGTCGAGCACCAGCAGGCCCATCAGCACGGGCACCAGCACCCAGAGCAGGCGCAGACGCAGGCCGTTGGAGGAGCGCAGGCGCCAGCGCATGGTGTTCAGGCAGAAAGCATGCTGCCCGGGCTCTTGGGCACCAGGGTTTCGAGCATATAGCCCAGGCCGCGCACGGTCACGATATGCACATCGCCACCAGCCAGCTTGCGCCGCACCCGGTGCAGCACCTGCTCGATGGCATCGGGGCTGACGGTGCTGTCCTGCGGAAAGACCTTGGCCGTCAGCTTGGACTTGCCCACCGGCGCACCGGTGCGCGCCATCAGCGCTTCCAGCGCCGCATGCTCGCGCGGGGTCAGCGCCAGCATCTGGTCAGCCAGCCAGAAGGTGCGGTGGTTGCTGTCATAGCGCAGCGAGCCGCATTGCTGCATGGCCTGCACCCGCCCCTGGCTGCGCCGGTGCAGCGCGGCCAGGCGCGCCTCCAGCTCGGCCACATCAAAGGGTTTGGTCAGGTAGTCATCGGCGCCCCGGTGCAGGCCTTCAACCCGGTCCTGCACCGCGCCTTGCGCGGTCAGCACCAGCACCGGTTCGCGCCGGCCCTGGCCGCGCATGGCCGAGAGCCAGTCAAAGCCATGCTGGTCGGGCAGTTGCAGATCGAGCACCACCACATCAAAACGGCCATCAGGCAGCAGGCGCGTGGCCATCGCTGCTTGGGCGGCATGTACCGCCTCGATGTTCGATTGCTTGAGCGCGCGCACCAGCCAGGCGGCCATCTCCAGCTCGTCTTCAATCAGCAATATGCGCATGGTGGCTCGCCAGGTGTCAGGGGCTCAGAAAACCGCGATCATACGCCGCCGGACCGCGGTATCCAGGCCCTTTGGGCACTACTCCTGAATCGGCGAGGGAATGCCGGGCGTAGGCACCGGCGGTGGTTGCAGCGGGGCGGGGTCTTTCACAGGCGGGGCTTCCGGGTGCCGGGGGTCAATATGCATCAAGGGCTCCTTGCAGATGGTTCTGCGATTGTGCCCAGGCCTGGCAGGGCGCGCTGTCAGCAAACGCCCTGCCCTGGCGGCCCACTACCGGCTCAGCGCGCCAGCACGGGCGCCAGCGCCTTGCCGGTATGCGTGCCCGCCTGCACCAGGTCTTCCGGCGTACCGGCAGCCACAATGCGGCCGCCGGCGTTGCCGCCTTCGGGGCCCAGGTCGATCACCCAGTCGGCTTCGGCGATGACATCTAGGTCATGCTCGATCACGACCACGCTGTGGCCAGCGTCCACCAGGCGATGCAGCACATGGATCAGCTTGTCCACATCGGCCATGTGCAAGCCCACAGTGGGCTCATCGAGCACATACAAGGTATGGGGCGCCTTGTTGCCACGGCGCGTGATGTCATCGCGCACCTTGGTCAGCTCGGTCACCAGCTTGATGCGCTGCGCCTCGCCGCCCGACAAGGTGGGCGAAGGCTGGCCCAGGGTCAGATAACCCAGGCCCACATCCTGCAGCAGCTGCAGCGGATGGGCGATGCTCGGCATGCTGGCGAAGAAGGCCACGGCCTCGTCCACCTCCATCTGCAGCACCTCCCCAATGCTCTTGCCGCGCCAGGTCACCGCCAAGGTTTCGGCATTGAAGCGCGCGCCATGGCAGACCTCGCAAGGCACCTTCACATCGGGCAGAAAGCTCATCTCGATGGTGCGCATGCCCTGGCCCTCACAGGCAGGGCAGCGGCCCTCGCCAGTGTTGAAGGAGAAGCGCCCGGCCGCATAGCCACGCGCCTTGGCCTCCAGGGTTTCGGCAAACAGCTTGCGGATCGTGTCCCAGAAACCGATGTAGGTCGCAGGGCAGGAGCGCGGCGTCTTGCCAATCGGGGTCTGGTCCACTTCCAGCACCCGGTCAATGCCCTCAAAGCCCTGCAGGCCCTTGCAACCCACCAGCGCCGGGGCCTTGCCGGCGTCCATGTCGTCGCGCCCGGCCTTGGTGGCGCGCTGGCCCACCCAGGCCGCCACATTGCTCAGCAGCACATCGCGCGCCAGGGTCGATTTGCCCGAGCCCGACACGCCGGTCACCGCCACCAGGCGCTTGAGCGGTACGCGCACATCCACGTTCTGCAGGTTGTGCAGGTTGGCACCCAGCACGGACAGCCAGTGCAGCGGCGCCATCGCATCGGCCCGGGCCGGTGCGGCCAGCGCGGCATTGGCCTCGGCGCTGTCGGCCGCCAGCGCGGCAGCCGCATCGGCGGCGATCTGTTTCTTGGTGCGCTTCTTGGCGACGGGCTTGGCGTCCTCCACCGGCGCGGCCACCGCATCTGCCACACCATGCACCAGGCGGCGCGGCTGGAAGGGGTGGCGCATCGCATGCAGCAGGTAGCGGCCGGTCTGCGAATCGGCGGCATCCATCACATCCTGCGTCGTGCCCTGGGCCACCAGGCGGCCGCCGCGCTTGCCGGCGCTGGGGCCGATGTCGATCACATGGTCGGCGCGGCGGATGGTGTCCTCGTCATGCTCCACCACCACCAGGGTGTTGCCCTTGGCGCCCAGCTTGTGCAGTGCATTGAGCAGGATGTGGTTGTCGCGCGCATGCAGGCCAATCGTGGGCTCGTCGAGCACATAGCAGACGCCTTGCAGATTGCTGCCCAGCTGCGCGGCCAGGCGGATGCGCTGCGCCTCGCCGCCCGACAAGGTGGGCGCGCCCCGGTCCAGGGTCAGATAGCCCAGGCCCACTTCTTCCAGAAAGGCCAGGCGGCTGTGGATCTCGGGCACCAGGTCGCGGGCAATATCGCTTTCGCGGCCCGACAGCTGCAGCCCCTCGATCCAGAGCCGCACATCGGTGACCGACAGGCGTGCGATCGACGAGATCGCCTGGCCATGGAACAGCACCGCACGCGCAGTGGCATTGAGGCGCGTGCCCTGGCAGGTCGGGCAGGTGGTTTCGCCCACGTCCTCGGCTTCGGGCTCCTCAAAGCTTTGCTCGCGGCCCCGGTTGTCCTGGGTCATCACCGAGTCGTCGTAGACCTTGCGCTGGTCCTTGGTCAGCTTGACACCGGTGCCCACGCAATCGGGGCACCAGCCATGTTTGCTGTTGTACGAGAACAGGCGCGGGTCCAGCTCGGCATAGCTGGTGGCGCAGACCGGGCAGGCGCGCTTGGTGGAAAACACCTGCAGCTGGCCGATGGCCGCCGTGTCGCTGCCCGCCAGCATCGCTGCTTCCAGGCTGTCGATGGCCGAGAGCACATGCAGCACGCCCTTGCCCAGCTCCAGCGCCGTGGCCAGCTTGTCGCGCAGCAGGGCTTCGTTCTCGGGCTTGATCTCGATGCTGGCCACCGGCAGTTCAACCGTGTGTTCCTTGAAACGGTCCAGGCGCGGAAAGCCGGTGGTCGGCAGGAACTGGCCATCGACGCGCAGATGCGTGTAGCCACGCGGCCGCGCCCAGTCCGCCAGCTCGGTGTAGACACCCTTGCGGGCGACCACCAGCGGCGCCATGAGGCCAATCAGCTGGCCCCGGTACTGCGTCATCAGCTGCGCGGCAATGCTCTCGGGCGTTTGCGGCTGCACGGCCGCACCATCCTTGGTGCAGTGCTGCACGCCCAACTTCACATAGAGCAGGCGCAGAAAATGCCAGACCTCGGTGGTGGTGCCCACCGTGGATTTGCGACCACCGCGCGAGAGGCGCTGCTCGATCGCCACCGTCGGCGGAATGCCGTAGACCGCATCGACCTCGGGCCGGCCTGCCGGCTGCACGATGGAGCGCGCATAGGCGTTCAGCGATTCCAGGTAGCGGCGCTGGCCTTCGTTGAAAAGAATGTCGAAGGCCAGGGTCGATTTGCCCGAGCCCGATACGCCGGTCACCACGTTGAACTTGCCGCGTGGAATATCCACGCTCAGGTTCTTCAGGTTGTGTTCCTTGGCATTGATGATCTGGATGCTGTCGCTGGGCGCCACGGCTGCGGTGGCCGGCGTGCTGCGCTCCAGCGCATAGCCGGCACGCGGCTCGCGCACCTCATGGGGCTGGCCATCAGTGCGCCCACCCAGCATCGCCACTTCGTAGTCACGCAGCGCCTGCGCGGTGTAGGAGCGGCCAGACTTGCGCACCTCTTCGGGCGTGCCCTCTTCCACCACCTTGCCGCCGTCTTCGCCGGCATCGGGCCCCAGGTCGATCAGCCAGTCGCTGGCGCGGATCACATCGAGGTTGTGCTCGATGACGATCAGCGAATGGCCGGCTTCCAGCAGCTTGCGCAGCGCGCGCATCAGCTTGGCAATGTCTTCAAAATGCAGGCCGGTGGTGGGCTCGTCAAACAGGAACAAGGTGCCTTTGCGCGCCAGGCTCTGCTTGGATTTGGAGGCGCTTTTGGCAGCCTCGGCCAAAAAGCCAGCCAGCTTCAGGCGCTGGGCCTCGCCACCCGACAAGGTGGGCACCGGCTGGCCCAGCTTCACATACTCCAGCCCCACATCCACAATGGGCTGCAGCGCGCGGATCACCTCGCGGTCCTTGGCGAACAAGCCAGCGGCTTCGCTGACGGTCAGCTCCAGCACATCGGCCACGTTCATCAAACGGCCATCGCGTTCGATGCGCACTTCCAGAATCTCGGCGCGGTAGCGCTTGCCATCGCAATCGGGGCAGCGCAGGTAGACGTCGGAGAGGAACTGCATCTCCACATGCTCAAAGCCCGAACCGCCACAGGTGGGGCAGCGGCCATCGCCGCTGTTGAAGCTGAACTTGCCAGCGGTATACCCGCGCTGCAATGACAGCGGTGCCGTCGCAAACAGCTCGCGGATGGCATCCCAGGCGCCCACATAGCTGACCGGGTTGGAGCGCGCGGTCTTGCCAATTGGCGATTGGTCAACAAAGACGACATCGGAGAGATGGTCGGCCCCCAGCAGGCGCTGGTGCGCACCAGCCAGCTCGGTCGGCTTGCCAAAATGGCGCATCAAGGCCGGTGCCAGCACATCCTGGATCAGGGTGGACTTGCCCGAGCCGGACACGCCGGTCACCACCACCATGCGCTGCAGCGGGAAATCCACCGACACGTTCTGCAGGTTGTGCTCGGTCGCGCCTTCCAGAATCAGCCTTGGCGTGCTCTCGGTCACCATGCGCTTGGCGCCCATGCCCACCTGCTTGCGGCCGCCCAGGTAGGCGCCGGTCAGGGTGTCGGCATGGCGCAGCTCGGCCGTGGTGCCGTCAAACACGATCTGGCCGCCCTTCTCGCCCGGGCCGGGGCCCATGTCGATCATGCGGTCGGCGGCAAACATCACCGCCGGGTCGTGCTCGACCACCACCAGGGTGTTGCCGGCATCGCGCAGCCGCTTCATCGCAACGGTGATGCGCTCCATATCGCGGGGGTGCAGGCCGATCGAGGGCTCGTCGAGCACAAACAAGGTGTTAACCAGCGAGGTGCCCAAGGCCGTAGTCAGGTTGATGCGCTGCACCTCACCGCCGCTCAGGGTGCGGCTCTGGCGGTCCAAGGTCAGGTAGCCAATGCCGACATCGCAGAGGTACTGCAGGCGGTTGCTGATCTCCTCATGCAGGAGCCGCAGCGCCTGCGCATCGCCGTCGTTGCTGCGGCGGATGTCCATGCTGGCAAAGAACACCCGCAAGCGGGAGATCGGCAGCAGCATCAGGTCATGCAGGCTCAGGCCTGGCAGGGCCTCCAGCTGCTCACGGCTCCAGGCCACACCGCGCGGCATGAAGCGCTGCGCCGGCGGCAGGGCCGCATCAGCATCGGCCTTGGAGCCCACGCGCCACAGCAGGCTCTCGGTCTTCAGGCGTGCACCGCCACAGACCGGGCAAGGCGTGTAGCTGCGGTACTTGGACAGCAAGACGCGGATGTGCATCTTGTAGGACTTGGTTTCCAGGTACTCGAAATAGCGGCGGATGCCATACCACTGGCGGCTCCAGTTGCCGTCCTTGTAGCCCTCTTCGCCGTTGATGACCCAGTCCTTTTGCGCCTCGGTCAGCTTGGCCCAGGCGGTATCGCGGGGAATGCCTTGCGCCTCGGCATGGCGCATCAAATCATCCTGAATCTCTTTCCAGGCCGGCGTCTGGATCGGCTTGATCACGCCGGTGCGCAAGGTCAGTTTGTCGTTGGGGATCACCAGACCCCAGTCCACACCAATGACCCGGCCAAAGCCCCGGCAGGCCTCGCAGGCACCCACAGCCGAGTTGAAGGAGAACATCGACGGCGTCGGCTCGCGGTAGCGCAGACCGCTTTCCGGGCAGTGCAGGCCGGACGAGAACTTCCACAGCGCGGGCTCGGCGGTGTGGCCTTCGGCATCGGCCTCGGCAATGGCGTACACCGTCATATGGCCGCTGCCGCGCTTCAAGGCCACCTCGATGGCTTCAATCACGCGCGCTTTCTCGGCCTTGCTGAGGCGGAAGCGGTCGGCCACCACATCGAGCAGCTTGACCCGCTGGGGCGCCTCTGCCGCGGCCTGCTTGCCGGCCTTGGGTTTTTTCTTGCTGCTGTCCACCGCAGCGGCGTGGCGCACGGCATCCACCTCGCGCTCGGCCTGCACCTTGGTAAAGCCGCTGGCCGACAGCCATTGCTCGACCTGCTCGGCACTGGTGTTGGCTGGCAGCTCGACCGGGAAGGTCACCACGATGCGCGGGTCATCTGCCTGGGTGCGCTGCAGCAGCTGCTCGTAAATGCTCTCGGGCGTGTCATGCTGCACCGGCAAGGCGGTCTGCTGGTCAAACAGATGGCCGGCGCGTGCCACCAGCAGCTTCAGGTGGTCGTTCAGCTCGGTCATCGTGCCCACCGTGGAGCGCGAGCTGCGCACCGGATTGGTCTGGTCAATCGCAATCGCCGGCGGCACGCCTTCTACCTTGTCGACCGCAGGCTTGTCCATGCGGTCGAGGAACTGGCGCGCATAGGCGCTGAAGGTCTCGACATAGCGGCGCTGCCCTTCGGCATACAGGGTGTCGAACACCAGGCTGGACTTGCCCGAGCCGCTGGGCCCGGTCACCACCGTCAACTCCCCCGTGCGGATATCCAGATCCAGATTCTTGAGGTTGTGCTGACGCGCACCACGGATGCGAATGTTTTCCTGAGACATACCGATGAGCTATCCAGTAATTCGTTGGCGCAGTCCAGCAACCAAATAAGCAAGGCCCAGGCAGGAAGCCCGGGATGCCAGGTTTGGAAGGCTGACACGACTGCGTGGGGGAGCAAAATGATCGTGAACAACCATTCTAGGGAGTTCGCCTGGCGCGCAACGCAGCTTGCGGCAAAGCCCTGCAAACCACTGTACAAATTTACAGATATTAGCAAATCAGCGATCGGCAGGGATCGCATGCCAGACGCGCATAAAAAAAACCCGCATCCTCTCGAATGCGGGTTCTGAAGCGGAAGGCGCGCTGGGCGCCCGAAGCTTGCTTAGAAGTTGTGGCGGATACCAGCAGCGAAGGTGCTGAAGTCGGCGCCGGAAATGCCGGTGGCGTAGCTGGCGTTGGCCTTGTTGTCGACCTTGGTGTAGCCAGCGTACAGCTTGGAGCGCTTGCTCAGGTTGTAGTTGTAGCCCAGGATCAGCTGGCGTGCGCCGCTGTTGCTGACGTCGTCCCACTTGCCAGCCCAGCCGAAGCCAGCGACAAACTCGGAAGCACCCATGGTGTACATACCGGTCACGCGGGCTGCGTTGCGCTTGCCGCGCAGCTCTTCGTCAGAGCGTTGGTAGTAGGCACCGACCTGGAAGGCGTTGATGGTGTAGTGCGCGCGCAGACCCAGTTGCTTGTCGCCACCCACCTTGCTGAAGCCAGCACCCAGGGCCAGAGGGCCGCTTTCCCAGTTGGCAGCCAGGTCGTAGCCGTGCTTGTCGTTGGTGCCGGCAGCCTTTTCGTGGAACGATGCAGCGCCTTCGATGGTCAGGCCGCCCAGGAACACGGGGGTGCGGTAGGCGATCTTGTTCGAGTCGCGCATCACGTAGCTGTACAGCGCATCCGACAGCGAACCGGTATCGTGGTTAGGCTGGTCCAGCACGCCGTAGTCGGCCACTGCGTAGTAGGACTCGGAAGTGAAGGTGCCCAGACGCAGCATACCGAAGTTGCCAGCCAGGTTCACTTCGCTTTGGCGGCGGAAGGTCAGACCACCAGCAGAACCGGTGCCCGAGCCGTCATCCGAGTTGAAACCCGATTCCAGCACGAAGCCAGCCTTCAGGCCACCACCCAGGTCTTCCGTGCCACGGAAGCCGATACGCGATGCGTTGTTGAACAGGCCGGTAGTGGACACGTCGCCTACCTTTTGGCGTTCCACCGAGGTGTTCACACGGCCATAAACCTGCACGCTGCTTTGCGCCAGTGCAGCGGTAGAGCCAGCAATGGCCAAGGTGGCAATCATCAAACGATTCAGTGAACGCATAGTGTCCTCGGGGATGGAGTAATTAAAAATGGTTGGACGGTGCTGAGTCGGTTTGCACAGAGACATATTCAGCCCGTCACATATTGTTAATTCTAGGCGGCAGACCCCATTTAGCGCTCTGAATATCGTGCAGTTTTTGAGAGAGTGACGCATCGCTACCACACTTTGATGACAGACCCTGGTAGTAACCATGAGAGTTAGAAATGCCGCAAAAAAAACAGCACCCGAAGGTGCTGTTGGGAGGTGAAGGCCTCGGGTATCTGACGCTGCCAATATCCGCGGCCTGCTCGCAGTTGCGTGGTTAGTCGTCGGCGTAGATGTCGATATCCTTGGTTTCGCGAACGAACAAGGTACCGATCACGAAGGTGATGCCGGCGATGATGATCGGGTACCAGAGACCGTTGTACATATTGCCGGTCTGGGCCACGATCGCGAAGGCCGTCGTGGGCAGCAGACCACCAAACCAGCCATTGCCGATGTGATAGGGCAGCGACATGGAGGTGTAGCGGATACGGGTGGGGAACATTTCCACCAGCATCGCGGCGATGGGCCCGTAGACCATGGTCACCAGCAGCACCAGGTAGGTCAGCAGCACCACCGTCAGCACCTTGTTCATCTTCGATGGATCGGCCTTGGTCGGGTAGCCGTCCTTGGCCAGCGTTTCCGCCACAGCCTTCTTGAAGGCCCCATCCTTGGCCTTCAGATCGTCGCCACTCAGGCCCACAGCCGCATAGCTGGGGATGGTGTCGTTGCCGATCTTGATGACCGCCGTCGTGCCGGCAGGTGCTGCCTCGGTTTCATAGCTCACCGAATTGGCAGCCAGCAGTTGCTTGGCCACGTCACAGGAGCTGGTGAACTTGGAGGTACCCGTCGGGTTGAACTGGAAGGAGCACTCGGCCGGGTTGGCCACGACCACCACCTTGTTCTTGGCTTGCGCCGCTGCCAAATCGGGGTTGGCCGCCTCGGTCAGCATCTTGAACACGGGGAAGTAGGTCAGCACGGCCAGCAGGCAGCCCGCCATGATGATGGGCTTGCGGCCGATCTTGTCGGACAAGGTACCAAAGATCACGAAGAACGGGGTGGCGATCAGCAGGGCCACGGCAATCATCAGATTGGCGGTCACCGCATCGACCTTGAGCTGCTGCGTCAGGAAGAACAGCGAGTAGAACTGGCCGGTGTACCAAACCACAGCCTGACCAGCGGTCAAACCCACCAGCGCCAGGATCACGATCTTCAGGTTCTTCCACTGGCCAAAGGATTCCTTCAGCGGGGCCTTGGAGGTCTTGCCTTCAGCTTTCATGCGCTGGAACGCCGGCGATTCGGACAAGGTCATGCGGATCCACACCGACACGCCCAGCAGAATGATCGACACCAGGAACGGAATGCGCCAGCCCCAGTCATTGAAGGCAGGCTCGCCCATGAGGGTACGCGTGCCCAGAATCACCAACAGCGACAGGAACAGGCCCAGGGTCGCCGTGGTCTGGATCCAGGAGGTGTAGGCACCGCGCTTGCCGTGCGGTGCATGCTCGGCCACGTAGGTGGCCGCACCACCGTATTCACCACCCAGCGCCAGACCTTGCAGCATGCGCAGCACGATCAGGATGATGGGCGCTGCCACGCCAATGCTGGCGTAGTTGGGCAGGATACCGACGATGAAGGTCGATGCGCCCATCAGCAAGATGGTGACCAGGAAGGTGTACTTGCGCCCGATCATGTCGCCCAGGCGGCCAAACACCAGTGCGCCAAAGGGGCGCACGATGAAGCCGGCCGCGAAGGCCAGCAAGGCGAAGATGAAGGCGGAGGTTGGGTCCAGTCCGGAGAAGAACTGTTTGGCGATGATGGCCGCCAGCGAACCGTAGAGATAGAAGTCGTACCACTCAAAAACGGTACCGAGTGACGAGGCAAAGATGACCTTGCGCTCCTCCTTTGTCATCGGCCGTGCTGCTGCACTGGTTGCCATGCTGTTGTCTCCTTGTAGTGTTGCCGCTCTTTTGTTTGGCGGACACTGCATTCTTCAAGCAAGCGCTGACCCAAGTCTGACGGTTTTCCAACACTAGCTTGCAAGCTGCTGACAATTCGCTGACAAAATCCAGCGCAACCCGCAGAAACCGTTTTGCCATGTGGAAAATCGCTGCACTGCAGCAGCAACCAAGGGAAAGTCCCAGGGCTGGCAAAACCGCTGGGAAAGGTGTTTTCAACGGCGCAGAAGCCGGAAATCAGCGCATATCAGCGCTTGGCCAAGCCGGAGGGGCGGTCGGCTGCCGCATCCCATTGGCCATCGGCAAACCAGGCATCGCCGTTCAGGTAGGCGCTCAGCATCGGCAGGCCATCCAGGCCCCAGAACAGCTTGTCGTCCAGCAGCATGCTGGGCACGCCAAACACGCCGGCAGCCACCGCCGCATCGGTATTGCTGCGCAAGGCCTGCTTGGCTGCCTGTTCGGCCGCATCGCCATGGCGCAGCTGCTCGGCAAGCGTTTGCTCCAAGGCCTGCAGGCGCTGCGCATCCAGCGCATCGGCGCCACCCAGCCAGACATGGCGAAAGATGGCATCGGCCGTGAAGCGGTTGATGCAGCCGCCCTGGCCGGTGCGCAAGGCCAGGCGCAGCAAGGGCAAGGGGTTGAAGGGATGCTGGGCGGGCATTTGCAGACCGCAGCCCAGGCTGTGGCCCAGCCAGCTGGCATGGCGGTAGGTCCATTCGCGCTTGCCGGCAATGCCGGCTGGGCCGGGGTTGGCATGCTGCTGCAGCAGCGCCCCCAGCAAGACGGGCCGGTAGCGCACATGCACGCTATGGCCTTGCAGCGCCTGTGGCAACGCATGGAAGGCCAGCCAGGCATAGGGAGAGACAAAGTCCAGGTAGAAATCGATGCTTTTCATACCCGGCTCCTGTCAGACCGTCGGCAGCAGCGGCCGGCCATTAGTGCCCAGGCCCGCACGGCCCAGCGCCTGCAGCCAGATCTGCTGGCGTTCAGCGGTATCGGCCTTGGACCAGGCGCGGATCTCGTCAATCGAGCGGTAGCAGCCGATGCAGTGGCTGCGGTCGGCATTCATCTTGCACAGCGACACACAGGGCGATGGCACGATATCGGCGTAATCGGCCGCAAAGGCACCGGTCACCCGCACCTGCTTGGTGCGGGCTGCCAGCGGTGCGGGCGAGGCCACCGGCAACTCCACCGGCTTGTCCACTTGTTCTGTCATGCCGCCTCCTTGACCACATCGGCCACCGGCGCGCCGGTCAGGGCTTCCAGATCGGCCGGCGCCAGCGCAAACACGCCGTTCGGGTGGCCTGCAGCGGCCCAAATCTGTTCGAAGCGGAACAGCTCGCGGTCGATCAGGGTAACGGGCTTGGTCACATGGCCAACCGGCGACACACCGCCAATCGCAAAGCCGGTGCGGGTTTTGACAAAATCCGCATCCGCGCGACCTACCGGGCCGACCAGCGCAGCCACCTTGGTCTCGTCCACGCGGCAGTCGCCCGAGGTGATGACCAGCACGCAGGCATCGTCGATCTTACGGCGAAAAATAATGCTCTTGGCGATCTGGCCCAGCGCAATGCCCAGCGCATCTGCCGCCTCCTGGGCCGTGCGCGCTGAGACCTCCAGCATCTGCGGCCCATGCGGATGGCCCTTGTCCTGCAGCACCCTGGCTACCCGCTGCACCCCTTCGGGCAGGCTCAGCAACTCCGCTCCACACATGGTTTGACTCCTGATTAAGCCATGATTGTGCCGACTTGCGCCGGCGGCTGCAGCACCCCGGGCATTCGCAACCCCGCCTCGGCCCCTCAGCCAGCGCGCTTGTTCATCAGCGCCACGGCCACGCGCGAGTTGGGCTTGCGCTGCAAAAAGTCGCTGATATAGATGCCCGCATCGACCAGCTTGTCCAGGTCAATGCCGGTCTCGATGCCCATGCCATGCAGCATGTAGACCAGGTCTTCGGTAGCGACATTGCCGGTCGCGCCCTTGGCATAGGGGCAGCCGCCCAGGCCGGCGATGGAGGACTGGAAGTTCCAGATGCCCAACTCCAGCGACGCGAGCGTATTGGGCAGCGCCTGGCCATAGGTGTCGTGGAAATGGCCGCTCACCTGGTCGACGCTGAAATACTGCAAGGTCGCTTCCAGCGCCTTTTGCACCTTGATCGGCGTGCCCACGCCAATGGTGTCGGCCACGTCCACGCGCTCCACGCCAATGCCCTTCATCAGCTCGGCCAGGTAGGCCACGCGCGAAGGCGCAATCTCGCCTTCGTAAGGGCAGCCCACGGTGCAGCTCATCGCGCCACGCACGGCAATGCCGGCAGCCTTGGCCGCTGCCACCACGGGGGCAAAGCGCTCGATGCTCTCGGCAATCGAGCAGTTGATATTGCGCTGGCTGAAGGCCTCGCTGGCCGCGCCAAACACCACGATCTCATCGGGCTGGGAGGCCACGGCCGCTTCATAGCCCTTCATGTTCGGGGTCAGCACCGAATAGCGCACATCGGCCTTGCGCGCCAGCCCCGCCATCACCTCGGCGTTGTCGCCCATCTGCGGCACCCACTTGGGGCTGACAAAGCTGGTCACCTCGATCTCGGTCAGGCCCGCATCCTGCAGGCGGTGGGTCAGCTCGATCTTGACGGCCGCCGGCACCGGAGATTTCTCGTTCTGCAGGCCATCACGCGGGCCGACATCAATCAATTGGACACGTTGGGGGTAGCGGGCCATGGGGCGTCTCCTGGGGTATTTCTTAAAAACGGGGGGCGGAATCAGTATCCGCGATCGGCATAGACCATGCCGCCAGGCTTCTCTCCGGTGGCAAAGGCCCGGAGCTTGTGCAGGATCTGCTGCAAGGTCTCTTCGGGCAAGGTGCGGGCGGAGCTGTGCGGCGTGATGCGGATCTGCGGCTGCTGCCAGAACGGGTGCCCGGCGGGCAGTGGCTCGGTGCGGAACACATCCAGTGTGGCGCCTGCGACCTGGCCGCTGTCCAGCGCAGCCAACAGGTCGGCATCGACCAGGTGCGCGCCGCGCGCCACATTGATCACATAGGCGCCCGGCTGCAGCTGTGCCAGCAGGCCGGCGTCGATGATGTTCTCGGTCTGCGGGGTCAGCGGCAGCAGGTTGACGAGGATGCGCGTGGCCTGCAAAAAGGCCGGCAGCTGCGCGCTGCCTGCATAGCAGTCCACACCGGCGATCTGCTTGGGCGAGCGGCTCCAGCCGCGCACCGGAAAATCAAACTGCGCCACCGCCTGGGCCACGCGCTCGCCCAGCACACCCAGGCCCATCACGCCGACGGGAAAGTCGCTGCGCGAGCGCAAGGGCTGCTGCGCCCAGACGCCGGCGCTTTGCTGCGCCCGGTAAGGCGCCAGATCGCGGAAATGGTCGATGACCGCATGGCAGACATACTCGGCCATCTGCACGGCCATGCCGGCGTCTTCCAGCCGCAGCACCGGCACACCGGGCGGCAGCTGGCGGGCAAACAGCGCGTCCACACCCGCGCCCATGTTGAAGATCGCCTTGAGGCCGGCGCCCTGCTCGTCCAACAGCTGCTGCGGCGGCTTCCAGACCAGTGCGTAGTCGGCCTGGGCCATGCCGGGTGTCCAGCCGCTGGCTTGGGCCTGGGGAAGGTGCAGGCGAATCGCATCCAGCCAGGGCTGGAGCTCATCGCTGTCGGTGTAGACGAGAATTTTCATGGCCGGCATTTCAGCACAGAAAGCAGCGCCGCGCCGTCACAGACAGCGCAGCCGCACACTTCAGGACGCAGCGACCTGCAGCTTGAGCAGTTCGGCGCCTTCGCTCACCTGGTCGCCGGGTGCAAACAGCAGCTCCAGCACCTCGCCATCGGCCGGGGCGGCAATCGTGTGCTCCATCTTCATCGCCTCCATCACCGCCAGCGGCTGGCCCTTGCTGACCTTGTCACCGGCCTTGACCGCAAACGACACCACCTTGCCCGGCATCGGGGCTGTCAGGCGCCCGCCTTCGCTGCCAGCGTCGCCGGCATGGGCCAGCGCGTCGATGGCGGTGATCTCGGCCGCGCCACGTGGGGCGAACACATGCACCACCTCGCCCTGCTGCCAGGTCTGCACCTGGTCGCGCTGGCCGTTGAACTGCAGCTCCACCAGCTCGCCGTTGGCGCTGAACTGCAGCGGGCCGGTGGCATCGCCCACCGTCAGCACCAGGCCACCGGCCTCGTAGCGCAGCGCGGCCTGCAGCTTGTCGCCGCCAAACTCAAAGTCAAAACGGCGCTCGGTCACGCCATGCGATTGCCAGCCATCGCGGCGGCTGAAGGGGTCGTTGCTCTCGGTAGCGCGCTCCTGCAACAGCTCGGCCACCACGGCAGCGGCCGCAGCGGTATCCAGCCCCAGCCCGCGCTGCTTGAAGAGCAGTGCCTCTTCGCGCTGGATCAGTGCCGTATCGAGCTTGGCCTGGCCAAACGAGGGCGTGGCCAGGATATGGCGCAGAAACTGCACATTGGTCTGCAAGCCGACAATGCGCACGGCCGCCAGCGCTGCATCCAGCCGCGCCAGCGCCTGGGCGCGGTCGGCGCCATGAACGATGAGCTTGGCGATCATGCTGTCGTAGAAGGGGCTGATGGCATCGCCTTCGCGCACGCCATCGTCAATGCGCACATCGCTGATCGCAAAGCTGCTGCAATCGGGCTTGCGGTAGACATGCAAGGTGCCGGTGGCGGGCAGGAAGTTGTTGTCCGGGTTCTCGGCGCAGATGCGCGCTTCGATCGCGTGGCCGCTGATCTTCAACTCGGCCTGCTGCTTTGGCAGCGGCTGGCCATTGGCCACCAGCAGCTGCCACTGCACCAGGTCTTCGCCGGTGATGGCCTCGGTCACCGGGTGTTCCACCTGCAGGCGCGTGTTCATTTCCATGAAGTAGAACTTCATCGCCTCGGGCTGGTCGTAGCCGCCGGGCTGCTCGACGATGAATTCCACCGTGCCCGCCCCCACATAGCCCACGGCCTTGGCCGCTGCTACCGCCGCCTCGCCCATCTGCTGGCGCAGTGCGGCCGTCATGCCGGGCGCAGGAGCCTCTTCCAGCACCTTCTGGTGGCGGCGCTGCACCGAGCAGTCGCGCTCGAACAGGTAGACGCAGTTGCCCTGGCTGTCGCCAAACACCTGGATCTCGATATGGCGGGGGCGCAGCACGTATTTCTCGATCAGCACCGCATCATTGCTGAAGCTGTTGATGGCCTCGCGCTTGCAGGACTCCAGCGCGGCGGCAAAGTCCTCGCTCTTTTCGACCAGGCGCATGCCCTTGCCACCGCCGCCAGCGCTGGCCTTGATCAGCACCGGGTAGCCGATGCGGTCGGCCTCCGCATGCAGCATGGCCGGGTCCTGCCCGGCGCCATGGTAGCCAGGCACCAGCGGCACGCCGGCCTTTTCCATCAGCTGCTTGGATTCGGCCTTCAGGCCCATCGCACGGATGGCGCTGGCAGGCGGGCCGATGAAGACCAGGCCAGCAGCGGCGCAGGCCACGGCAAAGTCTTCGTTCTCGCTCAGAAAGCCGTAGCCGGGGTGGATGGCTTGCGCACCGGTGGCCTTGGCGGCCTCGATGATGCGTTCCCAGCGCAGGTAGCTGTCCTTGGGCGCGCTGCCACCGATGTGCACGGACTCGTCGCAGGCGGCCACATGCTTGGCATGGGCGTCGGCGTCGGAGTAGACGGCCACGGTCTTGACGCCCATGCGGCGGGCGGTAGCGGCGACGCGGCAGGCAATCTCACCACGGTTGGCGATCAAAATTTTCGAGAACATAGAACAATCTCCTCAGTCTTCTTCCCTGACCCCGGCCCGCCTTTGCAAGCCCTCGGTCAATATCGTTGGTGATCCGCGCCCGTGGCGGCCAAGGCCACCGGCTCTTCATGGCCCAGCCACCGGCGAATCCGGCGCACCACGGCCCGCAAAAACTTCCACAACACCCAGGTCATCACCCACATCAGCACCAGCACCACGGCAAGCGCCACCGCAAACACCAGCGGGTGGTTGATGGCCAGCCACACCGCACCGATCGAGACCCCGTCCTCCATCAGGCTGGCGCCCCAGTTGGAGAAAGGCTCCGGGCTGGTGTTGATCGCCGCGCGTGTCGTGGTCTTGGCCACCTGGCTGCTCAGCGCCAGGGTGCCGCCCATCAGGGCTGCCGCCGTGGCCATCGTCGCGTTGTCGGTGCCAAACACGCTGGCCGCCAAGGCCGCACCCGCCGGCACACGCACTACGCTCTGCACCGCATCCCAGACCGAATCCACGCCAGGAATCTTGTCGGCAAAGAACTCGACAAACAGCAACGCGCCGCTGATGAACAGGATCACCGGCTGCTGCAGCACCGTCAGCCCACCGGGCAGGTGCAGGACGCCGGTGGCGCCCAGCATGCCCGTCACAAACACCACCGCGTAAAGCCGAAAGCCGCTGGCCCAGCCCAGCGCAGCCGCCAAGGCCATCAGCTGGCCCCAGTCCCACTGCGCCATGGCCTGGCCCATCTGGCCAGCCACCTGGCCGACCTGGTCGGCCGCCTGCCCCACCGTTTGCGCGGTGTCCTTGTCCAGATGCAGGCCGATGCCGTGCAGCCAGTTGACGATGGTGTTCCAGATATCCATGGTGGGTGCTCCTCAGTGCCAGTCAGCAAACACGCTGTTTAAACGCGCTGTTTATAGCGCCAATGCCTGCTTGCTGTCTGCCATCCAAGGCCGCGTTATAGGTACATCAGCTGCCCAGCCAGCTGGGTTTGCGTTTGTTCAAGAATGCCTGCACGCCTTCCTTGCCTTCGGCGCTGGCGCGGATATCGGCAATGCCGGCCACCGTCTCGGCGATCAGCGCCTCGTCCACCTCGCGGCCAGCCACATCCAGCACCAGCTTTTTGCAGGCCTGCACCGCGGCCGGGCTGGCGCTCAGCAGGTGCTTGAGCAGGCCGTCGACGGCGCTGTCCAGCGCCTCGGCCTCCACCACCTGGTGCACAAAGCCGGTGCGCAGCGCTTCGGCGGCGTCAAAGCGCTCACCGGTCAGAAAGTAGCGGTGCGCCGCACGCGGGCCCATCGCGCGGATCACATAGGGGCTGATGGTGGCCGGGATCAGGCCGATCTTCACCTCGCTGAGGCAAAAACCAGCGTGGCTGGCCGCCACCGCCATGTCGCAGCAGGCCACCAGGCCCATGCCACCGGCGTAGACGTCGCCCTGCACCCGCGCAATCGTCGGCTTGGGGCAGGTGTAGATCACGCGCAGCATTTCGGCGAGCTTGCCGGCATCGACCAGGTTTTCCTCGCGGCTGTAGTCAGCCATTGCGCGCATCCAGTTCAGGTTGGCGCCCGCGCAAAAGGCCGGGCCTTCGGCAGCCAGCACCACGGCGCGGACCTGGGCCTGCGCACCCACCCAGCTAAAGGCGCGGGTGATGTCGGCAATCACCTCGTCGCTGAAGGCATTGCGCACATCGGGCTGGGTCAGGGTGATGGTGGCTACCGGGCCGGTGGCTTCAACGGTCAAGAATGTGCTTTTCATGGTGTCCTCTCTGTCTCAGGGCCTTACATGCGGAAGACGCCGAACTTGGTGTCCTCGATCGGTGCATTGCGGGTGGCTGCCAGGCCCAGCGCCAGCACGCGGCGGGTGTCTGCCGGGTCGATGACGCCGTCATCCCACAGGCGTGCCGAGGCGTAGTAAGGGTGGCCCTGGTCCTCGTACTGCTGGCGGATGGGCGCCTTGAAGGCCTCTTCCTCTTCCGCCGTCCAGGCGCCGCCCCGGCCTTCGATGCCATCGCGCTTGACCGTGGCCAGCACGCTGGCCGCCTGCTCGCCGCCCATCACGCTGATGCGTGCGTTTGGCCACATCCACAGGAAGCGCGGGCTGTAGGCCCGGCCGCACATGCCGTAGTTGCCGGCGCCAAAGCTGCCGCCGATGATGATGGTGAACTTGGGTACGCTGGCCGTGGCCACTGCCGTCACCAGCTTGGCGCCGTGGCGGGCAATGCCCTCGTTCTCGTACTTGCGGCCCACCATGAAGCCGGTGATGTTCTGCAGGAACACCAGCGGAATCTTGCGCTGGCAGCACAGCTCAATAAAGTGCGCGCCCTTGACGGCCGACTCGCTGAACAGAATGCCGTTGTTGGCGATGATGCCCACTTCCATGCCCTCGACACGGGCAAAGCCGCAGACCAGGGTGGCGCCAAAACGGGCCTTGAACTCGTCAAAATCACTGCCATCGACAATGCGGGCGATGATTTCGCGCACATCGAAAGGCTTGCGCGTATCGACCGGGATCACGCCATACAGCTCATCGGCCGGGTAGGCCGGTGCCTGTGGTGCCTTGTCGCCGGCATTGGGCTGCTTGGACTTGTTCAGGTGGCTCACGGCCTTGCGGGCCAGCGCCAGCGCATGGGTGTCGTTGTCGGCCAGGTGGTCGGCCACACCGGACAGGCGGGTGTGCACATCGCCACCGCCCAGGTCTTCGGCACTCACCACCTCGCCGGTTGCGGCCTTCACCAGCGGAGGGCCACCCAGAAAGATCGTGCCCTGGTTCTTCACGATGATGGACTCATCGCTCATCGCCGGCACATAGGCGCCGCCAGCAGTGCAGGAGCCCATGACCACGGCGATCTGCGCAATGCCCTGGGCCGACATATTGGCCTGGTTGTAGAAGATGCGGCCAAAGTGCTCGCGGTCGGGGAAGACCTCGTCCTGGTTGGGCAGGTTGGCGCCGCCAGAATCGACCAGGTAAATGCAGGGCAGGCGGTTTTGCGCCGCCACTTCCTGGGCGCGCAAATGTTTTTTTACCGTCATCGGGTAGTAGGTACCGCCTTTGACCGTGGCATCATTGCACACGATCATGCAGTCCACGCCACTGACCCGGCCCACGCCGGCGATCAAGCCCGCACCCGGTGCATCGTTGTTGTACATGTTCAGCGCAGCCAGTGGCGCCAGCTCCAAAAAGGGCGTGCCGGGGTCCAGCAGCATCTGCACGCGGTCACGCGGCAGCAGTTTGCCCCGGCCCAGGTGCTTGGCACGTGCGGCTTCACCACCGCCTTGCGCCACCTTGGCAGACTGGGCCCGCAGGTCCTCCACAATGCTGCGCATGGCTTGCGCATTGGTCTGAAAATCTGCCGACCGGGCATTCAGCTGGGTTGCGAGTTTGCTCATGCTTGTCCTCTTCAATGTTCTAGCGTTCCGTTCAGAAACGCGTTTTCTTTAAAAATAGTCTGCTGCCAAACGAATCCGCACCATGCACACCGTCGAAACCGTCCTGCTCGTACTGATGATCGGTGCCGTCACCGGCATCATTGCGCGCTACATCCGGGCCATTCCGCTGCCCCTGATCCAGATCATGCTGGGCGCTGCGCTGTCCTGGCCGCAAAAAGGCCTGCATATCGATTTCGACCCCGGCCTGTTCATGCTGCTGTTCATTCCGCCGCTGCTGTTTGCCGACGGTTGGCGCATTCCCAAGCGCGAGTTCTTTGCGCTGTACCGCCCTATACTGCGGCTGGCCTTCGGCCTGGTGCTGTTTACCGTGATTGGCCTGGGCTACCTGATCCACTGGATGATTCCGGAGATCCCGCTGACCGTGGCCTTTGCGCTGGCCGCCGTGATATCGCCCACCGACGCGGTGGCCGTCTCGGCCATCACGCGCAACCTGGGCATGCCGGCCCACACCATGCATGTGCTCGAAGGCGAATCGCTGCTCAATGATGCATCGGGCCTGGTGGCGCTGAAATTCGCCATCGCCGCCACCTTGACCGGCCTGTTCTCCTGGACCCAGGTCACGCAGGAGTTTCTGTGGATCGCACTGGGCGGCCTGGGCGTGGGCGCTGCGGTGGGCTGGGGCTTCAGCTACCTGCGCGATACCGTCACCCGCCGCCTGGGCGATGTGGCTGCCACCCAGATGGTGCTGCTGCTGGTGCTGCTGCCCTTTGCGGCCTACCTGCTGGGCGAAAAGATTGGCGTCTCCGGCATTCTGGCGGCCGTGGCCGCCGGCGTGGCCACCAATTTTGGCGACCTGAACCGCGCCGACTACATCTCCGAGCGCATGCAGACCGCCGGTACCTGGGCCATGGTCGAATCGGCCTTCAATGGCGCGATCTTCCTGCTGCTGGGTCTGCAGCTGCCCTCGATCATTGGCGTGACCTTGCGCGATGCCGGCCATGACTGGTGGATTCTGGTGGGCTATGTGGCCATCATCTCGATCGCGCTGCTGGCGCTGCGCTGGATCTGGCTGATGCTGGGCGTCAGCCGCAGCCTGCACAAGGCCCACCAGGCCGGCAAGCTGGTCAAAAAGCCTGATCTCTGGCTGAACCTGGCCACGACCCTGGCGGGTATCCGTGGCGCGGTCACCCTGGCCGGTGCGCTGTCCGTGCCGCTGCTGCTGAACAACGGCCAGCCGTTTCCGGCAAGGGACATGCTGATCTTTCTGGCGACCGGCACGATCTTGTTCACCCTGGTGATCGGCAGCATCGGCCTGCCGCTGGTGCTGCGCCGCGTGCAGGCGGTGAGCGAGCCCGAATCGGTGCGCGAAGAGCGCCAGGCGCGCATTGCAGCCTGCCGCGCTGCGATCAACAGCCTGGCGATGAGCGATGACGATGCCGCCCAGCAGCCCACCGAATGGCAGGCCCAGCAGCATGAAATCGAAGGCCGGATTGCGCGCGAGTACCGCAACCGTATCGACCTGCTCGACGAAGAGCGCACGCCCGAAACCGCCGAGGTGCAGGACCTGGCCACGCCGGACGCCGTGCAGGAGCGGCGCCTGCGCTATGTGGCCGAGCTGGAGATGCGGCTCAACTGCATCAAGGTCGAGCGCCACACCATCTACGCAGAGCGGCACAACAACCGCATCAACGACGAATCGCTGCGCAGCCTGGTCCAGGAGCTGGACCTGAGCGAGATCACCTTGCGCAAGCGCCTGGAAGTCGCCCGCCGCGCCGCGGCCAAGCAAGCTGCCAAGCTGGAAGGGCATTGATCGTTCGGGCGGGTGCTGCATGGCGGCGCTCTGCCGGTCTCAGGCGGTCTTGCTCACATCCAGCTTCAGCGATTCAATCATCGCCTCGCGGATCTTGAACTTCTGGATCTTGCCGGTCACCGTCATCGGGAAGGCTTCGACAAATTCGATATAGCGCGGCACCTTGTAATGGGCGACGCGGCCCTTGCAGTAGCTGCGCAGCGCCTCGGCATCCAGGCTTTGGCCGGCCTTGACGATGACCCAGGCGCAGAGCTCTTCGCCAAAGCGGCTGTCGGGCACGCCCACCACCTGCACATCCTGCACCTGCGGGTGGGTGTAGAGGAACTCCTCGATCTCGCGCGGGTAGATGTTCTCGCCGCCCCGGATCACCATGTCCTTGATGCGGCCGACGATGTTCACATAGCCTTCGGCATCCATCGTGGCCAGGTCGCCGGTGTGCATCCAGCCATCGCCATCGATGGCCTCGCGCGTCTTGGCCTCGTCGCCCCAGTAGCCATGCATGACCGAGTAGCCGCGCGTGCAGAGCTCGCCGGATTGGCCGGGGGCCACGGTCTCGCCCGTCTCGGGGCTGACGATCTTGACCTCCAGGTACGGATGCACCTTGCCGACGGTGGAGACGCGCTTGTCCAGCGGCGTGTCGGTCGAGCTTTGGCAGCTGACCGGGCTGGTCTCGGTCATGCCGTAGGCGATGGTGATCTCGGACAGATGCATCTGGCTGACCACGCGCTTCATCACCTCGATCGGGCAGGGCGAGCCGGCCATGATGCCGGTGCGCAGGCTCGACAGGTCGAACTCGGCAAAGCGCGGGTGGTCCAGCTCGGCGATGAACATCGTGGGCACGCCATGCAGGCCGGTGCAGCGCTCGGCCTGCACGGTCTCCAGCACGGTCAGCGCATCAAAACCATCATTGGGGTAGACCATGGCCGAGCCATGCGTCATGCAGGCCATATTGCCCAGCACCATGCCAAAGCAGTGGTAGAGCGGCACGGGGATGCAGAGCCGGTCTTCTTCGGTCAGCCGCATCGCCTCGCCAATGAAATAGCCGTTGTTGACGATATTGCGGTGGGTCAGCGTGGCGCCCTTGGGAAAGCCGGTGGTGCCACTGGTGAACTGGATATTGATCGGGTCGTAAGGCGTCAAGCTAGCGCCGATCTGCGCGACCTGCGGGTCGGCCGCATCACCGCCGGCGATAAAGCGCGAGAAGCGCTGCATGCCCGCCTGCTCCTGGCCCTGGCCTGCGACATCGATCCAGACCACCAGGCGCAGATCGGGCAGGGCCTCGATCTGCAGCGCAGCGCTGGCTTGTGTTTCCAGCTCAGGCGCCAGCGTGCGCACCATGCCCAGGTAGTCGCTGGTCTTGAAGCGCTCCATCACGAACAGCGCCTTGCACTGCACCTTGTTGAGCGCATAGGCCAGCTCGGAGGTGCGATAGGCCGGGTTGATGTTGACCAGGATGATGCCCACATGGGCGGTGGCCAGCTGCAGCAGCACCCATTCCACATTGTTGTGCGACCAGATGCCGACCCGGTCGCCCTTGGCGATGCCGGCACGCAGCAAGGCGCTGGCCAGTTGCTGCGATTGCTCCAGCAGCTGCTGGTAGCTCAGGCGCAGGCCCTGGTGGCGGCTGATGAGCGCATCACGCGCGCCAAAGCGGGCCGCCGTCTCGCTCAGTTGCTGGCCGATGGTCTTGTTCAGCAGGCGCGGCTCGCTGGCGCCCCGTGCATAGCTGCTGGTCAATCTGGTCTCGCTCATGGTGTCTCCTGTCCGCCGCGCCAGCCGTCTGGTTGGCGGCCCTTTTCCTAGCTATTCAGGATACGCGAGCGTGCCGCGCAAATGATGGCAGGATGGTTGCAAATGTCGCCAGTACAATGGCCCTGCTTGGCGCTATTTAAACCCCACCCTCCATGCCCAAACCCCTGCCCTCCTCTGCCGTCGTGCACCACCCCGCAGTCACGCCCATGGCCTTTGTCCGGGCGATCGCCCGTGCCTACCAGCACCGGGGACTGAGTGCGGATCGTGCGCTGCAATTGGCGCAAATCGATCCCTTGGCGGTCGAAAAAGATGGCCCCGGCATCACCGCCTTGCAGTTCGAGACCCTCTCCGATGCGGCCATGCAGGAGCTGGACGACGAGGCCCTGGGCTGGTTCAGCCGCCGCCTGCCCTGGGGCAGCTACGGCATGCTGGCGCGCGCCTCGCTCACCAGCCCCAACCTGGGGGTGGCGCTCAAGCGCTGGTGCCGCCACCATGGCCTGCTCACCGATGACCTGGCGCTCAGCCTGCAGGTGCAGGGCGAGACGGCCACGGTGGAGATCATTGAGCACACCGGCCTGGGCGAACTGCGCGAGTTCTGCCTGGTGTCCATGCTGCGCAATATGCACGGGCTGTCGAGCTGGTTTGTCGATTCGTCGCTGCCGCTGTTCAAGGTGAGCTTTCCGTTCGAGGCGCCCGCCCATGCCGATGTCTATGCGCTGCTCTTCCCCGGCGATGTGCAGTTTGGCGCGCCGGTCACCCGCATGCAGTTTGACGCGCGCTACCTGGCCTTGCCGATTGCCCGCGATGAGGCGGCCTTGCAGCGCATGCTGCAGCGCGCGCTACCACTGACCGTGCGCCCCTACCGGCGCGACCGGCTGATGGTGCAGCGCGTGCGCCAGCTGCTGGCGGCCGACCCCTCAGCCATGCACAGCGCCGACAGCCTCTCGGCCAAGCTGCACCTGTCGCTGCGCACCCTGCATCGCCAGCTCAAGGACGAGGGCGCATCGCTGCAGGCCCTGAAGGACGAGGTGCGGCGCGAACGCTCGCTGACCCTGCTGCACCGCAGCAACAGGCCCATCAAGCAGATCGCGCAGCTGGCCGGTTTCAGCAACGACAAGAGCTTTATCCGCGCCTTCCGCACCTGGATGGGCATGTCCCCGGCCGAATACCGCAAGAGCACCCGCCCGCCGGCCTGAGGCGCAGCGGATGTCGGACTGAGGCCGGCCCGATTTGCAACCTGGCTGACACCTGCAGGGCAGCCGCACGCGTCCATTCGTGCCAAGATGGCGGCACAACATCGGATGGAGACTTGCTGTGATCGAGCTGTACCACTGTGTGAGCGCGCGCTCGTTCCGCGCGCTATGGATGCTGGAAGAGCTGGGCCTGCCCTACCGGCTGCAGATGCTGCCCTTTCCGCCCCGCGCACTGGCCAAGCACTATCTGGCACTCAACCCACTGGGCACCGTGCCGCTGCTGATTGACGGCGACACGCGCATGACCGAGTCCGCCGCCATCTGCCAGTACCTGGCAAGCCGCGACCCCGCCCAGCGCCTGGACGTACAGCCCAGCGACCCCGCCTATGGCAGCTACCTTAACTGGCTGCACATGTCCGATGCGACCCTGACCTTTCCGCAGACCCTGGTGCTGCGTTACCACTTCTTTGAGCCGGCCGTGCGGCGCCAGCCCCAGGTGGCCGAAGACTATGAGCGCTGGTTTCTGGGCCGGCTGCGCGCGCTGGAGACCGCCGCCCAGGCCATGCCGGCTGATCAGCCCTACCTCTGCGCAGGCCGTTTCACGGCCGCCGATGTGGCCGTGGGCTATGCGCTGATGCTGTCGGACTACCTGGGCATGTCCTCGCAATGGGGGCCGGCCACCCAGCACTACTGGATGCACCTGCAGCAGCGTGCCGCCTTTCTGCGCAGCCTGGAGGCCGAAAAGCAGGCCGCGCTGGACCAGCAGATCGACCCCATTCCGTCGCCGTTGATCCGGCCCTGACCTTGCCTGGAAGCCCCTCGACATGATCGCCATCACCGACCAGACCACCATTGGCCAGGCACTGCAGGCCGCCATTGCGCGCTACCCCGACAACAGCCTGCTGGCGGTGCCGGCCAACCCCAAGCGCAGCTACCTGCCCGAGGGCTGCGAGTTCAGCTACACCCAGGCCGGCGCCCATATTGCGCGGCTGCAGGCCTGCTACCAGGCGGCCGGCTATGGCGTGGGCCACCGCGTCGGGCTGTTTCTGGAAAGCCGGCCCGAGCACCTCTGGCACAAGCTGGCGATGAACAGCCTGGGCATCTGCTGTGTGCCCATCAACCCCGACTACAAGCGCCGCGAGCTGAACTACCTGATCGACCATGCGCAGCTGGACCTGGTCGTCTGCCTGCCCGAGCGGCTGGAGGCGCTGCAGCAGTCGCTGCAGGACACGCGCAACCAGCCGGCCCTGGTCTGCACCGATCCACAAGATGGCAGCGCCATCACGCTGCCACCGGCACGCTCGCAGCCCTCGGGCAGCCTGAGCGCCGACACGCCGGCAAGCATCCTCTACACCTCGGGCACCACCGGCCAGCCCAAGGGCTGTGTGCTGTCGCATGCCTATGAGCTGGCCGCTGGCAAGTGGTATGCGTCCCACCCCGGCCATGTGTCGATCCAGGAAGGCCGCGAGCGCCTGTTCAACCCGCTGCCGCTGTTCCATGTCAACGCCTCCATCCTGTCGTTCTACTGCATGCTGCTGAGCGGCGGCTGCCAGATCCAGACCGACCGCTTTCAGCCCAGCCGCTGGTGGGAAGAGGTGGCCCGCAGCCGCGCCACCATCGTCCACTACCTGGGCGTGATCATTCCGCTGCTGCTCAAGCAGCCGCCGTCCGACTGGGAAAAACAGCACTGTGTGCGCTTTGGCTATGGCGCCGGGGTGGAGCCGCAACTGCATGCCGCTTTCGAGCAGCGTTTCGGCTTTCCGCTGATCGAGCTCTGGGGCATGACCGAGGTGGTGCGCACCATCTCCGACCATGGCGACGACCGCCAGGTGGGCACACGCTCCTTTGGCCGTGGTGCCCCCGGGTTGGAGGTGCTGGTGGCCGATGAGAGCGGCCAGCCGGTGCCGCCCGGCACCCCCGGCGAGATGCTGGTGCGCTACTCGGCCGAGACACCGCGCAAGCATTTTTTCAGCGAGTACCTGGACAACCCCGAGGCCACCGCCAAGGCCTGGGAAGGCGGCTGGTTCCACACCGGCGATGTGGTGCTGCAGGACCCCGATGGCTTGCTGCACTTCATGGACCGGCGCAAGAACATCATCCGCCGCTCTGGCGAGAACATTGCGGCCGCCGAGGTGGAGGCCGTGCTGCTGTCCCACCCCAAGGTGCACCAGGTGGCCGTGCTGGCCGCGCCCGATGACATCCGCGAAGAAGAGGTGCTGGCCAGCATTGTGCTGACGGACGGCGTGGCGCCCGGCACCGCCATCTGCCAGGAGCTGTTTGCGTTCTGCCAGCAGGAGATGGCCTATTACAAAGTGCCAGGCTGGTGGTGGTTCACCAATGAGATCCCCACCACGGGCACGCAGAAGATCCAGAAGCACCGGATCTTGGCGGCAGGCCAGGATGTGCGCAGCCTGCCCCAGGTGCTGGACATGCGGGCGCACAAAAAGCGCTGACGGCGCTGGGCCCGCTGCTGCACTGCAAGCTGGGCCAGCTGTCTAGCCTGCGCGGCGCAGCAGGTCCGCACCCTTTTCGCCAATCATCATCGTGGCCGCACAGGTGTTGGCCGAGGTGATCTCGGGCATCACCGAGGCATCGATCACCCGCAGCCCCTCAAGGCCATGCACGCGCAGCTGGGCATCGACGACGGCACCGGCCTCAGGCCGGGGGCCCATGCGCGCCGTGCCGTTGAGGTGGTAGGACGAGACACCGTAGCGGTAGATAAAGTCCAGGATCTCGTCATCGGACTGCACCTGCGGCCCGGGCATGACCTCGTCCACCCGGTACGGCGCCAACGCCTGGCTCTGCAGCAAGGCGCGGGCCTGGCGCACACCGCGAATAAGGGTCTGGCGGTCGCCCTCTTCCGCCAGATAGCGCGGCTGCACGACTGGGTCGGCCAGCGGATCAGCCGATGCTAGCTGCACCGTGCCCATGCTCTGCGGCCGGTGCTGCCAGACGCCGCAGGTCATGCCCGGAAACACATCGAGCTGGCCCACATAGCCTTCACGGTAGCTGGCCGGGGAGAACACGCCTTGCAGATCGGGCCGCTCCAGCCCCGGCTGCGAGGCCGCAAACCAGTGCACCACCGAGGGGCTGAGCTGCAGGATATTGGGCTTGCCGCGCAGCCATTGCCAGGCCTGGCCCCAGAGGCGTGGCACACGCGCCAGTTCGTTGATCGTGGTGGCGTTCTTTACCGATGCGACCAGCCGCACCGAGAAATGGTCCTTGAGGTGCTGGCCCACACCGGGCAGGTGCACCTGGGTGGCAATGCCCAAAGCACGCAGCCGCTCGCCATCGCCAATGCCCGACAGCTGCAGCAGCTTGGGCGTGTTGATGGCGCCGGCGCTGACGACCACCTCGCGCCGCGCCATCACCTGGCGCCGCACGCCGTCCTGCAGGTACTCCACACCACAGGCGCGGCCGCCCTCGACCAGAATGCGCAGCGCCTGCGCGTGGGTCCGCACATCCAGGTTGCCGCGCCGCACAGCCGGGCGCAGAAAGCAGCCCGCCGTGCTCATGCGCCAGCCGTTGTGGATGCTGCGCTGGAAATAGCCCACGCCTTGCTGGTAGGCGCCGTTGTAGTCCGGGTTGCGCGCCAGGCCCTGCTCGGCGGCGCCGTCCAGAAAGGCCTCGCAAATCGGGTGCGGCCAGTGTGGCAGGCTGACCTTGAGCGGCCCGTTGTGGCCGCGCAGTGCCGGATCGCCGCCATCGACAAAATGCTCGCTGCGCTGGAAATACGGCAGCACCTCGTCATAGGACCAACCGGCATTGCCCTGCGCCGCCCAGCCGTCGAAATCCTCGCGCTGGCCCCGGTTGTAGACCAGGCCATTGATGGAGGTGGAGCCGCCCAAGGTCTTGCCCTGGGGCAGCGGAATGCGCCGGCCGCCGGTGCGCTCGGTCGGCTCGGAGCTGAACTGCCAGGCCACCGCCGGGTTGAAGATCACCTTGATGAAGCCGGCCGGCAGCTTGAGGTAGGGCCGGTGGTCGGGCGGGCCGGCTTCGAGCACGCAGATGCGCAGCGCCGGGTCCTCGCCCAAACGGGCGGCCACGATGGCACCGGCCGCACCGCTGCCGACCACCACATAGTCAAAACTGTCGGCTGCCGGCGCGCTCATGCATGGGCTCCCAGGTAGGCGGCACGCACCTTGGGGTCGCGCCGCAGATCGGCAGCCGCACCCTGCAGGGTGAAGTGGCCGGTCTCCAGCACATAGGCCCGGTCGGCCACCGCCAGCGCCTGGTTGGCCATCTGCTCGACCAGCAAGATGGTCACCCCTTGTGCCTTGAGCTGGCGCACGATCGCAAAGATCTCCTTGACGATCAGCGGCGCCAGGCCCAGCGAGGGCTCATCGAGCAGCAGCAGCTTGGGCCGCGACATCAGGGCGCGCGCAATGGCCAGCATTTGCTGCTCGCCGCCGGACATGGTGCCAGCCATCTGCGCGCGGCGCTCCCGCAGCCGGGGGAAGGTGTTGAACTGCTGCTCCACATCGGCAGCAATCGCGGCGGCGCCATCCTTGCGGTGGTAGGCGCCCAGCAGCAGGTTGTCATGCACGCTCTGGTCGGCAAACACCTGGCGGCCTTCGGGCGACTGGGCAATGCCAAAGGGCACGCGCAGGTGGCCGGGCATGCGGGTGATGTCCTGGCCCAGAAACTCGATGCGGCCCGCCGCTGTGGGCTCCAGGCCCGAGATGGCCTTCATCAAGGTGCTCTTGCCCGCGCCATTGCCACCGATGATGGTGACCACCTCACCGGCATGCACCTGCAGCGACACCCCTTTGAGCGCCTGCACGGCACCGTAGTGCAGCTCCAGCGCCTCGACACGCAGCAATGGTGTTTGCTCAGGCATGCTTGCCTCCGTTCATCGCTTCGTCCTCGGTTTCATCGTCGCTGCCTAGGTAGGCGGCTATCACGCGCGGATTGCTTTGCACCTGCTGGGGCGTGCCCTCGGCAATCTTCTGACCATAGTCGAGCACGATCACGTGGTCGGACACGGCCATCACCAGGTCCATGTGGTGCTCGATCAGCAGCACGGTGATGCCCAGATCGCGGATGCGCGCAATCACCTGGATCAGTTCCTGCGTCTCCTGCGGGTTGAGGCCGGCGGCCGGCTCATCGAGCAGCAGCAAACGCGGGTGGGTGGCCAGCGCGCGCGCCAGCTCCAGCCGGCGCTGCAAGCCATAGGGCAGGCTGCCTGCGGTGTGCAGCGCCTTGTCGCGCAGATGCAGGCGGTCGAGGATCTGCAAGGCTTCATCCCGCGCAGCCAGCTCGGCGCGCCGGGCCTTGCCCACACCTATCAGGCTGGCAAAGAAGCCCGCCTGGATATGCGCATGCAGGCCCACCTTGACGTTGTCGAGCACCGTCATATCGCTGAACAGCCGCAGGTTCTGGAAGGTGCGGCCCAGGCCCATGCGGGCGATCCGGTTGGGTGAGACACCCACAATGCTCTGGCCCGCAAACTGGATGGAGCCGCGCTCGGGCACCACAATGCCCGACAGGATATTGAGCAAGGTGGTCTTGCCCGCGCCATTGGGCCCGATCAGCGAATGCACATGGCCGGGCTTGATGCAGAGATCTACCTCATTGGTAGGCACCACGCCACCATAGGCCTTGTAGATGCCGCGACCGTCCAGCAAACCCTCGGCGCCGGTGCTGGCCAGCGGCGCGGCCGATTTGAGCTGCCAGGCCGGCAGATCCTGCGGCAACTGCGGCGTGGGCAGCAAGCCAGGCGCATATTTGCGCGCCAGGCTGCGCAAGGTGCCAGCCAGGCCATTGGGCATGGCGTACAGCGCAAACAGCAGCAGCGCACCATAGGTGAAATGCTGCACGCCCGGCCAGCGCGACAGCAGCGAATCGAGCAAGGTCAGCACCACCGCGCCCAGCAGCGGCCCGTAGACGGAGTTACCGCCAAACAGCACCACCAGCAGGAAGAACACCGACAGGTTGAAGGTGATGAAGTCGGAGTTGATGTACTGGTTCTGCTGCGTGATCAGCGCGCCGGCAATGCCGCAGGTAAAGGCGCTGATGACAAAGGCCAGCACCTTGAACTTGTAGACGCTGACGCCCACGCTCTCGGCCGCCACCTCGGCGGTGTTGACGGCCATGAAGGCGCGGCCAAAACGGCCCGCCAGCAGGTGGCGGAACATGATATGCAGCACCACGCAGAGGGCCAGCACAAACCAGACCCAGTGCGAGGACGCAAACATCTGATCGCCCAGCTTCAAAGGCACCACGCCATAGATGCCCTGCTGACCGGCAAACACATCCTGCCATTCCGAGACCACCTTCTCGACGACGATGCCAAAGCCAATGGTCACCATGGCCAGCGCCGGGCCCTTGACCCGCAGCGCCGGCAGCGCAATCACCACGCCAAACAGGCCGGCCAGCACACCGGCCATCGCAAACGCGGCCCAGGGGTTCCAGCCCCAGCGGGTGGTGAGCAGGGCCACCGCATAGGCGCCCACGGCAAACAGGCCGGCATGGCCCAGCGATTTCTGGCCGGTGTAGTTCACCAGCACATTCAGCCCGGAGGCAGCGATGTAGTTCACCCCGATCAGAAAGACGATGCGCAGGTAGAAGTCATTGCTGGTCATCAGCGGGATGGCGGCCACCAGCGCCGCCACCAGGGCCAGCCAGCCGTAGTGCTTGATCTCGCTGTTCATCAGACTTTCTCCACGATCTTCTGGCCCAGCAGGCCCTGGGGCCGCACCACCAGCACCACGATGATCAGCAAGAAGATGCTGATCTCGCGCATCTCCGCCTGCCACAGGCCCACCAGCGCTTCAATCAGGCCCAGCACAAAGCCGCCCAGCATGCAGCCGCGTGGGCTGGTCAGCCCACCCAGAATCGCGGACGAGAAGGCCTTGAGCGCCAGGCTCATGCCCATGAAGACCGATGCCGTGGTGATGGGCGCAATCAGCAAACCGGCCAGGCCCGCCAGGCTGGAGCTGATGACAAAGGCCAGCACGACGATGGCCGTCACATTGATGCCCATCAAGGTAGCGGCGCTGCCGCTTTGCGCCACGGCGCGCACGGCCTTGCCGATACGGGTGTGGCGCATCACATAATCGAGCGCCAACAACACAGCCACGCTGCAGACCAGCACCAGCACCTCTTGCGGCAGCACACCGGCATTGCCGATGCGCAGCACCTCGCTGCCCAACGGCGAGGGCATGACCAGCGGCGCAGGGCCCCAGATGGCCAGCGCCGTGTTCTGGATGATGATGCCAAAGCCGATGGTGCTCATCACCCAGGCCATGCCGCCGCGCCCAACAAAGGGCCGCACGGCCGCGTAGTACAGCAGCAGGCCCAGCAGCGCCAGAACGGCCATCGTGCCCAGCAGGCTGAGCACATAGCGCCACAGGCTGACATCGGCGGGCACCAGGCTGTCGGTGATGTTCTTGCCGGCAAGCAGCAGCAGCACCGACACCGCGACAAACGCGCCCGCGACCAGGAACTCGCCCTGGCCAAAATTCAAGGTCTTGGTGGTGTTGAAGGTGATGTTGAAGCCCACCGCCACCAA
The DNA here is from genome assembly GCF_004364775.1 of Comamonas sp. JUb58. Taxonomy (GTDB): domain Bacteria; phylum Pseudomonadota; class Gammaproteobacteria; order Burkholderiales; family Burkholderiaceae_C; genus Comamonas. The sequence continues at coordinate 226,840 of NZ_SOAL01000010.1, forward strand.
GGCATAAATACTTCCCAAGGCCAGCCCGCTAAAGACCGCCTGCAGTATCGAATCCAGCATACGCACCCCAGACACATTGCCGCTAAAAAAACCAGGCCTGCGGACCGCATGGGGCGGGCGCAGGCCTGACGAGTCGATGCCTTACTTCTTCAGATCCGCGGGCGTCAGCGACTTGTAGACGCTGTCTTCAAATCGCACCACATCGCTGCCCTTCCAGCGGGCGAGGTAGAAGTCGCTCACGCTCAGGCCTTCGTGGTTGGTCTTGCTGAAGGGCTTGTCATAGGTCTTGATCACGCCCTCGGTGCTGTTCAGGTTCTCCAGCGCAGCGGCGACCTTCTCGCCATCGGTGCTGTTGGCCTGCTTCATCGCAGCGGCCAGCAGCATCACCGAGTCATAGGCCTGGGCGGCGCAGGGGAAGGTGGTCAGGGTCGGGAAGTTCACGCGCACGCGCTGGCCCAGGGCCTTGGTCTTGGCGGAGGTGTCTTCGGTCGTCGAGGCAGCCATGATCAGGTGCTCAGCCAGCTTGGTGCCCGCCATCTTGGGCAGCAGCGAGCTCAGGTTGCCCCAGGTGCCCAGGGTCGTGGGCATGTAGTTGATCTTCTCCATGCTGCGCAGCACCTGGGCGGCGCCATCGGCAATGCCGTAGATGATCACGGTGTCCGCACCCGCCGCCTTGATCTTGTTGAGCTGCGAGGTCATGTCCGTGTCCTTGGGACCGTACTTCTCGACCGCAACGGGCTTGACGCCGTGCAGCGCCAGAATCTCGGTCGCATCCTTGATGCCGCCCTGGCCGTAGCCGGTAGAGTCCGCCAGGATGGCGATCTTCTTGTCCTTCGAGGCCTTGACGGCATAGGCACCCAGCAAGGCGACCTGCTCGCGGTCCACCATCGAGATGCGGTAGAGGTAGTTCTGCGGCTCTTTGGCGTAGCGCGTGGTGATTTCGGTGGCGGTACCGATGGGCACGATCACCGGCACCTTCTTTTGCTGCGGAATATGCAGCCAGGCCAGCGCATTGCCGGAGTTGGCCGGGCCCACGATGCCGCTGACCTTCTCGCTGTCGATCAGCTCCTGCACGGTCTGGATGGCCTTGGGCGGTGTGCCCTGGTCATCACGGATGACGCCGACCAGCTTGCGGCCCATGATGCCGCCGGCCTTGTTGATGTCCTCGATAGCGGCTTCAAAGCCCCAGCGGCCCGAGATACCCAGCTCGGCCACGCCGCTGGCCGATTGGTCGGCGGTGTAGCCGATCTTGATGTCCTGGGCCTGGGCCGAAAAGGCAAAAGCGCTGGTAACCAACGCCGCAGCCTGCGTCAAACGATAGACGACCTTGTACATGTTTGTCTCCTTGCTTTGTTGTCAAAATCTCTTGCTGAACCTCTCTAGCACGCACGAGGCCCTTGTCTTCTTCAATATAGCGGCGGATGCCGCAAACGCTCTTCTGGGTTTCTCCTAGGTAAGATTTCGTAACTACAACCCCTTAGTCGCGGTGGGCGGCAAGCAGCAGATCAGCGGCCTTTTCGGCCACCATCATCGTCGGCGCACCGGTGTTGCCCGAGGGCATGGCTGGCATCACCGAGGCATCGGCCACCCGCAACCCGGCCATGCCATGCACGCGCAATTGGGGGTCCACCACGGACTGGCCATCGCCGGCCGCGCCCATGCGGCAGGTACCCATGAAATGCCAGGCTGTGCTGCCCCGCTCGCGGGCAAACTGCAGCAACTCCTCGTCCGATTGCAGCTGGGCGGACGGCGCCTCGTCACTGGCCACATAGGGCGCCAAGGCGGCGCTGTGCAGCAGGCGCCGGGCCTGGCGCAGGCCCGCCACCACCAGGCGCTGGTCGGCCTCATGGTGCAGGTAGTGCGGCTGGATCACCGGGCTGTCCCAGGCATGGGCCGAGGCCAGGCGCACATGGCCCTTGCTCTGGGGGCGCAGCTGGTAAAAGCCCAAGGTCATGCCTGGAAAATCATCGAGCTGGCCGGCAATGCCGGAGGCATAGCTGCCCGGCGAGAAATGGAACTGAAAATCTGCCCGCCCACCGGCCGTTTGCGCCGATGAGAACGCATAAGCCACCGAAGGGCTGATCGCCAGAATGCTGGGCTTGCTCGCCATCCAGCGCGCCACCTGGCCCCAGAGCCGCCAGCCCCGGGCAGTGGTGTTCAAGGTCGGCGCGTTCTGCACCCGCACGATGGAGCGCAGCATCATATGGTCTTGCAGGCCCTGGCCCACACCCGGCAGGTGCTGCTGTACGGCAATGCCCAGGTCCTGCAGACGCTGTGCATCGCCCAGGCCGGACAGGTTGAGCAGCTTGGGCGAATTGATGGCACCGGCCGCCACCACCACCTCGCGGCTGGCCTGCAGGCGCCGCAGCGGGCCGCCGGGCTCGGCCGCGTATTCCACACCGGTAACGCGTGTGCCCTCCATCACCAGGCGGCTGACATGAGCGCGGGGGATGACGCGCAGATTGGCTCGCCCCTTAGCCGGGCGCAAAAAAGCCTTGGCGGCACTGACCCGCCAGCCCCGGTGAATCCAGCGCTGGTAATAGCCAGCGCCCTCCTGCTTGCCCGCGTTGTAGTCCTTGCCCGAGGGAATGCCCTGGCTGGCGGCACCGGCGATAAAGGCATCGCACAGCGGGTGGCGCCAGTCACAGTCGGTGATCGGCAATTCGCCTCCCAGCCCCCGGTAGTTCACATCGCAGATGGCCAGGCGCCGCTCCGAGCGCTTGAAGTACGGCAGCACCTCGTCATAAGACCAGCCGGTGGCGCCCTGGGCCGCCCAGTCATCGTAGTCCTGGGCCTGGCGCACATAGTTGAAACCGTTGACGGCACTGGAGCCTCCCAAGGTGCGGCCCAGCTGCGCGACCACCTGGCGGTCCATGGTGGCAGCATCGGGCGCGGTCTTGAAAGGCCAGGTGTAGCGGGGGTTGTAGCCGACCTTGATAAAGCCGGCGGGGATATGGATGTAGGGGTGGTGATCGGGTGGGCCGGCCTCCAGCAGGCAGACCTGGAAGCGGCCCGATTCACTCAGGCGGTTGGCAAGGATGCAGCCGGCCATGCCGGCACCGACAATGATGAAGTCAAACGCTGCATCCCACTCATGCACAGGCCCCATAACAACTCCAGGTGGCAACCAGACGAAAAGTCTAGGTGCACCCTGGCATCAGGCCTGTCGCTTCAGTGTCCGCCTCTTTGCGAGGAGGTGGCCAGGTTTGCTCAGGCGGCCAGGGCCGATGCGCGGGCCACGCGCTGGGGCAGATCGGCCATGTGTTCAAAGAACTGGCTGGCACCGGCTGCGGCCAGATCGGCCTGCGAGCAGACGGCATGCGCTGGCGGGTGGTAGGCCCACACGGTAGCGCCGGCCGCCACACCCGCCTGGGTGCCTGTCACGCTGTCTTCAATCACCAGGCAGCGCTGTGGATCAGCCCCCAGCGCGGCAGCGGCGGCCAGGTAGACATCAGGGAAAGGCTTGGTGCGTGGCATCTCATGGCCGCTGAAAATGCGCCCTTCAAAATAAGGCAGCAAGCCGGCAATGCGCAGCTGCATCACGATCTTCTTGCGGTCCGCACCCGAGGCGCAGGCGATCTGCCCTTTGAACTGGGCATGCAGGGCCTTGATGGCCTCCACCGCGCCTTCGATGGCTTTGACATCCTGCTCCAGCGCCACATTGCGGCGCTCATAGAACTCTTCCATCCAGGCATCGGTCAACGGCTTGCCGGTGTTGGCCTCGATCAAGTCCTTCTGGCTGCGCACCATCTTGCCGATGAACAGCTGCAAGCAATCCTCGGACGACAGCACCCAGCCCGCCTCATTGAGCATCGTGCACAGCACCCGGTTGGTGATGACTTCGCTGTCCACCAACACACCATCGCAATCAAACAGCATGGCCTCAAAGCCTGCATTGGGGTTCATTTTGGGGTCCTAGAAAAATGACAGGTGGTGATCAGAATTGCTCACCATCCAGATAAAACCAGCGGCCTTGCTCCTGCACAAAGCGGCTGCGCTCATGCAGGCGCACCGCCCTGCCTTGCAGCTTGTAGCGGGCGACAAACTCCACCTCGGCATGATCGCCATCCACCGGCTCAAAGGCCTTGACCTGCAAACCCAGCCAGCGGCACTGAGGCTCAAAATCCAGCTGCGACGGGCGGGTAGAGGAATGCCAGGTGGCCAACAGGTAGGCGCGCTCTTCCAGCACAAAGGCGCTGTAGCGCGATCGCATCAGGTGCTCGGCATCCGGTGCCGGCGTCCCTTCAAAATCGGCAATGAAGCGGCCGCAGCAGGCGCTGTAGGCCGCACCGGATTCACAAGGGCAGGTAGGCTGCGACGTCGATGCTTGCTTCTTCGCCATGGCTTATCGCAGCGCTCCAAAGACCTTGCGCACAGCGGCATTGGCGCTACCCAGCGGGTTCTGGCGAATCGCGCGCTCCTGCTCGCCAATCACGGCGTACAAACCATCGAGGGTCTTGCCGGTCACATACTGGTTCAGATCCAGCGCATCGCTGGACACACCAAAGCTCGATGCCTTGCCCACCAGCTGGTTGTACTGCTGCACGACACCCACTTGGCCCGTCGCCTGGGTCACCACGGGCAAAAAGCGCTGCGTCAAAGGCTGGCGTGTTTTTTCCATGAAGAAGGTGGTCACCGAGTGGTCACCACCACTCAGGATCCGCTTGGCATCGTCCAGCGTCATGCGCTGTACGGCATCCAAGAGCACGTCCTTGCCCATGGGGACAGCCAGCTCCGCAGCGCGGTTGATGCCCTGCTCCACCTCGTCCACATAGCGGCCCTGGCCAAAGCGGCGCATCATCTTGGCCGCCTCACCCATGTAGCCAGGCAGCGGAATGCGCAGCTGGGGGTTGTTGAAAAAGCCCCCGTTCTGGCCCAACTGGGACACTGCCACCTGAGCACCCTGCGTCAGCGCGGCCTTGATGCCCTGGCTGGCATCGGTATTGGTCAGATCGGCCAGCGAGAGCGCGAGCGCCGGAGATACCGCGCCGGCGCCGCTCAGCAGCGCCAATAAATGCAGCAGACGGCGGCGCTGCGCTTGGCGCAGACAGCTTTGCTCGATCATGGCAGTCCTTGAAAACACAAACCAGCTATTGTGCCAAACCCCGGCATCCAGCCGTGCGCCAAGGTGCTTGCGGGGGCTGCACTGAAGCGCAAAACATAGTCAGCCGGAGGCTTGGGACGGCCCCAGGTAGCACGGCCCAAAAGAAAAACCCCTCTACTCGGAGGAGTAGAGGGGTTGATCAGTATAAAAGCCTGACGATGACCTACTTTCACACGGGAATCCGCACTAT
>NZ_SOAL01000011.1 GCF_004364775.1 Comamonas sp. JUb58
CGAACAGGACAGTGAAACGACTTCGCGCCGATGATAGTGCGGATTCCCGTGTGAAAGTAGGTCATCGTCAGGCTTTTATACTGATCAACCCCTCTGCTCTACCGAGTAGAGGGGTTTTTCTTTTTATCTCGCTGCAGCAACGGTCTGCGGCTGCTTGGAGGGGGTTGTGATGCAGTTGCAGGATATGTTGTACTCGCAGGGTTTTGGTGTGCGCCGTGTGTGCTCGGGCCTGGTGCAACAAGGCTGGGTGCAGTTGTGGGATGCGCAGGCGAATGAATGGGTTTCGGAGACTGACTCGACGGCCGACGTGGAGCCCGAGGGCCTGCGCTTCAAGGTGCAAGGCGTGGAGTGGGAATACCACGCGCTGGGCTATGTGCTGCTGAACAAACCTGCAGGCACCGAGTGCTCGCAAAAACCCTCGGCCTATCCCAGCATCTACAGCCTGCTGCCGATGCCACTGCGCACACGTCCCAACAAGAATGCCATCCAGGGTTTGCAGGCCGTGGGTCGTCTGGACCAGGACACCACCGGCATGCTGCTGCTCAGCGATGATGGCCAGTTCATCCACCGCATGAGCTCGCCGAAAAAACATGTGCCCAAGCGCTACCAGGTCACGGCCAAGCATGCGGTGACCGAGCAGCAGGTCGAGCGTCTGTTGGCGGGTGTGGTGCTGGATGACGACCCCAAGCCCGTGAAGGCTGCGGCCTGCGTGAAGACCGGTGACAACACTCTGGATCTGACCCTGACCGAAGGCAAATACCACCAGGTCAAGCGCATGCTGGCGGCGGTCGGCAACCGGGTGGAGGGCCTGCACCGCGCCCAAATTGGCGGGCTGGTATTGACGGAAGCGCTCAAGCCGGGTGAGTGGCGCTGGCTCACCGCGGAGGAGCTGGCACTGCTCAAACCCTGACGGTGTTTGACCTTGTGTAGCTTTGCTGCAAGTTCAACGATTATTTACATCGCCAATCGCCCCTTGAAGGTGCTGCAATTTATCGCGGCCAGCTACACTCCCTGCGTTACTAGTAGGAATCGCTCGTGAAGCCTTTCGTTTTTGCCCGTTCCCTGATCGCGGTGATGGCCTTTGCGGCCACTGCGGTGCATGCTGCCAACCCCATTCTGGTGCTCAATTCGCTGGATGCCAGCATCAGCGTGATCGATCCCGCGACCTGGAAAGAGGTCAAGCGCATTCCTACGGGCAAGGAGCCCCACCATCTGTACCTGACGCCGGACAGCAAGTCGGTGATCGTGGCCAATGCAACCGGCGATTCGCTGACCTTTGTCGACCCCAAGACGGCCGATGTACAGCGCGTGATCCAAGGCATTTCGGATCCCTACCATCTGCGTTTTTCGCCCGACATGAAGTGGTTCGTGACGGCGGCCAACCGCCTCAACCACATTGATATCTACCGCTGGGATGGGCAGGACCCCAAGCTGGTCAAGCGCATTGCCACCGGCAAGACGCCCAGCCATTTGTGGATCGACAGCAAGAGCAAGACGATCTACTCGACCATGCAGGACAGCGATGAGCTGGTGGCCATCGATATCGCCACCCGGACCCTGAAATGGCGCACCAAGACAGGGCAGATGCCCGCTGACCTGTATGGCAGCCCGGACGACAAGTTCGTTTTTGTGGCACTGACCGGCAGCGATGGCGTGCAGGTGTTCGACGTCAGCGGTGCCGAGCCTCAGCTGGTCAAGACCATCAAGACCGACAAGGGGGCACACGCCTTCCGCGCGACCGGCGATGGCCGCCATCTTTTCGTCAGCAACCGGGTGGCCAATACCATCAGCAAGCTCGACATGGTGAGCCAGACGGTCGTTGACCGCTATCCCGGCCCCAGTGGCCCCGATTGCATGGATGTGAGCCCGGACGGCCGCTATATCTATCTCAGCTCGCGCTGGGCGGGCAAGATGAGTGTGATCGACACGGTTGAGCGCAAGGTGGTCAACCAGGTGAAGGTGGGCAAATCGCCGCATGGCATCTGGGTGCTGGACCACGCACCACGCTAGTGCCTTATTGAGTCGGTAGCAGAGGGGATAGCCACACGATGCACAGCAAGTTTTTCTGGCTTCTGGCCGCCAGTTTGGGCAGCGCTGCTGCCTTTGCCCAGTCTGCTGCAGCGCCTGCCGCAGCGCCTGCCCCAGCGTCCGCTGCTGAAGGCAGTTGCAGCAAGCCCGTCTATTTGACCTTGGACACCGGCCATATGGGTGTGGCCAACCAGATTGCCGAGGTCCTGCGCAAGACCCAGGTCAAGGTCACCTTTTTTGCCGCCAATGAGCGCACCAAGGAGGGCGATGGCAGCCTGGGTGACCACTGGGCGCCCTGGTGGCGCGCCCGCGCTGCAGAAGGCCATGCCTTTGCTTCCCACACCTGGGACCATACCTACTGGCGCGGCGATGTCAAAGTACCGGCAGGCGCTGCGCCCCGGTTCAAGGTCCAGCCTTCGCAAGGTCCGCAAGCCGGGCAACGCTTTGAATGGACTGCCGCGCAGTACTGCGCGCAGATCCAGCAATCCGAGGACCGCCTGGCCAAGACCACCGGCGTCAAGCCCTTGCCGCTGTTTCGAGCGCCAGGCGGCAAGACCTCGCCCAGCCTGATTGCAGCTGCCAAGAGCTGCGGCTATGCCCATGTGGGCTGGTCGCCAGCGGGCTTTCTGGGTGATGAACTGCCCAGCGACAAATACCCCAACCAGCAGCTGCTGGACAAGGCGCTCCGCGACATCCGCCCCGGCGATATCTTGCTGGCCCACCTAGGCATTTGGGACCGCAAGGACCCCTGGGCACCCGCTGTGTTGCAGCCCTTGATTGAGGGCTTGCAGGCCAAGGGATTTTGTTTTGCCACCTTGCGTGAGCACCCGCAATACAAGGATTGGATTCGTCAGCACGGTGGCTGAAAGCGCTTGCGGTAGCACACTGGCTGCTGCAGGCTTAGAGGCCCGCATCGAACTAATGGTTTGCCATGGAATTTCTCAGCACGCTTTTTGACAACGCACAGCAGTGGCTGTTTGAGCAGCTGCTGCAGCCGCTGCTGTTCAACCTCGGCCTCGCCAGCTATCTGGAAGATGGCTACACGGCAGCCGGATGGTTTTTGGTGGGCTGTGTTCAGATCCTCATCATGGTGCTGGTGATTGCGCCACTGCAGCGCTGGCGGCCTGTGGAGGAGGTGACGGATCGGCACGCGATCCGTGTGGACATGCTCTACACCTTTATCCATCGCCTCGGCCTGTTCCGCCTGGCCTTGTTCTTCACCATCGATCCGCTGTGGGACATGGTGGTGGGCGCGCTGCGCGTGCGCGGCTTTGAGACCTGGCACCTGGATGCGCTCTGGCCAGGCGTTACCGACCTGGGCTGGGTGAGCCTGCTGATCTACCTGGTGGTGTTTGACTTTGTCGCGTACTGGATCCACCGGGGCCAGCACCAGTTTGTCTGGTGGTGGCGGCTGCATGCCTTGCACCATTCGCAGCAGCAGATGACGATGTGGAGCGACAACCGCAACCACCTGCTCGATGACCTGGTACACGACAGCATCCTGGTGTTTGTCGCCGTGTTGATCGGCGTCGCGCCCAGCCAGTTTGTGGCGATTGTTGCCATCACCCAGCTGAGCGAGAGCCTGCAGCATGCCAATCTGCGCCTGTGGTTTGGCCGCCTGGGTGAGCGGCTGTGGATCAGCCCGCGTTTTCATCGCCGTCACCATGCGATCGGCATCGGCCATGAGTCGCCTGCAAACAATGCCGCGCCTAACACCGCCGTGAAGGCCGGGGAGGCAGCCCCGCGCACCCGCCTGGGGGGCTGCAATTTTGGTGTGCTGCTGCCTTGGTGGGATATGCTTTTTGGCACCGCCAACTTTGAGCTACGCTATGACCCCACCGGCATCCGCGACCAGGTGCAGCCCAACCGCCAAGGGCAGCTGCGCGATTACGGCCGCGGTTTCTGGAGCCAGCAATGGCGTGGGCTGCTGCGCTTGTTAGGGCGTGCCTGAACGCGGCACCACCGGTTGGTAGCAGATCGCTGAGTGGCCGTAGGCTGCCAGCTCCGTCCACCTACACAAGGAGTTCATCCCATGCCCCTCGCGTCTGCGGGCTCCCGCCTGATGTTTGATGCCTTCTGGCGCGCTGCGGCTTACTGCTTTCGGCCGCGTGTGATGCTGCTGTCCGTGCTGCCGCTCATCGTGATGCTGGTGGCCTTGGGCGGCTGGAGCTATTTCTTCTGGTCGGGCACGGTGGCTACCATGCAGCACTGGGTGGAGACCATTGGCTGGCTGCGCACAGTGTTCAGCTGGTTTGGCAGCAGTAGCACCGGAGGTTTTGCGGCCGGCATAGCGCCCTTTGTGGTGCTGATCCTGATCACGCCGGTAGCGGCCGTGGTCGCGCTGCTGGTGATTGCCTTGCTGATGACGCCGGCCCTGGTCAACATGGTGACCGAGCAGCGCTTTGCCCAGCTGGCGAAGAAAAAGGGCATGGGCCTGGTGACCAGTGTGCTCTGGGCCTTGAGCACCTCGGCCGTGGCGATCGTGGCCTTTATTGTGACCATGCCGCTGTGGCTGATCCCACCTTTGGTGCTGATTGTGCCGCCCGTCATCTGGGGCTGGCTGACCTACCGGGTCATGAGTGTGGATGCCCTGGCCGACCACGCCAGCAAGGCCGAGCGCGATACCCTGCTGCAGCGCCACCGCTGGCCGCTGCTGTTGATGGGCATCATCTCGGGCTATATCGGCATTGCGCCCAGCGTCGTCTGGGCCTCGGGCATGGTCTTCACCATTGGCTTTGTGGTGCTGATTCCCATCGCCGTGTGGATCTATGCGATCACCTTTGCGTTTTCCTCGCTGTGGTTCATCCACTTCTGCCTGGCTGCGCTGCAGCAGCTGCGCATCGAGAATGGCGAACCGGGTGTGCCGCTGCCGGAGAACCATCCGGTTGTGCTCGACAAAGCCGATGGCGTTTTGTTGCCCGATGCCGGAGAGCCGAAGTAAGAATTGTTGGGGCAGGGCAGGATGGCCGACAAGCTCGTCCACCATCCTGGCTAGGATTGCACCAATAAAGTGCGTAAATATCCATTTTGGTGCATCCACAGCAGCCAAGCAAAGCCATTGCAGATTTGCACCATCTTGGTGCCGATGACGCAGCACGGGCCTCCGCCTGCACGGATCTGGGTCGTCGGTCGCAAAATCCTCGGCGCCCCTTGGGGCCCCAGGCCAAAAGCGCGGTACAGTCTGGCTTTGGGCAAAGTCCGGCTGCGCTGGCGTCTCGCCAGGTCCGCATTTTCTGGTCGGCATGGGCATGTCATAAAACTGGCACGTAAACTGCTTTAGTCTTGGCACAGCCCTTTTTATTCACGATTTTCTTTGGAGCATTAGATGGCCAAGAGCGTTGCAGATGTGATGAGCATGTTGGACGAGAACGAGGTCAAGTTCGTTGATCTGCGTTTCACCGACACCCGTGGCAAGGAACAGCACGTCACGGTGCCTATCTCGCACTTTGACGAAGACAAGTTCACCTCGGGCCACGCGTTTGATGGCTCCTCCATCGCTGGCTGGAAGGGTATTGAAGCATCCGACATGCTGCTGATGCCCGATCCCAACACTGCCAACATCGACCCGTTCTTTGACGAAACCACGATGTTCCTGCAGTGCGACGTGATCGAACCCGGTGACGGCAAGGCCTACGACCGCGATCCACGTTCCGTGGCCAAGCGCGCTGAAGCCTACCTGAAGGCATCGGGCCTGGGCGATACCGCCTACTTCGGTCCAGAGCCAGAATTCTTCATCTTCGACGGCGTGCGTTGGAGCACCGAACCCAACAACCCCTTCTTCGACATCGAAGAATACGAAGCACCTTGGAACAGCGGCGCCAAGTTCGACAACGGCAACCGTGGCCACCGTCCACGCGTCAAGGGCGGCTACTTCCCCGTGCCTCCTGTTGACAGCACCCAGGACATGCGCGCTGAAATGTCCCTGCTGCTCGAGTCGCTGGGCATCCCTGTCGAAGTGTTCCACCACGAAGTGGCGGGCGCTGGTCAGAACGAACTGGGCACCCGTTTCTCCACCCTGGTGGAACGTGCGGACTGGACCCAAGTGCAGAAGTACGTGATCTGGAACGTGGCAGACACCTATGGCAAGACGGCAACCTTCATGCCCAAGCCATACTCGGGCGACAACGGCTCGGGCATGCACGTGCACCAGTCCGTGTGGAAAGACGGCAAGAACCTGTTCGCCGGTGACGGCTATGCCGGTCTGTCCGATTTCGCGCTGTACTACATCGGCGGCATCATCAAGCACGCCCGTGCACTGAACGCTATCACCAACCCTGGCACCAACAGCTACAAGCGCCTGGTTCCTGGTTTCGAAGCGCCTGTGAAGCTGGCTTACTCGGCCAAGAACCGCTCGGCATCGATCCGTATTCCTTACGTGAGCAACCCCAAGGGCCGCCGCGTGGAAGCACGTTTCCCCGATCCCCTGATGAACCCCTACCTGGGCTTCGCAGCGCTGCTGATGGCCGGTTTGGACGGCGTGGAAAACAAGATCCATCCGGGCGAAGCCGCCACCAAGGATCTGTACCATCTGCCTCCAGAGGAAGACAAGCTGGTCCCCACCGTGTGCCACAGCCTGGACCAGGCTCTGGAAGCACTGGATGCCGACCGCGCCTTCCTGACCAAGGGCGGTGTGTTCAGCGACAGCATGCTGGACGCCTACATCGAGCTGAAGATGGGCGAAGTGACCCGCTTCCGCCAAGCCGTGCACCCTGTCGAATACGACATGTACTACTCGCTGTAAGCCAGTCCTGGCCAGGCTCTTGTGGCCTGGCCCATGGCGCAAGCGACCTGCCAACCTTCCGGGGTGGCGGGTCGTTTTTTTATGCAAGCTCATGGGGCAGGGCGCGTACCCTGGCCGCGACGAATCTGTAACAGCCGGAACTGTTCGGAGTGATCGGCCTCCTTTGTAGCTACACTGCGGGTTGCAGAGAGGTGCCATCGTGCAAGGTCGCTAAAGGCTGTCACGGATTTACAGGCAAAGTGGAGCGAACGGGCGAAACGGGGTTATGCATACAAAGTTGTTGTTTTTGATGGTGGCAGTGGCATGTGCGCAAGGCGCTGTGGCGCAGGATCGCATTTATCGCTGTGGCAATGAATACACCAATGATGTGGCCAAGGCGCGGCAAAAAGGCTGCGCCGTGGTCGAAGGTGCCAACGTCACCATCGTGCAAGGTACGCGCCCGCACACCTCCGCTGCAAGCCCGGCACCCGCACCCAATGCCCCTGCCGCTGCACCACGCCCTGCGCGTGCACCGGCCGCTGCCACACCTGCTCCTCGCTCTACCACGGCCGATGGCCGCGCCCGCGATTCCGACGCGCGCCTCATCCTGGAGACCGAGCTGAAAAAAGCCCAGGACAAGAAGGTCGCTTTGGCGCGCGAGTACAACAATGGCGAGCCCGAGAAAAACGCCTTGGAGATGCGCAACCCCGCCTTCTACACCAAGCGTGTCGAGGATCTGAAGCAGGAAATCGCGCGCAACGACAGCGATATCGCTGGCATCCAGCGCGAGCTTCAACGCCTGCCGGCCCCATAATCAGGGCTTCTACCTTTCTGGGCACACCCCATGTCTGACCTCAGTGCCATGGATCGCGAATGGCAGGCGCTGGAACACATCGCCACCCTGGTCGCCGTACTGCGGCTCGATGGCACTGCAGCGCGGGTCAACGCCGCGCTGGAGAACGCGCTGGGCGTATCGCGCAAAAGCATTCTGGGCCACTACTTTGGTGGCTTCTTCCAGGATGACGAACTGATCCACAAGGCCCTTGTCGATGCGCGGGCGCAGCGTTTTTCATCGCTGCGCTTTGAGGCGCAATTGCGGCGCAGCCTGCAGGACTCCTTTCCCGTGCATGCCAACCTCTCCTGGTGGGAAGAGGAAGAGAGCATTCTGGTGGAGCTTTGGCCGCTGGAGCAGCAGGTGCGCCAGGTCCGCGAGGAGCGCGTGCGCGAGCAGGCGCTGGCCAACAAGGAGCTGATCCGCAACCTGGCCCACGAGATCAAGAACCCGCTGGGCGGCATACGCGGCGCAGCCCAGCTGCTGGAGTTGGAACTGCCCGATGCCCAGCTCAAGGAATACACCGACGTCATCATCCATGAGGCCGACCGCCTGCAGGCGCTGGTGGACCGCTTGCTTGCACCCCACCGCCATCCGCATACGGTGGGGGATGTCAATATCCACGAGGTCTGTGAGCGCGTCTGCCAGCTGGTGCTGCTGGAGTACCCACAGGGTCTGCGCATCGAGCGCGATTACGATGCCTCGCTGCCCGAGATCCGCGGTGACCGCGAGCAGCTGATTCAAGCCTTGCTGAACATTGTGCAGAATGCAGCACAGGTGCTGGTGCCGCAAATGGCCCAGGACAATGCGCGCATTACCTTGCGCACCCGCATTGCCCGGCAGCTGACCTTGGGCCGCAAGCGGCACAAGTTGGCACTGGAATTGCATGTCATCGACAACGGTCCTGGCATCGAGCCGGACATCAAGGAGCGGATCTTCTACCCCTTGGTGACCGGACGTGATGGTGGCACGGGCCTGGGTTTGCCGCTGGCGCAGACCTTTGTGCAACGGCACGAGGGCCTGATCGAATGCGAGAGCGAACCCGGGCGCACGGATTTCCGCATCATGCTGCCGTTGACAGACTAGGGGGCAGTTGGCTTCCCTTGCTGCAGGACCACGGTATGTAGAACTGTAAGGGTAGGGTGATAGCGACAATGAAACCAATCTGGATAGTGGATGATGACCCATCCATCCGATTCGTACTTGAAAAGGCACTCGCCCGCGAGCAGCTGCCCACGCGCAGCTTTGTGCATCCCAAGGAAGTACTCGAAGCCTTCGACAATGTGAGCGAGCAGGCGCTGGCACCTTCGGTGCTGGTCAGCGATATCCGCATGCCCGGTGGCAATGGCCTGCAGCTGCTTGAGCAGGTGCATGAGGACCATCCGCAGCTGCCGGTCATCATCATGACCGCCTACTCGGACCTGGACAGTGCCGTCTCGGCCTTCCAGCGCGGTGCCTTTGAGTACCTGCCCAAGCCCTTTGACCTGCCCAAGGCCGTGGAGCTGATCAAGCGCGCCGTGCAGCAAAGCGAAAGCCAAGCGCCTGAGCTGTCCCAGTCCGCCGGCAATGGCGAGATGCTGGGCCAGGCCCCGGCGATGCAGGATGTGTTCCGCGCCATTGGCCGGCTGTCGCAAAGCAATGTCACCGTGATGGTGACGGGCGAGTCCGGCTCGGGCAAGGAGCTGGTCGCGCGTGCGCTGCACAAGCATTCGCCGGTGGCTGGTGGCCCCTTTGTGGCCATCAACACTGCCGCCATCCCCAAGGATTTGCTGGAGAGCGAGCTCTTCGGACATGAGCGCGGTGCCTTTACCGGCGCGCAAACCCAGCGCCGTGGCCGCTTTGAGCAGGCCGAGGGCGGTACCCTGTTCCTCGATGAAATCGGCGACATGCCGTTTGACCTGCAAACCCGGTTGCTGCGTGTGTTGTCCGATGGGCATTTCTACCGCGTGGGTGGCCATGTGCCGGTCAAATCGCATGTGCGCGTGATTGCCGCGACCCACCAGAACCTGGAAGACCGGGTGCACAAGGGCGTGTTCCGTGAGGACTTGTTCCACCGCCTCAACGTCATCCGCCTGCGCCTGCCACCGCTGCGCGAGCGCAAGGAAGACATTCCCATGCTGGCCCGCCACTTTCTGGCTGCCAGCGCCAAGCAATTGGGTGTGGAGCCCAAGCAGCTGTCGGAAGCCGCACTGGCCCAACTGGCCCAGTTTGCGTTCCCAGGCAATGTGCGGCAGCTGGAGAACATCTGCCACTGGATCACCGTGATGGCGCCCGCGCAATGGGTGTCCGTGCAGGATCTGCCACCGGAAGTGCTGCAGGCCACCCCGGCTGCGCCCCTGGCCACCAGCAGCCTGCCCAGCGCAGCGCAGCCGGTGCAGGCCTCTGCGCAGGACTACAGCTACCGGCCCGCTGCCGCTGATGTGCCAAGCCAGCCAGCAGCCCACCCAGCTGCCGTTTCCATGCCCGTACACGGCAGTGCCAACGGTGCTGTGAATGGAACTGCACCAGGCGGCGACTGGGAAGGCGATCTGGCCCGCGAAGCCGATGCGCTGCTGCAGTCCGGCAGCACCGAGGTCTGGGATGTGCTGAGCCGCCGCTTTGAGTCGCAACTGATCAAGAGCGCCTTGGCTGCCACCCATGGCCGGCGCATGGAAGCGGCCCAACGCCTGGGCATTGGCCGCAACACCATCACCCGCAAGATCCAGGAGCTGGGTCTGTCGGCCAGTGATGATTGATGCATTGATACGTTGATGCCCCGATAAACCGCCGCCTTCCAAGGCGGCGGTTTTGCTTACAGGGGCCAGCCATCGCTGGGGTTTGAACCGTGCCACAATGGGCGATTCCCTGTCTGCCCGGTGGTGCAATCCATGCAAAAGATGACTTCGGTGTTTTCGGCCCAGGCGTACCGCAATTCGCCCGAACGCATTGGCCGCCAGCGCTCGGCGCTGCTCAATACCTTGCGGCTGGCAGCCTCCACCGCCAATGGCATGGCCCAGCTCGCGGGCGATGCCTTGCACGGCGCTATGGCCGGCGGCCTGCCACCCAAGGCCAAGGCGCTGTGGGGCAACCCGGCGCGCGAGGACAGCTACTGGCGCAGCCACTACCAAAGCATGGATTTTTATGTGGCCGGCCAGCCCTTTGAAGCCTATCGCCCGGCACTGGCCTTGGGCTGGTATGCGGCGCAGCGCAACCCCTCGGGTTTTGATGCGCTGGCCACCCAGCTGGAAGTGCAGTGGCAGCATGTGCGCGGCAGCAATCCCATGGACTGGCCCGAGGCCCGCACGATTGCGCGTGCCGCCTATGACCACGCCATCAATGGCTTGCAGGGCGAGCAGCTGTCTGCCACCCAGGTGCAGCATGCGGTGCGCGTGCTGCAGCAGGGCCTGGCCGATTGCGAAGAGTGCCTGGTGGCGGGCAGCGAGCAAGCCCGTGCTATCGCCTTGCGCAGCCACCTCTATGCGCTGGCAGAACAGTTCCGCGCGATGGACTGGCAATTGCAGGATGTGCAGCTGCAACTGGCCGAGCCCAGCCCGCTGGTCGAGCGGCCAGGGCTCAGCGCTGCCGGCCGCATGCACCGCCGCTGGACCGAGTTCAAGCAGCGCGCCAACCTCGACAGCGACCGCGATCTGATTGCCGAGTGCAACCTCTGCCTGGTGCTGGTGGCCGAGCGCTACCAGCGTGTGCTGGAATCGGCCTTGCCGCTGGATGTGCGACCCTTGCTGCAAGGCCAGGCGCAGCAACTGCGCCGCTATACCGACGAGTTGCAGCACATGCAGGACGCGCGCGCCCGCTAAAAAATGCGCACTTAATAAGCTGTTACAAAGCTTTTATGCAACAGCGGGCTGGCCCTGTATTTGGCAGCCTGCCCCTGGCCGTAAGCCCGTTGGCAGCTTTGTAAAATTTCCCGTGAATTGGGAAAAAATTACCATGTAGGCGCCCACTTTCTCAAGATGTAGGCGTTTACCCGTAAAAACTTGCGGCTACAATCGGGCCCGCAGAACCTGCAATCCAGCCGTCCAAGGCAGCCTCATCGCTCTTTCCTTCAGCGGCGGACCGACCGCCTGCACCCGGCAGCAAAGCCTGCCGGGGCCGGAAAGGCGCACACAGTCCAGCGCGACCATGCTGATGTGCCGCACAAGAGGCCCACAGCGCCCTGGACGGCACCATAAATCACAGACATCAAAGGTAATGGTTATGGCTCTCACGGGCAAAAAGGGCTCTTCGTCGGCGCTGTGGATTTTGGCGGCGATGCTGGCTGGCATTGCGCTGGGCTACGCCGTCAACGCAAGCGCCGATGATGCAGCGGCCGCCAAGGATATCGCTGGCTATCTCTCCATCGTCTCCGATGTGTTCCTGCGCCTGATCAAGATGCTGATCGGACCGCTGGTGTTCTCGACCCTGGTGGTGGGCATTGCGCACATGGGCGATGCCGCATCGGTGGGCCGGGTGTTCTTCAAGGCCATGATGTGGTTCCTCACCGCATCGCTGGTGTCGCTGCTCTTGGGCATGGTGCTGGCCAATGTAATGCAGCCCGGCGCCAACCTGGGCCTGCCGCTGCCCGATGTGAGCGCGGCCACCAACCTGGCCACCGGCAAGTTCACCTTGCGCGAGTTTATCAACCACACGGTGCCCAAATCGTTCGCCGAAGCGATGGCGAACAACGAGATCCTGCAGATCGTCGTGTTCTCGATGTTTTTTGGCGTGGCCATGGCCGCGCTGGGCGACAAGGCCAAGACCTTGCTGGCCGCCATCGATGAGCTCTCGCATGTGATGCTCAAGATCACCGGCTATGTGATGAAGCTCGCGCCGCTGGCGGTGCTGTCGGCCATGGCCTCGACGGTGGCCATCAATGGCCTGGGCATTCTGCTCAAGTTCGCCGTGTTCATGGGCGAGTTCTACCTGGGCCTGTTCCTGCTTTGGTCGCTGCTGGTGCTGGCCGGCATGGCCTTCCTGGGCAAGCGAGTGTTCAAGCTGCTGACCCTCATCAAAGAGGCCTTCATGGTTTCCTTTGCCACCGCCAGCTCTGAAGCCGCCTATCCCAAGATCCTCGACGCGCTCGACCGCTTTGGCGTCAAGCGCAAGATCTCGAGCTTTGTCATGCCCATGGGTTACTCCTTCAACCTCGATGGCTCGATGATGTACTGCACCTTTGCGACCCTGTTCATCGCACAGGCCTATGGCATCGAGCTGTCCTTGGGCACGCAGATCACCATGCTGCTGGTGCTGATGCTCACCTCCAAGGGCATTGCTGGCGTGCCGCGCGCCTCGCTGGTCGTGATCGCTGCTACCTTGAGCCACTTCAACATCCCTGAAGCCGGTCTGCTGCTGATCCTGGGCATCGACACCTTCCTGGACATGGGCCGCTCTGCCACCAATGCCGTGGGCAACTCGCTGGCTTCTGCTGTGGTTGCGAAGTGGGAGGGCGAACTGCTGTCCGAAGAAGACGCCGAAGCGCTGAGCCGCAAGCTCGATGCCGAGGCCGCACTGGCCATGCATGCGCTGCCGGAGACCGACAGCAAGGCTTGATTAGGGAGCTGCGCCCAGCGCAGTTCAGGCAACAAAAAACGGGCTGCGGCCCGTTTTTTTGTGTGGGTTGAAGGCCTGATCAGCCCAAGGTCACCACCACCGGTGCATGGTCACTGGGCTGCTTGTTCTTGCGCGGCGCGCGGTCAATCGTGCAGGCGCTCACCGAGCCCTTGAGTGCTTCGCTGACGAGGATATGGTCAATGCGCAGGCCCCGGTTCTTCTGGAAGCCCAGCATGCGGTAGTCCCACCAGCTGTAGCTTTTCTCGGGCTGCTCAAACAGGCGGTAGGCATCGGTCAAGCCCAGCGCCAACAGGCCCTGGAAGGCGTCACGCTCTTCCTTGGTGTGGTGGATGGTGTCGCGCAGGCCATCGGGGTCATAGCTGTCGCGGTCTTCCGGCGCCACATTGAAGTCGCCCACCAGCACCAGGCGCGGGTGCAAGGCCATCTCGGCCTTCACATAGGCTTCCAGCCCCGAAAGCCAGCGCAGCTTGTAGGCAAACTTGTCCGAGCCCGGCTCCTGGCCGTTGACGAAATAGCAGTTGATCACGCGGATATCGCCTGCCGGGCTGGCCACCGTGCCGGCAATGATGCGCGATTGCTCATCGGCGAACTGCGGGTTGGCGCGCACTACATCCTTGAGCTCGCCCCGGCTGAGCAGGGCCACGCCGTTGTAGGTCTTCTGGCCAAACGCCACCGCCTGGTAGCCAGCCTCCGCCAGTGCCTCATGCGGAAACTTGTCATCGGTGAGCTTGAGCTCCTGCAGGCCCAGCACATCGACCGGGTTGGCGGCCAGCCATTCCAGCACCTGCGGCAGACGGACGGAGAGGGAGTTGACGTTCCAGGTCGCTATGCGCATAAAAATATCTTTCTATTAATCAATGATGTGTGGAGGCGTCTGGTCGCCAGAAAAGCGCTAGTGACCAACTCCGCTACCAGTCCTTCGCACCATCGGAATTCTTGCTAGGCTCCATTTTGCTGCATGCTGGTGGTCGGATGCTTCTCGATGGGGGCTGCGGTGGATTCGCTGGCTTTTTACCGATTTTGAGCAGTTGCTGCATTGCCAGGGTCATCTGGTTGCAGGCGGCGAGCAGTCTGGAAGTTTCTTCAGACTTGGTATCACGGATACATGCACACCTAGGAAAACATAGGCAGATCCGGATGTTTTGCTGGAGACCCGGTTGAGGGGATAGGCCTTGACCCAAATGATCTCGTGTCGCCCCGGAGTGGGGCGATAGCCCTCAACGCCAGATTTCAGAACCTCCCAGTCACTCAGGCAGACCTTGCTAGTGTTCCTCTCCCATCTGACTTGCCGAGCACTGAGGCATTGCTGTGTAGAGCCGGGCTCGCAAGGCACGGTGTCCATGGCGATCTCAAGTTCGATTTGCTGGCCTGGTCCGCCGTATCGCGTCTCGGGCGTCGGGGTTGGCTTGAACTCCCAGCGGCTGCCATCAGCCAGATAAAAAGTCAGGCGTTCTGGTTCTGTGGCTGATGTTGCTTTCAGCGTATATCGATGCGTTTGGGGAATTTCTCTGCGTACAGCGTTCTCGCGCCGGGTCAGTTCTTCGTTGCAACCCATGGCAGTTGCAACCGTTGAGCGAAAGGAGATCTTCTCGGAACCAATAACTGTGAACTTCCAGTTCAAGCTGTTGCAGGCGTTTTCTGCAAATGCATCCCCACCTTCACTAAAAGTTAAGCGCAGGGGCGGGAAGTCCTTTGAGAACCAAAATGCTTGTGACGCGCCTGATTTGTCGAAAGCAGCATCCATATCCCAGAAATAGCCCGCAAGTATGGCGGTTTGCGATTGGGCCGCCGTAGATGGCTTGGGGCGCAGATCGCGACCCTGAGCAGGCGAGAGTCCAAGAAAAACCAAACAAGAGATCAGTAGATGCAAGTGCCTCATCGTCATTTCATTCCTATCTCATTGATTTGGGGCGCGCTCAGTCTCTCAGATCTGGCAATACCCTATGGCCGGTGGCCAGCTCGCTTTTTTCCTGTTCAGCTTGTTGTTGGCGATTGTTGATAGGAAGAAGCTTCCGATATGACGCGCTGCGACCTCAGCCCAAGCGCAACAAAGCCGCCGAAGCCGCGCACACCAGCAAAAACGGGATGCTGATCCGATGAAACTCCCACAGACCGTTAGGCAGCCGGGCCAGACGCAGCGCGATCAGGTTGGCCAGGGAGCCCAGCACGCAGCCAAAGCCACCCACGCTGACCCCGGCGGCCAGGGCGGGTAGGTCGCGCACGCTGCCGTCTAGCAAGATGGTGGCGGGCACATTGCTGATCACTTGCGAGGCCACAATGGCGGCCAGGTAGGCGCGCCAGCCCTCGGCAATCGGCCACTGCTGCAGCAGCGTTTGCATGGCCGGCAAGTCAGCCACCTGGCGCAGCACCACAAACATCAGCGCAATGGTGGCCAGCAAGGCCCAGTCCACGCCGCGCAGCACCCGGGGCGCTGCCAGTGCAAACACACCAAAGACGAGGCCCAGGCCGGCCAAGGTCCAGTGGCGCTCCAGCGCGATGACAAAGGCCACAAACAGCAGCACGGCCATGGTCAGCAAACGGGGCTGCACCGCGGTGGGCGCCGTGGCAGGCTTGAGCGTGATGGCCGTGCGCGGCACCAGCCACCACACTGCCACCAGGACCCAGGCCAGCATGATGGCCACGGTCGGGCCCATCATCGCCATAAAGCCCAGAAAGCTCTCGCCAGAGCGGTGCCAGAGGTAGAGGTTTTGAGGGTTGCCGATGGGGGTGAGGGCGGAGCCGGCATTCACCGCCAAGGCTTGCAGCACCACCAAGCGCGCCAACGGCAAATGGGCCTGCGCGGCCAGCACCGCTGTCAGTGGCACCAGCAGAAACAGGCTGACATCGTTGGTCACCAAGGCCGACAGCAGCGCGGCCGTGGCCGTCAGCAGCAGTGCCAGGCCGCGCAAGGTGGATACCCGCGTCAGCAGCCGCTGCGCGGTGGCCTGCAACATGCCGCTGCGTTCGACCGCCTGGGTGATCGCCAGCAGGCCGGCCAAGGCGCCAATGGTCTGCCAATCGACCAGCGCCATGGTGGCCTGCGGGCTGCGCGGCTGCCAGACGGCGAAACCTAGGGCCAAAGCCAGCAGGATCCAGAGCAGCATATTGCCGCTGGGGGCATCTTGCGGCGTGTCAGAAGAGGGGGAAGAGGTCGACATAGCAGAGGGCGAGGGAGAACGCTCCGCCACAGCGGCGAAGTGGATGGATTGTGCTGCAAGTCGGCGCTGCCCGCGCGGCCCCAGGTGGCTGGATGGCAAATACAAGCGCCCATTCACTACAATGGCGGCCACTGCCATGAACAAGCCTCTGTCTCCCTCGCTTATCAGCACCGCCACCCCGCCCGCCAACAGCGCGCAGCTGCGCCGTTCGGTGCGGGGTTTTACGTCGCAGCCGGTCGCTGATGCACTGCTGCTCGCATGCCTGCAGGAGGCGCGGCGCGCACCCAGTGGCGCCAATTTGCAGCCCGGTTACTTCTGGCAGGTCTGCGGGGCGCGGCGCGAGCAGCTTTCCAGCCTACTGCAGCAGGCCTATGAAAGGGGCGAGCAGGAGGCGGAAGACTACGGCTATTTCCCCAACCCACTGCCGATGTCGATGCGGAAACGCCAAGTGGCGGCGGCACAAGCCTTGTATGGCGCGCTGGGCGTGGAGCGGGGCGATGCAGCTGGCCGGGGCGCGCAGTTTGGGCGCAACTTTCGCTTCTTTGATGCGCCGGTGGCCCTCATCATCACCATTGACAGTGGCTTTGGGCCGGGCGGCTATATGGACCTGGGCATGGCCATCTACGGCTTGATGCTGGCGGCCCAGTCACGCGGTTTGGCGACTTGTGCCATTGGCGCCATGGCTTCGTACCCGGGCCTGATTCGCGATGCGCTGGCGCTGCCCGCCACGCAAACGGTGGTTTGCGGCATGGCGCTGGGCTATGAGGATGCGGGCGCGCCAGTGAACCAGACCTTGACCGCGCGCGCGGAACTGGACGCCTACTTCAAACGCCTCGATTGAGTCAGGCAGCAGGGTCTAGCGCTCATGCCACTGCCAGCGCGGCAGCTCGCTGGCCGGGATATTGGCAATATGGGTCTCGCCCAGATTCTTTTCCAAATGGATGGCCTGGTAGTCCAGCTCGGCGGCGGCGTCTTCCAACGCAGCCAGCAGGCGGTTGGCGTGGGTGACGACGATCACCTGGGTCTGGCGCGCAGCCACGGCGATCAGGCGGCCTAGCGCGGGCAGCAGATCGGGGTGCAAGCTGGTTTCCGGCTCGTTGAGCACCAGCATCTGCGGCGGGCGCGGCGTCAGCAGCGCGGCAATCCACAGCAGATAACGCAAGGTGCCGTCAGACAGCTCATTGGTATGCAGCGGGCGCAGCAGGCCGGGCTGGTGCATCAGCAGCTCCAGGCGGCTGCCGTCCTGGTGCACGGAGATCTTGGCGCCGGCAAAGGCATCGTCCACCGCCGCCATCAGCGCCTCGTGGTCGCCAATCGCGCTGATGGTTTCCCAGGCTGCAGCCAGGTCCGCGCCATCGTTGCTGAGCACCGGCGTGTAAGTGCCCAACTGCGGCTGGCGGGCAGGAGCATCCACATCGCTGCGGAAGTGGTCGTAAAAGCGCCAGGAGCGCAGCTGCTCGCGCACGGTCAGCATTTCGGGTGCAGCAACCGGGTCGACAAACTCGGTCAGCATGCTGGCCCAGCGCGGAATGGGGCGCTCCACCGGTTGCCAGTCCGCGCCACGGCCATCACCGCGCAGCCGCAGCTGGGCGGCTTGGCGCTCCACCAGGGTGGCGCTGGGCCGCCAGATGGGGCCGGCCCAGAGGGCTTCGTGCTTGATTTCAGGGTCGCGCGCAAAGGCCTGCAGGGCCTGGTTGGGCACGGGCATGCCAATGTCGATCGCGTAGCCAAAGCCGTCTTCATCCGAGGCAAAACCCAGCTGCAGCTGCAGCGGTTTGCGCCGTACCGTCCCTTGCACCGGCACTTCGCCACGGCGCATGCGTGCCGTGATTTCTTCGGGCCCCGCCCAGAGGGTGGATGCCAGCCCACCCTCGCGCACCAGCGAGCGCACCACGCCGCCATTGGCAATATCGGCCAGCAGGCGCAGCGCCTTGTAGACGCTGCTTTTGCCACTGCCGTTAGGCCCGGTAATCACCGTGATCTGCCCCAGTGGCACCAGCAGCTGGCGCAAGGAGCGGTAGTTGGCAATGGCTAAGGTGCTGAGCATCCCGTCAATATAGCAGCGCCGTTTGACGCACCAGCGCCGCGCTGCCCAGGCCGCCTGCGCCTGCTACAGCAGCTAGGCCTAGAGATGCAGATGGCGCGGTAACGCCGTGCACAGTTTGTAGGGACTGTTGCAAATCCGCCAGCACCCGCACCAAGGCCACCGCAGCCGATGCCCCAATCGGGTGGCCGCGTGCGATGCCGCCGCCATGGCGGTTGAGCAGGCTGGCATCCGCCCCCTGGCCTTGCAGCAGCGCCTGCCATTGCAGGCCTTGCACCGCAAAGGCATCGTGCAGCTCGATGGCGGCCAACTGTGACCAGCCAATGCCCTCGCGCTGCAGCAAGGTCTGTGCAGCATCTAAAGCCAGTACCAAGGGCATCGCAGGCGGGCCGCCCAGCGACTGGTGGCCCAGCCATTGCGCGCTGGGCTGCAGGCCCCAGCGGCGGCAGGCGGTCTCGCTGACCAACAGCACCAGCGCCGCTGCATCGGCCTTGGGCGAGATGGCGACGGTGCTGACGGCATGGTCGCGGCGCGCCTCATCGGTCATGTCGGCATCGGTCTGCGCTACTGCCGGCATGCGGTCCAGCTGACGCTGACTCAGGACGCGGGGAAAGGCGTCTTGCACCACACCCGCCACAGGGATGATTTCGCTGGCCACCACTGCCGCGCCGGCCAGCGCGCGCGCATGACTGGCGGCCGCATAACTGTCTTGTACGGCGCGGCTGTAGCCGGCGCTGGCGGCGTAGCGGGCGGCTGCCAGCAGCAAATCCGGATCTTCATGCGGTGCTGGCGCGAAGGGCGGGCGCTCATAGGGCGCGGCGCTGTCACCGGCATGCAAAGGGCGGGTGGCGCGGATGGGCGCACGGCTCCAGGCCTCAGCGCCGCCGGACACCACCACCTCGGCCTGGCCGCTGGCCACCAGGCTGGCGCCCAGCGCGATGGCGTCGAGCCCGGCGCAGCACTGCGTATCGACCGAGTAGGCGGCGCAGTGCAGCGGCAGCTGGCCCGCCAGTGCAAGCATGCGGGCGGGGTTGCCGCCAGCGCCCAAGGCATTGCCCAGCACGACGGCATTGACTGCGTCTGCCGGTAGCCCCGCGCGTTGCAGCAGGCCCTGTAACACGGGCGCGGCAATCTCATGCGTGTGCAGATGCTTGAAGGCGCCACCGACGGGCACCACGGCGCTGCGGGCATGGCTGGCGATAAAGACGGGGGAAGTGGGCATGTTGGCCTGCGCGATCAAGCTGTTTTGTCTGCGCTGGGCAGCGCATCTGCCAGCCATTGTGCAAGCTTTGGATGGTCTGTCTTGCCGCTTGCAGTCTGCGGCCAGGGCGCGGCGCTGAACCAGCGGCGTGGGCACTTATGGGCTTCCAGCTGGCTGCGGCACCAGTCGGCCAACTCACGGGCCAGCGCGGCATCGGCCAGCGGCTGCAATGGCGGCTGCGCAGGCGAGGGCGCTGCTTCATCACGCAGTTGCAGCGCCACCCAGACCTGCTTGCCGCGCAGTGCATCATCCACGCCATGCACCGAAGCAGCGGCCACGCGCGGGTGCTCGCAGAGCAAGGCTTCGACCTCTTCGGGGAACAAGTTCTTGCCCTGGGTGACGATCATGCGTTTCTCGCGCCCCACCAGGGTCAGCATTCCTTGTGTATCCAGGCTGCCCATGTCACGCACGCTGAGCCAATTCCCATCGCGCAGGGCAGCTGTCGCATCGGCCTGCGCACCCACATAGTCCATAAACAGCATGGGGCTGCGCAGCCAGATGGTGCCCACGTTGCCGCTGGGCAGTGGCTGCATGTCGGCATCGCGGATTTGCAGCTGCACATTGCTGAAGGCCCGGCCCACCACCTGCGGCGGGGCGTCGGCGTTGGCATCCATCCAGGCAATAAAGCTCGATTCCGAGGCGCCGTAGAACTCCACAATCCGGGCATTGGGAAACAACGCCTGCAGCGCCGGCGTGTGCTGGCGCATCCAGCGCGCGCCGCTGATCATCAGCAGCGCCAGTGATTCCACCGGCGCGATGGCGCGGCGCTCGGCCAGCTGCAGCATCACAAGCAACTGGCTGGGCACGGCGACCAGGCAAGGCGTGGCCTGCTGGCGCAAGGTTGCCAGGCACTGGCTCGCAGAAAAGCGGGGCTGCAGCTGCATGCCGCCACCCGTCCAGATGCCTTGCAGCGCGCCAAACAAAAACAGCGAATGCGAGAGGCTGCCAGGCGCCATCACGCAGCCGTTGGCCGCCTCGCCAAAGCTGTCCACGCACACGCGAAAGCTCTCGCTCCAGGACTGGTGGTGGCGCCTGAAGCCCTTGGGCAGGCCGGTGCTGCCCGAGGTAAAGCCAATGTAGAAGGGCTGCTGTGCAGCATCGCCATGCGCATCGCTGCGCGGCGTGGCGGCCAGCGCATCCATCCACTGCTGGGCCTGCGCTTGCTGCGCGGGCGACCAGGCCTTGTCGCCCAGCGCGGCGCAGCGGCCACTGGCATTGGTCGCCAAAAAATCGCTGATCAGCGCTGCCGGTGATTGGCTGGCATCCAGTAGGCGGGTATGGGGCGCATTCTGTGCCTCCAAGGCCTGGGCTTGCTGCTGCACGGCGGCATGCAGATCGGCAAAGCGGATGCGTTGCTGGCCGTCATCGATGGCGATGGCATCGGGCCGCTGCTGCGCCCAGTGGGCCAGCGGGCCATGCACCAGGCGTTGCCAGGGGGCCAACTGCGGTAATGGTGCTGGCAAACCGCTCACAGGCGGCGTCCACCAAAGCGCCAGTCGGGCAGGCCGCGTGCCACCGTGTGCACAATCAGCGCCACCAGCACGCACTTGACCAGGTCACCCGGCACAAACACCAGAGTGCCGACGGCAGCATGCACAAAGCTCAGCTTGGCCAACAGCATCAGGCCGACCACGCCAAAGGCATGGACCACCACAATGCCGCCCACCACCGAGGCCGCAAAGGCGCAAGCCGCCAGCCGCGCGGGCGACGAGGGGCCCTTGCCCGCCAAGGCGCGCATCACCAGGCCAGCCACCGCAGCGGCGATGGGGTAAGAGATAAGGTAGCCCGCCGACGGCAAAAAGAACACGCCCATGCCGCCCCGGCCACCGGACAGCAGTGGCAGCCCCAGCGCCACCGCGGCCAGGAACAGCACCATGGCCTGAAAGCCCATGCGCGCGCCCAGCATGCAACCGGCCAGCATCACGCCTGTGGTCTGGGCGGTGATCGGCACGCCCAGTGGCAGATCGATCTTGGGAATCATGCCGAAGGCCGCCAGCAGCGCGGCAAACAGCGCCACCATGGCAATGCGCTGGGCGCGGGTTTCGGTGCGGTGCTCGGAGGTCATGTGCATGTCCGTGTCTTTCAATGGGTGGATAAGGGTACCGCGCTGCTAGAGCTTGAGGCGAATGGCCAGCGCATCGGCCACCTTGCGGGCGGTGATGAGCATATGAATGGTGAGGGGTGCCAGCAGACGCCAGCCGCCCGAGCGGCCGGTGCGCACGCGGTAGGCATCGGCCAGGCGCTGCCATTGCACAAAAAACTGCTCGGCAAAGCGCAGCATCAGCCCCAGTTGCAAGGCCAGGCGTTCTACCGGCAGGCCCTGGCGGGCCAGGGGCGACAGCAGCCATTCGGCCACGCCCAGCAGATCGCCAAAACGGGTGGTCGCCGTCAGCATGGCGCCCAGCATGGTCGTGCTGACCAGGCGCAGGCCGCTGGCCAGGCCCAGCCAGGGCTGGCCGGTCGCTGCATGCAGGCCGCCGACCAGCGCGGAGGCAATCAGGGCCACCACCACCAGCCGGCGTGTGGGGCGGGAGGCCGCTCCCAGGCTGGCGTAGAGCAGCGCAATCGCGGCAAAGGCCAGCGCTTGGATACGCAGATCGCTGAGCGCCAGCAGCGCCATGCTGCTCAAGGCCAGCAGCAAGAGCTTGAGCCCGGCGGGCAGCCGGTGCATCCAGCTGGGGATTTCGCTGTAGAGCGTACCCATCACGGCATCCCTGGTGTGGTGGGGGCGGCGGCAGCCGCATCGAGCTGCTGGGCAATGCGTGCTTTTACATCGGCCTCATAGGCCGCGCAGACGGCAGCGCCTGGGCCATCGCCGCGCAGCTGGCCATGGTCCAGCCACAGCACGCGCTCAAAGTGGCGCACATGGTCCAGCACATGGGTGGAGATGATGACTTGGGCGGGCGCAGCATCCAGCTCACGCGCCAGGCGTGCCTGGCCGGGCAGATCCAGGCTGGCAAAGGGTTCGTCCAGCAGCATCACCTGCGGCGCGGCCATCAGCATCGCCAAAAAACAGACCTGCTGGCGCTGGCCCTGGCTCAGGCCACTGACGGCGCGCGGCGCCCAGTCGGCCAGGCCCCGGGCTGCCAAAAACTCCCGGGCCTGCACGATGGCCGCCTTGCGGGCCACACCTCGGTATTGCAGGCTCAGGCCCAGCTCCTCCTCCACCGTGGGGAAGATGATCTGGTCATCCGGGTTCTGGAACATCAGGCCCACCACGCCGGGCAGTTGCTCGCGCTGGCGCTGCACATCGCATCCTGCCACCTGCACGCTGCCCTGGTGGGCATGCTCCAGCCCGCAGAGCAGCCTGAACAGGCTCGTCTTGCCTGCGCCGTTGTCGCCAATCAAGCCGATGCGCCGCTGCGTCAGATACAGGCTCAGCCCCTGAAACACCGTCTGCGCACCTCGGTTGAGGTGCACATCGCTCAGGCGGATGTCTGCAGTGGAAACGGTCTGGGCCAAGGAGAGGGTCATGTCAGCTGGGTGGGGGCAATGCTGAGTGCTTGCCGCCTGGTTTCAAAAAATACATGTGCAGCTTGCCGCCAGGCTTTAGTGGACTGGCAGGTTTGGTACCCCACCTCCATGGCCGGCCATCGCTGCGCAAGCTGCTGGTATGCCTGCCTGGGATGGCTGGCAAAGCCCATGCAGGCGCGGCTTGCGGCCGGCTTGCAGGGCTGGGGCGTATTGTCGCACCAAGCGCTTCTCTGGGGCGTGTACGGCGGAGGGACAAAGTCAGCGATACACACCCTGTTTTTGGCAGCAGTTTTGCGCGTAGTTGCCAGAGGTTGAGGTAAAGATGTCTACAAGTTCGCTTAACACTGCAGCAACATGCAGGCTCTCGCGGCCACCCGGCCTGCCGACAAGTCATCAGGAAATATCAAAAAGAATAGCAATCAATGCGATGAATAAAGGGTTTGTGCAGGATCGGCTTCAGGCGCACATATCGACTCCCAAAAAGTGCCAAGCTGGCTGTGGGGTTATCGGGCCGAATCTAGGGCAGTTTGTTCAACAAACAACTGTATAAGCACAGACGTTTTCTGACAGACAGCAAAGACGCTCCATGGTGCAATAGAGACATTCCACAGTTCCCATCCCGCGTTGGGGTGGCAGAGGCCTCTGTTCAGCAGTACCCGTCTCGGTGGAAAGGAGGTTCACCATGTTCCCGCACCAACACAGCCATTGGTTTGACGCAGCCTCTTTTATCGCCCTGATCGTCGCCGTCCTGGTGGCCTTTATCCTCACCATCTGGCCGGTCTCCAGTGCGGCAGCAGCGGATTCGCTGGCGCACATGATGCAAGGCGTGATCCAAGTCTGGTGCCGTCCCTGACTTGACCGTTCTCAGCTGCGGCTAGGCTAAGCCACGCCGCCGCACACACCACAAGCCGTCCTGTGGCTCATGGGGCGGCTTTTTGCTGGGCGCTTATAGATCCCATTGGAATGAGCTGATATCCATAATTTCTGAGCGAAGGGCCGCTGGCAGGTTCATACTCGATGGTTTGCTGCAGTGCCATAGATACGGGGCTGGGAATAGCTCACATCTGGTTGCTGCGTTTTCGGATTGCCTGGAGAGTTTTTGATGTCCGCTCGTTTTTCCTTCGCCGCTGGGCGCCGTGCCGTGATGGCTGGCGCTGCCCTTGCTTTGATCGCTGCCGTGTCTCTGCCTGCCATGGCCCAGGATGCGGCCAAGAAGAGCCTGAAGATTGGCGCCACCGCTGGCTCCAACTACGACCTGCTGCAAAAGGGCATCCTGCCGCAGCTGGAGAAAAAGGGCTACCAGATCAAGCTGATCGAGTTCAATGACTATGTGCAGCCCAACCTGGCGCTGTCCGATGGCTCGCTGGACGCGAACTTCTTCCAGCACCGAGCCTACTTTGACCAGTTCACCACTGACCGCAAGCTGGCGCTGACGGCCATCGTGCAGGGCCCGGTGGCGCCCATGGGCGTGTACAGCAAGAAGCACAAGACCCTGGCCGATATCCAGAACGGCGCCAAGGTGGCCTTGCCCAATGACCCGAGCAACCTGGCGCGTGCACTGCTGGTGCTGCAGCAGGCAGGCCTGGTCAAGGTGAAGGAGGGTGTGAACCCTGCCCGTATCTCCGAGCTGGACCTGGCCGCGAACCCGCACAAGCTCAAGTTTTTGGCGCTGGAAGCGGCCCAATTGCCGCGCGTGCTGGAAGATGCCGACTACGTGGTCGTCAACGGCAACTTTGCCGTCTCCTCGGGCCTGAAGCTGAGCGAAGCCGTGGTACTGGAGAACACGCCCGACCAGTACCTGAACGTGGTCGCCGTCAAGACCGGCAATGAGAAAAGCGCTTGGGCCCAGGACCTGGCGGCCGCCTACCGCTCGCCCGAGTTCAAGGCCGTGGTGGACAGCCAGTTTCCCGGCTACGCCAAGCCTGCTTTCCTGAAGTAAGTCCTAGCGCCCATGCCAGGCGCAAAACCAGGGGGCCGCATTTGCGGCCCTTTTTCGTGGGTGCGGACGTATTGCTGAAACCTCTGCTGCCACAAAAATGATGGTGGGAAGTCATCACAAGGTCATGTGACTTGCCAAGAATCGCCCCGGTCTCATCCAGGGAGGGTGGGGCATTTTTAGAGCAGATCACACAGCCATGGCACTCCATACCAATACACCATCTTCCTCCAGCACGCGTCTTCCCTTTCCGTTGAATGCCTTGTGCAGCGGCTTGTTGCTCAGCCTGGCCTCGGCCAGCGTATGGGCTGCGCCGGTACCGTTCGGCGGCAGCTACACCCAGGACTTCAATACGCTTGCCAGTTCCGGCACGCCTGCGGCCTGGGTCAATGACAGCACGCTGGAAGGCTGGTCTCTGTTCGACAAGGATGGCGTGGCCAAAACGCAGATTGCAGTGGGCGCGGGCGCCGCCAACACCGGTAGCTTCTACAGCTTCGGGGCAGATGCATCCGATCGAGCGCTGGGTGTGGTGGTGTCCAGCGGGGCGTATTTCGGTGCGCCAGCATCCGGCGCCGTTGCAGGCTGGATCGCGCTGGCCTTGGTCAACAGCACTGACAAGGCCATCGATGCCCTG
The DNA here is from genome assembly GCF_004364775.1 of Comamonas sp. JUb58. Taxonomy (GTDB): domain Bacteria; phylum Pseudomonadota; class Gammaproteobacteria; order Burkholderiales; family Burkholderiaceae_C; genus Comamonas. The sequence continues at coordinate 25,635 of NZ_SOAL01000011.1, forward strand.
AACCTGAGCTTCAACGGCGAGCAATGGCGCAATGGTGGCAGTGCGGCGGCGCAGGGCATGACCCTGGAATGGGGCCTGGGCAACAGCTTTGACACCGTGCCGACCTGGACGGACGCTGGCTCTATCTTCAGTTGGGTCGCACCGGTAACTGGCGGCACCGCTGGCCCCGTGGTCGGCAATACGCAAGGCCAGGTACCCAAGGTCGGAGATCTGCAGGGCTTGGGCTGGGGTGCAGGCCAGACCTTGTGGCTGCGCTGGGTGCAAAAGCGCATCACCACGGGCTCCAGCAACGGCCTGGCCATTGACGACGTGGTCATCAAGACCGCCGGTCCGGACACCACCGCGCCCAGCTTGCAATCCAGCGTTCCTGCCAGCAATGCCACTGGCGTGGCAACCACGACGAGCAGCTTCTCCTTGACCTTCTCCGAGATGGTGCAGGCGGGCGAGGGACGTTTCGAACTGCGCCAGGGCGAGACTGTGCTGGCCACGATGGATGCACAGGACACAAGCAAGGTGGTGTTTGGCGGCCAGACCGTCAAGCTCAACCCGGGTGTGGCGCTGGTACCGGATACCGCCTACCGCATTGTGGCCGTGGGTACGCCGGTGCAGGATGCATCGAACAATACCTGGGTGACTGGCGACCTGGTCTTCACGACCGGAGCGGCGCCCACCGTCACCCGCATCCACGATATCCAAGGCAGCGGCGAAATTTCCCCCAAGCTGGGCGAGGAGGTCACCATCAACGGTGTGGTGACCGGCATTGCAGCAGGGCTGAGCGGCTTCTATGTGCAGGAAGAAGAGGCCAATTACGACAACGATGCGGGCACCTCGGAAGGCGTCTTTGTCTACTATGCTGGCCAGAACCCGGGTGTGGACGAAAGCACGGTGGGCAAGCGCGTGCAGTTGACCGGCACGGTGGGCGAGTACAACAAGCAGACGCAGATCGCGAGCCTGACGTCCTTCCAGGTGCAGGGCAACGGTGTGATGCCGGCGCCCATCTCCATCACGCTGCCGATTGCCGACATGGCGAACTGGGAGCGTTACGAAGGCATGCTGGTGAAGGTGTCTTCGGCCACTGCCGGCGGCAAGCTGGTGGTGTCGGACAACTACACACTGGGCCGTTATGGCGATGTGACCTTGTCGGCGGACAAGGTGTTGCCACAGTTCAGCGACGAAAATGCCCCCAGTGTGAGCGGCTATGCAGAGTACGCCAAGACGATGCAGCGCAGCCAGATCATTCTGGATGACCTGAGCAGCAAGCAGAACCCGCTGGTGGTGCGAGGCCGTGGCGGCAACGAGCTGTCTGCGTCGAACACGCTGCGCGCGGGCGATGGAGTGGAGGCGGTGGTCGGTGTGCTGGACCAGTTTTACCAGGCATCGTCTCCTCCAGAAATCTACCAGACCAGCTACCGCGTACAGCCCACGCAAACGCCGAATTTCACCGGCGCGGCACGTCCCACCGTGGCGGACTTGCAGGCGGCAGTCGGAGCCGCTGGGGTCAAGGTGGCATCGGCCAATGTGCTCAATTTCTTCAGCATGGTGGGCGACACCAGCACCAATACCAAGGATGTGTTCACCACGCCTCTGGGTAACAGCATCGGCATCCGCGGTGCCAACAATGCCGAGGAGCTGGAACGCCAGAAGGCCAAGATTGTGGCCAATCTGATCGGCCTGCAGGCCGATGTGTACGGCCTGATGGAAGTGCAGAACAACGGTTTTGGCAGCGACAGCGCACTGGCACTGCTGGTGGAGGCGATGAACACGAGCGCAGACAAGCCCGAAGGCGCCGTCTACGACTACGTAAAGGGGCCATTCAGCCAGGGCCCCGGTTCGACAGTCGCTGGCGCGGGCACGGATGCGATTACCGTGGCCATCGTCTACCGCAGCGACCGTGTCACGACGGTGGGTGCGGCAGCAGTTCCCAATGTTGAAAACTACAACGCCTTCACGCCCAACGTGGGCGGCGCACGCGTGCCGATTGCGCAGACCTTCTCGGTGCCTACGCCTTCGGGAACGGAGCAATTCACTTTTGTGGTGAACCACTTCAAGTCGAAGGGTTCGCTGCTGTCTACCGGCGGTAACGGCGACAAGCTGGACGGCCAGGGCAACAACAACCCAGCGCGGGTCGAGACGGCCAAGCAGCTCAAGGATTGGCTGGCAACGCAGCCCACCGGCGCGACCACCGGCAATCAGATTCTGGTGGGCGACTTCAACGCCTATGCCAAGGAAGACCCGGTGACCTATCTGGAGTCGAATGGCTTCAGCAAGGTGTCGCACGGCTATTCGTACTCTTTTGACGGGCTGTGGGGATCGCTCGACCACATCTTTGTGAGTCCAACCCTGGTCTCCAAGGTGGGCAATGTGGTGAAGTGGGCCATCAATGCCGAAGAGCCGACCGTACTTGACTACAACACCGAGTACCTGAAGCCCGAGTCCTTCTACGCTGCAACGGCCTACCGCTCCAGCGACCACAACCCGATCGTGATGGGGCTGAACCTGGGTGCATTGCCTGCGAACCAGCCGCCGGTCATCAACGGTGTTCCAGCCGCTGCGGTATCGATCGCGCTGGGGCAGAGCGCATCGCTTGCTGCACTGAGCGTGGAAGACGCAGACAGCGAGGAGCTGACGCTCACGCTGACGGCGACCAACGGCAGCGTTCAGGGTGTTGTGGACGCCGATGCGCAGCTGGCGGGAACGCAGCTCAAGGGCAGCGCAGCGCAGATCAATAGCGAGCTGGCCAAGGCGCTGTTTGTGCCACAGGCCGCAGGCGATGCCGGTGTGGACCTGAGCCTGAGCGATGGCCTGAACGCGGCTGTCTCTGCGCGCTACGCATTCACGATATCGGCCGCTGGCAACCCTGACACCAGCTTTGCGCTCACACCAGGTGCAGGCGGCAGCGTGACGGGCTCCTTGGAGGGCGCCGGATGCAAGCTGGCCTCGCCTCCGCAGTATGTGAGCGCCCAAAGCCTGGGTATTGCCCAACTGCCGAGCGCCGGCGCGACCTTGCCGGACGGCCTGATGGTGCTGAATGCCACCGGTTGCGACGTGGGCGGCAAGCTCTCCGTCACCATGAACTATGCGCAGCCGCTGCCCAAGGGCGCACAGCTGTGGAAATGGGGCCGTACAGCCGACATGCAGGAAAAGCACTGGTACCGTGTGCCGTCGGAAGTGACCGGACAGATGGTGCGCTTTGAGCTGCAAGACGGTGGTCTGGGAGACGACGACCTGGTGGCCGATGGCAACATCGTCGACCCGACGGCGCTGGTGGTGCCTCAAGCGGTGGGAACTACGGCAACGCCGGTGCCCACACTGAGCGCATGGGGCTTGCTGGCACTGGCTCTGTCCTTCCTGCCCTTCCTGCGCAACACGTCCTTCGCCCGCCGCGAAAAGACGCAGCGCTAAAGCAGCCTGAGCGCGGCGCGTACCACGTCACAGCGTGGTGCGCGCCTGTCGCATCAGGCCGTTCGGGCCTGGACTTCACTTTTAAGGATGCGCATGGCGCGCTGCTCCATGTGCAGCAACTGCTGCACATGCGCCTGTGGCAAGCCATGCAGCAGCGCGGCTGCGCCCAGGTCGCTCAGCACCGCATCGCCGGTGGCCGGACTCCACAACACATTGTGTGCATACAGATCGCCATGCAGAATGCCGCGCGCATGCAGGTGGCTGACAGCGCCCTCGATGGCCTGCAGCAGACGCTGCGCAATGGCCGGCGAAAAACGGGTGTCGGGCGCATACACATCGCGCGTGCAACTGTCCATACTGGGCGGGCCAGCCAACGCCTGCAGGCCTGGTGGCAGCAAGGGCAGGGCCAGGGCCAGCTTGCCTTGCGGGTGGCCGGAAACCGGCGCGAGCGGTGTCAGCAGCTGTGGGTGCGAGCCCGCAGACAGCCCGGCGGCCAGCTCGGATGCAGGTGTGCCATCGCTGGTGTGACCCGCCTTGAAAACCTTGAGCGCCACATCATCGCCACCAACGCGGGACGCCCGGTAGATGTGCCCGCTGGCACCTTCACCCAGCAGTTCATGCGGCTCCAGGCTTTGGTAGGCAAGGGCCGCTGACCGCGATTGCGCAGATGCGGAAAGCGCAAGCTGCTCATTGGCCTGGGTCAAGGGGTTGCCTGCGATGGCCAGCCAGGCCAGAGCCGGCAATGCCAACACCACCTCCGGAATCTCGGCAAACGCATTGCCGGAGATGCGCAGCAGTTCCAGCTGTCTGCACTGCGCCAGGCTGGCGGGCAGGTTCTGCAACTGGTTGCAGGCCAGCATCAGCTTTTGCAGGCGCGGGCGCTCGCCCAGGGTGTCGGGCAGCTCGGCGATCTGGTTGTCGGTCAGGATCAGCCAGCGCAGCTGCAGCGGCAAGCTATCGGCCGCCACGGTGCGGATCTGGCAGGCCTTGAAGCCCACCATCTCCAGCTGAGGCATACGGCCCAGCACACGTGGCAGCTCGGTGAACGGGTTGTTCGACGCAAACAGCACCCGCAACTGGCCAAAGCGGGTCAGGTCATCGGGCAGGCTGGAGAGCTGGTTGCCGCTGAGGTCGAGCACTTCGAGGGTGTCGGCGAGCGCAAAAAGTTCGCGTGGAAACTCGCGCAGGCCCGCAGCCAGCTTGATCTGGCGGGCGCCGCGCAGCGCACCGCTGTGCAGCTGCTCCTGGAGGGCTTGAAGGCTTTGCATGGCTGCACAGTGTAGGTGCTGGCAGCGCATGCCAACCCCAGATCTGGCTTGATCTGGGGTGCGCGGCGATTACTGCGCGCGCTCAATGCGGGTGATGGTCAGGCTGCCGCCGTCGTCCTGCACATGAAAGCGTACCTTGTCGCCCGGGTTGAACTGCGCCACCTGCGTGGCGTCCTTCAGGCCAAACACCATGGTCATCGCTGGCATATCCAGGTTCTTGATGTCTTCATGGCGGATGGTCAGCTTGCTGCCGCGCTTGTCTACGCGGGTGATCTCGCCGGCAGTCATTACCGCGTCGGCGGCTGGGGCTGCCATGGGTGCGGATGCCGGTGCAGCGGCCGCAGCCGTTGCGGCGCTGCCATGGCTGGCGTGGTCGGCATGGTTCTGGGCCAGTGCCGGGGTCAGCAGGCTGCAGGCCAGGGTGAAGGCGGCGAAAGTAGCGGTGGTGGTGTTCATTCAGTGCTCCAAATGTTTAGGAAAAAATAGGGGTCTGCTCAGTCGCGGTAGGCGCTGAAAACGCGGGTGCTGACGTCGCTGCCAGATCCCGTCTTGGTGACCAGCAGCACATCGAAGGGGTCTTTGCGGCCACCATAAGCGGGGCCATCCATGCCGGGGCTGCCTATGGGCATGCCAGGTACCGCAATGCCCAGGGCCTTGGGCTTTTGCTGTAGCAGCTTGCGCACATCGGCGGGCGGCACATGGCCTTCTACCAGATAGCCGCCCACCAAGGCGGTGTGGCAGGAGCCCAGGCGCAGCGGTAGCCCCAGCTTGGCGCGCACTGCCTGGTTGCCGCTGTCGTGCACCGTGGCGCGAAAGCCCGCTTGTTCCATCAGCGCGATCCAGTCCTTGCAGCAGCCGCAGTTCGGGTCTTTCCAAACCTCGATGGGCGTGGGGGCAGGCTGGGCCCGTGGTGACGGCAGTGGCCAGGCCAACGGCCAGCATCTGCAGGGTGCGGCGGCGTTGGTGGGTAGGGGAGTCGAGCATGGTGGGCTCCTGGCTGTGGTTCATCGTCATTCCGTCACCGTGAACGTGCCGGTCATCCCCGCCTGGTAGTGGCCAGGGATCAGGCAGGCAAAGTCAAAACTGCCCGCGCGGTTGAACTGCCAGACCAGGTCCTCGCTTTTTTGCGGCGCCACATGGGCCATGTAGGGCTCGGCGTGCTCCATGCCCGGGTACTTCAGCATCATCTGCGCGTGCTGGGCGAGCGAGGCCTTGGTGCCCAGCACCACCTCGTGCATCACCTGGCCGTTGTTGACGACGCGCAGGCGCAGGGTTTCGCCCTTTTTGACCCTGAAGTGCGCGGGCGAGAAGCGCATGTCATCGCCCATGTTCAAGTCGATGCTGCGACTGGCCTGCTTGGCATCGCCAGCGATGCCCCAGTCCTTTTGTTCTAGGGGTGCGGTGCGGGATGCGGCAGCGCTGGGCGCAGCGGCATGGCTTGCATTGCCATGCGCGTAAACGGTGCTGGCGCTAGCCAGCAGTGCGCAGGTCAGCAGGTGGGAGGTGGTTTTCATGGGATCGCTCCGGCTTCAATGGTTGGCATGGCCGCTGCCAGTGGCGGGCTTGTGGACGCTGGGCGCACCGGGCGCCGTGCCGGGCAGGGTCTGGCGGGGCGCTTGCGCATCCAGCGGCGCGCCTTGCCATTCATAGGCGACGGTGCCTGCGGGCTGGGCATACCAGCCCGGGTCGCGGTAGTCCTGCGCGGCCAGGCCTTTGCGCACCTTGAAGGTCGTGAACATGCCGCCCATCTCGATGTTCCCGAAGGGGCCCTTGCCGGTCATCATCGGGAAGGTGTTGTCGGGCAGCGGCATCTGCATGGCGCCCATATCGCCCATGCCGCGCTCGCCCATCAGCATGTAGTCGGGGACGATCTTCTGGATCTTGCCGACCAGGCCTTTGTGGTCCACGCCAATCATGGTGGGCACATCGTGGCCCATCGCGCCCATGGTGTGGTGGCTCTTGTGGCAGTGGAAGGCCCAGTCGCCGGGCTCGTCGGCGATCAGCTCGATCTGGCGCATCTGGCCCACGGCCACATCGGTGGTCACCTCGGGCCAGCGCGCGCTGCGCGGCACCGGGCCGCCATCGGTACCGGTCACCTCAAACTCATGGCCATGGATATGGATGGGGTGGTTGGTCATGGTGAGGTTGCCCACGCGGATGCGCACCCGCTCGCCCAGGCCGGCCACCAGCGGGGTGATGGCAGGAAAGGCGCGGCTGTTGAAGGTCCAGATGTTGAAGTCCGTCATCTCGGCCACGCGGGGCGTCATCGCGCCGGGCTCCACCGCATAGGCGCTGAGCAGGAAGGCGTAGTCGCGCGCCACCTCGGCAATCTGCGGGTGGCGGCCCTTGGGGTGGGTGATCCACAGGCCCATCATGCCCATGGCCATCTGCACCATCTCGTCGGAATGCGGGTGGTACATGAAGGTGCCGGGGCGGCGCGCCTCGAACTCATAGACAAAGGTTTTGCCTGGCGGGATATGGGGCTGGTTGAGCCCGCCCACGCCATCCATGCCATTGGGCAGGCGCTGGCCATGCCAGTGCACCGTCGTGGCTTCGGGCAGGCGGTTGGTGACAAAGATGCGCACCCGGTCGCCTTCGACCACCTCGATCGTGGGGCCGGGCGACTGGCCGTTGTAGCCCCACATGTTGACAAAAAAGCCCGGTGCCACCTCGCGCACCACGGCCTCGGCCACCAGGTGGAACTCCTTGATGCCGGCGTTCATGCGCCAGGGCAGGGTCCAGCCGTTGAGGGTGACCACCGGCTGGTAGGGTCGGCCATTGGGCGGCGACAAGGGCGCGGCGGTATCGGCGCCGGTCTGGATAACGGGCTCGGGCAGGGCGGCCATGGCCACCGGGCTGACGGCGGCAGCGGCCACGGCCGAGGCGGCGCCGGAGAAGAATTGACGGCGTTGCATATCAGTGGCCTTGGGGTTCGGTGGGGGAAGCGGCAGGCGCTGCCGTGCTGCGCGCAGCGCGTGCGCTGGCGCCAATGGGTGACGGCGATGTGCCGCTCAGCGCCAGTTGCAGATCGGTTTCGGCGAGCCAGAAGTCGCGCTGCGCCTCGGTCGCCGTCAGCACCGCCTGGGTGGTGCTGCGGGCCTGGGCCAGTAGCTGCCAGACGCTGATGAACATGCCGTTGTAGCGGTAGATGGTCTCTTCCTGCACCAGCTGGGCCAGGGGCAATACTTCGGTCTTCTGCTGGTGGGCCAGGTCCCAGGCGGTGCGGTAGGCGCGCCAGCTGCTGCGGGCCTCGCTGCGCGCCCGGATGGCGCTCTCACGCAGCTGCGCCGCATTGGCTTGCACCTGGTGGCGCGCCATGCTGCTGGCGGCGGACCCCCAGTCGAACAGCGGCAAGGGCACATCCAGCTCCCAGCCCCGGGTGCTGTCCTTATGGCCGCTGTCCCGCTCGGTGCTGGTATTGCGGCTGTAGGTGGCGCCAATGTCGCCAAACACCGCGCCCAAGGTGGCCCAGCCCTGGCGGTCGGTACTCACCTCCAGGTTGCGGCGCAGCGCGCCCAGGTCCAGGCGCTCGCGCAGTGCGGTGGCCTCGGCGTCCTCGCCGCTGCGCAGCTCGCTGGCCGCTTTGGGCAAGGGTGGCAGGGCCTGGGGCAGCGTGAATGCCAGCTGCTGGCCCCACAGGCCCATGCGCTGGGCCAGCTGCTCACGTGCTTGCTGCGCAGCCAGCCCGGCCCGCGCCAGTTGTGCGGCGGCTTGCTGCTGCTGGGCCAGCTCGCGTGCCTGGTCTAGCTTGCTGAAATTGCCCACCGCCGCCATGCGCCGGGCCAGCTCGCCACCCAGCGCTGCGGCCTCGTGCATGCGGGTATGGGCGGCCAGCGCCTGCTCCGCAGCCACGGCGTTCAGCCAGGCGCGGCGCGTGTCTGCGGCCAGCAGCAAAGTCTGCTGTGCCGCCTCCAAGGTGGCTTGCTCCATCTGCCAGCCTTGCCAGCGGCTGCGCCAGGGCAGGGTCAACAGGTCGACCAGGCCAAAACCCAGCTTGCGCTCGATTTCGCGCTCATGGCCATTGCGAAACCAGCCCAGGGTCAGGCTGGGGTTGGGCAGGGTGATGGCCTGCACGCGCTGGGCATCGGCCACGCCCAGTTGTGCCAGTTGCACTTGCAGGCCCGGGTTGTTCAGCAGGGCGATGCGCACCGCCGTGTCTGCATCCACAGGCTGCTGCAGCCAGGCATTGATCTGCGTCTGCGCCGACTGCTGGGCCTGCGCATCGGTCGCAGGTAGCATAGCCTGGTCGGGCAGACGGCCTTGCAGTTGCTGGGCGACATCGCTGCGCAGCCCATCGGGCGAGACGCTGGCGCAGCCGGCGAGCAGCAGCGCGGCGGCGAGGGTGGACAGGCGAAGGCTCAGGCGTTTCATTGCTGGCCTCCTTGCATGCCGTGCTGGCCATGGGCGCCATGCTCGTGCACCTGCATTGAATCGGCTGCCATGGGATGGGGTGGGCCTGGCGCTGCCTGGGCTTTTTCCCAGGCGATGACGTCGGCATGGCCGCGTGCAAAGCCCGCTACGGCTGCATTGGCCTGGCGCCAATCACCGGGCTCGTTGACGATGCTGCCGCTGTGGGCCAGCGGCGGGTGCTGGAGCGCGGCTGTGGGCGCGTTGGGATCGGTGGCGACGGGGGCCCCCGTTTGGGCAGATAGCCAGCTGGTGACAGCCAGCCAGCCCGCGCCGGCAAGCCAGCGCAAGACATGCGCAGTGCGCATAGGGTTCTCCTGAAAGCTCGTTCAAAGCAGACGTCTGCACGGCAGCTGCCATGCGGACGCACCTCGGGTGTCAGCGATCAGGAAATGGGTGGTTTGGAGGCTTGGGCGAGCAGGGCGCTGGCAAAGGGCGCGCTGCCGCTGGCACGGGCCAGCGAGGGGGCGGGCAGGGCTGCAAAGCCCGCGCCGTTGAACAGATCGACAGCAGAGTGGCAGATACCGCAGGCCGAGCAGCTGGCGCCATGCTGGGCCGGGTCATGCTGGCTGTGGTCACTGGGATCGCTGTGCTGGCTGACTTGCTGGCCTGTGTCGCAGTGGATGCTGGCGGCCATGACATGGTCTGGGGCCATGTCGGCGTGGTCCGCCATGCTGCTGGCGTGGTGCTCGGCCATGGCCGCCGGCATCACCGGTGCCACCATGCCCATCGCCATGGCGTCGCCCATCAGGCCGCGCAGGGCCAGCATCAGCATCAGCAACAGGGACAGACAGGCACGCATGGTGGGTTCAGACAGGGCGGGATACAGAAAGTTCCGCAGCGGCTGAGTGTAGCGCAGCTTGGCAGTCAGGTCAGTACTGCGATTCCACCTGCCAGCTCACCGGTATCTCGGCCACGCTGGCGCTGGCGGGCAGCTCCAGCACCGTCCGCACCAGGGTCGCAATGTCGGCCGGTTGGCTGATCTGGGCGCGCATCTCGGGCAGCACGCCATCGGCCATGTCGGTGTCGACAAAGCCGGGGCAGATAGCAGTGCAGCGGATGCGGTCGGCCCCGCCACAGTGGCGTATGCCATGGGCCAAGGCCAGGGCCGCATGCTTGCTGATGGCATAGAGCGAGCCCTCGGGCGCCCGCACCCGCTTGCCGGCCAGCGATGCCATCACGACCACCTTGCCATTGGGCGACTGCTGCAAATAGGGCCAGAGCTGGCGCGTCAGCCGCATCGGCGATTTCACATTGATGGCCATCAGCCGATCAAACTCCGCATCGCTGGCCGTCAAAACGCTGTCGGTGCTGAGCACGCCGGCGTTGTGGACGATGGCATCGATGCGCCCAAAATGCGCGGCGGCCTCGGCGATCCAGCGGGTTTCGCTGTCCGCATCCAGCGCATCAAAGTGGCTGCGCTGCAGCTGCACAGGGCCATGGTCTGCCAGTTGTAGCACCGGTTGGCGCGTGCCTATGCTGACCCGCCAGCCATGGGACAGCAGCTCTTGCGCAATGGCCAGGCCCAGGCCGCGCCCGGCGCCACTGACCAAGGCAACCGGCTGCGCGGATGGTGGTGTTGGCGAGTGCTGAGGCATGGGATCAGGCCCGGGCCCGCAGGGCCTCGTCCAGTGCGCTGGCCAGCAGATCGGCATGCTCGGTCTCAAAGGGCAGCGGTGGGCGGATCTTGAGGGTATCGCCCAGCGGGCCGCTGGTGCTGATCAACACGCCGGCCTGGCGCAGGTGGTTGACGACGGCGCTGGCCAGGCTGCCGCTTTGCAGCTGCAGGCCCCAGTACAGGCCTTCGCCGCGTATCTGGGTGATGCTGCCGTGCTGCGCCGCCAGCGACTGCAACGCCTGCTGCAGATGACCGCCGACGCGGCGCACATGGGCCGGGGCATCGATGCGCTCCAGCTCATCGAGCACGGCCATGGCCACCGCCGCCGATACCGTGTTGCCGCCAAAGGTGTTGAAGTAGCGGCAGCGCTTGCCAAACACCTCCATCAGCGGTGTCTTCAGCACCAGGGCCGCAATCGGGTGGCCATTGCCCATGGGTTTGCCCATGGTCACCATATCGGGCACCACCGCCTCGCGGCCAAAGGCCCACCAGCGGCCGGTGCGGGCAAAGCCGCCTTGCACCTCGTCGGCAATGAACAGGCCCCCGCGCTTGCGCACCGCCTGGGCGGCAGCTTCCAGAATGGGCGCGGCGTCGATGTGCACGCCATCGCTGGCAAACACGGTGTCGAGCAGCAAGGCGCTGACCGGCGTGCCACGCGCTTCCAGTGCGTCGGCAGCGGCATCCACCCTTTGGGCAAAGGCAGCGGCGGCAGCCTGGGCATCCATGGCCTGGAAAGCGGGCGGGTCGATAAGCTCGACATGGTCTGCGGGCGGGCACAACGAGGGCGAGCATTGCGCCAAGGCCATGGTTACGCCGTGGTAGGCATGGCGGGTGATGATCAGGCCCCGGCGGCCGGTGTACTCCTGCGCCACGCGCAGGGCCAGGTCATTGGCCTCGCTGCCGGTGCAGGTGAAAACGCTGGTGTCCAGCTCGGCGGGAAACAGCGCCCGCAGGCGCTCGGCCAGCTGCACCACGTTGTCATGCAGGTAGCGGGTATGGGTGTTGAGCAGCTGGCTTTGGCCGATGAGCGCGGCATTGACTGCTGCGTTGGCATGGCCAACTACCGGCACATTGTTGTAGGCATCCAGGTAGCGGCGGCCATCGGCATCGAACAGCCAGACGCCTTCGCCCCGCACCGGGTGCAGGGGCTCGTCGTAGAACAGGCGGTAAGAAGGGCCGAGCGCGCTTTGGCGGCGCGCAAGCAGGCGCTGGTCGTCTGCGGAAAGGGTTGGCATGGCGTGGTGCTCCAAAAAGGGTGGTCAGGCGGCGGTAGGGGCGGCTGCGCTGCGGTCTGCGCAAGGGTTTGGCAAGGCGCCATGGCGTTGCAGCCAGTCGCCCACCATGCGGCTGAACAAGGCCGTGGCGGTGGCCTGGCTGCGCAGGATATAGACGCGGTTCTCAGGATAGAGGCGGGCGCGCCAGGCGGTGATCACCATGCGCTGCGTGAGCCGCGCCAGGATCAGATCGGGCAGCAGCGCATGCTCGGCAGCCGTCAGTGGCAGCAGGCTTTCATAACCGGCCAGCATCGCGGCCAGTGCGGCATCGGGTGCGTCCGTCAGCGGCATTTGGTAAGAGGCGGCAATGGCCAGATCGGCCACGCGCGGGGCCCGCAGCATGTCGCCAAAGTCCAGCACCCCGGCAATGCCCAGACCATCGTCGCTGGCCAGCAGGTTGCTGGGTGAGAGGTCGTTGTGGATGGTTTGGGTGGGCAGCTGTGGGCCCAGTTGTGCCAGCCGCTGCTCAAAGGCGGTCCAGAACGCGGCAATCTGCGCACGCAGCTGGGCATCCTCCACCACCTCCAGCCAGGGGCGCAGCAGCGGCGCGCGGCGTGCATCCCATAAAAAAGGGCGCTCGGTAGCAGGGTGGGCAAAGTCCGCCAAGGCGCCATGCAGTTGGGCAATCGCCAGGCCCCAAACCTGCCAGGCGCTGGCATCGCGCTGCAGATCGCTGCCCGCCTTGCCATCGAGAAAGCTGTAGCAGCGCACGCGCAAAAGCTCACCCTCGGGGCTGCGCCATTCCAGCCAGTCGGCGCTGGCGCTGCCTTGGGCCGAAGCTGGCTGGCGCAACGGATGGTGCAAGGGCACTGGCACGGCGCAGCGGCCTGCCAGGTGCTTGAGCACTGCTATCTGCATCTCCGTCTCCGCCAGCGACTCGGCCGCGCTGATGAACTTGAGCGTGACGGCGCTGCCATCGGGTGAGCGGATCAGAAAGTTGCGGTCCCGCTCACCAGACAGCGGCTGCGCCTGGCCTTCGATGCCATAGGCCTCGCGGGCCAGGGCTGCTGCCTGTTCTGCGCTGACTTGGGGCACCGCCGTCAGGAAGGCTTGGCTGGCCTGGGCCAGGGCATCGGGTTCATCGGAGGGGGCAGAAGCGGCGGGGGCGGGCAGGGGGCGGTTCATGGCGGCAGGTGGCTGCTGGGTAAAACAGGTGTGAAACCTTGATTTGATGTTTGATGCATCATAAATTCAATGCCCTGATTTGAACAGCAACGCTGTTATTGGGCATCCGGGTAAACCTGAGTGCGCAAAGTTTTGCTTATGATGCATCTTGCTGCGCTGAGCGGTGCCTTGTCAGGACCGTCTCGCAGACCGCAGTCAGCACAAGAACACCCCCGGAGGCAAAGGGCAGATGACAGAGCGATTTGAGAGTGTCAACACGGAGAGCAAGGGCGACCAGATCTATGCCCAACTGGCGCAGGCGCTGGTCAAAGGCCAGCTGCTGCCGGGCGAGCGCCTGAAGATACGTGAGCTGGCGCTGCAAATGGGCACCAGCGTGACCCCCGTGCGTGATGCCATCCTGCGGCTTGTGCAGCATGGCGTGTTGGTGATGCTCAGCCCCCGCGACATACGGGTGCGGCGCCTGACCCTGGACGAGTACCTGGAGATCCGCAATATTCGCGTGGAGCTGGAAGGCATGGCCGCCAGCCAGGCGGCAGTGTGCGCCAGCGCCGACGAGGTGCAGCGTCTGGCCGAACAGGTGCAGCAAAACGAAGAGGCTGTGCGGCGTGGCGACATCGCCCAGGCCATTGCGCTGAACCAGGATTTTCACTTTGCGCTCTGCCAGCTGGCACGCATGCCCTTGCTGTCCGACATCCTGTACGGCCTCTGGCTCAAGATGGGCCCCTTGATTGCCCAGAGCTACAGCGAAGGCGGCCGCAGCATGATCGACCATCACTACCCTGTCGTCGAGGCCTTGCGCCGCAACGACCCGCATGCTGCGCGGGTCGCTATTCAGACGGATTTGCTGTCTGGCGGGCAGTCGATTTATGAGCGGTTTGGGCGGGTGGAGCAGGGGCAGTAAAGCCTTTTGTTCTGTGTCGGTTCTCCGTGAGTTCTCACTGAAGTTTGAACTTGGGTCGCTTTGAGCTCAGCCAAAGGGAGTGCCGGTGCGGCTTCCAGCCTGTCGACGGCCAGTGGGGGTGCTGCTGCGCCTAGTCAATTCAAAGGTAGGATGGCGGCTATCGGCCAACAACGGTAAGCCGCTTGGTTCACTTCAACGGCTGGTGCAGGCTGATTGCGGCCGCTCAGCAGTACCGATGTTACCGACTGCTTTGTCAAAAGCAGTCATTGCGCCTAGGCTTTCGAGGAAGTCTGCTCTACACCTTAAAGCAGTCACCGAAGTCTGCCTATGCCGAGTGGCTGCTTTGGCAGTTGTTGAAATGGAGCTATCGACCCAAAGCGGTTTTTCACTTCTATCAAACAATCGACCGGTTGACCGTCAGTCAGCGAGAGAATATCGCGCTTGGAATGAATCTGGCGAGCGCGGAGGCTATGCATCTGTACGGTCTTGGTTCTCTCTAGCAATTCGAGCAGATTTTGGGCTACTTTCTCCAATAGGGCTGCTTGTTTCGCCTCAATGTCACAACGAATGGTGCGCTCGACGGCGATGGATAGCATCACGGCGAATCGTTCTAAATCACCCGCGAGCACATTTGCCAGTGACACTTTGGGATGACTGCCATATCGTTGTTGACAGACACGCGGGCATCGTGAGCACCGTAGTCTCAACGCCTGGCAGTTCGGCTGATATATCGCATGCCCAGAGGCTCTTTCCCGGACAAGAGTGCAATACGCTGGGTGACTGCATTTGTATATACGTAAACAGTAGAGCAGAGGCAGCAAACTGGTAAGTAAGCTGGCATATTGCCATGCGCAAAGGCCTGCACATGAATCCCGATGGAGGCGCCCAACTGGGACTGCTTTATGAAAATACGAACAAAACAAGAACAGTAGACGAGTCAAGGTGGAGCACCCGTTTCGTGCCATCAAGCAGCAGATCGGATTCTATGAGGTGCGCTACCTGGACATCGCCAAGAATGACAACTAGCTGCAGTCGACGTTTTCGCTGACCAATCAATGGCTGGCAGGAGGGCCGCTGATGAGAAGGCATGAGTGCGCCTGGAGGTGCGCCAAACGGGCACCTGCCTCAAACGCGGCTTGAAATCTAGCGACCAAACTGCGTAAAAGCAGGCAAACCGGCATTGAGCTAATTGGCCAATCTGAATTCAGGGCCTTTGCAGACTTCTCATAGGTGAATCATTGAAATGTAACAATATTACATCTCGTCGCGTTGAAGCTTTACAAGGCGCTTGTCGAGAATATGCACGGTCTCGTAGAGGACCCGTGTGCCATCCAGCAACTGATCTGGCTCAATCCACTCTTCGGGTGCATGACTGCGGCCATGGAGGCAAGGGACGAAAATCATTCCTATGGGTCCAGTAGGAGCCATGTAGACAGCGTCGTGTCCCGCGCCGCTGGGCATCCGCATCTGAGCGTATGCGAGGTTTTTGCAGGCCTGCTCGATGCTCTGCATTACCAGTTCCTGGCAATCCGTGGGTAGGGAGCGGCTCACATCGTTCATTTCGGCGCGCACGCGCAATTCCGCGAGGCCGGCCTGCACTTCGGTAAGCAGTTCATCGGGAAAGGTGTCGAGCACGCTTTGTGCATCGCTGCGCACCTCCATCATCATCTCAACCAAGCCAGGCACGGCGTTCGAAGCGTTGGGTGTAAGCGAAAGACGCCCCACAGTGGCCACAACGTAATGGGGATTGCCCGCGAGCGCTGAGGCCTTGCGGTTGGCCGCATCAATGATGCGTGCTGCACCTACGAGCGCGTCATGGCGGATGTCCATGGGCGTGGTGCCTGCATGGTCGGCCTGGCCGTGCACGATGAAGGACACTCGGCGAATGCCTACGATGTTGGTGACCACGCCAATCGGCAGAGCCTTTTGCTCCAGCACCGGGCCTTGCTCGATGTGCAGCTCCACGAAGGCGGCCGTGCTGTGCTTGCCGCGTAGTGGCTGGCTCAGAGCTTCGGGTATGGCACCAATGCGGCGCATGCCTTCTGCCAGAGTTTCGCCTTGTGGGTTCTTCGCAGCCAGCATGCCCATTTCGAGCTTGCCAGAAATGGCGCGACTGCCGATGCATGAAATGCCGTAGTCGCTGGGTTCTTCGGACAGGAAGTCGATCACTTCGAACGGGTGCTGCAGGGTAATGCCGTTTTCGTGCAGCGTGTGGGCGACCTCGATGCCTGCGAGCACGCCGATGATGCCGTCGAAGCGGCCACCCATCATCACTGTGTCGCAATGCGAGCCGGTCACGATGGGTGCACGCTCCGGCGCTCCGGCAGCCCCTGCCGCGCCGGGCAGGCGACCCACCAGATTGCCGGCTGCGTCGAGATGCACCTGCATGCCAGCGGCCTTGAATTCGCTCTCCAGCCATGAACGGGCCTTGTCGAATTCCGGTGAGAAGGCGCGGCGTGTCCAGGGAACGTCGGGCAAAGTGAACGTGGACAGGGTCTCGATGCGGCGCCACAGGCGCTCGGCATTCAGCGGTGGGAAAGGTGTCTGAGATGTCATGCTGTATGTGATCCGATCAGTTATCGTACGAAGGGGCGGTGTTGGTGCGGGCATGCGGACGCAGGAAGCGGCCATCTCCTGGCTGATTCAGTACCCTGGCGCCGTCGTACACCTGCTGGCCGCGGCACCAGGTGCCTGCCACACGCACGGTGAATTCCATGCCTTCGAACGAGCTCCACTGCACGGCAGAGAGACTGGAAGAGGGATCGAACGCGTAACGCTCGGGCTGCAGGATGACGATGTCCGCATCCATGCCCACATCCAGCGTGCCCTTGCGGTCGTCCAGCAGGAAATGGCGCGCTGGATTGCGCGAGAGCTGCCGCACCACCATCGATGGATCAATACCGTGCAGTTCGCAGCCTGTCCAGAATGCGGGAAGCAGGGTTTCAAGCCCCGGGCCGCCGGAGGAGTTCTTGAACACATCGGGATTGCCCTTGCGCTCCAGGCCCCAGCTCACGTGGTCGGACGATACAAAGGTGCAGGCATCACGTGCGATGTGTGTCCACAGCAGGTCCACTTCGGCCTTGGGGCGGATGGGCGGATAGTGCTTGGTCTTGGCGCCGAAGCGGCGGGTGTGCTCCTCATGGTTGAGCATTAGATACTGGATGCAGGTCTCGATGGTGGAGGCGTTGCCGTTCCTGCGGTACATGTCGCACAGCTCGAAGCCGCGTGACGTGGACACATGCACCGCGTGCGCACGCGCACCGGTTTCTGCGCCCAGTTCGTAGATGATGCCGGTGGCTAGGTTCTCGATTAGAGGCGTGTGAGCCCGCATGAAAGCATCCCAGCCCGTGTCGCTGGCTTCCTGGAGGCGCCGGATGTTTTTGCGCGTGAGCTCCTGCATCTGGTTGTGCACGCCACATACTAGGCCTGAGGGTGCGATCAGCTTGAATGCCTCGAGGAGATCGTCTTCATCTACGCGCGGAAAACGTCCCGGTGTGGCTTCGAAAGTAGAGAACTTGAATGCACACACGCCACCCGCAATCAATCCGGCAGCAGCCTGCAGACCATGCTGCGCATTGAGCGTACCGAAAAGTGCGACATCTATATGGCAGTCGCGTTCGACTTCGGCAATCTTGGCGTCCAACTGCGGGCGCGAGGCTACCGGCTCCGGGTCGTCATAGGGCATATCGACCATTACGGTCACGCCGCCCGCGGCGGCGGCACGCGACGCCCAGCCCAGGCCTTCCTGGCCTGCCTGGCTGCCAGAATGCACTTGGCCATCCACCACGCCAGGCACGATCCACTGGCCGCGCGCGTCCATCTTCTCGCGGGCCATAGGCGGTTTTCCTGTGCCGCGTGCCGCAATTTTTCCGTCGCGCACGGCGAGCCAGCCATCTTTCACGATGCTGCGTGCATCCACGATATTGCCTTGAACCACTAGGTCAAAGTCACTCATCTCAAGTCTCCTATTCACTACGAATGCGAAAATTGTAGGAGTGCGCCTAAAGAAATGTCATATGCTTATATATGCATACTAATTAACATTGAGTTATAGACATCATGAAGCTAAATCTGCGCCAAATAGAAGTGTTCCGAGCCATGATGCTCAGTGGCTCCATTAGTGGAGCCGCCAAGCTGCTCTACGTCTCTCAGCCTGCCGTGAGCCGTCTGATTGGCTACACGGAGCAACGGCTGGGCTTTACGCTGTTCGAGCGCATCAAGGGGCGCCTTCACCCAACGCCGGAGGCTCGTAGGCTGTTTGAGGAAGTGACTACCCTGTACCAAAGCGTGCAGAGAGTGAACGAAGTAGCGGATAACCTCTCGCTCAACAGAGAGGGACATATCCGTATCGCGTGCAGTCCCAATATCGGTCAGTCCCTTATGCCGAGAGCGGTGGCGCGGTTTACTCAGCTCTTCCCCGAGGTGAGGGTGGTACTTCACACCCATATTCCGCACGTCATGTTGCAAGCGCTGCTTACCCAGCAGGTGGAGCTTGGTGTCACCTATATGCCAATTCCACACCCCAGCTTGGCTATGCAGCCGTTATACGAGAACCGCATCGTCGCTGTCCTGCCGCAGGATCACCCGCTTGCTGGGCGTGAGCAGATATCCAGCCGTGACTTGCAAGGAGAGCGCTTCATAGGCTATGGCAGCGATATCCCCTTTAGTCAATTGGTGCATCGGATATTTGGCAGCGAGGAAAACCAGCCATCTGCACGAGTGGAAGTCCAGCAAGCACACGTAGCGTGTGCCATGGTGCAAGCGGGTGTTGGGGTGGCTCTGGTGGATGAACTCACTATCCGTGGCCCTTCTTGGTCCAACATCGTGGCTATTCCGGTAGCGCCGATGGTGCATGCCCCAATCCATGCATTCAATTTAGCTTTGCAACCTATGTCGCGTTTGGCACAGGAGTTTGTTGGGGTTCTGCAGTCGTTAGATGAATTTAATCGCCGACTTGTCCCCAAGACCGCTTGAAAGAAGCACGGTCCTGCAGTCGGACAGGCTCTGCAACCAGCTCCAAATCACGCGACCCCGGTTTGTTCATCCTGGGACTTTCCCTAGGCAAAGGACATGTGGGGCCTACCCACTTGGGTGCATGGATGTCCTCTTGTGGGGTGAGTTTTCGGCGGTTTTCTCTTTGTTTTAAAGACCTTGGCCCAAAACTCAACGTTCCATCAATTTCTGCTATTAACATCATGTTAATTTGTAGCAATAAAAAGTAATGAGACATTGTTGAGTGTCGTCTTTAGCATCCGTTGCGTTCAATAGCCCTTTGTGCATGACCTAGCGCTGTTTCTGCAGGTGTCATGGGCAAGGTTCTCGAAGGATCAATCAGGAGTTAGCAATGGGACGAATCTTGACTCTCAAGGACGTGGAGGCCGCTGTGCGAGGTGGTTCCGTTTTCGCATGTGGGGGTGGTGGCTGGGCGGAACACGGCCGTGAACTGGGCACGATGGCGGTAACTATCGGCCGCCCTGAACTTGTGGACATGTCCGAAGTGCCCGATGACGCGTGGATCGCCACGGCCGCCGCCATCGGCGCGCCCGGCGGCCTGACCGACTGGGAAATGCTGGGCATGGACTACGTCAAGGCCGCCCGACTGGTGCAGGAAGAGCTGGGTGCTCCACTGCATGGCCTCATCATTGGCCAGAACGGCATGTCCAGCACACTCAACGCCTGGCTGCCCTCCGCCGTGCTCGGCACCAAGGTGATCGACGCCGTGGGAGATCTGCGTGCGCATCCAACCGGCGACATGGGCTCGCTTGGCCTGGCCAGCAGCCCCGAGCCGATGATCCAGGCCGCCGTGGGTGGCAAGCGTGCCAACAACTCGTACATCGAGCTGCTGGTGCGCGGCGCGACCGCCAAGGTCTCGCCGATTCTGCGCAAGGCCTCCGACATGTCCGGCGGCTTCATTGCCAGCTGCCGCAATCCGATCCGCGCTTCCTATGTGCGACAGCACGCGGCGCTGGGCGGCATCAGCCGTGCACTGGCACTGGGCGAAGCCATCATCTCAGCGCAGGGCAAGGGTGGCACGGCGATCGTGGATGCCATCTGCAAGCAGACCGGTGGCAGCATCATCGGCAGCGGCAAGGTGACTGCCAATACTCTGCGCTACACGGACGAAGCCTTTGATGTGGGCGTGATCGCGATCGGTGAAGGTGCCGGCAAGCGCCGCATTCATGTGATGAACGAGCACATGGCCGTGGAAGACGCCGATGGTAAGCGTATCGCCACCTATCCGGACGTAATCACCACGCTAGACATCGATGGCAATCCGGTGAGCGCCGGCAAGGTGCGCGAAGGTATGGAGATCCTGATCTTCCACGTGGGCAAGAGCCTGATTCCGCTGTCTTCCAGCATCAGCGATCCGGCCGTGTATCCGCCCGTGGAAAAGGCCCTGGGCATCAACATCAGCAACTACGCATTGGGCAAGGAATAACGATGAGCCGCGAAGATTTCAAGGTACACGGTGGCAACGAGCTGCGTTGCAAGGGCTGGCGCCAGGAAGCGCTGCTGCGCCTGATGGAGAACGTGCTAGCCGTGGGCGAAGATCCCGACAACCTCATCGTGTACGCGGCCCTCGGCCGCGCCGCGCGCGACTGGCCCTCGCACAATGCCATCGTTCACGCGCTGCGCAATTTGGAAGAAGACCAGACGCTGCTGGTGCAGTCCGGCAAGCCGATCGGCGTGCTGCGCACGCACGCGGCCGCGCCGCTGGTCATCATGGCCAACTGCAACATGGTGGGCCAGTGGGCCAAGGCCGAGAATTTCTACCAGTGGGAGAAGGACAACCTGATCTGCTGGGGCGGCCTCACCGCCGGTGACTGGCAGTACATTGGTTCCCAGGGCGTGATTCAGGGTACTTACGAGATATTCTCGCGCATTGCCGAGCGCCACTTCCACAACGATCTGCGCGGGCGCTTCATTCTGACGGCGGGACTGGGCGGCATGGGCGGTGCCCAGCCGCTCGCAGGTTCCATGGCGGGCGCGGCGATCCTGACGGTGGAAATCAATCCCGAACGCATCGAAAAGCGCATGCAGATCGGCTTTCTGCAACAGCGTGCCGACACGCTGGACGAAGCCCTCGCCATGATCCGCGAAGCGCAGGACCGGCGCGAGCCCATCTCTGTGGGCCTGCTGGGCAACGCCTCCGAGATCTTCCCGGAGATCCTGGCGCGCGGCATCACGCCCGATATCGTGACCGACCAGACCTCGGCCCATGATCTGGTGTATGGCTACATCCCCGCGGGCTACACGCTGGAGGAAGTCGCGAAGCTGCGCAAGACCGACATCACGAAGCTGATGAACGCCAGCCGCGAATCCATCGTGCGCCACGTGACGGCCATGGTGGGTTTCCAGGACAAGGGTTCCGTGGTGTTCGACAACGGCAACCTTATCCGCACTCATGCGAAGCAGGGCGGCGTGGAGCGCGCCTTCGAGATTCCGGTGTTCACCGAAGCCTTCCTGCGCCCGCTGTTTGCACGAGCCATCGGTCCGTTCCGCTGGATTGCCCTGTCCAACGATCCGGACGACATTCGCAAGATCGACGACTTCCTGCTGCACCGCTTTGCCGACAACCGCATCGTTGCCAACTGGGTGCGTCTGGCGCGCGAGAACGTGCCTTTCGAAGGCCTGCCGGCGCGCATTGCGTGGCTGGGCCACGGCGAGCGCACCGAGCTGGCGCTGGAGGTCAACCGCATGGTGCGCGATGGCGAACTGAGCGGCCCGATCGCCTTCACGCGTGACCACCTTGATGCAGGCGCCATGGCGCACCCGAACATCATGACGGAGAACATGCGTGATGGATCGGATGCGATTGCCGACTGGCCGCTGCTCAACGCCATGCTGACCTGCTCGTCTTCCGCCGATCTGGTGGCCATCCACTCCGGCGGTGGCGGCTACAGCGGCTACATGACCAGCGCTGGTGTCACCGTGGTGGCCGACGGCACTGCGCAGGCGGATGAGCGACTCGATCTCTCGCTCACCAACGACACGGCCAGTGGCGTACTGCGTTACGCCGACGCCGGCTACGAAGAGGCGCTTGATGAAGTGCAGAAAAAGGGCATCGCCCGCATCGACACCGCCGCCCACGCCTGATCCGGGCCTGTCCGGCCCGGCCCGGCCCTTTACAGCTCTCTGTCACGTGTGCTCTGTGCCCATGAGATGGAGAGTGGTTCTCGGCCTCTCCCAACCACAATCCACGTTCCTCCCACCATGGCCCAACCTACTGCCTCCGCACACCCGGGAGCCTCACAAGCTCAGGTCCACACCACAGCGCCCGCCGCGCATGACGACCGGTCCAGCAAGCGCGCCGTCATTGCAGCGTCCACCGGTAATGCGCTCGAGTGGTATGACTTCACAGTCTACGCCCTGTTTGCCGTCTACATCGGCCAGAATTTCTTCCAGAATGACAATCCCACGGTGCAGCTCATGGCATCGTTCATTGCGTTCGGCATCGGCTACATCGCCCGTCCGCTGGGCGCGCTGATCCTGGGCTCCTACGGCGACCGCAAGGGCCGCAAGGCCGCGCTAACCATGACTATCATGCTAATGGCCGTGGGCACACTGTTCATCGCCATCGCTCCGCCCTACACCGCAATCGGCATCGGCGCCCCGCTGCTGATCGTGGCGGGGCGCGTGCTGCAAGGCTTCTCCGCAGGTGGAGAAGTAGGCGGTGCCACCGCGTTCCTCGTCGAGCATGCACCACCCGCCAAGCGTGGTCTCTATGCCTCGTGGCTGCAGGCAAGCATGGGCATTAGCAACATGCTTGCCGCACTGGTGGCCACGGCCGTCACCATGATTTTCACCACGCAGCAGGTGCATGACTGGGCCTGGCGCATTCCGTTCATCATCGGCCTGGCGATTGCTCCCGTGGGCCTGTGGATGCGCCGTGCGCTGGATGAAACCCCGCATTTCAAGGAGGCTGCGGAGCGCGCGGCCGCATCCGGCGAAGCCGAGAAGAAGACACCGATGCTGCAGGTGCTGCGCGAATGCCCGCGCCAGCTGCTAACGGGCCTGGGCCTGTCGGTGCTGTGGGCTGCCGCACCCTATGCACTCATCATTTACCTGCCGATCTACGTGCAGAAGAACATGGGTTTCGAGAGTTCGCAGGCATTCACAGCGGCTTTCATCGGCAACATCTTCCTGGTGGCAGGCTGCCTGATCTCCGGCACGCTGTCTGACCGCTTCGGCCGTCGCAACATGCTGCGTTTCGGCGCCATCCTGCTGTTTGTGGGCGCCTACCCGCTGATGGCCTGGTTGCATGGCAACCAGACCACGATGGCGCTGATCATCGTGCAGTCTGCCATGTGCTCCATGGTGGCCCTGTTCGTGGGCGCCGCACCGGCCGCGCTCTCCGAGATCTTCCCGACGGCGGTGCGCTCTTCGGGCATGTCGCTGTCGTACAACGCCGCTGTGACGGTGCTGGGTGGCTTTGCGCCCGCACTGCTGACCTGGATCACCTACAAGACCGGGGTGGCGTATGCGCCTGCTCTGTATGTGATGGGGGCCGCCGTGGTAGCGCTGATTGCGATCAGCTTCCTGCCTAAGCGTGCTGCGGACTGAAGTAACTGCAAACCGAGAGTGATCTGACAAATTGCGAAGATCTTGGAGACAGGAGCCACAGATGAAATACTTTATGAAACGTAGTCCTTCTGCAAGCAAGCTCAAGGAACTGGCTTTTACTGCGATGCTGTTGTTGGCGGGAGCGTTGGCCGCGTCCTCCAAGACGCTTGCCCATGATGCGATACCCAAAATCGTTGCAGATCGGGTGGCCCGCGCGTGTTCGCCGGTTAAGTTGGATGGCAAAACACTGTCTTTGGCTCAGGTAGAAGCGGTGGCCCGCCGTGGATGCGCTGTGCAGATTGACGGAGAAGCACTTCTCCGGGCCAAGCGGTCATTTGAACTCTTATTGGCCTATGCGAAGACAGATAAACCAGTCTACGGTTTGAATCGAGGGGTGGGGCTGAATAAGGATCAAGCCATTTTTCAAGGTGGGCAGATCTCGTCTGAGGTACGTTCACTGTCAGAGCAATTCAACCTCAATCTGTTGCGCTCGCACAGTGCAGCTTATGGTGAGGAGGCACCCTTGGATGTGGTACGTGCTGCGATGCTCATCCGCCTGAATACCGCTCTATTTGGTGGCACAGGTATGCAAACTGAGGTGCTGCGGCAGTATGAGGCGTTTCTGAATAAAGGGATCACTCCTGTTCTATTTGGGGAGGGGTCGGTGGGCGAAGCAGACATTACCATCCTGCCTCAGATTGGACTCGCGATGATGGGCGAGGGCGAAGTCCATTTCTCTGGGCAGCGTATGCTCGCAGCGGAGGCGCTCAATGCGGCAGGTTTGGATTCTGTTCGTCCGTTCGGTAAGGATGCTCTCTCTCTTGTCAGCTCAAACGCATACGGTGCAGCCTTGGCAGTACTGGCAGTGCAAGACATTCGAGTGTTACTCGACCAAGCCGACTCCGTGGCGGGTTTGTCGCTGGAGGGGCTGAATGGTAACTTGGCCCCCTTACTGGCCGTCACCCAGTCCCAGCGGCCATTCGATGGTCAGCGTGTTTCGGCAGGTCATATCGCGGAACTGCTGCGAGGCAGTGCATTGTGGGCGCCCGATCCGCAACGTGCACTTCAAGACCCATTAAGCTTTCGCACCATTGCACAGGTTCACGGCGCGGCGCGCGATATGCTGAACCTCCTGCAGGGTCAACTAACGTTGCAACTTAACAGCTCGGATGACAACCCCACTGTTGCGCTGGATGTCACGCCACTTGAGGACACTCAGCCCTACGAATTGCAGTACTACGTTACTGAAGGAGCTGTGCGAGGTGCAGTATTACCCAGTGCGGGCTTCGATCCCAGCGCCTGGGCGCTCCCATTGCAGGGTATGTCGGTCGCGCTGTCGCAAATTGCGCAATCGTCAGCCCAACGCACGCTGCGCTTGACAGATCCAGGTTTCACGAAGCTGCCGCGCTTTCTCAGCCCTGGCGGAGGGGCGATTGGCTACGGGCCAATCCAGAAGACGGTATCTTCACTGGCGGCGGATGTTAGGGCGCTGTCACAGCCGGTGATCTCGGATGTTCAGCCGCAGGCGGGCAATATCGAGGACGTCGGTACCAATGCTCCTTTTATTGGTCGTAGAGTTTCCAGTCAGATCAATAAGCTCACCACGTTGTTGGCGGTGGAGTTGATGCACGCAGCACAGGCGGTTGATCTGCGCCAAGCACAGCAGCCTTCACGAGTATTGGGCAACGGTACAAAGGCGCTGTGGCGAAAATTCCGCCACGCCGTCCCATATCTTGATCGAGACCGCCGTAATGATCTAGATATCGTCCAAGCAACGGCATTCCTGGCCAATGAGCGTGATTCGTCACGATCATCTGTGACCCCATAGGCGGAACGATTCAGCAAAACCACTCTGGATTGCTCGCACTCATTTCCCGTTGCATGTCCAGCGAACAACCAGCTACCCATATCAATCTGGTAAATATGGAAAACACGTCATCATGAACACTACAACATCTTTGATCCTGGTGCGTCTGCACAAGCATTGGCACGCTGCCGCGAGTGCATTGACGCTGATGGCTGTCTGCCTTTTCGCGCAAGCACAAGCTGCTGAAAAATTGCCTGTGTCATCCACAAAGTCATCAGCAAGTTTGGTACTACTTGGTGTGGCCGGCGGGCCGACCTGGTACGGCAAAGAATCGCCTCATGGCATTTCTTCCGCATTGATGGTGGATGGCAAAGCATACATTGTCGACTTGGGTTCTGGTGCATATCGTCAGATGCGCCGTGCGGGCATCAAGCCTGGCGATGAGGCGGCCGTGTTTTTCACCCATCTGCACACCGACCATGTGATCGACCTAGCCAGCATTCTCATGTATGACCCAAGTGCACGCCGCCGCGCCAAGGCACAGTTGGAGATCTTCGGACCTGGTCGTCGTGGCGTGCTACCGCCGCTGGCAGATGGTATGAATGGCGATGTAGTTGTGCACCCCGAGAACCCGAACGCTGGAACGGCCGACCTGGTCGATGCCATGCTCGGCGGCATGGCGTCAGATCTGAACATCCGGGTGCGTAGCGAGGGCGTCCCGGATGTGCGTCAGTTCTTCAAAGCACATGACATTGTCCTGCCTGCTGAACTGGAGGTAGACCCAAACACCAATCCGGCACCATCCATGGAGCCATTCAAGGTATGGGAAGACGCACGCGTTAAGGTCAGTGCCATTCTGGTTCCGCATGGCCTAGTATTTCCCAACTTTGCCTACCGCTTCGATACGGCACACGGATCGGTTGTGTTCTCTGGCGATACAGCGGCCAGCGACAATCTAGTGAAGCTAGCACGCGGTGCCGATGTTCTTGTACACGAAGCCATCGACCCAGCCTGGGTGAGCCACATTGTCGGCCCCAAGCCCTGGGATGCCCGTCAGCAGGCGCTCGGCAAGCAACTACTGGAAGCACATGCCACACCACGTGAAGTGGGCGAGATCGCCACGCGCGCTGGCGTACATAGCCTGGTACTTTCGCACCTGGTTCCGGGTGATGCGCCACGTGACCATTGGGAACAGGCGCGTGAAACCTTTAAGGGGCAGGTTGTCGTGGGGGAAGACCTAATGCGTCTCCCACTTATCCAGTCGCGTCACTAACGGTTCCATAAAAGGGCTGCATGCAGGCAGCCCTTTCACTTGCTGGCCTGCAGTTTGAACGTTGCAGGGTCGGAACCCGCAGGTTCAAGCGATAGATTCGGGTCGAAAGCACCTAGTCCAGAGATGAGGTTGTGGACTTACAGAATCCCCGGTGACAGTCTACTTGCGAGGGGCTGCTGCGGACCTGGAAACAGGCATTAGAGAAGATCCTGAATTTGCGTACTGAATGAGTGCTAGGACTCGGTGAGCGGCAGTTCGCCCAGCTGCAATCAGCGGCAGCAACCGCTGCGTAGCTGTCGTTCAGCTTCGCGAAGCGACCGACTGTAATGGGTCGGAAGTTGCCATCGCGACGTGCTCGGCCAGCTGGCCAGGTGCACAGGATCTACGCATGTGCGGTCGTCGTGCGATCGCAAAGTTCAAAACTCAGTGATCAGTGGACCTGTAATTCAACACTAAATGATTAGCGAGATCAAAACTTGCGCACTCACCTCACTGTAAGTCGTTGATCTATTAAGAGCGCCAGTTCAACACTCCGTGAGGATGGGCACTCTGTGCCCCAGGCTTGGAACTGGGGCGTTGCATCTGCCCAGCGCCGCATGGGCCAAGCCGCCTTCCGCTGCGGCCATCTGTACGCTCTGATGAGCCGCCGGTAGACCACGCTGGCGTCCACGCGATGCCAACCATTTCTAAGCGCTGACCCCGGCTACCCTGATGCTCCGCGCACAGCTTGCGCGCAGCCCACATACCGCTGCTGAGCACCCACAGCCGACCTCGGCAGCGGTCTCACACGCCATCCACGCAAAGCCTTGTCTCCACGTTCAGAAGTCGGATAATTTCGATTCGATGTTTTGTCCTAGGACAAAATAATATATGATCCAGACAATATTTTGAAAGATGACCGTGTGCATTCCCATCGTTCCCGCTGATCCTCCAGGCAGCCCTGTCGCCGGCCAGGCCGCAGCCGTTCCTATGCCGAGCTGGCAGTCAGCCGCAGCGGCAGGAGCGCGCCCATGAAGGCAGCGCCGCTGGTGTTGGATGTGCTGTCCGTCCAATCCCAAGTCGTCTACGGCTGCGTAGGTAACAACGTGGCGGTGCCGGAGCTGGGGGCTGGACAACTGCGCGTCGCATCGGTGCCGACGGTGATGTTCAGCAATACGCCGCATTACGCCTCCTGCCATGGCGGGGCCATCCCTACCGACTGGTTTGCCGGCTACCTGGATGATCTGGAGCAGCGCGGTGCGCTGGCGCATCTCCGCGCCGTTCTGGTGGGCTATCTCGGCAGCCCATCGCAGGCGGAGGTGCTGGGTACCTGGCTGCGCAAGCGCCTGGCTGCGTCGCCCGACCTCACCGTCGTGGTCGACCCGGTGCTGGGCGACCATGACCATGGCATCTATGTCGATGCCGGGCTGATTGACGCCTACCGCAGGCAGCTGCTACCGCTGGCGACGGGCGCTACGCCCAATAGCTTTGAGCTGGAGGTGTTGACCGGCCGCAGCGCTCCGACCATGGACGAGGTTGTGGAAGCTGCGCGGACGCTTCTCAAGGGCCGTATGCAATGGTGCGTGGTCACCAGTGCCGCGCCGCAAGCCTTGCAAGGGCAGATGCAGTTGGCCGTGGTCACGGCCAGCGCTGCGCATGCCATCTGCCACCCGGCGATAGCGATCAACGCCAAAGGCACGGGCGATCTTTTCAGCGCCGCATTGACGGCGAACCTGCTGCGCGGCATGCCCTTGCAACCAGCGGCTGAAGCCGCCTGCCGCCGTGTGTATGCCGTGCTACAGCACACGCAGCAATCGAACAGTGCCGAGCTGCTGCTTGGCCCCACGCCCACCATCCTGGAGAACGCTCTTGCCCATGCATCGACTCACCATCCGGCGTAATGGCCGGCTACTTGGCCACTTTGACTCCGACACCCCATGGGCCCAAGAAGCGGTCGGCGAAGTGGCGCAACAGCTGTCGCCCGCACAGGGCTTTGAACTGACCTACCAAGTGGCGCAAACCGAGCGCCGCATTGTAGAAAGCAGCCCGCAAGGCATGCGCGTGCTGAGCATCGAGCACCACTTTGTCAGCACCGATATTCCTCATTGAACCTGGAGAACGCGCCATGCCTTCCTCGCCAAGCCAACACCTGATGCCCACCTACGCCCGCGCGCCCGTTTCGTTCCAGAAAGGTGCGGGCGCCACCCTTTGGGACAGCGATGGGGTGGAGTACCTGGATGCCATCGCCGGCGTCGCCGTCACCAATCTGGGCCATTCCCATCCCGCTATTACGGAGGCGATCTGTGCGCAAGCGGGCGAGTTGCTCCATACCTCCAATATGTTTGGCATCGCCTGGCAGCAAAAGCTGGCCGACAAGCTTTGCCGCCAATCCGGCATGGAGAACGCCTTTTTCTGCAACTCCGGTGCGGAAGCGAATGAGACGGCGCTGAAGCTGTCGCGCCTGCATGCGCAGCATCGCGGCATTGCGCAGCCGCAGGTCCTGGTGATGGAGAACAGCTTCCACGGCCGCACGTTTGCGACCTTGGCCGCCACTGGCAACCCTGCCGTGCACCGTGGTTTTGAGCCTTTGTTTCCGGGCTTTGTCCGTGTGCCCTACAACGACATTGCCGCCGCGCAAGCCGCTGCCAAAGACCATCCCAACCTGGTGGCGGTGCTGGTCGAGCCGGTGCAAGGGGAGGGCGGCGTGCGCCGGGCATCGACGGAGTACTTCCAGGCGCTGCGCGCGCTGGCGACCGAGAACCACTGGCTGCTGATGGTGGATGAGGTGCAGACCGGCATGGGGCGCACCGGCGAATGGTTTGGCTACCAGCATGCCGGTATTCAGCCCGATGTGATCACCCTGGCCAAGGGCTTGGGTAACGGTGTTCCCATCGGCGCTTGTCTGGCACGGGGCCAGGCGGCAGAGCTCTTCGCGCCGGGCAACCATGGCTCCACCTTTGGCGGCAATCCCTTGGCCTGTCGCGTGGCCTGCACCGTGGTGGATGTGATGCTGGCGCAGGGCATTCCCGCCCGGGCTGCGCACTTGGGCAGGCTGTTGCTGCAGGGCTTGCAGCAGGCGCTGGCGCAGCAGCCCCAGGTGGTCGATGTGCGGGGACACGGGCTGATGGTGGGCATAGAGATGGATGCCCCTTGCACCCATCTGGTGGCGCGTGCCTTGCAGAAGGAGCGGCTGCTCATCACCGTCACCCGCGAGAGAACGATCCGGCTGCTGCCGCCGTTGATTTGCAGCGAGGACGAGATTGCAGAGATTGTGCGTCGCGTGGCGCGCCTGCTGAAGACCGATGCTTTGGAGCGCGAAGTCGCTGACTCTAATAAAGCATGCGCTGCACGCTAAGGACATTCTTCTGAACGCTTGGGTACTTTCAAACCTGGGCCAGTGCCTAGACTGAAAGTGGCCCAAACATCCATGGCGCGGTGTCAGAGTGGTTATGTCGCAGATTGCAAATCTGCTTAGGTTGGTTCGATTCCAGCCCGCGCCTCCATGGTTTTTGGCGGTTATTCACTGCGTTGTCCAACCAGGCTGTCTGGTGGCCGCTTTACGGAGAATTTGATGATTGAAGTCACCCTCTACCACGATGGATGCAGCATCTGCCAGGACATCGAATGGACCATGGCAGCAGCCTTTGCCACGGATCTGCACCGCTATGAAGCGGTCGACCTGTCGCAACAAAAGGACCGCTATGGGGAAGCCAAGGCTTTGGGCATTGAGCGATTGCCGTCTCTGGTGATTGATGGCCAGGTGCTGCGCTTGGAAGACCATTCGCCCATCGACCATTACCAATGATGGACTTCTCTCGTTAATGGCTGATGGGCTGCGCAGATTTTCGGAGGTGCCCCCGCACACCATTTACGCCATCGTATGTCCGCTGCTTGATGCAGGTTTCGGTTCGTTTTTCATGGTGCGCTGTCCTAGGGGATGGCGCGCCGCTCCAGTTCACCCTTCCAGCAGCAGACAAGCATGCAGTTCCACTTCCCCATCGTCATCATTGACGAAGATTTTCGCTCGGAAAACACCTCGGGCCTCGGCATCCGCGCACTGGCCGATGCCATCAAGGCGGAAGGCTTTGATGTGCTGGGCAGCACCAGCTACCACGACCTGAGCCAGTTTGCGCAGCAGCAAAGCCGTGCCAGTGCCTTCATCCTCTCGATCGACGATGAGGAGTTTGTCGCGGATGCCGAGTCTCCTGCGCTGGAGCGCATCCGCAGCTTTATCGCCGAGGTCAGGCGCCGCAATGCCGAGGTGCCGATCTACATCTATGGCGAGACCAAGACAGCGCGCCACATGCCCAACGACATCCTGCGCGAGCTGCATGGGGTGTTGCACATGTTTGAAGACACGCCCGAGTTTCTGGCGCGCCACCTGATACGCGAGGCCAAGAGCTATCTGCAAGGCATCCGCCCGCCCTTCCTCAACGCGCTGCTGGCGTATGCGGAAGAGGGCTCCTACTCCTGGCACTGCCCGGGTCATTCGGGCGGGGTGGCCTTTCTCAAGAGCCCGGTGGGGCAGGTGTTCCACCAGTTCTTTGGCGAGAACCTGCTCAGGGCCGACGTCTGCAACGCGGTAGAAGAGCTGGGGCAGCTGCTGGACCACAACGGCGCGATTGGTGCCAGCGAGCGCAATGCGGCGCGCATCTTCAATGCGGACCACTGCTTCTTTGTCACCAATGGCACCAGCACCAGCAACAAGATTGTCTGGCAGCACCTGGTCGCGCCTGGTGATGTGGTCCTGGTCGACCGCAACTGCCACAAGTCGATTCTGCACAGCATTGTGCTGACGGGGGCTGTGCCGGTGTTTCTGCGGCCCACCCGCAACCACCTGGGCATCATCGGGCCGATTCCGCGCGAGGAATTCAGCCGCAAGCGTATTGAGGAAAAGATGCGCCAGCATCCTCTGCTGCAAGACCGTGCGGAGCTGCCCCAGCCCAAGGTGCTGGTGCTGACCCAGTCCACCTACGACGGCATCATGTACGACACCGAGGTCATCAAGGCAGAACTGGATGGCTTTGTCGATGCGATCCACTTTGACGAAGCCTGGATACCGCATGCCGCTTTTCATCCGTTCTACGGCAGCTTCCACGCGATGGGGCGCAGCCGGCCGAGGCCGCGCGAGTCCATCGTGTTCTCAACGCAGTCCACCCACAAGCTGCTCGCAGGCCTGAGCCAGGCCAGCCACATCCTCGTGCAGGATTCGGCGAACCGGGCCTTGGACAGGCATCTGTTCAACGAGGCCTATTTGATGCACACGTCCACCTCGCCGCAGTACGCGATCATTGCCAGCTGCGATGTAGCAACCGCGATGATGGAGCCGCCTGGCGGCCGCACCTTGGTGGAGGAAAGCCTGGTCGAAGCGCTGGATTTTCGGCATGCGATGCGCCAAGTGGGCCACCAGTTCCATGCGGATGACTGGTGGTTCTCGGTCTGGGGACCGGAGCGGTTCGAGCAAGATGGCATCGGCAGTGCTGCCGACTGGGTCATCTCCGGCCAGGCGGAGCAGGGCGCCTGGCATGGCTTTGGGTCAATGGCGGATGGCTTCAACATGCTGGACCCGATCAAGGCGACCATTGTGACCCCCGGCCTGGGCATGGATGGCGAGTTTGCCGCTGAAGGCATCCCCGCGCCTATCGTCAGCAAGTTCCTGGCGGAGCACGGCGTCATCATCGAGAAGACGGGCCTCTACAGCTTCTTCATCATGTTCACGATTGGCATCACCAAGGGACGTTGGAACTCGCTGGTCACCGCGCTCCAGCAGTTCAAGGACGACTACCAGCGCGATGTGCCGCTGTGGCGCATCCTGCCTGACTTTTGCCGCAAATACCCCCGTTACGAAAAAATGGGGCTGCGCAGCCTGTGCCAGCATGTCCACGCGCTCTATGCCAAGCATGACATTGCCCGCCTGACGACCGAGATGTACCTGCGCGATGCCGTGCCGGCGATGAAACCCAGCGAGGCCTATGCGCATATCGCCCATCGCAAGACCGAGCGCGTCGGTATCGATGACCTGGAAGGCCGTATCACCACCGGCCTCATCACACCTTACCCGCCGGGCATACCGTTGCTGATTCCTGGCGAGGTCTTCAACAAGGCCATCGTGGATTACCTGAAGTTCTCCAGAGAGCTCAACCGCATCTGCCCCGGCTTTGGCACGGACATCCATGGCCTGGTGGAGATCAGCGACGAGCAGGGCGTGGCGCGCTACTACGTGGACTGCATCGCTTGACGGAGGGTGATTTTTGACCAGAGGCCTGCGCTGTGCCAGTTAATATTGTCTACAGCTGACGTATTTTTGTCGTAGGACAATATGAAAATCACTGGAAAAACAATATTCGAGATCTCCGACTGCATCCGCAGCCTGGTGCGGGATGGGGACTTGGCGCCTGGCGACAGCCTGCCGCCGGTGCGTGACCTGGCCGAGGCGCTGGACGTGAATCGCAACACCGTGGCTGCCGCCTACCAGCGGCTGGTGCAGGCCGGGTTTGCGGTGGCCCAAGGCCGGCTGGGCACCAGCATTGCCTACCCGCCCACTACGGGCGAGCAGGAGGGCACCAGCCTGGAAACGCCCTTGGTCAATCTCGCCAGCGGCAATCCCAGCGCGCGCTGGCTGCCCAATCCGGTCGAGCTGTTGGCAAGCAATCCACCAGGCGCCTTTCTCTATGGC
Organism: Comamonas sp. JUb58; assembly: GCF_004364775.1. Lineage (GTDB taxonomy): Bacteria > Pseudomonadota > Gammaproteobacteria > Burkholderiales > Burkholderiaceae_C > Comamonas. Next base: position 58,929 of record NZ_SOAL01000011.1, read on the forward strand.
GAGCAGACGATTCTGCCCAGCCTGATGGAGCTGGCCGAAGAATGGGTCAAGGCTGACTGCCCCGCCCAGCACAGCATCGAGCTGACCCATGGCGCCGTTGATGCGATTGAGCGCCTGGCAGCGGCGCAGCTGGTGCCGGGCGACAAGGTGGCGGTGGAAGACCCCTGCTTTTTGGGCAGCATCAGCGCACTGCGCCTGGCCGGCATGAAGACCGTTGGCATGGCCGTTGATGAATCCGGCGTGCTGCCCGAGGCACTGGAGGCCGCCATTGCCAGCGGCGCCCGCGCCGTGCTGCTGACGCCACGCGCCCACAATCCCACCGGTTGCAGCTTGAGCAAGCGCCGCGCGGACGCCTTGAAGGCCATCCTGGCGGCGCACCCGGGGGTGATGGTCATCGCCGATGACCACTTTGCGCTGCTGGCGGAGACGCCGTATTACTCGGTCATCCCCGCCTCCACCCAGCGCTGGGCGCTGGTGCGCTCGGTGTCCAAAGGCCTGGGGCCAGATCTGCGCGTGGCCGTGGTCGCCTGTGACCCGGAGACGGGCGACCGTATGCGGACCCGCCTGGCACCGGGCATGACCTGGGTCAGCCATTTGCTGCAGGCCATTGTGGTGGCCGCACTGCGCTCGCCAGCGGTGCGCCAGTTGCTGGGCGATGCGCGGGACGACTATGCGCGCCGCCGGTCCTTTCTGCGCACGGCCTTGCGGGCCGTGGGTATCGATACGCCGGCCCCCGCTGGCGGCTTCAACCTCTGGATTCCGCTCCCCGACGATGCCAAGGACATTGCCTATGAACTGGCCAAGCGTGGCTGGCTGGTGCGCATCGGCAATGCCTTTGAGATCCAGGATGCCTCCCAGGCCCTGCGTATCACTGTGTCCGATCTGGAGGATGAAGTCGCGCTGCGCTTTGCCCAGGATTTAAAGGCCTGTCTGGCTTGATAGGGCTTGCCCGGGGCTTTGGCGGTAGTCAGCGGCGAGCCGCTGCTGTCGCCTGGCACAGTGGCGCAGCAAACGCCCGCGCTACCGCGCGGTTGCGTACCGCCAGCTCGCGCATGGCGGCGGAGATGGGCGCGGCGAACTCGGCTTGGCTCGCTGCTTCCCAAAACGCATCGGCCGCCGCTGCAGCCAGGCTCCAGACCCGGGGCACGGCGCCAATGGTGCTGACCTTGGGCTCGATGGGGAGCAACTCCGGATCCAGCCCGCCGCCGATCGAGGCATAGCGCATCGGCAGAATGTCATAGGCGGGGGCGATGCCCAGGTACTCGCCATCATCGCCAATCAGCAGCGATATGTTCTCAAAATGCCGGTCGGTGTTGCCAATCAGCTCGCTGAAGGCGGCCATCACGCCGACATGCTCGGCATGCTGCTGGCTGAAATAATCCGCATGCACGCAACGCGCCGCAAACTCCGGCCAGGTATCGCGGGCGCCAAAGAACTCGTCATCGACGGCACCGGCCGAGAGCATGCCCAGCCGCCCTTGCTGGCCGACACGGTCAAAGCGCTGAACCTCCAGAAACACAAACTCGCCCCGGGCCAGTAGTTGGGTCTTGGCCGCAGGCAGGCCTATGTTGGCAAGCGATGCCAGCGCCAGGTGCTCCAGCGGCAGCAGCTCGGCCATGCGGCTGCCCAGGCGCGCAAACTTGACGATCACCGAACCCGAATCCTCAGCCACCCAGAGAAACTTGGGCTGCTCGCCACCGGCGCTCGATCCATAGGATTCATTCTTCAGCTGCTGTGCAAGCTGCACATACACGTCCAGCTTGTCTTGGGAGGGCGGCCGGGGCTGCTGCAGCAGGTCCATCTCGCGCTGCAAAGGCAGGTCGCCAAAGATCAGGTTGCCCGGCAGGTTCAGCCCTTGGGTGAACAAAAAGGCAATGCGGTGGTCATCGCTCCAATCCTTGAGGCTGGCAGGGAAGGGCTGGTTGCGCGCCGCCGTCTGGGCCTGTTGGCGCCCTAAAAATCCCGAGGGCGCCGCAAACAACATATAGGGCGGCAGGCCATCGTAGAGGCGGATGGCGCCCGCATCCTGGCGCTCCAAGGTGCTGCCACCCACGAGAAACTCCAAATCCGCATAGGGAACGATATGGCCGCTGGAGAGAAAGCGGTACACCCGCTGGCGCGGGTTGAGCCCCAGCGGCAGCTTGCGCAAGAGCGCATATTGCGGCGCGCGCTGGCCCGGTTCGCGAAACATCGTGACCGTGGCGGATAGTTCGCGAATAGTTCGGGACAGCGTTGGCTGGCTGATGCCCAGCGACTCCAACAGCTGCTGGCCAGAGCGCGGCCCACCCGCAAGCGCACGCTCTACGGCTTGGTGGAGATCGCTGATGGCGGGACGTGGAGCGCTTGGCATTGGGCGTGGCTGAATAGTTCAAGAATTCTATATGAATCCTTTATTCTCTGCTGTGGGGTGGCGGCCTTCATCCGCTGCGCGCTAGCCCGCGACCGCCCCTTGTCCCAAACGCAAGGTATTCACCAGCAAGTTGTACAAGCTGTCGACCGCCTTGGAGCGCCGCGATTCCTTGCTCCGGTACACGGCGACCTCCATCGGTGCCAAAGGGCCCAGGCCATGCTTGCTGCCCAGCACCTGCAGATGGGGCGGGGCGCTGCATTGGGTCAAGGCGGCAACGGCCAAGCCGCTTTCAACGGCAGCAATCTGCCCTGCCAAGCTGGAGCTGTTGTAGACCACGCGGTGCTGGCGCCCTTGCTGGGCCAGCGCGTGCAGGGCGCCGCGCCGGGCCAGGCTGGCCTCTTCGTACACCGCAATCGGCAGCGGATCGCGCCGCCACAGCTCGAAATGCTCTGACCCCACCCAGACCATGGGTTCATGGAACAGCAGGCTGCCGCGCCTGGCGTGGTCGCGCGAGATAAGCGCCAGATCTAGCTCGCCTGCCGCCACGCGGGGAATCAGCGCGGTCGATTGCTCGCAGCTGAGGATGATCTCCACGCCGCTATGGCGGGACGCAAAGCGCCTGAGCACGGGGGTGAGGTACTTCGCGGCATAGTCGTCGGGAACACCCAGGCGCACACTGCCTTTGAGCTCCTCGCCCTGCAGCGCAAACTGCGCTTCGCTGTGCAGATCCAAAATGCGCCGCGCATAGCTGAGCAGGCGTTGGCCCTCCGGCGTGATCTGCTGGCTGCGGCTGTCGCGCTCCAGCAGGCGGTGGCCGACGGCCGCTTCCAGCTTTTTGAGCTGCATGCTCACGGCGGACTGGGAGCGGTGCACCTCGCCCGCCGCGCCGGACAGCGATCCGGTATCGACCACCGCGACAAAGCACTTGAGCCAATCCATCTGAAGGTCTTGCGAGGTTGCAGGCATAGGTTTCGAAATTCGAATAGCTGATGCAAGAATTATGCGCTTTTCGATGGATGGCCTGCGCTGCACACTGGCAGCCATGAGCCGATACCCAGACCCAGCGCAGATGGCCGCTGCAAGCATTGACCAATCCGCACAAGCTGCATCCCGTACCCCTGGCGACGCCTTTGGGGGTGTGCTGCCCTTTGTGCTGGGCAGTGCGCTGCTGGGCAGCATTGGCATTTTTGTGCACATGGCCCAGGCCGGGGCCTTGACGGCGACCTGGTTCCGCTGCGCCTTTGGGCTGCTGGGGCTGACGGCCTGGCTGCTGTGGCGCAGGCAACTGCGCTTTCTTCGGTTGGAACGCAGCACAGCGGTTTGGGTGTTGCTGGCCAGCGTCTTGATGGTCCTGGGCTGGGTGCTGTTCTTTGCCGCCATGGAGCGCATCTCTGCCGGGGTGGCCGTGGTGCTGTTCCATATGCAGCCCATGTGGGTGCTGGTGCTGGGCGCCCTGTGCCTGGGCGAGCAGCCAGGCCGCAAAAGGGTAATTGCCGTGGTAGTGGCCATGCTGGGCTTGGTGCTGGCCACAGGCATCCTGGAGCAAGCCGCGTCGCCGCAGGGCACGCAAACGCAGTACTGGCTGGGCGTGGGCATGTGTTTGCTGGGCGCATTTTTGACAGCCGCCGTCACCGTCATTGCAAGGCGCCTGCGCGCCATGCCTGCCGGCGTGCTGGCCTGGTGGCAATGCGCGGTCGGCAGCGCCGTGCTGTGGATGGCACCTGCCACACAAGGCTGGCCGGCCTGGGGCGCCGCCTGGGGTTGGTTGGCGGCCTTGGGCTTGGTGCATACCGCTACTGCTTATGCGCTGATCTACACCGGCATGGCCAGGCTGCCCACAGGGCGCATCGCGGTGCTGCAGTTTGTCTACCCTGCGATCGCCATCCTGGTGGACTGGCAGTACTTTGGGCACCGGCTGGGGGCGCTGCAGATGGTGGGGGTGCTGGTGATGGGGGCGGCTATCTGGTATGCGGAGCGCCGGGCATCTGGCAAAACAGCCTGATCATTTGGGCCTAGCGCCGATTGTTTAGCCACACGAAGACGGCGAAACCGAGCCAAGTCAAGACCAAAGGAATCAGTGACCAGATGAGCGCGTTTGACTTGCTGAAGATCGCATAAAGCGCTGCACCCAGCAAAGCGCTCAGCAGAACATGGAGCTGAGGCCGATTGCGCGCCAGCTTGGCCACAACACAGCCGGCGAGTACGGGCGGAAGCAGCAGGAACAACACGACCAGAAAAACCGGCGAAAATCCGTAGAAGGGGGTATGGGGTAATAAGGCGGTTAGCAGCGCAAACGTGATCTTTTGCAGTACGAGTGCGATGGCGCCATAGCTCAGGGCAAAAGCGATTAGGATCGCTTTCAGGTCAATGTTGAAGAGCATGGATATTTCCCCGTCCGTAGCCGATGGGATAGCGAGCCGATGGCCGAGTAAGTGCCATGAACTTGTATCGCTCCTTGGGCGCATTGAGCATCTTTAAGCCAAGCTTTAATGCCGCTCCAAGATGAGGGCGACTGTGGAAAGAACTAGAACCAAGATGATGATGGTTTTTTGCTTTAGATATTTTTCCCCAATAAAGATGGCGGAAAGTATAAACCCTAAGACCAAGCTCATACGTCTGAATACTGATAAGTAGGTGACATTGGAGTCAGCTTGTACAATGGCCAAAAAATAAACATACTCGGCAACCACCCATGATATGCCAACCAAAGGTATGTAAAGGCTCCAAGTAGTATTTGTTTTAATTTTCAAATGCTTCTTGTAAAAGTAGAAAATCACAAGCGCTATTAGAAATCGTTGAATGGCAGAGTTGATTTGGATGCTTGCCGCGGTGAGGCCGATACTCTGAACCAAGTATTTGTCATAGACGGTGGTAGCCGCTGAAAAAATGGTAGCCGCCAGCATCATCATGACGGGCTTGCTCTTGAGCGCATCAATACCTTCTTTTTTTCCTATTTGAGACAGGGCATAGTAGGCAGCTATGGATGCAAATATAAGAAAAAACTGCGTTACAGTTAAATATTCGCCAAATATCAGAACGCCACCAGCCATCGTCCACAGCGGTCCGGATGCTCTTACCGCACCGGAAAATGACATGGGGAGTGCTTTGACGGCGTAATAGGCCAAGATCCACGACAGGGTCATGGCCATGCTTTTTACAGCTATAAGCAGTTGGTGTTCATACCCCAGGTTTAAGAGATCAACCGGCGAGAGGGTGTTGCCCGCACCCAGGGTCAACACCAAACCCCACGCTGCCATGCCAAAGAATGATGAGAAAAAGACAATCGAGATAACATCGTTGCCATCCATCGACTTCTTGGTCCAGAAATCATAGAGGCCTAAAATCAACCCGGCGGTAATTCCAAATACTATCCACATTTTTATGATTTATTTATTAGATATCGACGAGAAATTGAGCTTTTAATTATATGGATGTTTTTCGTTTGGATGCAAGATTTCAATTGCATGTGTTGTTGTTGAGAATACTTATAAATCTTCTGAATATATTTTTATACGCAGCAAAAGCCACAGCTAGTGGGCGAGACCCTAAACCCCCTCAAGCCACCACAAACATCCGCGCGCAAAGATAGTCCACCAGCGCTCTGACCTTGGGCGCCGCATGCCGGCCCGCAGGCCACAGAATGTGGAACACCCCGGTGCGCTCCGCCAGCCCCGGCATGACCTGCACCAGCCTGCCATCGGCCAGCGCATCGCCAATGGCAAAGTCCGGCAGGCAGGCAATGCCGCGTCCCTGCAGGGCAAAGCAGGCGCGGGTTTCGATGTTGTTGCAGACCATGGACACCGGCAGGTTGACGGGCTCGCCGTCATCCGCTGGCGGCAGCGGCCAGGCCTCCAGCTTGCCGCTGTAGGGCCAGCGGAAATGCATGCAGCGGTGGGAGGGCAGGTCTTGCACCTTCTGGGGGGTGCCGTGCGCGGCCAGGTAAGCGGGCGATGCCACCAGCAGCATCTTGAAATGGCCAAGCTTGCGCGCCACCAGGCGCGAATCGGCAGGTTCGCCGGTGCGCACCACGGCATCAAAGCCTTCTTCCACCACGTCCACCAGGCGGTCAGAAAAATCCAGGTCCAGCTGGATATCGGGATAGTCGCGCATGAAGTCGGCCAGCACCGGCAGCACCAAGGTGCTCACCAAGGGCAGGCTCACCCGCAGGCGCCCCCGGGGTACCGATGAGGCCTGCGACAGCTCGGTCTGCGCCGCCTCGATCTCCGCCAGGATGCGCCGGCTGCGTTCCAGCAGCAGCAGGCCTTCAGCGGTCGGCGTGATGCTGCGGGTGCTGCGGTGGAAAAGGCGCACGCCCAGCTTCTCTTCCAGCCGCGCCACGCTTTTGCCCACGGCTGATGAAGAAATGCCCAGCAGCCGGCCCGCCGCCGTAAAGCTGCGGGTCTCTGCGACCTGCACAAACACCGTAAATGCGTTGAGGCTATCCATGCGTTGTCACCTGCGTTGCTGGGCCTGGCTTGTTGCTGTTGATTGCGGACATTGCAGTCCTGAAAGTGTGGAACTCTATCCTAGTTTTTCTTGTATCGCCGGCTGCCTAAGCTGATGCCTGTGTTCCAACCAAGGTAGCGATGCAATGGATTTTTCAGTTTCAGACATGCACCATAGTGAGGTGCAGCAGGGCGCTTATGGCAGGGCAGCGCCGTTGGCGCATGTCGCCCAGGTGTTGAATGCGGCCCTGGCCGAGCAGCGCCTGGTGGGGGCGGTGGTGCTTGTCTACCAGCACGGCCAGCCACTGTGCCGCATGGCTGCGGGCTGGGCGGACCGCGAGGCCCGCACTGCAATGGCCGAGAACACGGTGTTTCGCTGGGCCTCCGTCAGCAAGCCGGTCGTCAGCGCTGCGGTGATGCGGCTGGTCGCCGATGGGCGCCTGGCCTTGGACGAGCCGGTCACCACCTGGCTACCGAGCTTCCGCCCCCGTTTGCCCGATGGGCGCGAGGCGCGCATCAGCCTGCGCCAGTTGCTGAGCCACACTGCCGGCCTGGGCTACCGCTTTTTTGAGGCGGACGGGCAGGGGCCCTATGCCCAAGCGGGGGTATCCGACGGCATGGATGCCAGCGGTATCGATCTGCAGGAGAACCTGCGCCGCATTGCCAAGGTGCCGTTGCTGTACGAGCCAGGCACCGGCTGGGGCTACTCCTTGGCGGTGGATGTGCTCGGCGCGCTGGTCGAAGCGGTATGCAACACCCGCTTGCCACAGGCGGTAGAAGCCCTGGTGACTCAGCCCTTGGGCATGGCCGACGCTGGCTTTGTCTGCCGGGATGCAGCGCGCCTAGCAACGCCCTATGTCAATGGCGGCCCGGTGCCCCATCGCCTGCAGGAGGGCGAGATGGTGGCCCCGTTCGACGGCACGGTGGGCATCATCTACAGCCCGTCCCGCGCCTTGGATCCGAGCGCCTTTCCTTCTGGTGGCGCAGGCATGGTCGGCACGGCCGATGATCTGCTGCGCCTGCTGGAAGCGCTGCGCAGCGGCCAAGATGGCTGGCTGCCCGAGCAGCTGATCGCCGAGATGGCACGCGACCAAACCCAGGGGCAGGAACTGGCCGCCGGCCCAGGACTGGGCTTTGGTTTAGGCTTTTCGGTGCTGCGCGATCCGGCGTTGGCGCAGTCACCGGAGTCGCCAGGCACCTGGCGCTGGGGCGGCGCTTATGGCCATGCCTGGTGGGTGGACCGGCCCCGGGGGCTGACGGTGGTGGCGCTGACGAATACCTTGTATGAGGGGATGTCGGGGCGGTTTGTGACGGAGTTGCGGGATGCGGTGTATAGAGGAATAGAGGGCAACCGCAACCAGCGCGCTCGGCCAGGTCGCTGAACCTGGCGCGTATTGGCCCCGGGCCGGCGCAGACTTTAAAAAGGCAGGTGGTGGCAAGGCCGCGCAGCTAGCAGACCGCTGGCAAGGCCGACCTCAGCAATAGCAGCATTACGATACAATTCAACGCGAATAATTCTTATTTTCATGTTTGTCGCCGTGTTGCTGCGCGGATCGCCTCCTGCCATGTCCACTCCTGAGAACGCACTCCATCTGTCAGCCGTTGCAACGCTTTACACCGAGCACAACCGCTGGCTGCAGGGCTGGTTGCGCAAGAAGGTGGGCAATGCCTTTGATGCGGCCGACCTGGCGCAAAGCACTTTCTTGAAAGTGCTGACGGCCAGGCAGTCACTTGATCTGCAGGAGCCGCGCGCCTATCTGACGACGATTGCGCGCAATTTGCTGATCAACCAGGTGCGCCGGCGCGCGATTGAGCAGGCCTACCTGGATGCGCTGGCCGCCATGCCCGAGGCGGTCGCGCCATCTCCTGAAGCGCGCTTGCTGCTGCTGGAGACCCTGGTGGAGATTGACCGCCGCCTGGGCGATCTGCCTGCCTTGGTGAAGCAGGCGTTTTTGCTGGCGCAGCTCGAAGGCCTGAACCATTCGCAGATCGCGGAGGAGCTGGGTATCTCGGTCTCGACCGTCAAGCGCCATCTGGCCAAGGCCGCGATGTGCTGCTTCTTTCCAGAGTGAAGGCCTGATCCATGGCCTGGCCCACGCCTGCTGCAGAACCGCAGCCCAGCAAGATCCCCCCAGATACCGCTCGCCAGGCCGTGCAGTGGTGGGTCGCGCTGCGTGCCGATGCCCCCGAGCCCGAAGCGGCGCAGCGCCTGCAGCAGGACCTGTTGCAATGGCGCGCTGCAGACCCGATCCACGAGGCGGCCTGGCAGCGCATTGAATCGATGAGCGGCGAGATGGCAGGCCTTTCGCTGCCACTGGCGAAGGCGGCGCTGGGAGCGCCTGCATCGGCACGGCGACGGCGCAGCGTCCAACTGCTGACGGTGGCGCTGGTCTCAGGCATCAGTGCGACAGCGCTGTTCCGAAGCGGCGCCTGGAGCACCTGGTCGGCCGATGTGGTTGCAGGCCTGGGCGAACAGCGGACCACGACCTTGCCCGATGGCGGCAGCGTGGTGCTCAACAGCGGCACGGCCATCAACATCCGCTACAGCGATCAGCTGCGCATGCTGCAGTTGCTGCGCGGCGAGATCCTGGTGCAGACGGCGCATGACGCGATGGAGCGCCCCTTCGTCGTCAAGACGGAGGTGGGCAGTCTCCGGGCCTTGGGTACGCGCTTTACGGTGCGTGAGCGCGGCGATGCGCTGGAGATTGCTGTGCTGCAAGGCGCGGTGGAATTGAGGCCGCTGGACGGGCAGGGCGACCTGCTGGTCTTGCAGGCCGGCAGCCAGGGGCGGATGACGCGTACCGAGTCCGAGCGCAGCGGGCCGCTGTCTGCCGATGCCACGGCCTGGACGGAAGGCATGCTGGTGGTCTCCAACATGCGGCTGGATGCGTTTTTGGCCGAGCTATCCCGCTACCGGCGAGGGCGCCTGGGCTGCGATGCTGAGGTGGCGCATTTGCTGGTGTCCGGCGTCTATCCGCTGGCGGACACGGACCGGGTGCTGGCGTCCCTGAGCTTGTCGCTGCCCATCGAGGTGCACACTTTCTCGCGGTTCTGGATCACCGTGCGGGCCGCGCCGTCTGCGTCTTCCTAAGAGAAATGGGCGATGGGAAAATTTTTTCGGCTGGATTGAGCTAGTTGAGCGGGCTTGCTTGTCAAGCAGATAGAGCGTGTGATTTTTCTGGGTCACGCGCAGATGGTTCCGCCGTTATCAATCCTTGCCCTAGAGGTCCGTTCATGCGCCTTTCTTCCCACCCGCTGCCCGCTGCGGCGGCTTCTTTGTCTCCCTCTTTTCCTGCGCTGCGTCCCGTGGCGCTCGCCATCCTGGTGCTGGGCATGGGCACTGCAGCGCTGCTGCCGCGCCCGGCCATTGCGCAGCAGGCGCAGACTGCAGCCCAGCGCAGCTACGACGTGCCCCCCGGCAGCTTGGGCGAGGTGCTCAACCGCATCGGCCGCGAAGCGGGCGTGCTGGTGACCTATGGCGCCGTGGTGCCCAGCAGTGCGCAAAGCGCTGGTGTGCGCGGGCAGTTCTCGGTAGAGCAGGCACTGGCCAAAGCGCTGCAGGACAGTGGCCTGGTGGCTGTGCAGGTCGAGGGCGGCGGTTTTGCCGTGCGCGCGACGCCCAAGCCAGCAACTGAGGCCACCGCAGAGGACGCGGACCAGCCCCCGGGCGCCGACTACACGCTGCGCGAAGTGCGCGTTTCTGCCAAACGCCTGGGAGAGACCGAAGGCACGGGCTCCTACACCAGCGATGCCATCACCGTGGGCAAAACGGCGCAGGCCATGCGCGAGATGCCGCAGACGGTGTCGGTGGTCACGCGCCAGCGCATGGAAGACCAGGAGCTCAATGACCTGGGCAAGGTGGCCGAGCAAACGGTGGGTGTCACGGTGCAGGACCAGGGCTTCCGCCTCACCAACCTGTACTCGCGCGGTTTTGCCATCAACAGCTTTCAGCTCGATGGAGGCGCGCCGATCGACAAGGGCTTTGTGGCCAATGTGGCCTTTGACATGGCGCAGTACGACCGGGTGGAGTTTTTGCGCGGCCCGGCGGGCCTGCTCAACGGCACCGGCAACCCCGGTGGCGCCGTCAACCTGGTGCGCAAGATGCCCACCGCCACGCCGCAGTTCAACGTCAGCGCATCGGCGGGGCGTTGGGACAACTACCGCACCGAGGTGGATGCTTCCGGCCCGCTGGCGTTTGATGGCAAGCTGCGCGGCCGCGCGGTGATGATGCAAGAAAAGCGCCACTACTTTATCGACCGCCGCAGCAGCGACCGGCCGCTGTTCTACGGCGTGCTGGAGGCCGATGTCGGTCCCGATGCCGTCGTCGCCATTGGCGCCCGCGACCAGCAATTGAAGGAGCGCGGCAATGCCACCGACCTGCCACGCTACAGCAATGGCCTGGACCTGCGCCTGCCACGCAATACCAGCATGAGCTCCGACTGGAGCCGCCTCAATGGCTTGTCCAAGGAAATCTTTGCCAAGCTGACCTGGCGGGTCGCCGACCGCTGGACCCTGCGTGCCAATGCGGCGCAAACCAAGCAGTCCGGCGAATCCAAGTTTGGCTCGATGCAAGGCGCCATCGATCCGATCACGGGCCAGGGCGCCCGCTGGGTGGCGGCGCGCAATATCTACAGCAACCAGCAAAACCTGCTGGATGTGAACCTGAGCGGCGCCTTCGATCTGCTGGGCCACACGCATGAGCTGCTGCTGGGTGCCGATATGCAGGACATCACCAGCCGCTGGCGCGGTGCCTACCCGGTCAGCGGCAACAATGTGCCCGGGGATATCTTCAACCCCAATTCGCTGCCGTTCCCTGAGCCGGTGTTTGGCGCCGTGGAGCGCGACTACAACCCCTGGGCGCAAAAGCAATATGGCGTGTATGGCACCTTGCGCATGGAGCTGGCCAAAGGCACCAAGCTGATCGTCGGCGCGCGCGCCAACAAATACCGCTTCAACCAGGCGTATTGGGAGACGTACGACGCCAACGGCGACCGTACCACCGACCTGCAACTGGCCGATGCCACACGCTACGCCGAGCCCACCAAGGTCACGCCCTTTGGTGGCCTGGTCTATGACCTCAACGCCGACTGGACCGCCTACGCCAGCTATGCGCAGATCTTCAACCCACAATACGGATCCAAAGCCGGCCCCGCCCCAGGTACCGGCCTGCCACCCATGCGCGGCACCAACCTGGAGGCGGGCGTCAAGGGCGAGCTGCTCAATGGCAAGCTCAACACCTCCTTTGCGCTGTACCGCACCACGCAGGACCGCCAGGCCGTGCAAGACCCGCGTTACCCCTGGTCCAGCGAACTGTATGCCGGTAGCTGCTGCTACCTGGCCTCAGGCAAGGTCATCAGCCAGGGTCTGGATATGGAAGTGAGCGGCGAGGTGGCGCGCGGTGTCAACCTGGTTGCCGGCTACACCTACAACAACAACCGCGACAAGACCGAAAACGCCGTTTTCAGCACCATCACACCGCGCCACCTGCTCAAGCTCTGGGGCACCTGGCAACTGCCGGGCGAGGCCTCGGGATGGACCCTGGGCGGTGGCACCACCATCCAAAGCACCCAGTACGTGAGCGGCAGCGCCAATTCCTACAACCCCGAATCGGGCAAGTTTGATGGCGCAAGCGTTCCCTACAAGTACACGCAGGGCGGCTATGCGCTGTGGAATGGCTTTGTGCAGTACCGCATCGATCCGAACTGGACGGTCTCGCTCAATGTCAGCAACCTGTTTGACAAGGTCTACTACCGCACGGTGGGTAGCTCCTTCGGTGGCAACTACTATGGCGAGCCGCGCAATGTGTCGGTGGCCTTGCGGGGTAAGTTCTAGGCTGATTGGCAGCCCGCTGCGCAAATCACTTGACGTGGCGCGGTTGCAATCCTTTTTAGGACCTCCGTCTGCTTGTGAGCGACAAAGCTAAGCACAGGACGAAGCTGGCCAATCAGCACGCTATCTCACACCAGTGTTTGACCAGTCTTGCGCCAGATGATGCCCCCCGGACGTCGTGATGCGGAATCTGACCAAGGCAGAACATATGGCAGACGGCCTTTGCCAGCCACTCCGGCCTTATGCCCATAACAGCCGTTGCAGCATCCACAGGTTGAGCGAAACCACAACGATAGCGCAGGTCCACAACAGGATGGCCATCGGTCTGCCAAAAGTCAGCGCGCCCAAGGCATTGCGGCGGGTGGTGAACATCAGCAGCGGCACGATGGCAAAGGGCAGCTGCATGCTGAGAACCACCTGGCTGAACACCAGCAGGGCGCTGGCGCCTTCGCTGCCATACCAGGCCGTGGCGATGACGGCGGGCACGATGGCGATAAGCCGGGTCAGCAGCGCCCGCATCGCTGGCGACAGGCGAATCTGCAAAAAGCCTTCCATGACGATCTGGCCCGCCAAGGTGCCCGTCACTGAAGAGCTGAGGCCCGAGGCGAGCAGGGCGGTGCCAAACACGGCGCTGGCAATGCCAACGCCCAGGACAGGCGACAGCAGATGGTAGGCATCTGACAGCTCGGTAACGGGTGGTGTGCCCGGGCGATTAAAAGCACCAGCTGCCACGACCAGGATGGCGGCGTTGACAAACAGCGCCAAGCCCAATGCGACGGTCGAGTCGATCGTGGCGAATCGGATCGCCTGGCGTGTGCCCTCCGGGGTCGTGCTGTGTTCGCGCGTCTGCACGATGGCCGAATGCAGATACAGGTTGTGCGGCATCACGGTGGCGCCCACGATGCCGACGGCCAGGTAGAGTATCTCCGGGTTGGTCACGATCTCGGAGCGCGGAATGAAGCCGGACAGCATGGTGGCCAGCGGGGGATGCAGCCACATCAGCTGGGCGCCGAAGCAAATGCCGATCAAGGCCACGAGCCCGATGACGACCGCCTCCAGCGCGCGAAACCCCCGGCTTTGCAGCGCAAGAATCAGCATCACATCGACCACGGTGATGCAGACGCCTACGATCAGGGGCAGGCCAAACAGCAGGTTCAGACCGATGGCCATGCCCAGCACCTCGGCCAGGTTGCAGGCCACGATGGCAATCTCGCAAAAGAACCAGAGCATCAGGTTGATGCGCGGCGGAAACTGTTCGCGGCAGGCCTGGGCCAGGTCGCGGCCGCTGGCCAGGCCCAAGCGCACAGCGGCAGCCTGGAACAGCATGGCCATCAGGTTGGATACAAAGATCACCGTCAGCAAGGAATAGCCGAACTGCGAGCCGCCCGCAATCGAGGTGGCCCAGTTGCCGGGGTCCATATAGCCCACTGCCACGAGATAGCCTGGCCCGGCAAATGCCAGCATGCGCCTTGCATTGGCCGAACGGCTACTGCCTTGCGGTACCGCAATGCTGCGGTGAACCTGCGGCAGGCTGGGGACGCCTGGCTTCTGCTGGTCTGGACACTCCATATCGGAGCACGCTGGCTTGGGCATGCCCCCTTCGCCGTTGATCTGGCTGTGCGTGGTGAAGGCAGGTGGGGGCATGAAATGCTCTTATCTGGCGGTCGGTGCTGGCTGCTGCGCAAGGGTGGGGGTGGTTGCAGTGGCCACTGCGTCTATTTCCCCATGGTTCAACCGTGCCAGCAGATCACTGCTAATGATGGCCAGACCTGCCAAGATAATCAAGCTCCCTACACAACGACGCGCCAAAGCGGCGGGCTTCAGCCGCCGCGTCTTGCTGCGGTCGCATGCTTGCGGGGATGGGGGCAAAAAGGACGTCATCGCAACTCCTTCGCAGAAAAACAGCTGTCTCGGCACGCCTTGTAAAAATCCTGCCCCAGAGCGGGGCAGGATGCTGCTACGCCTTAAGCGTAGGCGGAGCTCATCACCAAGGCACCATTCACGCCGGCCGGGAAGAAGCCGCCCTTGGTGGCGGAGTCCTTGGTCAGGTAGACGATGTTCAGCACATCGCCTGGCGAGCGGCTGTAGGCAATGCCGTCGGCATCCAACGGCACGATGTTGGAAGTGCTGTCATCCCCCACAATGCCCTGGTCCACATCGGAGGAGCCATCCAGGCTGTCGCGCGCATCCGAGATCGCACCGGCCGCCGAGCGCAGTGCGGGGGTGGCGAGGCCCTTGGCGTAGAGCACCGTGCGCACCAGACCTGCGTGGTAAGCCTCGGCGGACAGAATGCCTGCTGCCGCTTCCAGATAGGTCTTGTTGGTGATCAGCGGCGATGCGCCCTTGTAGGCCGTCACACCCACGTCCTCAAAGATAAAGGCGCCCAGCAGAAAGTTCTCGTCGCTGGCATAGGGATCGAAGGCCACGCCCGCACCCACCAGACCGGCAGCGCGCGCTGCGACCGAGAAGGCGCCGTTCGGGTCGGTGCCGCCGATGTCGATCTGCGGCTGCGCCACGGCTGCCGAGCCCAGCGCCTTGCGCAAAAATTCCACGTGGGCCAGCTCGTCCTGGGCAATCTCCTTGGCATACTGCGCTACCAGCGGATCCTTGAAAGCCACCGCCCGCCCGCCGACGATGCCGCCCTGCGTGCCCGTGCCCGACTGCATATTGGCGGGCAGCCCCGTGCCAAACACCGCATAGTGGTAGAACTGCGATTCCAGATATTCCAGGTTCAGCGCAAAGTTCAGAATCTCGACATCGGTCGGGCCATTGTTCTGGGCATTGGCATCACTGCCGCCGCCCCCGCAAGCCGTCAAAATCGCACCGCCTGCCATACCTGCTGCCACGCCTCCCGTTTTTCTGAAGAATTGACGCCGGTCTTCCAATTTCTTGGCCCGCTGTTGCAATACACCTATCAACACTGATTCGTCAGACATGTGATTTCCTTTCGAGTTGCGCTTAACGCGCCTACCTACACAGGAATGCGCCGTCGTTAGACAGCACACGGTGCAGCAAGAAGCAGCTCAGCACAGAAGCCTGGTCCGTGGAGACTGATGACGTCAGCTCTTGCTACTTGCGGTGTACGCAGCAGATCGAAAGCTGGATTCAGTATTTTTGGGATATTTACAATTCGACGTAATTTCTAAATCGTTGAGATGAATTTCTGCCGATTTATCTAAGGGGTTTGGGATTTTGATAGAAATATCGGGAATGGCATTGCTGGATATGGCCTCTATGAACACCAGCAGCGCTTAGCGATGTTGGAGTTGGTAAATAGCGAGCTGAATGACAAGATCTGCTGCGATGGCACAGAACCGTAGGCGACAGTGGCCAACCCACATCACGTCCAAAAAATCTACTGCCTTTTGGGCAGCCCATCTGCGTGATTTTTTGGGTGATGGAGGTGAAGAGGGAGCATCGGCCATAGCCTGCTATTCGCTACCCTCGCAGCAAAACGTCCTCAAAGAAAGCCCCAACCGGACGCTCATGGTCACGCAGCTGGATCTCCAGTACCCATAGACCGTCTCCCGGTGCGAATCCGGCTTGCGCCAGTTTGTGGCGGCCATAGAGCGCATGCGGAAAGTCAGCGATGCGGTGGCCGGCCATTTCGTGCACCAAGGTGCAGCCATGGCGCAGGGCGGCCGTTTCGGCGAAGGCATAGAGGGCGATGCCATCGGCGCCGCCCAACCAGGCCTCCCGCGTTTCATCGAAGACCGCCCGGGCAGCGCGTGCACAGCGCTGGTGGACGAGGTCGTCGCCGAAGACAAAGGTGTCGCCATAGTCACCCTCGTAGCCGTCCCATACCGGGCCGATATCGATAAAGACAATGTCATTTTCTTTCAGCCGCCGTTCGGGATCGCCCAAGTCCCGCGAGGTGCAGGTCGTATCGTCCCCAAAACGGATGATGGTCGGGTGCCAGTTCCGTTCGGCACCCAACTCGCGCAACCAGGTGTCGGCCTGCGCCCGCGCCTCTGCCGAACTCATGCCCGGGGTCAGCCGTTCGCTGATGTACTGAACCGCCGCGATCGAGCGCTCACGCGCCGCCAAAATGCCGGAGCGCTCGAAGCGTGGACTGGTGCGTTCCCAGTCGTTCGGCGCATCGTCGCGGCCGCTGGGTACAAAAGCGTCGGCCTTCCAATGGGTGGCTGGCAGGCCGGCATCGAGCAGTGCCTGGCGTGCGTCGCGCAGCATATGCGGGTTGCCGCAGGCATGAACGCGGGTCCGGCGCCAGTCGTGGCCTCCGTCCAAGGCATAGTCTTGGACATGGCGCTGTAGCGCGGCATCGCTGCCGGCATGTCCTTTTGTCGCCTCGGGAGCGACGGCAGTCCATCGCAGACGGGCGTCGGCTGCCGCCCAGGCATCCAGCTCTCGGCTGGCATAGTGGTCTGCCGCATGGCGACCGCCCCAGTACAGGGTCACGGAAGGAACGCTGGGATCTGCCAGCGCCGTCTCGATCAGCGCACGCACGCCCGCATAGCCGGTTCCCGTCGCAAGCAGCACCAGCGGTACCCCTGCCTCAATGGTGTCGGCCGCGCCAAAGGCCGCCATCACCTGCAGGCTGTCACCGGCTTTCAGCGTGCGCAGTGCCCCATCAGAAAAGCGGCCGTTGGCCACTTGGCGAATCTGCAGCTCGATGGGATCGCGTTCGTGGCTGCGGCGGTTGGCGATCGAGAAGCAGCGATGGTCATCGCCCTCCAGACCTACACGCAGGTGCTGGCCTGGCTGCGTAGCCAATGCGCCGCCGGGATCGAGCACGACGCGCACCACGTCGCTGGACAGCGACTCCCGCAGCAGCACCTGCATGCGGTACGGCTGTGGCAAGGTCTGCGGCGTCCAGTCTGGAACCTCCAGTACCAGCGCACCAAGCGCACGTACCTGGCACATCAGCACCCGCCCCGGACCGGGGTCACAGGCGTTCGCCGCTGCATGGGCCGTCGGTGCATAGTCACCCGAGACCACGATGGCGGCGCAGGACCCACAGGCGCCGCGCTGGCAAGAGAATGGCACGGACACAGCAGCGGTAAGCGCTGCATCCACGACGCTGGTTTCAGCGCCGGTTGCAAGATGCGCTCCCTGGGGGAGCAGCGTGCAGATGTCCGTGGAGAGTGGGGTGCTAGGTATTGGATTCTTCATCGCCTGGAAGATACGTACACTATGGCCTTGTGAAAATAGCCATTTCCAAGAATTTGACCAAGCCACTTTCAGCCAAGGCGGCTGCCACCGCCACGTTTGATCTCCCGGTGCTTCCGCTGCTGGAGACAGAGACACGCCAGACCTGGGTCTACCGTTTGCTGCGTGAAGCGATCCTGCGTGGCTCCTTGCAGGCGGGCATGCGGGTGCCGTCTTCCCGGGCCTTGTCCAAGCAGCTGGAGGTGTCGAGGTCGACGGTGGAGGTCGCTTTTGACCAACTGCGTGCAGAAGGCTATGTCAGTGGCGTGGTCGGCTCGGGCACCTATGTCAGCGCGGCACTGCCCGACCAATTTTTGCGAGCGGCTTCGCAGGCGCCTGCGCGTAAATCTCCTGCACCGCATGCTGGATCGGCGGATGCCTCGGCATCGGCAACGCTGCGGGCCAGTCGGCTGGATGCGGCCTTTGTTGCGCGCATCGCCGACCCGACGCTTTTTCCGCTTGCCACCTGGCGCAGGCACCTGCAGGCCGCCGCGCGCAGCCTGCCCATGCATGAGCTTATGGGTGGCGACCTGTTCGGTTCGCTGTCACTGCGTACCCAGGTTGCCCGCTACCTGGGCGCGGCGCGGGGGATTGCATGCGATCCCGCGCAGATCGTGATCGTGACCGGTATCCGGCAGGCTTTGCATCTGGCAGGACGCGCGCTGCTTAAGCCTACTGACACAGTGCTGCTGGAGGACCCCGGCTATGTGCTCGCATCGGACATCTTTGCCCCCTATGCGCAAAGCATCGTGCCGGTGGCTATTGATGCGTCTGGGTTTTCCGTGGCGGATGCGCGCAGGCACGCAGATGCGCGGGCGGCACACATCACGCCTGCACACCAATCGCCCACTGGCGTCACCATGCCGGTGGCGCGTCGCCTGGAGTTGCTCAACTGGGCGAAGGAACAGCAGGTGTGGCTGCTGGAGGATGACTACGACAGCGAATTCAACTACCGCAGTGCACCCCTTCCCGCCCTCAAGAACCTGGACCAGCACGACCGCGTGATCCACTGCGGCAGCTTCAACAAGACCATGTTCTCGGAGCTCAGAATTGGCTACATGGTGGTTCCTCGCGCGCTGCTGCCTGCCTTCGCGCTGGCTTGCCGGGCGATGGGGCCTTCCGTGGGGGTGATTGAGCAACGGGCCCTCGCCAGCTTTATCGAGGACGGTGGCTTCGCCAGACATGTGCGGCGGTCGCGCATCGTCTATGCCAGCCGCAGAGAACGGGTATTGGCGTCACTGCGCGAGGCCGTCGCGCCGCTGCCGCTGCACACCAGCGGTGAGCACGGAGGCTTCCACTTTGTGTGGTGGTTGCCGGAATGCATTCCGCTGGCTGCGCTTTTGCAGCAGGCCAACGTGCGCAGCCTGCGTATCGACGTCGTGGCCGACCATTGCCGCAGCAGCCAGATGCCGCCGGGCATTCTCATTGGGGATAGCGCTTTGAGCGATGAGGGGCTGGATGACGCACTGGCGAGATTGCGCGAGGCGATTGCTGCGGCGCGGGTTGATTTGGCGAAGAGGTCTTGAATGCCTACCTGCTTGGTTCGTCGCGCTGGATGGCTTACTGCCTGCGTGAAGGCCGTTTGTTGTTAAGTTCTCGGAGGCTGCCGGGTGCTTGCCTTGGGCTCCCAAGTGCTGGAAGCCCTTGCTGAATTGAACCAGCTGAAAGGGTGGTATCGCCTGAATCGAATGGCGTTGGGGATTAATTCTGCGATGGCATCTTCGACTTCGTCGCGCAGTGGCCGGCCGCCATCTTTACCCACCGTGCATGCGTTGACCACCAGATCTCCGTCGCGGTACCAGTGCATCAGCCGGTTTTGGAAGAAAGCACGACCTCCGCGTTCCCAGGCTAGCCTGAATACGGCATCGCGATCTCTCCCAATCGGGCTTATCCCCAAAGAGCACTGAAAGGGGATGGCATTCATCAACACCAGACCTGTATCTGCGGTGATTGGCAGGTCTGCAGCAGCGATGCGCTGGCGGATACGCTTACCAGTGGGTCCGTTGGCAGGCCAGGGCGTGTAGAAGAACTTGGCGCTGTATTCGTCAATGTGCGGCGATTCCATGACGAGCAAAACGCATGGGCTCGGCGGGCGCATGGCCGGATTGCCGCGGGCTGCATCCGACCAGTCTGCCTTTCCTTCCAAGTTGGCGATGAGGCCTGCATACCTGTCTGGACAGTGACCTGGAAACTGCGGGTGACTGGCTTGAACCGTCTTGACGATGTGCTTGAACCATTCGTCGCTTCCCGCCAGGGCCGCATGTTCATGGAGGTCTGCTTGCATGGCGAAGGCGCCCTTTAATGGCTGAGATCGCTTGATTTTGGCCTGATTTTGCTTTTCCGCATTGACGCTGGCAGCTGCATGGCAGCGGCAGCTGGATGCCGAAAGAGCGCAATCAGGCCGTATCGCATCATGAACGCCGAAACTACTGCGCCCCGACCTCAAACCCCCGCAACGCACTCTCCAGATTCAAGCCCAAATCCTCACTCAAATACCCGCCTTCCTGCACGATCACCGTCGGCAGCCCCAACTGCGCAATTTTCTCGGTGATGCGGGCGAAGCCGGGGGTGTCGATGGCCAGGGCCTGGTAGGGGTCGTGCTCGTGGGCGTCCAGGCCCAGGGCCAACACCAGGGCGCCGGGGGCGTAGTGACGGATAGATGTGAGGGCGGTTTCCAGGGCGCGCAGGTACTGGTCGGTGGTGGTGCCCTTGGGCTGGGGCAGGTTCAGGTTGTAGCCCAGGCCTTCGCCTTCGCCGCGCTCATGCGCATGGCCGGTGAAGAAGGGGGTGCAGAAGTGCGGATCGGCATGGATCGAGACGGTCAGCACATCGTTGCGGCGCCAGAAGATGCCCTGGGTGCCGTTGCCGTGGTGCACGTCGATGTCGAGCACTGCGACGCGGGCATGCTTGCTGCGCAGGTGCTGGGCGGCGATGGCGGCGTTGTTCAGATAGCAAAAGCCATTGGCGCGGTCTACATAGGCGTGGTGGCCGGGTGGGCGGCACAGCGCGTAGGCGGCTTGTTCGCCTTGCAGCACCAGCTCAGCGGCATGGGTGGCGCAGTGGGCGGAGTTGATGGCCGCGTGCCAGGTGTGCTCGCCAATGCTGCAAGCGCAGTCACCCATGTGGTAGCCGGCCTGGCCGACCAGATGGTCCGGGTAGGTAAAGGGCTGGCCGGGGAAGGGGAAGACATTGGGCAGCACTTCGAGCGAGGCATCGGGCAGCGCCTGCCAGCGTTGCCAGGCGGTTTGCAGAAAGTGCAGGTACTCGGGGGTGTGGACGGCGGCGCGCGGGCCGGGGCCAAAGTCTTCGACCAGCATCGGCTGGTGGCCGGCCTTCTGGGCGGAGCGCAGCAGGATCTCGGCGCGTTCGGGTTGCTCGTTGCTGCGCTTGAGTTGGCCGCGCACCATGAATTGCTGCGGGTCGTGACTGCGGTGCGCGTGGCTGTAGATGAATTTCATGGTCTTGGCGGTTTTCGTCGGGAGGAAGAAACGGGAGATGCAGTGGCGCTGGCCTTGGGCTTGGCCTTGGTGGCGGATACCGGTGCGGATATCGTTGCGGATGTAGGCGCGGCGCCGCTGTTGGCGTCCGGCGCCTGGTCGTCGTGCAGCACCTGGGCATGGGCCTTGTTCTGGGCGTCTACCAGGTGCACGCGCAGTGCTTTTTCTGCGGCGTCGGCATCGCGCTGCAAGATGGCATCGACCACCGGGAAGTGCGATTGCGCAATAAATACCGGGTCGCGGTACTGGCGCTCGATAAAGCCCTGGCAGATGCGGATCTCGGCCTGCATATTGGCAAAGATGCGCTGCAGATACTCGTTGCCCGAGAGGCGCGAGATGGCGGTGTGCATGCCCAGGTCCATCGTCACCCGCTCGATATTGCTCAAGGTCGGCGCGCGTTCCAGCATGTCATCGGCATAGGCTTTGAGCGATGCGAGCTGCGCATCGGTCGCCACCTCGCAGGCCAGGCGTGCGGCCATCACTTCCAGGCCCAGACGCACCTGGAACAGGTCCTGGATCTCCTTGGGGCTGAAGGTGCGCACGGTAAAACCCTTGCGCGGCGTCGAGACGATGACGCCCTGGCTCTCCAGCCGGCGGGCGGCCTCACGCAGCGGGGCGCGGCTCACGCCCATCTGGCGTGACAGCTCGGCCTCGACGATGCGCGAGCCCGGTGGCAGCCGGCCTTCAAAAATGGCCTGCAGCAGCTGGCGCTCCACCAGCTCCACCAGATCGGGCACCCGGATTGACGAAAAGCCGGGGTTGTCTCTCTCCTCGCCCTGCAGGGCGATGTTTTTGCGAAGGGTCTCAGATGTCATGTCGGGGTGCCTGGTGAGCGGTGTACTTTTGCCGCCGGGGCCATGCAAGGTACACACCGGCAGCGCTGATCATCAGCATGCCATAAAGGGCCAGGCTGTCTGGCGGTCGTTGGAACCAGAACGTGCTGATCAAGACTGCCAGCAACAGTTGTACATAATTCATCGGCGCCAGGGTCGAGGCCGAGGCGCGCTGGAAGGCCTGCAGCAGCAGCAACTGCGCGCCACCGCTGACAAAGCCGCCCGCCAGCAGCAGGGCCATATGCGGCAAATCAGGCCATTCGGTGATCGGGTGAAAGAGGGTCGGCAGGTTGGTGATGACCAGGCAAAACAGTGCCATATAGGCAAACTGCACCGCCGTGGGCACCACCCCTGAAAGCTTGCGCGTGAGTACCTGGAACAGCGCATAGCAGACGGCCGAGATGGCCATCAGCACCGTGCCGGCCAGTGGCAGCGCATTGCCCGGGCGCACGATGAGCAGCATGCCGGCAAAGCCCAGCAGCACTGCCACCCATTGCACGCGGCCCACCCGCTCGCCCAGCAGCCAGGGCGAGAGCGCCACCATGATGAGCGGTGCGGTGAAATAGATGGCGGTGGCCTCGGCCAGCGGCATGGTGGCCAGCGCCGTCATGAAGCAGGTGGCCACAATGGCCAGCATCAGGCTGCGCAGCAGCAGCAATTTGCCGCTGCGCAGGCGCCCCCAGCGCAGCGCCGACCAGTCGCCATGCCGGTGCATGACCCACAAGGCCAGCACGCCGATGGCCGTGTAGCGCGAGAGGTTCATCACCGTGGCCGGGTAGCGGGCCAGCATGTGCTTGGCAAAGGCGTCGTAGCAGGCAAAGCACAGCAGCGCTGCCAGAAACAGGCCCAGGCCCTGGCGCAGCCGGCGCGCGGCATCGGCCTCGCGCTGTGCTGGCAAGGGTGCCGGGCTGCCGATCTGGCGGCTGGGCTGCGCGGCCTGGTCAGCCATGGAGGCCCTCCAAGAACGCCTGCAGGCCCGGTCCGATGGCTTCGATCAGGTAGCCGCCTTCCTGCACCACCACCAGGGGCAGGCCGAGCGCGCGCAGCTTTTGGCCGACGGCGCGGTAAGCCTCAAAGTCCACCTTCAGCACGCTGATCGGGTCGTCCTTGAAGGTGTCAAAGCCCAGGGCCAGCACCACGGCCTGCGGGGCAAAGGAACGCAGAGCCTCCAGGCCGGTGTCTACAGCGGCCAGAAACTCTGCATTGCCGCTGCCATGGGCCAGCGGCAGGTTCAGGTTGAAGCCTTCGCCCGCGCCCGCGCCGCGCTCATGGGCGTAGCCGGTGTAGAACGGAAAGTAGCTGCTGGTCTCCGCATGGGTCGATACCGTCAGCACATCGTCGCGGGCGTAGAAGATGCTCTGCGTGCCATCGCCATGGTGGGCGTCTACATCGAGCACGGCGACCCGCCCAAAATGCCCGGCCAGGCGCGCGGTGGCACAGGCATTGTTGTTGACATAGCAAAAGCCGCTGGCCCGATCCCAGTGCGCATGGTGGCCCGAGGGGCGGCACAGCGCATAGGCCATGCGCTCACCGGCAATCATTGCATCGGCCGCGGCCACGGCGCTGTGGGCCGAGCGCAGGATGGACTGCCAGCTGTCCGGCCCCAGCGGGCAGGACAGGTCACCCAGGTAGTAGCCGGTCTGCGGTATCAGCGCGGGCGATGGGCAGGGCGGGCGGCGCTGGCCGGCGGGCACGCCGGCATAGGGCGAGAGGTTGGCCATCACCTCGGGGCCGGCATTGGCGCCGCTGGCCAGCATCGCTTGCCAGCGCGGCCAGGCGCTTTGCAGATAGTCCAGGTAGTGCGGTGCGTGCACGGCCTCCAGCGGCGCGCGGCCCAGGTCGGGCGGGGCGCTGACGGTCAGGCCCGCCTGCTGCAGCGCATCGGCCAGGGTTTCGGCGCGGCTGGGCAGATCGGGCGCGGGCACCAGCTTGCCCAGGCGCATGAACTGGCTGGGGTGGTGCAGCGCTTGTTCGGGGCTGTAGAAGGCTTGCATGGCGGCGCTCATGGCAGGGTGGCCTGCAGCTTGTCCAGCGCGCGGTCCAGGCGGGCAAACATCTCGGCCATCTCGGCCTCGGTGATGATCAGCGGCGGGCACAGCGCCACGGCATCGCCCATGGCGCGCACGATCAGGCCTTCTTCCTGGGCGTACTGGGCCAGGCGGTAGCCCAGCTTCAGCGCCGGGTCAAAGGGCTGGCGCGTGGCCTTGTCTGCTACCAGCTCGATGGCGCCGATCAGGCCCACGCCCCGGGCCTCCCCGACATAGGCGCGCTCCAGGTAACCGCGCAGCCGGCCTTGGAAAATTGGGGTCAGCTGGTTCACATGGGCCAGGATCTGCTCGTCTTCGTAGACCTTCAGCGTCTCCAGCGCCACCGCCGCCGCCACCGGGTGGCCGGAATAGGTATAGCCATGGCCAAAGGTGCCGATCTTGCCGCTGTTGGCGGCCATGGCCTCGTAGATCTTGGGCGCGACCATCACGGCCGAGATCGGCACATAGCCCGAAGACAGCGCCTTGGCGCAGGTCAGGATGTCCGGCTGGATGCCAAAGGTATACGAGCCAAACATCTGGCCGGTGCGGCCAAAGCCGCAGATGACCTCGTCGGCCACCATCAGCACCTCGTACTTGCGCAGCACGGCCTGGATTTTTTCAAAATAGGTCTCGGGCGGCACGATGACGCCGCCAGCGCCCATCACCGGCTCGGCAATGAAGGCGGCCACGGTGTCCGGGCCTTCTTGCAGAATGCGCTGCTCCAGCGCATCGGCCAGGCGGGTGGCAAAGTCGGCCTCGCTCTCGCCCGGATTGGCATAGCGGTAGTGGTGCGGGCATTCCACATGGCCGATGCGCGCAATCGGCAGGTCAAAGTCCTGGTGGTTGGCGGGCAGGCCGGTCAGGCTGGCGGCAGCCACCGTCACGCCGTGGTAGCCGCGCTGGCGCGCCAGGATCTTTTTCTTGGCGGGCTTGCCAATGGCGTTGTGGTAGTACCAGATGATCTTGATGGCCGTGTCATTGGCTTCCGAGCCCGAATTGGCAAAGAAGACCTTGGCCATCGGCGCCGGGGCCAGCTGGATCAGCTTGTCGGCCAGCTGCGCGACTGCTGGGTTGGAGCGGTGGTTGAAGGTGTGGTAGTAGGGCAGCGTCTTGAGCGCATTGATGCCGGCCTGCACCAGGCGCGGGTGGCTAAAGCCCAGCGAGCTACACCACAGTGCCGACATGCCCTCGATGTACTTGCGGCCCTGCTCGTCGATCACATGGATGCCATCGCCCCGCGTGATCATCAGCGGGCCCACGTCCTCATGGGCGGCCAGGTTGGTGTAGGGGTGCAGGTGGGCGCCAATGTCCTGTGCGTCCAGCGCGCTGCGTTTTGGGGTGTTGTCTGCTGCGTTCATGTCCAAATCTCCTAGGGGCTGGGTGCTGCTTGCTATTGATTGGGATTGCGGGGGGCGTCAGTAACCGCGTCCCAGGTCCACGGCCACCTCGGCGGCCTGGCCTGCACGGATGCGGCTGAAGTTGTGCGCGGTCTGCCGGGCGATGACGCGCGGATCGGTGCGGGTCGCTATATGCGGGGTCACCAGAATGCGCTCGTCCTGCCAGAAGGGGTGGTCGGCTGGCAGCGGCTCGGCGCTGAAGGTGTCCAGCGTGGCTGCTCCAATCTGGCCCTCGGCCAGTGCGGTCAGCAAATCGGCCTCGACCAGGTGGGCGCCCCGGCCCACATTGATCAGGTGCGCGCCGCGCGGCAGCTGGCGCATCAAGGCCAGATCGAGAAAGCCCTGGGTCTCGTCGGTCAGCGGCAGCAGGCAGACGAGGGTGTCGCAGCCGCTCAAGAAGTCTGCCTTCTGCGCCTGGCCGTGGAAGGTTTGCAGGCCTTCCAGTCCAGCGGGCAGATCCTGCTTGGCCGATCGGCTCCAGCCGCGCACCTGGTAGCCCATGGCCAGCAACGCTTTCGCGCAGCCCTGGCCCAGGGTGCCCAGGCCGGCAATGCCCACCCGGTGCTGGCTGGGGGCGACGATGGGCTCCTCGCGCCACTGGCGCTGCGCCGCATGGGCCACATAGCGGTCCATATGGCGCTGGCGGTGGATGACGGCCCAGCTGACAAAGGCCGTCATGCCATAGCCCATGGTGCTGTCCACAATGCGGCACACGGGCGTGCTCGCGGGCAGGGCCTGGGTGTCGATATGGTCAATGCCGGCGGCAATCGATTGCACCAGCTGCAGGCCAGCAGACTGGGTCAGCTGCGCGAGTTGGGCAGCGGGCGGGTGCCAGCAGACCGCCACCTCGATATCTTCGTGCTGGCCGGCATCGAGCAGCGCCTGCAGCTCGGCGCCCAGCAGCAGCCGGCTGCCGGGGAACTGGGCCTGGTAGGCGGGCAGCAAAAAGTCCATTGCAATGCTCTTGCTCAAAAAGGCAATGCTGCGGGGTGCGGCCGTGGGGGCAGGGGCGCTGGGCATGGCGATCATGCGCGGCTCCGGTGTTCTGCGGCGGCATCGTCGCTGCGGTGCTCCAGCGAGGGGATGGCGTCGATCAAGGTCTGGGTATAGGGGTGCTGGGGATTGCCCAGCACCTGGGCGGTGGGGCCGTACTCCACAATGCGGCCCCGTTGCATGACGGCCAGGTGGTCGCACATCTGGCCGGCCACGCGCAGGTCATGGGTGATGAAGACCATGCTGAGCTGAAAGCGCTCGCGCACCTCGGCAAACAGCTTGAGCACCTGGGCCTGCACGGACACATCGAGTGCGGAGACCGGCTCATCGGCCACCAGCAACGAAGGCTCCATCGCCAGCGCGCGGGCAATGCCAATGCGTTGGCGCTGGCCGCCAGAGAACTCATGCGGGTAGCGCTCGGCCGCCTCTGGGCCCAGGCCGACCAGCTCCAGCAGCTCCATCGTGCGGCGCATGGCCTCGGCCTTGGGCACGCCCTGGGCAATGGGGCCGCTGGCAATGGCCGAGCCAATCTTGTGGCGCGGGTTGAGCGATGCATAGGGGTCCTGGAAGACCATCTGGATCTTGCCCTTGGCCTGGCGCCGCAGTGCGGCGCCGGAGCTGAGGCGCTGGCCGTTGAAGAGAATATCGCCGCTGTCAAACGGTGCCAGGCCCACAATGCAGCGGCCGAGCGACGACTTGCCCGAGCCCGATTCGCCCACCACGCCCAGGGTCTGGGCGCGGCCCAGGTCAAAGCTGATGCGCTCGGCGGCCACCACCTCACGCGCGGGCCGCAAAAAGCCGCCGCCAGTGCGGTAGACCTTGCACAGGTCTTTGACCTGCAGCACCGGCTGCGCCGTGCTGGCCTGGGTCTCGCGCACATTGCCATGCGGAATGGCGGCCAGCAGCTTCTTGGTATAGGCGTGCTGCGGGTTGCGCAGCACCTGGCCGGCCGGGCCGGCTTCGACCACCACACCGGTCTGCATCACCACCACATGGTCGGCAATCTCGGCCACCACGCCAAAGTCGTGGGTGATGAAGAGCATGGCCATGCCGCGCTTTTTCTGCAGCGCGCGCATCAGCTGCAGGATCTGGGCCTGCGTGGTCACATCCAGCGCGGTGGTGGGCTCGTCGGCGATCAACAGGCTCGGTTCGAGCAGCATCGCAATGGCGATCATCACGCGCTGGCGCTGGCCGCCCGAGAGGCGGAAAGGGTAGGCATCGATCAGGCGCTCGGGCTCGGGCAGGCCTACGTCGGTCAGCGCGGCAATGATGCGGCGGCGCTTGTCGGCAGCGGGCAGCTGCAGGTGGGCATCCAGCGCCTCGGCCATCTGGTCGCCAATGCGCATCACCGGGTTCAGCGCCGTCATCGGCTCCTGGAAGACCATGGCCATGCGGCTGCCACGCAGCTCGCGCAGCTGGTCTTCGCTCAGGCGCAGCAGGTCTTTGCCATCAAACAGGATCTCGCCGGCCACGGGCTCGACCTTGGGGCGGGGCAGCAGGCCCATGATGGCGTTGGCGATCATCGACTTGCCCGAGCCCGATTCGCCGACCACGCAGAGGGTCTGGCCGGGCAGGATCTGCAGGTTGGCCTGGGTGACGGCCAACGCGCGGTCGGCGCCCAGCGGCAGGCGGATGTCCAGACCGCGCACGGTCAGCACTGGCTCGGGGGCGGCTGGTGCGGCGGGGGTTTGGGCAAGCATATGCAGGGCTTCGTGTGAATAGGCGTTCATTTCGTCTTCCCGTCCTGGCGTGCATTGAGTCCGTCGTTCAGCCCTTCGCCCACCAGGTTGAAGGCCAGCACGGTCAGCAAGATGGCGACGCCGGGAAACACAGCCATCCACCAGGCCTGGCGCAGCACGGTGCGGGCAGAGCCGATCATGTAGCCCCAGCTCATCAGGTTGGGATCCCCCAAGCCCATGAAGCTCAGGCTCGATTCCAGCAGGATGGCGGTGGCCACCATCAGCGAGGCCATCACCACGATGGACGAGGCCGCATTGGGCAGGATCTGCGCCAGGATGATGCGCGGCGTGCTTTGGCCGGCCAACTGGGCGGCGGCGACAAAATCGCGCTGGCGCAGGGTCAAAAATTCGCCGCGCACCAGGCGCGCCACCGGCGGCCAGGAGACCAGCGCAATGGCCACGATGATGGAGTTGACCGAGGGCTCGAAAATGGCCACCAGCACCAGGGCCAGCGCAAAGCTGGGCACGGACTGGAACATTTCGGTAAAGCGCATCAGGGTGGCATCGACCCAGCCGCCAAAGTAGCCCGAGATGGCACCAATGCCCACGCCGATCAGCAGCGATACCAGGGTGGAGATCACCGCAATCAGCAGCGAGATGCGGGCGCCCAGCACCAGGCCCGAGAGAATGTCGCGGCCCATGGTGTCGGTGCCCATCGCAAAGCCTTCGCGCTCCATCGGCGGCAAAAACGGTTGCTCGACCATGTCCCAGGGGTTGTGCGCGGCCAGCAGCGGGCCAAAGCAGACCAGCAGCGCCACCAGCAGCAAGATGGCCAGGCCCAGCAGGGCGCCACGGTTGCGGCAAAAGCGGCTCCAGAATGTGGATCGGTGCTTGTTCTTGGCGGGGGGCGTGTCGGCCGCCAGGGCCGGTTCAGAGATGGCATTCATCGCAAGGCTCCGTTTCAGCCCAGCTCGATCCGGGGATCGACCAGGGTGTAGACAAAATCAGTGATCAGGTTGAACAGCACCGCCACGGCGGCTGCGACCAGGAAGCAGCCCAGCAGCAGGTTGTAGTCGCGCTGCAGCAGGGCATCAAACATCAGGCGGCCAATGCCGGGCCAGGCAAACACGGTCTCGGTCAGCACCGCGCCGCCGATCAGGCCGCCAGCCTGGATGCCCGCCAGGGTGACGATGGGCAGCAGGGCATTGCGCAGAATGTGCTGGCGCTGGATGCGGCCCATGCGCACGCCCTTGGCGCGGGCGGTTTTGACAAAGTCCATCTGCGCGACTTCGAGCATCGAGGCCCGGGTCATGCGGGCATAGACCGCCATATAAAAGAGCGCCAGGGTGAGCGAGGGCAGCACCAGATGCTGGGCAATGTCCCAGGCGCGGGCAAAGCCGGTGGCATCGCTGCCGACGGTGAAGTAGCCAAAACCGGGCAGCCAGCTCAGCTGCACCGAGAACACCAGCACCGCCATCATCGCCAGCCAGTACAGCGGCGTGGCATAGAACACCAGCGCCACAAAGGTGATGGCGCTGTCCACCCATTTGCCGACATGGCGGCTGGCCGTGGCGCCCAAGGCCACGCCAAAAATCAGCGACATCACAAAGGCACTGCCGGTGAGCAGCAAGGTGGCGGGCAGACGCTCGGTAATCAGTTCCAGCACCGGGCGCTGCTGGCGATAAGAGAAGCCCAGGTCCAACTGCGTGATGTGGCCCAGGTAGTTGGCCAGCTGGGTGGTGACGGGCTTGTCCAGGCCAAACTGCTCGCGCAGCTGGGCAACGAACTGCGGGTCCGAGGCCCCCGCTTCGCCCGCTATCACCGCGACCGGGTCGCCGGGCGCTGCGCGGATCAGCATGAAGTTGACGGTTGCTATGCACATAAGTACCAGCAGACCCTGGAGCACCCGGACGGACATGTAGCGGAGGCGGTTCATAGCGGGGAGACCTTGGAGCGAGACAAAAGCGTAGCCATCCCGCACGCGCCAGCGGGGGCTGGCAGCGTGCAGAAATCAGCAAAGAAGAAAACCATGCGGCGGCGCTGGGCCGCAGCGGGTAGCGACCGCTTTAACCTATGGAGGCACGGCTCAGGCTGTCATTCAAGCCCACGCCGGAGCTGATCGGGTTCTTGATCTTGGTGCGGTAGAGCGTGGGGAAGTTGATCTCATGCAACCAGGCCACCGGCACTTCCTCGGTCAGGATCTTCTGCACCTCGGCATAGGCCTTGGCGCGGTCGGCATCGGTCAGCGCCTTGGCGCCAGCGTCAAACAGCGCATCCACCTTGGGGTTGACATAGCCTTCGATGTTGTTGAACGGCGAGCCCTTGGCGATCGTGTGGCTGGTGTAGGTACGGGCCACGCCCAGCGCTGGATCGGGGTACTGGTAGACATAGATGATGGCCATGTCGAAATCCCATTCGGCGGTGCGCTGGTTCCAGCCGGCCACATCGGTGCCGGTGGTCTCCACCTTGATGCCGGCCTGGATCAGGTTCTGGCGGATCATCTCGGCCAGGCGCTGCCAGGATTCGCCATAAGGCAGCGGCAGCAGGCGCACGGTCTCGCCCTTGTAGCCGGCTTCCTTGAGCAAGGCCTTGGCCTTGTTCAGATCACGCGGGTACTTGGTGACGTCGTCGGAGGCGAACTTCACATGCTGGTTGAAGGGGCCGGCCGCCGTCTTGGCAAAACCCTGCCAGGCGACCTTGACCATGGCCTCGCGGTCCATCGCATACATGACGGCCTGGCGGAACTTGGGGTTGTCAAAGGGCGCCTTGCGGTTGTTGAGCACCAGCCAGGAGTGGGGCGAGTAGAACTCCCAGCCCTTGGTGGTGACGGCAGCCCCAGGCAGCTTTGCCAGGCGCGCCACATCAAAGAACTCGACCGCGCCCCCTGGCACCACATCGACCTTGCCCGATTCAAACGCCGCAGCGCGCGAGGCCGCATCCGGGATGATGTGGAAGTAGAGGTTCTCCACCATGGGCTCGCCCTTGGTGTGGTAGAGCTCATTGGCCACCAGCTGGATGTAGGAGCCCCGCACCCATTCCTTGTACTTGAAGGGGCCGGTGCCAATGGGCTTGGCATTGGCCGGGTTGGTGGCGTAGTCGGTGTTCTCGTAGATGTGCTTGGGGATCATCGGCATCGAGCCGGTGTCGAACAGGCTGATGAAGGGGCCAAACGGGTACTTGAGCTTGAACTCCACCGTGTTGGCATCGATGGCGCGCACGCTCTCCAGCGGCTCCAGCGATGCGCGCAGGCGGGCATGGGTCTTGCGCAGAAACTTGTCGACCGAGAACACCACGTCATCGGCAGAGAAAGGCTGGCCGTCATGCCACTTGACGCCGGACTTGAGCTTGAAGGTGTAGGTCAGGCCGTCGTCGGAGCGGTTCCAGGCCGTGGCCAGCAGGCCGTGCGGTTCCAGCTTTTCGTCATAGCGCAGCAGGCCTTCGTAGATATAGCCGGAGACCAGCTGGGTGGGGCCGTTTTGCACGATGCCCAGCATCAGGCCCGAGGGCTCGGGCTGCACCATTACATTGATCGTTCCCTTGGTTTGCTGCGCCAGGGCCGCCATGGGCACGCCCGCGATGCTGAGGCCGGCTCCCGCCAGGCTGTAGGAGATGAGTTCACGCCGATTGATCATGGTTGCTTCCTGTCTTGGTATCGAGGGGTGCCTGGCCTGGTGGGGTTGCGGCGGTGGGGCCGCAAAGGCGGCGGCATGCAAGGGTCGGGGGCTTTAGTCGCGGGTCAGTCGCACCGTTCAGTCGCGGTAATGGCTGCGGCCCGGCGGCTGCAAAAAGCCCAGCAGGCCCTGCCATTCGCGCTCATGCGGGTCGGCGCGCTTGGGCTGGCCGGGCATCACATCGGTGTCGCCGCTTTCGTACTGGCGCGCGGTCAGCTCGCAGACCTCGGGCGGCACGGGGTTGATGGCCTGGCCGCTGGACTGGATGGCCAGTTGCACACGGCAGGCGCGGTCCAGGTTGAGCATCAGGATGAAGGCCTCGGCCACGCTGTTGCCCAGGGTGAGCAGGCCGTGGTTGCGCAGCACCATGGCCTTGGCGGTGCTGCCCAGGTCGGCGACCAGGCGCGCGCGCTCATGCAGATCCAGCGCGATGCCTTCAAACGTGTGGTACGCCACGCGGTTGTAGAACTGCAGCGCCCATTGGTTGCTGGGCTGCAGACCGCATTGCAGCGACGAGACCGCCACGCCCGCTTCGGTGTGGGAGTGCACCACGCAGGCGGCGTCGTGCCGGGCGGCATGCACGGCGCTGTGGATCACAAAGCCGGCCGGGTTCACCTGGTAGGGCGTGTCTTCCACGATGCGGCCTTCGGCATCGATCTTGACCAGCGAGCTGGCCGTGATGTCCTTGAACAGGGTGCCAAAGGGGTTGATGAGGAACTGGTCGGTGCGGCCCGGCACCCGCGCCGAGATGTGCGTGTAGATGCTGTCGTCCATCCCGAAGTGCGCCATCAGGCGGTAGGCGGCGGCCAGGTCTTCGCGAACCTGCTGTTCGCTCTCGGTATGCGATTTGTCGTAGCCGGATTGGACTTCGGCATCAGCCATTGCAAGCATTTTTGTCCTCGTTGAATTTATGTCGTCTAGCGACAGTCGTCTGTCGACAGGACATAAGTTAACAGACTGAATCGCGGAAGAAAAGGGTTTGGATCTAGGTGATTTCCAGCATGCCCGCTTTGATCTGGCACAGAAAATTTGCAAAGCACCACAATGGGTTACGTGGATATCGCAGTGCTTGAATATGGTGCAGGAAAGGGCAGAAAATGCATTGGCTTGGTGCATGGTCGACTGCCTGAGGCGCGCTTTGCACCATCGCGGTGGCCCTGGTGTTTTCCCTGGTTTGGGGTGGGCGGAGGTCCTGGGATTGACCGTGGCGCAGACCTTGGCTTGACGCCAGCTCGGCGTCATGCCGGTGGTGCTCGGTTAAGATGGCGCCTGCTCCGGGGTGCACGCCAGTGCTGAGATCTACACCCGAGAACTTGAACCGGGTCATTCCGGCGGAAGAAGAGCCAACTCCCTGCCATGGGGCGCCTTGCGCGCATTGGAGGGAGCCTTCGGAGCATGACATCACCGCTCTCGAAGGAATTCCATGGACAAGGCCGATACGCTGGTCGCAGACCTGCTTGCATTCATCGCAATGGATGGCTGCACCGATGACCAGTTTGACCAGCTCGCGCTGCGTCTCTTTGCCTACCAGTACGCATCCAATACGCCGTTCCGCAGCTTTTGCCAGCGCCGTGGCGCCAGCCCGCGCACGGTCAAGACCTGGAGCGATATCCCGGCCGTGCCCATCGATGCCTTCAAGGCGCTGGAGCTGCGCAGCGAGCCGCCGTCACAGGCCGAACGCGTCTTCATGACCAGTGGCACCACCGGACGTGCTGCACGGGGCCGGCATTTTCATCCGGGCTTGCAGGTGTATGACCTGTCGATGCAGCAGCACTTCGCCACCCGCTTTATGCAGGGCACAGCGCGCATGCCGATGGGCATCCTGTTCCCTGATGAAGTGGCCATGCCCAACTCCTCGCTGGCGCATTACCTGGCGCTGGCCAAGTCGGCGTTTGGTACGCCGGAGAGCCGCTATTTTCTGGGGCCGGAGGGCCTGGATATGGACGGGCTCTGCGCCGTGCTGGAAGCGGCCGAGCGCACAGGCCAGCCCTATGCGCTGCTGGGCGCGAGCTTCAGCCTTGTGCATGTGATGGATGCGCTGCGCGCCCAGGGCCGCCGCTTTCAGCTGCCGGCGGGCAGCCGCATCCTGGACACCGGTGGCTACAAGGGCCAGTCGCGCGATCTGCCCTTGGCCGACTTTTATGCCGGCCTGACCGAGCTGTTGGGCGTGCCGCCCGAGCTCTGCATCAACATGTATGGCATGACCGAGCTGAGCACGCAGTTCTATGACAACGGCAATGCCCGCTTGCCCTCGGTCAAATCCGGGCCGCACTGGATTCGCTCGCGCCTGGTCGAGCCCGTCAGCGGCCGCAGTGTGGCGCCGGGCGAGCGCGGCATTCTGGTGCACTGCGACCTGGCCAACTACAACGCGGTCAGCACCATCCTGACCGAGGACGTGGGCCTCTGGGCCGATGGCGGCTTTTTGCTGCTGGGCCGGGCCGAAGGGGCAGCTGCCAAGGGCTGCTCCCTGGCGGTTGACGAGTTTGTGCAAGCGGCGCGCGCATGATGCAGCCGCAAGCGCCTGAGCGCATGGCCGAGCGCCTACGGGCCGGCTACCTGCCAGGCCTGGATGACAACCAGGTGCGCTGGCAGGTACTGGTGTATGAGCGCGCAGGTGCCCACCTGGAGGTCGAGGTGCCCGTGCTCAGCGGCGCGCAGATGCAGGCGCTGACCGCGCGGGTACGTGCCGCTGCGCAGCGCCAGCTGCAGCCAATGCCGCTGGCCGAGATCGTGGCCGCCATTGACCGCGCCATTGCCCGCCTGCTGGACCCGGCCGACCCCTATCGCCGCCAGATCGATGCCTGCCTGCCGCTGGTCTGCGGCTATGACGCGGCAATGGTGCGCCTGGGGCTCAACGGCCTCTTCAAGACTTTCAGGGCGCCCCAGCTGTGGCGCTTTATCGGCGAGGATTTTGCCAACCCTGGTGTGCTCGATGGCTTTGTGCCGGCCGTCAAAGGCGGGGCCGTGCGCGCCTATGGCCCGGGCCTGCTGCTGCACAGCTGGGCTGGCAATGTGCCGGCGCTGTCGCTGTGGAGCTTGGTCTGCGGCCTGCTTGTCAAAGCGCCCAGCGTGGGCAAGCTGGCCAGTGCCGAGCCGCTGTTTGCCGGCTGGTTTGCGCGCTTGCTGGCGGAAGTGCATCCACCCCTGGCCGACTGCCTGGCCGTGGTCTGGTGGCCCGGCGGCGCGCAGACGGGCGACAGCGCCGAAGGCGCGCAAGTGCTCTATGCCGAGGCCGATACCGTGATGGCCTATGGCAGCAACCAGACCCTGGCCGCGCTGCGCCAGCAGCTGCCGGTGACCACCCGCTTTTTGCCCCATGGCCACAAGCTGGGTTTTGGCATGGTGGGCGCTGCCGCACTGGATGCCGTCAAAGCGCCGGCCCATGCGCGGCTGGCCGCCTGGGATGTCATGCGCTACGACCAGCAGGGCTGCTACTCGCCCCATGTGTTCTATGTAGAGCGGGGCGCTAGCGTCGCACCCCGCGCCTTTGCCGCATACCTGGCGGCCGAGCTCGCCAACCTGCAGCAGCGCTTTGCGCGCCGGCCGCTGGATCTGGAGGAGGGCGCCGGCCTGGCCCGCTGGCAGCAGTCGCTGGAATGGCGCGCGCCGGCCGATGATGGCGCTGCCCCGCAGCTGATCGGCCCGGCCGATGCGCCCTGGAGCGTGGCCTATAGCGACAGCCTGGAGCCGCTGGCGCCCACCGCGCTGTACCGCAGCATCGTGGTGGTGGGGGTAGACAACCTGGACGACGTTGTGCCCTTGGTCGCAGCCCAGCGCGACTACCTGCAGACCGCCGGCCTGACCGTGGGCCCCGAAGATTTGTACCGTTTGGCGGGCCTGCTGGGCGCCGCCGGCGTCACCCGCATCAGCGCCTTGGGTACCATGGGCGTGCCCGAGGCCGGTTGGCACCACGATGGACGCTTTAGCCTGCTCGACCTGGTGCGCATGACCGAGATTGATGCCGCTGCCGAGGCCGCCGCCCAGCCGCTTGCGCGCTACGCAGACTGAGGGCGGCGCCATGGCATGGATTGATATTGAGCACCTGAGCTTTGCCTATCCGGGCCAGGCCCCTGTCGTGGATGGCGTGAGCTGGCAGATGGCGCAAGGCGCCTTCCACTGTCTGCTGGGCCGCAGCGGTTGCGGCAAGACCAGCCTGCTGCAGCTGGTCGCTGGCCTGCTGCAGCCGCAGGCGGGCCGCATTGTGCGCGCAGGCGGTAGCCTGGCCGCACCGGGCCCGCAGCTGGGGGTGATGTTCCAGTCGCCCACCTTGCTGGACTGGCTGACGTTGCTGGACAACGTGTTGCTGCCACTGTCGCTGCAGCGCAAGCCCACGGCGCAGGACCGTGCAGCGGCAGAGCAGTTGCTGGCTCAGTTGGGCCTGGCAGCGCTGGCCCGGCAGCAACCCGGCCAACTGTCCGGCGGGCAGCAAAGCCGGGTGGCGCTGGCGCGGGCCTTGATTCGTGAGCCCGCCTTGCTGCTGCTCGACGAGCCCTTTGCCGCCCTCGACGCCATCACCCGCGCCGAGCTGCAGGATGAGCTGCTGCGCAGCTGCCGGGCGCGGGGCACCACGGTGCTCTTTGTCACCCATGACATCAACGAGGCCGTGTACCTGGGGGACCGGGTGGCGCTGATGCAT
Organism: Comamonas sp. JUb58; assembly: GCF_004364775.1. GTDB lineage: Bacteria > Pseudomonadota > Gammaproteobacteria > Burkholderiales > Burkholderiaceae_C > Comamonas. The sequence continues at coordinate 95,455 of NZ_SOAL01000011.1, forward strand.
GGCGGGCACCTCGTCGCCGATATGGAAATTGATCTGCCAACACCCCGCACCCAGGCCATGCGCCATGGTGCGGCCTTCAACGCCTATGCGGCCCAGGTGCGCGCCGCGATGGACGGGGCCAGCGCATGAACCCCATCCTGAAAGCCCGGCTCTGGGCCGCTGCGCTGCTGGTGCTGCTGCTGGCCGTGTGGGAGGGCGCAGGGCGCCTGGGCGGTATTTCCGCGCTGGTATTGCCGGTGCCGTCGGCGATCCTGCAGGCCTTGTTGGCGGGGCTCGTATCCGGCTACTTTTGGCCGCACTTGCTGGCTACCGTGCAAGCGGTGCTGTTGGGCCTGGCAGCGGGCGCATCTTTTGGGCTGCTGGCGGGCATGGCCCTGGCCGAGTCGGTCTTGCTGGAGCGCGTGCTCAAGCCCTATGTGGTCGTCAGCCAGGTGGTGCCCAAGCTGGCGCTGGCGCCGCTGTTTGTGCTGTGGTTTGGTTTTGGCATGCTGCCGACGGTGCTGATCACGGCGCTGGTCTGCTTTTTCCCGCTGATGGAAAACACCTTGACGGGCCTGCGCCAGGTTGATGCGCAGCGCCTGCAGCTGTTTCGCATGCTGGGGGCCAGCCGGCTGCAGACGTTAATGCGGCTCAAGCTGCCCACAGGCTTGCCGGCCATTTTGGCGGGCCTGCGTGTGGCCGTGGTGCTGGCGCTGGTGGGGGCGGTGGTGGCCGAGTTCATGGGCGCCAGCCAAGGGCTGGGCGCGGTGGTGATTGCCGCGCAGGGAATGATGGACACCACCTTGATGTTTGCCGCGCTGCTGTTGATTGCGGCGCTGGGCTTGCTGCTGTACCAGGTCTGCCTGCTGCTGGAGCGCAGATTGCTGCGTGGCCATGCCGTCGCTGGCCCACAGCGTTGATTTTTGGATTTTTGCTCGATTGCTTCTGGATGGACCGCTTATGTCTGCACCTTTTCTGACCTCCTCCCTCTCGCGCCGCCGCTGGCTGGGCGCCTCTGCCGGCCTCTTGGGCCTGGGCCTGGGCCTGGCGGGCACGGGCATCACAGCGGGCGCTGCAACCCCGGTCAGCGGCAAGATCCGCCTGGCCGGCTGGAGCAAGCCGATCAGCGAAATCACCAACATCCTGGCCGAGCCGGACAAGGGCTTCTTCAAGGCCCAGGGGGTGGACCTGACTTACCTTCCCGGCGCGGGTGGCGGTGATGCCATCCGCAATATCCTGAGCGGCCAGGGCGATGTGGCCTTTACCGACCCGGGCTCGTTCTTCATGGCGCTGGACAAGGGCGAGAAGCTGGTCGCCATCTATGACATCTACCCGCAAAACGTGTTCAATGTGGTGTCGCTGCGCTCCAGCGGCATCCGTACGCCGGCGGATCTGAAGGGCAAGACCATTGGCGTCTACAGCCTGGCCAGCGGCACACGCCAGAACCTGCTGGTGATGCTGCACCAGGCGGGGCTCAAGGAGTCCGACGTGCGCATTGTGGTGACCGGCCTTTTGAACTTTGCGCCGCTGATGCAAGGCCAGGTCGATGCGACCGCCGCCACCGACACCGGCCTGGCCGTGGGCCTGCGCAAGGGCATGGGCGAGGTGCATGTGATGCCCGTGCGCGACTACCTCAATATGTCCAGCGACATGTTTGTGGTGCGCCTGCAGGTGCTGGAGCAGCAGCCGGCATTGCTGCAGGCCTTTTTGCGCGGCTACCGCGACAGCGCGGCCTGGATGATCGCCCACCCCGAAGAGGCCGCCACCCTGGCCACCAAGCGCGCCATCGACGGCACCCAGCGCGATATCAACCTCGATGTGATCGGCCTGCGCAATGCATCGGCCCAGCCCACCTTGCGGGTGCAGGGCAAGGTCGCGTCGCTGGGCAGCTTTGACTTGAACGCGCTGCAAAAGGGCGCGGACGCCTACCATGCGCTGGGCATGGTGCAGCAGCCCATCAAGGTGGCCGATGTGGTGGACAGCCGTTGGCTGCCAGGGGCCTGAGATGCAGGAGAGCAGTGCTTTGAATCTGCGCGGCAAGGTGGTGCTGGTAACCGGTGCCAGCCGGGGCATTGGCGCGGCCATTGCCCAGGCCTTTGCGCGCGAAGGCGCCACCGTGGCGGTGAACTACCTGGCCAACGAGGCCGCAGCGGCCCAAACCGTGGCCGCCTGCCAGGCTGCCGGCGGCGATGCCTGGGCTGTGCAGGCCGATGTGGGCAATCCGGCGGCGGTGGATGCGATGGCCCAGGCCATTGCGCAAGAGGCCGGGCCCATCGATGTCGTCGTGAACAACGCCTTGCGCCCCTATGCCTTTGACCCCGAGCGCCGCCAGCCGCTGGATGCACTGGCCTGGAGCTACTACCAGGCGCAGTTCGATGCTGCTGTGGGCGGTGCCTTCCATGTTTGCCGCGCCGTGCTGCCGCAGATGCGCCAGCGTGCCCGGGGCAGCATTGTCAATATCAGCAGCAATCTGGTCGAGCACCCTGTTGTCGCCTACCACGACTACAGCACGGCCAAGGCCTCGCTGGTGGGCTTCAGCCGCAACCTGGCCAGCGAGTTGGGGCCCTTTGGCATACGGGTCAACTGCGTTGCCCCGGGCCTCGTCTATCCCACCCAGGGCAGCGCACAAACCCGCGAATCCTTCCGCGAATCGCTGATGGCCGCCACCCCGCTGCGCCGCCTGGCCAGCCCTGAGGATGTCGCTGGGCCGGTGCTGTTCCTGGCATCGGACCTGAGCCGGTTCATGACGGGACAGGTGTTGCTGGTGGATGGGGGCTTGGTGATGCGCTGATGAGGTGATCAGCGGGCACAAGCCTCAGTCGTTCTGCCGTGGCAGTACATGCCTGAGATCCAGCTGGTCGAAGCTGTGGGGGTTGAGCGCACCGTCCGGCTCCAGCGTCCCCACGTCAAAGCCGTCTTCGACATCTTCAAAATAAAGCAGGCCATGGGGGAGGTGGGCAACGACCAATACCTGCTCCAACTGGCCCAGGCGATGGATGGGGACCGGGTAAAAAGGCTGGCGACATGCCGCGAAAAGCGCCTGCTGCGCTGCGGTGCAGTCGGCGAGCTGTTTTTCAACAATCGCTTCCAACTCATCGACGGTGACGGGTTCCCAGGTACTCATGTTGGTGTTTGCAGCTGAATACGGACGCCATAGTATGCTACGGCACCACAGCAAAGACGCATCCGCAGAAAAGGACAGCCATGGTCTTCCTGGCAATCACTCCCGAAGGTCTTCCGCAGACCTTGAGCGCAGCAGAAAAAACGGGCCAGCCGGTATGGTGCGGCTCGAATGCGATTTCCCAAGAGGCTTTTAGCGCCATGACAGGGAGCGGCCTTTCGCGCTTTGACTACGCCTTGCACCCGCAAGACGCAGATACCTTGGCCGGCGCGCTCTACACCATAGCGCAACACCATCCGGCTAGCATCGTCTGGTTGGAAACAGCCCCCGCTGCGGACGACTGAGCCGGGCAGCGCTGTTGCTGGCCGGCAGCCCAGTTGCCGCAGCACGACATCCATGAAAAACATCCAGGTCATCGATGGCGCGCTGAACTGCGTCTACGACATCTTTGCAGCGACGGAAGAGGAGTTCGCGCTGATCTTCCCCAGCGGCCAGGACATTGCCTTTATCGACGACGTCTATGCAGCTGCAGCCGACGCGGCGGCCTTGGACAAAGCCTTTGAGAGCCTATGGACCCGGCGGCTTGCCAAGGCGCAGGCGATGGGCATCCATGGCCTGCTGTTCTATGGGCTTGACGAGAAAAAGCGCTACTACCCCAGCCGGCGCGACGAAGAAGCCCAGAACCCGGACGGCTCCCGGCTTCGCTGAATGGAGCCTCGCTTTGCAGGCCATCGCATCCAGCCTGTTGGCTGACAGGCACCGGCACGCTGCCACGGCACAATAGCGCCCTTGAGATGGCGGGCCCGGCTTGCGCCTGCATGCCTCCGCGCCATCCACCGCAACAAAAACCCGAACAGGAAACCGATCACCATGGCCAGCCGCGCCCTGGTATGGATGCGTCGCGATTTGCGCTGCGACGACCATGCCGCTCTCTACCATGCCTTGCGCCGCTTCGAGCAGGTGTATTGCGTCTTCGTTTTTGACACCGACATCCTCGATCTGCTGCCGACGCGCGAAGACAGGCGGGTGGACTTTATCCATGCCAGCGTGCTGGCGCTGGACGAGGACCTGCGCCAGTTGGCAGCAGGCAGCGGTACGCCTGGCGCGGGGCTGCTGGTGCGCCATGGGCCAGCGGCGCAAGAGGTGGTGCAGCTGGCACTGGCCCTGGGCGTGCAAGAGGTGCTGACCAACCGCGACTACGAGCCCGAGGCCATCGCTCGCGATGTGCGCGTCGCTGGCGATCTGCAAGCCGCCGGCATTGCCTTTAGCGATTACAAGGACCAGGTGCTGCTGGATCGCGATGAGGTGCTGACCCAGCAAGGCCATCCCTACAGCGTGTTCACCCCCTACAAACGCGCCTGGCTGCAAAAGCTCGATGCCTTCCAGTGCAAGGCCTACCCGGTGGCGCGCTATGCCGGGCATCTGGCGGCATTGCCCAAGGGCGAGGCGATACCGTCGCTGGCCGATCTGGGTTTTCAGCCCAGCAATCTGGCATCGCTCAAGATACCTACCGGCAGCCGGGGTGCGCAGCAACTGCTTCAGGATTTTTTGCCGCGCATGGCGGCTTACCAGGACGCACGGGATTTTCCCGCGGTCAAGGGCGTCTCCTACCTGTCGGTGCATCTGCGCTTTGGCACCGTGTCGATCCGCCAACTGGCCGCCCTGGCCGTGGCGCAGGCGCGCGCCGGCTGCGAGGGCGCGCAGACCTGGCTCTCCGAGCTGGCCTGGCGCGACTTCTACGCGATGATTCTCTGGCACCACCCACAGGTGGTGACCCAGTCGTTCCGCCCCATTTACGACAAGGTGCAGTGGGACGATGCGCCCGAGCTGTGGCAGGCCTGGTGCGAGGCGCGCACCGGCTACCCCTTGGTGGATGCCGCCATGCGCCAGCTGCTGCAGACCGGCTATATGCACAACCGGCTGCGCATGGTGGTGGCCAGCTTTTTGACCAAGGACCTGGGCATTGACTGGCGCGCGGGCGAGCGCTTTTTTGCCCAGCACCTCAATGACTATGACCTGTCATCCAACAACGGCGGCTGGCAGTGGGCGGCCTCCACCGGCTGCGATGCCCAGCCCTGGTTCCGCATCTTCAACCCCATCACGCAGTCGGAGCGCTTTGATGCGGACGGCAAGTTCATCCGCCGCTACCTGCCCGAGCTGGCCAAGGTGCCCGATCGCTACATCCACTTTCCCGCCGCAATGAAGCCGCTGGAGCAGCAGGCCTGCGGTCTGCAACTGGGGCGCGATTACCCGCATCCCGTCGTGGACCACGGTCGGGCGCGCGAGCGGACCTTGATGCGATTTCACTTTATGAAGAATCCGGATTGACCGGGCCAGATGGCAGCCCCCAATGCCATCCCTTGATCAGCGCCGCTTTTTGAACATGCCCAGCGGCAGGCGCATCGCTATGCGTCTGCCCTAAGGTAGTCCATGCAAGGCTTCGGAGTTGATGGTCGGCTGTGAAGGCGGGGCGTTGCCTTCAGAAACCGCCTAAAACCTAAAAAATAGCTGCTTTTTGGGGCGGCTGGGTAGCTTGGCATTCCCGTTCTGGCCAGTAACACGTTTCGTGCCGAGATCGGTGCTGCTGAGCCAAAAAGTAGCGGTCTGAACCTCGCTAAAGCATCCTGGTATGCAGTGCTCAAAAAGAAGACAGCCACCACTATCCAAGCTTGAGAAGTGCCAATATACTGCCGGATGTTTCAAATTGTGTCGTTTCTGATAGATTTGCTAAGCGACACGAATGCCGCCACGCACCCCCCAAGACTGACTCCTTCCACAGCCCAACATCCTGTAAATAGCCCACGCCCAATGGGGCTCTAGCAGGACAGCCTATCGCCACCCCACCACCATGAATAAGATCTTCCTCAACGCACCCGCGCGCCTGGCTTTGCTCGGGCTCATGGCTATGTCTGGCGCCCACGCTGCGCCTCAGCTTATTTATGACGGCAGCAGCCCGCCCGCTCCGGCCGTGTGGTCTCAGTGGAAGGCAGGTTCACCGACGGTGACCTCCGCCGCTGGTCTGACACGCTTCAGCACCAAGACTGTGATGGGCGACAGAACCAGCGATGCCAACCTCTATAAATACGCAACAGGCACCAACAGCTTTATTGCCTCGATCAAGCTCAAGGCGCTTGCAATCAACCGCCACAACCAACTGGATGCAGGGTTGATGCTCAGCGTAGGCGACGATTTCAGCGGGTCCTTCGGAAATGCAACCCAGCGGTCGGCCATGCTTTACATCGATCCCACAGCCATCGGCTGGGCGGACGATACGGCATCGGCCGCCAATGATGCCAGCGGATTCCACGAATATGCGATCCGCTATACGAATGGTCTGTTGGACGTGTTTGTGGACACCAGCTTTGAGGCCATCATTGCTGGCACTGCCCAGCCGCTTCTCAGCCGGGCGCAGCCATCCTCGGGCAGTGACCGGGGGGCCATTGTCTTTGGCGACCAGACCAATGATGCCAACGTAGATTCGGACTACGAGGTGGAATTTGTCAAGTTCCAGAACCTGCGCTTGCCCACGGAACCAGGCTATGTGTTCACAGAAACCGGTGATGGCCAGCTGACCGCTTACTGGGGCACCCCCGCTTACGCTGGTGAGTCGGCAATCAGCGGCTACACCGCTACTGCGCTGACCACCGATACGCCGCCGAAAACAGCGGGCAGCTGCAGCACCTCCGCTACGCCGCCAGAGCTTGCAGCCAACTTTTGCACGATCGACGGTCTTGCCAACGGTACGCCGTACATCGTCAGTGTGCAGGCCACCAACGCTGCGGGTGGCGGTGCCAGCGCGTTGACGGATCGGGCGGCTACGCCGGTCGCGAGTGTTGCTGTTCCTGAGGCCTCGGTGCTCGCCAACGGCGTCGTGGGCCAGAGCTACAACGCGGTCATCACGCCGACCGGCGGCCAGGCTCCCTACCAGTTTGAGATCGTCGATGGCAGCTTGCCGCAAGGTCTGGCTGCGCAGCTGTCCGAGGATGGACTGAGCATCCGCATCGCCGGCACACCCAGCCGCAGCGAAACCACCCACTTTACGCTGAGCATCTCGGACAGCACGCCTGGGCCGGTGGAGTTGGCGAGCAAGGCGGGTCCGACGTTGACGACGGTTGTGCAGACCTACAGCATTACGGTGGCAGCCCCCGATGTCGTGGTCGTGCCCGCCAAGGCTACGCCCGTCCCGTCGCTGGGCGTTTGGGCTGTATTGCTGCTGAACCTGTTGGCTGGAGGCTTGGCTGCCTTGGGACTGCGTGGGAGAAAAATGCCTGCGCAGGCTTGAGCTGGCAACGGCTGGCAGTTGGAGCAACCACCTTCGGGTGGTTAGTTTTTTTGGGGCGGCGTTCGTGTGGATTGGGTGGCGGAGTCTGAGGCACTGCGTTTGAAGAGGGAGTACAGCCTCCATAAAAAGGAGCCCGTCTTTGGGACAGGCTCCGCACAAAACCACTCAAAAACCAACCAATCTCCAACTGAATCGCGCTGATGACAGAGGATGTGGCAGAAGGCCGGTTTGGGATGCCACCCGCGGCGGCGCTGCGCACCAAACCCGGGCTTTGCTGGCGCCCTTTGTACGCTTTTGCTTACATAACGCACGGCGTCGATCTGGAAAATACATGGCTTAACATCTCACTCCGCCCATGCAATCAGAGCTTTTGCAACAGTACCAGCGCCGCATTGCTGATTTAGAAATCGAGCTTGCTGTCGCTCGCGAAACGTCGGCGCAAGCCAGGGGGCATGCGTCCGCAGAGAAGTTGCCGGTGGATTTTTCACTGGATGCGGCGGGCATTGGTCTGTTCAATGTGGATGTCGCCACGCAGACCATCCATCTGAGTGCGGGTGCTTGCCGGCTCTTTGGGCTGGCGGTGCAGGCCTCCTACCCGACATCCACGTTCGAACGCCTTTTGGTGGACCGCAACGAGGCCTCGAACCACCAGAGCCGCAGCGATGGTTCAGCGGCACTGGTGGTGACCTACCAGATCAGCCGTGCAGACAACGGCGCGTTGCGCTGGATCGAACGGCGCGCACGCGTTCGCCGCGATGCCAGCGGAGCGGTGATCGACTTTGGTGGTGCGCTGCGCGATGTCACCGATTTTCGGGCTGCGATGGCGCTGGCTGCCAAATCCCACAAGGCGGTTGCCGCACTGCTGGACAGCCGCAGCTTTCTGATTGACCTCACCGTGCGCCAGCGTGCGCTCTCCGACCCGGACACCGTCATGCGCATGACGGCGCAGCTGCTTGGTGAGCGCTTGGGTGCCCACCGCGTGGGTTTTTACCGCATTTTGAGCAGCAGCTCCATCCAGTACCTCAATGGCTGGAGCCAGAGTGCGCTGCCGCTGCTGTCGGGCATCTCACCTATCGATGCGTTCGGCGCGCAGGCAGAGCAGCTCCGCAGCAGGGGCGAGATGCTGGTTTTTTCCGACAGCCGCCATGATCTGGAGGGCAGCCTGAATCCGCTGGCAGAGCAAGGGGTGCTCTCAGGCGTAGAGGTGCCGCTGCTGAGTAACCAGCGCTGGTGCGCCGGCATGGTAGTGCATTGCGCCAACGTGCGCGGCTGGACCGAGGCGGAGGTGGGTGTCATCCGCGAGGTGGCAGAGCTGGCCTGGCTGGCGGTGGAGCGTGCCGAGGCCTTTCTGCGCATGAGCGATCAGGTGCAGCGCCAGGTGGAGAAGATCGAGGTGGGAAGGAAAGATGCCAAGGGCCAGCGTGAAGGCCGGCTGGCGGCAGAGTCCAAGGTCCACCAGTTGCAGAAGCTGGAGGCCGTGGGCCAGCTGACAGGCGGTATCGCGCACGACTTCAACAACATGCTGGCCATCATCATGGGCGGCCTGGCCCTGCTGCAGCGCAAGCTTAAGCGTGGGGACACCGATGTGCAAAAGCATGTGGATTCGGCGATGGACGGTGCAAAACGGGCCGCAACCTTGACGGCCAGGCTGCTGGCTTTTTCTCGCCAGCATCCGTTGTCACCCGTCCCGACCGACATCAATCGGCTGATGGCCAATCTCAGCGATCTGCTGTCACGAACGCTGGGCGAATCCGTGCACCTGGAGTTGATACAGGGCGCCGGACTGTGGAATACCCTGGTGGACCAGAATCAGCTGGAAAACGTGCTGCTCAACCTGTGCATCAATGCACGCGACGCCATGCCAAGCGGTGGCCGCCTGACGGTGGAAACCAACAATGTGCATGTGGAACAGACCTATGCGCTGGAATACGACTTGGCCGTGGGCCAGTATGTCGTTTTGTCGGTGAGCGACACGGGCACCGGGATGACGCCCGACGTGCTGGCACGCGCCTTCGAACCTTTCTTTACCACCAAGGATGTGGGCAAAGGCTCTGGCCTGGGATTGAGCCAGGCCTTTGGTTTTGCCAGCCAGTCGGGTGGGCACCTCAAGGCGTATTCTGAGTTGGGCCACGGCACCACCTTCAAAATCTACCTGCCGCGCCACTTTGGCGACGCTGTCGGCCAGCCACTGCCTGGCCTGCGGCAGGCGCTTCGCCAGGGCCGAGTGGGCGAGATCATCATGGTGGTGGACGATGAAGACCGCATGCGTGCGGTGGCCTCCGAGACTTTGCGCGAATTGGGCTACACGGTCGTCGATGCCGCGAACGGCCCGGAGGCGCTTGCCAAGATCGATGCGGGCCAGGATGTCACTGTCTTGTTTACCGACATCATCATGCCCGATATGACCGGCCGCCAACTGGCTGATCTGGCCCTCAAAAAGCTGCCGCATCTGAAGGTGCTCTACACCACGGGCTACACGCGCAATGCGGTGGTGCATAACGGCATCCTGGATCCGGGAACCAACTTCCTGGCCAAGCCTTACAGCATCGAAGACCTGGCTGGCAAGATGGGCGATGTGCTGGATGCTGCCGACTGTCGCTGAGCGGTTTAGCTAGATCGTGCTGCGCAGCTTCTACTGCGCAAGACACCTCAAACATCAATCAATCTTCAACCCAATCGCACTGATCACCGAGCCATAGCGGTCCAGCTCCGCCTTGGTGAATTGGGCCAGCTCTGCGGATGAGCTGGCCTTGCTGCGCACGCCCAGCTTGGTCAGGCGGTCCTTGGCATCGGCGTCGTTCAGCGCTTCTTGCAGCACCCGGTTGAGTTTGGCGACCACCTCGGGGCTGGTTTTGGCGGGGGCGTAGAGGGCGTACCAGGCGTTCACCACAAAGTTGGAGTAGCCGCTTTCGGCAAAGGTGGGCACATTGGGCAGCTCGGGCAGGCGCTCGGTGCTAGCCACGGCCAGGGGGCGCACTTTGCCCGATGCGATCAGCGGTGTGGCGCTGGTCAAGGTGTCAAAGATCATGTCGATGCGGCCACCCATCAGGTCCATGGTGTGGGCATTACCGCCCTTGTAGGGCACGTGGGTCATGTCCACGCTGGCGGCGCGCTTGAAAAGCTCGGCACTCAAATGCAGCGGCGAGCCATTGCCGGCCGAGCCGTAGGTGAGGGTGGCTGGCGTCTTTTTGGCCTGCTCCACCACCTGCTTGACATCCTTGAATGGCGAGTTGGTGGCGACTTCCAGCACGATGGGGGCTTCGCCGATCATGCCCACGGGTGCGAAGTCCTTTATGGCGTCATAGCCGGGCTGGCGGTAGAGGTGCGGGCTGATCGCATGGCTGGAGAGCGAGCCCAGCACCAGGGTGTAGCCATCGCCCGGGGCCTTGGCCGCCAGTGCGGTGCCAATGGTGGTACCGGCGCCGCCACGGTTGTCAACGATGACGGACTGCTTGAGGATCTCCCCCATCTTCTGGCCCACGATACGGCCCACCGCATCGTTGGCGCCGCCGGCGGGGTAGGGCACGATCAGGGTGATGGGCTTGCTGGGGTAGGCGGCATCGGCTGCCTGGCTGGCCAGCGGGGCAAGGCCCAGCAGCAGGCTGCTGGCAAGGAGGAAGCGGCGGCGTGTGGCGGCAGAAGAGGGGCTGGAAGCGAACATGGTGGGACACCTCAATGGCTGGTTGTTCAGGAATGACTTCAGGGCTGAAGACGTCATAAGTCGTGGAAAGCTATTTGATCAAAACAATCAAAATTGATAATTTTTTGAACGCTTCGATCAGAACTCTTTTTTGAAAACTCTCCAATCAGGACTTTCCCCGAGTTGGTGCATGCACCATGATGTGGAATTGCTGCACTTTCGCGGTGCTGGCAAGGGCTGAAAGCTTGGCGCTGTGCCTGAAATTTCGTCTATCACGATCAAATCGATCATTTTTGGTGCGTTAAATCAAGGGTTAACCCTTGTTTTATCTTGCTTTGAATGAATTATGATCGAATCAATCAATTTACAGGCTTGGCGTGATGACCGAGTCGCCCGAAAGCCCCGCATGAGCCCGCGTTCCCTTCCGCGCTACCTTGTCGTCGCCGACGACCTCTCCGGCGCAGCCGACTGTGCTGCGGGGTTTGCGAGCGCCGGTCTCTCCACCAGCGTGCTGCTGGACCCCCAAGCCTGCGGCCAGGCCCAGCGCGATGTGGATGTGCTGACGGTAGACACCAATAGCCGGCGCGACGCGCCAGCAGTGGCGGCTGCCAAGCTGCAGGCACTGCTGGCAGCGCCGGCTAGCCAGGGCCGCCGGGTGCTCAAGAAAATGGACTCCACCTTGCGAGGCGGTTGGGCGCAGGAGGTGGCCGTGCTGCAGGGCGCGCTGGATGCGATGGCGCTGGTAGCCCCTTCTTTTCCGCAGATGGGCCGCACCATGCAGGCTGGCCTGGTCCATGTACACGGAGTGCGCCTGGCCGACACCGATACCTGGAAGCTGGAGCATGCAGACCGCGATGACCGCGCAGCGCAGCAATTGCAGGCAGCAGGCCTGCGCTGCGACAACCTGCCCGCCAGCCTGCTCGATGCTGGCCCAGACGCCACCGCGCAAGCGATTGCGACAGCACGCGAGCAGGGCCTGCAGGCACTGGTGTTTGATGTGCTGACTGACGAACACCTGCAGACCTTGGCCCTGGCCAGCTTGCAGCTAGAGCAGGTCTTCTGCGTCTGCTCTGCCGGCCTCTCGCATGCGCTGGCGCAGCAGGTGCCTGCCGTATCTGCTGCGGCTTCAGCGCTGGATGTGCCGCATGGCGCTGGGCGCTTGCCCAGCGTGGTCACCGTCGTCGGCAGCATGTCTGCGATTGCGCAGCAGCAGCTGGCGTATTTGGCTGAGCAGCCCCGCACGCGGCTGCATGTGGTGCCCCCTGGCTGCTTGCGCAGCGACGCGCAGACCCCTCAACGCCAGGACCTGGTGCAGGCGCTGGTTCAGACCGTCAGCGCCGAAGTAGCGCAGGGCCTGGATGTCGTGGTCAGCCTCGGAGCAGACGCGCATACCGACCCGGCCGAGGGCCCCCTGCTGGCCCGGCAACTGGCACGTCTGCTGCATGCGCCCATGGCCGCAGCAGCAGGCCTGGTCATCACCGGTGGAGAGACGGCCCGCGCCGTGCTGGAAGAACTGCAACTGCGCAGCCTGCGCGTGCATTCCGAGAGCGAACCCGGCGTGGTGCTCTGCATCACCGAGCACGACGACACCCAACAAGACGCCCGGCGGCAGTGGATTGCCACCAAGGCCGGCGCCTTTGGCCATCCCGCATCGCTGCAGCGCGCAAGCAGCGCCATCCATTCATTGTTGGCCGCCCAAACCCTGGGCGGCTGCACCGACACCGCCCCTACAGAAAGCAAGCAAAGATGAGCCATTCTCTGCCCGTCATCGGAATCACCATGGGAGACGCTGCTGGCGTGGGCCCTGAAATCATTGTCAAGAGCTTTGCGAATGACAGCCTGTACAGCCTGGCGAAAGCCGTGGTCATTGGCGACGCCAAGCGGCTGGAAAAGGCAAATGCGCTGCTGGGTACCCAGGTACGTGTGCGGGCGATCCAGGACATTGCCGACGCCGCCTTTGAGCGTGGCGTCATCGACTGCATCGATCTGCATCTTATCCCCGATGACCTGGCCTTTGGCAAGCTTTCGCCCGTGGCGGGCGATGCCGCCTTCCGCTTTATCGAGCGTGCGGTGGAGCTGGCCAAGGCCCGGAAGATCGATGCAATCTGCACGGCGCCCCTGAATAAAGAGGCACTGCATGCCGGCGGCCACAAGTTCCCCGGCCACACGGAGATGCTGGCCCACCTGACCGGCGTGGAAGAGGTGTCGATGATGCTGGTCGCGCCCAATCTGCGGGTGATCCATGTGACCACGCATATCGGCTTGCTCGATGCCATCCGCAAGATCGAGCCCGGCCTGGTCGAGCGCACCATCCAGCGCGGCTACGACACCTTGCGCAAGGCCAACATCGCCAACCCACGCATTGCAGTGTGTGGCATCAACCCGCATGCCGGCGAGAACGGCCTGTTTGGCTATGGCGAAGAAGAAGAAAAGATCATCCCTGCCGTGCAGAAGCTGCGCGACAAGGGCATGGACATTGAAGGCCCTCTGCCCGCCGACACGCTGTTCTTCCGCGCAGGGCGCGGTGATTTTGACCTGGTGGTCGCCATGTACCACGACCAGGGACATGGCCCCGTCAAGGTGCTGGGCCTGGAGGCAGGCGTGAACATCACCGTGGGCCTGGATGTGATCCGCACCTCGGTGGACCACGGCACGGCGTTTGACATTGCCGGCAAGGGCATCGCCGATGAGCGCAGCCTGCTGGAGGCTTTGCGCCAGGGCGCAGAACTCGCAACGCGCATCTAAAAAATCCAGGAGACAAAGACATGCATATCCATAGCACCGTCCTGAGCGGCCACAAGGTCCTCGATGACATCGCCTGCCTGGTGAACGGCAAGCACAAACTGCTGTTTGTCAGCGACCAGAACATCATCGGCATTGCCGGCGTGCAGGCGCTGCTGGACAAGCTCCGGCGCGCAGCCACCGAGGTGCTGGTGATCGACGATGTGCCCCCCGAGCCATCGGATGCCGATGTGGAGCGCATTCTGCAGGAGCGCGATCTGCGCGGTGTGGATTTTGTCGTCGGCGTAGGCGGTGGCAGTGTGCTGGATGTGGCCAAGCTGCTGTCGGCGCTGGCGCATGCCGAGTCGCCCAGCCTGGCCGAGTTGCTGGCAGGCACCAAGGTCACGCAGCGGGTCAAGGCGCTGATGGTGCCGACGACGGCGGGCACGGGCTCGGAGGCGACGCCCAATGCGATCCTGGCCATCCCTGCGCGTGAGACCAAGCAGGGCATCATCTCGCCGGTGCTGCTGCCGGACTATGTGGCCCTGGCGCCGGAGCTCACGGTGACCATGCCGCACAAGATTGCCGCCTCGACCGGTGTCGATGCACTCTGCCACCTGATCGAGTGCTTTACCGCCAGCATTGCCAACCCGGTCGCCGACAACTACGCGATGATTGGCATGAAAAAGCTGTTCGAGAACCTGGAGCTCTCGGTGGCCGAGCCGGACAACCTGGAGGCCAAGCTCAATATGCTCTGGGCCTCGTACTACGGCGGCGCCTGCATTGCCCATGCCGGTACGCACCTGGTGCATGCCATGTCCTACCCGCTGGGCGGCAAGTACCACATCCCCCATGGCGTGGCCAATGCCATCTTGCTCGCGCCTTGCTTTGAGTGGCTGCGCCCGCTGTCCGTCGCCAAGCTGGCACGCGCTTACGAACTGGTGCCGGGAGCCGATCTGTCGCTGGACGACGAGGGCAAATCGCATGCGCTGGTCGCCTACTTTGCCGACCTGGTCAAGCGCCTGCGCCTGCCAGCCAGCCTGCAAGAGCTGGGCATTGGCCGCGACCACCTGCCCGATATGGTGAAGGCCGCGCTCGATGTGCAGCGCCTCATCAAAAATGTGCCCGGGCCCGTCACGGGCGCCGATATCGAAAAGGTCTACCTGAAGCTGTTTAACTGAGACAACACCATGGCAAACAACAAAAAACTCCAAGGCATTCTGACGGCCATCATCACCCCCATGGACGCGGAGGACCGCTTTGCGGAAGCGCCGTTCCGCGAGCAGATCGACCGCCAGATCCAGGCCGGCAACGGCATTTTCTGCGGCGGCACCAACGGCGAGTTCTTTGCGCTGACCGAGGGCGAAAAGCGCCGCGTGGCCGAGGTGGCCATGGAGCAGGTGGCAGGGCGCGCCAGCGTGGTCGGCCATGTGGGCGAGGTGTCGACGGCCGAATGCATCCGCGCCGGCCGTGAGATTGCCCGCCTGGGTGTGGACGCGGTCGCCGCCATCACGCCCTGGTTTGTGCCGCTGTCGCAGGATGAGCTGCATTGGCATTTCAGCGCGATTGCAGATGCGCTGGAGGTGCCCGTCTATCTGTACAACATCCCCGCGCGCACCGGCAACACCATTGCGCCAGAGACCGCCAAGCGCCTGGCCGCGCACCCCAATATCGCGGGCATCAAGGACAGCGCCGGCAGCCATGAAAGCCTCAGCGGCTTTCTGAAAGTCGCCAAGGAAGTGCCGGATTTTGTCGTGTTCAACGGCCCGGACAGCCTGATCCACCAAGGCTTTGTAGAAGGCTGCGCGGGCGCCGTATCGGGCCTGGCCAATGCCGCGCCGCGCGAGATCAATGCGATCTGGACCCGCTTTGCCGCTGGCGATATTGCTGGCTCGCGCCAACAGCAGGAGACGGTGACCAGCCTGCGCGAGACGCTCTACAAGGTCTGCTTTGCGCCGGCCGCCGTCAAGCGCGCCGTGCAGCTGCTGGGCTACAACGTGGGCAACAGCAAGTACCCCGTGCGTATCAGCGCCGAGCAGGAGGCGCAGATGCGCGAAATCCTCAAGGCCCATGGCATCTCGGGTTAAGCTCTGAGCCGTTATCGCTATTGCGCTGTAGCCAGCCCACCCATCCCATGAAGGTCGCCAACCGACGAGAGTCCATTCTCCATGCCGTGAATTCGGGTATGACCGATGTGGCTGCGCTGTGCGCGCGGTTCGCCATCTCCGAAGCCACCGTGCGCCGCGATCTGCAGGCGCTGCAGCAGGACGGGCGCCTGCTGCGCGTCTACGGTGGCGCGGTGGCGGCCCCCATCCGGCATGAGCCCGAAGAATCGCTGGAGCTGCGCAAGGTGCATGACGGCGAGGCCAAGGCCGCGATCGCGCGCAAGGCCATCAGCCTGATCGAGCCGGGCGACACCCTCTTTATCGATGGTGGCACCACCACCGATGCGCTGGCCCGCCTGCTGCCCAAGGACGATTCGCTGCGCATCATCACCAACAACCTGCTGGCGCTGAACACCCTGAGCGCCCGTGATATCCCCGTCACCCTGATCGGCGGCGACCTGCGCCGGGGCAGCATGAGCGTCTACGGCTCGCTGGCCGATATGGCGCTGGAGCGCCTCACATTCGACAAGGTGTTCTGCAGCGCCGATGGCATCGATGCCGAGTTTGGCGTCTGCGAAGGCTCGATCGAGCAAGCCTGGTTCAAGGAAAAGCTGTTCCGCCGCACGCGCGAGGTCTATATGCTGGCCACCGCAGAAAAGCTGGGCCGCAAGTCACAAATGAACTGGTCGCCCATCCATCGCCAGTGGACCTTGCTGACCGATGCCGCGCCCGAAAGCCATGCCGTGCAGGCCTTCAGCAACCACCCCTTTGTGACGGTAGTGCCGATCGGCTGACCGGGCCGCGCACGGCGGCGCCAGGCCTTGTTGAGTGCAAAGGCAAAGCCGCATTGGCGAGAAAACGCAGACGAGACAGGGACTTGGAGGCCGCTGGCTACAATGCCTGCACCCACAAGCCTGACAGGATTGCCTCGCCAATCGCTGCAGGCCTTTTTTCGGCGTGCACCATGCATCGCCGCAAACTTCGGGCTGCGCCGCAGCCTGTCTGTTGAACCTCCAAGATTGACTATGAGAACACGCATCAAGGTGTGCTGCATTGCCTCGCCACAAGAAGCCCAGATAGCGATCCACGCCGGGGCCGATGCCCTGGGGCTGGTGGCGCGCATGCCCTCGGGCCCTGGGCCTATTCCGGACGCCATGATTGCGGCAGTGACCGCCTGTGTGCCGCCGCCGGTAGCGACGTTTTTGCTGACATCGGAGACCATGGCGGAGGCGATATCGGCGCATATCCGGGCCACCAACCCCTCGACCGTCCAGGTGGTGTCGCACATCGATCCCGCCGAGTCCGAGAAGCTGGCCTTGCTGGAGCCGCATGTGCGCCGAGTGCAGGTGATCCATGTGGAGGGGCCGGAGGCCTTGGCGCTGATTCCGCTATATGCGCCGCATGTGCATGCGTTTTTGCTGGATTCGGGCCGGCCCAATGCTGCGGTGGCGGAGCTGGGTGGCACGGGCCGCGCGCATGACTGGGCCGTCAGTGCCGCCTTTGTGCGGGCCACGGACAAGCCGGTGTTTCTGGCGGGCGGCTTGTCGGCTGCCAATGTGGCTGCGGCCATCCAGCAAGTGCGGCCCTATGGCCTGGACCTGTGCTCGGGGGTGCGTAGCAACGGCCAACTGGACGCCGCCAAGCTGGCGGCGTTTGTGCGGGCGGTCGAGCAGGCTGATGCGGAACTGACCAGCCCGTTGGCCTGAGCGCGCTTCAGCCAGCCCAGCCGCCTGCGGCCACTCAAGGCCTGAGCAACACCTTGCCCTTGCGGCCCGGTTGCAGGCTGGCCGCTGCGGCATGGGCGGCGTCGCCCAAGTCATAGATGGCCTCGGTCGGCAGCTTCAGCTCAGCACTCAGGATGCGCTGGATCAGCTCGCCCAGCAGGCGCCGCTTGTCCTGAGCGGACAGGGCCTCGCTCACCTTGCTGCCCCAAAAGCCTTTGACAGTGGCCTGTTTGAAGATCATGGCCCCGGAGTCAATCTGCATCGGCTCGCCCGCCATGGTGCCAAACGACACCAGGGTGCCGCCTTCGCCCAGCAGGGCCAGCAGCGCTGCGCTGGAGGCACCACCAATCGAATCGACGGCGGCGTAAGCGCCTTGGGGGCCGAGCAGGGCGCTGGCGCTTTGCTGCCAGTCCGCTTGCGCGGTGGACAGGACATTGGCAATGCCCAGGTCGCTGAGCTCTTGCACACCGGCATCGCGGCGCACCAGGTTGAGCACCTGCACACCGCGCGCGCTGGCCAGCATGGCCAGGGTCTTGCCGACGGCGCCATTGGCCGTGTTTTGCGCAATCCATTGCCCGGCTTGCACGTTCAAAAACTCCAGCAGCATCAAGGCGCTGAGCGGCATGGCGATGAGCTGGGCGGCCACTTCATCGGGGATGGCCTCGGGCATGGGCACCAACTGGCGCGCAGGCGCCAGAAAGTACTCGGCCCAGGTGCCGTGGACGCCGGCCACCGCGACGCGCTGGCCTACGGCGATGCCCTCGACGCCAGCGCCCAGTGCATCGACCAGGCCCACGGCCTCGCTGCCGCCAATGGCGGGCAGCTCCGGCTTGTAGCCGTAGCGGCCACGGATGGTCCAGAGGTCATGGTTGTGGATAGGGGCGAGCAAGGTCTTGATGCGAACCTCGCCGGCCGCGGGCTGGGGCATGGGCTGCTCGCCCAGGCCCAGTACATCGGCGGGCTCGCCGAAGCTTGTGTGGATGGCACTGCGCATGGTGACTGTCCTTATTTTGCGAGCATGGACAGCAGGGCCTCGGCCACCGCTTCGCTGCTGGCGGGGTTCTGGCCGGTAACCAGGCGGCCATCGACCTCCACATGCACCTGCCAATCCGGGCCCTTTTGGTAGTTGCCACCCAAGCGGCTGAACTCATCTTCAATCAAAAACGGCACCACGGCGGTCAGACCGACTGCGTTTTCTTCGCTGTTCGTGAAGCCCGTCACGCGGCGGCCGGCCACCAGGGCTTGGCCATTGGCGGCCTTGACCTGGATGAGCGCGCCCGGTGCATGGCAGACCAGACCCAGCGGCTTGCCTGCGCGCTCAAAGGCTTCCAGCAGTGCAATCGACTTGGCGTCGTTGGCGAGATCCCAGAGCGGGCCATGGCCACCGGGGTAGAAGACGGCATCAAAGTCATCGGCCTTGATCTGTGCCAGTGGCGTGGTGGCTGCCAAGGCGGCCTGTGCCTGCGGATCCTTGCGGAAGCGCTCGGTGGCGGCGGTCTGGGCATCGGGCTCGTCGCTCTTGGGGTCCAGCGGGGGCTGGCCGCCCAGCGGCGATGCCAAAGTGATCTCGGCGCCTGCGTCCTGGAAGACGTAGTAAGGCGCGGCAAATTCTTCCAGCCAGAAACCGGTCTTGCGGCCCGTGTCGCCCAGTTGGTCGTGGGACGTCAGTACAAATAGAACTTTCATGGGGACTCCTTGGAGGATGAAGGGAGGGGGGTTAGGAGGTGGAGGCTTCGCAGGTCAGCAGATGCACCGTGGCCGCCCGCGCTTGCACCAGCGACGATCGGTCCTGGCTCAGCTTGGCCAGCAGTGCCGCGCCCAGCCACATTTGGTAGAGCACACGCGCCACCACCAGTGCGGGCGGGCCGGCAGGCAGCGAGCCATCGCCGCGCGCCGCATCAATCACGGCAGCA
The DNA here is from genome assembly GCF_004364775.1 of Comamonas sp. JUb58. Lineage (GTDB taxonomy): Bacteria > Pseudomonadota > Gammaproteobacteria > Burkholderiales > Burkholderiaceae_C > Comamonas. The sequence goes on from NZ_SOAL01000011.1 coordinate 114,940, forward strand.
ATCCTGGCCAGCAGGCGCTGCACACCGTCGTTCAGCACCTGGCGCATTTCTTCGGACAGGTCGGCGACCTCGGCCGCCAGCTTGACCACCAGGCATTCTTCGGCCCAGCCGCAGGTGCCATCGCCGGGCGCTGCAATCCAGGCATCCCAGTAGCGCATCAGCCGTTCATAGCCGCTGCCATCCGCTGCCAGCAGGCCTTCGACCTTGCGGCCATAGCCGTCGACATACTGCTGCAGCAGCGCGCAGCCAAAGGCCTCTTTGGATGGGAAGTAGTGGTAGAACGAGCCCTTGGGCACGCCGCAGGTCTTGAGAATTTCCTGCAGGCCCACAGCGGCAAAGCCCTTGCGCAACACCAGCTGGTGCCCGGTATCGAGGATGTGCTGGCGGGTGGCTTCCGCTTTCTTGGTCAAGGTCATGGGCTGGATTCTAGTTAAAAATAGACCAGTCGTCTATCAATGCATAAAAGCCCTTTGGGGTTGTGGGTGTCGATCGATGCATGGGACGTGATGGCTGGCGGCGGAGCGCGCCAAGCTTTCGGCGGCATGTGCTGGCCGAGGAGAAGATGTTGCAAGCATGGACTCTCGCTGCCCCGGCCTCATTGCTATGCGCTCTGATCTGCGTTGTCGCTGGCGAAGATCTGCAAAAGGGCTGTGCTACTTCTTCGCGTTCTGTAACGCCATCAGCCGCCGAAACTTGTCAAAAGTCTTGCTGACATCGGTGGAAGCAGCCGGCACATAGCGGTTGGGCTTGGCGCCGCCTTGGGCCACCAACGGGCGGGTGGGCATGGTCAGCATCGGTGGCGAGTAGGGGGCTGGCATGGGGCAGGTCTCCTTGGATTTTGGTCCATGCTCGGGCAAGCAGAAGGCAGATCCTGTCAGCCATCACCGCGACTGACTGTCCTCGGCCGCTGCATATGAAACAAAAAGGCGCTCCTATGCTATGTTTGTGACAGCCGCAGGATGACGACATGCCACCGGTCGGAGGGTGTTGTGTCGCAGACCTGGTTTTTTTCATTGCGATGCGCCCGTAGAGGAGGCCCTATGAGATCCCGTGCAAAGTCTTTGTCGGAGCTACAAATAACCGTGGTCACGCCTGACCAGATCAAGTTGTTCAAGATGGCCTATCTCGCCGGCGTCACTGACGCCGCCGCCATTTTTGATGCAGATACGGAGCTGGTCGCCAGTGACCAGGTTGCCGAGCGCATTACCCAGGCAATGGACGAGGCGGTCGCCTCGTTCGAGGACGATTGCCTCTCCGTCGGCCCCTGCCATTTGGCCCCCGAGTCTGATACCTAGCGCCGCCACAGAGTGGTTCGGCCAGCCCCGCATGCGGGGCTTTTTTACGTCCTCTGCGACCGGCAAGAATGGGAATCAGGTCATAAAAATTTCATCTGACACAGCTGTTAGAAGTTGTTCGTTCAATTTAAAATGAAACGGTCGTCACAAAATTGGATGATCCATGGATTCTATCAAATGGTTGCTGCTGACCTATAAAGTACCGGCCGAACCCACTGCCAAACGCATGGCGCTGTGGCGGCGCCTCAAGGCGCTGGGGGCCGTGTATCTGCAAAACGGCGTATGCCTGCTGCCCAAGACCGATGACCATGTGCGCCGGCTCAAGGTGCTGGAGAACGACATCGCCGCGATGGACGGGGACTGCGTGCTGCTGGAGACGATTGCGCTCGACCGGATGCAGGAGGACAAGGTCATCGCCCGCTTCAAGGCCGACCGCGACGACCAGTACCGCGAGCTGCTGGGACGCTGCCAGGATTTCGAGGCCGAGATCGCCAAGGAGATTGCGATCGAAAAGTTCACCTATGCCGAGCTGGACGAAGAAGAGACCGATCTGAAAAAACTGCAGGCCTGGTACGAGAAGATCCGCAAGCTGGACTTCTACGATGCGCCGCTGGCGCAGACGGCGGCGGAGCGCCTGCAGCACTGCGAATCCTTGCTGGAGGCCTACGCCCAACGGGTGTATGAGGCGCATGATGAAAACCGCTGAGCCGCAACCACCCGCAGACAACAACGCATTGCAGCGCGGCGCACGCGCGGTGCCGCGCAGCGTCTGGGCGCTGGGCTTTGTGTCGATGCTGATGGATATCTCGTCCGAGATGGTCCATGCGCTCTTGCCCATCTACATGGTGGCCGTGCTGGGCACCTCGGTGCTGGCCGTGGGTGTGATCGAGGGCATTGCCGAGGCAACCGCCTCCATCGTCAAGGTGTTCTCTGGCGCGATCAGCGACCGCTTTGGCAAACGCAAGCTGCTGGCCGTGCTGGGCTATGGCCTGGGTGCCCTGACCAAGCCGGTGTTTCCGTTGGCGAGCGGCCTGGAATGGCTGGTGGGCGCGCGCTTTGTGGACCGGGTGGGCAAGGGCATTCGCGGCGCGCCGCGTGATGCGCTGGTGGCCGATGTGACCCCGCCGCATTTGCGCGGCACCGCCTATGGTTTGCGCCAGACCCTGGACACCATCGGCGCCTTTACCGGTCCCTTGCTGGCGATTGGCCTGATGTGGTGGACAGCCGACAACTACCAGCTGGTGTTCTGGCTGGCAGTGCTGCCAGCTTTTGCGGCGGTGGCGGTGCTGGTGTTTTTTGTGAAAGAGCCCGCAACAGCCCTGGCCCAAAGGCCGCGCCAGCTGCCCTTGCGCCAAAGTGAGCTGCGGCGTTTGCCCCGAGCCTACTGGGTGGTCGTGGGCCTGGGCCTGGTCTTTACCTTGGCGCGGTTCAGCGAGGCGTTCTTGATCCTGCGTGCGCAGTCGGCTGGCCTGCCGCCGATGTGGGCGCCTGCGGTGCTGGTCGTCATGGGCCTGGCCTATGCGCTGTCGGCCTATCCGGCCGGGGTGCTGTCGGACCGCCGCCCCCGGCAGGATGTGCTGCTCGCCGGCCTGGGCTTGCTGATCGCCGCTGATCTGGTGCTGGCCTTTGTGCCCGGTGTGCTGGGCCTGGGGCTGGGCGTGGCGCTTTGGGGCCTGCACATGGGTTTTAGCCAGGGCCTGTTCAACGCGATGATTGCCGACAGCGCACCGGCCGAGCTGCGCGGCACCGCCTTTGGCATCTTCCACCTGCTGACTGGCCTGGCCTTGCTGCTGGCCAGCGTGATTGCCGGGCTGCTCTGGGATGCCATTGGCTACCAGGGCACCTTTGTCTGTGGCGCGGGCTTTGCGCTGCTGGCGGCGCTGGGCTTGATGCTGCAACGCCGCCAACTGTCTCCTCAGTAGCGCGGGCTGGGCAGAGAGGATGTGGCGCGCGGCAGGGCCAGCACGCCGGCCAAGGTCAGCGCCGCCACCACGGCACCGGCCGCAAAGCTGCCGCTGTAGCCCATCTGGGCGGCCAGCGCGGTCAGTGATGAGGAGGTGCTGATTTCTCCCAGGTCCCGGGTGCTCTGGATCACGGTCATGTCGGTGCCGGCCTGCCGGCCCTGGCCTGCAAAGGCCATGGCCATGGTCATCATCGATACGGAGGCCGCGCCCGAGCCAAAGCAGCCCAGCACAGTGGCCAGCCACACCCAGTTGCTGGGCAGAGGCCCTGACAAGCTGGCCAGCCAGATCCATACGCAGGCCGCCAAGCCGCCGGAGGCAATACCCAGGCCAAACATGGAGTGGGCGCCCCAGCGGCCGACCAGCCAAGCACCGCCGCCGCAGCCCAGCAGCACGGTGACCAGGCCGCCGACCATGCCGACGCGGCCCACCTGTTCCAGCGCCCAGCCGGCATCAATCAGCAGCAGCTTGGACAGGCCATAGCCGGCCACGGCCGTCATGGCTGACAGAAAGGCGGCCAGCATCAGCGGCCAGGCGCCGGGCCGGCTGACAAAGCCGCGCAGGCTGGCCAGGCCGGCGCGGGCGCCCGCTGGCATGGAATGCTCCTGCCAGCGCCAGGCCAGCAACCAGCTGCAGGCGACGGGCAAGGCCAACACGGCCAAAGCCAGGTGCTGGCCCCAAAGCCCGGTAAGCAGCAGGCAGCCCGAGCCACCAAAGAAAAAGCCCACCATGGTGCCGCCCACCTGCAGCGCATTGGCACGCGCCAGTGCCGGCCCTTCAAACTGCTCGGCGGTCAGGCCATCGGTGGCAATGTCCTGTGTGGCGCTGGCGATGGAGCTCAGGGCCGCCAGCGCGATGATGGCCGGCGCCGTGCTGGCTGACATGCCCAGCAGCGCCGCGCTTGCCAGGCATAGCAGCACCAGCGCCTGCATCGGCAAAATCCAGCTGCGCCGGCGCCCCAGGGTGGCGGACCAGCGGTTGTCCACCTGCGATGCCCAGAGGAACTTCAGCACCCAGGGCAGGCCCACCAGCGGCAGAAAAGCCAGGCTGTCCAGCGATGCACCTTGGCGGCGCAGCAGCGCGGGCAGGGCCTCCATCGCCAGGCCCAGCGGAATGCCCTGGCTGAAGTAGAGGCTGGCGATCAGCAACCAGCGGTGCGCGGTCTTGGCCTGCGTCCTCATGGCTGCACCTCGGCGCTGGGCGCATCCCGTTCCGCATCCAGGCCATCGGCCACCTTGCGGTGCTCGCTGCCCACACTGGGGGTGACAAACATCAGCCGGCCCGCTTGCTCCACCTGCAGGCGGTGCCAGGTGCCGCGCGGCACGATCAGGGCCTGGCCCGGGCTCAGGCGCACTTGCTGCTCGGGCTGCTGGCGGGCAGACAAGGTGACGAGGATGCAGCCTTCGAGTAGGCAGAGCACTTCTTCGCCATGCGGGTGGCGTTCCCAGTGGCCGGCATGGACCGAGGCATCATCGCTGACCGGTTTGATGCCGATGATCCAGTCGGCATCGGTATTGCCGCGCTGGCGGTAGTCCAGCGGCTGGACGGCCGAGCCGGGCAGCAGGGCCAGCAACTGATCGGCCAGCGCAAAGCCTGCTGCGGGCAGTGCTGCAGGGGGGATGGGGTGCATGTTCATGGTGTCCTTCAGATGCGGTCTCAGTACTTGGCCTGCAGGGTCAGCATGGCGCTGCGCGGCTCGCCGTAGCGGTTGTTCCAGGCCGTGCTCGACAGGCTTTGGTAGTAGCTGCGGTCAAACAGGTTGTTGATGTTCAGCGCCACGCTCAGCTGCTGGTTGATGCGGTAGCCCAGGCGCATATTGGCCAGCGCATAGCCGCCTTGCCGCAGGGTGCTGGCGCCTGACACCACCGAATAGGCGCTTTGTGCCTGCACGCCCAGGCCCAGGCTCCAGCGCCGCTCATCCACCGGCAGCTGGTAATTGCCCCAGAGCCGGAGGATGTGCTTGGGCGCAAAACGGGCAAAGGGCTGGCCCTCGGCGCTGGCGTCCTTCAGGTACTTGGTGGTGTTGAAGGTGTAGCCCGCGCTCAGGCTCAGATCGCGCGAGATGCGGCCGCTGGCCTCGGCCTCCAGGCCCTGGCTTTCGACCTCGCCGGAGGCAATGTAGTAGCAGGCATTGCCCACGCAGGGGTGCGCCGGGTCGCTTTGTGCCCGGTTCTTTTGGCGGATGTTGAACAGCGCCAGGGACACATTCAGTCGACCCTCGGCCAACTCGCCCTTGATGCCGGCCTCGTAGTTCGTGCCCTCGACCGGGTCGAGCAAATCACCTGCCCAGGTCATCTGCGTCTGCGGTTGGAAGATCTGGGCATAGCTGCCGTACAGCGACCATTGCGGAGTCAGCGCATAGACCAGGCCGCCATAGGGTGTGAACTGCGCGTCGATCTTGGCGCTGGCCGTGCTGCTCTCCTGCTTCCACTGGCTCAGGCGCCCACCCAGGATCAGCTTGAGCGGATCGCTGAGGCTCAGGCGAGCCATGCCGTACAGGCCCGATTGCGTGGTGCGCGTGGGGCCGCGCGAGCTGTAGTCGCCAATGGCCGGCTTGGGCGCGCTGTAAGGGTCCCAATCCCAGACATTGACCGGCACATCCAGCGTCGGCACAAAGCTGGCGCTGCGCTGCTCGGTGCTGGTCTTTTGGTAGTTGGCGCCCAGCAGCAGCTCATGCGTTCTGCCCAGCAGGTGGAAGGGGCCGCTGGCAAAGGCGTCCAGGCTGTCCTGGCTGTTGTCGAACTGATATGCCCCGCCGGTCAGCTTGGGCCCCAGGCCGGTTTGCGGGTTGACCGCGCCATTGGCACCTGCGTACTGCAGCTCGGAGTCGCCACTCAGGTGGTTGACCGTGAGCTTGGTTTGCCAGCCGCTGTCCCAGTGGTGCTCCAGCCCGGCAAAGCTGCGCGTGGTGTTCCAGTCAAAGCGGTCCCAGGCGGTGTCCAGGTAGGTGGAGCGGGGCAGGCCAATATCGCGGCCATCGGCATAGAAGGGCACGCCCGACATGTTGGTGACCGAGCGGATGCGCTGCTTTTGCAGGCCAAAGCTCAGTACGGTATCGCGCGTCAGGTCCAGCTCGCCCACGCTGTACAGGTTGGTCGATTGCTGCTCCCCCACATCGTAGAAGTAGCCCCGGTCCTCGTGGCTCAGCACCAGGCGCGCGCGCAGGCTGCCGCTGGCATTGAGCGGCCCGCCGATATCGGCTTCGGCGCGGTAGCGGTCCCAGTTGCCCAGGCCCAGCGAGGCATTCGCGGCAAAGCTGCGCTGCGGGCGCTTGGGCACCAAGTTGACAGTGGCCGCCGGGTTGCCGCTGCCGTGCAGCAGGCCGGTGGCCCCGCGCACGATCTCGACGCGCTCGTACATGGCCATGTCCTGGGGCGGGCTGGCGGTGTTGCCCATCAGGATCGGCACGCCATCCTGCTCGAACGCATCGATCTTGAAACCGCGCGCATAGTAGCCGGTGGTCAGCAGGGTGAAGGGCTGCACCGTCACGCCCGGCGACTGCTGCATCACATCGTCCAGGCTGCGCAGGTTCTGTTCCTGCATGCGTTCCTGGTTGATGATGGTGATGGACTGCGGCGTTTCCTTGACCGATTGCGACAGCTTGCTGACCGAGGTGCCGCTGTCCGGCGAGGCGGTCACGGTGATGCTGGGCAGGGTGCTTTCGCCCGCCTCTTTGGCTTTGTTTTGCAGGGCCGCTGCATCGCTGGCCTGGGCCAGTGCCAGCCCGGCTTGGGCGCAGAGCAGCAAGGCCGCTGCGCTGCGTGGGCCTGCTGCCCAAGGGTGGGTGGATAGCGCGCTGGACGGCGCTCGGCTGCGGTCGGGGTGCTGGCCGCCTAGGTCCCGGTGCGACATGTCGCATTCCTTTGTTGTTGAGAATCAATCTCAATAATTCTAGGAAGCGGCCTGCGCAGCCTTTAGCGATTGCAGAAGTCTGGTTAGCGATTGCGCCACTGTTGTGTGGCAGGGCCTGATGCGCTTAAAGCGCGCTGGGCGCCAGGCCGAAGCGCTTGCGGAACACCTTGCTGAAGTGGGAGCTGGTATAGCCACTGGCGCGCGCTGCATCGGCCACGCTGATCTCGCCTGCGGCCAGCATGCGGTAGGCCAGCTCCAGCCGCTGCTCGCGCACAAAGCCGTAGACGCTGGTGCCAAACAGCTGCCGAAAGCCCAGGGTCAGCTTGTTCACATTGGTGCCGACCTGGCGCGCCAACTGCTCCAGGCTGGGGGTGTCGTGCAACTGCTGGCGCAAGATGTCCTGCGCGCGCTGCAGGCGCCGCACATCCTGCGAGCTGAGCGCCACTGCTGGCCGCTCGTCTGCTGCCTGGCCCATGCCGGCCACTACGGTGGCCATCAGCTCCAGCGCTTTGCCCGAGAGGTAGATATGCCGCATGGCGCCTTGCAAAGGGCACATCAGCATCTGCGTGCCCAAGGCCTGCACCAGCTTGTCGGCGCGGCGGTCCACCGTCAGGTACTGGCTGCTGCCAGGCTGGGCGTCGAGCTGGCGGGCCAACTGCGCCAAGTCCAGGCCAAAGGCATCGCCCAGGCTGCTGCTGGGCATGCGCACCGTGATGTACTGCAGCGGCGCTGCCGCATCAAAGTGGTGTTGCACCGTGAAGGGGGCATCGCTCAGGCTCATGTGGAAGGCCGGCCCTTGCACACAGATGGCCTGGCTATCGCGCAGCTGGTAGCGCAACTGCCCGCCAAGCACCAGCACCAGCTTGATGCCGGGCTCCACCACCTCCGTCATCTGCAGGGGCTCGTCAAACTGCAGCACGCCCCCGGCCAGCGATACCTGGGGCGAGACAGAGGGCAATTCCCAGCCATAGGCCGGTGCCAGTGAGGGTGCTGCGGTGGACATGGTGCTGCGAAATCGGTTGGGTGCTGAAGGGGCGTGGGTAGGCAGGTCCGCTTTTGACGGTTGGCTAACGGCGGACGGTAATGGGTGCCGCGCCGATGTTACTTGATATTGATTCTCAATTACTAAACCATGGGCAGGCGTTGGCTCGCTGTGCGGGTGATAACGGCGGCCAAGTCCGAATATCGTGGTTTGGAATATTTATCAAGACTCATTCTCATTTAAAATACCGCGCGGCACTGCCCGGCCTCGCTGCACAGCGAGCCGCTTGCAGTGCCCCGGACCATGCCACCGTGGCGGCCCGGTTCACAGGATTGTCTAGATGCAAACAGCCGGGAATCACCAACCAGCAGCCGGCCTGCTGGGCTATCGCGCGCGGGTCGCGTCACGGGCCGTGGCCGCCATTGGCGGCGGTTATGCCTTGGCAGCGGCCACGGCCGCAGCGGGGGCCGTGGGCTTTCAAGCGTTCGGCATGGCCCGGGTGGATGCCACGATGGCGGCGACGATGCTGGCCTTTGTGGTCTACGCGATCGCAGCGATGTGGGCCTTTGGCTGCGCAACGGCGGTGCGCGCCTGGCTGGGCATTGCGGTGCCGGCCGGCGCATTGGCACTGATCGCCTGGATGCTGGCACCGGGAGCAGCGGCATGAGGGTCGATGGCAAACCGGAGGGCCTGCGGCAATCGATGTCCTGGTTGCATACCTGGAGCGGGCTGCTGCTGGGCTGGCTGCTGTATGCGGTGTTCTTTACCGGTACCTTGAGCTTTTTCCGCAATGAGATCACCGACTGGATGCGGCCCGAACTGCACCAGTCCGTACCCGATGCGGGCACTGCCCAGCGCGGGCTGGATGCGATGCAGGCGATTGCACCCAAGGCCACGACCTGGACTTTGTCCCTGCCCAACGAGCGCCAGACGGCCATCGAAGCCTCCTGGCGCGAACCCGGCGCCGCCGCGGGCCGTGCCGGCACCCAGCGCACCACCTTGGATGCCGGCACCGGCGAGCAGCTGCAGCCGCGCGAGACCCGGGGCGGCGCCTTTTTGTACCGCTTCCATTTCGAGCTGTATGCGATGCCGCGCATCTGGGGCCGCTGGATCGTGGGCTTTGCGACCATGCTGATGCTGGTGGCCATCATCAGCGGGGTCATCACGCACAAGAAGATCTTCAGCGACTTCTTCACCTTCCGCCCGCGCAAGGGCCAGCGTTCCTGGCTGGATGCGCACAATGCCACGGCCGTGTTGGCGCTGCCTTTTCATCTGGTGATCACCTTCAGCGGCCTGGTGCTGCTGATGAACATGCTGATGCCCTGGGGTGTGCAAACGGCCTACAACGGCGACAGCAACGCCTATTTCTCGGAATTGCGCGGCAACCGCCAGGCGCAACCGGGTGCGGCCAATGGCAACGCTCCGCGCGAAGGCGGCCGCGCCAACCGTCAGGCCGATGCCGCAGCCGACACGCCCGTCGCCATGGCCCCGGTGGGCCCGATGCTGGACGCCGCGCTACAGCAGTGGCCCGCCCATGGCGTGGGCAGCATCACCGTCAATGCACCGGGCACTGCCCGCGCCACGGTGGAGCTGCGCGAGGGCGGCGGCTCCAGCCTGGTCAACCGGGGTGCGGCATCGACCTTGTTGTTCGATGGCGTGACAGGCGAGCCGCGCCAGGCGCCCGAGGCGGCCGCTATCTCCTGGCCGCGCGCGACCAGCAATGTCGTATCGAGCCTGCACCTGGGCCGCTTTGCCGAGCCGTTGGTGCGCTGGCTGCTGTTTTTGAGCGGCGTGGTGGGGACCATCATGGCGGCGACCGGCATGGTGATCTGGGTCGTCAAGCGCCTGCCCGAGCGGCGCAAGCTGGGCCGCACACCCCATGGCCACCGCCTGGTGGAGGTGCTCAACGTAGGCGCGATCGCCGGTCTGTCGGTGGCAACGGCCTCGTTCTTCTGGTTCAACCGCTTGCTGCCGGCCGATTTGGCAGGCCGCAGTGATTGGGAGATTCGCGGTTTCTTTACGGTGTGGGCGCTGTGCCTGCTGCACCCCATGCTGCGCCCGCACCGCCAGGCCTGGCGCGAGCAGATGCTGCTGGCCACCGTGCTGCTGGCTTTGTTGCCGCTGCTCAATGGCTTGAGCGGCGGTGCATGGCTGCCCCAAAGCATCGCTAATGCGCAATGGAGCATCGCAGGCTTTGACCTGATGATGCTGGTGCTGGCGGCCTTGCACGGCTGGATGGTCTGGTGGCTGGTGCGCAGCAAGCAGACGGCGACACCTCCCGCGCGCAAACCCGCTGCCGCTGCGAAGCCAGCCGCCGCCGATGCCGGTTTGCTGGCGCCGCATGCCGCTGTCGCCAGCGCGATGGAGCAGCAACGATGATCGCGATCGCAAGTCTGCTATGGGCCTTTGCCGGTTTTGCGGCACTGGCGGCCGCCATGGACCGCCATGAAGAACAACTGGGTACTGCCGCGTTCGCCGCCACGCAGCGCCATGGCTGGCAAGCGGGCGGCAGCGTTTTGCTGCTGCTATCGCTGCTGGCCTGTTTGCAGCGCTGGAACGCCTCGGTCGGCATCGCCGCATGGCTGGGTCTGCTGACCTTGGCGGCGATGGCATGGGGCCTGGTGCTGACCTATGCGCCCGAGCGCGCCCGTCGCCTGGCTCTGGCTGCTGCAGCCTTGGGAGCGGTGGCAGCGGCCCTTGCGTACTGAACGCAAAGTGCCGCGCCAGGCGATAACCTGGCGCGGCGTAGTTGCCTCAAAGGCTGTCTGAATTAACCCTGGTTGGTCTGCTTGTAGGAGCGGTTGGCGCGTTCCCAGGCAGCTTTCACAGCAGGCTCGGCCTCCGTCCAGCCCAGGCGGCTTTGCGCACGCTCTGCTTGCCAGCGGCGCTCCCAGTCGCTGCGGGCGTCGTCCCAATCAACAATGCCGTCGCGCACCGACTGGTAGCCAGCGCGGTAGGCGGGGGCGTAGTCGTCGTAGGTATAGCCTTCGGCAAAGTAGGGCTCGCGCTGGTAGGCATCCGACCAGTAGGCATCTTCAGCGGTGGGGTTCACGGCTTCGGCAGCGCCCTTGCCAGCCAGGCCGCCAATGACGGCGCCGACGACACCACCTACTGCGGTGCCCACGGGGCCGGCGACCGAGCCTGCGGCTGCACCAGTCAGCGCACCACCGGCTGCACCAATGCCGGTGCCAATGGGGTGGGCGCCAGGCTCATCGGTGATCGGATCGGGGTTGAGTTTGGGGTCATGAGGATGGGTCATGCTGGGCTCCTTGGTTCGGTAATGGACTTCCGTCCTGGTGCCTCCATGGTGCGGCGCAGACCGGGCCCAGGCCGTAGGACAAGCGCAGCAGCCCTGGTACGACGGGCCTGCGCTGGCCTGTCAACAGCGCCTTGCAGCCCAGGTGGCCGGGGACCACAAAGGCGCAGGGCGTTTGCCTGACAGACGCCGCGCGCCGCGCGCAGCACACTGACTACAGCGCAGCCGTTTGCCAATTGGATGCGGGCTGGGTCTGCCACCAGCCAGGAATCTCCCTCAACGATGGCCCCGTATACCCCACGCCATGATTCGACTTCAGTTTTCTCTGGAGCTTGCCTATACAGTGCATACGCCCAGCGCCGACTTTTTCTTCAACTTCCACCCCGCCCATACACCGCAGCAGACCGTGATGTCTGAGAACCTGACGGTCAACCAGGCCGCCGCCATCTGGACCCTGCAGCAAGATGCCAGCGGCCAGCGCAATATGCGCTTGCATGCGCAGACGGGGCCGCTCAAGCTCAACTACCAGGCCACGGTGGAGATCTCGCACTACAGCGATGACCCCATGCAGATCGCCGAGGTGCCGCTTTACCAGTTGCCGCTGGATGCGCTGCGTTATATCTACCCCAGCCGCTACTGCCAGTCCGACCGGCTCGCCGGCTTTGCCTATGACCTGTTCGGCCATCTGCCCCCCGGCTATGCGCGGGCCCAGGCCGTGTGCGACTGGGTGCAGCAGCATGTGAAGTTCCGCTCCAATAGCTCCTGCGGCACCACATCGGCCATCGACACCATGGTCGATTGCGTCGGCGTCTGCCGCGATTTTGCGCACCTGATGATTGCGCTGTGCCGCGCCATCAACCTGCCAGCGCGCTTTGTGACCGGTACCGACTATGGCGCCGACCCAGCGCTGGGCCCGCCTGATTTTCATGCCTATGTCGAGGTCTACCTGGGCGGTCGCTGGTACATGTTTGACCCCTCGGGCACTGCCATCCCCATGGGCATGATGCGGCTGGCCACCGGGCGCGATGCCGCCGACGCCGCCTTTGCGACGATCTTTGGCGGGGTCACCAGTGAGGCGCCGCGCATTGAGGTGGTGGCGGAGCACAACGGTGGGCAGTGGCAACTGCCGGTGCATACGGACCAGGGTTTGTCGACTGCCGTGGTTTGAGGCACTGCGCTTGCGGCTGCATCCTTTGATATGGCGCAAAGCTTGGCGATTGCGCTTTGCAACTGCGATAAGCCAAAAAAATGCCGCCCCGTTTGGGGCGGCAGTGCATTCAAGAAGAAAGCCGATCCTGAAAATCAGGGTGTCCATGCAAATTAAGAGAGGGAGGGAGGGTACGCATGAACTCGGCGAAAGCGATGGTCAAATTCTAGGACCGCTATCGGCGTTTGACAGGTTCGGACCTTGCGCAATCGTCAGCAATTGACAAAAAAAGAGCCCGCATTGCTGCGGGCTCCAAGGTCGATTTCCTTTTCTTCTACTTCTACCTCCCTCCAGAGGAATCGAGATCATATGTCAAAACTATGACGATCTCATTATCATAAATTCAACAAATGTCAGCTTTTTGAAAGCTTGGAGATTCCTAGCGGGAATCTATTCAGCTCATGTTAAATGCTATCAACCTATTAGTTGACTGAGTAATTCAATGTTGGCCCGCTCAGTAGCGCTGATTTGCGCAGGCACGGCCGCCGAATCACAAGTCTGGAGGCTGCTCAAATTGTGCCAATAGTTACTGAATGCGGTGAGTACGAACGCACTCGGCGCAACTGATTGTTGGCGGGTGCAATATTATGTACTAATTTTGATAGCAAAAAGCCGCATGCTGGCTGGCGGGCGACAGTATGGCGAGTATGGCCGTGTCACTGAGGCATGGGCTTGAAAACGCGCGAGGGAGGTACAGTTGCCAGCCCTGCGCGCAAGGGCTGGCGATAAAGACAGGCGGTGGCCCGGTTTGCGTTTTATGCCACGGGCTTGCGGCCCACGGTGCGGATCAGCTCACCCACGCGCAGCAGGTACTGGTCAAAAGCCTGGTTGGCTGCCGCCTGGCTGCTGGTGGGCTGGGCCACGGTGCGGCCTTCGGCCTCCAGGCGGGCGCGGATCTCGGGGTTGAGCAGGGCCGCGCCAATGGCGTTGCGCAACTGGGTGACGCGCTCGGCCGGGCAGCCTTGCTTGACAAAGTAGCCGCCGCTGATGGTGTAGGCAAAGTCAGGCAACTGCTGGCTTTGGCTGATCAGCGGGATATGGGCCAGGGGCGTAGGCAGCTCCTTGGAGAAGCTGGTGACGACCTTGAGCCGGCCCTGGGTCTGCATCGCATCAAAGCTGGTCTGGTAGGGGAGGATGGCCAGGTCCACCTCGCCACCGGCCACACCCTGCAGAGCGGGCGCACCACCCTTGTAAGGCACATGCAGCAGGGGCGCGCCCACGCGGGTGGCCAAGGCCTCGCCCATCAGGTGGTAGATGGAATCAATGCCGACAGTGGCGTAGGTGAGCGGCTTGGCGCTGCTTTGCTTGGCCAGCGCAATCACCTTGTCCAGCGAATCGGCCTGCAGGCCATTGCGGGCCAGCAGCACGATATGCGCTTCGCTGATCGGCGCGACCAGGCTGAAATCCTTCGGGCTATAGCGGGCCGAGGGGTTGAGCATGGGCGCCAGAAACACCTCATTGATCGAGCCATGGAAGAAGGTATAGGCATCGGCCTGCGCACTCAGTACCTTGTTGGCACCGATCAGGCCGGTGCCGCCGCCGTAGTTCTCCACCACGACTTGCTGCTTGAGGCTCTTGCCAATAGATTCGCCAAAGATGCGGGCGGCAGTATCGCTGGCGCCGCCAGCGGGGTAGGGCACGACCAGCGACAGCGGCTTGGTCGGGTAGGCATCGGCTGCCCAGGCCTGTTGCGTGGCCAGCCAGGGGGCGCCCGCCAGCAGGCTGGCGTATTGGAGAAACTGGCGGCGATAGGTTGTGTGCATGGTGCTCTCGCTCGGTGGTTTATTGCAGATAGCTTTGTGCCAGGCTGGCCCAGAAGGCCGCGCCGATGGGCAGGGCCTTGTCATTGAAGTCGTACAGCGGGTTGTGCACCATGCAGCCGCCGTCCTGTCCCAGGCCATTGCCCAGCCGCACATAGGCGCCGGGGCGGTGCTCCAGCATGTAGGCAAAGTCTTCGCTACCCATCACCGGGCCCCGGGTCACCACGTTGTCGGCGCCCAGCAGTTTGGCGGCCACTTCGCGGGCACGCTCGGTTTGCGCGGCATGGTTGACCAGCACCGGGTACTTGCGCTCGTACAGCAGATCGGCCTTGAGCTGGTAGCTCTGGGCCTGGGCGCTGACAAAGTCGCGCAGCCGGGTCTCGATCTGGTTGCGCACCTCGGGGTTGAGCGCGCGGATGCCGATCTTGATCGTGGCGCTCTCGGGCACGATGTTGTAGGTGGCGCCGGCCTGGATGGAGCCCACGGTGATGACGGCCGACTTGAGCGCATCGACCTCGCGGCTGACCAGCGACTGCAGGCCCAGCACGATGCTGGCGGCGGCCTGCATCACGTCGATGCCGTGGTGGGGCATGGCGCCATGGGCGGAGCGGCCGGTCAAGGTCACGGTGGCACGGTCGAACGAGGCCATCGCGGGCCCGGCGATCATGCCGATCTGGCCCACCGGCAGGCCCGGCGTGTTGTGCAGCGCATAGATTTCATCGCAGGGAAACTGCTCGAACAGGCCGTCATCGACCATGCGCAAGGCGCCGCCCTCGTTCTCTTCCGCCGGCTGAAAAATCAGGTTCAGGGTGCCGTTGTAGTCCACCGATTCAGCCAGGTAGCGCGCAGCGCACAGCAGGATGGCGGTGTGGCCATCGTGGCCGCAGGCATGCATCTTGCCGCTCAGGGTGCTGGCATAGGGCAGGCCGGTTTTCTCCTGGATCGGCAGCGCATCCATGTCGGCACGAATGCCGATGCTGCGGCTGCCCTGGCCTTTTTTGAGGCGGCCCACCACGCCCGTGCTGCCCAGGCCCCGGTGCACTTCATAGCCCCAGGACTGCAGGCGCTCGGCCACCAGGTCGCTGGTGCGCAGCTCTTCAAAGGCCAGCTCCGGGAAAGCATGGATCTGGTGGCGGATGCCGACAAACTCAGGCGCAAGGGCCTGTACGGCGGATAGCAAGGCAGGTTGGAGTGGTGCGTTCATGGTGGGGCCGTCACAAAAAAGTCAAACCATTATCGAAAGCGCCATCCGTCGCGTCCATGACAACGCAAGCAATCAAACGTTGCAAGAATCGCAACAATTGGCGGAGGCAAGCGATGTTGAACCTGGGTATGGACGATGTGCTGGACCGCAAGCGGGCGCTGTGCCTGCTGCAGATCATGGAAACCGGCTCGGTGCGCGGCG
The DNA here is from genome assembly GCF_004364775.1 of Comamonas sp. JUb58. GTDB lineage: Bacteria > Pseudomonadota > Gammaproteobacteria > Burkholderiales > Burkholderiaceae_C > Comamonas. The sequence continues at coordinate 130,658 of NZ_SOAL01000011.1, forward strand.
CGGCCGATGTGCTGGCGGTGGATCCGTCGATGGTCAGCCGCACGGTGGCGCGGCTGGAGCAGGACACCGGCCTGGTGCTGCTGGAGCGGCGCGGCCGGGGCGTGGTGGTGACCGATGCTGGCCGCATGCTGGCACTGTTTGCCCGCCGCCAGCAAGACCTGCACGACACCTTTGTGGCGGAGGTCAACAGCCTCAAGAACGCGCAATCGGGCCACCTGGACCTGGTGCTGGGCGAGGGCACGCTGGACATGGTGATGGGCCCGGTGCTGCAGGGTTTCATCAAAGCCCATGGCGATGTGCGCTACCACATCAAGGTGGCCGGTACCGAGGAGGCCGTGCAGTGCATTCTGGAGGACCGGGCGCATATCGGCATCGTGTTCCAGCCGCCCAACGATGCGCGCCTGCGCTCCCACCATGCCCGGCTGGCCCCTGTGCGGGTGCATGTGCGCAAGGGCCATCCGCTGGCCGGCCACAACGGGCCCTTGAGCCTGGCCGATCTGGCGCCTTACCCGGGCGCAGCGCTGGAGGAATCCTTTGGCGTGCGCAAGCACATCCAGGCCGCCGAGCTGGAGGAAAACATCCGCCTGCAGCCCATGCTGACCACCAACTCCTTCAAGGTGCTGTGGGATTTTGCGGTGATGGGCCTGGGCTACATAATGACGCCGCGCTCCATCCCGCTGCAGGGCGTGGCGCTGGATACCTTGGTGTCCCTGCCTTTGGCCAGCCCGGTGCTGAACCACAGCCAACTGCATGTGGTCACCCGCAGCGGCCGGCCGCTGTCGCCGGTGGCATCGCAGCTGCTGCGGCAGATGGTGGCGGCGTTTTCCGCGAGCTGATGCGCGAAGCGAAGACTGGACAGTGCATACTGCGCGGCTGGAGAGACCACGATGGCATCACACTTGGACAGCTTTGACCTGCAACTGCTCGCCCACCTGCAGCGCGATGCGCGCCTGCCCCAGGCGGAGCTGGGCGCGCGGGTGAACCTCTCGACGGCTGCCGTCAACCGCCGGCTCAAGCGCTTGGGCGAGGAGGGCGTCATCAAACGCTACACGGTGGAGATCGAGCCCGCCGCCGTCGGCTACCCGCTCACTGTCATCGTCGGCGTGGAGGCCGAGAGCGAACGGGTGGACCTGCTCGATGCCACCAAGCGCGTCTTCATGGACTGCCCCGAAGTGCAGCAGTGCTACTACGTGACGGGCGAGTGGGACTTCATCCTGATCCTGGCCGTCACCGACATGGCGCACTACAACGCGCTGACCCGGCAGCTGTTTTTCAGCAGCAACAACGTCAAACGCTTCAAGACCTTTGTGGCGATGGAGCGCGAGAAAACCGGCATGGCGCTACCGATAGGGCTGCCGGATTAACGGGGTTGGAGTGCCGGATCTGCAGGCATGCAACAAGCTCGCAGAGGTCTAGGGCAAAACGGTAAATCGTTCCATTTGGAGGCGCGATACAGGGACAAAAATCCAGGGTGCCACCTCTACGATGGCCGGGTAGCGGTTGAGGATGCAAGCTAGCCATGCAGGCATCCCTCAACCTTCTTGCCCTTTGCCCCTGGAGACCCCTTCAATGTTGATCGCCAATCCCCGCGCCCAGCGCAGTGCCTATCCCGCCGACCTGCAAGCCATCATGCGCGTGGAGCGCGCGCAAGAAAGCCGCCGCTGGCTCAGCAGCTGGCAGGGCATTGCGCGCCAGGCCACGCCGCTGCGTGATTTGCCTGGTTTGGCGCAGCAACTGGGCATTGCCAGCTTTCGCCTCAAGGATGAATCGCTGCGCTCCAGCTTGGGCAGCTTCAAGGCGCTGGGCGCGCCGGTGGCACTGGTGCGGCAGATTCTGCGCCTGCACCCAGGCTTGGATCCGGCCGCCATCCTGAGCGGGCGCTATGCCGTGCAGCTGAAGGGCTATACCGTCATCAGCGCCACCGATGGCAACCATGGCCGCAGCCTGGCCGCTGCCGCGCGCGATGCCGGTTGCGGCTGCCAGATCGTGCTGCATGCCCAGGTGAGCGCCGAGCGCGAGCAGGCCATTGCCGCCTATGGCGCCGAGATTGTGCGCATTGCCGGCAACTACGATGCCTCGGTCGAAGAGGCCGCCCGCCTGGCGCAGGCCCATGGCTGGCAGGTCATCTCGGACACATCGTACGAAGGCTATGAAGACATTCCGCGCGATGTCATGCAGGGCTATAGCACCATCGCGGCCGAAGTCATCGAGCAGACCGGCGCGCAGCAGGGCGCCGCCAGTGCCTTCAGCCATGTGTTATTGCAAGGCGGTGTGGGTGGCATGGCCGCCGGCCTGGCCAGCTACCTGTGGGAAGTGCATGGCGCACAGCGCCCGCGCCTGGTGGTGGTGGAGCCGGCCCAGGCCGATTGCCTGCTGCAAAGCGCCATCCAGGGGCGGCCGGCCCAGGCGACGGGTTCGGTCGATTCGGTGATGGCCGGCCTGGCCTGTGGCGAGACCTCGCCGCTGGCCTGGAAGTTTCTGGACCCCAGCGTGGACCACTTTATGACGGTGGAGGACGACGCAGCCATTGCCGCGATGCGGACTCTGGCCCAGGGCGTGGGCGGCGATATCCCCGTGGTGGCGGGCGAATCCGGCGTGGCGGGCCTGGCTGCTTTGCAGGTCTTGCGCGGCGATGCGGCCGGCTGGGCCGAGTTGGGACTGGATGCGCAGTCCCGGGTGCTCATCATCAACACCGAGGGCGCCACCGCGCCCCAGGTCTATGCCGAGCTGGTGGGCGAATCGGCAGCAGCCGTCCAGGCTCGCCAAGCTGCGTGGTTGACGCAGCGACATTGAGGCGCTGCGGGCTGGCCTTTGAACAGGTTCTTAGCCTGGCCGCCGGGCCAACAGCGCCCAAACCCCCGCCGCCGACAGCAGGCTGCCCCCGGCGATATGGAAGCGCTGCATGGCCTTCGGTGAAGACAGCAGCTTTCTCGCAGACGATGCAAACACGGCATACAGCGTGGCATTGAGGGTGGCCATCGCGACAAAGGTGAGGGCCAGAATCCAGAGCTGCTGGGCAACGGGCGCGCTTGGGCTGATGAACTGCGGCAGGAAGGCCACAAAAAAGACGATGCCCTTGGGGTTGAGTGCGGTGACCAGGTAGGTATTGGCAAACAGTTTCCAGCGCGAGCTGGAGACAGGCGCTGCTGCCAGCGCGGACGGCGAGATGCCCGCGCGTAGGAGCTTGATGCCGAGGTAAAGCAGGTAGAGGCCGCCTGCCCATTTGACGACGGTGAACCAGAAGGCCGAAGCCGCCAGCAGCGCACCCAGCCCCAGCAGCGACACGACCAGCGCCGTCGAATCGCCCAGCGCCACCGCCGCAACCAGCGGCACATTGGCGCGGCGCCCTTGCGCCAAGGAGTAGCTGATCACCGTGAGAATCGTCGGCCCCGGGATAATGAGCAGCACGGCGGATGCGGCGACAAAGGCTAACCAGAGTTCGATGGGCATGGAGGCTCCTGTTGGTGGGGGATCAGAGGCGATGGCGCTGACTGGCTGGCTCAGCGGCTACGTGATGGTAAGGCGAATCGCAGCAGGCCGCTGTCTGTAGCGTGTCTCAGCGGAGCGGAACCGCCATCCGCTTCCAAATTGGGGGTGTGGCAGTTGGGGGCTGCCCGCGAGGGGCAGTAGATCCTAGCAGGCGCGCAATGCTAAGCCTCCTAGCCAAACGTAAACGCATATCCCTGTGCACCCGCATCCAGAAACTCGATCTCCACCGTGCGCTGCTTCACCGGGCCCTGCTGGCGCACCAGCTGGTAAAGCCGCGTCGCATCGACCTGGCCGTAGCCCTGGGCATCGACATCGCTGCCGTGGTGGATGCCTGGGGGCTGGCCGTCGATGGTCAGGCGAAAGCGTAGCGGACCGGCACCGGCGGCGCCCAGCACCAGGTTGGCGTCGCGGGCTTCAAAGCGCAGGGCAAGGCGGCCGCCGGCGCTATTGGCTTGTACCCACTCGGGCTTCAAGGTCCAGTTGCCCTGCAAGGTCCAGGTGTTGAGGCGCAGCGACGCTGGCTGGTAGTCCGCTGCCTTGTCGGGGGCGGGGCGGCCTGCCAGGCGCAGGCTGCCGCCCTTGTCGTAGCCCAGGTAGAGCTCGGGGCTGCGCAGGCTGGCGGTGTCGGCGGCCATACCCAGGCCCTGGGTGTCGGGGACGGTGTTGGCATTAGGCGCAGAGGCCGTTGCCGCCGATGGGGACTGGGCTTCGCGCAGCAGCTCGTTCAGCGCACGCTCGGTCGCCGCATAGCCGCCTTCGCCAAACTGGTGGTGGCGCACCCGCCCTTGGGCGTCGACCAGGTAGAGGGCCGGCCAGTACTGGTTGTTGAAAGCGCGCCAGATGCGGAACCCGTTGTCCTGTACGACGGGGTAGCTGATCTTGAGCTGCTGCAAGGCCTTCTCGACATTGCTGCGGTCCTTTTCGAACGCGAATTCGGGCGCATGCACCCCCACCACCACCAGGCCACGATCGGCATACTTTTGCGCCCAGGCATTGACATAGGGCAGGGTGCGCAGGCAGTTGACGCAGGAATAGGTCCAGAAATTAACCAGCACCACCTTGCCGCGCAGCGCGGGGATGGACTGCGGCTCGGCATTCAGCCATTGGGTGCCGCCGTCCAGGCTGGGGCGGGTCGATTCCACTGGCAGGGAGCTGGCGTAAGGGGCACCTGGGTTATTGCCTGCCAACTCGGCCGCTTGGGCCGAGGGCATCGCCGCTTGCAGCAGACTGCTCTCCAGCCCATTGCTGGCCAAGCCGCTCAATGCGCCCGATTGTGCAAGCAGGCGGCTGTCCAGTCCGGTGGCCACGGCCAGCACGGCGGCCAGCATCGCGGCGCCTGCAACACGCCGACCGCGTTCGCCCGGCAGCCAATGGGCCCGCAGTCGCGCCATGGTGCCGGCGCTGATGCGCAGGGCCGCCCACAAGGCCAGGCCGGCACCGGCCGCATAGCTCAGCAGCAGCAGGCTGGTGGCGGTGTCCGCCCCCGCCAGTGCGGCACCCGACAGCAGCAGGCCCAGCACCGGGCCGGCGCAGGGCGACCAGATCAGGCCGGTGGCCGCGCCCAGCAGCGCGGAATGCAGCCAGCGCTGCTGAGGGTTCTGGGCAGCCAGCTTTTCTCCGATCTGCACCAGCGGCCGACTCCACCAGGCGGCCAGGCCAGGGAACAGCAGGGACGCTGCAAACACGCCCAAGCCCAGCAGCGCCAGGCCCCGGCCCCACTGGCTCAGTTGCACCGCCCAGGCGCCGGCGGCAGCGGCCAGCGATGCGGCGGCCGCAAAGGCCAGCGCCATGCCGACAAGCAGCGGCAGGCTGCCGTGGCGGCTGGGTTGGCCCTGGCGTGCAAAGACAAAGGGCAGAACGGGCAGGATGCAGGGGCTCAGCACGCTGAGCACCCCGGCGGCAAAGGCAACAAGGTACAAGGCCATGGCAGCTCCTTGGATGGTTGGTTGAGGACGGGCTTACAAGCGGGTGACGTCGATAACAGCCTGGGCAAAGGCGGCGGGCGCCTCTTGGGGCAGGTTGTGGCCAATGCCGCCCTCCAGGTTGCGGTGCTGGTAGGGGCCGCTGAACTTGGCGGCATAGGCGGCAGGCGCGGGGTGCGGCGCGCCATTGGCATCGCCCTCCATCGTGATGCTGGGAACTGCGATGCGGGGCGCGCTGGCCAGCCGGGCCTCCAGCGCATCAAAACGCGATTCGCCCTGTGCCAGTGCAATGCGCCAGCGGTAGTTGTGCACCACGATGGCGACATGATCGGGGTTGTCAAAGGCCTGGGCGCTGCGCTGGTAGGTGGCATCGTCAAACTGCCATTGGGGCGAGGCCTGCTGCCAGATAAAGCGGTTGAAGGCGGCGGGGTTGGCGGCATAGCCGTCGCGGCCCCGGTCGGTGGCCAGGTAGGACTGGTACCACCAGGCGTATTCGGCAGCAGGCGCCTGGGGCTTGGCATTGGCCTGGGGGCTGCCGATCAGGTAGCCGCTCACGGACACCAGGCCGCTGACCCGCTCGGGCCAGATCGCCGCCATGATGCAGGCGGTGCGCGCACCCCAGTCAAAGGCGCCCAGCACGGCCTGGCGCACGCCCAGCGCATCCATCAGCGCAATGATGTCCTGCGCAACTGCGCCTTGCTGGCCATTGCGTGCTGTGCTGGCCGACAGAAAACGCGTGCCGCCGTAACCGCGCAAGTAGGGCACGATGACGCGGTAGCCCGCAGCCGCCAGGCGCGGCGCCACATCGACAAAGGCATGGATGTCATAAGGCCAGCCGTGCAGCAGGATGGCGACAGGGCCGTTGGCGGGGCCCGCTTCGGCGTATTCCACCCGCAGGTCGCCGGCATCGATCTGCTTGAGCGGGCCAAAGCTGGTGGCGCCTGCCGGGCTGGCGGCGCGTGCGCTGCTGGCCAGCAAGCTGCCCATGGGCGCCAGGGCCAGGCCGAGGGCGGCATTGCCCAAGAAGCTGCGGCGGGAGGAGGTGGTGATCGGGTTCATGGAGGGCCTTTGCATGAGGAAGGTGGTGGGGGTGCTCAGTGCCGAAACTTGTTTGTCTTGGCTGTTAGCTAGTAGACCGCCGCCATGTATGTGGCATGTGTCACGTGCACCCCCCAAATGCATGGCCGTGTAGCACGTGGCGCGGGCAGATACACAGCTATACAAAGCCGTGATGGCCGACCCCGGAAACGCCACCGCCACCTGAAAGGTGGCGGTGTGGGGTGTGATGGGGGCTACTTGGCGGTCCTAAGCACGAGGCCCGCGTTTGCGCAGCGGGGTCGAGCAGCTGGCCAAGGGGCAGGGCCGGCCTGCAGGCGAGGCGATCTCAGCGGCGGCACAGCCCAGCAGGAACATGCAGGCATACAGCCATTTGCGAACACTAAACATCCTGGGCCTCTACCTGGCTGGCAAACACATAGCCCTCGCTGCGCACCGTCTTGATATAGCGCGGCTCGCGGGCATCGTCGTTCAGGCATTTGCGCAGGCGGCTGATCATCAGGTCGATGGAGCGCTCGAACAGCTCGGCTTCGCGGCCCTGGGTGATGGACAGGATCTGGTCGCGGCTGAGCACCTTTTGCGGGTGGTCCACCAGCACGCGCAGCAGCCGGTATTCGGCGCCGCTCAGCGACACCATCACGCCTTCCTGGTCCAGCAGCACGCGCTCCACGGTATCGAGCCGCCATTCGCCAAAGGCCAGAAAGCGCGCCTCTTCGCTGCTGCGCATATTGGGCGGCAGCATGCGGGTGCGCCGCAATACCGACTTGATGCGTGCCAGCAGCTCGCGCGCGGCAAAGGGTTTGGGCATGTAGTCATCGGCGCCCATCTCCAGGCCCAGCACCCGGTCGGTCTCATCACCGCGTGCCGTCAGCATGATGATGGGCGTGGTCTTGAACTTGCCGGCGCGCAGGTCGCGGCACAGGGTGAGCCCGTCTTCGCCGGGCAGCATCAGGTCGAGGATGACCAGGTCAAACGGGCAGGCGGTCTCCAGCAGCTGCCGCATATGCCGGCCCGTAGGTGCGGAGGTCACACGCAGGCCATTTTTTTGCAGGTAGGCGCTGACCAGGTCGCGGATGTCCCGGTCGTCATCCACCAAAAGAACGTGGTCGCTGGCAGGGGAGGTGCTTGTCATGGCAGAAGGTGTCGGTGGTGTCAGTGGGTGTCAGCGGGTCGCCGGCAGCTGCAGGCTGGCGCGCAGGCCGCCTTCGGGGCGGTTGTGCAGGCTCAAGGTGCCGCCCAGCGACAGGCTCAGCTGGTGGGCAATGGCCAGGCCCAGGCCGGAGCCGCCGGTGTCGCGGTTGCGGGAGGCCTCAACCCGGTAGAAGGGCTGCAGCACGGCTGCAAGCTGCTCCTCGGGGATGCCGGGCCCGGCATCGCAGACGTCGATGCACAGATGGCCAGCCTGCAGGCGCAGATGCACATCGGCGCGCTGGCCGTATTTCAAGGCGTTGTCGATCAGGTTGCCCAGAATGCGGCGCAGCGCATTGGGCCGGGTGCTGATGGGCTGGCCCGCAGCGCCGTCCATGGTCACCGGGCTGCCGGTGTCGGCATAGTCGTTGACGATGCTGCGCAGCAGCGCATCCATGTCCAGGCGCCGCACTTTCTCGTCGGAGCCTTGCAAGGTCTTGGCATAGTTCAGGCCTTCCTGCACCAGGCTGCGCATGGCCTCCAGGTCCTGGCGAAACTTGTCGGCATCGGGCATATCGTCCATCAGGTCCACCCGCAGGCGCATGCGCGTGATGGGGGTCTGCAGATCGTGCGAGATGGCGGCGAGGATTTGCACGCGCTCGTTCAGGTAGCCGGCAATGCGCCGCTGCATGGCGTTGAAGGCGCGCGCGGCGCGTACTACCTCGGCGGGGCCGGCCTCGGCCACCACAGTGGGCTGCAGGTCGGGGCCCAGCTGGTCGGCCGCCGTTGCCAGCCTCTCCAAAGGCCGGGTGACCAGGCGCACCGCGAGCCAGGCCAGGCCTGCCAGCACCAGCAACTGGCCCAGCAGCAACCAGGTGACCCAGCCCGACACCGGCATCGGCACGCGGCGCGCCACGATGTACAGCGGTGTGCCGTCACTTAGCCGCAGCTGGATGCGCACGGCATCGGGCCGGTCGCCCAACTGGCCCATCGCCAGCACCGGAAAGGGCTGCAAGGCATCGGCCACCACCTGCGCAAAGCGGGCCAGGGCCGGGTCGGTGGGCGCGGCGTTGCTGACCACGCCCTCCAGAGAAAAACTGTAGTTGGGCCGCTCGAGCTTGAGGAACCAGTCCTGGCGCTCATTGGCCGGCAGCCGGTCGATCAGCGCGACCGAGCTGGCAATATCGCGCTCGACCCCGCTGATCATCAGCCGCATCAGCGCCTGCTCACGCTCATGGCGAATGGCCATATAGGTGAGCAACTGCGCCACCCCCATGCCCAGCACCACCAGCAAGGCGACGCGCGCCAGCAGGGTGGAAGGGACAAGCCGTTGAAGAATGCTGCGCATGGAGGTAAGCGGGGTGGGGAGCGAAAGGGCGATCAGGCCACGGAAAGATCGACCTGGATATTGCCGCGTGTCGCCTTGGAGTAAGGGCAGATCTGGTGCGCCGCCTGCACCACGGCCAGCGCCTGGTCATGAGCCACGCCCGGCACCCTGACGTTCAGCCGCGCCGCCAGCGCAAAGCCCTCGGCGTTTTGCACCAGGTCCACCTCGGCATCGACTGCCAGCTCTGCCGGCAGCTTGACGCCCAGCGGCTGCGCCGCGCGTGCCATCGCCCCCATGAAGCAGGCCGACCAGCCCGCCGCAAACAGCTGCTCGGGATTGGTGCCCGTGCCTGCCGCGCCAAATTGGGTCAGGTGAATATCCAGATGCCCGTCATCGCTGCGCGATGCGCCGGAGCGGCCGCCGGTGGTGGTCGTGCGGCCGGTGTAGAGAACCTTGTCTTGTGCTGCGCTCATGGTCAAATCCTTTTGGAGGTGTTGTTTTGTCAAACTGACGGAGCGATTGTTCAAGCCAGCGGCGCTTTGGCAAAGGGGTTTTCTGACCGAATGTAGCGCTGGGAGAGGCAGTGTACAAAACTATACAAAACGCATGGGCTTGGGTGATGGATGGCGACGTATCCGCCTGGCAAGGTCGGAGAAAGCTCGCCTGCGGCTGGTGGAGTGACTACTCGTCAGCTGGCTTGCGTTGGAGGCCTCCCCCGCGTTATGGGTGTTGCCGCATGGCGGGGCAAGTTGCTTGGTGGCAGTGCCGATGGGCGCGATCAACCAGCCATTACAGCCCGCACCAGCGCTTCTTCCGGGTCAAGATGGCATTGGCACAGGCAGGGCAAGGGATCGCTGGCGGTCACTGGCGGATGGCCAGGACCAGCGCGAGCGCAGCACACAGCGTCACCACGATGACCAGTAGCTCGGCCCATACCAGCCGGCGCTCCTGGCGCGTGTCCTCGGATTGCAGCTTCGAGAAGCTGGACGTTGGATCGTTCATTCGAGAATCCGGCCTTTTCCAGTTTTGATGGTCTTGTCCCAGCGGCGGTCCGCGCCCTTGGCTTCTGCCAAGATGGCAGCGAAGGCGACGGCACCGTTGAGTGCGCCGTATCCGATGGCCATGACCAGCAGGTTGCGCAGCCAATGGGGCAGAAGTCCACGCTTTTCTGCGACATAGAGCGCCCATATCGCCACCATGCTGAGGCTGCTCCAGCTATAGGCAAGGAACATCAGGCTAGCCGTATAAGGCCCGGTGCTGTTGCGGCTGAACTCCACGATGGACGCCCACATGAAAAACAGGCTGATGAGTCCCGGATAGGCCAAACCCTGCAGCCAAGTCCTTCGCCCCGTGGGCGGGTCGATCAGCATGGCGAAAAGGGTAATAAAGAAGTAGATCAACGCGCTGACCATCCAAAAGTGTCTGAGCGTGCTGCCCGCTAGGCCTGGATTGACAAAATGCAGAGCCCACAAACCCAGCGACGACAGGATCGCCAGCAAAGGCACGGCCACCGTTGACATCCAGACCAGGCCAAACCATGGCCCACCCAGGCGCGGATGCACGGAAGGGCGAAACCAGAGCTTGCGGTAGGTTCGGGTGAGTTGAAGGTTGCCTCGGGCCCAGCGCAAACGTTGCTTCCATAGTGATTCCAGGCTTCCCGGCTCTTCGGCCCAGACGACGGCGTTGCCATCGAACACGGCCTTGCGCCCGTTCAACTGCGTTCTGAGGGTGGTGTCCGTGTCCTCGGCGAGCGAGGAGGTATCGATGCGGCCACCCATGTCCAGAAGGTTCTGCCGCGTGTGCAGTTGAGCGCCCCCGGCCATGCACAGCAGCGCGCCGGTCACATTCTGTGAGCGCCTGGCAGCCGCCTGTGCGGCAATGTATTCAAACGCGATGAACCGCGTCAAAAGATTGCCTGGCCGACTGCCTTCCTTGATGTAGGCCGTCACCGCACCCACCTCGGGATCGGCCAGATGCCGGGCCATGCGCCGCAGCGTCAACGGCGGGAACAGAACATCGGCATCCATGATGACAATGGCTTCTGCCCAGGGCTCCTGCAGCACCGTCTCCAGCCCGAAATTCAAGGTATGGGCTTTGCCTTGCCCGCCGTTTTCCCGCCGCAGATGAAACACCCGGCCAGCAAACTCGCGCTGGGCTTGTTGCAGGATCTCGGGGGTGTCATCGGTGCTGGCGTCATCGACCACCATCACCCGTATGCGCTCCAGCGGATAGTCCAGCCGCATCAGGCATTCGATGGTGGCGCGTATGCTGGCGCCTTCATTCCACGCAGGCACGATGAATGCCACATTGGGGGTGGTGTCTTGGCAGCGTGCATAGGGCTTGCCAAGCCCATGCAGGCCCACCAGCACAAACTGGATGAAGGAGACGAGCAAGGGAACGGTGCCGGCAAACACCCACGCTATCAACAACCATTCAACACCAGGTCTCATCAGTTCCATGTCATTGGCACTTCAGCTCTGAACCAGAATAAGATAGTACTTTTTGCAAGCTCCATTCGCTCATGAAAATATTGATCACCGGTGCTGGTGGACCTTCGGCCATCAGCGTTTGGAAAAGCCTCCACAGCGATCATCAACTGTTCATGGCGGATATGGATCCGTGCGCAACCGGGCTCTATCTGGTACCCGCTGCGCAACGTCTGATTGTGCCTCGCGGCGATGATCCTTTTTTCTCGCAGCGTCTTTTGGCGCTGTGCCTGCACCACCGCATTGACCTGGTGATTGCCACGGTTGATGCGGAATTGGTTCCGCTGGCCCTGAAAAGCCAGGAGTTCCAGGCCCAAGGTATCCAGGTTCCCTTGTCGCCGCTCAAAGCGCTGGCGCTGTGCGCCGATAAGCTGGCGCTTCTTGAAGCCGCGCAAGCGGTTGTTCCTGTGCCGCAATTTGAGCCCTTTGTGGATACTTCGGGCCTTCTGCATTCGGCAGCTGCGCCGCTGTTTATCAAGCCGCGCCGAGGGGCGGGCGGGCGGGGGGCGCAGATCGTCAGAGGACCGCAGGATCTGGCTGCCATCCCTCGCGATGGCTCGTATCTGCTGCAAGAATGGCTCCCCGGCAACGAATACTCGGTGGACGTGTACCTGCGTGCCGATGGCGTGGCCATCGCTGCAGTGCCCAGGCTCCGCATGAAAATTGACTCCGGGATCGCCATGGCGGCACGCACGCAGCATTTGCCCGCATTGTCCCAAGCAGCGATCGATGTGGCCCAGGCCATGGGGGTACGGTTTGCGGCGAATGTGCAGTTTCGAGAGGATGCAGACGGCGTGCCCAAGCTGTTGGAGATCAACCCCCGCTTTCCTGGCACGCTGCCTCTGACCCAGGCCGCAGGCCTGGATTTGCCCGCCTTGCTGGTCGCGGAGATGCAAGGGCAGGCCATGCCCGATGGGCTGCAGCCGTTCAAGGAAGTCATGACGGTTCGTTATCTGGTGGAACAGCTGGTGGAAATCAAGGAATGGCAAGCACTGAACAAGGCCTGAAGCTGTGGATCGTGCGCCACGGTCAAAGCACGGTCAATGCAGGGGCGGTAGCGCATCCGGACGCACCGCTGACGGCGTTGGGGCATGCACAGGCCCAAGCCCTGGTCGAGCGCTTTAGTAGCGCCCCCGATCTGGTGATCACGTCGCCCCTGCTGCGCGCAAGACAGACGGCCGCCCCCTTGCTCGATCACTGGCAACGCACTCCAGCGGAGGTCTGGCCCATTGAAGAGTTCTGCTACCTGAGCCCATCGCGTTGCGCGGGCTCGACGGTCGAGACCCGTCGCCCCTGGGTCAGCGCCTACTGGGAGCGCTGCAGCCCCGACTACGCAGATGGCGCGGATGCCGAGTCCTTTGCTGATTTCATGGCGCGTGTCAGCGCATTTCACCAACGTTTGGTGGCGCGGGGCTCCGGCTTTGTCGTGGTGGTCGGCCATGGGCAGTTTTTGCGTGCCTACCAATTGGCGCTGACCCATGGTTTCGCCGCCAGTGCCGAAGCCATGCGCCGCTTTCGCCAGCAGGAAACGACCCATCCTTTGAAGAATGCCGAGATAGTCGATCTTGGCAGTGTTCTTAGCGATCGAGCTGCCGAATGATTTCCAGGGGCTCCACCAGCCCATAGCCTGCATGGCGCCCCCAATAACGTGCAGTTGCAGAAATGTACGCAGAATCGAGCCCAGCATGCTTTGCCACTTGGCTGTGGTACTTCTGGATCATTTGCACCTTCTTGTCCATGTGATCCGTGATGTCCACGAACAGGTTGGGGCGGAAGTCCGTCGTTGATGATGGCGATTGGTAGCAATAAAGGTTCGGTGTATGCCTGGCCGCCGCCAAGGTCGCTAGGTGCGCATTGCGGTGATCCTGGTGCGAGTCATGCGAGGAGTGGGTGTAGATATGGGTCGGTGCGACTTCACGCACGACGCGCTCGATCAGCTCAATCGTCTGGGCCCCTTCTGGCACCTGCGAGTCTGGCAGATCCCCCACCTTCAGCGTCGCATTGAGCAGCATCGATGCCTGCTGCGCCTCCTCCAGCCGCAAATTGACATCCCCCCCTTTGGCTCCACGGCTCAGTATCAGCACGACAACCTCATGCCCCATGGCGCGCTTTTTCAGTAGCGTGCCGCCGCATCCGATCTCCACATCGTCAGGGTGGGCACCCACGGCCAACGTGACCTGGCGCTGGCGCGCACGCTGCTCGCGCTTTTCGTGAACGAGCGTGTATATCTGATCGAGCAGTTCACTGCAGGAGTAAGTTCTGAGCAGGACATTGTCCACTTGCTGGCTCAGCGCTGCGCGGATGTTCATCACTCCGAGTTGGCGCACGATGCCAAGCACAGGCACGCCCCAGCCACCCAAGCGCGGCAAAGCCGACGGCAACGCAGCCAGCGCGACCTCATCGAGGTTGGCAATGATCAAGTCCCAGGGGTCTGCGTACAGCACACGCTGCAAGTCAGCGCCCGGGGCGCAGCAAGTCAGTTGCATGTCTGCGCGGTCCGCAAGCCATGCCGATACCTGGCGGGCATGCAGTTCATCACAATCGATCAGCAAGATGCGGAACTGGGCCGCTGCCGGCGGGGTGAACTGCGCCTCGCCTAATTCCAGTATTTGCGCCACCCTAGCTCCACCTGCGTTTCACGATTGAGGGAAAGGTGCCGAATCGTTGCCAGAATGGCACCTTGCTGACCGACGGGGAGGACCGCGCGCCCATACACATCCGTTGCATTGGGAGAGGTGCCATGGCTGGTTCCAAGCACCCAGAGCATGTGACCGGGTCCTTGCCGTACCGCCTCCAGCGCCAAGGCGCGGCGGTGGGTGTCCTGGTCGATGTTGTGCTCCGAGTAGAGGCGCACCACAGCTTGCCAGCCTGCTCCCAGGCCGATGCCCAAGCCCACATGGCGCAATTGCGACCGCCAACCAGAACCAAAGCTCTGTCGCAGTCCCCCGGACAAGAGCAGCCCCTCGGTGATCTGGTACTCGCCTTCCATGCCCAGGCGTCGTTGCGTCGCAGTGTCATCTCGCTCGATATGTTCCGCGCTCAGCCGGATGCTGTAGTGCGACGGCACTTGCCATCGGTAGCCGATGGCGGCCGAGGTTGAGGGTATCAAGCGACTGTCTGTCGGCCGGTCCAGAAGCCCGACATCGACACTGTTGCGCCGCAGGTCCACATCCAGAACCTGTCTCGCATCAATGGCGGTGGAAAAGCCCAGGCTGCCACCCCAAAGCTTGCCGACATCGTTGCTGAGATAGCTCCCTTTGGCATCCAGTTGGTAGCGAAACACGTTCTGGGACTGCGCAAGCCCTGCGAGGGCTTCTGCATTGTGCGGCTGGACATCGAGCGTTTGCCCAAAGCCCTGCTGTGCCTGCGCAACCTCATAGTCCGCCAGAAGCACCCAGGCCATTCCATTTTTCGCCTCCAGGTCGGAGGGGTCCTCGGCGAGGATCTGTGCGTAGATGTCGCGCGCCTGCAAAAGCTGGCTCTGTGCCCTGGCCACCCGTGCAAGCCCCAAGAGCGCTGCGCGCTTGTCGCCCGGATTGCTGGATGCTGCGCTCTCCCCATAGGCCTGGCGTGCAAGCTCAAACCGGCCGGAGTGCTCGAAATTCTGCGCCCGTTCAAGGACTGACTGTTGAGCAGATGCTGCAAAAACGCTAGCTGCAGCAAGGGCTATGGATCCAGCCAACAGGGGTTTGAGGAACATGGTGACGGCGCGATGGGTCAGAAATCAAAGTGCAAAAATTATTACAGAAAATATGAAAATTGTTCATTTCTTTACAATTTTCTATGGACTGAATGGTGAACAATTCTTTCCTGCGCTGCCGTCCCAGCGCATGTGATGTCATCCGGAATGGCCAGGTAGGGGGGCTGGGCGGCATCCTGCTTGGCCCTGCTGCCCAGACACGGCTTACGAGCGACTGCAATCGGCCGCTGCTGCCTGGGATAGAACATAGACCAAGCTGAGGCTCAGCGGGGACCTTGATGGGCTGGCTTGCAGATGCTGCGCCTATCGTCATCCCTTGCATGCAAAAAGCCGCTGGCGCTGGCTACAATCGCCCCCAGTCATAACCAATGGCCTGACCTCCGCAAGTAGCACGGTACCCCTCTTGGCGCACACCCGCGCAGGGTTTGCCAATCCGGAGCGCTGGCTGATCGCAGCGAACCGTGCTATCTCTTTTGATCCCTCGTTCTCATCGAATCCTGTGCCAGGCACCATGCGCGCATAGGTGGCGCAGCTTGGCAGCATGAACGCACGCGTCCCCAATGGCGATATGGCGCCCGATGGTGACTCCCCGGCCAGCAGCGCCCTGGCGCGGACCTACCAGCGTCTGCGCGCGCCCTTGCAGCGCCTGCTGCGGCGGAGCACGGCGCGCAGGGAAGATGCCGAGGACGGGGTGCAGGAGGTGTTTCTGCGCTATGCCGCCAGCAACAAGCAATTGCCTGAAGACGAGGAGGCCGCCTACCTGCATACGGCGGCGCGCAATGTCTCGCACACCGCTTGGCAGCAGGCCCAGCGGCGTGAGCGTGTTGAGGCGGTGTCGCTGGAGGATTGCAGCGAGATGGCCGAAGGGCTGGCCGCTGATGAGGCCAGCGATCCTCTGCATTGCGCCGAGCACAGCCAGCGCCTGGGCCTGATGGAGCAGGCACTGGCCGAACTGCCGGAGCGACGCCGCGAGGCCTTTGTGCTGCATGCCATCGATGGGCTGACGCAGACCGAGGTCGCGGCGCGCATGGGCATCACACGCCGCATGGTCCACAACCATGTGACCCTGGCCTATGCCTATTGCCAGATGCGCGTGCAGTACCGCAGCGCCGAAGACATGAAGCTCGCCCAGGCCCTGCAAGCGGAGGCCACGCCATGACCCCCCTCAACCCTGAACTGGCGCAGCGCCACCAACGAGCTGCCGATTATTTTGTGCGGCGGCGTGAGCACGACTGGACGGGTGCCGACGAGCGCGAGCTCAACGCCTGGCTCAGCGATCCGGTCAACCGCAGCATTTTTGAAGACCTGAGCCGCGTGGCGCTGGATCTGCGGCATATTCCACGTCCGCGCCTGGCATCGGATCCCCCCCTGCACAGCAAGGCCAGCGCTTCTGAAACTGCAGGCCGCGACACGGCGGAATCGGCAGTTGGCGGCAGCGGTGCTGCCACCTGGCAGCCCAGGCGCCGTGCCCTGGCGCCAGCGCTGCTGGCCGCCGTGCTGATGGCCGGTGGGGGCTGGTACGGGTGGCGCAATCACGCCAGCTATGAACTGACAGTGGCCACCGGCCCGGGCGAGACGCGCGAGGTCGATCTGCCCGATGGCAGCCAGGTGGCGCTCAACTTCAGCAGCAGCCTGCGGGTGCGTTACTACCCGGGGCGCCGCGAGACCGAACTTGGCGCCGGCGAGGCCTTTTTTAGGGTCGCCCATGATGCCAACCGACCCTTTACCGTGGACAGCGGCAACAGCCGGGTGCGCGTGGTGGGCACGGCCTTCAATGTGCGGGCGGGGCCGCCTCAGCTCACGGTCAAGGTGCTGGAGGGCAAGGTCGAGGTGCGGCCTGACCGCCACCGTGATGACCTGCGCGCACTGCTGTTGACTGCGGGTGGCGGCGTCAGCATTGAGCCGGCCACGGGCCAGTACACGGCACTTGCGGCACCTGCGGGCACGGTGGGCGACTGGCGCAATGGCCAACTGGTGTTTGAGCAGGCTGCGCTGGCCGAGGTGGCTGCCGAGCTCTCCCGCTACCTGGGCGAGCCTGTGGCGGTCGAAGGCGCAGCGCTGGGCAAGCTGGCGGTATCGGGCATGGTCATCACCAGCGCGCCAGCGGCTTTTTTGCGCTCGCTGCCTGATCTGTTGCCGGTGCGGGTGGACCGGGCAGCACAGGGCGGATGGCGGATTCGCCCGCGCGGCTAATGTAAATAAACGTAAATAGACCGGAATTTTTGCGCCCGGACGTTCCCACTTTGCTGCTGGCAACGGTTGATCCAGGTAGGGGGCAGCATTTTTGCCCCGAGGTTGCCAGCCAGTGCCTGCCCGCAGCAGATCAGCCAACAGCCATCACGACCGCGCGGTGCGCGTTGTCAGTGCTGATTTGTGGGAGGTCTGGTCAAGGCCTGGGCGTGCTGCCTGTCTGGGCTGCATGCCCGATCCCGATCTGCCGTTCTGACAATTCGCTGCGCTGCGCATTCGGCCCCCGTGGGCAACAAAAACGGATAACGCAGGATTTGGACATGCGAGCAAAGCAGCATTTGAGGGGCGCCATTGCCAGTGGCGCATTGGCAGGACAGGTTCAGCGCGGTGGCGCGCGCAGTTGGCAGCCAGCCGCAGCGGCCTGGTGGGTCGCGGTGGCGGTTGCCGCCATGGCGGCACCGGCGCAGGCCCAGGAAGCGGTTGCCTTTGATATTCCGGCGCAGCCGCTGGCTGGCGCCTTGCGGGTGTTTTCGCAGCAGGCCAAGCAGCAGGTGTTGTTTGACCAGGCCACCGTGGCAGGGCGCTCAGCACCAGCGCTGCAGGCGGCGCTGACGCCCCGGCAGGCACTCGACCGCTTGCTGGCCGGTACCGGCATCGTGGTCGTCCAATCGCAGCCAGGCGCATTCACGCTGAAGGCAGCCCCGCCCGCCACACCACAGGCAACGACCACCACGCTGGCAACGGTGACCGTGACCGCCCAGGCCGAGCGCGAGACCGCAACCGGCCCGGTCGGTGGCCTGGTTGCCAAGCGCAGCGCCACGGCTTCCAAGACCGACACGCCGCTGATCGAGATGCCGCAATCGATCTCGGTGATTCCGGCAGAGCAGATGGAGCTGCTCAAGCCCCGGGATGTGGCAGAAGCGCTGACCTACACCGCCGGCATCAACCGCGCCGCCTGGGTGGACCGCGTCTCGGACCAGTTTGTGGTGCGGGGCTTTACCAGCACCCAGCCTTATCTGGACGGCATGCGCTACCAGGTCGGCATCTACGACGGCCAGATGGAGCCCTATGGGCTGGAGCGGGTGGAGGTGCTCAAGGGGGCTGCCTCCACCTTGTACGGCTCCTTGCCGCCGGGCGGGCTGATCAATGCCATCAGCAAGCAGCCCACGACGGAACCGCTGCGCGAGATTGCCACTGATATCGGCAGCTTCAAGCGCAAGCAGGTCTCGGCAGACTTCGGCGGTGCGCTGAACGAGGACAAGACCTGGTCGTACCGGCTGACCACGGTGCTGCGCGACAGTGATGCACCGCAGGACCACACCAATGATGACCGCGCCTATATCGCGGGCTCCTTGCGCTGGCGCCCCGATGCCGCTACCACCTTGACCTTGCGCGCCGAGTACCAGCGCGATGGCACGGTGTATCCGGCCGGCTACCCGCTTTACGGCACGGTCTATGCCAGCCCCTATGGCGAGATCCCCACCAGCCGCTTTATCGGCGAGCCCGGCTTTGACAGCTTTGATGTGAACCGCAAGGTGCTGGGCTATCTGCTGGAGCGCGATCTGAGCGATTCCCTCAAGCTGCGCCACGGCCTGCGCTATTACCAGGGCAGCATCCACCGGCGCGAGACCTGGGCGCGCAACTACTTTGGCTTTACCAGCGACCAGCGCAGCTTCACGCGCCGTGGCCATGAGCGCTACCAGACCTCCAAGGGCGTGACGATGGACACCTCCTTGCAGTCCACGTTCCAGACCGGCCCGGTGCAGCACACGGCGCTCGTGGGCCTGGACTATTCCAAGACCACCTGGCGGGACGAGTACTACATCTACACCATGCCGGACCTGGATCTGTTCGATCCTGTCTACGGTGGCACCATCGGTCCGCAACAGCGCTCGGACAGCAACTGGGGCCAGCGCAACATCAAGCAGACGGGGCTGTATCTGCAAGACCAGATGAAGATCGGTGAGCGCTGGGTGCTGCTGGCGGGTGGCCGGCAGGACCATGTGCGCTACGACGACTACAACCCGCTGACCGGTACGGTGGCGGCCGATGGCGAGAAGTCCGGCAAGTTCAGCGGCCGCCTGGGTGTGGTCTATCTGGCTCCCAACGGCCTGGCGCCCTTTGCCGGCTTCAGCCAGTCCTTCCAGCCCCAGGCGGGCTCGGATCGCCTGGGCGCGCGCTTCAAGCCGACCGAAGGCGAGCAGTATGAAGTGGGTCTGCGCTACCAGCCGCCAGGCTCGGACACCCTGGTCAGTGCCGCCATCTACCAGCTCACCCAGAAGAACGTGACGGTCTCCGACCCGTTTGACAACAGCTTCAGCGTGCAAATGGGCGAGGTGCGCTCACGCGGCTTGGAGCTGGAGGCACGCACCCGCCTGGGCCGCCATGCCAACCTGATCGCTGCCTACTCCTACACCGATGCGCGCACCGTCAAAAGCAGCCCTTTGACGCCGGACGAAGAGGGCAAGCGATCCGCCTATACCCCCCGCCACCAGCTATCCGCCTGGGCTGACTACGGCTTTGGCGCTTTCGACATGCCTGGGCTGCGCATTGGCGCTGGCGCCCGTTACACCGGGGCCACGCGCGAGCAGGGCAGCAGCTTATCTCTGCCGGGCTATGTGTTGTTTGATGCGATGGTCAGCTACACCACCGGGCCCTGGAAACTGGCACTGAATATGAAGAACGTGGCGGACAAGCGCTATGTCACCTCTTGCTCGTACCACACCTGTTTCCTGGGCGAGCCGCGCACGGTGATCCTGTCTGCGGCTTACCGCTGGTAGCGAATGCCCGGGCCGCCTGGCCGCAGCGATGTGGCCGGCGGTCTGTGAAGGAGGCCTTTTCTGGCCACTGGTAGATAAGATGAATTCTCATTTGCATTTATAATGTTCGGCTTACCGTCTCGCTACGCGCTACAGATCCAGCGGCCGCCACATCTTGCTTGCCACCTGACGGGCAATACCAATGCACCTGATGGGGCTCGATCCGCTGTGGCTGCGCATGCTTACTACAAAGAACTGCTGAACTTCTGCGCCCGCACTTTGAAAAACCGCGACTCGGCGGCCGATCTGGTGCAGGAGGCCTATGTGCGCCTCTTTGGCGTGCAGCAGTCGGGCACCCAGGTGGCAGATCCGCGCGCGCTGCTGTTCCGCACGGCGCGCAATCTGCTGACGGACGAGTACCGGCGCGAGCAGGTGCGCAGCCACCAAAGCCTGGAAGCGCTGGACGAAGCGCAGCAGCCCCTGGCACCCAGGCACCTGCAACCCGAGGAGGTGCTGGCCTTCAGCCAGTATGCGAGGGCCGTTTACCTGGCGATTGAGAGCCTGCCACCGCGCTGCCGCGAGGCCTTTGTCTTGAACCGTTTCGATGGCCTGTCGCACCAGCAAGTGGCCGAGCACATGGGCATCTCCCGCAATATGGTGGCCCAGCATGTGATCCGTGCGGTCCTGGTCTGCAAGGCCTGTGATGACCGTTTCCATGGCCGTGCCGCCGACGCAGCGCCCGCTGGCCATGGCGCCGGTACAAAGGTTCAGCACCCATGAGCCAGCCAGAGTTCCACCACCGCCACAGCGCGCCCAGCAGATCGCTGCCAGCTTCCCACCAGGAGGCGGCGGATGCGCGCGACTATGCCGAGTTCATTGCCGGCCAGGATCCGCTGGAGGTTGAGGCCATCGGCTGGATGGTGCGCCGCCAGGATGGGCTGACCGCCGAGGAAGAGGCCGAGTTGCAGGAATGGTTGGAGGCCGATCCCGAACATGCCAAGGCCTTGGAGCAGGCCGAAGGCGTATGGGGCCGCATGGATGAGTTGCCAGAAGAGGGCGTGGATGCGCTGAAGGCGGGCTTGCCACCCAGCGCTGAAGGCCCAGCACCCCTGGCGCTGCCACCGATGGCGGACAGCGCCGCTGCCGATGAGAGACGTCGCCCATCAGGTGCGCCAAGCTCGCCCGGCCGCCGCGCCTGGTTGGCCAACCTGGGCTGGCTGGTTCCCCAGGCTGGCGTGGCCGCTGTCGCGCTGGGCGTGGTGGGCAGCGGCTGGTATGGCTGGACTATCTGGCAGCAGCAGCCGACCTTTACGCAAAGCCTGGCTACCGCCCGTGGCGAGCAGCGGCAGGTACAACTGCCCGATGGCAGTACCTTATGGCTGGACACCGCCACACAGGCGGAGGTCCGCCTGTTCCGCCAGCGCCGCGAGGTGCGGCTGCTGGAGGGCCAGGCCTTCTTCAGCGTACAGCCCAACAGCGCCCAGCCGTTTGATGTGCTGGCGGGTGCCACGCGTGTCACTGTCGTGGGCACGCGCTTCTCGGTGCGCAATACGCGCCGTGGGCTGGGGGATGAGGGCCAAGTCAGCGTGGCGGTGGAGCAGGGCCGCGTGCGCGTAGCCAGCCGCCAAAGCACGCAGGAGCTGGCGGGTGCAGCGGTGGAACTGGTTGCTGGCCAGTCGGTGACTGCCGACGCCAGCGGCAAGCCCGGGGCGGTAAAGACGGAGGCGGCGCCTGCTGCCAACTGGCGCGAAGGCCGGATCAGCTTTAGCGGAACCTCGCTGGGCCAGGCCGTGGCCGAGTTTGAGCGCTATGGCGAAACGGGCCTGGTTATCCGCGACCCAGCGGTAGGCGCACTCAAGGTACATGGCAGTTTTGAGTTGCGGCAAGTCGCAGCCTTCACCCGGGCCTTGCCCAAGGTGCTGCCGGTGCGCTTGGTGCCCAAGGATGGCAAGACGGAAATCACCGCTGCACGTGGCGGTTGAGGCAATGGTTGAAGCGGCGGCGGGACGGCGCAAATGCAGAGCATGGAGCGGGGATGGGACGGAGGCAAAAAATTTTCAAGAATTTGTTGGCGGCGACCTCAACACCTTGGCGCCCCCTACGTCAGCACAGCTAGGAACCCTATTTTTCTACTGTGGAGATCGCCTTTCATGCCGCAACCGCGCTTCCAACTCGCGCCCCTCGCCCTTGCCACTGCCCTCGCTCTGCCGTTGCTGGCGCTCAGCGCCTTGCCCGCCCATGCGCAGGCCAGCGCTGCCATGCCCATCTCGCTGCCGGCGCAGTCGCTGGGTTCCGCTTTGAATGAGCTGGCACGCCAGGCCAAGCTGCAGCTGATGGTGAACCCGGAGCTGGTTGCCGGCAAGCAGGCGCCCGCCGTGGCGGGCCAGCTCAGCCCCAAGCAGGCGCTGGACCGGCTGCTGGTGGGCAGCGGCCTGGTGGCTGATGTGCAGGGTGCCGAGGTGATTGTCCGAAGAGCACCGGCGCCCGATCCCCGGGATGCGGCTACCTTGTCGACCGTGACGGTCAGTGCGCAGGCCGATGCCGGTGGCACCACGGAGGGCAGTGGCTCTTACACCACCAACGCCATGCGTACGGCCACCAAGCTGGACTTGTCCATCCGCGAGACACCGCAGACGGTCAGCGTGGTCACCCGCCAAATGATGGATGACCGGCAGATCGATGACTTCGACACCATGATGAACACGGTCACGGGGGTGCGGGCGGTCAAGGGCGTTCAGGACTCCCGGTCTTCTTATTACTTCCGGGGCTTCTTTGTAGATAGCTACCAGATGGATGGCATTCCGCTGTACCCCAGCACCTATGCCGTCAACAACTACAACACCGACCAGTTCGACCGGGTGGAGATCGTCAAGGGCGCTGCGGGTTTGACGACCGGTGCGGGTGAGCCGGGGGCCGCCGTCAACATGGTGCGCAAGCATGCCAACAGCAAGACCTTCAGCGGAACGGTGGAGGCCGGCGCGGGTAACTGGGATACCTACAAGCTGATGACGGACATCTCGACGCCGCTGAACCAGGATGGCAGTGTCCGGGCAAGGCTGGTGGCCAGCCATAAGGAAACCGACACCTTCAAGGACCGGGTCCACAACAAAAATGATTTGCTGTACGCGGTGGTGGATGCCGATATCACGGCGCAGACCAAGCTGTCCGCAGGCGCGAGTTGGCAGCTGGAAGACCTGAACGGGGATTCGAGCAACCTGCCTGCCTTCTACAAGGATGGCGGCAGAACCACCTTCAGCCGTTCGAAGAACTTCTCGCCGGACTGGGCATCCTGGGACACCGAGAGAACGTCGTTCTTTGTCGATGCCAAACACCGCTTTGACAACGGCATTTCTCTCAACACGGTCTATACGCACAACAACATCAAAACCAAGGACCGGCTGGTGGGGTATCTGGGGGTCTGGAGCGGCTTCAATCGCGACGGCTCGGGCCTGACCTATGACGATTTGCACATGCCGCAGGACATCAAGGAGGACAACTTTGATATCTATGCCTCCATCCCCTTGCGGTTTGCGGACAGAGACCACGAGATCGTGGCCGGTTTCCAGTTCAACCGGCAGAAATGGGACCAGACCAAACTGGGCGAACACACCTACACGATTGATAACTTCTTCAGCCAAAACGGCAGCGAAATTGCCTATGGAGGTGATGATTTATCCATCGCCTGGCGCAATGAATACACCAAGCAAACGGCCTTCTACCTGTCGGGAAAGTTTTTGCTGCGCGATGACCTGAAGTTGATTCTGGGCGGCCGGTTGACCAACTGGAAATATGACGCCATCTGGCAAGGCGTGCCCAACGAGAAATACGACACGCGCAATGAGTTCACGCCGTTTGCCGGCTTGGTTTATGACCTCGACGCCAACCACTCGGTGTATGCCAGCTACACGAATATCTTCAAACCGCAGAATTACCGCGATGTGAATGAAAAGCTGCTCGATCCGCTGGTGGGCAATAACTACGAGGTCGGTGTCAAGGGCGAATACCTGGACAAGAGGCTGAATGCCAGCCTGGCGCTCTTCCAGATCAAGCAGGACAACGCACCCATTGAGACGGACACCAAGCTCTCGGATGGTTCCACGGCCTACCGCGCTGCCAAGGGCGTGGTGTCCAAGGGCGTGGAGCTGGAGGTCAACGGGAAGATTACCAACCACTGGGATGCCCAGATCGGGTTTGCACACTTCAATGCAGAAGAGGCAGGAGGCGCCAAGTACAACACGCGCGCGCCTCGCAACAACATCAATATCTTCAGCAAATACAGCATTGGCAACTTCAGCATTGGCGGTGGCGTGAACTGGAAAAGCAAGGGCTATGTGGGTTCGGGCAGCCGCGTGGTCAGCCAGCAAGCATTTGCAGTGGTCGACCTGATGGCGGCCTACCGCTTCAATGACCGTTTGTCCATGCAGCTGAATATCCATAATCTTTTCGACAAAAAGTATTACTCCGGGTATTCGGCCTATGAGTACACCTATGCCGCACCCATCAATGGAATGCTGAGCATGAAATACAAGTTCTAATAGAAAGTCTGGGCGTGGGGAACTCTCTTCGACAATCGGCCGCTTGGCTGCATACCTGGTCCGGCCTCGTCGTGGGCTGGGTGCTGTTCTTTGTATTCGTCACCGGCACGGCGGGCTATTTCCAGCCGGAAATCACCCGCTGGATGAGGCCCGAGCAGGTCGATCCACGCCCGATGGAACTGAGAGCTGCGGATGTTCAAGGCATGGCGCAAAGGGCACTGCTGCGGCTGGAGCAGAAAGCGCCGCAAGCAGCCAGCTGGAGCATTACGCTGCCGCACTATGCGCAAGGAACGCGCTCCTGGCAAGGCCTCTCCATCCGCTGGCAGCACATGCCCGAGCCCGGTCACGAGTTCGGTCTGAGCCTCTCAGAAAAACTGGACCCCGAGACCGGCGCCGCGCTCGCCCCCGAGCCGGAGCCGCGCGCCACCGCCGGGGGCTTTGGCCTGTACCGCATGCACTACGCGCTGCACTACCTGCCCTACCTCTGGGCGATCCGCATCGTCGGCGTCTGCACCATGCTGATGCTGCTGGCCATCATCACCGGGGTCATCACCCACAAGAAGATCTTCAAGGACTTCTTCACCTTCCGGCCGGGCAAGGGGCAGCGGTCCTGGCTGGATGCGCACAACGCCATCAGTGTGATGGCGCTGCCGTTCTTTCTGATGATCACCTACAGCGGCCTGGTGTTTTTGATGTTTGCCTATATGCCCGCAGGCCGGGATCTGCTGTATGGCAGCGACAAGGAGACGCGCTCGGGCTTTTATGAAGAGCTGTTTGACGACGAGCACAAGCATGCAGCGATTGGCATGCCGGCGGCTGCGCTGGCGCCGCTGATCACGCAGGCCCACGCGGCCTGGGGCCCAGGCCAGCTCGCGTCCATCACGGTCGAGCGGCATGAAGGGGAGCCAGCGGAGATCATCCTGGCAAGGCCGCCCCAGCAGAAGCTGGATATCTGGACGGCCGACACCCTGCGTTTTGATGCCGACACCAGTGCGCCTTTGCCCCCTGAGCCGCGCGCCGGAGGCAGCGCGGTGCTGACGCAGGCGGTGGTGCTCAACCTGCACGAAGGGCACTTTGCCAGCATCTGGGGGCGCTGGTTGTACTTCATCGCCGGCTTGCTGGGCTGCGCCATGATCGGCACCGGCCTGGTGCTCTGGACCGTGAAGCGCCGCCGGCAGCACCTGGCAGCGGGCCTGGAGGGCGCGGAGCAGTTCGGTCTGCGCCTGGTGGAAAACCTCAATGTAGCGACCATCGCCGGGCTGCCGTTGGCGGTGGCTGGCTACTTCTGGGCCAACCGCCTGCTGCCGCTGGACATGGCCGACCGGGCCGCCTGGGAGCTGCACAGCCTGTTCGCCCTCTGGCTGGGTACGCTGTTCTTTGCCATGGCGCGGCCGCTGGCGCGCGCCTGGATCGAACTGCTCTGGGCCGGCTGCGCGGCCTATGCGCTGGTGCCGCTGGTCAACGCGCTGACGACGGACCGCCACCTGGGCCGCAGCCTGGCCGAGGCATGGCAGGGCGGTGACTGGGTGTTTGCCGGTTTTGACCTCTGCATGCTGGCGCTGGCCCTGGTCTTGGCGACCATGGCACGCAAAGTGCAACGCCGTTTGGCGCCCAAGCCCGCCTTGGGGCCTCAAGGCATGGCGGCCCCAGCAGGAGAGGCGGCATGAGCAAAACCATAAAAACGACGGGCCTGACGCCTCGCTACCGCCTGGCTGTCGCATCGCGGGTGCTGGCCGCCGCCTTGGGCGGCTATGCGCTGACATCGGCCGCCACCTTGCTGCTGGCCTTGCTCTGGCCTGCGCCCAAGGCCCAGGGCATTTTGTGGGCCACGATGCTGAGCTTTGCGCTGTATGCGGTGGCGGTGATATGGGTGTTCCACACAAAGACCGCTGCGCGCGCCTGGCTGGGCATGCTGGTGGCCACGGCGGTCTGCAGCGGCCTGGCCTGGATGCTGTGGCTGGGAGGGCGGCCATGACCCATGTGTTGACGGGCACCCACCTGGCGATCCTGGGGTTGAGCCTGCTGGGCTTTGTGGCGCTGGCCTTGGCGACAGAGCGCCATGCCGAGCATCTGCTGGGCCGCCTGCCTGCACCGCACTGGCGCCTGCTGGCCCGCGTGGCCGGTTGGTTGCTGCTGGGCATCGCCCTGGCCTGGGGCATCCGCGTGCTCGATGTCGGGGTGGGCATCAGCTTCTGGCTGGGCTGGCTCACGGTGGCTGCATTGGCACTGGTCTTTGTCTTCCCCTACTGGCCCTGGCAGCCGCCGGTGCGCGAGAAGCCGCTGCGCCCCTCCAAGGCCGATGCCGCCCTGCCTGTGCCCCCTTCACCAGCCAGTCGCCGCCGCATTGCCGCTGCGTTGCTGGCCGCCACATTGGCGGTGTTTGTGATCGGCCTGTGGCGGGTCGAGACCCAGCCCCTGAAGCGGCCCGATGCCATCCAGGGCCAGATCGGCCCTTGGTCCTTCAGCTTGGCCGAAGCCCATCGCGATCCGCCCGAGTTGGTGGACATGGAGGTGCCGATGAAGGAGTTCCGTCTGCGCTTTTGCGATGCCTGCGACAACGACATTGGCAGCGTGTACCTGAAGGTGAACCAGCCGCGCAGCCCGCGCGCCACCGGCATGGGTTTTATGGGCCAGCGCTGGGAGCGCCGGGTGGAGATACCGCTGCCCAGCACCTTGCAGGCGGACAGTGAGCTGTGGCTGACGGTGGTCGGCAAGGACGGTGCAGTGCACCAAACGCATTGGCGCATGGACCAGGTGGCGCCTGCGACGGTGGCCTGGTTTGAACAAAGGAGGCGCACAGATGCCCAACACTGATCGACCTGAACGGATACGGGTAGCGGCCTTTGGGCAATGGATGCTGGGCGCCGCTGCCGCCTGCTTGTGCAGCGTGGCCCTGGCCCATGAACCGGTCGCCCGCTGCTACCTGTTGGATGCGCACACCGTGCGCTGCCGGGGCGCCAGCAATGATGGCGATGAGATGTCCGGATCGCGCATGGAGGTGATTGCACTGAGCGGCAAGACCCTGCTGGAAGGCAAGCTCGATGCCAACTCCACCTGGAGCTTCAGCAAACCCCAAGAGCCTTTCTATGTGCTGTTCGATGTCGGGCCTGGCCTGCAGGTGAGCATTGAGCAGGAAGAGATCAGCGCGCCACCTGCCGGCGCCACACCCCGATGGATGCGCCAACGATGAAGCTTTTGCCCACCCGCCTGAGATGTCGACCTGCCGCCCCCGCGCTGAGCGACGAGCAGGTCCTTCGTTGCGTTGCTGCCAGCAGCACCAGTACCCCCAGTACCACTGCTAGCGCCCGGAGGTTCCATTGCCGACACCGCTGATCGAACTGCGCGGCATCCGCAAATGCTATGGCGGTGGCAGCACGGGCCGGCCTGAGGTAGAGGTGCTGCATGGCATTGATCTGTCCATCCAGGCGGGCGAGTTTGTGGCCATCGTCGGCCAATCGGGTTCGGGCAAATCCACGCTGATGAACCTGCTCGGCTGCCTGGACCGGCCCAGTGCCGGCAGCTACCACTTCAATGGGCAGGATGTGGCGGCGCTGGATGCCGATGCGCTGGCCTGGCTGCGGCGCGAGGCCTTTGGCTTTGTGTTCCAGGGCTACCACCTGATAGCGACCGATTCCGCACAAGAGAACGTGGAGATGCCCGCCATTTATGCGGGCAGCGCAAGGCCCGCGCGGGCATCGCGTGCCCAGGCCTTGTTGGCCCGGCTGGGGCTGGCAGACAAGCGGCATCTGCGGCCCAACCAACTATCGGGCGGACAGCAGCAACGCGTATCGATTGCGCGGGCCTTGATGAACGGGGGCCGCATCATCCTGGCCGATGAACCCACCGGCGCGCTCGACAGCCAAAGCGGCGCCGAGGTGATGGACCTGCTGCACCAGCTGGCCGATGCCGGCCACACCATCCTCCTGATCACCCATGACCGCAAGGTAGCGGCGCAGGCCCGCCGCGTGATCGAGATCCGGGATGGCTGCATCGTCAGCGACAGCGACCCAAGCCCTTGCACAGCACCATCGCAGGCCGCCTTGCCTCCGCCGGACATGAACGAGGCAATGCAGAAGTCTGGCGCCCAACCCTTCGCCGACCTGCGCGAAGCGCTGCGCTCGGCCTGGCGCTCCATGCGCATCCACCGCGCACGCACGGCCTTGACCCTGCTGGGCATCGTCATCGGTGTGGCCTCGGTCATCGTGATGCTGGCCGTCGGCATGGGCGCCCGCCAGGAGGTGGTGGCACGCATGGGCGCGATGGGGGCGACGGTGATGTACATCAACAACCGCAAACCGCCGCAAGGCGGGCCGACTGGCGTGACCACCTTGGCGGACCTGGAGGCAGTAGAACAGCTGCCCGAGGTGGCGCACGCCATGCCGGTAGCGCGCGACCCGGCCACCGTGCGCTACGGCAATGTGGCCTGGCAGGGCGACACCATTGCCGCCACCAGCGCCTGGCCAGCCATCCACAACTGGCCCGTGGCGCAAGGGCGCTTTTTTACCGATGCCGAGGATGCGGAGCTGGCGCCTGTCGTGGTAATTGGCAAGAAGGTGCATGAGCGCTTTTTTGAAGGCCGCAAAGCGCTGGGCGAGCTGCTGCTGATTGGCACCACGCCTTTTCAGGTGGTGGGTGTCATGTCAGAAAAAGGCGCCGGCGATGGCGGCCAGAGCCAGGATGACCTGGTGGTTGTTCCCTACCGCTCGGGCATCCTGCGCATCTTCCCCAACGGCAAAAGTTTTGCCCCGCACTACACGGTGATCCAGGCCCGCGATTCGCAAAGCGTGCTGCCCGCGCAAGCGGCCATTGAGAACCTGCTGCGCTTGCGCCACGGCCGCGAAGACTTCTATGTGGCGAACGCCGCCGCCCGCCTGCAGGCCGAAGCCCAGGCCAAGGACTCGATGACCACCATGCTCAGCCTGATCGCCGCCGTCTCACTGCTGGTCGGCGGCATCGGCGTGATGAACGTGATGCTGATGGCCGTGAAGGAGCGCACGCGCGAGATCGGCATCCGCATGGCGACTGGCGCACGCCAGTGGGATATTCAGCGCCAGTTCATGACCGAGGCGGTGCTGGTGACCATGGTGGGCGGGACCGTGGGCGTGTTGCTTGGGGTGCTGATTGGCGCGGTGCTGGTATTTTTGGGGGGCGCTGTTGTGCTGTCGGTCAGCGCGATGTTGCTGGCTTTTGGGTGCGCGGTGGTGACCGGCTTGGTGTTTGGGTGGATGCCGGCGCGGCAGGCGGCGCGGTTGGAGCCGGTGGTGGCGTTGGGTGGTTAGGGGGGGAGGGTGCTGGCTTTTGCGGCGGATGTCGCAATCACCGACTGTGACGGCATCCCGACCCAGCCGGGTCGTTACCGCTTCGGTGAGGAGGCAGAGAGGCTCGGGTAGGGAGAAGAAGGAAGGGAAGGGAAGGGGTTCAGTAATGCGCCGCGCCTAACATTCCCATTCTTGCCGTGCTACAGTTACTCCGCTGTGCCAGTCAAGCGCAGCCGGGATTGGCGTCCTGTCACATTGCTGCGACGCAAGCCGCAGTCTCCTCCGCAGAGTACCTGCGGCTTGTTTGTTCGTGCCCCTTTTATGGCGGCTCGGGCAGGGAGCCGCGAGGCTCGCCGGTTTGCGCAAGCGGTGTCCGGTACGCCAACCTGCTCGAGCTGCCGCCCTGATTGGCGTCCGGGTGGTGGTTTTTGCAAATCACACTGCTTGGAGTCCACCATGGCTCAGTCTTCCCTCGCGCGCATCTCTGCGCCCACTTCCGGCCTGGGCGAAGTCGCCCTTATCCAACTGCATCCCGACGCGCACAACGCGCTGCACATGGCCGTACAAGCACTGCCTCCACTGCGCAACCTGTCCCGGAATCAGGAGGCGTCATCATGAACAGCAAGCCCCAAGCTGCCCGCGCGGCAGCAAATGCCGGCTCATCCGTGGATTCCAGCTCGGATACCTCCCGCCCGAATACCGCTTATACCGATGCCATCCAGGCCATCGCAGACCATGGCGACCAGCCTTTAGACATTCACGACATCTGCAGTCATCGCAGGGCTTGCGGCTTTACGGACGACCTGGCGCTGACGGAGTGCGAAGCCCAAGGGATCAACACGCGCTTGTATGGCATGAGTGCTATATCGGCTCTGCTGATTGGGGCGGATGATGGCGGGTCGTTCAAGCTGAGCAACTGGCTGCAAGGCGGTCTGCATAGCGCTTTGTATGCCTTGACCGAAGATGCGCAGGCGGTGCTGCATCGGGCTAATGAGAGAGCTGCCGAGGGGCAGCATCAGAAAGGTGGCGGAAGATGAATCACAGTCTTTGCCCTGGTTAAGGGCAAGCAGAGGGTCAATAGGCGGCATTGTCAGCCTTATTACAGGGGATTCAAAACGCCAACTCAGCGACTTCGCGGATGACATTTTTCAAGTCAGTAGTACCCTTGTCCTTCCTGCCGCGTCAATGTCTTCGGCTTTCAGCATCAAGTCGCTTGAGCATTTATCTCAACATATCCGATCAGCTCTGCTGAGTAACTACCGTCCCCGGCTGCCGCTCCCTTGTGCCTTAGCTCACGTTGTAGTGTCGGCTCCACGGTATAGGCAAACAGCGCTAGCCGCTGCTCAGGCGTAAAGCTCGGCTGAATCGTCGGCGCTTGCAGATACCTCTCGTACTGCCGCTCAATCGCCGGTACCCGTGTCCCGTCCTGCTTGACTGCGATGGGCTGCACCACCACACGACGTTCGCCGTTGCCCGCAGACGCCTCCACCATCCACAAGGACAGAACCACCGGCTCGTCAACATCCCCGGCCACCGCAATGCCGATATCCTCGGGCGTCACGCTGCGCCAGCGGCCCAGCTCTTCCTGTACCAACGGATGATCCAACCCCATCAGCTCCAGATCGTCCCTGCTGGCGGCGGTGTCGCGGCTCAATGTGAAACGCGCACGGTGCACGCCATCCACTCTTACAAGGTCGTAGGTCTCCTCGTCCACCTTCAGCAGTTTCTGCTGGCGATCTGCCACTGCCGCTGACAGAAAACGCACTAGCCGATCCAGGCTGGATGAGACATCCGAGAAAGGCTTGTAATCATCTAGACTGAAACCGTCGAGGTCTTGAAACAGGTCGAATACCACCTGTCGTGCCTCGCGAGAATTGGACAGCGCCGCTTCCAGCTCCACCTGGGTGCGTCTCAGTTCGGGATCGGACAGCGCCTCCTGGTACAGGCGGTCGTAGTTCAACCGCTCGGAAAGCTGCCCCAGAATCTGCGCCCTCATGTCTTCGGCCACGTTGCCCTGATCATCGACCTTTCCGACCGTGCGTGCAATTTCAGTCAACTTCTCATCCAGCAGGAGGAAGATGCGCCCCTCAATAGTGTCCGACAGCACGAGGTTGTAGACCTGCGCCGTGTGGTTCTGTCCATAGCGGTGAATGCGCCCGATGCGTTGCTCCATGTCCATCGGGTTCCACGGCAGGTCGAAATTGAACAGAATGCGGGCGAATTGCAGATTCAAGCCCTCGCGGCCAGCGGCTGTACACACCAGCACACGCGGCCCGTCTTTCAGGCGGAACTTCCGCTCTGCTGCCAGCTTGGCACCGTGGTCGCCGCCACGCAGCACCACCACGCCCTGGCCGGGATAAGCCTGTTCAATTTCGCGCGAAATCAGATCGACCGTGCCGAGGTAGGTGGCGAAGATCACGATCTTTTCATTGGCGTTCTGTCGCCACAGATGCCCCAAACCATCGAGCAGCTTTTGCGCCTTGGTCTCGCGCTGTTGCGGGAAGATGCGCAGCAAGTCACCAATACGCAGGCGCTCCTCGGGCAGATGCAAATCGACCACAGCGGACGCGGCCTCTTCGGCGTGCGTGGCCGAGTACTCGCTGCCGTAGGGATCTGACGCCATTTCCAGCGCCTCTTCATCCAGTTTTTTCACCAGCCGGTATTTCAGGTCAGCCAGTACACGATCCACCTCGCTTCGACCAACACTGTCGCGCGGCAAGCCGAACTCCTCGTGAATTAGCTCGCGCGCCTCCTCGGTCAGGCGTTCGCGGCCTTCAATGTCCAGTTCTTTGTCGCGAAGAAGTGCCTCGTGCAGGGTCAGCATCAATAAGCGGCGCTTGAGTGTCCGGCGCACGGCAGCAAAGCTTGATGCTGCGATCTTCTGGAAGATCGCCATTAAGAAGCCCAGTGCGCGCCCCTGGTTGCCATGGCGGCGTGCCAGATCGAAACCGTCTTCCAGGTATTCGCGCAGCTTCTCGTAAAACAGCCGCTCCTCCTGATTCATCAGGAAGGACTCGGTATGCGCCCAGCGTCGAGCAAACAGCGGCGAGCCATCGGGTTGGCAGGCATCGGCCTTGGTTCGGCGGAACATCACCGTATTCAGGCGATGGCGGTTTTCCAGCATGTCCTCGGGACCGCCAAACAGCGTGGGATTTAAAAGCTGCGCCAGCATCCAGAACTGGAAGTGATTGCCCTGGTGCGGCGTAGCAGACAGGAGCAACAGATCACGCGCGTGATCCTTCAGTGCTTCGGCCAGCTTGTAGTTTTCCGTCTTGCGCACCTTTCCGCCCGTGCGGTGTGCGGTCAGGTGATGCGCTTCGTCGAACACCACCAGATCCCACCGTGGCGCATCCAGCAGACGCTTGATACGGGCAGGACGCTTCAATGTGTCGATGCTGGCAATCAGCCGGTCGTGCTTGGCGAAGGCATTGGTCTTGCGGTCGGTGACGTCGCCTTCGGAGCCAAACACCTCAAAGTCGAGATTGAACACCTCGTTCAATTCGCGGTGCCAGTTGTTCACCAAGCCTGCGGGCACCACCATCAGCGCCCTGGTCAATTCGCCCCGGCTGGCCAGTTCACGCAAAATCAGTGCGGCTTCGATGGTTTTGCCCAAACCCACTTCGTCGGCGATCAGGTAACGCCGTGGTGAAGCCGTCGCAATGCGGTGCGTCAGCACTACCTGGTGCGGCAGCAGATCAATGCGCGCCGAGGTCAGCGCCGAGGCCCTCTCCATCACCGGCAGTGCGTGCGCTTCGTAAGACAGCCATGCCTTGTGTGCCCGGTCGGAGCCTCCTGCCACCGATTGCAGAATGCGCTCGGTACGGGTGCGCTCGCGGCGTATCGAACTGGTCGGTACACGGCGCTCCCCCACCACGCCGAAGAACGCGCGCAGATAGCCATCGTGCCCGGGTTCGAGCACCACGCCTGGACCGAATTCAGTATGGGTGATGCGCTCGCCAGGCTGGAACAAATTCTGAAAATCGTCTGCTTGCACGCGCTAGCCTCAAGTAATCCGCAGGTGAAACAGGCCGGCCGCTTTCGCGCCCTCGCGCAGCAAAATTTCCTGCGGGTACTCGTTGGCCTCACCCCACAGAAGGCGCCCAAAGTCCAGTAGTTGCCCCCGATGCGGCGCTTCGCACAGCCAGGTCACTGCGTCGGTGGAAGCCTGCACGCGCAAACGGCCCTGGCCCTGGGGCAGCCAGAAGATCAAGGCTGCTTCGCCTGCATATGCATCCTGAAATGACAGGATGGCGCGTTTGATCGTGTCGCCCAGCCAGATTTCGGCCTGATCG
Organism: Comamonas sp. JUb58; assembly: GCF_004364775.1. Classification (GTDB taxonomy): domain Bacteria; phylum Pseudomonadota; class Gammaproteobacteria; order Burkholderiales; family Burkholderiaceae_C; genus Comamonas. Next base: position 164,800 of record NZ_SOAL01000011.1, read on the forward strand.
GGAGCCAGCAAATCAAGGCTGCCCTCCAGCCCAGCCACCACCAACGTCTGCCCGCCGTTGCTGGGCAGGTCATCCGGCCAGCCCTGCGCAGCGGGGACTGCCGCCTGCAAAAACTGCCGCAGGCTCCAAACCTCGCCCGCCGCGCACACTGTATTGCGCGCTTCCTCATCCCACAGCCAGCTGGTGCCGCGCCGTTGCCACACCGTATCGAGCACCTGCCTCATTACGCATACTCCCCATCGTCATCAAACAGTGAAGCCTGCAGAGGCTTAGGTGCCTGGCTGGCTTGCCAAGTGGTGAAGATCGACACCGCGCGCGAGGCCGCGTTGCGGGTGGTTTGATCCGGGCCATTCTTCTGCAACCATTCCAGCAGCGGCTTGAGCGCCACGTGCGGTTTGAAGTTATCGTTCTTCAAAGTGTCCGAAGCATTGATGCCGCTGCCATCGACACAGGCACCAATCAACACCAGCGCCTGATCAAGATCGGAGGTGAGTTTGCGCTTGTGCTTGCCTGACCAATCGCGGGCAAAATCGAGCGGATTGGTGCGCGTAAACACCTTCTTCACCTCGCTGCACCACCCGCGTTGCTCAAAGTCATCCGGCGTGGTGATGGTGCCGCGCAGGAATTTCTGCAATTGGTCGCGCTTCATTTCAGTCGCAGCCCCGAAGGTACGCAGAAACTGGCGCGTCATCGGCTCGGCATTCACCGGTGGCGGCTCCTTGCCCTTTTCGGCATCTTCGTCGATGAGCTGGTTGATACCGACCAGTGCATCTTTGACCGAGATGGTGCGCCCCTCGTCGACATAAACCTTGCCATAGTGGCGAGAGAAGTACTCCAGCGCCTTACCGCGCCGGATCACCTGAATGTCCGCCGCAGGCAGACCTTCCTTGGCGTGGTTTTCCAGCATCGCTTGCAGTTGGCGTACATCGGCCATCACCTCGCGGCGCATCCGGCCCCAGCTCACCGGCTTGGGCTCTTCGGTGCGCTTGCGGCAGACGTGGATTATGTCGTACTCGACTTTTTGTGAGCCAAATTGGCCATCACCTTTGGTTTCATCAGATCTGATCGGGTACGTCGCCTCCAAATAAAAACCTGCATCGAACAGCGATTCGAGCACCGCTACCCATGGTTCGTCTTCGCTATGGTGGAACGTGAAAGCCAGAATCCCTCCAACCTTCAGCGTGCGGTGCGATTCACGCCAGCACTCAGTTAATAGGCGCTGATAAAAGCCATTGGGATCTTCCGGTTCGCGGAACTTGTTGGCGACTGCCTCGAGAGTTTTTGGCGTGTATTCACCGGAATAGATGTCTGGATAGTGCTTCCGGAGTACGAGGCGAAGCCATACGTAAAAAAAATCTGCCAACTCTGAATATTGAACCAGATCACCAAAGGGCGGATCGGTTATGACTAAGTCCAAACTTCCGTTCGGAACTTTACTCAATTCGGTGGACGATCCTTGATAGACAGTACCTCCCGTGACAGGATCGCCCGGAAAGGCTTTTTCGCTTTTTCCAGAACATTGGCCCGCCAACTCCGGATGTGTGCGTGAAAGCTGTTCGAGACTTACCAGTTCCCAAGGTGCTTTAACCCATTCCTCACCCTCAACACATCCCTCGGCGCAAGAAGTCCAATTCCCGCGACCAAGAGTACCGAAAACGCTGTTTTCGATAGCCGTCAACTTTGGGTGAAAGCTATTTCGAGAGTAGTGGGGCTCCATCTTGTCCGCGCCCGAATTCCAGAAACAAAACATGTTCTGGTTCCGTAGATACTGCTGGAATGCACCCAGTACGTACTCTCGCGTTTCCCATGAATAATCGCCCAGCGTGACAATTGCCTTCAGTAGCTGCGTATGAACGAGCATTTGGCGGGGATTGAACATCGTCCACCAGTGGGTGAAGTGATGCCCTTCTACATCGTGGGGGCCAATCTCTGCACCAATCGGAATCGAGCTTCTTGGCCAATACTCCGCGAGATCACCATCTTTGCGTGAATCCCATTCAGATGCGGCCGCGTCATACTGGCTGGCGACTCGCGGGGAAAAAGGAGCAAAAAAACGGCCGTTGTAGCCCTCTGTGCTGCCCGCCGCAGTCGGGGTAAAACCCTGGATGGCATAACCTGCAGTGGGGGCAGCCTTTCCATAGGACTTAACTGTCGCCAAAAGGTCTTGGACTGTGCCGCACGCTGCACAAGCGAAGTGCGAGCGTTTGGGAACAGTACCTGCATTCGAAGCGAAGGTGATCTTGGTTTCGGGACAAGTTACGTCATCCGGCACAGCACCACGAACTTCCAACAATCTGAGTTTGCCAGCTCTTTCCGCGTCCCACCGGCGTGTTGAATCGACGTCATCGTGAACGGAACCACCGAACGCTTGGCCATTTGCATCCTGTTTTGGACTGCCCGCGAGCCATTCGGAATGCACAAGCAAACTGGCTTCGACTTTCTTATTCTTTCCTTTACCCAAATTCACCATCGCGGTGTGACCGCATTTCGGGCAGATCACGCCCTTCTTACGATCAAGCACCGAGTATGGGTATTCATCAGGAGCCACGTACAGTGGTACATCGGGAGCCATCCGCACTGGGTTTTCCTCGACGTGGAACTCGCAGCCGCATTTGCTACAACTGTGCTCCCAATGCTTCACAGTGAGTGTCTTAATCGCCATCACCGGGCTGGTCATGATGGGCGTGCGGTGGCCGCAGCCCGTCACCTGACAAGGGCCGTGCTTGGCCCAGAAGGTGTAGATGATTTCCGGGCCTTGGTAGCGGTAATCCTTACGCTCGTTGCGCGGGATGGTCAGCGGATCGAAGTCAGTAGGCATCGCCTTCTTGGTTGGCAGGTGCGTCCACGTTCCTTTTTCACCTTCCGGGCCGTCGCAGTAGTAGTACGGCACGATCTGCGGCTTGACCTCGATCTCGATGTCTGCGAGCAGCTTTTTCACTTGCTCCAGATCGACGTTGGCCAGTTCCTGCTTCACCACAAACCATGCGACTGGGTTGAGGTCGTTGCCGACCATCTGCATGCCGAGGCGTGAGCCTTCCACCAGCGTGGTGCCACCACCCATGAAGATGTCGGCCACCTTCAGGTGCTTGAACGCGCCTTTCTTCTGGTGGTTGGCGTAGTAGTTGTCCCACACCATCTTGGCCGCGTGCGATTTGTCCTCGGGAGCCTTGGTGGCAGCCGCTATGAGCATCGAACGAAACACGCTGGAGCGACGCCGCGCCCACCACTTCGACATCTGGTAGATCGGCTTGCCCGCGTTGCCTTCGATGATCGCCACCTGATTGACCGGTAGGATCGGGAAATCCACCTCCAGGCAGGTCTTGGGGCGGTTGGGGTCGTTGAAATCGACGGTTTCCAGTGCGACTGGCTTTCCCGCATCTACGGCTTTTGCGACCTGCTGTGCGAGTAGTTCTTTCTTTGTAGCCATTCAAGCGTTTCCTTCATCTTCCTGTGCGCGGGATTGTCTGCGCATGTTTTCTACGGCAGCCACCAAATCGATTTCTGCTTTCGGCGCGGCCCAGCGCGTCCAGAACGGGATCGTTGCACTGCGCGGTTCGTGTTTGGGCTTAGCCATCTTGATACGGGTCGGCAGCAGGGTCGCATCGCCACCTACCACAGCCTCGCCCACGTCTAGCGTCGGCAACACCTCCATGCGCCCCTCCAGACTTTCTGGCAAGAGCTGCCCGACCACTGCCTGATCAGTTTTGTTAGCCAGGCGCAAGCTGATGATGTTGCTGCACTGACTGAGAATGGTCGTGCTGACACCAGAACGCGGCTGTACTGCGTTTGGAAAAGTGGCCGGGCACGCCGCTTACGCCGACGGAACCCCGTATACCTTGTGTCCAGTGGGATTTCTGCCAGATCACAAAACAACTCCAACAACGTGTCATAGTTAGTCGTAATGAAATGGATGCTGTCCGTGTTCTGCGGGGAGCCGCTAAACAAGCGATTCGAGCAACGTGACGGCGCATGGCCACCGGCAACCTTTTCACCAAGGATTTCAGCCTGTGCTGCGATGGCTCGCTCAAGGATCAGCTTCGCGGTTTCTCCTCGTATGACTGATACGATCTCTGCCCATTCCGCCATACCAAGCGGAATGCCATTCAGGCCAGCCTCCAGATTTGTTTTAATCGCTTTGACTGATTGCCCCCATGCATTCTTTGCACCGTCGGTGGACAGGGCATGATGCACAGCGGTTGCCAAATGCTCTGCCAAAGCACCCATGCCGGGCAGGCCATAGCCACAGGAGAAGCCGGAGCAGACGAGCAGCACCGGGGTTCTGCAAAAAATCCCTTGGATTTCTGCGAAAAAATTTTCTGGCAATTCGGCCGCTGTCATATCGACCTACTTCGATAGTTCAACGAAGGGCGACAACACTTCCAGCAGTGAAAGACCGCCATGCGTCAAAGTCGGGTACCCGCCTTGGCTGCGCCACTTTCTGCGCCCCAGCGCCAGCAGGTATGCGCCATGCGGGCTGTCGATTTGCAAGGCGACGGGAGGAACGAAGGGGCCGGCGTCGCCATTGCCCGCGTTGCTGCGCCCGCTTGAAAAAGTTTGCTTGAGGTGCGAGGCCACCTCACCATCGGCATCGGGGAAGTAACCGGTGGCAGCATAGCCGTGATCCGAAGTAATGACCAAGCGCCGCCCCGTGGCGAGGCGCTCGACAAATGCCCAGAAGTCGTCACTGGAAAGCTGCTGCGCGGCATCCTTTGTCAGCAGTTCCAGGCCTTGGCCAGCGCCGTAGTCGTGCAGCTTCGCGTCTGGCCAGTGATGCCAGAACAGCCAGTTCTTCGCCCCCGAGGCGTTGCCTACCAAGCCTTCGCAGTCCTTCCACGGCAGGTCGATGGTTTCGGTTTGCGTCGGTTGCAACTTGTGGGCCAAACCACCGCCGTTGGCTTGTAGCTGGCTGCGGCTGCTCAGCCCCAATGCGCGGGCGAAAGGATTGGTCTCACTGGGCAGCTCCGATGCTGTAGCGGCCACTGTATGCAAGGTGAATCCACGCTCTTTGGCCCCTTGCAGCAGCCAGGGCAGCTCACGCAGCGAGAGGGCATCCAAAATCAGTACGGCGTGCGCGGCGCTATGGCCATAGCCGGGTTCGCTCCACCAACGCGCAAGCCGGTCTGACGTGCGCTCCACACCACTGATTTCGGGTTGACCAAAGGCCCGCCACAGATCCCAGCCGCTAGAGGCCAGGAACAAATCGAGCTCGCCAATTTCGCGGTCGCGCTTGACCACTTCGCTGGGGGCATTACCTTCGGCCAGCGGTTTGGATGCAATCTCCAGCGCCCGTTCGCTAATGAAGCGCCAAGCCTCTTTCGGGCTGTCATGGGTCAGGCGCTGCAATGTTTGCGCATCCAATGCCATCAGCTGTCCTCCTTCTCAAGACTCAACTCGAACGTCATACCATCAGGCAGCTTCTTAAGCAGTTCCTTAAGCTGCGCGCCCGTAATCTGCGTGTTTTGGCCAGCGGACACCTTGATCGAAACTTCTGCTACAGGCGTGGCCGGGCCAATGCCCCAGCCTTCGAGCTTGCCGATGAGGTTGAGCGGAGAAGTTGCAGGATTAGAGAACGGGGTACGCGATTTGGTGGTTGCATTTGTCCCTCCACCAAAGATGTCGCCGCCATTCGGCGATACACCGCCGCCGGGGGTGTTTTCGTCACCGGAAGGGAAGATGGGCGGCGCGGTCGTGCCGCCACCATACGTATCACCGCCCGATCCGCCGTTGCCACCTGCAGGCGTCTGCGGTGCGGGTGGCGTGGTGCCTCCGGTCGCGGGCACCGCCGAAGGTTCCAGCAGAAACACTTCATTAAGCTGACGCCCGGTGTAGGAGAGCTTGGAACGCAAGCGCCGCCACGCAGTTTCCTCGTCCTCGCCCGCGTGGGTTTGAAGGTGCTCCAGATTACGCAGGTTGATGGCGATCTTGCCCCGGGCACACAAACGCAGGATACGTTCCTTCATTGCGGTTTCACCCAGCCAGGGGATGCAATCCTGACCCGCAGGGCGAGGCTCTTGCAGTTCAAGCAGTAGCTTGCTGAGAGGCGCGTTCTCCGAGGCGGCTTCAAGAACGAGGTCTTCGAAATCTTCGGGAACAAAAAGGTCGTTGGTCAACCTTTCCTCGATGCCCTCGGGGATTTGTGCGCCTTGCATTCTTAGGTGTTCTGTACTGAACAGGGATTGCTGCGGGTTCTGGTGGTCATAGCGGTGCAGGATGGCAAACCGATCAAAACGCATCTTCAGGTTTTCGCGCAGCGTGCCTTCAAATTCCTTGTGAAGCTTTTTGTATTCGGGGCTCTGCCCGCTCCATTCCTGCGCCTTCATTTCGGCGCGGGCAAAGATGAGTAGGTCGCGATCCTGAAAGGCGTTGGTGGAGCCTGCGCGGGGCAACAAGAAGCGAATGGTGTTGCGGCGCTTTTGCAGGTGGTCCTTGAGCCAGCGGCCCAGTGTCTGGTCAAGTTTTTCCGGTTCTTCGGGCAGCACCAGAATGGGCAACCGGTCATCCCAGCGCTCCGGCTGCTCGGCTTGGTCGAGCGATGTCCAAGGATCGGTTTGCCACGATTTTGGCAGGACGATCACGCGGAAGGTTTTAGCTACCTCATCGCTGCCGCCGATGACGTAGCGCACCTGCTTGGCAAGCTGCAACTGATCGGAACCATCGGTGAACAGCTTGTCGTTGCGTGCGCAAGCCATCAGCTTGGCGCGAGGATTTTCTTCTTCGCGGAAGACCAAGCGGGGGCCATCCTGGTGGATGTTGAAGCTGTTTTCGACAATGGTCGCTAGTTCGACCTGAAAGGCATTGCCATCCACTGGCTTGCTGCGGGTGATATCCACCTGCAAGGTGGCAGGCTCGGCCCCGGCAAGGTTGCCGACGGCGATTGAACGCAGCCACAGCGCGCTCAAGATTTCTTGCAGGTGTGGGGCAAGGTTGGTGTGGTCGTACACCGCCTCCGTCACCGAAATGATGTTGTGCTGCGCTTTTTCGCGCAGCGTGCGGTGGTGTTCGTTAGACACTGAATCCAGGAGCGCTCCAATGCCAGAGGCATCGTCATCCAGCCGGAAATCAGCGGCAGTTAGCACAGGCACCGCTTGGCCCCGGCTTTTGTAAAGGTTGGCCAGGATGCGAATCATGTCACGCGTTTCTTGGGCATCTGTAGCGATCAGCACCTGTTCCTCAAGCAGGCGCAGCAAGTGCGGCGCGTAAGGCCAGGACTCGGTGAATTCACGGCGCTTGCGATCCTGCTCGGCGGGCGGCACATCCAACAGGCGGAAATATTCAGAGACGTGTTGCGCAGTCAGTGATTCGATGGTTCCATCTGCAATTTGCAGACGATTGTCGAACAGGCGATGCAATAGCATCCGTCTTCGATCCTTCTGGATACGCTCGGCATTACCTCCCGCCTTGAAGTCGATGGCCACCGGGTTGACGCGGTGCACCTGCTGGTAAGCATCGCTGCCACCATTGCGCACGGAGATCACCAACACCAAGAGGTCAGGGCGCTCTTTAGCAATCTCCGACAGGATCTGGATAAAGTTAAACGCCCATTGCTTCCAGGGGTACTGCTTGGTATTGGTCAGGCCGTCGAACCAAGTCTGGAATTCGTCGAGAAGGAGCATCGCGGGCCGATGCTCAAGCAGCTCGATGATGAGCTTGTCCGAGGGGATGTCGGTCTTAGCCGCGCCCATTCCTTCCCACTTGCCCTTGATGAATTCGCCGCGCGGATGGCGCTCGAACAGCAAGTCCCATAGGAACTTGTAGCGTTGCCGGTGTAGGCTCTCGCCTATGACCAGCATGCCATCGCGCAGGGCGATCTTGCCGATGCCGGGGTCCCCCAACGTGCTTGACCAGGAGTTGAGCCATGCGCCCGTCGATGCGGCATCGTTGACTGCGTGGTAGAGCGCTGCCATCAAGTGCGACTTGCCAAGGCCGCGCTCGCCGATCACGACCACTGGCCGCCCTTGGTTGGGACCTACTGCTTCGATTCCCTTCAGCAGGTCGTGAGTGGGGTAGGTGATCTCCAGGAACGCCTGTGCGGCGATCTGGGTGGCCCCTGTGTTGGAGTCATTGGAAAGCTCAATCGCGGTGCCTTTGAGGCGCTTGCCTCGGAATTCTTCTCTCAAATTAAGGCCAAGCATGGCTTCTCCAAACAGTTCTATTTTTGAAATCAAAAAAATGCGGAAATCATACTGATTTTCCATCTGTACCAAGAATTTAGGTAAATTGCCTAAACCAATTTTTTTGGGTAGATGATTCCGATATTTTTGTACACGGTCGTTCTTGATGCCCCAAATTGTCTACTAACTTCCGCTATCTGAATATCTAGATCTCGCCGCAGCGCCTTAATTTCGCTTGCGCCATGCTCTGTTAATTTTGGTTTGCGGTCACTAACCCGACCCTTTGCTCGCGCTGCAGGTGACCCTATTTGCGAGCGCTCGCGGATCAAACAATGTTCAAACTCCGCAAGTGCTGAGAAGCTATGTAAAACCGGTTTGCCGGCTTCACTGCCTGTTTCAATCTTCTCCGTCAGGCTTTCACGGCCAATTCCACATCGCTCCAGGTCGGCACCGATCTGCACCAAGTAGGGCAAGCTGCGGCCGAGTCGATTCAGACGCCACACCCCAGAGGTGCCTCCTGCGCGTAGTTGTTTAGGGCACCGTTCAAGTTCTAGGCTCGTTGTATTCTTGCTGCTAGACGCTTCTTCGTTGATCGCGCGGGAATCAGGCTGCTTGAGCGCGTAGCGCTGCAGGTCTAGGCGCTGATCATTGGTCGATACGCGAGCGTATCCAATGCGTTGATTCATAGACGCAATAGGAACATTGACAAAATGACAGATATCTTAACACCGCTGGCGCCTCTTTCAGAAGGAAGAATGTAGTGTTTCGACTTGCTCATAAAATGACGCCTGTGGTGAGCTTTAGGCCGGCTTTCGCCTTGCTCGAAAGGCGTGCATATCGCTCGTATTCGTCTTGGAGCGTGTAGTAGCTGAAGTTGGTGCAAGCGCTAATCTCGTCAGCCAATTGGTGGGCAAAAAGCATGCTATGCCAAAAAATGCAAACGTGATAAAGACTTAATTGAGCTGCAATCAGTCATCTGCTGCCTTTTATGCTGCACTAAAATCTTTGATGAAAATCTGGGTCAGATCAAGTTGACTTATAGGATTTTCTGGCTCACCTCGAGCCGCGGAAAAATATCATGCAAGCTATGGAGATATGATTTGATCGGGATTTTCTAAATGTACGTGAGTCCACAACTGTGCGCGAGGCTGGTGACCGACGGTAGTTAAAAAATCAGCAGAGTGGCAATTGACGCATCCGTATCCCTTGCCGCATTCATGCTCGTTTTGCTCACTGGCAGTCGGAATTGTTTTGGCAAAAGTGCCTAGTGATTGCCGGTGGGCTGATAAGATCAAAAAAGCCCGCTATCTAAAAGATAGCGGGCTTTTTACTGACTTGGTGCCGGAGAGATGAATCGAACACCCGACCTTCTCATTACGAATGAGCTGCTCTACCGACTGAGCTACACCGGCGTTAGAGAGAAATTATAGCGTGAAATTTTGGCTCTCAGACCAAATTGCGGAATTTATGCTTCCGTGTGGTAGCGGGTGATGCGCTCGACCTCGTTCTTCGAGCCCAGGACCACGCTGACGCGCTCGTGCAGCTTGGTGGGTTGGATGTCGAGGATGCGTTCGCGGCCATTGGTGGCGGCGCCGCCGGCTTGTTCTACCAGCCAGCTCATGGGGTTGGCTTCGTACATCAGGCGCAGCTTGCCGGGCTTGTTGGGTTCGCGCTTGTCCCAGGGGTACATGAAGACGCCGCCACGGGTGAGGATGCGGTGCACGTCGGCCACCATCGAGGCGATCCAGCGCATGTTGAAGTCCTTGTTGCGGGGGCCTTCCACACCGGCCAGGCATTCGTCCACATAGCGCTTCACCGGTTCATCCCAGTGGCGCATGTTGCTCATGTTGATCGCGAATTCCTTGGTGTCTTCGGGGATGCGCACGTTCTCCTGGGTCAGCACAAAGCTGCCTTGCTCGCGGTCCAGCGTGAACATGGCGACGCCGTCGCCAAAGGTCAGCACCAGCGTAGTTTGCGGGCCGTAGACGCAGTAGCCGGCGGCCACTTGCTGGGCGCCTGCCTGCAGGAAGTCGTCTTCGGTCACGCCAGGGTGGCCTTCGGGCTTTTTGAGCACGCTGAAGATGGTGCCGATGGACACGTTCACATCGATGTTGGACGAGCCGTCGAGCGGGTCGAACATCAGCAGGTATTCGCCTTGCGGATAGCGGTTGGGCACCAGGTAGATGCTGTCCATCTCTTCGGAGGCCATGGCGGCCAGGTGGCCACCCCATTCATTGGCTTCGATCAGCACTTCGTTGGCGATGATGTCCAGCTTCTTCTGCACTTCGCCTTGCACGTTCTCGCTGCCGGCGGTGCCCAGCACATCGCCCAGCGCGCCTTTGTTGACGCTATGGCTGATGCGCTTGCAGGCGCGGGCCACCACTTCGATCAGCAGGCGCAACTGGGCGGGGATGAGGCCGTCTACGCGTTGCTGCTCGACAAGGTAGCGGCTGAGGGTGATGTTTTTCTTCATGGGTGGAACTCCTTCAAACTTGGTCAATCTGGGTCGGCTCAGCGCTTGGGCTGGCGCGCTGGCTGTGGGGCTGGCGGTTGCGGCGGGGGCGCTGCTTCGCGGCCGATCAGCTCGTCGCGCAGCTGTTGGGCGCGGGCCAGTTGGTCGCTGTGTCCCTGGGCGCGGGCGTATTGCGCATAAGTGCTGAGCCACTGCCGCGCTTGCTGCGGGTCATTTTGTTCATGGGCCAGCACCATCAGCTGAAAGTAGCTGTCGTACACGGTGGCGTGGTCGCCCGCGCCAAGGGCGATCTGCAGGCGCTCCTGCAGGTAGTTGCGGGCGGCGTCCACCTGGCCGAGCATGTAGCTGTTCTGCGCCAGGTTGGCCAGCAGGCCGCGCAGGCGCGGGGTCTCGCCCATCGCTTGCAGGCGCTCGCGGGCCACGGGCAGCAGCCGCTGGTTGGCTTGCAGCGCCTGGCGGTACTGGCCTTGCTCATGCAGCACATAGCCCAGGTCTTCGTAGATGCCCAGTACCTGCAGCTGCGTGGGGTAGTCGGCAGCCTGCGGGATGGGTGTGCTGTTGTCCCAGCGCATCTGCGTGGGCAGTTTGGCCACCTGCTGCAGCGGGTAGCGCACGGCCAGGGTCTGCACCTGTTTCAGTGCCGCCTCATAGCGCTCGCCTTCTGCCAACCAGCGGACGCTGGCAATGCTCAGCTCCAGATGCGGGTAGGCCCATTGCGGATCGCTGGGCTTGGGCATGGCCGTGATGGCCTTCTGCGCTGCCAGGCCCGCCTCAGACGGCATGCCGCGGCGGTTGAAAAGGGTGGCCTGGGTGTAGTACAGCCGGAAAAAATCCAGCGCCGGCGCCTTGGTGCGCTTGAGTATCGGTTCAAGCGCTTGCAGGTCAGCGCTCATCGCACTGCCGCTAAAGCGTCCGCCTTCGCTGAACACGGCGGCGTAGAGCGGCGCAAAGCGCTTTTCAAAATTATTGTTGCCCGTGGTGGGCAGGGCAGCATCGGCCGGGGATGTGGCCACTGCGCTGGCGTTGCCGCCGGTTTGTGCGGAGGCCAGCAAGGGCATGGCTGCAGCCAGGCCGGCCAGGGCGGCCATGCCCTGGGCCAGCAGCTGTTGGCGCATGCCCAGGCGCATCAGTCTGCCATGGCGCGGGTGATCACTTCGCGCACATCGTTGCTGAGCTTGGGCTTGGCAGCGACCTTGGCAATCGCGTCGCCCGCTGCGCTGCGGTAGGGCTCGGGCAGCTTCTTCCAACGGTCCAGCGCGCGGGCCAGGCGGGCAGCGACTTGCGGGTTGAAGGCGTCGAGCGCCACCACCTGCTCGGCCCAGAAGGCGTAGCCAGCACCATCGGCGCGGTGGAAGCCACCGGGGTTGCCGTTGCAGTAGCTGAAGATCACGCTGCGGGCGCGGTTGGGGTTCTTGATGTTGAAGTCGGGCTGCTTCATCAGCGCGCGCACGGCGGGCAGGGCGCTGCCGTTCAGGTCTGGTGCGCTGGCTTGCAGCGCAAACCACTTGTCCAGCACCAGCTCGTCGTTCTTGAACATCTGGTGGAAGCTCTGGATGGCGGACTCAGCCAGCGGGCTGCCGCTCACCACCAGCGCGCTCAAGGCGTTGTAGCGGTCGGTCATGTTGCCCGCATCCTTGTAGCGCTGCAGGGTCTTGCCAGGCCAGACCTTGTCGCCCGATTCACGGGCGGCAACGCAGAGCATCAGCAGCGCATGGCCGGCCAGTGCGCGCTTGCCGGCGCTTACCGCGTCGGGCACATAGGCGCCGGTGTGGCTGCATTCGTCGTAAGCCCAAGCCCAGTCGGCGGCGAGCTCGGTGGCCAGTTGCTGGCGCATGGCTTCGCGCACCGCGTGCACGGTTTGTGGGTCAACCTGGTCGAGCTGTTCGCTGATATAGCCTTCGGACGGCACGGTCAGCGCCAGGTCCTTGAAGGCGGCATCCAGCTGCGGATCGCGCAGTACGTCGCGCATGGCTTGCACGAAGGATGCGGGCAGCAGATTGGCTTGCGGCGCAGCGGCATCGGCACCGGCGGCGCTGCGTGCAGCAATGGCTTGCAGCGCAAAGCGCAGGCCCAGGCGTTGGCCGGCTTCCCAGCGGTTGAAGGCGTCTTCGTCGTGGGCCAGCAGGTGCAGGAGCGCGTCATCGCTCTCTTCGATCTGCAGCACCACGGGCGCGCTGAAGTTGCGCAGCAGCGATGGGGCAGGGGCTTGCTCGACACCGTCGAAGACGATGGTGTGCGATTCCTCGGTCAGCACCACGGTGTGGTTGGTGGTGCTGTGGGCGATGCTGCTGAGCGCCTGGCTGGGGCGGATGTTCAGCGGCAGGCTGCGGCCGTCGTCTGCCAGCAGGCCCAGGGTGACGGGGATCACAAAGGGCTCTTTGCCAGGCTGGCCCGGGGTGGGCGGGCAGGACTGGGTCAGCGTCAGGGTGTAGGTCTGCGCTTCTGCGTCGTACACGCCTTGCGCGGCCACGCGTGGCGTGCCCGACTGGCTGTACCAGCGCTTGAACTGCGGCAGGTGCTGGGCCAGCGGCGAGCCGGGGTTGGCATCGGCAATGGCCTGGGCAAAGTCGTCGCAGGTCACGGCCTGGCCGTCATGGCGCTCAAAGTAGAGCTTCATGCCCTTGGCAAAGCCTTCGCGGCCAACCAGGGTGGACTGCATGCGCACCACTTCCGAGCCTTTTTCGTAAATGGTGACGGTGTAGAAGTTGTTGATTTCGAGGTAGCTGTCCGGGCGCACAGGGTGGGCCATGGGGCCGGCGTCCTCGGGGAACTGCACGGTGCGCAGCACGCGCACATCGTCAATGCGCTTGACGGCGCGGGCCGAGGCGCTGCCGGCCATGTCCATGCTGAACTCCTGGTCGCGGAAGACGGTCAGGCCTTCCTTGAGCGAGAGCTGGAACCAGTCGCGGCAGGTGACGCGGTCACCCGTCCAGTTGTGGAAGTACTCGTGGCCCACCACCGACTCGATATTGGCGTAGTCGGCATCGGTCGCAGTGGCCTGGCTGGCCAGCACGTACTTGGTGTTGAAGATGTTCAGGCCCTTGTTCTCCATCGCGCCCATGTTGAAGTCGCTGGTGGCGACGATCATGAAGCGGTCCAGGTCCAGGCTCAGGCCAAAGCGGGCTTCGTCCCAGGCGATGGAGGCCATCAGCGAGTTCATCGCGTGCTCGGTCTTTTCCAGATCACCGGGGCGCACAAAGACCTGCAGCAAGTGTTCGTTGCCGGCGCGGCTCTTGATCTTTTGCTCGCGGGCGACGAGGTTGCCGGCCACAAGTGCAAACAGGTAGCAGGGCTTTTTGTGCGGATCGACCCACTTGGCAAAGTGGCGGCCTTCGTTGCCAGGCCCTTGCAAGTCGCCTTGCTCGACCAGGTTGCCGTTGGACAGCAGAACCGGGAACTGGGCCTTGTTGGCGCGCAAGGTCACGGTGTACATGGCCATCACATCGGGACGGTCCAGGAAATAGGTGATGCGGCGAAAGCCCTCGGCCTCGCACTGCGTGAAAAACGAACCATTGCTGGTGTACAAGCCCATCAGCTTGGTGTTCTTCTCGGGCATGCAGGTGGTGAAGATCTCCAGGTCCACCGGGTCGCTGCCCTCGGGCAGGTTCTCCAGCACCAGGTCCGAGCCGTCCATCTTGAACGAAGAGGCGGCGCCATTGACCATCACGCGGGCCAGGTTCAGCTCGTCACCGTTGAGGTGCAGCGGCTGGGCTGGCACATCGGGGTTGCGGCGAATGCGCATCTTGTTGAGCACGCGCGTCTTGGCCGGGTCCAGGTCAAAAGTCAGATCGACCGTATCAATCCACCATGCCGGGGCCTGGTAGTCGGCGCGGTACACGGTGTGTGCTTGTCCTTCACGCATCATGGAGCTTCTCCAAAAATTGGTTGTTGAGCAGGGTCGAGAAATCGGGCGCCCATGCCAATACATGGGGGCCGCTGAGTTGCTGTGCATCGTGCGTGGTGCCAATGCCCACCGCACGCATGCCGGCGCGCCGCGCCGCTTCAATGCCGTGCGGCGCATCTTCAAACACGATGCAGGCGGCCGGGTCTATCGCCAGGCGCTCGGCCGCCTTCAGAAAAATATCGGGGTGGGGCTTGCCGGGCAGGCCCTCGTCGCCACGCGCAATCGCCTGTGCCGGGGGCTGCATCTGCAGGTTGTCCAGCACAAAGCGTACATTGTCCTGGTCGCCCGCGGTGCCAATGGCCACTTTGAGGCCCATGTCTCGTGCCTGGGCATGAAAGCGCGCAAAGCCATCGACCGCGCAGAAGTGGGCGGCAAACAGCTCGCGGTAAATGCCTTCCTTCTCGGCGGTGATGCGCTCGCTCTCTTCGGCGCTCACCGTGCGGCCCATCAGCGCGCAGGCGCATTCAAAGGCGTTCTTGCCGGTGGTTTGCGCCATGAAGGCGGGCACATCCAGATCCATGGCGTGGCGGCGTGCGTATTCCACCCAGGCCTGGGCATGCCAGGGCATCGAGTGGACCATGGTGCCGTCCATGTCAAAAATCAGGGCTTCGATCGCAGGCATTGGGCTTGTCTTCAGGTCCGTATCGGCTGGGAGGTCCAGCCAATCGATAGAGGGCTGTGGCACACCGCATGCGCGGCGGGGAGGGCGCGCTGCATGGGGTGGGCCACAGGTTTTTAAACGCCTTGCTTGAGCGAGGCTTCGATGAACACGTCCAGGTCGCCGTCCAGCACCTTTTGGGTGGCGGAGACTTCGACGTTGGTGCGCAGGTCCTTGATACGGCTGTTGTCCAACACGTAGCTGCGGATCTGGTGGCCCCAGCCCACATCGGTCTTGGTGTCTTCCAGCTTTTGCTGCTCTTCCATGCGCTTGCGCATTTCAAAGTCATAGAGCTTGGAGCGCAGGCGCTGCCAGGCCACATCGCGGTTGCTGTGCTGGCTACGGCCATCCTGGCACTGCACGACGATGCCGGTCGGGATGTGGGTCAGGCGCACGGCCGAGTCGGTCTTGTTGATGTGCTGACCACCCGCGCCGGAGGCACGGTAGGTGTCGGTACGCACATCCGAGGGGTTGATGTTGATCTCGATGGAGTCATCAATCTCGGGGTAGACAAACAGCGACGAGAAGCTGGTGTGGCGGCCACCTGACGAGTCAAACGGGCTCTTGCGCACGAGGCGGTGCACACCGGTTTCAGTGCGCAGCAGGCCAAAGGCGTACTCGCCCTCGATCTTGATCGTGGCGCTCTTGATGCCGGCGACGTCGCCCGGGGTTTCTTCTTCGACGGTGGCCTTGAAGCCCTTGCGCTCGGCGTACTTGAGGTACTGGCGCAGCAGCATGCTGGCCCAGTCGCAAGCCTCGGTGCCACCGGCGCCGGCCTGGATGTCGACAAAGCAGTTGAGCGGATCGGCCTCATTGCGGAACATGCGGCGGAACTCGAGCTCCTCGATCAGCGGGCGCAGCTTGGCAGCCTCGGCTTCGATGGTTTCCAGCCCGGCGTCATCGCCTTCTTCCTTGCTCATCTCGAAGAGCTCGGTGTTGTCCGCCAGCTCGCTGCTCAGCTTTTGCAAGGTCAGCACGACGGAGTCGAGTGCCTTCTTTTCCTTGCCCAGCTCCTGAGCCTTCTTGGGATCGTTCCAGACGCTGGGGTCTTCCAGCGAGGCGTTTACCGTGCGCAGTCGTTCGTACTTTGCATCGTAGTCAAAGATACCTCCGAAGCTCTTCTGTCCGGCTGGACAGGTCTTCGAGGGTGTTGCCGATTTGGTTGATGCGTTCTGCTTCCATGTCACTGTGTCCTATTATTGCGGTCTAGCCTGCTATTGTCGCATGCTGGCAGGGCTTGGCCGGCCAGTGGTGCTTTAGGGCATATGCTTGATAAATAATGTTTTTGCTCCCGCTGCGCGGCGTTTGCGGCGGCGATCGGGGCAGGGCTCACTTCCAGGCAAAGCGGGGTTGGTCAAAATGCGCTACGCGGGTGGGCTGGCCACGCAGGCAAACCTCGCGGAACTGGTACAAAAATGCAGCCGTGGGTGCGGCCACCCAGCTCTTGCCCATGGGCATGCGCAGTACCGGGTGCGGTGAGGCATCGGTTTGCTCCAGCATCGGAGAATCGCTGCGCAGCAGCTCGGCCAGCGGGATGCGGTGCACGCTGGCCACTTCATCGGGGTTGGGCTGCAGCTCGGCCGTGGCGCCGGCCCACACCACCACCGGGGTAATGACAAAGCCTGATCGCGTCGCGTAATCATCCAGACAGCCCAGCACCTGGCTGGGCGGGAGCAGCAGGCCTGCTTCTTCGTGCAGCTCGCGCAAGGCGGCTTGCTCGGCGATCTCACCCGCCTCGATGCGGCCACCGGGCAGTGCCCATTGGCCGGGGTGGTTGCGCAAGTGCAGCGCGCGGCGGGTCAGCAGCAAAGCGGCCTCCGTGCTCCACTGGGCGGGCTGCTGCATACCTTCGAGCCCGGCGCCCGGGCCTTCGTCGAGCAGCACCAAGGCTACCGCAGCCTGGGACTGGGCGCTGCCGGTCATCGGCTGGGCGGCAAAGTGCTGCAGACGGCTGTGGATGCGCGATCGCAGGGCGTCGCTCAGAGCTAGGGCGTTGGTCATAGGGCTGCTGCATTGTAGAAGCGGCCCGGCCGGGCTGGGGGCGCAGGCGAGACAGTGACCGTAGTGGCTGGCTTGGCTGCATCAGTTGGAGCGGGTCTTGTGGCGCAGACAGACCTGGAACATCAGCCCAAACGCCGCATCAGGGCCAAACTGGGCCGGCAGCGGCTCGCCCGGTGTGAGCAGCAGCTTGCCATGCATCACGCCGGCATTGCTGGGGGGAGAGGTGATGAGAATGTCGGGGCCACATCCCCCTGGCAGCAGCACCCGCAGTGTCTGGCCTGGGCGGAAGTGGAGGGGGCTCTGGGGTTCAAAGATGAGCCGGACGGTGCCATGGGAGTGTCCGCTGGTATCGCAAAGCATGCAATGGATGATGCCTTGGGGAATGATGCTTGCCTGGGCGCAGTCATTGTCGTGCGCATATGGCGACATGCCGCTGGAGGCCCGTGCTTGTCTGCCGTGGCCCGCGCACTGCCGGCAATGGGCTTCGGTACAAGGCGTAGGCAGGCTTTTGCCGATGGTGGGTCTGGGCGCGCGCGGCTTGTTCGAACGGGGCCAGGGCGGAGGGTGGCTGTGGAGGCTGTGAGGCTGGATCATCGTGCGCGGTCTCGGTATCTGTATTGAACGAAATAATGATTTCGATAGTTTTTTGTAAATACTAAGAGACCAAGCTTCGATAGAACTTACGGGATGTTGGCCGCTGATTCAGATCAAAAGACGGCGCATTCGCGCTTGACAGCAGCATGTCCCTCAATACAGCGCTGCGCGGGTGTCTGCGATGTCATCTATCACCTACCGGCTGCTCGCCACTGATGGCGGCCATGGCCAGCGAGGTGTCAAAAAATGCTTTTACACTTGGTTTTTTGACCGACACCGCTGAATTTTTCTTATGCAAGACATCCAACTTGGCCGCAGTGATTTGAAGGTATCGCCCATTTGCCTGGGCACGATGACGTTTGGCGAGCAAGTGAGCGAAGCCGATGCGCATGCGATGCTCAGCCATTCGCTGGAGCGTGGCGTGTACTTTTGGGACACGGCAGAGATGTATTCGGTGCCCGCGCGCGCCGAAACCTTTGGTGCCACCGAGACCATCATCGGCAACTGGTTCAAGGCCAACCCCGGCCAGCGCGACAAGGTGGTGCTGGCCAGCAAGGTGGCAGGCCCATCGCGGGGCATGCCCTGGGTGCGCGAAGGCAAGGGCATGACGGCGGCCGACATCGTGGCCTCCTGCGATGCCAGCCTGCGCCGCCTGCAGACCGATGTGATCGACCTCTACCAGATCCACTGGCCCGAGCGCCATGTGCCCGCCTTCGGCAATCTCTACTACGACCCCAAAAAGGAAACCAGCGAGACGACGATTGGTGAGCAGCTGCAGGCGCTGGCTGGTCTGGTGAAGGCGGGCAAGATCCGCCACATTGGTCTGTCCAACGAAACGCCCTACGGTGTGCACGAGTTTGTGCGCCTGGCCGAGCAGCATGGCCTGCCGCGCGTGGCCAGCGTGCAAAACCCGTACTGCCTCATCAACCGCAGCTGGGAAAACGGCTTGGACGAAACCTGCGACCGCCTGGGCGTGTCGCTGCTGGCCTATTCGCCGCTGGCCTTTGGCCTGCTGACCGGCAAATACGACGACAGCGGCATCACCGGCCCCCAGGCACCGCAGGGCGCACGCATTGCCAGCTATGAATCAGTGCGCAAGCAGCGCTGGGGCCGCCCTGAGGCCCTGGACGCGGCCAAGCGCTACAACCAGCTGGCCCGCGACCATGGCCTGACCCCCGCCGCACTGGCCCTGGCGTTTTGCTACAGCAAATGGCAGGTGGGCAGCACCATCATCGGTGTGCGCACCATGGAGCAGCTGGACGAAGACCTCAATGTCTGGGGCACGCAGCTGTCCGAGGCCTTGCTGCAAGAGATCGACGCACTGCGCTGGGCGCTGGGCGATCCGGCGCAATAAGCTGGATGGTCCCTTAATGGCCGTTCACGGGCCGTTCACGGGCCGTTGACGGACTGATGACGGCTATGACCCGCAGGCCCTGGTGCAAACCAGGGCCTTTGGCGTTGCGAAGGCCGCTATGCTTGGCGGCGCCCCCGCCCAATTTTTCGAGACAATAGGGGCAGATTTTGTGCGGCATCTGCCGCGACCTCTCCAGCCATGAGCAAAAAAAACCATATCAGCGAAACGCCGGCCACCCAGTTCTTGAAAGCGCACAAGGTGGCGTTTACCGAGCATCCCTACGAGTATGTGGAGCACGGCGGCACATCCGAGTCGGCCCGCCAGTTGGGGCTGGATGAGCATGTGGTCGTCAAGACCCTGGTGATGCAGAACCAGGATGCCAAGCCGCTGATCGTGCTGATGCATGGCGACTGCAAGGTGTCGACCAAGAGCCTGGCACGCCAGATTGGCGCCAAGAGCATTGAGCCCTGCACGCCCGAGGTGGCCAGCCGCCACAGCGGCTACCTGGTGGGCGGTACCTCGCCGTTTGGCCTGCGCAAGGCCATGCCGGTCTATATCCAGGAGACGATTCTGGCGCTGCCGCGTATCGCCATCAACGGCGGGCGCCGTGGTTTTTTGGTGCAGATCGACCCCAAAGCATGCGTTGAGGTGCTGGGTGCCCAGCCGGTGCAATGCGCGCTGGCAGAATGATGCCTGTTTTTGACCTAGATACACCAGTGTGCGCCGGCCGTCCAGGCGCGCAGACAAGGGGAGCAATTTGAGTACCGTTTATTCCATCCTGGCCACCATCCTGGCCTACCTTATCGGTTCGCTGTCGTTTGCGGTGATCGTCAGCCGCACCATGGGCCTGAGTGACCCGCGCACCTATGGCAGCAAAAACCCGGGTGCCACCAATGTGCTGCGCTCGGGCAGCAAGGCGGCTGCTGTGGTGACCTTGCTGCTGGATGCCGCCAAGGGTTGGCTGCCGGTGGCGCTGGTGGCCTGGTTTGGCAAGCCTTATGGGCTGGAAGAGGGCACCATCGCGCTGGTGGGCATTGCGGCATTTTTGGGCCATCTCTGGCCGGTGTTCTTCAAGTTTGAAGGCGGCAAAGGCGTGGCCACCGCGCTGGGCGTGCTGCTGGGCTTTAGCGGCTGGCTGGGTTTGCTCACCTTGCTGGCCTGGGTGGCCGTGGCGGCCATCTGGCGTTATTCGTCGCTGTCGTCGCTGGTTGCGGCGGTGCTGGCGCCCGTGTTCTATATCCTCATCGGCGGCGAGCTCTGGGATTTCCATGCCGAGATCTTTGTCGCGATTCTGGCCATGTCGGCCTTGCTGGTCTACCGCCACAAGCTCAACATCCAGCGCCTGGTGGAAGGCAAGGAATCCAAGCTGGGCCAAAAGAAAAGCAAGTAATGCGTCGCGCTGCCCTCGGGCAGACAGCAAAAAAGGGCTGAACACCATCGCGGGTTCAGCCCTTTTGTTTTGGTGGCATTCAGCGCCGCTATTTGATCCGGTCCAAGGTCATCTGTGGGCCGGCGCGCTTCATCTCAAAGGCATTGAGAAAGCTGTTGCCCAGCAGCACATAGGGCATGTTGGCGGAAGTGACCACGGCATCCACATTGCGCAGCTCTACGTCGGAAATACGCACGCTGCTCAGCTTGAGATGCCAGCCATTGCTGACGCCATTGGCGGTGCCCATGTGCACCGGGCGGCCCTTGCTGTAGTCAATGCCCAGCTTGAGCGCCTCGCTCATCCCCAAGCTGACCGTCGTGGCCCCCGTATCGACCAGAAAGCGCGTGGCCTTGCCATTGATCATGCCGGCCGTCATGAAGTGGCCGGTGGCATCGGCTGCCAAGACGATGCGGCCGGTGTTGCTGACGGGCAGCGCCGCATCGGCCACGCTGACGGGCGATTCGCCCATGCGCAGGCTATGCGCGACGCCGGCAATGCTGACCTGTGCCTGCCCATCCTGGACCTTGAGGACCTGCACCTGCTGGTAACTGCTACCCGCAGCCACGGCCTTGGGCGCCCGGCCATCAATGACCAGCAAGGCCTTGTCGCCCAGAATGCCGGCCAGCGCCACCGAGCGGGGGCCTTCGGGCGCATCTTGTGCATGGGCCGCCCCAATGGCGCTGCCGCACAGGGCCAAGGCCAACAGCCAGCGGTGCAGAAGGGGAGGTGCGGAGCAGGGCATGGAGAGCGAAGGCTTCATAGGTAGCGGGGCAGCGTGGTGGTGTAGGCACTTGGGCAGCACTGCGAAGTCTAGCGGCGGCCCCTGGCAGGCAGATTGCTTTACATCGTAAACGAAGCGCCAGGGCCTAAAAACCGGGATTTATTTTTTGACGAAAGCCTAGCCCGTTGTTTTTTGGGAAAAGTAAGTGCACGCTGAGGGTTAATGTATTGCTGTTGATAATCGTTATCATTAGCATTCCTGACTCAAATTTACAAGCCGTTAACCAAGCGGAATTATTGTTTCAGGAGTTTTCAATGATCCAAGCCCTTCGCAGCGAGACGCTCGCGCGTACAAGAGGCGAGCGCGCCGGCCTGTCCGTCGCCGCGCTGTTGATGCTGGCAGCGATGCCGGCCATGGCGCAAGAGCACACCTTGCCAACGGTCCAGGTCTCAGCCGACCAGTTCGACCCCGATGATGTGCGCCCCGAAGGCGTGACCACGGCGACCAAGACCTATATGGCGCCCAAGGACATCCCGCAGACCATCGACACCTTGGAAGTCAACAAGTACAAGAGCTACGGCATCAATGACCTGTCGGTCATGCTCGATGGCGTGCCGGGCGTCAACACCAGCTATGACATGCGCGGTGAGGGTGTGATGATCCGGGGCTTCAATGCCGACAGCGGTGACATCTACCGTGATGGCGTGCGCGAATCCGGCCAGGTGCGCCGCAGCACCGCCAATGTGGAGCGCATCGAGATTCTGAAAGGCCCGGCCTCGGTGCTGTATGGCCGTGGCGCTGGCGGTGGCGTCGTCAACATGGTCAGCAAGCAGGCGCGCTTTGATGGCGTCAGCAGCGTGACCCTGCGTGGTGGCTCCTGGGAGAACGTGGGCGGCACCATCGACATCAACCGGGTGATCAGCCCCAATGTGGTCATGCGCCTGACGGCCGATCGCGAGCAGGCACACAGCTTTCGCAGCGGCATCCGCAACCGCAACGAGATGGTCTCGCCCAGCATCCTGGTGGATACGCGCACGGGCCTGCGTTGGACCGGCCAGTACACCTATGACAATGTCTGGCGCGTGCCGGACCGGGGGCCTTCCTACGACCAGATGCCGCCCGGCATGTCGCTGCGCCAGGGCTTTGCCCAGCCGGGCGACTTTGTCGAGGACCGCCTGCGCGTGCTGCGTTCGGACCTGTCCTATGAGTTCAACAAGGCCTGGAGTGTGCGCTGGGTGGCCAGCAAGCGCGAAGCCAGCCAGGACTTTGACCACTACTTTGGCGGCACCTACTGCAACCCCCAGGGCCTGACCCCGGCGGGCGCCAAGTGCGCCAACCCCGGCCTGCTGCGCCAAAGCTATGCCTGGCAGCAAACCGAGAACCGCACCACCACCCACACCGTGGATTTGACCGGCAAGCTCGACCTGGCCGGCATGCGCCATGAGCTGTTGCTGGGCGTGGAGCACAGCGAGGAAGAGCGCGCGCCGCGCCTCTTCAGCACCGCCAACAGCAATGGCTACATCGACCCGAACAACCCGGTATTCGATGCCGTGCGTCCGCCCCAAGGCGCGCCATCGCAGCACAACCTGCACAAAGGTACGGCCCGCGCACTGTATGTGCAGGATCTGGTCAGCCTGAGCGACCAATGGAAGTTGCTGCTGGGTGCACGCTATGACAACTTTGAGTTCAACAGCACCAACCAGCTGAACAACGCCAGCCGCAGCACCGACGGCAACTCGGTCAGCCCCCGCGCCGGCCTGGTCTGGCAGCCGGTGCGCGAGCACAGCCTGTATGCGTCCTGGAGCCGCAGCTTCTCGCCCTATGGCGGCCGGGGCATGCTGTCGGTTGAGACGGGCGCTGGCGCGGTGCTGGACGATGAACCTCAGCATTCGCAGCAGTTCGAAATGGGTGTGAAGAGCGATTGGCTCGATGGCGCGCTGTCCACGCAGCTGGCCGTCTACCAGCTGGAGCACTACAACATCCGCTACCGCCCCGATCCGGACAACGACCCCTTCACCTGGGCGGTGCGTGGCAAGGAGCGCTCGCGCGGTATCGAGTTCAGCGCGGCCGGCCGTGTGGCACCGTTCTGGTATGTGCGTGGCGGCGTCGGCATCATGGCCGCCAAGGTCACCGAGAACAAGGCCAATCCCGCGCTGGAAGGTAATTACCTGGCCAACACCGCGCGCCGCAATGGCAATGTCTTCCTGCGCTATGCGCCTGCAGGCAACTGGTATGCCGAGCTGGGTGTGACCCACACCAGCGCCCGCTACACCAACGACGCCAACACCAGCCGCGTGCCTGGCTACACCCGCTGGGATGGCCTGGTGGGCTGGCGCGCCGCGCCCTGGACCGTTACCCTGGCGGTTTCCAACCTGACCAACAAGGAATACTGGCGCAGCAGCAGCATGCCCGGAACGCCGCGTGGTGCTTTGCTAAGCGCGAACTACCAGTTCTAAAAGGGTAAGCGCCATAAAAACAGGCCGCGCTGCAATCCATGCAGCGCGGCCTGTTTGTTTTGATCGAAGGCGGATCAGTCGCGGAAGTTGTTGAACGACACTGGCACGTCGGTTACGTCTTTCTTCAGCAGCGCCATCGCTGCTTGCAGATCGTCGCGCTTGGCGCCGGTGATGCGCACGGCATCGCCCTGGATGGCGGCTTGCACCTTCATCTTGCTGTCCTTGATGAGCTTCTGGATCTTCTTGGCCAGCTCCTGCTCAATGCCGTTGCGCACCTTGATCACTTGCTTGACCTTGTCGCCGCCGACCTTTTGCACATCGCCCTTGTCCAGAAAGCGCACATCCACATTGCGCTTGGTCAGCTTGTTGCGCAGGATGTCTTCGACCTGCACCAGCTGGAAGTCGGCATCGCCGTACATGATGATCTCTTTGTCCTTGAGCTCGATCCCGGCCGACGTTCCCTTGAAGTCGAAACGGGTGCCAATTTCCTTGGCGGAATTCTCAACAGCGTTTTTCACCTCGACGAAGTCGGCTTCGCAAACCGTGTCAAACGATGGCATAAATACTCTCCTTGCAGGCCAGGCTGAGCGCCTGAGTGGGTCGCGACAAGTGCGACAATCTACCGATGTTAGTCGAGAAAAATGCCCCGCTGCAGCAATACAACACCTTTGGCATCATGGCGCGGGCCATGAACCTGGTGCGCGTGCAGGCCCCGCAAGATATCCGTGATTTTCTGGCCCAGCCCCCTTTGGGCGCCAGCCGCCAGGTGGTGGTGCTGGGGGGCGGCAGCAATATCGTCATCACCGGCGATGTCGAGCCCACCGTCTTCAAGATGGAAATCATGGGCAAGCGCCTGGTCGAAGAGACCGACAAGCACTACATCATCGAGGTCGGTGCCGGTGAAGTCTGGCACGAGGTGGTGGCCTGGAGCCTGGCCCAGGGCTACCCCGGTTTGGAGAACCTGGCGCTCATCCCCGGCACTGCAGGCGCTGCGCCCGTACAGAACATTGGCGCCTATGGCGTGGAGCTGCAAGACCGCTTTGACTCGCTCGATGCCATCGACCTGAGCAATGGCGAACACTTCAGCCTGCAGGCCGCGCAGTGCGCGTTTGGCTACCGGGATTCGGTGTTCAAGCATGCGCCGGCCGAGACCATGCCATTGACGATGATTGCCCGCGCCACCGGCGTGGCCGAGCCCCGTGGCATGGGCCTGGCGGGCCGTGCCGTCATCACCCATGTGCGGCTGCGCCTGGCCAAGGACTGGAAGCCCGAGCTGGGCTACCTGGACCTGGCCCGCAAGCAGGCCGAAAAAGGCATTGCGCAGCCCACGGCCCAGGATATTTTTGACTGGGTGGTCGAGATCCGCCGCGCCAAGCTGCCCGATCCGGCGCAGATCGGCAATGCTGGCAGCTTTTTCAAGAACCCTCAGGTCACTGCCGACCAGTGCGAGGACATCATCGCGCGCGAACCCAAGATCGTGCACTACCCGATGCTCGATGGCAGCATCAAGCTGGCTGCGGGCTGGATGATTGATGCCTGCGGCTGGCGCGGCAAGAGCATTGGCAAGGCCGGTGTCTATGACCGCCAGGCACTGGTGCTCGTCAACCTGGGCGCGGGGGAGGGCAGCGTTACCGGTGGTGAGGTGGTGACATTGGCGCGGGCCATCCAGACCAGCGTCTATGAGCGCTTTGGTATCCAGCTGGAGCCGGAACCTGTTGTCTGGTAAGCGCTAAGGCCCATTCGCACCCCTAGTTGGGCGCGGATCAGCGCTTGGCCGGCGGTATCCAGCGCGCCAGCGCAGCCGCCGCGCCCCAGGCCAGCAAGCCAATACAGGCGATGCCGCTGGCCAGCGACAGGCTACCAGCAAGAAACGACAGCAGTGCCGGCCCCAGCGATGAGCCCAGATCGGCCGCCAGGCGCCATAACCCCAGAAAATGCGCCCGGGCATGGCGCGGTGCGTGGTCGGCCCCCAAGGTCATGATCAGGCCTGAGCCAATGCCATTGCCAAAGCCCAGCGCCATGGCGGCCAGCAGCAAGGTCGTCACGCTGCCGGTCAACGGCATTAACAGCATCGCAGTACCCATCACCAGCATCGACGGCACGGCCACCCAGCGCCGGCCTTTTAGATCCATCAGCTGGCCGGCGGGGTAGAAGACCAGCATGTCGATGGCGCCGGCCAGCCCGTAGACCAGCGAGGCCGCTGCAGGCGCCAGTGCCAAATGGTCGGCCCACAGCGGAATGACCACCTGGCGCGAGGCGCGCACGGCGCTGACCAGCAGCACGCCCATGCCCAGGGTGAGAAACAGCCGGTGGTGATCGCGCAGGATGCCGGCGATGGACGGTGCCTCGGTCGGCACCGGCTGGCCCGGCAGCGCGCTGGGGGCTGCCAGATCCGGCACACGCAGCCCAATGGCTGCCGCGCAGAGCACGCCCACAATGCCCACCGCAAAGGCAGCATGCAGACCCCAGGTATGCATGGCCCAGGCGCCAATGAAGGGGCCGATGAACATGCCAATGCGCATCACGCCACCCAGGGTGGACAGAGCTCGGGCGCGGTAGGACACGGGCACGGCCTCGGTCAGATAGCTTTGCCGCGCCAGGTTGTAGACCGCCTGCGACATGCCCACCATCAGGCAGCCCAGCGCAAACAGCCAGAGCTGGTGGGTGGCCAGGCAGATGCCCATGCCGATGGCGCTCCACAGGCCCGCGGCCACAATCGCCCAGCGCTCACCCCAACGGGCAGTGATCAGCGATGCCGGGATATTGCTCAGCAAGGAGCCAATGCTGACCAGCCCCACCACCAGCGCTGCAATCGGCACCGAAGCGCCGAGATCGCGTGCCATCAGCACGATGACCGGCAGCACCGCACCTTCGCCAATGCCAAACAGCAGCGAGGGGCCAAAGGCCGCCACGGCAATGCGGCGCAGCGAGAATTCTGCGTCGCTGTCTGCGACTGGATCGGATACGGGAGGAGGGGAGCTGGGCATGCCCATGTTGGGGATGAAGGGGGTGCGAATCTGCGCTGAAGGGCCGGGAGGTGATGGGTGCTGCTGAAAAACCTCTTGAAGCTTCATCAGCACCGGGCCCTATTTTGCGCCTGCCCGGCGCTGGCATGGCGCTGATGCTGTCGCGGGCAGAACTCGGCCTGCGCCGCTTACTTCAGGCTTCCAGAGAGGAAACGTGCCAGGCGCTCACTCTTGGGGTTGGCCAGCACCTCGCGCGGCGGGCCTTGCTCTTCGATCAGCCCCTGGTGCAGGAAGATCACGTGGTTGGAGACCTCGCGGGCAAAGCCCATTTCATGGGTGACGACCAGCATGGTGCGGCCTTCCTGGGCGAGCACCTGCATCACGCGCAGCACCTCGCCGACCAGTTCGGGATCGAGGGCCGAGGTGGGCTCGTCAAACAGCATCACCTCGGGCTCCACCGCCAGCGCGCGGGCGATGGCCACGCGTTGCTGCTGGCCGCCGCTCATGTGGTTGGGGTAGCTGTCTTCCTTGTTCTCCAGGCCCACCAGCTTGAGGTACTTGCGGGCACGGGCCACGGCCTCGTCCTTGCTGATGCCCAGCACATGCACCGGAACTTCGATGATGTTCTGCAGCACGGTCATGTGGGCCCAGAGATTGAAATGCTGGAACACCATGGCCAGCTTGCTGCGCAGGCGTTGGAGCTGCTTGGGGTCGACCGCGTCCAGCGCGCCATTGCGGCCGGTGCGCAGTTGCAGCTCTTCGCCTGCGACGATGATCTGGCCCTGCTGCGGTTGCTCCAGCAGGTTGATGCAGCGCAGAAAGGTGCTCTTGCCCGAGCCGGAGCTGCCGATGATGCTGATCACGTCGCCAGCGCAGGCGTTGAGCGAGACGCCCTTGAGCACCTGGTTGCTGCCATAGCTCTTGTGGATGTCCAGCGCCTGCAGTTTGTAGTTGGATGCGTTCATATCTCGATGCTCGAATGTCTTAGGCCTTGCGCGGGGCCAGATAGCCCAGGAAGCGGCGCTCGGCGAGGCGGAAGATGCCAATCAGGATAAAGGTGATGCTCAGGTAGATGGCGGCCGCCGCGATATAGGCTTCAAACGGCAGGTAGTAGTCCGAGTACACCCGGCTGGCAGCGCCGGTCAGGTCCACCAGCGAGGGCACGGTCGATGCCAGGCTGGTCGAGTGCAGCATCATCACCACCTCATTGCTGTAAGCGGGCAGGGTGCGGCGGATGGCGCTGGGCAGGACGATGCGGCGCATCAGCTGCCAGCGGCTCATGCCCATCGCGCGGGCCGCTTCCACTTCGCCCTTGTAGGTTTCGCGGATCGAGCCGGCCAGCATCTCGGCCGTGTAGGCGGCCGTGTTCAGGGTGAAGGCCAGGAAGGCGCAGAAGAAGGGCTCTTTGAAATAGGTCCAGGGCCAGACCGCATCCCAGCGCGCCTGCACCCATTCGAGCTGCGAGAAGCCGTAGTAGATCAGGTAGACCTGGATCAGCAGCGGCGTGCCGCGCATGAAATAGGTAAAGGCGCCCACGGTTTTGCGCAGCAGCCAGGAGCGGCTGACCAGGGCGAGCGCGCCCAGCAAGGCCAGCACCGCACCAATGGCCAGGCTGGAGAGCAGCAGCTTGAGGGTGGTGACCAGGCCCTCACCGTACAGCGCAAGGGTGTCCGGCTGAAAAATGACTTCCCAGTTCATAGCTGCACCTTTTCGGTTCCCAGGCTGTAGCGGGCATTGAGGCGGCCCAGCGCCCACAGCGATGCCGAGGTGTAGATCAGGTACAGCGCAGCGGTGAACAGGAAAAAGATGAAGGGCTCTCGCGCAGCGGCGCTGGCCTGCTTGGCCAAATAGGTCATGTCTTGCAAGCCGATCAGGCTGACCAGCGCGGTGGCCTTGATCAGCACCAGCCAGTTATTGGTAAAGCCGGGCAGCGCATAGCGCACCATTTGCGGCAGGGTGATGCGGAAGAAGGTCTTGGCCGGGCTCATGCCGAAGGCCCAGGCTGCTTCCATCTGGCCCTTGGGGATGGCCAGGATCGCGCCCCGGAAGGTTTCGGTCATGTAGGCGCCGTAGATAAAGCCGATTGTGAAGGAGCCGGCGACAAAGGGGTTGAGGTCGACGGAGCTTTCGCTGCCCATCTTCTCCAGCAAGGTATTGAGGCCGATGGCGCCGCCGTAGAAGATCAGCAGCATCATCACCAGCTCGGGGATGCCGCGCACGATGGAGGTGTAGAAGGTGGCCAGCACCACCAGGGGGCGCCGCCCTGACAGCTTGGCACTGGCGCCCAGCAGCCCCAGCACGGTGGCGATGGCAGCCGATGCCAGCGAGACCGCCACGGTGAGCAGCGAGCCCATCAGGATCGATTGAAAGTAATCACTCATAGTTTTTGGCCTTAGGCGCCGTGATTGCGGTGCGCAATCGGGCCCATGGATGGCCTGGTGTTTGCCTCGGGAAGGCGCTGCAAATAGGCCTGGCACCATGGAATTGCGGCGCGATTCATCCAGTATGAAGACTCTGGAGCAGCGCGCCGCTTGGTGTTAGCCCTGAGCAAAGGCGCCTGGGCGCCTTGCAAAGATCAGTTGCCGTAGGGGTCGAAATCGAAGTACTTCTTCGCAATCGTGGCATAGGTGCCATTGCTGCGGATGGTCTTGATCGCTTCGTTGATCTGCTTTTTCAGATCGCCCTGGTTCTTGCGCATCGCAATGCCGATGCCGTCACCGTAGTACTTGGTTTCGTACTGGTCCGGGCCCTTGTAGCCGTAGTCGGCACCTTCGGGCTTGCGCAGGAAACCGCCATTGACTTCCACCTTGTCGGCCACGGTGCCGTCGAGGCGACCGGACTTCACATCCAGGTAGACCTGGTCCTGGGCTTCATAAGGCACGATGGTCGCGCCTGCGGGCTTGAGCTCGCCGTTGGCCCACTTCTCTTGGGTGGAGCCCTTGAGCACGCCAATCTTCAGGCCCTTGGCTGAAGCGGGGCCCTTGTATTCCACGCTCTTCTTCAGCACCACGGCGCTGGGGGTCTTGTAGTAGCGGTCGCTGAAGTCCACCACGCGGCGGCGCTCGTCGGTCATCGACATGGAGCTGACGATGACGTCATATTTCTTGGCTTGCAGGCCGGGGATCATGCTGTCCCAGACTTGCTCGACAAACACGCACTTGCGCTTGATCTGCTCGCACACCGCCTTGGCGATGTCCACGTCAAAACCGGTGACTTCGCCTTGGGGCGTCTTGTAGGTGAACGGTTCGTAGGTCGGGTCGACAGCTACTTTCAGGTCTGCAGCAAATGCAGGGGCTGCGATAGCGGCCACTGCCAATGCGATCAAGGTTTTACGCATAGTGAATCCTCGGATCCTAATGTTGATAAGGTGGCTAGCATGCTAGTGCTTTTGCTGCCCGCCGTCGGGGTCTCAAATCAGCTTGTGGCGACCCGGCGACAGCCCTGCGCCGTGCTTTCAGGCAAAGCGGCGAGCTTGTGCGCATTATCACCAGCCTAAATGGCCATTGAGCGCAAAAATCGACGTTGAAGCGTCAATTTTTACGCCCTATCCAGGGAAACACTAATAAGTATGGGTTGTGACAGTCGTTTCGATCATCTATTTTGTCGAAACGATTGCACTAAGGGACGATACAGGTCCTTACTTCTTCCAGTAGCCAGGGCGGATCAGCAGGCTGTGGACGCGGTAGGGCGCCTTTTCCTCGATGCCGATGTCCATCGGCACATAGGCCTTGTCACACTGCAGCAGGTAGCTGGTGATGTAGGGCGTGGGGCTGGTCATCTGGGCGCCCACCTTGCAGCTGCCGACGCTTTGGTGCACGTCGTTGAACACCTGCTTCATCTGATCGGCCGTGACCTGCTTGTTGAAGTCTTCGGTAAAGGTTTTGGAATCAGGCACGGCGGCCTTGCCTTCAAACGCGGCCAACAGCGCCTGGAAGCGCTGGGCCAGAGCCTTTTCTGCTGCCGGATTGGGCGCGGGTGCCTGGGGTGCTGCCTCAGCGGCGGGCTGTGCGGCCGCAGGCGCTGGGCTGGCCGCTCCCTGGCTGCTCTGGGCCTGGGCAGCCAAAGCGGCGCAGGCCAGAGCGGTGGACAACAGGGCGTGGCGGGACATACGGTGCATGCGGTTTTCCTTGGTGTGGTTTTGCATCGGGCCATCCTAGGCGCTGTGGCAGCGCTGGTGGTAACACTTGGTGTTCAGACGCAGGGGGATGAAAGGGGCGCAGAAGGCCTTCTAGAGGCAGGTCCTGCAGTCTTAACGGGCGAGCAGCGCAGCGGGTGCACATGTCGATCTGCTCAGTCTCTCCACTGTGCACCTTCCACACAGCAGGCGCAGGCCATCCAATGCCGTAAGACAGATTGGGAATTGGCCTACATAGTCAGTCGATGCAAAAACCAGCTAAGGCCAGCATCCATGCGCTTCTGCGGCGCGCGCATGCGGCCTGGCGCGGCCCGCTTTCATCTTGGCGACCCGGTTTTGGCGGGCTTGCGGCTAAGGTGTCGCGCAGTGATATGCAACCCCTGAAGGAAATCGAGATGAATGGCGCACACAGTCTGGTCAAGACTTTGCTGGCGGCAGGTGTGGACACCTGCTTTGCAAACCCCGGCACCAGCGAGATGCACTTTGTAGCAGCTTTGGACCAGATACCGGGCATGCACTGCGTGCTGGGCCTGCAGGAAAACGTGGTGACCGGCATGGCCGATGGCTACTACCGCATCGCACGCAAGCCCGCCTGCACCTTGCTGCACTGCGGCCCGGGCTTGGCCAATGGCCTGGCCAACCTGCACAATGCCCGGCGCGCGCGCAGCGGCATCGTCAATATCGTCGGCGACCAGGCCACCTACCACCGGCCTTTTGATGCACCGCTGACGGCCGACACCGATGGCCTGGCCCGCACGGTATCGGCCTGGGTGCATACCAGCACCCACAGTGCGGACCTGGGCCAGGATGCCGCGATGGCGGTGCGTGCCGCCTCAACCTTCCCCGGCCAGATTGCCAGCCTGATCCTGCCGGCCAATGTCTCATGGGACGAGGGCGGTGTGGTGGCGCAGCCGCTGCCTGTGCCTGCGCCGCCAGCGGTGGATGGCCATGCGATTGATGGCGTAGCAAGGGTGCTGCGCCAGGCGGGCGGCAAGGCCTTGATTTTGCTGTCTGGCGCGGCGGTGTTTGCGCCGGCCCAGGCGCTGGTGTGGCGGCTGGCGCAGGCCAGCGGCGCTGACGTATTGGCAGAGTACGGCGCATCGCATCTGCAGCGCGGCCAAGGCCGCATGGCGCTGGAGCGCGTGCCCTATGGCATGGAGGCCGCCATCAAGACCCTGGTCAAATATGAGCACATCATCCTGGTGGGGGCCAAGCCGCCGGTGGGCTTTTTTGCCTACCCGGGCCTGCCATCCACCCAGTACCCGGACAGCGCCCAGCTGCATGTGCTGACGCGCCCCGATCAGGAGCCACTGACGGCATTGCAGGCCCTGGTCGATGCACTGCAGGCGCCGCAGGCCGCCATACCCGATGCCGGCCCCCGGCCTGAGGCGGCCACCGGCGCGCCCACGCCCGAGGGCCTGGCCCGCACCGTGGCAGCGTTGATGCCCGAGGGTGCCATCGTCTCGGACGAGAGCATCTCCTACGGCCGGGGCTTTTACCCGCACACGCATGCCGCGCTGGCGCATGACTGGCTGCACCTAGCCGGCGGCGCCATTGGTGATGGCATGCCGGTCGCGACCGGCGCCGCCATTGGCGCGGGCAAACAGCGCCGGGTGATCAACCTGCAGGCCGATGGCTCTGCTATGTATTCGCTGCAATCGCTGTGGACGCAGGCGCGCGAGCAGCTGCCTGTCACCACCATCGTGCTGAACAACAGCCGCTACAACATCCTGATTGGCGAATACAAGGGCGTGGGCGCCACCCCGGGCGCCACCGCCATGCAGATGCTGGACCTGGGCAACCCATCGATCGGCTGGGTGAAACTGGCCGAAGGCATGGGTGTGGAAGCGGCACGGGCCACGACCATGGAGGACTGCGCCCGGCTGATGCAGGCCAGCTTTGCCAAACCTGGCCCGTTCTTGATTGAACTGATAATTTAATAAATTCTGAAAGTTCAGGTTTACACTCCTGCCTGACCATGCTCCAACGCCTGCGCAGCCGCCCCCGCTTTTCCGCCCTGATCACGGCGGTTTTTGCGTTGCTGCTGCTGTTGGCATCGGTGGCAGGTGTGCAGGTGCGTGTGCTGGCGCAGCCGATGGCGGCGGCGCTGGCGGCCGATGTCTGCAGCGTCAATGCGCCTGCGCTGGATCTGGCCCATGCCGACCACTTGGCGTCGGATGATCTGCTGCCCGATGGCAGCGACAGCCATGCCAGCCACAGCGGGCACAGCGCCCATGGCGCCGATTGCGTGCTCTGTATCGCCATGGCGCTGCCGCAGGCCTTTGCCGCCGATGTGCACCGACCAGCGGCCCCTGCCTTCCACCGCCCGTGGCAGGCCCAGACAGGCCACAGCCCCCAAGCGCCGGGCGCGCCACTGCCCGCGCGCGGCCCACCACCCGTCCTCGCCTAAGTGTTGATGCCGCAGTGATGCTGCTGCCCATTCTGCGCGATGCGTGCAAAAGGCAGTGCTACAGCCTCTGCGGCCCATGGGCCTCTTCGCCATGCTTTTGATGCCTGCTTTGGCTGCCTTTGCTGCGGCCGGCTGGGCATGGCTGCGAGCGCCTCCATCACATATATGCAAGCCGCTGCGCCCTGCAGCGCTTGCTGCGAGAGACCTTGATGACTTCCTATTTCTTGGAGGCAGCGCCCGACCTGCGCCTGCCTGCCCCGCCGCGCGCCCGCTTGCAGCGACCGCAGATGGCGCTATCCGTACTGATGCTGGCCACCAGTGCTGCCTGGGCGCAGATGCCGGCAACGGCCGATGCCCCCGTGCTTGCTGCGGCTAGCGCGCCTGAGATCAGCCTGCAGGAGACCGTAGTGACTGCGGTGCATGAGCATTCGCCGCTGCAGGTGGTGGCCGATCCCAAGCAGCCGCGCCAACCGGTGCCGGCCAGCGATGCGGCCGACTACCTCAAGAGCATTCCGGGCTTTTCGGCGATCCGCAGCGGTGGCTCCAACAGCGATCCGGTGTTCCGGGGCCAGTTTGGCTCGCGCCTGCCGATCCTGACCAATGGCCAAACCTTGCTGGGCGCATGCCCGGCGCGCATGGATTCACCCAGCTCCTATATATCGCCCGAGACCTACGATGTGCTGACGGTGGTCAAAGGCCCGCAGACGGTGATCTGGGGGCCGGGTGCATCGGCCGGGGTGGTGCGCTTTGACCGCGAACGGCCTGCTTTGGACAGCGGCCAGGTGCGCCTGTCTGCCAGCTTGCAAGGCGGCACGGCCGCGCGCAGCGACCAAAACATCGACCTGCTGGCCGGCAATGCCGAGTACTACGTTCGCCTCACCGCCAACCATTCGCAAAGCAAGGACTACCGCGACGGCGATGGCCAGCGCGTGCCTTCGCACTGGGACAAATGGAACACCGATGTGGCGATTGGCTGGACGCCCGATGCCAACACCTGGCTGGAGCTGAGCGCCGGCCAAGGCGATGGCGAGGCGCGCTATGGCGGCCGGGGCATGGATGGCACCCAGTTCAAGCGCGAAAGCTATGGCCTGCGGCTGGAGAAAAAGAACCTGAGCGAGCGCCTGACCAAGCTGGAAGCGCAGCTGTACTACAACCGCGCCGACCATGTGATGGACAACTTCAGCCTGCGGCCCTTTGTGCCGGAGGGGGGCATGTCCATGCCGATGGCGGCCAATGTGCGGCGCACCACCACCGGCATGCGCGTGGCCACCACTTGGCAGTTGGGCCCGCACACCGAAGCGGTGCTGGGCGTGGATGCGATGGGCAGCCCGCACGACAGCCGCTCGGGCACGGAGATGCAGTCCTACCGCAACAAGCCATGGGCGCGGGATGCCAAGTTCAGCAACCAGGGCCTGTTTGCGCAGGCCACGCAGCATCTGGGCAGCGAGGACAAACTGGTGGCCGGCCTGCGGCTGGACCGGGCACAGGCCTGGCGCTACCCCAGCGACAGTGGCATGGGCGGCATGGATGGCATGGGCGACATGGGTTCGATGGGGGGCATGCAGGCCATGGCCGGCATGGAGGGCAGCATGGCCGCCACGGCCAGCAACCACCGCGAACGCAGTGCCATGCCCAGTGGCTTTCTGCGCTGGGAGCGCGCCCGCGCCGACGGCAGCACGCTTTATGCCGGCATTGGCCATGTGCAGCGTTTTCCGGATTATTGGGAACTGATATCGCCCAGCAACAGCGCCGCAGACCAGGGCGATGCCTTCAACCGCCTGCGGCCGGAGAAAACCACGCAGATCGATGTGGGCGCGAGCTGGAAGGGTGCGGACTGGCTGCTCTGGACCTCCGCCTATGTCGGCCAGGTGCAGGACTATCTGCTGTTTGACTATGCCGGCATAGCCTCCAACGTGCGCAATGTGCAGGCGCGCACCGCTGGTGCCGAGCTGGGTGGCAGCTACCAGCTGACCCCCGGCCTGAGCGCCCAGGCCACCATGGCCTACAGCTGGGCCCGCAACCGCAGCGATGGCAAGCCCTTGCCACAGGTGCCGCCGCTGGAGGCCAAGCTGGGCTTGGACTACCGACAAGGCCCCTGGAGCGCTGGCGCGCTGTGGCGTCTGGTTGCCGCGCAGCACCGCTATGCCATGGGCCAAGGCAATGTTGTGGGCCAGGATCTAGGGCCGAGTGCAGGGTTTGGGGTGTTGTCGCTCAATGCCGGCTACAAGATCAGCGAGCAGTTGCGCCTGACTGCCGGTATCGACAATGTCTTTGGCAAGACCTATGCCGAGCACCTGAACCTGGCTGGCAATGCGGGTTTTGGCTTCCCTGGCGGGGTGCGCATCAACGAGCCGGGGCGTACCTTGTGGCTGCGGGGCGACTTGAAGTTCTGATGCGGGCCCGCGCCGCTGCCAGCTAATGTCTGGTGGCGGCGCTGCGGCTTGGCATGCTTACAGCGGTACGCGCAGAAAAAGCACAATCACCACGCCCAGCGCCAGGTTCAGCGCGACGAGCTGGCGGATCTGGCCCAGGGCTTTGCCGCCTGCGGGCCAGTCCTTGGCGTTGACGGCCTGGTCCAGCCGCTTGAACAGCGCAAAGCGGATATGGCCAAACACGGCCATCATCGCCAGGCCCAGCACAGCCATCACCATCCAGGAGACGAGCATGCTGAACTTGGCACCGGCCTGCGCGGCCATGGAATGGACCAGGCCCATCATGCCGATGCCCGACAGCAGCACGGCGGCGATGATGACCAGCACCACGGCAAAAAAGCGCTGGAGCACATCGCGCATCAGCATCAGGCGCTGGGGCGGCTCCAGCTGTTGCAGGGCGGGGCGCAGAAAGAAATGCGCAAAGGCCATGCCGCCCAGCCAGACGATGATGGACAGCAGGTGCACGGTTTTAAGAATGACGTAGAGCATCGGGGGCTGTTTTATGGTGTGGGGATGCGCTATGGTACGCGCCAAGCTGCCCTGGCTGGGGATGCGGGCCTGCTTTAAAAAATACCCATGGTTAGACCTGCGGCCATGGCTTCGCCCAGCTCGCGGCAGCGCTGCAGCTCATCTACGCCAATCTGCTTGGTCGCCGCAATGGCCTCGGGCGTTTGGGCATGGGTGCAAACAATCAGCGGCTCCGCGATGGGCTTGAGCCGCCAGCCGGTGGCTATGCGGGCGATCTGCCGCGCCGCGTTGCTGCCGTCGCTGCCGGCGCAAATCAAGCTGGCATAGGGACGGCCCTGGATGCGGTCGAGGGCCGGGTAGTAGCAGCGGTCAAAAAAGTCCTTCATCAGCCCGCTCATCGCAGCCAGGTTCTCGGGGCAGACAAAGAGGTAGCCGCTGGCAGCCAGTACGTCGGCCGGGCCGGCATCGGGTGCGCAGAGCAGACGCACTTGCACACCCGCCTGGCTGGCGGCCGCCGCGCGTGCGGCCTTGGCCATCTGGCGGCTGCCGTCCGTGTGGCTGTGGTAGACGATCAGGAGTTGGGGGCTGTCCATGGCCGCAAGCATAGTGGCAAAGGCGGCTGTCATGTGCAGGACGCGGGGCCATGCCATGGGCTGCGCTGCATGCTAGATTGGCTGATCGCTACCGAGGCTTGGCCACAAGGCATACGACCATGAACGACCTGTTTGAACGCATCTCCACCAGCTTCCATGCCCAAGGGCTGATGCAGACCCTGGGCGCGAGCCTGCTGTCCGTGCAGCCGGGGGAGGTGCAGATTGCGCTGCCCTACCAAAAGGCGCTGTCGCAGCAGCATGGCTTTTTGCATGCCGGCGCCGTCAGCAGTGTGGTGGACAGCGCGGCGGGCTATGCGGCGCTGACGGTGGCGGCCGAGGGCTATGAGGTGGTCACGGCAGAGTTCAAGATCAACCTGATGCGCCCGGCGATTGGCGAGCGCTTTGTCGCCATTGGCAAGGTGGTGAACGCCGGCAAGCTGCTGACGGTGTGCAGCGGCGAGGTGCTGGCCTATGGGGCAGATGCGACAGCAGCGCCCAAGGTGGTGGCGCTGCTGCAGGCAACGATTGTCAATGTGAAGTACTGAGGCGACCCACCAGCAACCAACGTCCTGGCTGTTTGCTGGTGCGGCCTCAGCCTGCGCTCAATCCTGCCACTGGAACAGCGGAGGTTGCTTGCCGACAAAGCGGGCAATGGCCTCCTGGTGGAAGGCGCTTTCGCGGCACAGCGTCTGGGCCAGCGCTTCTTGCTGGTAGATCTCGTCACGCTGGGTCTCAAAGGCGCGGTTCATCACGCGTTTGGTGTAGCCCATGGCCTCGGTCGGTGCGCTGGCAAAGCGCTCGGCAAAGGCCAGCGCATCGGCCAGCACGTCTTCGCTGGTGATCTTGTAGACCATGCCCATCTGCTGCGCCTCGGGCGCGGCAACGACGCGGGCGGTAAAGGCCAGCTCCTTGGCCGTTTGCAGGCCCACCAGGCGCGGCAGCAAATACATGCCGGCCAGGTCGGGCACAAAGCCGATCTTGGCAAACACGCAGCAGAACTTGGCAGAGGGCGCGGCCAGCACAAAATCACCCGCCAGTGCCAGCGACAGGCCGGCGCCAAAGGCGCTGCCTTGCACGGCAGTGATGACGGGCTTTTCCATGTCCAGCAGTTCATCAAACCAGCGGTGCAGGCCCAGCATGCGGTTGCGGCTGTCAAACACATCCTGCTTGCCGGCCACGGCGGCCTGCATGCTCTTGATATCGCCACCGGCGCAGAAATGGCCGCCGGCCCCTGTCAGCACCACGGCCTTGATGGCGCGGTCATCGCGCACCTGGGGGATCAGGCGGCTGAAGTCTTCGCGCATCTGCTCGTCGAGTGCATTGCGGGCCTGGGGGCGGTTCATCGTCAGCACGGCGGTGGTGCCATGCATGCTCAGGGTCAGGGCGGTCATATCAGTCGGTTTTCAACAATAAAACGGTAAGGCGGGCCAGCAGCGGGAGCGGGGGGTTATTCGGCGCGGATGCCCAGTTTCTGGGCCACCGGTATCCAGCGTTCGCGCTCCGAGGCCACAAACTGCCCCCATTCTGCGGTGCTGGACGCAATCGGCTGCGCACCTATGCGACGCAGGCGCTCTTGCACTTCGGCCTTGGCGAGGGACTGGTTGATGGCGCGGGCCATGCGCGCCACGGCGTCGGCCGGCGTACCGCTGCGGGCCACCACGCCAAACCAGGCGCTGGCCTCGGTATCGCCAAAGCCCAGCTCGGCCAGGGTGGGCACCTGGGGCAGTGCTGCAAAGCGCTGCTTGTCCAATATCGCCAGCGGCACAATGCGCCCGCCAATCGCCTGCTGCATACAGGAGGGCAGCGCGTCGAACATGATGTCGACATTGCCGCCCATCATGCTGGTGATGGCCGGTGCACTGCCGGAGAACGGCACATGGGTGACCTGGAAACCCATGCGCTCGCTGGCATATTCGCCCGCCAGATGGGTGATGTTGCCGCTGCCGGCCGAGCCCATGCTGAGCGTCTTGCCCTGGCGCTGTGCCTGCTGGGCCAGCGCGATCAGTGCGCGCAGATCGCTGGCGCCCAGGTCCTTGCGGGTGACCAGCAGCAAAGGCGCCTTGCCCAGGCCCGCGACGGGCACAAAATCCTTGACCGGGTCGTAGCTCATCTTGGCGTAGATGGCGCTGTTGATGACCAGCGGTGCATTGGAGCCGACAAAGAAGGTGAGCCCATCGGCGGGGGCGCGCAATGCCGTCTCGGCCGCAATCATGCCGGCTGCCCCAGCCTTGTTCTCGATGACGATGGGCTGGCCCGTGCTCTGGCCCACATCCTGGGCCACGATGCGCGTGATCTGGTCGGCAGCACCGCCTGCGGGGTAGGGCACGACCCAGCGCAAGGGGGCATCGGCTGCGCGTGCAAGCCAGGGGCTGGCCAGGCTGGCGGCCGCGCCCCATTGCACAAGGCGGTGGTGGAACTGGCGTCGGGATACGGGCATCAACTGTCTCCTAGGCAGCATCTAGTTATGGGCATTTGGGGCGCTGCCTGCCCCAGCATCCATGCAGGCTAGGGCCGTTTTTGGGCAGCGTCCAATACCAAATTGCACTCAGCTGATATGCAGTCGCATGCGGGCTTTGACCGTATGCTGGGCGGCCATACCTAGCGTGCACAGCGCTGACCGCATCAAGATTTAGCCGGAACCAGGAGCCCTTTCATGACTGCATTTTTGAACTACGAACAGCAAGGCCATGTCGTCACCCTGACGATGTGCCAGCCCGAGCGCCGCAACCCGCTGACCGGCAACACGGCGGTGGCCGAGATCCTGGCCGCCTGCGAGAAGATTGCGGCCGACAGCAGCGTGCGTGCGGTCATCCTGACGGGCGAGGGCCCGGCATTCTCGTCGGGTGGCGACATCAAGACCATGCAGCAGCAGTCCTTTGGCGATGTGGATGGCATGCGCATCCGTGATGACTACCGCGGTGGCATCCAGCGCCTGCCGCTGGCGCTGTTCAACCTGGAAGTGCCGACCATCGCGGCCATCAATGGTGCGGCGGTGGGCGCGGGCCTGGATCTGGCCTGCATGTGCGATCTGCGCGTGGCCTCGGACAAGGCCAAGTTTGCCGAGAGCTTTGTGAAGATGGGCATCATCCCCGGCGATGGCGGCGCCTGGCTGCTGCCCCGGGTGATTGGCATGGCGCGCGCGGCCGAGCTGTCGCTGACCGGCCGCATGATCGATGCCGCCACCGCCTTGCAGTGGGGCCTGGTGTCGCAGGTGGTGCCGCCCGAGGAGCTGCTGAACGCCGCGAACGCCTTGGCCAGCGAAATTGCCGCCAACCCACCCCAGGTCACCCGCATGACCAAGAAGCTGATGCGCGAAGGCATGCACCAGAGCCTGGCTTCGTTGCTGGAGCTGTCGGCTGCCTACCAGGCGCTGGCGCACCAGACGGCCGACCACCGTGAAGCCGTGAGTGCCTTTTTGGAAAAGCGCACGCCTGAGTTCAAGGGCTAAGTCGCCCTTCGCCCGCTAGCCAAAAGCCTGTTGGATCTGCCGAGCCAGCTGCAGGGCCTGCGCCTCGCTGCTGATATTGGCAAAACCCATCAACAGGCCTTGGCGCGGCGCGGCATCGATATACCAGCGCGACAGCGGATGCGTGGCCAGGCCTAAAACTCGGGCGCGCTGGGCCACCAGGCTGTCGTTGTCGCCGTCCTGGATCTGGCCGAGCAAGTGCAGACCGCCGGGCTGCAAGTCAATGCGCAGGCGATCGCCCAGCACCTGATGAAAACTGCGCTGCGCCACCGCACGGCGCTCGGCATACAGCAGCCGCATCTTCTTGAGGTGGCGCGCAAAGTGGCCCTGGGCCATGAAGTCTGCCACACTGGCCTGCAGCAGATAGGGGCAGCCGGCATTGAGGTTGGAGCTGACGGCCTGAAAGCGTGGCACCACCTCCAGCGGCACCACGGCGTAGGCCAAGCGCAAGCCGGGAAACATCACCTTGCTGAAGGTGCCGGCATAGATCACGCGGTCCTGCCGGTCCAGGCTTTTGAGGGCGGGCAGGGGCCGGCCCTGGTAGCGGAACTCGCTGTCGTAGTCGTCTTCAATGATCCAGCTGCCGGCCTCGCGCGCCCAGTCCAGCAGCGCCATGCGCCGCTCCAGCGACAGGGTCACGCCCAGCGGGCTTTGGTGCGATGGCGTCACCATCGCAAACCGGGCATAGGGGCTCAGCTGCCGGCCTGCTTCCACCTGCATGCCCTGGGCATCGACTGGCACCGGCACGATCTGCACCGCGGCATTTTGCAAAAACGGGCGCGCCAGGATATAGCCCGGGTCCTCAAACCAGAACGCATCGCCGGGGCTGGCCAGGCTGCGCAGGCTCAGCTCCAAGGTGTTGCGCAGGCCGGTGGTGATAAACACCTGCTCGGGCACGCAGGTGACGCCGCGCGACACCGCCAAGTAAGCCGCTATGCGCTGGCGCAGCTCCTCATCGCCCTGCGGGTTGGGGTAGGCCAGGCGGTAGGGCTCGCTGCTGCGCAGGCGGTGGGTGACCAGCCGGTTCCAGACCTTGCGCGGAAAAGCATCGATCGCCGGCAGCCCCAGCTGCAGCGGGCGCGGCTGCAAGCCGTCGTGGTCCACGATATCGGCGGCCGGTGGCTGGGCAATGGCTTGTGGCGCAGGGGCCGTAGCGGCTTGGGGCAGGCTCGGTGAGATAACCGTGCCCGCCGCCCCGCGCACCTGGAAATAGCCTTCATCGGCCAGGATGCGGTAGGCCAGATCGACGGTGCCGCGCGACAGGTTGAGTTCGGTCGCCAGCGCCCGTGCCGCAGGCACCCGGTCGCCTGCACGCAGATGGCCTTGTGCAATGGCGGTTTTGAAGCGCTGGCAGATCTGCAGGTACATGGGCAACTGCAGGCTGCGGTCTACCTGCAGCTGCAGGGCTTGTACGGAATGGCAGGGGTCGGACATCATGGCCCTCCTATCTTGGCCTAGTCATTTTTGCATTTCTTGGCTCTTTTGGCTTGGCCAAGACCATCGCATACTGGCTACCAGCAACGGAATTCACCGACGCAACCTTGGATGGAGATTGATATGCAAACCCGACTCGACTTCTACACCGCTGACCCCGCCATCATGAAAGTACTGCTGGGCGTGGAAAACCAGATTGCCAAAGGTAGCCTGGACATTCTGCTCAAGGAACTGGTGCGACTGCGCGCCTCGCAGATCAATGGCTGTGCCTTTTGCCTGGACATGCATGTGACCGATGCGGTGAAGGCCGGCGAATCCAGCCGCCGCCTCGCCACCGTGGCCGCCTGGCGCGAGACCCCGTTCTTCAGCGACCGTGAGCGTGCTGCGCTGGAGTGGACCGAGGCGCTGACCCTTGTCTCGCACGACCATGTGCCCGATGCTGTCTGGGAAGCTGTGCGCCCCCACTTCACCGATGCCGAGCTGATGGAGCTGACCGCCGTGATCACCTCGATCAACAGCTGGAACCGCTTTGCAATCGCCTTCCGCAAGATGCCCGTTTAAGAAGCTAGCTCCCGGCACGGCGCAAGGCGGCCTATGAAAGTCCTGGTACTGGGCGACTGCAAACCGCTGGGCGCGAAGCTGGTCAGCAATCTGCGACAACTGGGCTACCCGGTAGTCGCCGATGCGGACCCCAGGCTGCCAGCAGCGCTGCATGGCATTGAAGTGCTGATCGATGTGCGCGAGCCGCCTGTACTGGACACGGCCGGTGCGCTGGCGGACTGGGCGGGCGCATGCCGCCAGCTGAATGCCGCCATCGCTGCTGCCGCTGTGGCGCACCATATTGCGCTGTCGGCCTTGGGTGTGCAGCGCTTGCAGAGCAGCAATTACTACCGGGCCATCGCGTTGCGAGAGCAGTTGATCCAGGCAGGCAGCACGCCTTATACGGTGCTGCGTGCGGCACCCTTGTACGAAAGCCTGGCGCAGCTGGCACACAAGGGCGCAGCCCATGACGAGCTAACGATACCCGTGGCGCTGGTGCAGGCTATGGCGGCCGAGGACTTGGCGATGCTGGTGGCCGACGCCGCGCTGGCGCGGCCTTTACAGGGCTGCATGGATGTAGCCGGCCCGCAGAAGATGGCGATGGCCGACTGGGTGCAGCAGTACCTGCGCCTGCAAGGCGATGCACGGACGGTGCAGGGCGATGCAGATCTGCCTTACCGAGGCGCGCTGCTGGACGATGACTGCCTGGTTCCCGTAGGGCCAGCACGCTTGGGGCGGACCACGCTCGCCGCCTGGGTCTGCAAATCCCGGGCGGCTTGATGCCGTAGAACTTTGCGGAATCTGCCCACCTTGCCCTAATTTTTCAAACGATTGGACAAACCATGACCCGTACCTTGCTCTTGAACTGTGGCCCACATGGCCAGGCCAGCCATGGCTACCAACTGGCGACCGACATGCTGGCGGAGCTGGGCCTTGCGCAGCAGCCGCTGCTGGAGCGTGATCTGGTGGCAACCCCCATACCGCCGATCAGCCGCGACTATGCATTGGCGATCACCTCGAATGCCAGCGCCGATGCGCCCGCGCTGGCCTGGTCGGAAACGCTGATTAAAGAGCTGGAAGACAGCGATTTGCTGATGATTCTGACCCCCATGCACAACTTTGCGGTGCCGGCCACGCTCAAGCTCTGGCTGGACCAGGTGATCCGCATCCACCGCAGTTTTGCATCGACGCCCGAAGGCAAGATAGGTCTGATGAAAGACCGGCCCACCTTGGTGTTGGTGAGCTCCGGTGGCTTCCATGCCGGGCCCCGGGCGCGTCAGGAAGACTTTTTGACGCCTTATCTGCGCTACGCGCTGGCCTCCATCGGCATCCGCAATGTGCATTTTGTGTTGCTGCAAGGCCTGGTGTTTGGGCCCGATGCGGTGGCTGCTGCCGTGGATGGCGCGAGGGATGCCCTGCGTGAGCAGCTGGCGCCTTTCAAACAGCAGGCGCTGGAGGCTGCTGCTGCCGCTGCGCGTTGAGCGAACGGCAGGCAAGAAAAAGCCGCCGGCATGAACTGCACCCCAAAAGTTGGACACCAGTCCAACCTTTGGGGTGTTTTTCATGACGAAATACGATGAGAGCTTCAAGCTCAAGATGGTCCAGAA
>NZ_SOAL01000012.1 GCF_004364775.1 Comamonas sp. JUb58
CGAGCACTTGTTCCTCCTGATTGCCGTTGAATCAGGCCTTAGGGTACTCAAGCGTTCGCCAGTCATCCACGGAATTCAGCGATGAACCAAAAAAAAAGCCGGCATTGCCGGCTTTTCGCTTGTGCGCTACGCAATCAGCTGCGGTCGGTGCGTGCCAGGTGGTTTTCCAGCGCCCGCAGGCCCAGGGTCAGCATGAAGGTCATCAGCCAATAGGCCAGCGCAACGGCCAGGTAGGGCTCCCAGTAGCGGCCATAGGCGCCGGCCACGGTGCGCGCGGCATAGGCCATCTCGGCCAAGCCAATGGCGGAGACCAGCGAGGTGTCCTTGAGCAGCGAGATCATGTTGTTGCCCAGCGGAGGCAGCATGCGGCGGAAGGCCTGCGGAATCACCACATAGCG
The DNA here is from genome assembly GCF_004364775.1 of Comamonas sp. JUb58. GTDB lineage: Bacteria > Pseudomonadota > Gammaproteobacteria > Burkholderiales > Burkholderiaceae_C > Comamonas. The sequence continues at coordinate 399 of NZ_SOAL01000012.1, forward strand.
CATCATCTGGCCATGGGTCATGCCCAGCGACATACCCGCCTGCTTCTGGCCGATCGCGATCGACTGGATGCCGGCACGGAACACCTCGGAGATATAGGCCGCCGAGTTGAGCGTCAACGCCACCACACCGGACATCAGCGCGCCATGGTCCTGCTTGAGCGTGCGTGCCAGGTCACCGCTGATGAACAGACCGTTGACCGGGTGCACAAACAAGGGCATGACCGCAAAGTGCATCAGCAAGATCTGCACGAACAGGGGCGTACCCCGGAAAAAGCTGACATAGGCCGTCGATGGCCAGCGCAGCAGGTATTTGCACACGCCCTTCCAGGGCTGGTGGCGCGTGTCGGCCAGGCGCGCCAGAGCCAGCATCAGGCCCAGCGCGCAGCCCATGATCACGCAGGCCACCGTCATACCGATGGTGACCATGGCACCCTGCCAAAACATCTGCTTGTATTCCACCAGGATGTCGGGGCGGAACCAGCCGAACCACTCTACGGGGGTATTGTTGTCCATCAATCAATTCTTTCAAACAAAATGACGGCCATCGGGCCGTCATTGCAGCGGAAGTCGCGGCCGCCTTATTGGGGCTTGTAGTCCTGGTTGAACCACTTCTTGTAGATCACGTTGTAGCTGCCATCGGCGCGGATGGCGGCCAGGCCGGCATTGATCTTTTCTTGCAAGGCCTTGTCGCCCTTGCGCACGACGATGCCGAAATGCTCCTTGGGGAAGCTGGTGTCATCCACGGTCTTCAACGCGGGGTACTGCGAGACGCGGTAGGCGATGACACCGTTGTCGCCAATGGCGGCATCCACGCCGCCAGCGGCCAGCTCGGAGATGATCAGCGGCGTGCTTTCGAAGCGACGGATATTGGGGCTGGTCTTGCCGACTTCGCGGCTCATCACATCGTCACCGGTCGAGCCGCTGACCACCGACACCTTCTTGTCCTTGAGGTCCTTGAGCGATGCCACCGTGCTGTCCTTGGGCACGGCGATCAGCTGGCGGGCGTCAAAGTAAGGCTGGGAGAAATCAAAGCTCTGCTTGCGCTTGTCATTGATGGTCACGCCGGAGATGACAAAGTCCACATCGCCGTTGTTGAGCGATGCGAAGATGCTGCTGAACGGCGTGTTGACGATGCGCAGCTTCATGCCCTGCTGCTTGGCAATGGCATTGACGATGTCGATGTCAAAACCGACGATCTGCTTGTCTTTGTTCTCGAACGCAAAAGGTGCATAGGTCGCGCTGGAGGCCACCACCAGATCACGGCCCTGCGCTTGCGCGGCGCCTGCTGCCAACACCGAGACCGCTGCGGCACCGATGGCCAGCGCAAATTTTTTGTTCCACATACCCCAACCTTTAGCTACATAAGCCGATACAAGCGGCCGATTATACGTAAACGCCTACAGACAACGGCTGGCAACGTCTGGTCGCCAGCGCTGGCTTGCCTTTGCGCACAAGCTTGTTCGTCAGCCTGTCCGGCGCTTGGGCAGGCCAATGCCCAACGCCATCTGCAAGACCGACCACCAGAGCGACACCAAATCGCCAAAATGCCACTACCATGAATCCCCTCGACGCCTCTGCCATCTGACCGACCATGAACGCCTCCATCCACGCCACCCCCCTCCCCACTTTTGACGATGTGCAAGCGGCTGCGCAGCGCCTGCAAGGCGTTGCCCACCGCACGCCGGTGATGCGCTCGTCCACCCTCGACAAATTGACGGGGGCAGAGTTCTTCTTCAAAGGCGAGAACTACCAGCGCATGGGCGCGTTCAAGTTCCGGGGCGGCTACAACGCACTGGCCCGCTTCTCGCCAGAGCAGGCCAAGCGCGGCGCGCTGGCCTTCTCCTCGGGCAACCATGCGCAGGCGATTGCGCTGTCGGCCCGCATCCTGGGGATGCCCGCCGCCATCGTGATGCCGCAAGACGCACCGGCCGCCAAGCTCGATGCCACGCGCGGCTATGGCGCGGAAGTCATCACCTATGACCGTTTTACCGAGGACCGCGAGGCGATCAGCCAGCGCATTGCCCAGGAGCGCGGCATGACCTTGGTGCCGCCATACAACCATGCCGATGTGATTGCCGGCCAGGGCACCAGCGCGATGGAGCTGTTCCAGGACGTGCCCCAGCTCGACTACTTGTTTGTCTGCCTGGGCGGCGGCGGTCTGCTGTCGGGCTGCTTGCTGTCTGCCAAGGCCATGGCACCCCAGTGCAAGGTCTATGGCGTGGAGCCCGAGGCCGGTAACGATGCCCAGCAATCGTTGCGCAAGGGCGAGATCGTCAAGATCGCCACGCCCCGCACCATTGCCGATGGCGCACAAACCCAGGCTCTGGGCGATCTAACCTATGCCATCATCCGCCGTGACGTGACCGACATCGTCACCGCCAGCGATCCGCAACTGGTGGACTGCATGCGCTTTTATGCCGAGCGCATGAAGATGGTGGTCGAGCCCACTGGCGCGCTGAGCCTGGCCGGAGCGCGCTTTGGCGGTGTCGATCTGCGAGGTGCCCGAGTGGGCGTGCTGATCAGCGGCGGCAATGTGGACCTGGGCCGCTACGCGCAATTGCTGGGCAGCGCCTGAGCGGCCATGGACGGCGATTCGCAGCGCAAAAGCCTACCATTCGGTAAATATATTCACCAGCAGCGCACGCCCGCAGGACGGCGCTGCTACCATTGCGGCCAAAAATGACATTGGCAACTACCATGAGCACCGTTCACCTCATCGACCACCCGCTGGTCCAGCACAAACTCACCCTGATGCGCCGCAAGGAAGCATCCACCAACAGCTTCCGCCGCATGCTCGGTGAGCTGTCCACCCTGATGGCCTACGAGATCACGCGCGACTTTCCGCTGCAGGATCTCGAAATCGAGACCCCGATGGAAAAGATGGTCGGCAAGGTCATCGACGGCAAGAAACTGGCCCTGGTCTCCATCCTGCGCGCCGGCAATGGCTTTCTCGACGGCATGCTCAACGTGGTGCCCGGCGCCCGTATCGGCCACATCGGCCTGTACCGTGACCCTGAAACGCTGCAGCCCGTCGAGTACTACTTCAAGATGCCCGACAACATGGGCGAGCGCGATGTGATCGTTGTGGACCCGATGCTGGCCACCGGCAACTCGGCTGCCGCCGCCGTGCAGCAGCTCAAGGACAAGTGCCAGCCCAAATCGATCAAGTTCATGTGCCTGCTGGCCGCCCCTGAAGGCATCAAGACCATGCAGGCCGCCCACCCCGATGTGGATATCTACACGGCCGCCGTGGACCGCCAGCTCAACGACCACGGCTACATCCTGCCGGGCCTGGGTGACGCGGGCGACCGCATCTTCGGCACCAAGTAAGCCCTGCCACATGGCATGCCCACCACGCGCTGGGCATGCCAGGCGTCGCAGCCTGCCCGCCAGTGTCTGCGCGTAAGACAAATCTCACATACAGCACCGCGCCGCTTTGGTTAAATGGCGTCCAGAGCATCACCGCCTGGAGGCCACACCATGAGCTACCACCTGCTGGTTTTTGCGCCCGCTGCTGCCCCCAAGGAGCCAGCGGCCTTTGGTCTCTGGTTCCAGGCGCAGACCGAATGGCCCGAGCACCACGACTACGAGGACCCGGCCGTCGCCACCTTGTCGCTCAAGGCCTGGTGCCTGGAGATGATGCAGCGCTTTCCCCCGCGATCTGGCCCTTACCGGGACGAGCTGCCACCCGAGGACAAAAGCCTGCTGGCCGATTACAGCATTGGCCGCAATATCGTGTTTGTGGCGCTGCAGCCGGCCCAGGCCAAGGCCGCGCTGGCCTTGGCGCGCGACTTGGCCGCCCAGCACTGCGTTGGCTTGTACGAGGCCAGCGAATCACCACCCGCCGTGCGACTGCCCGATGGCAACAATGGCCTGCAGGCGGCGTTCGACTGCAAGCCGGACATGGGCTGAGCCGTCCCCTGTATTTATCGCGAGGCCTCGTTGTCGCGGGCCTTGAGCACCATGCTATTGCCCGAGATACTCACATCAAAATAGCGCAAAAAGTTCTGGCCCAGCAGCGCATCGCGCGCACTCTCGCCGGTATAACCGGTGCCCACCCGCAAATCATTGACAGCCAATGGGCCTACCTCAATCCGCTCGGCCCGGCTCATCATGCCCTGGCGCACGCCATTGGCGGTCTGAAAGCTGATGGGCACGCCCTCGCCCAGGTTGGCACGTTCGGCCACCGCATCGGTGATGCTGATCAGGCTGGCACCGGTATCCACCATAAACTGCACCGGCACGCCGTTGACCGATCCCGCCACGCGGAAATGGCCATCGCGGTCGCGCGGAATCTCCAGCACATCATGGGCCATGACCTTGCCCTCGTTGGGCTTGCGGTAGACCTCGGTCACCAGGTAGATCGCGAACATCACGCCGATCCAGATGGCCAGCAGCATCCAGGTGGTGCGGCGGTTGGCATCGGGCGGTGTGCGCAAGGGGCCTGGGCCACCAGCGGGCTGGGGGCTGCCCGGCCATGGCGATGGCTGCGCCAGGCCTGCGGGCTTCGCAGAGGGGGAGGAATCTGGACGTCGGGTACGTAATCGGCTCATGGATCGGAATTTTTTGCCTACGCAAGCAAACTGTGCGACGGCCGGCGACAAAGCATAAATCATACTGGCATGACCCGGGCCACGCCGCTGCACTGTGCGCTGGGGCTTGCCGCGCTTTATTCATGGTTGGCCGCTGCCGCCAGGCGGACAGGGCCAGCGCCTCCAGCGGGTGCCGACTGGGTTAGGATGGCCGCCAGTTATCACCCTGCCCTGTTTTTCATGACCATCGACCGTCGCCACCTGCTGCAATCCCTGGCGGGATTTGCCGCTGCTGCCGCCCTGCCTGCCGGCTGGACCAGCGCGCATGCTGCCCCAGCCCATTGGCCCAGCAAACCCCTGCGCTTTATCGTCGGCTACCCGGCGGGCTCCTCGCCCGACATGCAGGCACGCATGATCGCCCAGCCCCTGGCGCAGATCCTGGGCCAGCCTGTGGTGGTGGACAACCGGCCCGGTGCCAGCGGCAATATTGGCGCCGACCAGGTGGCGCGCGCAACGGACGACCACAGCTTTGGCATTGTCGGCAATGGCCCACTGACCTCGTCGCAAGCCCTGTATGCCAAGCTGCCCTATGACCCGGTGAAGGACTTTGCGCCGCTGGCCCTGGTGGGCGTATCGCCCCTGGCCTGGGTGGTGCCAGCCAGCGCAGGTGCGCAGACCGACAAGGCGCTCGCCAATCTGCGCCAAAAAGGCAATGCCGCCAGCTACGGCTCCACGGGCCTGGGCTCTGGTGGCCACCTGGGCATGGAGCTGCTCAAGGACGCGCTGCATTTTGATGCCGTGCACATCCCCTTCACCGGCGCGCCCGGTGTGGTCTCCGGGCTGATGGGCGGCCAGCTCGATTGCGCGCTGTTGCCGATCTCATCGGTGCTGCCGCTGGTGCAAAGCGGCAAGCTGGCGGCCCTGGCCGTCACCTCGGCCCAGCGCACGCAACTGATGCCCCAGACGCCATCGATGCGCGAGATTGGTGCCCAGGATGTGAATATAGAAGTCTGGAACGCACTGATGGCCCCGGCCAGCATGCCTGCGGCCATCCGTACCCAGCTCAGCGATGCGCTGCTGAAGGTGCTCAATACCGCCGACATCCGCGATCAGCTGCTGCGCCAGGCCTGGACCTTGGACGATGCATCGCCCGATGCGCTGCAAACCCGCATCAGCAGCGACCGCAAGATGTACAACGCCTTGATCGCCAAAAAGAAGCTGCAGCTGGAGTGATGCCTGCACTGCAGTAACACCAAGGGCCCTCGCATGGCCCTTTTCTATCCATCAAACAGTCTCAGCGCCGAACCTGCAAGGCTCCCGGGTTGACGATGTTCGACGGCCGCCCTTTGATGAAGTTGATGACGTTGTCAAAAGCCGCCCCGAAGTACTGCTCGTAGTTGTCCTGCTCGACATAGCCGATATGGGGCGTGCAAATGCAGTTCTCCAGGCGCAGTAAGGCATGGCCTTGCAAGATGGGCTCGCTCTCGAACACATCCACGGCGGCGATACCTGGGCGTCCCCGGTTGAGCGCGGCAATCAGTGCATCGGGCTGCACCAGCTCGGCCCGCGAGGTGTTGACAAAGGTGGCCGAGGGCTTCATTTGCGCCAGGTCATCAAAGCTGATGCAGCCCTTGGTCTGCTCGCTCAGGCGCAGATGCACGGTCAGCACATCGCTGTTGGCAAAGAAGAACTGTTTGCTCGAGGCGACCTTGTGGCCATCGGACAGCGCCTTGGCGCGCGAGGCATCGCTGCCCCAGACCAGCACCTCCATACCAAAGGCCTTGCCGTAGCTGGCCACCAGCTGGCCGATGCGGCCATAGCCCCAGATGCCCAAGGTGCGGCCGCGCAGCAGCGTGCCAAGGCCAAAATTGGGCGGCATATTGGCCGCCTTGAAGCCCGACTGCTGCCAGGCCCCGTGCTTGAGGTTGGAGATGTACTGTGGCAGGCGGCGCGCAGCGGCCATGATCAGCGCCCAGGTCAGCTCGGCAGGCGCGATAGGTGATCCAACGCCCTCGGCCACGGCCACGCCGCGCTCGGTGCAGGCCGTCAAATCCACATGGGAGCCAATGCGCCCGGTCTGGGCAATCAGTTTGAGGCGGGGGAGCTTGTCGAGCAGCAGGCGGCTGATGTGCGTGCGCTCGCGGATCAGCACGATGATGTCCGCATCCTTGAGGCGCACTGACAGTTGCCCCAAACCCTTGACCGTATTGGTATAGACCTTGGCTGAATAAGCGTCGAGAACGGATGCGCATGGCAGTTTGCGCACCGCATCCTGATAATCGTCCAAGATCACAATATTCATAGGAAGACCATTCTCGTCGAACGCCAACCAGGCGGCTTTGCCCCACGCAAGCCACCTGTAAGCGGCAGCAGGCTGGCAAGAACTACCGAAAAACCGGTTTCCGAGCACTGCTGAGTACCGCATCAGCTATGAACATCATAGCATTGAATAATCTCGGCACTTTGTCAGCCCATCCAGCGCGCGACAAGCCTGCAACAGAGCCGTAAGCAGCGCCTTCCGATAGGACCCGCACCCGATATGCAAATCTTTGCACAAGACGGCGCGCCGCTGCTGTCATCGCTCTGCCCATCTGCCGCGTTGTGCACAGTGCGTCCAGCGCCCGCCAGACTGTTGCTTTCAACGCAAATTTAAATGTCGGGGCTCTGCAACGCTAGCGCTGGCTGACGCTGAGCGCTATAACAATTGCTTGTTACTTTGCTTTGTTGGTTGATAGCACTATGACGAATTTGGTCGCTTCCCCCCGCAGCCGTTGCCCGCAACAAATGTTCGCGCAAACCATGCAGGAATGGGGAGGAGCGGACGACCTTTGGGTTTTTGCCTACGGCTCGCTGATATGGCGCCCGGAGTTCGAATTTCTGGAATGCCGCCACGCGCGGGTCTTTGGCTGGCACCGCGCGCTGAAGATGTGGAGCCACATCAACCGGGGCACACCGGAATGCCCGGGCCTAGTGTTTGGCATGTTCTCGGGTGGCAGTTGCAGAGGCATGGCCTTTCGCATCGCCCGCCAGCATGTGCCGGAGATGATGCCCCGCCTGTGGCAGCGCGAAATGGCCACTGATTCCTACGACCCCAAGTGGCTGGATTGCCAGACCGAAGACGGCCCCGTCAAGGCGCTGGCCTTTACGCTGTCCAAGTCCAGCCCACGCTGCACGGGCACCTTGAGCGAAGAAGACTACCGCCGCATCTTTGCCCAGTCCTGCGGCATCTACGGCACAACCCTGGACTATGCCGAGTCCACCTACACGGCCCTCAAGAGCCGTGGCATCCAGGACCGGGCACTGGAGCGCCTGCTGCGCCTGTCCGTCTCAAGGGCCCAGGCTGGCCAGGAAGCGCGCAGCTTGCTGGGCCAGCCAAGCCTCAGCACGGCCAGCTCTGCCGCTTAAATCCTATTAAAAATTTTGAATCAGCGCGCCAGGCGCGCTGACCTGAGGGCCGCGCCCCAATCCGGCGCCACAAAAACAAACACCCCGCCTTCCTACAGCCTGATGGCCACGGAAGCGAGGTGCATGTTGAGAGGGGATGGACTGCCTTTGGGCCATCCGGGGCGGGAATGTGCAGCTTCCACGCCCTATTCGCAAGTAACGGCTCCATCAAGGAGCCGTCTACTGGGTTAGTTTGCCGACTTCAGCGTATCGGCAAGCAAGAAAAAAGAGTTACTGGCGCCAGTGCTTAGCGCTTGCGATCACGTTCGTCTTCTGGCCAGATGCTGAAAACATTTGCGGTGGTCATGTGAACAATCTCCTAAAGATGAGTGTTCAACGCCGGGGCCTACGAGGCGGTTGACAGCAGGCCCCATAAATTTAAATGTTTACATGCTGTTTACCTAGAAATATTTAACCCATGAAAAACAACAATGGAAAATGTATCAAAAGCTTGATTCAAGCTACATTTTCAGCGTTTTATCGATATATATCATAGACTTAAATCGTAAACGCAGAAAGTAACTTAAATTAACAGCGACGCCGTTTAATGGCCAACAAATATTGCATTTCGTCGTAATATCGGCAAATATTAGGTCATTTCGATTTTTAATCGTCGATTATTTAGCCATTTCGACGTAAATACTGACGAAAAATCGACCGCGCCGCCATCCTCACCGCTGCTTACAGAAGCCGCCAAGCGCAGGCATTCAGCGCACAATCACCTGCTTTTGCGGGTTCCAACCATGGTTCAGCGGGCCATGGCCTTGGCCGGTATGCACATCGGCACCCGATTCAATGGCGCCCAGAATGTACTGCCGCGCCAGGCTGACAGCGGCCGGCAGCGGATGCCCCAGGGCCAACTGGCAGGCAATGGCAGACGACAAGGTGCAGCCCGTGCCATGCCCGTTGTGGGTGTGGATGCGGGTGGAAGCCAGACGCAAACGCTCGCCGTCGGCAGTGGCCAGCAGGTCGACCACCTCATCGCCGGGCAAATGGCCGCCCTTGATCAGCACCGCCCTAGCGCCCAGGGCCAACAAATCCTGCGCAGCCTGCTCCAGCTGATCCGCATGCACCAGGCTGCGGCCCAGCAGCAAACCCGCTTCGTCCAAGTTCGGGGTGATGAGCGCAGCGCGGGGAAACAGCTCGCGCACCAGCTCACCCACGGTGGCCTCGGCAATCAGCCGGTCACCGCTGGTGGCGACCATGACCGGATCCAGCACCACATGGGGCAAGGCATAGCGGTCAATCGCCGAGGCCACGACGGCCACGATCTCGGGCGCATGCAGCATGCCGATCTTGACGGCATCGCAGCCAATGTCCTCCAGCACCGCATCCAGCTGCTGTTGCAAGAAAGCTGGCGGCACGCCGTGGATGGCACGCACGCCCTGCGTGTTTTGCGCGGTCAGCGCCGTGATGGCGGTCATGCCAAAGCAGCCCAGTGCGGACATGGTCTTCAGATCGGCCTGGATGCCGGCCCCGCCGCCGCTGTCAGAGCCTGCAATCGACAGCACCCGTGCATAGCGCGGCGAGGAGACGGGAGAAGAGGGGTTCAGTGAGGCCATGGCTGCAGTCCAAAAACAATGCCGGGCAACACTGGCCCGGCCTGGGCAAAATTATCCACGATTGTGACTACGGCTTGACGCAGCCCCATTCCCCCGGCGCAGCGCTGTGTTTTAATGCAGCCTGAGACGAAACAGGGGTGTCCCTGCAGCAGTTTGGCTGTAGCGCGACTGAGATTAGACCCTGGAGCGAGCCACCATGGCAGCGCTCCGCAACCCGATCCAGGTCATGCTGGCGTGGGGAGTTTTCGGCAGCTGCGCGCACTGTTTTGTCTATTGCCAAGCACAAAACATGTCCTCTCACCCATTCATTTCTCCCCAAGCCCGTATCACCATCCTCGGCGGTGGTCTGCTGGGCCGTCTGATGGCGCTGGAGCTGTCGGGCCGGGGATTCTCCATCGACTTATACGACCGGGGCGGGCCAGAAGCTGAGCACGCCGCAGCGCGCGTGGCTGCCGCCATGCTGGCACCGCTGGCCGAATCGGCCGTCACTGAGCATGGCGTGGTGCGCATGGGCCAGTACGGGCTGCAGCGTTGGCCGGAGCTGCTTGCGCAATTGGATGCCCCCGTGTTCTTGCAGCAGGCCGGCACCATGGTGGTCTGGCACCGTCAGGATGCCCCCGAAGCCCAGCGCTTCCATGGCATCTTGCAGCGCACCCAGGCAGCCATCCCCGAGCTGCCGCCTTCGCAAACCCTGGGCGGCCCCCAGATCGCCGAGCTGGAGCCAGCGCTGGCGGGGCATTTCCAGGCCGCCTACTACCTGCCAGGCGAGGGCCAGCTGGACAACCGCCAGCTGCTGGCCGCGCTGGTGCCTGCGCTGCAGGCGCGGGGCGTGCGCCTGCACTGGCAGCAAGCGCGCGAGCTGGATGACTTTATGCCCGGCACGCAGGGCCAGCCCGATCTGCTGATCGACACACGCGGTTTGGGTGCCAAACCGCAGTGGAGCCAACTGCGCGGCGTACGTGGCGAAGTGCTGCGCGTGCATGCGCCCGAGGTGCAGCTGCGCCGCCCCACCCGCCTGATGCACCCGCGCTACCCGATCTATATCGCCCCCAAGCAGGACCACCACTTCGTCATCGGCGCCACCGAGATCGAGTCCGATGACATGTCGCCGGCCAGCGTGCGCTCGGCGATGGAGCTGCTGAGTGCGGCCTACACCGTGCACAGCGGCTTTGCCGAGGCGCGCATCCTGGAGATCAACACCCAGTGCCGCCCGACTTTGCCCGATAATCTGCCAGCCATCCGCCAGGTGCGGCCAAGGGTGCTGGAGGTCAACGGCCTGTACCGCCACGGCTTCATGATCTCGCCCGCCGTGCTGGACTGCGCAGTCGAGCTGCTGCTGACTGGCGAAGCCCCCCTTGCCGCGCGCTTTGACATGGATGTGCGCCTGCTCGCGACCGCCTGATGGCCCGCAGCCCTATGATGAGCCTTGAATGATGACGATACAGATCCTCTTGAACAACCAGGCCACCGCCCTGCCCGAAGGCGCCACCATTGCCGTGGCGCTGGCCCAGCTGCAGCCGCGCCCGCCCTTTGCCGTGGCCGTCAATACCGAATTCGTGCCCAAAGGCCAGTACGACAGCCGCCAGCTGCACGCAGGCGACAAGCTCGAAGTCATCTCGCCCGTCACCGGCGGTTAATCTGCTCTGGCGCCACCCGCCCCGGCCAGCACCGCCAGGGCCCCTGACCCGCATTTACCCAAGGCCTTTGCCATGAACGCCACTTCTTCTTCCGACGACGCCCTGGTGCTGTATGGCCAGCGTTTTCAAAGCCGCTTGCTGCTGGGCACCTCGCGCTATCCATCGCCCGCCGTGCTGGAAGCAGCCGTCGCCCGGGCCCAGCCGGCCATGGTGACCGCATCGCTACGCCGCCAGGGCAGCAATGCCGCCGAGACCGGCAGCGACTTCTGGGCGCTGCTCAAGCGCCTGAACGTGCCGGTGCTGCCCAACACCGCCGGATGCATGCGCCTGCAAGAGGCCATCACCACAGCCCAGATGGCGCGCGAGGTGTTCGAGACGCCCTGGATCAAGCTGGAACTGATTGGCGATGACTACACCCTGCAGCCCGACACCCTGAACCTGGTGGAGGCCGCCTCCATCCTGATCAAGGATGGTTTTCAAGTGCTGCCCTACTGCACCGAGGACCTGGTGCTCTGCCAGCGCCTGGTCGATGTGGGCTGTCAGGCCGTCATGCCCTGGGCCGCGCCGATTGGCACCGGCCGTGGCCCCGTCAATCCTTATGCAATGCAGACCTTGCGGGAGCGCCTGGATGTGCCGCTGATCTGCGACGCCGGCCTGGGCTTGCCCAGCCACGCCTGCCAGGTCATGGAATGGGGCTTTGACGGCGTGCTACTGAACACCGCCGTGGCCTTGTCGCAAGATCCGGTGGCGATGGCCGGCGCCTTTGCCGATGCCACCGCCGCCGGCCACGCCGCCTACCGCGCCGGCGCGATGCAGGCGCAGGACATGGCCCAACCCAGCACCCCGGTGCTTGGAACGCCGTTCTGGCACCAAAGCCACTGAGAGACTTTGCCGATGCACGCCACCCCCACCGCCGCCCAGATCACGCAGGCCATCACCGCCGCCCACCAGGCCGCCTTTGCCAGCTTTCCACCCCAAGCAGCGCCTGCGCTGCCCGCCAACCGCGCGCAGGATGCCGTCTACGCCGGCGCCTTGGCCGCCTGCAGCACGCTGGGCTTTATCGCCATCGATGCCGACTGCCTGGCCAGCGCCTGGAGCGCGCAGAGCGCCCGCACAGGACAGTTCGATGCCCAGGCCTGGCCCACACAAGCTGCTGATTTTGGCTTGCTGACCAGTGGCGGCCCCCAGGCTTTTGCGCCCTGCCCCCAACAGCTGGGCCTGTATGCGGTGCTGCCCACGGCTGAATGGGTGGGCCGCATGGCCCGCGCCGGCGTGCCCACCGTGCAGCTGCGCTTCAAGTCCGACGATGCCCAGGCCATTGCTGCAGAGATCGCTGCAGCCGTTGCAGCGGTGGAGGGAACCGGCGCCCTGCTCTTTATCAACGACCACTGGCGCCAGGCCATCGCCGCCGGCAGCTATGGCGTGCACCTGGGCCAGGAAGACCTGGATGCGCTGAGCGCTGCAGAACTGGCCGAGCTGCGTGCTAGCGGCGTGCGCCTGGGCGTCAGCACCCATGGCTATGCCGAGATGGTGCGCGCCAGCCAGGCGCAGCCCAGCTATATCGCGATGGGGGCGGTCTTCCCAACCACCTTGAAGAAAATGGCCACCGTCCCGCAGGGCTTGGCCCGCCTGCAGCGCTATGCCGCGTTGACGCGCAGCTACCCCCAGGTCGCCATTGGGGGCATTTCGGCAGCGGAGTTTCCGCAGGTGCGCGAGAGCGGTGTGGGATCGATCGCCGTGGTGCGCGCCATCGTCAACGCGGACAAGCCCGAGGCCGCTGCCGCCGACTTGATGGCGCTGATGGGCTAAGCCCGCCCAGCGCTACACCACGTAGAGCAACACGGCATCGCGCCGCTGCGCCGCTGCCTGCCAAAAACTGCGCAGCGCGGCCTGCCGGCGCACCCACTGGCGCAGCGCCTCAATATCAGGCGGCCTGCCATCCTGTGCCTTTTGCCAGGCATGCATGCGCTGCACCAGCTGAGTAGCGCTGATAGCGGCCAAGCTTTGCGCGCTGTCCGTCACCAGATCGGCCGGCCAGGCCCAGCAATGCTGGGCCAAGCTGCCGTCCACCGCCACACCAGGCTCGATCTCAGGCAGGCGCTGCATGTCTTGCTGCCACAGGCTGCCCTGGTCCAGAATGGCCAGCGGCCCGCCTTGTTCAGCACTGCGCTGCAGGTAGTCATCCATTGTCGAAGGCTCCACCAGCAAAGCCCGCAAGCCATGGCGCGGCAGCGCATAAAAAAGCCCTTGCACGCTCATGCGGCCTCCCTGATCGCGGTTTTTAGCTGCTGCAGATGCACGCTGTTGTCCGGGTCACAAATCTGCACCAGCAACAGCGCCTTTTTCAGATAGCTGCGGCGTGCATCGGCGTGGCCATGCGCCTCCAAAAATGCCGCAAATACCTCATAGGCCCGCGCTGCCGCGAGCGAATAGCCCCGGCAACTGCGCTGCTGTATGCGCAAGGCCTGCTGCACCAGCGGCTTGACCCTTGTGGGCTGGTGGCGGATGGCAAAGGCCGCGTAGTCGGCCAGCATGACCGACACCGCCTCGGGATCAGGCATGCGCTGGCCTTGCTGGTCCAGCCGGTCAAAGCTGTCCAGGTACAGCGCCAGCCGCTGCCAGCATTGCAGCGCCTGCGCCGTCTCGCCCAAGGCCGCATGGCTGCTGGCCATGCGCTGCAACAGGGCGCACAGCGCCATGGCCTGCGCGGCTGCGTTGCCGCCACTGCTGCGCACATTCACCAGCTCCAGCGCTTGCGCATAGTGCGCCGTGGCAGCTTGGTGGTCTTCATCCGCTTGGCAGAGATCACCCAGACGCTCCAAGGCCTGGCGCCGCATCGCCACAGGCACTGCTGCGCCCACAGGCGCGGCCAGCGCTACCAAGGCCTGGCCATGCACGCGTTGACGGTCCTTATCACCCAAATGCTGGGCAATCTCCATCGCATGCAGGTGGTGCTGGGCCAGATCGGGCACATCCGCCTCATGGCCCGACTGGCGCAAGGCAATGGTCTGCTCGCACAAGGCCAGAGCCCGGGCCCAGTCCTGCGATTGCATCAACAGCGGATACTGGCCCGGCTGCAGCACGGGCGTAGCAGCGGCTGCGGATGCCATTTGGGGCGAACGCAGGCGTTGCAAAAACAGCTGGGCCTGTCGCACAGGCTGCGCCAGCTCGGCAAAGGCAGCCCCCAGGTGCACACCCATCTGCAGCTTTTTGCGCGCTGCATCCAGTTGCCCGGTTTGGTAGAAGGTCATCCCCTGCAGCAGATAGGCCATTGCCAGGTGCGGGTCGCTTTGCGGTTTGCGGCTGCGCTGGACCAGGTACTTGATCAAGGTCTCCGCTTCTGCGTGGGCCGTCTGCACATCCCGGCGAGCCAGCGCATCGCCAATATGCTTTTGCGCCATCTGGATGGCCAGGGACTTCTTGTCGGTCTGCGGATCGGTCGCGGGTTTGGGCAGTGGATCAGCCGGTAGCGCGGCGGCTATAGCAGGCTGGGCCACAGAGGCCGGTACCGGCGCAGCGGCCACCTCTGCCTTGGCTGCAGGCAGCGATGCCTGCTCATCCAGTTGCGACTGGGCAAAGGCCGACAAGCGCGAATCCATGTCCTCTTCGACCCGAAAGTAGTCGAACAGCCAAAAGCCATCGCGGATCAACCAAAAAACCATCGGGCCCAGCAGATAAGGCGCGTAGGCTGCAGCCCGTCCGCCCCATAGCCACAGCGCCGCGCACAGCAAGGCCAAGGCCAGCTGCGCCACGGCGCTTGCATAGCGTCCCAGATAAAAGCGGTGTGCGCCCAGCCAGCCCACCGCCAACAACAGGCCCAGGGCCCATCGCGGATTCTTTTCCCCCATCCCTCTTCCCTTGTGCTTTGTTTGTTCTGCACTTTCCGGCCCGGACATGCACCATATCGGCGCTGCCCGGGGCGGCATATATCGCGGGAAGTATAGCAACCGCTATCGGCTGCGTCAGGGCTGTCGGCGCGCTTGAGCCTATGGTGTGCAGCTCCTATAGCTGGCGCACAGCGGCGGCTGAAAGAAAGTTATTGAGCCTAGAAACCAGGCAAATGCAGAGGTGGAACACAGAGGCCCACTGCGAAAAAGCCTCCGCGTAAGGCCGACCGACACCGCCCGGGTGCCCGCAGCCTTTTCGTATCAAATACTTACCAAAACGGGGCTGTCAGTGTGGCGTTCCGGCTTGGTGCGGGCGGCCTGCATCACCTCATGCGGTGGCAGCTGCTTCATGCGGTGGTCGCTCCAAACCTGGCGCCAGCGGCGGGCACCGGGCATGCCCTGGCGCAGACCCAGCATGTGGCGAGCGATGGAGTACCAGTGCGTGCCATGTTCGGCAGCCTCACGCTCCATATAGCACACCATCTCTTCTTCGACCGATTCGCGGCTGATGTCGTGGTTCGGCTCGGCGCCATAGAACTGCGCATCCCAAGTCGCCAGCCACCAAGGGTTGTGGTAAGCCTCACGCCCCACCATCACGCCGTCGACCTGCTCCAGCTGCGCCAGCACCGTGGCGTCATCGGCAATGCCGCCATTGATGGCAATGGTCAGATGCGGAAAATCCTTTTTCAGCTGCGCCACCACCTCATAGCGCAACGGAGGGATCTCGCGGTTCTCCTTGGGCGAGAGGCCCTTGAGCCAGGCATTGCGGGCATGCACCACAAACACCTCGCAACCCGCATCGGCGACCGTCCCGATGAAGTCGCGCACAAAGCCATAGCTTTCGTTCTTGTCGATGCCAATGCGGTGCTTCACCGTCACGGGGATGTCCACCACATCGCGCATGGCCTTGACGCCGTCGGCCACCAGCTCTTTCTCGTTCATAAGGCAGGCGCCAAAAGCACCACGCTGCACGCGCTCGCTGGGGCAGCCACAGTTCAGGTTGACCTCGTCATAACCCCAGTCCTGCGCCAGCTTGGCACACTGGGCCAAATCCGCCGGCTCGCTGCCGCCCAGCTGCAAGGCGACTGGGTGCTCCTCGGCATGAAAACGCAAATGCCGCGCCACATCCCCATGAATCAGCGCGCCCGTCGTCACCATCTCGGTATAGAGCAAGGTCTGCCGCGTCAGCAGACGGTGAAAAAAGCGGCAATGGCGGTCAGTCCAGTCCATCATCGGCGCGACGGACATGCGTCCTGGCCAATGAAGCGGCGTTTTCCCTATGGAAACCAACGATTTTTCTACTGTCTGATTCGATGCCATTTGATCTAATTTCATGCCATTTTTAGCACTTCGGTGCTACATTCGGTGCAACAATTTTTCAATGTTGCACCGAGACTATTGGAACCATAATTCGCCGTGAGCGCAAAGACGGAAGTGTGGGCTACACCGCCCAAGTCCGCGTTAAAAAGGGTGGCAAGGTCGTTCACGCTGAAACCCAGACCTTTGACCGCGAAGCAGCCGCCAAAACCTGGATCAAAAAGCGTGAGACAGAGCTCGCCGAGCCCGGCGCACTTGACCAACCTGAGGACCCAATCCTATCTGCCGTCATCCAGAAGTACCTGGGGGATAAGCTCAAGCCGCACGGGAAGACCAAGGATCAAGTTTTGCGCACAATTGCCAACTCTTGGCTTGGCGAGACACATTGCTCCCAGATCGACAGTGCGAATGTCATCAAGTTCCTAGAAGGCTTAACCAGTCAGCCCCAAACCCGAGCCAACTACCTTTCCCACCTTTCAGCAATTTTCACTGTGGCCCGGCCTGCGTGGGGCTATCCCCTCGACAAGCAAGCTTGTGAAGACGCACGCGTGGTGGCTGAAAAGCTTGGGCTAATTTCCAGGTCAAAGCAGCGCACACGCCGCCCAACTCTTGAGGAGCTGAACAAGCTCATGACCTACTATTCGGTCTATGAGCGTAAGCGGGAGGATTCTATCCCGATGACCTACATCATACTGTTCAGCCTATTCTCCACGCGCCGACAGGAGGAAACCTGCCGCATCTTGGGCCAGGATGTGGATGTAGAAAACTCTGAGGTTATCGTTCGAGACATGAAAAACCCGGGTGAAAAGATAGGCAACGATGTAACCACCCTCCTCCCGCCTGAAGCCCTCAAGCTGATTCAAAACCGCAAAGTAGCCAAGGGACGCATCTGGCCCTACAACGCTGAGTCTGTCAGCACAAGCTTTACTCGAGCATGCAAACTGCTCGGGATTGAAGACCTGCATTTCCATGACCTTCGACATGAGGGGATCAGCCGGTTGTTTGAGATGGGCTGGAACATTCCGCATGTTGCGCAAGTCTCTGGGCATCGCTCTTGGCAGAGCTTGCAGCGCTATACCCAGTTCAAAAAGGTCGGGGATAGATACGAAAATTGGGAATGGAAGACTAAGCTTCTGGCTGGGTAGAGATTCAACCTGGTCGAACATGAGGGTACGGCGCCTGCTTGACCTCCTTGTACCTCGCTGAAAGCCAGTGCGACATCTCCCCCAAGATCTCTTGCATCTCCCGTAAATTGGTGCCGCACATCCACGTTTGCGGCCAGCGCTGAAGCTCGCCCTCATCAAACTCGAACCCTCGAAGCAAGAGTGTTCCTGACTGGCGTTGACGCCACACCTCGACACGCTCCAGTCCATGAATGATGAGTCGCATAGGCTCATTGCGGTCGACTAGCCAAGTTTGGAAGCTGCCATCTTGCATCGGGGTGCTGAGCAGCATTCCTGTGGACTTAGGTCGCCGGGCGAGAATTTCCGCCGGCAGGTAGACACCATTGAAGCGCAGCCGAAGCACATAAGCATCGCACCCACCCCGGCGCTTGCCCTCCAAATCTAGCTCTGTGCCAGGCGTAGCCATGCCCAGGTATAGCCCCGGCAAACTTTCACCCGCAAATTTCCTGACTGCTTCCATTACTCGCTCCATTTACTGTATAAATATACAGTCTTTTGGAGGTAGCTATGTTTCAATCAAGATACTGGCTCTGGCACATCAAGGATGACCAGGAATGGTCTCAGACCAACGAGCATGAGCGCTGGGATGGGATCAAGCTGTATAGACCGGAGGCCATGCCAGTCCTGGGCACTATGATCTTGCATGGTGCCCCGCTGCCCTCTGATGTGGCAGCCTTCTACGAAAGCCTTGAACCAGATGTCCCTTTCTGAACGCCGCGGTGTAGTCATTGGTCTTTGGCGGGCATGGCGCCAGAACATGCACGACCTGAGCGACGGCTGGTTCCCGTACTACGACACTGGTAAGCAGATCCATCTGTTCTATGAATACCTGCAGGCCGGCCACCCTCACCTGCTCGACATGCCAGGGCGGGCATATGAGACGGTTCACCAGTGGATTGCTGAGAATGTCGAGAGTTAGGCTAGCCCTGCCGAGAACACTTCGACTGGCGCCAGTCTCAGCAGCGCCTGGGCGTCCTTGACCGATCCTTCCAGCCACTGGTCCACATCGGCCAGCTCAATCGGGATCACGCTGCGTTTGTCCTGCTTGTCAGGTGCCAGCTTCTGATCTGGCTTGTGCATGCGGTTCATCAATGGATGTTCGTCGGCATTGAGCGTGAGCATGGTGTAGCTCTTGATCAACTCGCCGGTTGCCGGGTCCTTCCAGGTGTTCCACAGCCCCGCCAGCCCCCAGGGATCGCCGTCGACTCGGGCAAACCTCCACCAGACGTTCTTCCCGGTCTCCCAGTTTGGCTCATCAAAGGTCGTCGCCGGGATGATGCAACGCTGGCCGCGCTTCCATGGATCTTTGAAGCTGGCCTTGTCCGCAACCTCCTCCGCCCGGGCATTGTTGGTGCTGAACTTGATGTCCGGCGTTTTGCTGAACCAAGGGATCAAGCCCCATCGCCCCACGGCCAGCTCTTTGCTGTAGCCCGGATCGTCCATTGCGCGCCGAATAAATCCGCCAGGCGAGCGCGGGAACACATCACGGGCGCCCAGTCCCAGCTGCCGGGGATTCAGCCGCCAGTATTGCTGGATGTAGCCTTCGTCAGGGGAGTGGTAGCGATTGCACATTGGAGTCTCCTAGCGCCAAGGTACTGGGCCCAGCAGCTGACAGGTGTCGTCCGAAACCCTATCTGAATCGGAAAAAGAGGCCTTCCAGCGTCGTAGTGACGCAGGAAGGCGTATAGCTATGCGTAGATTAACATTCTGAAAATGCAAGGGTTTACCCTTTAGTCATTTTCGGGTATTGACATTTAGAAACAAGTCGTTGACAGTTCCTAACTAAGTAGGTGTTGTCTGTAATTACGGCTAGAAATGTCCTTTTCTCCTTCAGTGTGGACGTGGGATCTCAATGAAACCGCCTTGGCGGTATGCGAAATTACAACAATCAATAGATGGCATCTCGTCTATAGACGCGGATGATTGTTCAACAATGGCTCATTCATTTGCCCAATGATGTTTGCTCTCCCGGCACCATCATTGGTCGAACACCTTCACTCCTAATAGGTCCAAAATGAAATCAAAGCTTCGATTTGCCTTCTTGCTATCATTTTCTTTGTTGGTATTACCAATGACTTCTGCATTCGCTCAGAAGGTTTTGATGCTTGCCACAGCAGAAACACAGGCGGATGGCACCAACATTCTTAGCAATATGCAGAATGAATTCGCTACCGCAGGAGCAACAGTTACTCGGCAGGACATTCTTGGCCAAGCGGGTTCAGTAACCTCTAGCACTTTCCTCGATGCACAGTCCCAGCCATATGACTTGGTTATTATTGCAACAGTCTATAACCCTGTAGATTCGGGAAACTGGACAAGCATACAAAATGCTGTTCAAAACCGCAGCGCTAACGCATTCCTCCTGTTCACAGATTCTTGCTGTCAGTCAATCGCAAACTTAGGCCCAGCACTTAATTTGCTCAACTCAGCCTCGGGCTTGTCGATGGCCCTATCGCCACTCGCCGGGAACGTAACTACTCTTCTTAATACAAACTCTGCATATCAAGGGTCATTTACAAGCCTCCCTACATTTGAAGGCAATGCTTTTCATTTTTGGACTCAGGTGCCTGCAGACAATACCCTTTACTACGATCCAGGCCAGCCAATGCCCGCAGCCGAAAGCACGAACAATCGTGCTTATGGTGTCTTCTTTCCAATTGCACAATCATTTAATGGCGCCGGTGCTTGTCTTTTTGGTGTTTCAGACTCGTCTGGATTCGACGAGAATAGCTATCAAAGAAACCAAGGTAAAGTGGGCGTCTCTTTCCTCAATTCAGTAAAAAGTGGGGGTGCATGCGGCCTTGCTGGCGAAGTAAGCAAAACTTTTAGCCCTGCATCTATCAACCCAAATCAAACTAGTACTCTCACGATCAACATCGCCAATACTCTTCAACCCGCAGCCGCCGCAAATGAACTGTATGTTCAAGATCAGCTGCCTGCACCTCTGTCGTTGGTAAGCGTCACTGGTAACACTTGCGGTGGTAGTTTGGCAACCTCAGCTAACTCCCTGACTTTGACGGGCGGAACCCTTCCAGCGTCAGGCTGTGCAATCACCGCAGTGGTCCGCTGGGCAGAGCGGACTTGCGTTGCTGCATCGGTGACCAATACGATCACACCTGGTACAGCTGCTAGCGGTGGTCAGTTCAGCACTTCTTTGGGGCAGGTCAATATACCCGCCGAAGCTGATCTGGGATGTACGGAAACACCTGTACCTTCCACTCCCACTCCAGTGCCAACCCTTGGAGGCTTTGGTCTACTGCTGCTCTCTGGGTTCGTAGCGGGGTCCATGGGTTTCATGCGACGACGCAAATCGATCTGATTTAGGAGCCCTCTTCGGAGGGCTTTTTTACGCTTGTAGCGAAGCAGCCGTTAGCGGCCGAATATTCGTTTTGTCGCCCCAGCGATTGAGCCGGCGGAAAAGCACATGGCTTCCATGTGTCCTAAGATTTCAGGATACCCAGCAAATGGGGGATTCTGCTGTATTAGCCCGCTGCGCCGCTGCCAGCAGGCCGAATCCAATGGATCCACAGCCCCTTCATCCAGGCGAGAGCATATAGCACGCTCACGGCGAAGATGCCCCACTGCTCAGCCTTCCACGAAGCGTAGAACCAGAACGGCTGGCCCAGCATGCCGAAGATGCACGCCCAGCGCCTGAAGCTCTCAGAGCGGGCCTGCGACAGCCAGGCAGCAGCTGCTCCGAGCACCGCGATGGCAACCTGATCGATCTGCAAGGGGTCATCTCCAGCACTGTATAAAAATACAGTATACCCAGCGCACAATGACCCCACAAGCGAAAAAAGAGCCTCCCCAGTGCCGTAGTGGCGCGGGGAGGCTCCTGTTTCTCAAGCACTAAAGCCTCTATCCTGCAATACATCTCGGTCGCGGTAGAAAAGAATCTGACTTCGCGCCTATCAGCTAGCTAGGTTTCTTCTGAGATGTCAAAAACGACGCCGCATGAAGATTCCTACTGTTGCCAGCATTACTACTAAAAGTGCCAAAGCAAATGAATTTGTTGTGGGCACTGCCTGAGCCGATGCAGGAACTATAGCGCCGCAGCGTACCGAGTCACTTGCAACTGTAGGGTTACTAAGCTCATTTTTGCTGGCATTAATTGTAAGCGTGCGAGGTGTGCCACAAGGAATGTCTGCAGGCCAGACAATCGGCACATACATGACGCAGCTTGGCTGCCCGTCCCATTGGCTAAAGCCCATGCTGTATTGCGCTTCGCCTTCCTGTGATCCATACAGATAGAACATACAAGTACTGGAGCTATCGGAGACGCTGCCTGCTTGTAGTGGTGTGGGAAGATTTCCCACTAACTGTACTGCCCCATGAGATACACCGCCCTCAGTTGCCGCTTCTAACCGGATCCAAGCCTTGTCACCTGGTTGCATTGTGTCAATGTCATTCACCTCATTAAAAAAGGTGCATTAGCGTTGACGATGCGTAGTGAATAGGTGTAATCGGTCTGTTGAGCCACCGCCACAGATCCGCAACAGGCCACGGCGAGAGCTAGAAGGATTTGAGATCGTGATTTAATCAATGCGATGACTCGCCCCAATACTATGAAAAACAACATGAAAACCTCCTTGATGTAGATCAACTGTTATAAGCTATTTATTGCATTTACAAACAAATGAAACAATTAAACAACAAATCTAACAAATCACTATTTTTGGGTATTGCGCTTAGAGGGATTTGGGTGGAACTAACGTCAACGATAAGAGTCATCCCGGGCAAATTTGGCTTCGGGGAGGCATGCCTGCAGGCCTGGTCGCTGTCGTCATCGCTCAGCCGGTGCTCGATGTTCACCTGGTCGCACGGCGCGGCTACTTCGGTGTCTCACTTCCCAAAGGACAGGAAAAAAAGAGAACCCATACCTCGTTGTCAAGGCATGGGTTGAAGAGGACCTAGATTTGTAGCAACTTCGAGTCTGATGGACTCAGAGCAACAGCCTGGTTAGGCTTGTGCCTGATGAGAGTTGCGCTTCGAACGCCAGAATGCAAACAAGCCGCCGACGCCCAACAAGCATGCGGTCAGCAAAACGTTCCATTCTGACAACGTTGGGACTGGCACCGATTCTCTGACAACTGGAGTTGGTACGCCGGCATCATCTGCACACACACGAATTACCGTTGGCGAAGAACCCACGCCGGTCTGGGTAACAGATATGCTGCGGATTGCTTCGGGTGGATTGTTCTTCAAACTCATGGTGCCCGAAGAGGCCGGATTCGTACCGGTGTAACCCGCACCACTAACCACAACAGCAAACCGGCTTAAGCTGCCAGGGATAGGCGTAACAACGTCACCTTCAGCTGGGGTATACGGACCTGCATCAGTCGCAATCGTCAACAGTGCCAACTGGTCATGTGATTGCGATTCCACTGTGACAGAGCTCGTCAGAAGCGGCTTATTGAAGGTGTACGTACATGTTAGGCGTTCACTGATAGATTGAGCCTCGAATGGTCCGAAGGGTGCAAACCCACGGCCGGAATGGTTAACACAGCCTGTTACTGTGGCAGTAACGTCGCCATAGACGGTGGGACCACCAGCCTGAAAGCATTGCTTAGCAGCATTGGAGGCGCTAACAGCACCAAAGGTAAGAAGAAGGACGGAAGCAATGCGAGAGATCGGCAACATCATTGACACACATGGTTGCAGACGGAACCGGAATGTTAACCGCGCATCAGCCCTAATCCCTTTGAAAATTGACTTACGTCATCTTCACTTTTTCCTATAACAATCGCGAAATGTGGTCCCATTTGCGACAACTTTTCAGACCCATGCCGGAGGTTGTCGGCATGGGCTGAAATGGACTCGCGCTCCTTGGGTGTCAGTGCAGTAGCTCCCCCTTGGCTTCCAGAATCTCCCGCTTCATCTGCGTGCGCATCGCCTTGGGGGCGGTGGCCGCGATTCTGTCAGCCTTATCGCGCTGCAGCTCCTTGGCCTTCTTGATGATGGCAGGCAGATTCGCCACCATCGGCTGATCGGGGTTCTTGGTGTTCCAGTCCTTGAGCGCCGCGCGGGCGCGGGCGATGATGTCCTGGTCCTTCTCGGCGATACCCTTGGCCCAAAGTGCCCGGATCTCCTGTGACTTCATGTTGTAGAAGTTCTTTGCCTGCTGACGCAGATAGTTCCCCTCTTGAATGTCGGCCACCGAGCTGGGCTGGAAACCGATTGCCTTCATGATGGCCTCGGTCGGGGTGACATCAGACACCTTGCCGCCCCGCGTGTCTTTGTACGTGCCGGATGCACCCATATCGACACCTTTTTTCAGGTTGGCCACGGCCTTGGGTGCCATTTGCATGGCGCCGCGGCGTTGTTGCACAAATGTCGTCCTCAGCTAGCGTAGGCTAAGGAGATGAGTGAGACGAACTGGGGGCGGCGCAATACCGCACCACAAACTGGAAGGCGTACAACGCAGCGTTGAAGGCGCGAGGAGACCTGAGCATCTGGCTGGATAGGGACATGCAGTGGCTAGCCCTGCCCACGGGTAGGCGTGGTCGTTGCCAGAAGTTCTCAGATGCGGCCATCCAGTTTTGCCTGACCATCAAGAGCCTGTTTGGCCAGCCCTTGCGCCAGACACTGGGCCTGGTGCAGTCGCTATTGCGTATGGCAGGCCTGCCTTGGCCAGTGCCCGACTGCAGCACGGTGTGTCGCAGGCAAAACAGCTTGAATGTGCAGGTGCACTACCGAGCAAGCGAGAAAGGCTTACACCTGCTGGCCGATTCCACGGGCATCAAGTTCTTGGGCGAAGGTGAGTGGAAAACCAAAAAGCACGGCGCCGAGCGCCGCCGCCAGTGGCGCAAGGTGCATCTGGGTATTGATGCCCAGACGCTGCAGATTCGGGCCATCGCAGTTACAACCAATGAAGTGGGCGACTCGCCAATGGCAGCTGACCTGCTAGGCCAAATCCCAAGCAATGAAGAGATAGCTAGCTTTACCTGTGATGGGGCGTACGACACGCAGGATGTACATAAGGCGTGCTACCTGCGGGGAGCCATTCCAATCATCCCGCCACGTAAAGGAGCGAAGCTGCGCAAAGGGCTGGCATTTGCTCACCGCAATGAAGCGGTCAAGGCGTGTAGGCTGTTGGGGCGGGCTATCTGGAAACGCTGGAGCGGCTACCACCGACGGTCTTTGGTGGAGACCAAGATGAATTGCTTCAAGCGCCTGGGCGAGAAGGTGATGGCCAGGACGTTTGAGCGCCAGGTGACCGAGCTCCACATCCGAGCTTCAATCCTCAATCAATTTACCGCTCTGGGCACACCCCAGACGGTCGCTGCTGCGTAAATCTATTTGGGATTGGGGATGTCTCAGCCTATGGCCGATTTATGCAACAACGCCTATACGATGAAGACCTGCTCTTGGTCGTCCACAAAAGCAAACCTATGGCTGTGCATGATCTGCTGGGTTTGGGTGCTCTCACTTCTGACACGGCATTCGCCGCAGTTTTAGAAGCTTGTTCACGCCACAACATCACAGCGGCCAATGCCATGTTTATCTACTCAGATCCGCTGCTGTCGATCGCCGACATACACAAGGGCTATAACGGCCTGCACTACATGGGGCTGTTTGCGCGTTAGTTCGGGCTTCCAATTCGAGCAATAAGCCGTTCAGGACAAGGACTCTGCTTTCGCCGCCCCGCTGAAGCCAAGAACAGACTAGTAGTAGTTCCCCAGCAGCGACGCCACCTCAATCAGCACCAGCACCGCAAACATGCGCGCCAGACCGCCCAGATCGGATGCGGGGCCCAGGCTCTCGTTACGGCCTATGCCGTAGGGCCGGTTCATCGCCGATGCCGTGGGGATCAGCGCCACGGCCAGGCCAAACAACAAGGTCTTGAGGCCGAACAACCAGGTCACCATGGGGGTGAACACGCTGGCAAACATGCGCGTGTACAGCTCAAAACCGACCCAGCTCAGGCCATACACACTCAGGTAGACCATGACCAGCGACACCACGCAAGACAGCGCGGCCAAGGTGATGGAGGCATACATGCTGGCAACGACCAGGGGCAGCATCTCCGTGCGCACAGGGTCATAGCCATGGTGGCGCAGACGCTCAAAATGCCCGTCCTCGCGCATCTTGGCAAGAGCGGCACCTGCAGGGATGGAGCAGCGCATCGCCACAAACAGCGCGGCCGTCAGCGGGATCAGCTCCAGCACCAGCACGCGGATGACCATCTCGACGGCCACCCGCGAGAGGCCATAGCTGGTGGCAGTGACAAAAACGATGCGCGCCACCACCAGGCACAGCAAGGCGGCCAGCCCGGTAAAGCCCAGCAGGATGGGCGCCGTGTCGACATACATGCGGCGCATCAGCCGCGCGCGGGTTTGCGGGCCGTAGCTGCTGGGCGACATCAGCATCACCAGCACAACGGCACCCAGATAAAAGATGCGCCACCAGGCCACCGCCCAGCGGCGCGCGGTGCGCCAGGTCCGGTGGGGCCATTGGGGTTGGAGCAGACTTGCCAGCATCAGGCGATCATAGGCCATAGATGCCGGCATGGGGAGTGTTCAGCAGGATGGCGGGCAGGACGGAGCGCTGCTGCCACCCGCTGCCAGTGCAGCTCAAGACTTCTGGCGTGCCTTCCAGTCCTGCACCGCTTTCAAGGTCTGCTGCACGTGTTCGAGTGGATCGCTGCCCTCATGCGCATAGATCACCTTGCCGTCTGGTGCGATCACATAGGAAATGCGTGATGCCGTGCCGGGCCGTGCGGCCGAGCTCGCGTCATAGGCCTTGATGGCCTTGGCATCGGGGTCGGAAGCCACACTGAACTGGTCGCGGCAGGCTTCGCTGGAGAAGCGCTGCATTGTAGCGATGTCGTCATGCGAGATGCCAACGACCTGGGCACCGGAGGCCGCAAAAGTCGGCGTGGCTTCGGCAAAGGCATGGGCCTCGATGGTGCAGCCCTGGCTGAAGGCCTTGGGGAAGAAGTACAGGACTACGGGGCCGCGCTTCAAGGCCTCGGCCATGTCAAAACGCTGCACCTTGCCCGCCAATGCCGACTGGGTGCTGAAGAGCGGTGCCTGGGCGCCGACAGCCAGCGCCGCCTGGCTGGGCAGGCTTACCAAGGCCGCACAGCCCATGACCACCGAGGCCAAAGCCCCCACGAGTTTTGCTTTCATAGTCGATCCTTCTGTTGTCACTGTTGTCATCTGCATACGCCCCACGCCGGGGCTGTCAGCGGCTTGTCATGTTTTGCATGCTGCAACAGGTCTGCGCAACATCGCTCCACACCACAGCCCCTAGAATATGCCACCTGGCGTGATGGCATGCATCATCACCCCTTTGACCGTTTATGCAACTACCTCCTTGGCCAACTCTGCAAAAGCCATGCGAAGGTGTCACTCTCAAGGAGACAACAAAATGATGAAACAGATTCTGCAGTGCGCCGCAGTGGCACTCACGGTGGGGGCAGCTTCGGGTGCCATGGCACAGGGTGCGGGGGCAGACTACCCCGGCAGCAAGCCAGTCCGCATGGTCGTGCCCTTCCCTCCAGGGGGTGGCACCGACATTCTGGCGCGCATCATTGCACAAAAGCTCAGCGAGCAAAACCACTGGACCGTGGTCGCCGACAACCGTGCCGGCGCGGGCGGCACCATCGGTATCAGCGAAGTGGCCAAGGCCCAGCCAACCGGATACGACATCGTCATGGGCCAGAAGGACAACGTGGTGCTGGGCTACTACCTGTACAAGGGCCTGCCCTGGAACCCCGCCAAGGACCTGACCCCGATTGCCCATGTGGCCTACTCGCCGGTCATCATCGCCACCTCGGAAAACAGCAGGTTCAAGACCTTGAACGATGTGATCGCCGCCGCCAAGGCCGATCCCGGCAAGATCACCTATGGCTCACCTGGCAACGGCACCAGCATCCACATTGCTGGCGTGTTGTTTGAGAAGGCCGCTGGCGTCAAGCTGACCCACGTGCCTTACAAGGGCTCCAACCCCGCGCTGCTCGATACCCTGTCCGGCAATGTCGACCTGCTGGTTTCCTCGGTGCCCTCGGCCATTGGCCAGATCAAGGCTGGCAAGCTGCGTCCGCTGGCCGTCACCTCGGCCAAGCGCAGCACATCGTTGCCCGATGTGCCCACTGTCGCCGAGCTGGGCATGAAGGGCTTTGATGTGAGCACCTGGTACGGCCTGTTTGGCCCCAAGAACCTGCCCGCGCCCATCGTCAGCAAGCTCAACACCGAGGTCAACAAGCTGCTGGGCCAGAAGGAAATTCAGGACTCCATCCTGGCCCAAGGCGCCGAGCCCCAAGCCATGTCCGTGTCTGACTTTGACAAGTTCTTCCACAAGGACTTCCAGGACTCCAAGGCCATCGTCGAAGCCTCCGGCGCGACCATCCAGTAAGCCGCAGGGCTGGGATACGACAAGGGCACCTAACAGGTGCCCTTTTTTGTGGCCAGGCCAAGGGGCCAATGGCGATCAACGGCGATGCCAGCGATCAGGCGCCGTCGCCTTGGAAAGCCTCGCGGCGCAGGGTCACCACCAGCGTATCGCGGTGACCTGGTTCCTCACCCACTGGTTGGATCGGCGTGCTCTCATGGATCATGCGGGCATCGTCGAGCAGCATCAGCGACCAGGGCTCGGTCAAGGTAAAGCGCAGGCCTTGCGGGCCCTGGGCATCGAACACGCGGGTCTCTCCGCCTTTGATGCCTTCGCGCGCCACCAAAAATACTGCGACCAGGTCCACGCCATCGCGGTGCGCGCCTTCGGGGGTTGGCCGGCCAATGCCTTCGGCAGTGTCGATACGGAACTGGTGCGCCTCCGTGTACCAGGGCGCATGTTCGGCGCTGGGGAAAAGCGCCTGCGCTGTGTGCCCCAGTGCCAGCATGATCTGGCTCCAGGCCGACAGCGCCTGGGTGCTGGCAGCCACGGGCTCAAACCAGCGCTGCATGCCGCCATGCAAGGCGTTGTATTCCACCGGTTGCCAGTGGGCGCGGTGGGGCACCAGCAGCACCTGGTCGTCCTGCACGACATAGCAGGAATGGCGGCGCTTGCGGTAGCGGCCGCCGTCTTTCAGATAGGCATCGTGCGGCATGGCCTCCCAGTGGCTGCTGAGTGCCGCCAGCGCATCGGCTGGGCAGGCTGCCCACTGGGCCACCGCTGCGGGGCTGAGTACCGCATAGCCATACGCACGCAAGGTGCCGTCCACTTGGTCGGCATCACAGTAAGGAGGAGGAAAAGACTGCATGTAAAACTCCGTCAAGCGGGCGAGCTTACGGCGGTCACAAAAGCATTGCGTGCTACACAAGTTTGGGCAGCGCCGCAGCGCTGCCCTCTGGTGCCTCATCGCCTAGGAATGAAGACACTGTCCGCGCCAAACCCTGCGCTAGGGCGGCGTGTTGGCTGCTTACTGGCGGACGACCAATACAGGGATCTGGCTATCGCTAAGCACGCGTTGGGTCACGCTGCCCAGTACCAGCTTTTCCAGGCCCTTGCGGCCATGCGATCCCATGACGATCAGGTCGGCGCCGGTGGTCTTGACGGCTTCCATCACGCCGTCGTGCACGGAGTGGCCCTCGCCCATGACGGTGTCAACGGGGATGCCCGCCTGTTCCATCGCGGATTTGACGGCGTCCAGCGCGGTGTGCGCATCGGCCGTGGCGGCCGACAGGTACTGCGCCTGGCCGTAGGCAAAATCTGCACCCACGCCGGTGAAGGGATAGGGATCGATCACATATACCGCAGTGACCTGGCTACCAAAAGCCTTGGCAAGACCGGCGGCCTTGTTGACGGCGAGCATGGAGGTGGCAGACCCATCGACCGGAACCAGAATATGTTTGAACATAGTGTCACTCCTTTTTGTTGTTGCATGCATAACTTACTCTAAAACGCATGGCCCGGCAAACGGGCACGGCCGAGCAGCACTGCTGCGCTTGCGGCGATTGCGATCCGTTTGCGCTGCATCAACGATGGCACAGCGCCAGCCCGCGCCGCATAATGTTTTCTCCGCCCTGCTGGGCTCCAACGCGCGCTCTACCTATGACAACATCCCTGCGTTCTCTTGGCCGATCCTCACTGCAAGTCTCGCCGCTGTGCCTGGGCGGCAATGTGTTTGGCTGGACGGCCGACGAGGCCACCAGTTTTCGCCTACTCGATGCCTGGCTGGATGCCGGCATGAACTTTGTCGATACCGCTGACGTGTACTCGCGCTGGGCACCCGGCCACAGCGGAGGTGAGTCCGAGCGCGTGATCGGCAAATGGCTGCGCAGCTCTGGCAAGCGCGCACAAGTGGTGCTGGCCACCAAGGTCGGCAAGGACATGGGCGATGGCAAGGTCGGCCTGCGCCCGGAATACATCCGCCAGGCGGTTGATGCCTCCTTGCAGCGCCTGCAGACCGACTACATCGATCTCTACCAATCACATGACGACGATGCGCAGGTGCCGCTGGCCGATGTGATGGGCACCTTTGGCGAGCTGATCGCCGAAGGCAAGGTGCGCGCCGTGGGCGCCAGCAACTACAGCGCAGCGCGTTTGGCCCAAGCGCTGCAGACCAGCGAGCAGCATGGCCTGGCGCGCTACGAAAGCCTGCAGCCACTCTTCAACCTCTACGACCGTGCCGTGTTCGAGAAAGAACTGCAACCGCTCTGCGTTGCGCAGGGCGTGGGCGTCATCAATTTCTACAGCCTGGCCGCCGGCTTTCTGACCGGCAAATACCGCAAGGCTGAAGACGCCAGCAAAAGCCCGCGCGGCGCCAAGACCACCCAGCTCTACCTCAATGACCGGGGCATGCGCATTCTGGCTGCGCTGGAACAGGTCAGTGCCCGCATCGATGCACCGATGGGCGAGGTAGCCGTCGCCTGGGTGATGCGCCAGGCGGCCATTGCATCGCCGATCGCCAGCGCCAGCAACTTGGAACAGCTGCAGTCGTTGATCCGCGCCAGCCAGTTGCAGCTGGATGCCGATGCGATGGCCACGCTCAACGCCGCCAGCGCCGAGGCTTGAAGCCCATAGGCCAGATAGCCTAGGCCAGCAAAGCCGGCAAAATCTGCGCCGAAGGCAGGCGCCAGCACTTGTCGGCCACGCTGTCCAACTCGGTCGGCTCGGGGTTGATGACCACCACATGGGCGCAGCCCCGGGCCGCAATATGGGCCAGGCCCGCCGCTGGGTAGACATGGCCTGAGGTGCCAATCACCAGCATCAGGTCACAGCCCTTGGCCGCATCCTGGGCCTGCTGCAGCTCGGCCAGCGGCAGCGCCTCCCCAAACCAGACCACGCCAGGGCGCAGGTAGTTGCCACAACCAGGGCACTGCGGCGGCGCATCGCCTTCGGTAAAGCGGACATCGCAACAGGCTTTGGGCGGCAGCAGCCAGCGGTTGTCCATCAGATTGCCATGCAGGCAGAGCACCGGCGCACTGCCGGCACGCTGGTGCAGGCCATCGACATTCTGGGTGACCAGGGTCATCCGATCAGGATGGCGCGCCTGCCATTGGGCCAGCGCCACATGGCCGGCATTGGGCTGCACTTGGCGGACGAGATCACGGCGGTACTGGTACCAGTCCCAGACCCGCTGCGGATGGGCCAGAAAGCCCGCTTCGCTGGCCATCTCCTCCGGGCTGAACTGGGCCCAGTAGCCCGTCTGCGCATCCCGGAAGGTCGGCACACCCGATTCGGCACTGGCGCCGGCCCCCGTCAACACCAGCACATGCCGCGCGTTTTGCAAGCGCTGTCGCAGGCTGGCAATTTCTGTATCGGCAAGCGGCAGGGCTGCGGAGGTATTCAAGGGGGCAAGAGACATATACAAAACGTGGAAAGGCAGGCGATCAGCATAAAGCAAGCTGTGAGCACAGCCGCCACAGTCCAGCATCGCAGCACACAGGAGGTTTACATTCAGAAACGGTCATCACGATTTGGAGATGGACATGACCAACGGGCCAAGCCCAGAATGGCTGAACCACGACCAGGAGACGCAGATGCAATTCATCCCCTATCTGAACTTTGACGGCCATTGCGCCGAAGCCATGGCCTTTTACGCCAAGCTGTTTGGCGGCCAGATCAAGCACCAGATGCGCTTTAGCGACATGCCGCCCAGCGAAGGCATGCCGCCGCTCCCGCCCGAGGCGCAATCCCGCCTGATGCATGCCCACCTGCAAGTGGGCAGCCAGGCCATCATGGCTTCGGACACCATGCCTGCCATGCCCGGTGCGAGCGCCGAGACCTGTGGAGGCGGCTATGTCAAACCCCAGGGCATGTGGGTCTCCATCGGTGTCGATTCCGCAGCCGATGGCGAGCGCATCTTCAAGGTTCTGGCCGATGGTGGCCAGGTTGCGATGCCCTTCTCCGCCACCTTCTGGTCGCCCGGCTTTGGCATGGTGACCGACCGTTTTGGGACGCCCTGGATGGTGAACGTCCAAACCCAGCCCGCAGCCTAAGCTCCTCCTCATCCCGCTGCCATACCCGCAAAACGCACCAAGCCAGCCACCATGTCCGTACAGCCCCATCTCCATGATCTGGTGCTCAGCCGCCTGATCAACGCCCCCGCCGCCACCCTCTACCGCTGCTGGACCGAACCTGCACTGCTGACCCAATGGTTTGTGCCCAAACCCTGGACGATTGCCAGCGCCGACATCGATGTGCGCGTGGGCGGCGGCAGCCAGATCGTCATGTGCGACCCGCAAGGCAATGAATACCCCAATGCCGGCGTGTACCTGGAGGTGGTA
This sequence comes from Comamonas sp. JUb58, assembly GCF_004364775.1. GTDB lineage: Bacteria > Pseudomonadota > Gammaproteobacteria > Burkholderiales > Burkholderiaceae_C > Comamonas. The sequence goes on from NZ_SOAL01000012.1 coordinate 32,634, forward strand.
CCTGACCGCAGGCTGGTCTTTACCGATGCCTACACCGCTGGCTGGGTGCCCAGTGCCAAACCCTTCATGACGGCCATCATCGACTTTGAGCCCGATGGCGGCCAGACCCGCTACACCGCCACCGTGCGGCACTGGAGCGAAGAGAGCCGGAAGCAGCACGAGGCCATGGGCTTCCACACCGGTTGGGGCCTGGCCACCGACCAGCTGGTGGCCTTGGCTGCCACACTGTAGCCACGGCTTGATCGCTGCCATATAGCGCCACATATATAACGGCGCCACTGAGCGCCCAGGAGACCAGCATGCCCTATGTCGATGGATTTGTACTGCCAGTGCCCCGCGCCAACCTCGATGCCTACCGCGCCATGGCCGAGGCGGCCGGCAAGGTCTGGATGGAGCATGGCGCGCTGCAGTACTGGGAATGTGTGGGCGACGATGTGCCCGATGGCGAAGTCACCTCGTTCCCGATGGCCGTTAAGCTGAAGCCTGACGAAGTCGCCTGCTTCTCCTGGATCGTCTACACCTCGCGGGCCGAGCGCGACCGCATCAATGCCGCCGTGATGGCCGACCCGCGCCTGGCAGACATGCAACCGGCCAATATGCCTTTTGATGGCAAGCGCATGATCTTTGGCGGCTTTACGCCGGTCGTGCAGCTGGGGACCTGATAGCCCCGGCCAGCCCAAGCCGGGCTGGGCGCCATCAGCCCAACAGCCCGTCCATCTCGACCCGCACCAGAAGCCCTCGCAAAGCCTCACTCTTGCGCAGCTGCAGCTGGCCGTCGTAGCCTTGCACGATGTGCTGGGCAATCGACAGGCCCAGGCCCGTGCCGGAAACCGTCTCGTCAAAACGCTGGCCCCGCGCGCCGGCCGCCTGCATTTGCGCGGCAGTCATGCCCGGGCCATCGTCCTCCACCTGCAGCACCAAGCCTTGGGTCGCGCTGCCCTGCAAGGTTAGGCGCACCTGCGAGGCCGCCCATTTACCGGCGTTGTCCAGCAAATTGCCCAGCAGCTCTTCCAGATCGGCGCGCTCGCCCCGCCACCACAAAGCGCTGCCCTCTTCCACCAGCTGCCAGTCCAGGTCACTGGCTTGGTGCAGCTGTCGCAGCATTGCCAGCATCTGCAGTGCGCAGGCCCGCACATCGATCGGCAGGCCGGCGCTTGCGCCATGTACCAGGGTCGCATCGCTGAAGGTGCGGGCCTGGTAGCGGTCAATCAAACGCGCCATCGCCGTGGTCTGTTGCAGCACCAGATCTGCTGGCACTGCCGCACCGCTGCCGGCATGGGCCATCAGCAGCGACAGCGGTTTTTTCAGCGCATGGTTCAGGTCGGCCGCGTGCGAGCGTGAGCGTTCCACCACCTGGGTATTGCGCGCCAGCAAGGCCGCCAGCTCCTGCTGCAAGGGCTGCAGGTCGGCGCCCAGCGGCAGCTGGGCAATCTGCTCGGTGGCGGGCGCGGCGCCTGGCAGCGGCTTGCCCAGCCCGGCAATCACATCGACCAGGCGCTTGAGCGGCGCCAGGCCCACGCGCAGCTGCAGCCAGACCAGCGCGCCTATCAGCAACAGCAGCACGGCGCCGGTAATCCAGAGGATCTGGTCAATCCGGCGCAGGCTGGCGAGCAAGGGCTGTGCCGGGCCAAAGACCTGCAGGTACATAGGCGCGGCGCCGGCTGCCAGCTGCACCGCAAAATGCTGCACAATCAGCGGCTCCTGCTGCGGGCCCAGCGATGTCTGCAGCTGCTCGCTGCCCCAGAGCCCGCCCCGGTGCACCAGCAGATCTGGTTGGTCCCACAGCGATCGCGAGCGGGCCAGAACCAGCGGCGCCGCAGCAGTGCGCAATTGTGCAGGCGCCTGGCCCTGCAGCTGCCAGTACCAGCCCGAGAAAATGGCACTGAACTCATCACTGCCGCCGGCTGCCTCCTGCACCTTGCCATCCGGCATCAGCGCCAGGCGCGCGTTGATGCGCTCGGATTTTTCTTCCAAGGTACGCGACATGCTGCCCAGCAGGCTGGCATGCACCTCATAGCGCAGCCACCAGCCGCCCAGCACCATCACCAACAAGCTGGGCACGATGACCAGGACGGCCATGCGCGCAGCCAGCGACCAGCGCCGCGCAGGCAGGCGCTGGGAGGCAGGGCTGAGGGGCAAAACCATGGCGCTGGGTATCTACAGCAACGCTAGCTGGGCGCGTTCAGGCGAAAGCCCTGGCCGCGCTCGGTCACCAGCAGATCGGACTGGCGCAGCTTGCGCCGTATACGGCCGATCAGCACATCGATGGTGTTGGAGTCCGGGTCCAGATCCCGGGCATAAACATGCTCACTGATCTCGGTGCGCGTCAGCACCCGGTTGGGGTGGTGCATCAGATAAGCCAGGATCTTGTGCTCCTGGGCCGTCAACTGCAAACCCTGGCCATCCTGCAAAAAGCGGCCGGCCGTCACATCGTATTCGAGGCAGCCTGCGCGCAGCACCGTGGCAGCACTGCCAGCGGTGCGGCGCAGCATGGCCCGCAGGCGCAGCACCACTTCATCCAGCATGAAGGGCTTGGTCAGGTAGTCGTCGGCGCCTGCGCCAAAACCGGCCACCTTGTCGCTCCAGCGGTTGCGGGCGGTCAATATCAGTACCGGCCATTGGCAGCCAGCCTCGCGCCAGTCGCGCAATACCGTCAGCCCATCGCGCTGGGGCAGGCCCAGGTCCAGCACGGCCGCGTCGTATTGCTCGGTGCTGCCCGCAAAGGATGCGGCATCGCCATCGGCCTCCACATCGACCGAAAAACCGGCACGCACCAGCGCCTGCTCCATCTGCGCTGCCAGCTCGGCATCGTCTTCGACCACCAGAATTCGCATTGGCGCTCAATCCTCCATTTTTTGCTTGAGCACCTGCAGGCTGCGCGCATCCACCTTGAGCTTCAAGGTGTTGCCATTGGCCTGCAGCAACTCGATGTCGTAATAAGAGCCCTGGCGCTCGTCATGCTCCAGTTCCACTTCCAGCACCTGGCCGGAGAAACGCGGCGCCAGCGCCTGCAGAACCTCGTCCACCCGCTTGAGCGGCGCCGGGTTGCGGGCCTTGGCCTGGGCCGATGGCAGCACCTGGCCGGTAGCGGCATCCATCACCAGCTTGCGGTAGCCTTGCTGGTCCGCGCTGAGCTTGATTTCATAGACGCCCCGGCCCTGGCTGTCGCGCTCAAACTCCACATCGGTGATGCGGCTGCTGTGCTGCTGGGCCAGCTTGGCCAGGTACTGGGCCAGCTCCAGCATGCCCAGCGCCTGTGATCGGTCCTTGGCCACGCGCTGCACTGTCTGGCCGCTGGCCGCGTCGATCAGCAGCTCCTGCTTGAGGCCCTGGTTGTCCACCAGCTTGATCTCGTAGCGCAGTTCGCCCTGGGGGCCGCGCTTGGTTTCGACATCCACCACACGGCCGGCCTGGCTGGCCGCAATGTCGCTCAGGATGGCCGACAAGGGCTTGTACTGGCCGGTGGCCACCGCCGCACGCACGGCATCGTGCTCGGCCGCCTGGCTGGCGCCGCCCAGCAGCAAGCTGCCGGCCAGCGACCAGGCAGCGATGCAAGAAAAGCGGGGTTGAATTTGCGCCATGGCAGGCATTATGACAAGCGCGATTAAACAGACCATGAACGGCCGCTTCACACGGCGTTTAGAGCAGTTTTTCAATACTTCAGTCCATGACGAATCAGCCACCTGCTGGTTTGCATGCCACAACATTGAAGGGATTGAACCATGAAGAAGACCACCATCGCATGGATCCTGGGTGCCGCCAGCGTCGCTGCCAGCCTGCCTTTTGCCGCCCAGGCCTACAACGCCCAGGAAGTGCTCAACAGCATTACCGCCAGCGGCCTGGTTGCCCCGCAAGACCTGGAAAAGCAATACGGTTACTGGACCGCCAAGGCCACCCAGCAAGACGGCAACCGCGCCTATGTGCTGGTGAACGATGCCGACGGCAGCCTGCTGGCCATTCGCAAGGCCGAGCTGGGCACTACCTACCCCGGCGCCAGCCAGGTCGCTGCCAAGCTGCAGGCCATGGGTTACGGCCAGATCAAGGAAGTGGAGTTTGACGACGGCTTCTGGGAAGCCAAGGTGCGCGGCGCCAATGGCGTCAAGCAAAAGCTGGTGCTGCACCCGGTGAGCCTGGATGTACTGTCCCAACCCGGCCAGCCGGCCCCTACCCCAGGCGCCGGTGCGGGCAGCGCCATTCTGAGCGCAGCGCAAATCCAGCAGCTGCTGACCCAGGCGGGCTACACCCATATCCATGACCTGGAACTCGACGACGGCATCTGGGAAGCCGATGCGATCAATGCCCAGGGCTTCCGCGTGGACCTGAAGATCCACCCCGAAACCGGTGTGGTGCTGCGTGAAAAGCTGGAGGACTAAGTCGCCCCCTGCAAAAGCAAAAGGCTGAGCCCGATGGGGTTCAGCCTTTTTTCTATGGCGCAGCGCCTGGGACGCTGGCCACTGGGGAGGGGTGGTTAACCGACCTTGGCAGGCGTGCGCTGGCGCAGCGCTTCATACAGGCAAACGCCGCTGGCCACCGACACGTTGAGGCTGGACACGGCCCCCATCATCGGGATGCCGATCAGCTCATCGCAGGTCTTGCGGGTCAGCTGGCGCATGCCATCACCTTCGGCGCCCAGCACCATGGCCACGGGGCCCTTCAGGTCCACCTGGTACAAGGTATTGGGGGCGTCGTCGCTGGTGCCAATGATCCAGACATTGCGCTCCTTGAGCTCCTTCAAGGTACGCGCCAGGTTGGTCACCATGAAATACGGCACCGTCTCGGCGGCGCCACTGGCAACCTTGGCCACCGTGGCGTTGATGCCCACGGCATGGTCCTTGGGCGCAATCACCGCATGGGCGCCGGCACCGTCGGCCACGCGCAGGCAGGCACCCAGGTTGTGCGGATCGGTCACGCCATCCAACACCAGCAGCAGCGGCGATGTAACGCCGGCTTCTTCCAGGTCGTCCAGCAGCTCATCCAGGGTGCGGGTGTCCTTGATCTCTTCAACGCGGGCAGCCACGCCTTGGTGGCCGTGCGAGCCGGCCAGCTTGGCGATGCGTGGCGCGTCTGCTTCAATCAGGCGCACGCCCGCTTCTTTGGCGCGCTCAAGAAACTGGCGCATGCGCGCATCGCGGCGCGTGGTCTCGAAATAGACTTCGATGATTGATTTGGGCGCAGTCTTCATGCGCACACCAACGGCATGGAAGCCGAACAACACTTTGGGGGATGACATAGGCCAGCATTATCGCTGCTTGCCCATACCCCGGGGGCGCAGCGACAATCCACCGCAAGGGATCCTCTGCAAAACCCTCGCCAAGCGGGATGGATGCGGATCGGGATGAGACGCAAGGCGTCTTTTGCAGTCAATAGCCGTAGCTATTGACAAGGAAGACAACACAGCGGATCGCCCGAGACCGCGTTCAGACCACGGCAGGGAGTTTTACAGAGGGTCCCAAGGGCGACCAGCCGCGCCTTCGCAAAACGGCTCACTCTGCCATGCTCCCAGCCCATGACCTCTAGCCCCTCCGCTGCCTTTGCAGCCCACCTGATCGATGTGCATGGCAGCGCTGATGCCCAGCCCTTGCCCGAGCCCCATTTGCAGCCCTTGCAGTTCCTGCAACACCTGTACCGGGTCGCCGTGCGCGATGCGCTGCCGTTGGAGGGCCTGCGCAAGCATTTGCCTGCGGTGCCCAAGGGCCGCACCCTGGTGATTGGCGCGGGCAAGGCCGGCGCGGCAATGGCGCAGGCGATGGAGCAGCTCTGGCCCCTGGATGCGCCGCTATCGGGCCTGGTCGTCACCCGCTATGGGCATATTCCGCCGCGCCCGCTGGGCCTGGCCCAGCGCATCGAGGTGGTGGAAGCCGCCCACCCCGTGCCCGATGCCGCCGGCCAGCAAGCGGCGGAGCGCATGCTGGCCTTGACCGAGGGGCTGAGCGCCGATGACCTGGTGGTCTGCCTGATCTCGGGCGGCGGCTCCGCGCTGCTGACCCTGCCGGCCGAGGGCCTCAGCCTGGCCGACAAACAGCGCATCAACCGCGAGCTGCTGGAGAGCGGCGCCCACATTGGCGAGATGAACTGCGTGCGCAAGCACCTCTCACGCATCAAGGGCGGGCGCCTGGGCGCTGCCTGCCACCCGGCGCAGGTGGTCAGCCTGCTGATCAGCGATGTGCCCGGTGATTCGCCGGCCATCATCGCCAGCGGCCCCACGGTGCCCGACCCCAGCAGCTGCGCCGATGCGCTGGCGATTTTGGAGCGCTATGCGATTGCGATACCCGAGCCCGTGCGTGCAGCGCTGCACAGTGGCGCACTGGAAACCCCCAAGCCCGGCGACCCGCGCTTTGCCGACCACCAGGTGCAACTGATCGCCACCCCGCAGCAGTCCTTGCAGGCAGCGGCCGCTGCCGCGCGCGATGCCGGCATCGCCTGCCATGTGCTCAGCGACGAGATGGAGGGCGAGTCCCGCGAAGTGGCTAAGGTGCATGCCGCGCTGGCCCGTGCCGTGGCCCTGCATGGCCAGCCTTTTGCCCGGCCCTGCGTGATTCTGTCTGGCGGTGAGACCACGGTGACAGTGCGCAAACCGGCCGAAGGCGTCGCGCGGGGCCGGGGCGGCCGTGCGGGTGAGTTCTGCCTGGGCCTGGCCCAGGCACTGCAGGCCGTGCCCGGCATATGGGCGCTGGCTGCCGACACCGATGGTATTGATGGGGTGGAAGACAATGCCGGCGCGGTGGTGACACCGGACACGCTGGCACGGGCCGCTGCGCTGCAGCTCAAACCCGCCGCCTACCAGGACCGCAATGACAGCTATGGCTTTTTTGGCCCGCTGGGCGATCTGGTGGTGACCGGGCCGACCCACACCAATGTGAATGATTTTCGGGCGCTGCTGATTCTGCAGCCGATGGATGCGCCCATGAAAAAAGCGGCCAGCTCTCGCTGACCGCTTGGTCGTGGCTTGCCGAGATCAGCGGCTGCCAAAACGGCCACGGCAACCGCGCGTGACCCAGATGCGGCGCGCACGGTCATCATAGCCCCAGGTATAGCCTTCGCGGCAGCTGTCGCTGGACAGTTGCTCCAGCAGCACCGGGCGGCCCCAGCGCGCATTCCAGTCGCAGCTGTTGTCGCGGCGGTCATCGCTGCTGCAGGTCAGCTCACGGCCCTGGCCATAGCCCGGGTTGGGCCGGCCACCACCATAGCCGCTGCTGATCGCAAAGTCGGCACGGCAGCCACGGCTGACCCAGACCGAATCACCACCTTGGCCCCAGCTGCGACCCTCGTCGCAACGCGCATCCGACAGCTGGCGGGCGACCTCGACCCGGGCGCCGCGCGGAATCGCGCATTCACGCATGCGGCCATCATTGCTTTCGCAGCGCACCAGCTGGTTGCTGCCACCGCCGCCACCACCCCAACCGCCGCCACCGCCTCGGCTATCGGCAAAGCGGGCCCGGCAGCCGTCGGTCACCCAGACCACACCGCCACCCCGGTGGCCCCAGCTGCGGCCTTCCACACAGGATGCGCTCGACAGGGTCTCGCTCACCACCGGATCGCGGAAGGGCGTGCGGCATTCGCGCGTGCGTCCGTCCTGGCTCTCACAGGTCACTTCGCCATCGCGCCCATACTGGGCCTGCGCGGCAGGGGCGATGGCTACCAAAGCCAGTGCCAGTGCGCCTAAGGCAGCGCCGCTCCATGTTGTTTTTGCCATTGCTCTCTCCTCGTTGTCGTCTTCGATGGGGGCCAAGGTTAACCCGAAATCGCCAGCGGTTTTGTAAGCAAAGCCAGCAAAAAAGGCGAGCCGCAGCTCGCCTTGGTCATGGCCGGTTGCCAACTCACAATGCTCAGGGCATCACCGGCGGTATATAGGCCAGGGTCTGGCCCAGGAACCACAGCAGGAACAGCACCACCGGGATGTGCACCAGCAGCTGCACAAAGGTGAAGCCGATCAGGTCGCGCGCCTTCAGACCCAGCACGCCCAACAGCGGCAGCATGTAGAAGGGGTTGATCAGATTGGGCAAGGCCTCGGCGGCGTTGTAAATCTGCACGGCCCAACCCAGGTGGTACTGCAGGTCATTGGCCACCTGCATCACATACGGTGCCTCGATGATCCACTTGCCGCCGCCCGAGGGGATGAAGAAGCCCAGGATCGCCGAGTACACGCCCATCAGCAGCGCATAGGTGTCATGCGTGGCGATCTGGGTGAAGAAGGTCGAGATGTAGTGCGCAATGGTATGGCCATCCACGCCCTTGACCTCGGTCATGATCGCGGCGATCGAGCCGTAGAGCGGGAACTGGATCAGCACACCGGTGGTAGTGGGCACAGCGCGTGCCACCGCATCCAGAAAGCTGCGCGGGCGCCAGTGCAGCAAGGCACCGACCATCAGAAAAATCAGGTTGTAGGTGTTGAGGCCCGAGATCGCCTGGATGGCCGGCTTGCTGGAGAACTCTTCCACCATCCAGCCGACCGCCAGCAGCACCAGAAAGATGATCAGGATGGGGCTGTGCTCCAGCCATTCGCCCGGGCGTGTCGGCTTGGTCACCGGCTGCGCTTCGGCGCTGATGTCCACCTGGCAGGCAGCCGCATCCTTGGCATTGGCAGCGCCAGGGGCCGTCACATAGGCAATCAGCAGCGAGATCAGCACCAGGGCCAGCAGCATCACGCCCGATTGCCAGAGAAAAATCGTCTCGGTGAATGGGATCACACCGGTGATCGCCAGGATGGACGGCGGCAGGCTGGCCGGGTTGGCCTGCAGCTGCGCAGCCGACGAAGAAATGCCCAGCGCCCAGACGGCGCCCAGGCCCAGGTAGGCCGCAGCACCGGCGGCACGGTAGTCCATCTTCAGATCGGTACGGCGGGCCAGCGCCTTGACCAGCAGGCCGCCAAACACCAGGCTCAGGCCCCAGTTGAGTAGCGAGGCCACCATCGAGATCAGTGCCACCCAGGCCACCGCGCTGCGGCCATTGCCCGGCACCTTGGCCAGCGCCTCAATCAGCCGCGAAGCGGGCTTGGAGCTGGCCACCACATAGCCGCCAATCACCACAAAGGCCATCTGCATCGTGAACGGGATCAAGCTCCAAAAGCCCTTGCCAAAGGCCTTGCTGGTCTCTTGCACCGGCACACCAATGGCCAGCGCGGCCAGCACCACAATCGCAATCCCCACCACGGCAAACACCCAGGAATCGGGGAACCACTTCTCGGCCCAAGCCGCACACCGCATCGCAAACCGCGCCGAGCGGCTCTCTTCCAATTGCACCGACATAGTCACCTTTCTGTCTCGCGTTAATTTCAAAGCGCGGCGATCTTCTCATGCGGGCAGGTCAATTTCGTTAAGTGCGACTACGTACCGCCATGCGAAATGGTCAGAATGGCGAAGCGATGGCTGCCGTGCGGACGCAAAAAAGCCCCCTGCATGGCAGGAGGCTCGTTGGGGATGGCGAAGCGGCTTAAACCGCTGTCAGACCCGCTCGGCCACCCAGGCCTGAACGCCCGCCAGCGCTTGCGCCAGGCCCGCTGGGTTGGTGCCACCAGCCATGGCCATGTCGGGCTTGCCGCCGCCCTTGCCGCCCACTTGCTGGGCGACAAAGTTCACCAGTTCACCGGCCTTGACCTTGCCAATGCTGTCCTTGGTCACGCCAGCGGCCAGTTGCACCTTGTCGCCGTCTACCGCCGCCAACACGATGGCAGCGGTGCCCAGCTTGTCCTTGAGCTTGTCCATGGTGTCGCGCAGCGCCTTGGCATCGGCGCCATCCAGGATGGCAGCCAGCACCTTGATGCCCTTGACGTCCACGGCCTGCCCGGCCAGCTCATCGCCCTGGCTGGAAGCCAGCTTGCCCTTGAGCTGGGCGAGTTCCTTCTCCAGCGCCTTGATCTGGTCGAGCGCACCACCAATGCGGTGGTTCAGCTCGGCCACCGGGGCCTTCAAGGTCGAAGCGGCTTCGTCCACCGTCGATTCCAGCGACTGCAGATAGGCCAGCGCGTTCTCGCCAGTCACCGCTTCGATACGGCGCACGCCAGCGGCCACGCCGCCTTCGGCCACGACCTTGAACAGGCCGATATCGCCGGTGCGCTGCACATGGGTGCCGCCGCAGAGTTCACGGCTGCTGCCGATGTCCAGCACGCGCACGGTCTCGCCGTACTTTTCGCCAAACAGCATCATCGCGCCGGTCTTCTGTGCGCTTTCGATGTCCATCACGCGCGCGCCGGTTTCGGTGTTCGCCAGGATCTCGGCATTCACGCGCTTTTCGATCTCGCGCTTTTGCGCATCGGTCACCGGGCTGTTGTGTGCAAAGTCAAAACGCGTACGTTCTGCGTTGACCAGGCTGCCCTTTTGCTGCACGTGGTCGCCCAGCACTTCACGCAGTGCCTTGTGCATGATGTGGGTGACCGAGTGGTTGCGCATGGTGGCGGCGCGCAAGGCGGTATCCACCTCGGCTTGCACCGCATCGCCCACCTTGAGGCTGCCCGCAGCCAGCTGACCATGGTGGCCGAACACATCGGACTTGATCTTCAGCGTGTCTTCCACGACAAAGCGGTTGGCACCTGCCGAGATCACACCCTGGTCACCCACCTGGCCACCCGATTCGGCGTAGAACGGGGTGATGTCCAACACCACCACGGCCGTCTGGCCCGCTTCGATCGCGTTGACGCTGCTGCCATCGACATACAGCGCCACGACCTTGGCAGCCTCGCTCAGCTGCGTGTAGCCGGTGAAGGCATTGGCCGCGCCGGTGTATTCCAGTGCGCGGTCCATCTTGAACTTGCCCGCTGCGCGGGCCTGGCTCTTTTGCTGCTCCATCGCGGCATGGAAGCCTGCCTCATCCACGCTCAGGCCGCGCTCGCGCGCCACGTCGTTGGACAGGTCCAGCGGGAAGCCGTAGGTGTCGTGCAGCTTGAAGGCCACATCACCGGGCAGCACCTTGGCGCCACCGGCCAGTGCGCTGTCCAGGATGTCCATGCCGTTGGCCAGGGTCTCGAAGAAGCGCTCTTCCTCGACCTTGAGCACCTCGGTGATGCGCGCTTCCTGCTCGCGGATCTTGGGGTAGGCATCGCCCATCACGGCGACCAGGTCCTTGACCAGCTTGTGGAAGAAGGGGGTCTTCTGGCCCAGCTTGTAGCCGTGGCGGATCGCGCGGCGGATGATGCGGCGCTGCACATAGCCACGGCCTTCGTTCGACGGGATCACGCCATCGGCCACCAGGAAGGCGGTTGCGCGGATGTGGTCGGCGATGACCTTCAGCGATGGGGTTTCCAGATCGTCGATATGGGTCTCGCGTGCAGCGGCCTTGATCAGCGCCTGGAACAGGTCGATCTCGTAGTTGCTGTGCACATGCTGCAAGATGGCAGCCAGGCGCTCCAGGCCCATGCCGGTGTCGACGCAAGGCGCTGGCAGCGGCTTGACCGAACCGTCTTCGGCCATGTCGAACTGCATGAACACGTTGTTCCAGATTTCGATGAAACGGTCACCGTCTTCATCGGGCGAGCCTGGAGGGCCGCCGGCAATGTGCGGACCGTGGTCGTAGAAGATCTCGGAGCAAGGGCCGCAAGGGCCGGTGTCGGCCATCATCCAGAAGTTGTCGCTCTTGTAGCGACCACCCTTGTTGTCGCCGATGCGGATCACGCGCTCTGGGGGCAGACCGATTTCCTTGGTCCAGATGTCGTAGGCCTCGTCGTCCTCTTCGTAGACGGTGGCCAACAGCTTTTCAGCCGGCAGCTTGTAGACCTCGGTCAGCAGCTCCCAGGCCCACTTCAGCGATTCGCGCTTGAAGTAATCGCCAAAGGACCAGTTGCCCAGCATTTCGAAGAAGGTGTGGTGGCGCGCGGTGTAGCCCACGTTTTCCAGGTCGTTGTGCTTGCCGCCGGCGCGCAGGCAGGTCTGCACGCTGGTCGCCCGGGTGTAGGGGCGCTTGTCGGTGCCCAGGAACACATCCTTGAACTGCACCATGCCGGAGTTGGTGAACATCAGCGTGGGATCGTTGCCCGGCACCAGCGGGCTGGACGGAACAATGGTGTGCCCCTTGGACGCGAAAAAGTCCAGAAAGGTCTTGCGGATCTCAGCGACGGAAAAAGTGGGTGTACTCATGGTGTGAAGCGGTGGTGGCGCCTGTCCGGCTTCCCCTGAAGCGGTGCGGGCGCGAATCTTCCATTATAGGGTTTGGGCTGAACTACAGCGCCTGGGCAGCCTGTGCAAGGCGCCCTGACGCGCGATGGGCAGTCAGGCGGTTTACTGGGGCACGGGCAGCGGCGCCGCCTTGCGCTTGCCTTCCAGCTCCTTCATGCGCTTTTCATGCGCTTCCTGCTTGTGCCTGGCAGCCTCCTGCTTGGCGTCGTATTCCTCTTGGGCGGCACTGATGTTGTCAGGCCGCTCTGCGTTCTGGCGCTGCTGCGCGCGCTGCTTGCTGTCGAGCTTGCCGGCCTGGCTGCTGGCGCGGTGGGCGGCATCCTGCTCGCGGCGTTGCTGCTGCTCGGCCATGCTTTCGGCATTGCGCTTGGGCGCGTGGCTGCTGCGCTGGGCCGCCTGCTCGTCATGCTCTTTCTGGCGTTGCTCCAGATCGGGCTGGTTCAAGGCGCCACCATCCAAGGTGGGGTGCTTGCGCTCAAAATCGTTCTGCTTGGATGCACGAGACGCGCGCTGGTTGGCGGTTTTCTCTTCGCGCTCCTGCGCGTTGATGGCCAGCTCACGCTGGCGCAGTGCGCGCTCTTCGGTGTTGTACTGGCGGCGTACCTTCTGCAGGCAGTCCGTCACCGCAAAGTGCTGGTAGCAGATCTTTTCGTTGTTGGCCAGGCGCGCTTCGCTGTCCTTGCGCTCCAGCGTGATCTGGGCACGCGCCTGCGTGCGCTCCTTGGCATTCGCAGGCTTGTCGGATGCCGCATGGGCAAAACCGCTGGCAGCCAGCAGCAGCAACAAGCTCAGGGTGTTCAAACGAGGCATAGGGCCCTCTCTTCTCAGGTCAGCGCGGTATCAACCACGCGTCGCTCCAGCGACAAATACTCCTGCGACTGCATCTCGTTGAGGCGCGAGACGGTGCGCGGAAACTCATGGGACAGCGGCCCTTCGGTGTAGAGCTGCTCGGGCGGCACCGCTGCCGACATGATGAGCTTGACCCGGCGGTCATAGAGCACATCGACCAGCCAGGTGAAGCGGCGGGCGGGCGAGGCCATGTTGACGAACATCTGCGGCACATTGGACAGCAGCACGGTGTGGAACTGGGTGGCCAGCTCCAGGTAGTCGTTCTGCGAGCGCGGGTTGACGCAGAGCTCATGGAAATCAAACCAGATCACGCCGCCAGCGCGGCGGCGCGGCTTGAGCTCGCGCGACTCGATCTTGAACACCGGCTTCTCGTCAGGCACCTCGGCCAGTTGGCCAAAGGTCTGCTCCATCGCCGCATCGGCCTCGGGGCCCAGCGGGCAATGGTAGAGCTGGGCCAGCTCCAAGGCGCGGCGGCGGTAGTCGGTGCCGTTGTCGACATTGATTACATCCATGCGTGCATTGAGCAGGTCAATGGCCGGCAGAATGCGGTCGCGGTGCAGGCCATCGGGGTAGAGGCCGTCGGGCGTGAAGTTGGAGGTGGTGACAAAGCCCACGCCGTTGTTGAACAGGGCCAGCAGCAGGCGGTAGAGGATCATCGCATCGGTGATGTCCGCCACATGGAACTCGTCAAAGCAGATCAGCTTGTACTTCTTGGCGATCTTGGCGCCCAGCACATCGAGCGGGTCCTGCGTGCCCTTGAGCAAGGTCAGCTCGCGCTGCACCTCGCGCATGAACTCATGGAAATGCAGGCGCACCTTGCGGCGCAGCGGCACGGCATTGAAGAAGCAATCCATGATGAAGCTCTTGCCACGCCCCACCCCGCCATACATGTACACCCCGCGCGGGATGTCGGGGTGGTTGATCAGCTTCTTGATCGGGTTGGAGCGCTTGTTCTTGTACTGCTCCCACTCATCGGCACAGCGCTGCAAGGCGTCCACTGCACGCATCTGTGCAGGATCACTCTGAAAACCCTTGGCCTTGAGTTCGGCCTCGTATGCATCTCTTACCGCTGTACCCATGGGTGTCTCAATCTCTTGTTGCTAAGAACCTGTTGACGGTCTTCTAAATGACATAGCCTCTGGCGCAGAACCGATCTGCACCAGAGGCTATTTTCGCCTAAAACTTCAGGATCAGAAGTTCAGGGTGCGCTTGTCTACGGCCAGAGCCGCTTCCTTGGTCGATTCCGACAGCGATGGGTGGGCGTGGCAGATACGGGCGATGTCTTCGCTCGATGCCTTGAACTCCATGGCCACCACGGCTTCGGAGATCAGCTCCGAGACCATCGGGCCGACCATGTGCACGCCCAGGATTTCGTCGGTCGTTGCATCGGCCAGGAACTTGACCATACCGGTGGTGTCACCCAGTGCACGTGCGCGGCCGTTGGCCAGGAACGGGAAGGTACCTGCCTTGTAAGCCACGCCGTCGGCCTTGAGCTGCTGCTCGGTGCGGCCCACCCAAGCCACTTCGGGGCTGGTGTAGATCACCGATGGCAGGGTGGCGAAGTTCACATGGCCGTGTTGGCCGGCAATACGCTCGGCCACGGCAACGCCCTCTTCCTCAGCCTTGTGGGCCAGCATTGGGCCGCGCACCACATCGCCCACCGCCCAGACGCCTGGCAGGTTGGTCTTGCAGTTCTCGTCCACGACGATGGCACCACGCTCGTCCAGGGCCAGGCCCACGGCTTCGGGGTTCAGGCCGATGGTGTTGGCCACGCGGCCGATGGACACGATCAGACGGTCCACATCCAGCTGCTGGGCTTCGCCCTTAGCATTGGTGTAGCTGATCTGCACGCCCTTCTTGTCGGCCTTGATGTCGCCCACCTTCACGCCCAGCTCGATCTTCAGACCTTGCTTGTCGAAGGACTTCTTGGCTTCCTTGGCGATTTGCTCGTCCACAGCGGGCAGGAACTTGTCCATGCCTTCGAGGACGGTCACTTCGGTGCCCAGACGGCGCCAGACCGAGCCCATTTCCAGGCCGATCACGCCAGCGCCGATCAGGGCCAGCTTCTTGGGCACGGCGCCCAGGCGCAGTGCGCCGTCGTTCGACAGGATCTTGTCTTCGTCGAAAGGCACGCCTGGCAGTGCGCGGGCATTGGAGCCAGTGGCCACAATGATCTGCTTGCCGGTGATGGATTCTTCTTCCTTGCCAGCGACCTTGATTTCGTAACCGCCGTCAGCGGCCTTGACGAAGGAGCCACGGCCGTGGAAGAAAGTAACCTTGTTCTTCTTGAACAGGTACTGGATGCCGTCGTTGTTCTGCTTGACGATGCCATCCTTGCGGGAAATCATCTTGGCCACATCCATGGCGACCTTGCCGGTCGAGATGCCGTGGTCGGCAAAGTGCAGGTTGGCGTGCTCAAAATGCTCGGACGACTGCAGCAGCGCCTTCGAAGGAATGCAACCCACGTTGGTGCAGGTGCCGCCCAGGGCTGGGCCGCCGGCTGCATTCTTCCACTCGTCGATACATGCCACTTGCATGCCCAGCTGGGCTGCACGGATGGCCGCTACGTAGCCGCCGGGGCCGCCGCCGATCACGACGACATCAAATTGCTTGCTCATGATTAATCCAATGGTGTTAGTTCAAAACTGCCCTGGTGCAATGCCACACCGAAGAGGCCTGTCTTGGTGGTCAGTTGTTCGTCGTTCTGACGACCGAACGACAAGGTGGTGCCGGGATGCGTACGGCAGACGAACATGAAGGAGCCGGACTCCAGACATGCGATCTTGCCGCCAGCGCGCATCACCGCCCAGCCCATCTCTTCATAGCCTTGGGCCTTGAAGGGGATGAGCGGCAGCGGCGCACCGGGCTCGCCGACAAACGAAATGGCCCATTGCGGGCCATTTCCGTCCGCCTTCGCGCCGGGCACATCCTTGGCGGATGTGATCGGGCGAATGCGAACCTGTGATGGGGCAGGCAGACCACGGCGCGCAGCCTGCGTGCCTGCTGCCCACTGGAAGCGGTAGTCACCGCTCCAGCTTTGCGCTGCCACATCCTGCGCCGCAGGACGGGGCAAGGTGCCACAGGCGCCCAGCACGAGTGCGGACGCTGCAGCCACCAGAACGCGTAGCATCACTGCCCGGCGACCCGATTACAGGTCGAACAGCAGACGCGATGGATCTTCCAGCGCATCCTTCATCGCCACCAGACCCAGCACGGCTTCGCGGCCGTCGATGATGCGGTGGTCGTAGGACATCGCGAAGTAGTTCATCGGACGCACCACCACTTGACCGTTTTCGACCACAGCGCGGTCCTTGGTCGCGTGCACGCCCAGAATGGCCGATTGTGGCGGGTTGATGATGGGGGTAGACATCATCGAGCCGAAGGTGCCACCGTTGGAGATGGAGAACGTGCCGCCGGTCATGTCTTCGATGCCCAGCTTGCCGTCAGCAGCCTTCTTGCCGAACTCGGCGATCTTCTTCTCGATGTCGGCGAAGCTCATCTGGTCTGCATTGCGCAGGATGGGCACCACCAGACCGCGAGGCGAGCCCACGGCGATACCGATGTCGAAGTAACCGTGGTAGATGATGTCGGTGCCATCGACCGAGGCGTTCAGCACGGGGTACTTCTTCAGTGCGTGCACTGCAGCCTTCACGAAGAAGGACATGAAGCCCAGCTTCACGCCGTGTTCCTTGGTGAAGTCGTCCTGGAACTTCTTGCGCAGGGCCATCACCGGTGCCATGTTCACTTCGTTGAACGTGGTCAGGATCGCGTTGGTCGACTGCGATTGCAGCAGACGCTCGGCGATACGGGCACGCAGACGGCTCATCGGCACGCGTTGCTCTGGTCGCTCGCCCAGGTCTTGGGCAGCAGCAGGCGATGCCACCTGGGGCAGCGACTTGGTCGGTGCACCGGTGGGGATCACAGCGGCGGTGGACTTGACGCCACCGGCCACGGCGGCCAGCACATCACCCTTGGTGACGCGGCCATCCTTGCCGGAGCCGGCGACAGCGCCGACCGACAGGTTGTTGTCCGCCAGCAGCTTGGCAGCGGCAGGCATGGCGACGTCGCCCTTGTTGCCACCGGCGGCTGCAGGTGCAGCAGCAGGGGCTGGAGCGGCAGCAGCGGGTGCAGGTGCTGCGGCAGCGGGGGCTGCAGCGGCGCCGGCCACGGCTTCGGTGTCGATCTTGGCGATCAGCTGGTCAGCGATGACGGTTGCGCCGTCGCCTTGCACGATCTCGGTCAACACGCCAGCGGCGGGTGCTGGCACTTCGAGCACGACCTTGTCGGTTTCGATCTCGATCAGGATTTCGTCGACAGCAACAGCTTCACCGGCCTTCTTCTTCCAGGTGAGCATGGTGGCTTCAGCGACCGACTCGGACAGCTGTGGGACTTTGACTTCTACGATTGCCATAACAATTCTTTCTGTATTCGTTAAATGCTGAACTCGTGCTTACTTGGTCAGCACAAAGCCTTTGAGCTTGCCGAATGCGCCTTCGACCAGCGCCTTTTGCTGCTCTTGGTGCAGGTGCGAATAGCCCACTGCAGGCGATGCCGAAGCGGCGCGGCCGGAGTAGCCCAGCTTTTGGCCGTCGATCATGTTCTCGTGGATGTAGTGCTGCACGAAGAACCAGGCACCCTGGTTTTGCGGCTCGTCCTGGCACCACACCACTTCCTTAGCAGAGCTGTACTTCTTCAGTTCAGCGGCAAAGGCCTTGTGTGGGAACGGATAGAGCTGCTCAACACGGATGATGGCCACGTCGTTGCTGCCTTCTTCGGTGCGCTTCTTGACCAGGTCGTAGTAGACCTTGCCCGAGCAGGCGATCACGCGCTTGACCTTGGCCGCATTGGCGACGATGGCCTCATCGCGCTCACCGATCACGGTCTGGAAGCCACCGGAGGTGAATTCCGACACAGGCGAGGTCGCATCCTTGTTACGCAGCAGCGACTTGGGCGTCATGATGATCAGCGGCTTGCGCAGCGGACGCACCATCTGGCGACGCAGCAAATGGAAGATCTGCGCAGCCGTGGTTGGCTGGGTCACCTGCATGTTCTGGTCAGCCGACAGCTGCATGAAACGCTCCAGGCGTGCCGAGCTGTGCTCAGGACCCTGGCCTTCATAGCCGTGTGGCAGCATCAAGGTCAGACCGTTGATACGGCCCCACTTGACTTCACCGGAGGCGATGAACTGGTCGATCACCACTTGCGCGCCGTTGGCGAAGTCGCCGAACTGCGCTTCCCAGATCACCAGGGTGTTGGGATCGTTGGAGGCGTAGCCGTATTCGAAGCCCAGCACTGCCTCTTCGGACAGGATGGAGTCGATCACGGTGAACGGAGCCTGGTTGTCGGCCACGTTCTGCAGTGGGATGTAGGTGCCCTCGTCCCACTTTTCACGCTTCTGGTCGTGCACGACCGAGTGGCGGTGGGTGAAGGTGCCGCGGCCGCTGTCTTCACCAGACAGGCGGATGGGGTAGCCCGATGCCACCAGCGAGGCGTAAGCCATGGTTTCACCCATGCCCCAGTCCACGTTGATGTCACCACGGCCCATGGCTGCGCGGTCGTCGTACACCTTCTTGACCAGCTGGTGCGGGTTCACCGACTCAGGCAGGGTCGTGACGCGCTCGGCCAGACGCTTCCACTCGGCCACAGGAATGGCGGTGTCGGCGCTGTCGGTCCACTTCTGCTTGAGGAAGGGGCTCCAGTCCACGGCGTACTGGCTCTTGAAGTTGGTCAGCACCGGATCCACCGTGTGCTTGCCCGCGTCCATGGCGGCACGGTAGGCCTTGACCATCTCGTCGCCCAGGGTCTCGCCCAGGCCTTGCGTGGCCAGCTTGTCGGCGTACAGCTTGCGCGTGCCGGGGTGCTGGGCAATCTTCTTGTACATCAGCGGCTGGGTCAGCGCAGGGGTGTCCTGTTCGTTGTGACCGAGCTTGCGGTAGCAGATGATGTCCACCACGATGTCCTTGGAGAATTCCATACGGAAGTCCAAAGCCATCTGCATGGCCAGGGCCACCGCTTCCGGATCATCGCCGTTCACGTGCAGCACGGGCGAGTCGATCATCTTGACGATGTCCGTGCAATACGTGGTCGAGCGCAGATCGCGAGGATCGGAGGTCGTGAAACCAATCTGGTTGTTGATGATGATGTGCACCGTGCCGCCCGTGGTGTAGCCACGGGTTTCGGACAGCGCCAACGTTTCCTGGTTCACGCCCTGGCCGGCAAAGGCCGCGTCACCGTGCACCAGCACGGGCAGCACTTGCTTGCCTTCTGGGTCGTTGCGGCGGTCCATGCGCGAGCGCACCGAGCCTTCGACCACGGGGTTGACGATTTCCAGGTGCGAGGGGTTGAAGGCCAGCGACAGATGCACCGGGCCGCCAATGGTCGACACGTCGGAGCTGAAGCCCTGGTGGTACTTCACGTCGCCGGCAGTCAGCTCTTCAGGAGCGGTGTGGTCGAACTCGGCAAACAGGTCCTTGGGCATCTTGCCCAGGGTGTTGACCAGCACGTTCAGACGGCCACGGTGGGCCATGCCGATCACGATTTCCTGCACGCCGGTCAGGCCAGCGGCATTGATCAGCTGGTCCATCGCGACGATGAAGGACTCGCCGCCTTCGAGCGAGAAGCGCTTTTGGCCCACATACTTGGTGTGCAGGAAACGCTCCAGGCCTTCGGCTGCGGTCAGGCGGTCGAGAATGCGCTTTTTCTGGTCGGCGTTGAAGGCGGGCTTGCTGCGAATGGTTTCGAGCTTTTGCTGCCACCAGCGCTTCTGGTTCTGCTCGGAGGCGTACATGTACTCCGCGCCCAGCGTGCCGCAATAGGTCTCGCGCAGTGCGTTGAGCAGCTCGCGCAGGGTCATCGATTCCTTGCCGAAGAACGTGTTACTGATGTTGAACACGGTTTCCTGGTCAGCATCGGTGAAGCCGTAGAAGGCTGGATCGAGCTCAGGAATTTCGGGACGCTCTTGGCGCTTCAAGGGGTCCAGATCGGCCCAGCGTGCGCCCACGTTGCGGTAAGCGGCAATCAGCTGCTGCACCGCAGTGCGCTTGCGGCCCAGTTCCGAATCAGCACCGGAAGCAACCACCACCTTGGTCACGCCTTGTTTGGCGCGCTCAGCAAAGGCGTTGACTACGGGGAGATGAGGGACGTCCTTGGCGTTGCTTCCGTCCAATGCGGGGACGTTTTGCAGTGCATCAAAGTAAGCGCGCCAGGTGTCTGGTACGCTGCCTGGGTTATCCAGATAGTTCTCATACATCTCTTCGACATAGGGGGCATTGCCGCCGAAAAGATACGTGTTGCCTTGATAGGCTTGATACACAGAGTTTGTATCGCTCATTTTCTCCGCTGACCTCCGCTTTCCTCTGGAAAGCATTAGCTGGTGCATATAAACAACCTTCCGCGACACGGCTGAACCGATTGGCGGATGCGACTGTGGCTGGGAAGGGCCGAACAAACGGTATTGTGCCACTTCCGTCTGGGCTTGTCCTTCGATGGCCTTGGGGCTGCGCCTACACATCCGAAATAGCGTGGGCTTATGCAGGAACCAGATACATTTGCGCTATCCATTCACACCGATGCGCTCGATGTTCAACAACCACTCTCTTCACGACAAAGCATTCATCTTGCTGCTAATAGGCGTCAGCATTGCCTTTTTTGCCGTGCTTTTCCCCTTTCAGGGCGCCGTTTTCTGGGCCGTGATCTTCGCTGTTGTGTTTACGCCTCTACACAAAAAAATACTGGTCCGCCTCCCGAAATACCCGACTATCGCGGCCCTGATTACCCTGACGCTCTGCCTGGTGCTAGTGATCCTGCCGCTGATTCTGCTGAGCATCTCGCTGGCCAAGGAAGCAGCCACCATCTATGAGAGCGTGCACTCGGGCGAGATGAATTTCGGCCAGTACTTCCAGCAGATCTACAACGCCATGCCTCAGTGGGTGCTGGACCTGCTCACCCGCTTCAACCTGAACGATCCCAAGGTGATTCAGGAGAAGATCTCCGGCATCTCCGTGCAAGCCAGCCAGTATGTGGCGACCAAGGTGCTGGCCATCGGCCAGAACACCATGGGCTTCCTGGTGAGCTTCTGCATCATGCTCTACCTGCTGTTCTTCTTCCTGCGCGATGGCAAGACTCTGATCCGCAAGATCCTGGCCGCCACCCCGCTCGATGATTCCCACAAGAAGAAGCTGGGCGCCAAGTTCATCACCGTGGTGCGCGCCACCGTCAAGGGCAATCTGGCCGTGGCCGCCACCCAAGGCGCGCTTGGCGGCATCATCTTCTGGATTCTGGGCATTGAAGCATCCCTGTTGTGGGGCGTGGTGATGGCCTTCTTGTCGCTGCTGCCCGCCGTCGGCGCGGCCATCGTCTGGGGTCCGGTTGCCATTTATTACTTTGCCACCGGCTCCACCACCGAAGGCATCGTTCTGGCCGCCTATGGCGCCGGCATCATGGGCATGGTCGACAACGTGCTGCGCCCGCTGCTGGTGGGCAAGGACACCAAGATGCCCGACTACCTGATCCTGATCTCCACCCTGGGCGGCCTGTCGCTGTTCGGCCTCACCGGCTTTGTCATCGGCCCGCTGATTGCGGCGCTGTTCATCGCGGTCTGGGATCTTTTTGCGCCCCAGGCCCACATCAGCGACTCCGCCGAGGTTGACAATAGCGTCAAGTAATCTCTTCTTTTGGCGGGCGCACGGCGCCTGCCCCTTCTTTGCTGCCCTGCCCCATGCCCTCTCGCGATTTTGAATCCCGCAAACAGGAGTTCCTGGATTTCTACGCCGCCCAGTTGCCCACCCTCAAGGCAGCGGCGGCTTCGTTCAATGCGCTGATCCACGCCATCTTGAGCAACCTCGAAGGCGTCAACATCGCCAAGTTCGAATGCCGGGTGAAGACCGCCGATGAATGCGTGCGCAAGTTCAAGCGCAAGTACCGCAACTTTGTCGAGGACCAGTCCGAGGACTATGCCATCCAGGACTACATCACCGACCTGATCGGCGTGCGCGTGGTCTGTCTCTACGAGGACGAGCCACCGGCCATCATGTCCCGGGTGCGCGAATACTTCGATGTGATCGAGATCACCGACAAGACCTCGCCGATGGAAGACTCGGAGTCCGAGTTTGGCTACAAGGGCATCCACATGGACCTGCGGCTCAACCAGCAGCAGGCGCAGCTGACCGAGCACCATGCCTATGCCGACCAGGCCTTTGAGCTGCAGATCCGCACCATCATCCAGGACTCCTGGAGCGAGCTGGACCACAAGATCAAGTACAAGAAGTCGATCCCGACCAACCTCAAGCGCCGCATCAACATTTTGTCGGCGCTGTTTGAATTGGCCGACCGCGAGTTCCTGCAGATCCGCAATGAAACCAGCCAGGCCCTGGCGCTTTCGCGCGCCGAGGACGAGATCGACGGCGCACTGGGCGATGGCCTGGGCGACAACAACGAGCCGCTCGATGCCTTCAGCTTTGTCGCCTTTGGCCACAAGCATTTTCCCGGCTATGAGTTCGATCCGCAGAAGGTGGAGTTCTTCCTCGACGAGCTGCTGCATGACTTTGCCGTGCGCCACGCGGGCTGGCTGTTTGCCGTGGTGCAAAAGCATGTCACCACGGTGCGCCACTACAAGGCCGATTTCCAGCACCGCTACCCGTCGAGCAGCTTCAACCCCTTCACGGTAATGCGCCACTGCCTCTACCTGGAAGACAAGCAGCGCTTTCGCAAAACACTGCGCAACTCGGCCCGCGAGGCCTTTGAGGAATGGCTGCAGCGCCAGCCGGCCAACAGCACCAGCGAAGACTGAGCAGCCCAGGGCGCCTGCCCTGATCGGCGGCCTCGGTCTACCCAGGGCAAGCCCGGACCTGGGGCTAGCGCAATACTCTAGCAAGACCCTCAGCCATTAGTTAAAATCAATCTTTTTAACAACGCCCATCCAGATGGCTGCATTGCAGCGGCCATGCGGCTGGCAGGCGGGTGTAGCACAGAGCGGGCGAGCGCGCTGATCCCGGCGCACAGGGCCCTCCCCGTGTTTACGAGCATGGCTGGCCATGCTTTCTGACACAGGCTGCTGCTATATTGCAATGCAACATTCACGGAGTTTTGATGCTGTACCAACTGTATGAAACCCAGCGGGCCCTGATGGAGCCCTTTGCAGAATACGCCCACGCCACATCGAAGATGCTGAGCAATCCGCTGTGGCCGATCAGCCAGACGAACACGGCCCAGCGCGCCTCGGCAGGCTTTGACCTGTTCTATCGTCTGGGCAAGGACTACGAAAAGCCCGCCTTTGGCATCAACACCATCGAGGCCAATGGCCATGAGATCGCGATCCACGAGCGTGTCGAGCTGACCAAGCCCTTTTGCGAGCTGCGCCGCTTCAAGCGCTTCTCCGACGACCAGACCAGCCTGGCCGCGATGAAGCAACAGCCCGTGGTACTGGTAGTAGCGCCACTGTCCGGCCACTACGCCACCTTGCTGCGCGAGACCGTGCGCACCATGCTGGCCGACCACAAGGTCTACATCACCGACTGGACCAATGCGCGTCTGGTGCCACAGACAGAAGGCGTCTTCCACCTCGACGACTACGTCAACTATGTGCAGGAGTTCATCCGCCACATCCAGGGCATCTATGGCAACTGCCATGTGGTGAGCGTCTGCCAGCCCACCGTGCCGGTGCTCGCTGCCGTGTCGCTGATGGCCAGCCGTGGCGAGAAGACCCCGCTGTCGATGACCATGATGGGTGGCCCCATCGATGCCCGCAAGTCGCCCACCACGGTGAACAACCTGGCCACCACGCATGACTTGCAGTGGTTTGAGTCGAATGTGATCCATCCGGTGCCGGGTAACTTCCCCGGCGCAGGCCGCCTGGTCTATCCCGGCTTCCTGCAGCACATGGGCTTTGTCAGCATGAACCCCGACCGCCATGCGATGAGCCACTACGACTACTTCAAGGACCTGCTCAAGGGCAACGAAGACAGCGCCGAGCACCACCGCAAGTTCTACGACGAGTACAACGCCGTGCTCGACATGGATGCCGCCTACTACCTGGAAACCATCAAGACCGTGTTCCAGGACTTTGCACTGGTCAAGGGCACCTGGGAGGTGCGCTCGCCCGAAGGCAATCTGGAGCTGGTCAAGCCGCAGGACATCCGCCACAGCGCGTTGCTGACGGTCGAGGGCGAGCTTGATGACATCTCCGGCTCGGGCCAGACCCAGGCCGCGCATGATCTGTGCACCGGCCTCAAGGCGGTCGACACCCGCCACTTCGAGGTCAAGGGCGCAGGCCACTACGGCATCTTCAGCGGCAAGCGCTGGCGCACCATGGTCTACCCCATGCTCAAGGACTTCATCCTCGCCAACAACCGTGTCGAGGAGCGCCCAGGCAACGTAAAATCGGCCACTTCCAAGCAGAATACCTTGCACACGGTGTGACCGACCTTCTCAAAACCAGCCACCAGCCAGCCTCTGCGCTGGCTGTTTTCATTGGCGCCATCGATGCCGCCCTGCCGCAGACCCAGTGCACGCGCTGCGGCTACCCCGACTGCCGCCACTATGCCCAGGCCATTGCCCAGGGAGAGGCGCCAATCAACCAATGCCCGCCCGGCGGCCAGGAAGGCGTGGCGCGGCTGGCCGCCATCACCGGCCAGGCCGCGCTGCCGCTGAACCCCGACAACGGCCTGGAAGCCGTGCGCGTCATCGCCAGGATCGATGAGAACTGGTGCATCGGCTGCACCTTGTGCATCAAGGCCTGCCCGACCGATGCCATCCTGGGCGCGAACAAGCGCATGCACACCGTGATCCCCGAGGCCTGCACCGGCTGCGAGCTCTGCCTGCCGGTCTGCCCGGTCGATTGCATCGAGCTGGACAATGCCAGCGGTGATGCCACCGGCTGGGCCGCCTGGAGCCCGGCGCAGGCCGACGAGGCCCGGCAGCGCTACCACCGGCACCAGCAGCGCCTGGACGGAGCCCACCGCCCGCAGGCATCCGCCCCAGCGGCCAGCGCAACCAGCGCGCCACGCGCTGCCCCTGCAGGGCTCAGCGCCCAAGCGGCCCAGGCGGCTGCCGTCAGTGCGGCGGCAGCGCAAAATAACGCGGCCAGCAAGGCCAACCTGGCAGCACCGGCCGCCGCCGACAAAAAGGCAATCCTGGCTGCCATTTTGGCCAAAGCCAAGCAGCAACAAGGCGGCAAGCCCTCGTCTTAATGGCTGCTAGGCGCCGGGCGCCTGCCAAAGGCCGCCAAGCCCCTACCGGGCATGACAGAACGGCGCAAAAAAACCGGCGCCTCTGCACCATAATGGCTGGCTTATGAACCCCTTGCTCCAGAAACTGCAGCCCTACCCGTTTGAGCGCCTGCGCCAGTTGTTTGCCGGTGTGACACCGTCCGCAGACAAGTCGCCCATCAGCCTGGGTATCGGTGAGCCCCGCCACCCCACCCCCGCCTTCATTGAGCAAGCGCTCTCGGATAACCTGGCCGGTCTGTCGGTCTACCCGGCCACCGCTGGCACGCCCGCACTGCGCGAGGCTTTTGCCAAATGGCTATCGACCCGCTACGGCCTGCAGGTGGATAGGCAAAAGCACACCCTGCCGGTCAATGGCAGCCGTGAGGCGCTGTTTGCCTTCACGCAAACGGTGGTGGACAGCAGCAAGCCCGACCCGGTCGTGCTCTGCCCCAACCCCTTCTACCAAATCTACGAAGGCGCAGCCCTGCTCGCAGGCGCCACGCCTTACTACGTGCCCAGCATCGCCAGCAAGAACTTTGCCGTGGACTGGGCCAGCGTGCCCGAGGACATCTGGCAACGCACCCAGCTGATCTTTGTCTGCTCGCCCGGCAACCCCACCGGCGCGGTGATGCCGCTCGAAGAGTGGAAGAAGCTGTTTGAGCTCTCCGACCGCTATGGCTTTGTCATTGCCTCGGACGAGTGCTACAGCGAAATCTATTTCCGCGACGAGCCCCCCCTGGGCGGCATGCAGGCAGCGGCGCAGCTGGGCCGCAGCGACTTCCGTCGCCTGGTGTCCTTCACCAGCCTGTCCAAGCGCAGCAATGTGCCCGGCCTGCGCAGCGGTTTTGTCGCCGGTGATGCCGAGCTGATCAAGGCCTTCGCGCTCTACCGCACCTACCAGGGCGGCGCGATGAGCCCGCCGGTGCAGGCGGCCAGCATTGCGGCCTGGGGCGATGAGCGCCATGTCGAAGACAACCGCGAGCAGTACCGCCGCAAGTTTGCCGAAGTCACGCCCGTGTTGTCGGCCGTGATGGACGTGCAGCTGCCCGACGCCAGCTTTTACCTCTGGGCCGGCGTGCCCGAGCACATGGGCTTGTCGGACACCGAGTTCGCGCGCGAACTCTATGCCCAATACAATGTCACGGTTCTGCCAGGCAGCTATCTGGCCCGTGACTTCAACGGCAGCAATCCTGGCGCTGGCCGCATCCGCATGGCCCTGGTTGCCCAGACCGCCGAATGCCTGGAAGCCGCACAGCGCATTGCCCAATTCATTCAATCCTGGAAAAAAGCCTAAACCATGACGCAACAACTGCAAACCATCATCGAATCCGCCTGGGAAGCCCGCACGACGCTCTCGCCTGCCTCCGCTCCCAAAGAAATCGTCGATGCGGTCGACCATGTGATCAACGCCCTGGACCAGGGCGAACTGCGCGTGGCCACCCGTGAAGGCGTGGGCCAGTGGACCGTGCACCAGTGGATCAAGAAGGCCGTGCTGCTGTCGTTCCGCCTGAAGGACAACGCGCTGGTGCAAGCCGGTGACCTGAACTTCTACGACAAGGTGCCCACCAAGTACGCCGGCATGTCCGAAGCCGACATCGCGGCCACCGGCGTGCGCGTGGTGCCGCCTGCTGTGGCACGCCGCGGCAGCTATGTGGCCAAGGGCGCCATCCTGATGCCTTCCTACGTCAACATCGGCGCCTATGTGGGCGAAGGCACCATGGTCGACACCTGGGCCACCGTGGGTTCCTGCGCTCAAGTGGGCAAGAACGTTCACCTCTCCGGTGGCGTGGGCCTGGGCGGCGTGCTCGAACCCCTGCAAGCCAACCCCACCATCATTGAAGACAACTGCTTCATCGGCGCCCGCTCCGAAATCGTTGAAGGCGTGATCGTCGAAGAGAACTCGGTCATCTCGATGGGCGTGTACATCAGCCAGTCCACCAAGATCTACAACCGCATGACCGGCGAAGTGACCTACGGCCGCGTGCCTTCGGGCTCGGTGGTGGTGAGCGGCTCCATGCCTGCCAAGGACGGCAGCCACAGCCTGTACTGCGCCGTGATCGTCAAGCAAGTGACGCCTGAGACCCGCGCCAAGACCAGCATCAACGACCTGCTGCGCGACTGATCTGCCGCCCAGGCGATCCACAAGCCCTGCACGCTTTGCGCTGCAGGGCTTTTTTGTGATCGCCTCCCTGGCGCTTTGCTTGCAGCGCGGGCACAACATCATTTATTCATAGTCTCGCTAAGCCTACAATCTCAGCACAAATTATTGGAGGGAACTGACATGGGAACCATGGAGCGAATCTTGCGCCTGATGGCGGACAACAAAGCCTCGGATGTCTATCTGTCAGCCAATGCGCCTGCGCTGGTCAAGATCCAGGGCGAGTGCATCCCCCTCAACAACCAGACCCTGACGCCGGATGCGCCGCGCACCCTGCTGGCCGAGATCGTGCCACCCGAACGCATCGAAGAGCTGGATGAAACCGGTGAGCTCAACATCGGTGTGCCGCTCGAAGGTGTGGGCCGTTTCCGTGTCAGCGCCATGCACCAGCGCGGCACCTGCGCCGTGGTCATCCGCTATGTGCCGCAGGACATCCCCAGCCTGGAGCAGCTGGAGCTGCCCGAGATATTCCAGGATCTGATCATGACCCGCCGTGGCCTGGTGCTGTTTGTTGGCGCCACCGGCTCGGGCAAGAGCACCTCGCTGGCCGCGATGATCGACCACCGCAACGGCCAGCAAAGCGGCCACATCCTGACGGTGGAAGACCCGATCGAATACCAGTTCAGCAACCGCCGCTCCATCGTCAACCAGCGCGAAGTGGGCAGCGATACCAGCTCGCTGCAGACGGCGCTGAAGAACGCGCTGCGCCAGGCCCCTGATGTGATCATGATTGGCGAAATCCGCGACCGCGAAACCATGTCGGCCGCGATTGCCTATTCCCAATCCGGCCACCTCTGCCTGGCCACCTTGCACGGCAACAACAGCTACCATGCGCTCAACCGGATCCTGAGCTTCTACCCCGTCGAAGTGCGCCCCACGATGCTGGGCGACCTGGCATCGGCGCTGCGCGCCGTGGTGTCGCAGCGCCTGGTCAAGACCGTCAGCGGCAAGCGCACGGCGGCCATCGAGGTGATGCTGAACACCAAGCTGGTGGGCGAGATGATCGAGCAAGGCAACTTCTCGGCCGTGCGCGAGGCGATGGAAAAGTCCATGGCCGAAGGCTCGGTCACCTTTGAAGGCGCGCTGGCCGCGCTCATCCACAGCGGCAAGATCAGCCGCGAGGAAGGCCTGGCCAACTCCGACTCGCCAACCAACCTGATGTGGCGCCTGCAGAATGACTTCCAGATGGCAGCGAATGCCGCCAAGGCCCAGGTCGCCGCCAAGCCCGAGCTGGACGACGCGGCCTCGTTCACCGAAATCGTGCTCGATGTGAACCAAGAGTAAGATAGCGGCCGTTGCCCCTTGGTGGCAATATGCCTTGAATGCGGCCTGCGGGCCGCATTGTTGTTGACCCCTCCGCCCCACCCATTAGACGCCATGTCCCGCACCCTGCAACTGACCGAGCAACTGATCGCCCGTCCCTCCGTGACGCCCAACGACGAAGGCTGTCTGGAAATGATTTCCGACCTGCTCCAGCCACTGGGTTTTGCCTGCGAGCGCATGGACAGTGGCCCGGACAGCTTCCGGGTGAGCAACCTCTGGGCGCTGCGCCGCAGCGGCGTGGCCGGTGCCAAGACTGTGGTCTTTGTCGGTCACACCGATGTGGTGCCCACCGGCCCGCTGGAGCAATGGAACTCGCACCCCTTCACCCCCTCGCACCGCGATGGCAAGCTCTATGGCCGTGGCGCCAGCGACATGAAGACATCGATCGCCGCCTTTGTCGTGGCCGCCGAGGAGTTTGTCGCCCAGAACGCCGCAGCGCCGCTGGATATTGCGCTGCTGCTGACCAGTGACGAAGAAGGCCCGAGCGTGGACGGCACGGCGGTCGTCGTCGAGCAGCTGCGCCAGCGCGGCCAGGTGCTGGACTACTGCCTGGTAGGCGAACCCACCGCCGTGCAAAAGCTCGGCGACATGGTCAAGAACGGCCGTCGCGGCAGCCTCACCGGCAAGCTCACCGTCCATGGCGTGCAAGGCCATATCGCCTACCCGCAACTGGCCCGCAACCCCATCCACCAGGGCCTGGGCGCGCTGGGCGAGCTGGCTAGCACCGTCTGGGACGAAGGCAATGCCTTCTTCCCGCCCACCAGCTTCCAGATGAGCAATATCCATGCGGGCACGGGCGCCGGCAATGTGATCCCGGGCCAGATGGTGGTGGATTTCAACTTCCGCTTCAGCACCGAATCGACGGCCGAGAACCTGAAGGCCCGCGTCAAATCCACCTTGGAGCGCCATGCGCTGGAGTACGACCTGAAGTGGACCCTGGGTGGCAAGCCCTTTCTGACCACGCCCGGTGTGCTGGTGACGGCCGTGCAGCAGGCCATCCACGACGAAGTAGGGCTGGAAACCACGCTCTCCACCACCGGCGGCACCAGCGATGGCCGCTTTGTCGCCGACATCTGCCCGGAAGTCATCGAGATCGGCCCGTCGAACGCCACCATCCACAAGATTGACGAGTGCGTGGCCGTGGCCGATATCGAGCCGCTGAAAAACATCTACCGCCGCATTCTGGAAAACCTGGCACGCTAATCCAGCACCCGTATAGCCCTGGCGTCTTGCGGCTGTCATCAAGCCTACAATGGCGGTCTTTGATTTTTGCCAGAGTTGAGCCATGACCACCATCCGCACCCTGATTGATGACAGCGCAGCTGCCCTGAGCACTGCTGGCGTGCATTTTGGCCATGGAACGACCAATGCCCAGGACGAAGCCAGCTGGCTGGTGCTCTGGTCGCTGGGCTTGCCAGTGGACAGCGACACCAGCCCCGATGGCGCCGAATCGGTGGCGAACCAGGCCGTCAGCGATGAACAGCGCGGCAAGCTGGAAACGCTTGTGACCGAGCGCATCCGCAGCCGCAAGCCCGCCGCCTACCTGACCCAGCAAGCCTGGCTGCAAGGCGTGCCCTTCTACATCGACGAGCGCTCCATCGTGCCGCGCAGCCTGATTGCCGAGCTGCTGGCCGATGGCAGCATTGACGACTGGCTGAGCGACAAGACCCGCCAGGTGCTGGACCTGTGCACCGGCAATGGCAGCCTGGCCTGCCTGGCCGCCATGGCCTACCCGGATGTGCAGGTGACCGGTGCCGATCTGTCAGCCGATGCGCTGGCCGTGGCCCGCATCAATGTGGACCAGCATGGCCTGCAGGAGCGTGTGCAGCTCGTGCAGTCGGACGGCATGGCCAACGCACGCGGCCCCTGGGATCTGATCATCTGCAACCCGCCCTATGTCAATGCCCAAAGCATGGCGAGCCTGCCACTGGAATACCAGGCCGAGCCGGTGCTGGCCCTGGCCGGTGGCCAGGATGGCATGGACTTTGTGCGTGGCCTGATTCTGGAGCTGCCCCAGCGCCTGAATGAGGACGGTGTGCTGGTGCTGGAGATTGGCAACGAGCGCGCCTACTTCGAGGCCGCCTTCCCCGGCTTGCCAGTGTTCTGGATGGACACCAGCGCGGGCGATGACCAGGTGCTGCTGCTGACGCGTGAAGCGCTGATGCACTGGTCGCAAGAGCAACCCACGCAGCTTTAAGCACCTGTTCTCAGCGAATCCTGTTCTGGCTCAGTAAGCCAGCATTCTGCAGGCCAGCCGGCTGATAGGCCGGTGCAGGCAGGATTCCAGCTTGGGCGGCAGCAGCATGGGCTTGAGCAGCATCTGCACCGCCAGCTGGGCCGGCAGGCCGGTGCTGATCAGGTGGTAGATGCGCTGGGCGACATCGTCAAAGCTGCGCTGCCGGTCCGCAAACAGCACACCCTTGTTGGCAAACACATGGCGCAGCGCCACGTCGGAATCACTCTCGCGCAGTTCTTTCAGGCGGCTGTACAGCGCCTGCGCAATGCGCAGCCGGCCAACGGGCTCCTTGGCCTGCAAGCTCTTGAAGTAGCTCAAAAAATGCTTGAAGTGGCCGACCTCGTCATTGCGGATATGGCCCAGCAGCTCGGTCAGCACCGGCTCCTGGCTGAGCGCGCGCAGGGTGTGGTAGTAAGCGGTAGTGCCGGTCTCCACCACGCAGCGCGCCACCATCTCCAGGCGCGGGTCTTCCAGCAAGGCCTCTTGCGTGCACAGCAGCGAATACTCGGCAAAAAAGCTGTCATAGGCCTTTTGCCAGTCAAAACTGGGCCACACAGTCTCCACATAGCGTCGCAGCGATTCGCCGTGCTGCAACTCCTCATGCTCCCAGCGGTCTTCCAGCCAATGCTGGATGTCCGGGTAACGCGCATAGTGCGCGCCCAGGTTGGCGGCATAGGTGTCCGAGCCGGTCTCGACAAAGGAGGCGCTCATCAGCAGGTAAAACATGTCCTCGTCGTTCGCCACGGCGCTGTGGTCGATCTGTGCGTAGCGAATATCGGCCAGTTGCCAATGGGCCTTGGCGGATGCCGCCGCGGCCGAATCCTCATTGCTGGCTGGCTGGCGGTCGTCGGCAGGCCGTCCATGCATTTCAGAGGCTGTTGTCATAACACGATCCTTGTGATGGCCATCACTGAAATATGGCGTTTGCACACTGCAGTATGGCCCTGAGGCAGGAGCTTGGGTAGGCCCAGGCAGGTGACAGCGTTTAACAGCAGCACTCGCCTACAAGGGCACGAGGCCTTGGCCTACCTGGGCTGAAAATCAGCTTTTCAGCACAACTAACCACCGCCCGCTATGCCCTGCATGCCCCTGGGCCAAGCCCAGGGCGGCGATAATCGAGCCCATTCATGATTACGCTGAAAAATATCACCCTGCGCCGCGGCACCAAAGTGCTGCTTGACGGCGTCACCACCACCATCAACCCGGGCGAATCGGTGGGCCTGGTCGGCCGCAACGGCGCCGGCAAGTCCACCTTGTTTGCGCTGCTCAACGGCTCGCTGACGGAAGACGGTGGCGATTTCCACATCCCCGCCCAGTGGCGCATGGGCCAGGTGGCCCAGCACATGCCCGAAACCGAGGAATCGGCCACCCAGTTCGTGCTGGAAGGCGATACCCGTCTGGTCGAAGTGCAGGCCCAGCTGGAGGCTGCGGAAGCTTCCGGTGACGGCATGGCCCTGGCCCAGGCCTATGCCGACCTGGCCGATGCCGGTGCCCACGATGCCGTGCCCCGTGCGCAGGCGCTGATCCTGGGCCTGGGCTTCAAGGTGCAGGAGCTGGAACACCCGGTCAACAGCTTCTCAGGCGGTTGGCGCATGCGCCTGCAGCTGGCCCGCGCACTGATGTGCCCCAGCGATCTGCTGCTGCTCGACGAACCGACCAACCACTTGGACCTGGATGCACTCGTCTGGCTCGAAGCCTGGCTCAAGCGCTACCCCGGCACCCTGATCACGATCAGCCACGACCGCGAATTTCTCGACGCCATCACCAATGTGACCCTGCAGATCCAGGGTGGGCAGCTGACGCGCTACGGCGGCAACTACAGCCGCTTCGAAGAGCTGCGTGCCCAGCAGCTGGAGCTGCAACAGGCCAGCTTTGCCAAGCAGCAAGAGAAGATGGCGCATCTGCAGAAGTTCATTGACCGCTTCAAGGCCAAGGCCAGCAAGGCCAAGCAGGCGCAAAGCCGGGTCAAGCAGCTTGACCGCATGGAGAAGATTGCGCCGGTGCTGGCCGAGGCCGAGTTCACCTTCGAGTTCAAGGAACCGGCCAACCTGCCCAACCCGATGCTGGCCATCACCGATGCCGCCTTTGGCTACGAGGACGAGGACGGCAAGCAGACCACCATCTTGCAGGGCGTCAACCGCTCGGTGCTGGCAGGCCAGCGCATTGGTATTCTGGGTGCCAACGGCCAGGGTAAATCGACCCTGGTCAAGACCATCGCCCGCGAGATGAAGGCGCTGGCCGGCACTGTGACCGAGGGCAAGGGCCTCAACATCGGCTACTTTGCCCAGCAGGAGCTGGACGTGCTGCGCCCCAGCGAGAACCCGATGGAGCACATGATTCGCCTGGCTAAGGAACTTGGCAGCGAAGGCAACAGCGCCCGTGAGCAGGACCTGCGCAACTTCCTGGGCACCTTCAACTTCAGCGGCGACATGGTCAAGCAGGCCGTGGGCAGCATGAGCGGTGGCGAAAAAGCGCGCCTGGTGCTGGCGATGATCGTCTGGCAGCGCCCCAACCTGCTGCTGCTCGACGAGCCAACCAACCACTTGGACCTGGCCACCCGCGAAGCGCTGGCGATGGCACTGAACGACTTTGACGGCACCGTGATGCTGGTCAGCCATGACCGCCATCTGCTGCGCGCCGTCTGCGAAGACTTCTGGATGGTCGGCCGTGGCCAGGTCGGCCCCTTCGATGGCGACCTGGACGACTACCAGCGCTACCTGCTGGACGAATCCAAGCGCCTGCGCGAAGAAGCCCGCCAAGCCGATATGCAATCGCGCAGCAAGGATGCAGCGCCTGCACCAGCGGCCGCGCCCGTCGCCGCACCGGTTGCGGCACCCGCGCCAGCCCCTGCGCCTGCGCCCGCCAAGGCCGAGCCCGTGGGTGACCCCAAGGAAGCGCGCCGCCTGGCGGCACTGGCCCGCCAGCAACTGGCCGACAAGACCAAGCCCTTCAAGAAAGAGCTGGAACAGATCGACAAGAAGCTGCCCCAGCTCAACACCCAGCGCGATGCGCTGGAGACCAAGCTGGCGACCCCGGGTCTGTCGGGTGCCGACATCGTCGAAGCCGGCAAGCAGCTGAGCGCCGTCAATGGCGAGATCGAGCAGCTCGAAGAGCGCTGGCTGGAGCTGTCCGAGCAGATCGAGGCCATCAGCCAGGAGCTGAACGCGACCGCTTAAACGGCCAACGTGCAGAGACGCCATGCAACGCATCATCCGCAGCCAGGACTTCACCGCCGAGCGCCCCTGGGGCGCCCAGGACATTGCCCAGATGAACGGCACCAGCGTCCGTTTGCACTGGACGGACCAGCCCTACATCTGGCATGTCAACGACGGCGAGGAAGTCTTTGCGGTGATGCAGGGCCTGGTGGTGATGCACTGGCGCGAGGCCGGCGAAGAAAAGCAAACGCTTTTGCAGGCCGGCGATATCTTCCATGCCGGCGTGGGCTGCGAGCATGTGGCCCACCCGCAGGGTGAGGCGCGGATTTTGGTGATTGAAAAGGCTGGCAGCGTGTAGCCTGCACCCTACGTCAGGCTTGGCAGCGCTGACTGCATCCGCCTACACTGCCAGGCCCGGCACTGCCCCTCCAAGCCATGCATGAAGACCCACCCCGCGACAGCAGCGAGCGCCATGTGCGTATCTTTTTTGGTAGCTTGCTGGGCCTGTTCATCGCAGCTGTCATCGGCTTTCATGCCGAGCCCAGCTGGATGGCATGGGCCTTGCTCTGCGTCATCTGCGCAGCGGTTTGCGCCTGGCTTGCGGTCCAGTATGGCGATGGTTTCTGGCACAGGATGCTGCATCTGATGCGTTGGTGGTAGCGCATCTCTCTACGCCGCAGACGGGCCTCCAGCTCGCCAGTCACTGCTCCTTTTCCTGCAGCAAGCGCCACATCACCTTGCCGCTGCCACTCTTGGGCAGCTGCTCCACCAGTTGCACCAGGCGCGGCGCCTTGTACACCGCCATGTGCTCACGGCACCAGTCAATGATGTCCTGCGCGCTGACAAGGCCCTGCTGGCCTTGCCGCAGCACCACCACGGCCTTGACGGTCTCGCCCCGGTATTCATCGCGGGCGGAGATCACGCAGGCCTCCAGGATCGCAGGATGGCGGTACATAAGGCTCTCGACCTCGGCCGGCCAGACCTTGTAGCCGCTGGCGTTGATCATGCGCTTCAGGCGATCGGTGAGGAAGAAGTAGCCATCGGCATCGCGGTAACCCAGGTCCCCGGTGCGGAAGAAAAGCTGGCCTCCCACCTCAATAAAGCTGGCGGCCGTGGCCGCAGGCTGCTTCCAGTAGCCCTGCAGCACCTGCGGGCCCTGCACCACAATCTCTCCCACCTCGCCATCGGCCATGGGCTGCCCGGTGTCGGGGTCGATCACCAACGACTGCATGCCAATATGCGGCAGCCCCAGGCACTGCTGCTTGGGGTGCTCGTAGGGGTTGGCATGGGAGGCGCCGCAGGTTTCCGTCATGCCATAGCCCTCGATATAGTCCAGGCCCCAGACCTCCTTGACACTTTGCGCCACCGACTGCGGCATCGCTGCGCCGCCGCCGCCCATGTAGACGAGGCTGCGGGTGTCCATCTGCGCCAGGTTCGGGCTGGCCAGCAGGTCCACCACCATGGTCGGGATATTGGCCCAGTGCGTCACCCGCCAGCGCGCCATCAGCGCGGCCGCCAGCTGCCGGTCCCAGCGCGGCATGATCACCAGGGTGGCCCCGGCACAGATTAGCACATGCATGATGGACACCATGCCGGTGATGTGGAACATCGGCGCCACCACCAGGTTCACGCTCTCGGTGCTTTGCCGGCCCCAGAGCACGCCCGCCATCGCCGCATGCTGCACATGGCTGTGCGCATGGATGCAGCCCTTGGGCAGGCCGGTGGTGCCACTGGTGTAGGGCAGGATCGCCATATCGCTGGCCGCCACCTCGATCGCCGGTGGCTCGGCCGCGCACTGGACGGCATCCAGCCACCGGCTGACCGTGGTCGCTCCCAGCAGATCGGCCCCTGGCAAAGGCTGCTGGCCCAACAGCCAGGGCAGCCAGGCAGGCGGAAAATCCGGCTGCCTCGCAGCATCGGCCGGCATGGTATCCGACAGATGGCTGATGACCAGGTGCGCCAGCTGCTGCTCCGGTGGCAGGCTGCCACTGGCCTGACAGAGCGCAGGCGCCAGATCGGCGGTAGTGATAGCCAGGCGCGCATCGGCATCGCTGATGTAGTGCGCCAGCTCGGCGGCGGTGTTCATCGGGTTAACGGGCACCACCACCGCATTGGCACGCAGGATGGCGTAGTGCGCCAGTACCAGCTGCGGGCAGTTCTGCATCAGCAGGATGACCCGGTCGCCCTTGCGTACGCCTTGCTGGTGCAGGTGGGCGGCCAGGCGTTCGGTCTGCTCCTGCATCTGGCCATAGCTGATGGCTTGGTCAAAAAACACCAGTGCGGCATGGTCCGGATAGCGCCGGGCATTGACGGCCAGGTTGTCCCAGACCGAGGTGGCCGGCAAGGTTAGGCGCCGGGGCACACGCCCGGGCCAATAAACAGATACCGGGGCAGATACGGAGGCAGCGGTGGAGGCAGGCAGGTCTGCAGCAGGATGCATGGCGGGTCCCGAACATTCAAAGCGAGTTTCGGTCCAGTATGCCCAGCAGCCCGGCCACCAGCCCGTCGCTTAGGGGACCAGCGTGCCCGGCTGAGAGGCGCCCTGCTGCTGCACCCAGTGCAGCACCACCTGCCAGCGCTGGGCTGCAGCAGCCAGTTGCTGCTGGTCGTCACCCGGGACAGCCTGGCGCCAGGCGATATCGGCCATCACCGCGTCCTGCCACATCTGCGCCTGCTGCTCCACCTGGGCCTGCTGGAACTGGGCCAGCAAGGCTGTTGGTGATGCGGCGGGCGTATAGGCATAGGGATTGATGCCATGGCGCCAAAAGCGCCACTGCAGGCGCAGCGCCTGCCGGGTCACCGCCCGGCCCTGCAAGCGCTGCCAGTGGTGAAAGGCCTCATGCGCCAGCCAGCCCGCCACCAGGGGCGCATCCAGGCGCAGGCACTGCCGGGGGTCGGATGCGGCAAAGCAGTAGGCCGGCATCGACAGAAAGCCGCCGTTGAACGACAGCGCACGCCGCGTATCGCCCAAGCGGCGCAGGTAAAGCCGCATGCGCGTCCAGCCCGGGTGCTGCGGCTGGCCAAAGTAGCGCGCCAGCAGCGCCCATTCATCGGCCGTCAGCGGACGGGACCAGAACAGCATGCGCTGCAGCCTCTGCACCCATGGCCTGCTGCCTTGCCTGCCCATCAAGCAGCGCTCCAGCAGAGGCTGCGATCCGCGTCCGAGCAGCCCGGACCTACACCCCATCCAGCGCCCTGGGCCTGATGGTTAACACCGATCCTCGGCATGCCCAATAAATTGGATACTGAATACATAGAAGGGCGTTTAGCAGAAATTTTCAGCATTTATCTCCATATTGCTCGTGCAAGAAGTCGTTTTTATTCATCCATTGGTATTTTCTGTATACAAGGAGTGGGTATGAAGAACATGTTTAGGCGCCGCGCGGCCCTCGCCGCCTCTTTGCTGGCAGCGCTGCTGCCGCTGTCACCAGCCCAGGCGCAGGCACCGCACAAGATACGTTATGAGGAGGTCGTGCGCTCCGTGCTCTATGTTCCCATGTATGTGGGCATCCAGAAAGGCATGTTCAAGGATGCCGGCATAGAGATGAGCATGAAAACCTCGCAGGGCACCGACAAGGGCATGGCCGCCCTGCTCTCGGGCAGCGCCGATATCGTGCTGATTGGGCCCGAGGCCTCAATCTATGTGGCCAACAGCGAGTCACCCGTCAAACCCATCGTGTTTGCCGGCCTGACGGCCACCGACGGGTTCTTGCTGATGGGCCGCAAACCTGAGCCGAATTTCGACTGGAAGCAGCTGAAGGGCCGCAAGATCATGTCCTTCCGCCCGGGCTCCAACCCCGACATCTTTCTGGAAACGGCCTTGCGCAAAAAAGGGCTGGATCCGAAAAAGGACCTGAGCATGGTCAGCAACATCGGGCCGGCTGCGCGCACCGGCGCCTGGCTGGCCGGGCAAAACGACTATGCGATCTTTCTGGAACCCGAAGCCAGCACCCTGGAGAAGCAGGGCAAGGCCTTCACCCTGGGCGCGGTAGGCAAAGAAGTCGGCATGGTCGATTACACCGTCTTCACCACCACCGATGCCTATCTGAAGAAAAACCGCGCTGCCGTGCAGGCCTGGACCCAGGCGGTGGCGAAAGCCCAGCAGTACACGGCCGCAGCGCCAGCGGGCGAGTTGGCCGATCTGGTGGGCAGCTACTTCACCGGCATGGACAAGGCCGAGCTGGTCAGCGCCATTGAGCGCTACCAACAACTGCAGCTGTGGAAGAAAACGCCGATGGTCGAGAAGCAGGCCATGGACCAGTTGCAGGACATGCTGGTGCAAGGCGGGGTGCTGGAGGTGGGCAAGAAAGTGGACTATGCGCGTTTTGTCGACATGGGCCTGGTGCAGAGCCTGGCGCAAAAATAAGGAGCTGCCATGAACCTCCCCTACCGCATCCACGTCGACAACGTCTCCCTGCGCTACTTCACACCCCAGGGAGAAACCCAGGCGCTGCAGAACATCAACCTCTCGGTCAAGGCGGGCGAATTCATCAGCCTGATCGGCCAGTCCGGCTGCGGCAAGAGTACCTTGCTGTCGATCCTGGCGGGCATCCTGCCGCCGTCCAGCGGCACCGTGCTGGTCGATGGCCAGACCATCATCGGCCCCAACCCGCGCATCGGCTACATGCTGCAGCAGGACTACCTGTTCGAATGGCGCACCATTCTGGAGAACACCTTGCTGGGCGCCCAGATCCAGAAGAAGGACCTGGCCGCCGCCGAAAAGCGCGCCACCCAACTGCTGCACAAATGCGGCATGGGCGACTACCTGCACCACTACCCCCGCCAGCTCTCGGGTGGCATGCGCCAGCGCGTGGCACTGGCCCGCACCCTGGTCACCAACCCGGATGTGGTGCTGCTCGACGAGCCCTTCTCCGCACTCGACTCGCAAACCCGATTGTCGATTGCCGATGAGGTGGTCGATGTGCTGCGCGACGAGGGCAAGTCGGTGATCCTGGTCACCCACGACATTGGCGAGGCCATTGCGATGACCGACCGCGTCATCGTGCTCTCGCGCCGGCCCGGGCGCATCAAGTCGGTACACCACATGGATTTCCCCTCGCAGGGAGGCAAGCGGCCCACGCCCTTCGAGGCCCGAGGCTGCCCTGAATTCAACGACTACTTCAATGTGCTGTGGGACGAGATCGATGCCCACGTGGAAGGCTAAGCATGAGCACCGTCATGAACACCACCAACACGGCGGCCCCGGCCCAGGCCGACACCCCCAGCCCTGAATACCGCCAGTGGCTGGCCCAGATCCAGCGCCGCAAACGCCTGATTGCGCTCAGCCGCGCCGGCCTCTTGCTTGCATTCCTGCTGGTCTGGGAGGTACTGGCGCGCAGCCACATCCTCAACCCCATGCTCACCAGCTATCCCTCGGCCGTGCTGCCCACCCTGGTCGATCTGGCCCGCAACGGCGACCTGCTGGGCCACACCTGGATCACCTTCAAGGCCACGGTGATCGGCTTTGCCGTCAGCATGCTGCTGGGCATTGCCATGGCCGCGCTGCTGTGGTGGAGCAGCTTTCTGAAAAAGGTGCTCGATCCCTTCCTGGTGATCGCCAATGCCATGCCCAAGATTGCCTTTGTACCCATCTTCTACATCTGGCTGGGCTCGGAGTACTCGGTCTACGGCATGGCCGTCGCGATCTCGCTGTTCATCACCATCATGGTGGTCTATGAAGGCTTCCAGGCCATCGATCCCAACAAGATCAAGCTGGCCACCACCTTGGGCGCCAGCAAGTTCCAGGTGATGAAGTACGTGGTGTTCCCGGGCAGCGTGCCGGCGGTGATTGCCGCGATCAAGATGAACATTGGCCTCTCGCTGATCGGCGTCATCGTCGGCGAGTTCCAGTCCTCCAGCGCCGGACTGGGCTTTTTGATCGTCAATGGCAGCCAGGTGTTCAAGCTCAATGTGGTGATGGCCTCCATCGTCGTGCTGGCCTTGTTGTCCGCCGTGATGTACATGGCCGTTACCCGGCTGGAGAAAAGCGTCCAGCACCGCTACGCCTGAGCCCTGTTCACGCCCCCCATTTCAAGAAACCAAGAAACGACAACCCCATGCAGTTTGAACCCTGGATTGAAGAACGCGTGCTGGCCCGCCAAGGGGTGCTCCACCCCTATGACCGGTTGGATGCCGCGACCACGGCCTTTGTCATCGTGGATCTGCAGAACTACTACACCCAGCCCGGTTTTCAGGGCGAATGCGCACCGGCCCGCGCCATCTTTGGCCAGGTCAACCAGCTCGCTGCGGCGCTGCGCGCCAAGGGCGGCACCGTGGTGTGGATCAAGACCAGTGCCGACGGCGCCGACCAGTTCTGGTCCCACCACCACCGCCACATGCTGACGCCCGAGCGCAGTGCGCGCCGGCTGCTGGAGCTGGGCAGCGGCCATGCCGGCTTTGCAATGCCGCCGGCGCTCGATGTACAGCCGGGCGACCTCACGGTCGTCAAGCGCTGCTACAGCGCGCTGGCCCCGGGCGCCTCCGACCTGGATGCCGTCCTCAAGGCAAGGGGCGTGCGCACGGTGCTGATCGGCGGCACCGTCACCAATGTCTGCTGCGAATCGACCGCACGCGACGCGATGATGCTGGACTACGCCACCATCATGGTCGACGACGCGCTGGCCGCCGTCACACCCTATGAGCATGTGCACAGCCTCAACAACTGGATGCTGTTCTTTGGCGATGTGCTGACGGTGGACGAGGTGGTCACCCGCCTGGGTTGATTCCAAAAAAACCGGCCATGCTGCGCGAGGCAGCATGGCCGGTGTCCCTGCATCCTTACTGCTGCAGCTGCTGCCAGACCTTGTCCAGCCGCTTGCTGCTGACCGGGTAAGGCGTGCGCAGCTCCTGCGCAAAAAAGCTCACCCGCAGCTCTTCCAGCATCCAGCGGTACTCCTGCATGCGCGCATCCTCCTGGCCCTTGCGCTCTGCGACCAGGCGCCAGTAGCGCTGCTCCAGCGGCTGCAGCTCCTTGAGCTTGGCGACGTCGCGTGCCGGGTCGGCCCGGTACTTGTCCAGGCGCGCGGTGATCGCTTTCAGGTAGCGGGCATAGTGGCCCAGCTGGGCCCAGGGTGCGATGGCGATGAAGTTCTTGGGCACCAGCTTTTGCAGCTGCTGCTGGGCATCTGCGGTGGCCTCGGGGGCGTTCTTGGTGTCCTTGATCTTGCGCACGGCAGCCATGTATTCCTGCAGCACGCCAGCAGCCATGCGCGCCACCTCGTTGGCGATCAGGGTCAGGCGCCCGCGCCCGTCCTGCACCCGCTGCTTGAACTGCTGCGCATCGGCGGGCAGCGGCTCTTGCAGAAAGGCGCGGTCAATCGCCACATTAATGATCTGCTCGCGCAGCTCTTCCTGCGTGCCCAGCGGCATATAGCCCACCGCCATCTTCTGCAGATCGGGGATGTTCTTCTCCAGGTACTTGAGCGCATCGCGGATCTGCAGCGCAAACAGGCGGCGCAGGCCCAGCGCATGGCGGCTGGCTGCCACCTCGGGCTCGTCAAACACCTCGATGCCGACGCCGTTGCCGTGGTCGATCAGTGCGGGGAAGCCAATCAGCGTCTGGTTGCCCTTCTTGATCTCCATCAGCTCGGGCAAGGCGCCAAAGCTCCAATCGGTCCAGAGCTTGTCGGCCGCATGCACGGGCCCCGACGGCTTGGCCTGGGCTGCCCCGCTATTGGGCGCCGGGGCCGCCTTGCCACCCTGCTTGGCAGCGGCGGCCGGCGCTTGTGCCGGCGCCGCCGCGCCCACGCCATCGGCCTGCGGCGCGATCTTGAGCTCGGCCAACGCCTGGAAGGCGCCGCGCGCCTTGGCGCCCCACTGGGCCTTCAGGGCGCCCAGGTTGCGGCCCTGGCCCAGCTGGCGGCCATGCTCGTCGCTGATGCGGAAGTTCATGAACAGATGTGGGCTGAGCATGTCCAGCTTGAAATCGGCGCGCTTGATATCCAGCGAGGTCTCGTCGCGTGCTTGCTTGAGCAGCACCTCGACCAGGCTGCCGGCACCAAAGCGCTCGGCGCTGCCCAGCAGCTCGGCCAGGCGCTGGGCGTTTTCAGCCAACGGCACAAAGCGGCTGCGCGGGCGCTGGGGCAGACTTTTGAGCAAGGCCTGGATCTTGTCCTTGAGCATGCCCGGCACCAGCCATTCGGCTCGCTCCTCGCTTACCTGGTTGAGCACAAACAGCGGCACCGTCACGGTCACGCCATCGCGCGGGTCACCGGGCTGGTGCAGGTAGCTGGCCGTGCAATCGACCCCACCCATCTTGATGGTCTTGGGGAAGGCGGCCGTCGTGATGCCGGCGGCCTCATGGCGCATCAGCTCGTCGCGCGACAGGCGCAGCAGATCGGGGTTGCGCGCGCTCTCGTCCTTGACCCAGCGCTCCAGCGCCCGGCCGGTGCAGATGTCTTGCGGAATCTGCTGGTCGTAGAACGCATAGATCAGGGCTTCGTCCACCAGCACGTCCTGCCGGCGGCTCTTGTGCTCCAGCTCCTCGACCTTGGCAATCAGCTTCTGGTTGGCCTGCAAGAACGGCAGGCGCGTCTCCCAGTCGCCTTCGACCAGCGCCTGGCGGATAAAGATATCGCGCGCGCCTTGCGGGTCGATCTTGCCGTAGCTGATGCGGCGCTGGCTGTAGACCACCAGGCCATACAAGGTGGCGCGCTCATAGGCCGCAACCTCGCCCTGCTTTTTCTCCCAATGCGGGTCCAGCAACTGCTTGCGCAGCAGATGCGCGCCCACCTGCTCCAGCCACTGGGGCTCGATGGCGGCAATGCCCCGGCCGTAGAGGCGCGAGGTCTCGACCAGTTCGGCCGCGACAATCCAGCGGCCCGGTTTTTTGGACAGGTGCGCACCGGGGTGCGGATGGAAGCGGATGCCACGCGCACCCAGGTAGCCATCGCCCTCCTCGGTCTTGAAACCGATATTGCCCAGCAGGCCCGAAAGCATGGACAGGTGCACGGCCTCGTAGCCGGCGGCCTCCTCGTTCATCGGCCAGCGCTGCTCCTTGACCACCGTCAGCAGCTGCGAATGGATGTCGCGCCACTCGCGCACGCGGCGGATATTGATGAAGTTCTGGCGCAGCAGCTGCTCCCACTGCCGGTTGCTCAGCTTGTGGCTGGCCTCGTCGGCCACGCTGTCCTGCGGCGTGAAAGCTGCCAGCGGCGCGGCCGTGTCCACTGCGGCAATAGCACCGGTGCTGCGCTGGACCACCGGCAAAAAGGCGGCATTGCGCCCCAACGCCTGGCCCTTGGCCGGTGCCGATTGCTGGGCCATGTCCTTGCGGCTCTTGGCCACCACCTTGCCGCCGCGCGCATCCTGCAGCCATTTCCACAGCCGCAGGTAGCCACTGAACTCGCTTTTTTCGTCGTCAAACTTGGCATGCTGCTGGTCGGCCTGCTGCTGGGCTTCCAGCGGGCGGTCGCGCACATCCTGCACGCTCAGCGCCGAGGCAATCACCAGCACCTCGGCCAGTGCACCGCGCTCGCGCGCCTCCACAATCATGCGCGCCACGCGCGGGTCCAGCGGCAGACGCGACAAAGCCTGGCCCATTGGCAGCAGCTCGCCCTGCTCATCGACGGCACCCAGCTCGGCCAGCAACTGGTAGCCGTCGGCAATCGCGCGGCCGGATGGCGCTTCCAGA
This sequence comes from Comamonas sp. JUb58, assembly GCF_004364775.1. GTDB lineage: Bacteria > Pseudomonadota > Gammaproteobacteria > Burkholderiales > Burkholderiaceae_C > Comamonas. Next base: position 76,293 of record NZ_SOAL01000012.1, read on the forward strand.
AACGGGAAGTTCACCACATCGCCCAGGCGCAAGGCTTTCATGCGCAGGATAACGCCGGCCAAGGACGAGCGCAGGATTTCCGGATCGGTGAAGGGGCTGCGTGACTGGAAATCGGCCTCGTCATAGAGACGAATGCAGATACCGTTGGCCACGCGGCCGCAACGGCCGGCGCGCTGGTTGGCCGCTGCCTGGCTGACCGGCTCGACCAGCAACTGCTCGACCTTGCTGCGGAAGGAATAGCGCTTGACCCGGGCCGTGCCGGCATCGATCACATAGCGGATGCCGGGCACGGTAAGCGAGGTTTCGGCCACGTTGGTGGCCAGCACAATGCGGCGGCCGGTATGGCCTTCAAAAATGCGGTCCTGCTCGGCCTGCGACAGGCGCGAGAACAGCGGCAGCACCTCGGCATTGCGCAACACCGGCGAATGCTGCAGGTGCTTGCGCAAATGGTCGGCAGCCTCGCGGATCTCGCGCTCGCCGGGCAGAAAAATCAGGATGTCGCCGCCGGCCCCACCGGTCCACAGCTCATCGACGCCATCGGCTATCGCATCGTTGAGGTCGTAGTCCTTGGCATCTTCAAAGGGGCGGTAGCGCATCTCCACCGGGAAGGTGCGGCCCGAGACCATGATCACCGGCGCCGGGCCTTGCGGGCCGGCAAAGTGCTTGGCAAAGCGATCGGCATCGATGGTGGCCGAGGTCACCACCACTTTCAGATCGGGGCGCTTGGGCAGCAACTGGCGCAGATAGCCCAGCAGAAAGTCGATATTGAGGCTGCGCTCATGGGCCTCGTCAATGATCAAGGTGTCGTAGGCCTTGAGCAGCGGGTCGGTCTGGGTCTCGGCCAGCAAGATACCGTCGGTCATCAGCTTGACCGAGGCGTCCTTGGACAAACGGTCCTGGAAACGCACCTTGTAGCCCACCACATCGCCCAGGGGGGTCTGCAGCTCTTCGGCGATGCGCTTGGCCACGCTGCTGGCTGCAATACGGCGGGGCTGGGTGTGGCCGATCAAATGGCCGCGCACCTCACCCTTGTCATTGGGGGTGGCATTGATCTTGCCGCGGCCCAGGGCCAGTGCAATCTTGGGCAGCTGGGTGGTCTTGCCCGATCCGGTCTCGCCGCAGACGATGATGACCTGGTGGCGGTCCATGGCCTCCATGATTTCATCACGGCGGGCGGAAACTGGCAGGGATTCGGGAAACGTAATCTTGAGCGACATAGGGGCAGCATTATCCCCGCAGCAGGCCCCCACCGGTTGCGAAGCCGCAACAACGCCTTGGACCCACGCAGGCTTTGCCGCTCAATCGCTGCTGCCGCCCCCGCAGCTGCTACCGCCGCAACTGCTGCCACTGCAGCTGGACGAGCCGCCATCGCTGTCCGCGCTGGTGCTGCTGCTCGCCACATCGCTGCTATCGCCAGCGCTGCTGCTGTCGTCGCGGTAGCTGCTGCTGTCGCTGCCCGACACCGGGCTGGAGCTGCTGTCCATGCTGCTGCTCGCCGCCGCTGCCGCCTGCGCAAATGCTGCCGCCCACTGGTCCAGCAGCTCCGGCGGGTAGAGCCAGCCGTCCTCCAACGCGGCTGCGGCATCCAACGCAAACAGCAGGGGGATGCCACCCAGCAGCGCGCCCACCATGTAGCGCCGGCTGTGCATGGCCGCATTCCAGCTCGGTTGCATCTGCGCTGCCTGGTTCTGCGCTGCCTGGTGCTGTGAAACGCCGGCGCTGGCTGCCTGCGCGGGCAGGTGGTGGAACATATGCCCGAAGGCACGCTGGCAAAACTGCTGGTAGCGCCGCGTATCCAGGATGAAGGCATGCCAGAGCGCATCGGCCAGGCGCGAGGGCATCTGCAGCTGCGCGCGGGGTGCCAGCCAGTGCATGATGAAAAACTGGCGCAGCGCCTCTTCGGCCTGCGCCAGGTTGGCATCGCTCAGGTAGGGATAGTCACGCCAGATCGCCTTGCGGTAGGCTGCATCGAACCGGTACTGCTGCAAAAAGCGCAATTGCCGGCGTCTGCGCAGCCCGCGCCAGCCCAGCACAGCGAACAGCGCGGCAACGATGGCGGCAAAGATCAGAAACATACGGCCCACCCAGCGCCGAGGTTGGCGCGCAAGCAGCCAGGAACGCCATCAACGCGATCAAGCCTTGGGCACGGGTACATCAATGGCCTCCCCGATGGCATAGAAATGGCCGCCGGCGACATAGTGCAAAGTGCGTAGCGCCTGCGGTGCGGTCTCGAAATGCCAGTGGCCGTCGCGGAACACCCGGTCGTCGGCCCAGGCCCCGGTGACCTCGCCAATGAACAGGTCATAGCTTTGTTGGTTGTGGGGCTCGGGCAGCAGCCGGCATTCCAGCCAGGCGGCGCAGCCAGCCACCAGGGGCGTTTGCTGACCGGGGGCATCAAACAGCTGCACGCCGGATTGGGCCAGCTTGCCCGGTTGCTGCAGCGCGCTGATGGTGCCCAGCTCCACCGTCAAGGCGGCGATGGGTACGGTGGGCAGCTGCAGCGCAAAGCGGCCGCTGGCCTCAACCAGCGCACGGGTGCGGGTGGCCTTGTCCAGCACCACGGTCACCTTGGGCGGCATGAAGTCCAGCGCGCAGGCCCAGGCGGCGGCCATCACATTGCGCTCGCCGCCATGGGCAGCGGACACCAGCACCGTGGGGCCGTGGTTGAGCAGGCGGTAGGCTTTTTCCAGCGCCACGGGTTGGAAGTGGGGGTTGGCGCTGCCAGAGATCAGGTCCATAGAGGCGGTCTGCAAATACAAGATGCCTCCATTGTGCATGTCTGCGCCCTCCAGCGCATCCGCCAGCGCAGCCTGCCGCTCAATCGATGCGGATCTGCGCGGCCTTGACCACCCGCGCCCATTTGTCGATCTCGGACTGCAGGCGCTGCGCCATTTCTTCGGGCGTGCCGGGGTCGGCCTCGGCACCCGCCACATACAGACGCTGGCGCACTTCCTGCGCCCGCATCACCTGGTTGAAATCGGCATTGACCTTGGCGACGATCTCCTTGGGCGTGCCGGCCGGCGCAAACAGCGCCGCCCAGGAATAGGCTTCGTAACCGGGCAGGCCCTGCTCGGCAATGGTCGGCACCTCGGGCATGATCGCCGAGCGCTTGGGACTGGCAACGCCCAGCACCCGCACCTTGCCGCTCTTGATATGGCCAATGGCGGTGGGCGCATCGCTGAACATCATGGCCACCTGGCCGCCCAGCACATCGGTCATCGCGGGGGCGCTGCCCTTGTAGGGAATGTGCAGCAGCTTGGTGCCGGCATGCATGTTGAAGAGTTCCCCCGCCAGGTGGGTGCCGCCGCCATTGCCCGACGAGGCAAAGGCCAGGTTGCTGCCCGGCTTTTTGGCCAGCGCAATCAGCTCCTGCACATTCTTGGCCGGCACGCTGGGGTTGACCACCAAGAACACCGGGAACATGGCCGCAAAGCTCACCGGCACAAAGTCCTTCTGGATGTCATAGCTCAGCTTGGGGTGCAGCGAGGGGTTGACCGAATGGTGGATCGCGCCAACAAACAGGCTGTATCCGTCGGCCGGTTGGCGCGACGCCATCTCGGCACCGATGATGCCGCCACCGCCCGCGCGGTTGTCGATAAAGGTGCCCTGGCCCCAGAGCTGGCCCAAGGGCGGCACAAAGGCACGCGCCGTCGTATCGACCGGGCCGCCGGGTGGGAAGGGCACGATGAACTTGACCTGCTTGTTGGGGTAGTCGGCCGCATGCGCAGCCCCCGCATGCAGCAAAGGCAGGCCGGCGGCCAGGGGCGCTGCGCCCAGCGCCAGCATCTGGCGGCGGTTGATGGTGGTGGTCATGCTTGTCTCCAGGCTATTTTTTGCAAAACCGCCATCATCGGCCCGGCGCGCCGGTTTGCCCACACCTGCGCCGTTTGTGATTGCGAAACCTCCACTTCGCGCCAGCAGAAATGGACATGGCGGCACTGATGGATTTTTCCCATGGCGGCGAGGGCAAATCTGCAGCCAACTGCATGCAGGCGCGCGATGTTTGTATAACAATAGCGGCAGCCGCAAACCGCCGATCTGGCGTGCTTCTAGGAAATACCCAACCCCACCCCCATGTCCGCTGTATTCAATTTCACCTTTGTGCCCTGGTTCCGTTCGGTGGCACCTTATATCCATAAGTTTCGCAACCAGACTTTTGTAGTGGGCGTGACAGGTGAGGCGATTGCAGCGGGCAAGCTGCAGTCCATCGCCCAGGATCTGGCCTTGATCCAGGCGCTGGGTGTCAAGATCGTGCTGGTCCATGGTTTCCGACCCCAGGTGAATGAGCAGCTCGCAGCCAAGGGCCATGCGCCGCGCTATTCGCATGGCATCCGGGTGACCGATTCGGTGGCGCTCGATTGCGCCCAGGAGGCCGCTGGCCAGCTGCGCTTTGAGATTGAAGCGGCCTTCAGCCAGGGTCTACCCAATACGCCGATGGCCGGCGCCACCGTGCGGGTGATCTCCGGCAACTTTGTGACCGCCCGCCCGGTCGGCATTGTTGATGGCGTGGATTTCATGCACTCGGGCCTGGTGCGCAAGGTCGATGTTGGCGGTATCCACCGCACCCTGGATATGGGCGCGATGGTGCTGGTCTCCCCGTTCGGCTTCTCGCCCACCGGCGAGGCCTTCAACCTCAGCATGGAAGAAGTGGCCACGCGCGTGGCCATCGAGCTCAAGGCCGACAAGCTGATGTTCCTGACCGAGGTGGCCGGCATTCGCCAAAGCCCGCTGGAAGCCGAAAGCGAAGAAAACCCGGTCGACACCGAGCTGCCGCTGGATGTGGCGCAGAAACTGCTGGCCGAGCTACCCCCCGCCACCTTGCCCACCGATGTGGGCTTTTACCTGCAGCATTGTGTGAAGGCCTGCAAGGAAGGTGTGGAGCGCAGCCACATCCTCCCCTTTGCCACCGATGGTGCGCTGCTGCTCGAAGTCTATGTGCACGATGGCATCGGCACCATGGTGATCGATGAGCGTCTCGAAGAGCTGCGCGAAGCCAAGCCTGACGATGTCGGCGGCATTTTGCAGCTGATCGAGCCTTTCGAGAAGGACGGCACCCTGGTCAAGCGCAGCCGCACCGAGATCGAGCGCGATATCTCCGCCTACACCATCATCGAGCACGATGGCGTGATCTTTGGCTGCGCCGCCCTCTACCCCTACCCGGAAGCCGGCACTGCCGAGATGGCCGCCGTCACCGTATCGCCGCAAAGCCAGGGCACAGGCGATGGCGAAAAGCTGCTCAAGCGCATCGAGCAACGGGCCCGCGCCACCGGCCTCAAGAGCATCTTTGTGCTCACCACCCGCACGATGCACTGGTTCCTCAAGCGCGGCTTCCAGCCCGTCGATCCGGAATGGCTGCCCGAGCAACGCAAGGCCAAGTACAACTGGAGCCGCAAGAGCCAGGTGCTGGTCAAGTACCTTTGATCGCGCCAGCTTGAAGCGCGCACAGCAAAACTGCCCCTGACCAGGGGCAGTTTTTGTTGGTGCTGGACCTATCGCTGCCGGTTTAGCCCCAGAGCTTGACGACCTCGGCCGCTACCGAGGCCAGGGCGGCATCACGTGCCTTGGGCGCGGCCTTGCTTTCGGTCAAATAGCTGGTCACCAAGATAGGGCTGGCAGCACCCGGTGCCCACAACAGGCCAATGTCATTGCGGGTGCCGGGGCCTGAGCCGGTCTTATCCGCCACCTTCCAGCCCGGTGCGCCTGCGCGCAGGCAGTGGTCGCCAGTGGTATTGGCCAGCATCCAGCCCAGCAGCTTTTCCCGGCTTGCCGGGCTCAAGGTCTTACCCAAGGTCAGCGCGTGCATGCTGGTCAGCATCGCCAGCGGGCTGGTCGTATCGCGCACATCGCCAGGCTTGGATTCACTCATGTCCGGCTCAATGCGGTCCAGCCGCGTGGTCGGGTCGTTCAAGCTGCGCACATAGGCGGTAAAGCCAGCCGGCCCCCCCACGCGTTCCAGCAGCAGATTGGTGGCACCGTTGTCGCTGATGGTGACGATGGCATGGCAGAGCGCCTCGACGCTCATCGGCGCCTTACCGGCAAATTTCTCAATAACGGGCGAATATTCCACCAAGGCAGAACGGCCAAACGTGACCTGTGCATCCAGCTTTTCCTGGCCCGCATCCACGCGGGACAGCACCTGGCCGGCCAGCAGCATCTTGAAGGTGCTGCACATGGGAAAGCGCTCATCCTGGCGCCAGCCCAGTGCCTGGCCCGTCATGGTGTTCAGCAGCGATACGCCCAGGCGGCCACCCACTGAGCGCTCCAGCGCCTTCATCGCCTTGGCAAACTGGCGCTCGGCCTGGGGGTCTGCCGAGGGGGCTGCTGCCCAGGCGCGAGATGAGGTGGCGATCAAGCTGGCCGCACCCATAGTCAAGAAAAACTTTCTTCTATACATGGTATTCATTCCTTAAAATTTGTAGTTATCCAAGTGACAGGCGTAAATTTACCGAGATAGCTCGCGCTTGACCAACGATGAAAACCAAGAAAACCCACAAGAAAAACTTATAGCTATGCACCTGCCTTTGAATGCCCTGCGCGCTTTCGATGCCGCTGCACGCCACCTCAACCTGACCCGGGCGGCGCTGGAGCTGCATGTGACCCAGGCCGCCATCAGCCAGCACATTCGGCAGCTGGAAGACCAGCTGGGCAAGCCCCTGTTTCGCCGCCTGCCGCGCGGCCTGGCACTGACCGACGAGGGCATGGCCCTGGTGCCGGTGGTGGCCCAGGCCTTTGGCAACCTGTCGCGGGCCCTTGCCCAGGTGCAGGACCGGCGCCCGCACGAGGTGCTGTCCGTCGGCGTGGTGGGCACCTTTGCCGTAGGCTGGCTGCTGCCCCGGCTGCGCGCCTTTCAGGAGGCCCATGCCTTTGTCGATCTGCGCCTGTTCACCCACAACAACCGCGTGGATCTGGCGGGCGAAGGCTGGGATTGCGCGATCCGCTTTGGCGATGGCGCCTGGCATGGCACGGCCGCCCGGCAGCTGCTGCAAGCGCCGCTGACTCCCATGTGCGCCCCGGCCATTGCGGTCCGCCTGCAGCAACCCGCCGACCTGGCACATGAGAGCTTGCTGCGCACCTACCGCGCGGGCGAGTGGGAACAGTGGTTTGCGCAAAGCAAGCTGGCCTGCCCCAGCCTGCGCGGCACGGTCTTTGATTCATCGCTGACCTTGGCCGAGGCAGCGGCCCAGGGTCTGGGCGTGGCGCTGCTGCCCTTGCGCCTGTTCTCCCGCGATCTGCAAGCGGGCCGCTTGGTCGCCCCCTTGGCGCAGACGCTGGACACCGGCAGCTACTGGTTGACCCAGCTCAAATCACGCAGCCCCAGCTTGGCGATGGAGACCTTTGAGCGCTGGCTGCTGGAGCAGTGCGGACAGGAGCAGCCCAGCGCATAGTGCACCCCAGGGCTGCCCCAAGCAGCTGCCGGATGCTCTCCTACACGCGGCCCGGCCCTTGTCAGACAATGGGTGAGCAGCCTGCGGCCTAGGATATAAAGTAACAACGCGTTCTTGTAAAAAACACTCTGCAGCTACGCAGAATGACAACCACCGAGAGGACATCCATGCTTTCTACCCGCTACCTCGCCTCCCTGTCCGCCATTGCTGCCGCCTTGCTGGCAGCAGGTTGCGCCTCCACCGGCGACATCGAAGACCTGCCCCGCCCCAAGTCTGGCCACTGGCAGATCAGCTCCACGGACCAGGATGGCCAGACCGTCCAGTTCCAGGACTGCATGGACAAAGACACCTTCTACAAGACCCGCGAGCTGCAAAAGGCCAAGTACGACGTGCAGCAGTGCAAGACGGCGAGCCTGAAGGACAGCAATGGCTGGCAGTTCACCTCCAACTGCAAGGTGGGCCAGACCGAACAGCGCATCGAAAGCAGCCGCAAGATCACCGGCGACTTCCAGCACAACTTCCATGTGCTGTCGGTCACCAAGCAGCAAATGCCCGATGGCAGCACGGTGGAGACTACCCGCAATATCAAGGGCGAGTACCTGGGCGCCTGCCCTGCTGGCATCAACCCCGGCGACCGCGTGTTCGATGGTGGCGGCAAGATCAACTTCTACGACATCACCGGTCTGAGCCCCAAGTAAGTAAGGCTTGGCGCCCGTTCGGTAGCCCGGCCCCGCCGGGCTTTTTTACGTCTGCCCGCTGGGCCATTTTGCTGATCCAGATCTAGCAATAGGCGATTCAGATACAGTACGATGTTCAGCCGTTGGACTGCGGCCCGCCCTGTGATGCCTGCGCTGGCCCAGCCCGCCAGCCCCATGCAGCCATCCCCAGCCAGGGATGCCAGGGCCCTCCTCCCGTCCACCCGGCTTTTGCCATGCCTTACCCGCGAGATGCTGCCCACCGGCAGGCATCTCTCGTAGATTTTCTCCATGTCCCAGCAATACCTTACCGCCGCGCTTTACCAGTTCATCGACCTGCCGGAGTTTGCCCAGTGGCAGCAGCCTTTGCAGGCGCTGTGTGACCAGCACCAGGTCAAGGGCCTGCTGTTGCTCGCCCATGAAGGTATCAACGGCACCATTGCCGGCCTGCCCGGCGATGTGCAGGCGGTGCTGGACTGGCTCAAGCGTGACCCGCGCCTGGCCAACCTGGTGCACAAGGAGGCCCATGCCGACAGCAACCCCTTCTACCGCATGCGCGTGCGGCTCAAGCAGGAGATCGTGACCCTGGGCGTGCCCGAGCTGAACCCGGCCCTCAATGCCGGCCAGTATGTGAAGCCCGAGGACTGGAATGCACTGATCAGCCAGCCCGATGTGGTGCTGGTCGACACCCGCAACGACTACGAGGTGGGCATTGGCAGCTTTGAAGGCGCAATCAACCCGCACACCAAGAGCTTTACCGAGTTTCCGCAATGGGTGGCCGAGCAGTCGCAGCCCGGCGGCGCGCTGCATGGCAAGCAAAAGGTGGCCATGTTCTGCACCGGTGGCATCCGCTGCGAAAAATCCACCGCCTACATGAAGACCCAGGGCTTTGAGGACGTCTACCACCTTGAAGGCGGCATCCTCAAGTACCTGGAGACGGTGGCCGAAGACGCATCGATGTGGTGGGGCGACTGCTTTGTGTTTGACGAGCGCGTCTCGGTAGGCCATGGCCTGGTGCGCGGCCCGCACCAGCTCTGCCGCAGCTGCCGCATGCCGCTGGGCGCAGACGAACTGGCCCATGTCCACTATGTGCGCGGCGTCAGCTGCCCCTACTGCCATGGCAGCCGCACGCCTGAGCAGCTGCAATCGCTGGCTGAGCGCCAGCGGCAGATGGACCTGGCGCAAGAGCGCGGTGACACCCACCTGGGCCACACCCAGGCCAGCTCGCAGCAATCGCGCCAGCAAAAAACGGCCGCACAGCAAGAGGCCCTGCAAGGCCTGCCGGTGCTGTATTCCTTCCGCCGCTGCCCCTATGCGATGCGGGCCCGTCTGGCGCTGGCCTATGCCGGCATTGCCTGCCAGTTGCGCGAGGTCGTCCTCAAGGACAAGCCCCAGGCGCTGCTGGATGCATCGCCCAAGGCCACCGTGCCGGTCCTGGTACTGGCCGATGGCACCGTGCTGGAAGAGAGCCTGGAAATCATGATCTGGGCGCTGCGCCAGAATGACCCCGACCAGTGGCTGAGCCCCACGGCCGGCAGCCTGGACGAGATGCAGGCCCTGATTGCCCGCCATGACAGCGAATTCAAACCTGCACTGGACCGCTGCAAATACCCCAGCCGCTACCCGCAGGCAGACGCTGCTGCCGCAGCGGCGACGGCCAACGAGTTTTTGGGCGCCTTGAACCAGCAGCTGGCTGCCACCGGCTACCTGTTTGGCCGCGACCCGAGCCTGGCCGACATGGCCATCCGCCCCTTTGTGCGCCAGTTTGCCGGCATCGACGAAGCCGCATGGCAGAATCACCCCTGGCCCCACCTGCAAGCCTGGCTGCTGCGTCTGACCGACTCGGCGCTGTTCGAACAGGTGATGGAAAAATACCCTGCCTGGCACCCGGACGAAGCGGGCGTGCTGTTCCGCTGAGCTGAGCGCTATAAGCAAAGCCCCATGCAGGGGCGATGGTTGTTGGCCACTCTTTGCTACCGGGCCATCGGCCCTCCCCATCTACCAAGCCTGCCGGCGCGCCATTGCACGCTGGGCGGCCCCCAAGCCATGACCCCAGCCCGTATCCATCTGATCTATGCCCGCGCCCGCAATGGCGTTATCGGCCGCGACAACCAACTGCCCTGGCACCTGCCCGAGGACATGGCTTTTTTCAAGCAAAAGACCGCTGGCGGTACGGTCGTCATGGGCCGCAAGACCTGGGATTCGCTGCCGCCACGTTTTCGCCCGCTGCCCGGCCGCGACAACGTGGTCGTCACCCGCCAAAGCGGCTGGCAGCCCAGCCCCGCCAGTGAAAAAGTTCATGTCGCAGCCGACCTGTCGCAGGCGCTGGCCACGGCCCAGGCGCTGGGCCAGCCGGTCTGGGTGATTGGCGGTGCGCAGATCTATGCGCAATCGCTGGCCTTGGCCGATGAGGTCTGGGTGACCGAGATCGACCGGGACTTTGACGGCGATGCCCATGCGCCGATGCTGCATGCGCAGTGGCAGGAGGTGTCGCGCGACGCCCAGACCAGCAGCAACGGCCTGCCCTTTGCCTTTGTCTGCTACCAGCGTCGGAAAGCCTGAACGTCCCGAGTAGGACAGCCAGCGTATCCGATGGCACCATGCTGGTGCAGCGCAGCAAACTGATGCAAAATGGATTTTTAACCCATAGCAATCTGCGGCGCGCCGGACCAAGCACCTGGAGCCGCAACAAGACGGAATACTGTGACGATGAGCCTGGTACAAGCTTTGCCCGCCGGCCCATTGGATGTCATCGGCGATGTGCACGGCGAGCGCCAGGCACTGGAGGCGCTGGTTCGGCATCTGGGCTATGACGACCGTGGCGGCCACCCCGCAGGCCGCAAGCTGGTCTTTGTCGGCGATTTCTGTGACCGGGGCCCCGACAGCCCCGGCGTGCTGGCCCTGGTGCGCCGCTGGGTGGAAGCCGGCAACGCCTATGCCGTGCTCGGCAACCACGAGATCAACCTGCTGCGCGAAGATGCCAAGGACGGATCGGGCTGGTACTTTGACGAGCGCATCGAGGCCGACAACCCCAAATATGCGCCCTATGCGCGCGCTGACCATACCTTTGACGAGGACATGCTGCCGTTCTTGCGCCAATTGCCATTGGCGTTGGAGCGGGCCGACCTGCGCATCGTCCATGCCGCCTGGATCGGCGACAAGATCAACCAGGCCCGTGCCTTGCGACCCGGCCATGTCGCCCAGGACTATGACCGCCTGGAGCAGGAAGCCTATCTGCATGCCAAGACCCTGGGCATTCCCGCCCGGCTGAAGGCTGAAAACCAGGCCTGGCCCTACCACCTGGAAGACGGCGCCCATTGCCCGCCCTTCATGCCCGCGCATGCGGACAGCGAGCTGAACAAATCCCAGTACAACCCGCTCAAGGTGCTGAGCTGCGGTGTGGAGCGCCGCGGCACCGAGCCCTTCTATGCCGGTGGTAAATGGCGCTTTGTCGAGCGCGTGGCCTGGTGGGATGCCTATGCGGACAGCACGCCCGTCATCGTGGGCCATTACTGGCGCCGCATCCATGAACTCGACCGCTCAGTGCTGGGCAAGGGCGACCAGGATTTGTTCGCCGATATCAACCCGCATGCCTGGCACGGCCTTCGCGGCAATGTGTTTTGCGTGGACTTTTCCGTGGGCGCCCGCTGGACCGCCCGGCTCGCCGGCCAGCCGCCCGAGCAGGACTTCAAGTTGGCAGCCCTGCGCTGGCCCGAGCGGGTGCTGGTGCTCGACGACGGCAGCGCAGAGCCAACGACGCATTTCATGCAAACCGCAACACCGGCCCTTGTTTAAGGCCGGCGTTCAGCAGCCCATCACTTCGCCTTGGCAGGCGCGCGGGTCTTCTTCGCGGCGCCCGATGCCGGCGCACTTGCCGGCGTCGCCACCAAACCCCAGACATAGTCCAGCACCTCCGCGTCGGTCATCGGGGCAGCGCCGGTCACTGCCAAAGCATGATGGGTCTCCACATCGCTGTGCAGAAAGTACTGGATCAAGCCGCCCATGGTCACCATCAGCAGGCCGGCCGGCATATCACGGCGCACATGGCCGGCATCCTGGGCGGCCTGGATCTCGGGCACAAACAGCTGGTTGAGCTGCCTGGAACGCTCCTCGCGCTCATCGGCCGGGGCACCCAGCACGCGCCAGAGCTGAAAGCGCAGCGCGCGAGGGTGGGCGCGCCAGTAGCTGAGGTAGGCCGCGACCATCTGCCGCGCACCCTCGGCGCTACCGCGCAGCCCCGGGTCCATGCTGGCCTTGATGGTCTCGACGAACTCGGCCGAGATCCGCTCGCCCACCAAGCGCCACAGGCCGTCCTTGTCCTTGAAATGGTGGTGGATCAGCGCCGAAGACACGCCGGCTTCCTTGGCGATTTCACGCGTGGTCGCACCGTCAAAGCCGCGCTGGGCAAAGACCGTCAACGCCGCTTCCACGATACGGTCACGGGCATCGACGGTGGTGTACACCTTGCGCAATTCGGTCATCGGGGCTTCTCCAGCAGTGGGGTGGGCGACGCGCGTCGATCAGCATGCTGATCGCTTGGTCAACCCACGATCATAGCCCAGCCACCTGCCCGCGCTCTGCCTTGGGGAAGAGACGCAGAAAATAACTGGCCGATGCCGCAAAGCCCAGCACCACCAGGCCCTGGAACAGCGGCCAGCCTATGGACTGGATCACCCCCGGCAGCGCCATCAGCGCAGCGGTGCCGATGAAGCGGCCCAGGCCATAGAGCAGTGCATAGTCGGTTGCGGCCTGGTCGCCCGTGGCCCACTCCAGCATCAGGCCGCCCAGCACCACATACAGCGCAGCGGCGGCAGCCGTCGTCAGGATGCTGCCGGTGATCACCAGGCCCGTGTGGGCCTGCAGGCAGCCCAGCCACACCAGACAGGCGCTGGCCAGGCACAGGCCGGCACACAGCCATGCCGCCCGCCGCACCGGCATGCGGCGGAGCAGCAGCGGCGCGAGAAAGCAGGCTGCCGCATTGGCCAGCGGCGCCACCACGCCCAGCAGGCTGCCGATGCGCGCGAGCGGCACCCCCATGTCAAGCAGCAGCAGGCGGTTGAAGTTGAACAGCGCCAGCAGGCTGCAGACCAGCAAGCTCAAGCGCAGCAGGCGGCGGCCCATGGCCGGTTTGCGCAGGGTCTGCAGCAAGCGGGCGCGCTGCACCAACAGCGGAAGCCTGTGCTGCTGCTCCGGGCCCACCAGCGCCAGCACCGGCAGGCAGGCCAGCGCCGCGGCGGCTGCGATCAGCCACAGCGCCCCCTGCCAGCCCAGCTGCGGGTACCAGGCCACCAAGGCGCCGCCGCCCAGCACCGCACCCAGCGAGATGCCGCCCATCTTGGCGCCTGCAGCAGCAGCGCGCTGCGCCTGCGGCACCATGTCGACGGTCAGCGCGTCCAGCGCCACATCCACGGTCGCTGCAGCCACCGTGGCCAGCAGGCCCAGCGCCAGCAGCAGTGCCCAGGCACCCGGCGCGGGCTGGACGAAGGCGATGGCGCCCAGCGCCAACACCGACAGCCCCTGCATCGGCAGGATCCAGCCGGTGCGCCGCCCCAGCCAGGGCCAGCGCCAGGAATCAACCATGGGCGCCCACAAAAAGGCCAGGCCAAAGGGCAGGTACAGCGCATACACCCAGCGCAAGGCCGACAGCTCTACACCCTGGGCCCGCAGCACCGGGGCCACGCCGCCCTGCACAAAACCCAGCACCATGCCCAGGGCCACATAGGCCAGGCTGATAGCGGCCAGCACCAAGCCGCCGCCCTGGCCCAAGGCGGTCTCAGGCGCGTCGGATCGCGCATCCATGCTTTGCATAGACTGCCCCATCAAAAGCGAACGGTGGCGCCCAGCCCCACAATGCGGGGCTGCGAGACACGGACCGAGCTGACGCCGGCCGTCCAGGCCTGGCCGCCGACCAGGTAACGCTTGTCCAGCAGGTTCCAGGCAAAGGCATAGAGCTCCCAGTCGCCCTGCTGCCAGCCGATGCGGGCGTTGACGACCCCGTAGCCGGGCAGGTCAAAGCTCTGCTTTACGTCCACTGCCCGCTTGCCCACGTACTGCCAGCCCAGATGGCTTTTCAGCCGACCCGATGCGCCCGCGATCTGCATCGGTGCCTGGTACTCCAGGCCCAGCGAACCATTGAGGCGCGGCATATTGGGCACCCGGTTGCCCGACTTGGCGCCGGTGGAGCTGCCCTCTGGCACATCCACCAGCCCGGCCTGCGTGAAGCCCAGGCCGGCGCTGAGCTTGAGATTGGAGTTTAGACTGGCTATCGCTTCCAGCTCGGCACCCTGGCTGCGGTAGTTCAGCGAGGCCGTGCTGAACAGCGCTTGCGCGGGGTTGAAGACAATCAGGTGGCCGTTCTTGACGTTGTTGTAGAACAGCGAGCCATTGAGCCCCAGCCGCTTGTCCAGCCACAGGGTCTTGAAGCCCAGCTCATAGGTCCAGCTGGTCGAGGTCTCGTAGGGAACCTCGGCTTTGCCCGCATAGCCATTCGTCTGCGTGACCGGAAAACCGGCGCCCACCGCCCCCCGGGAGATGCTGGCATAGGCCATGGCCTGCGGCGTCCAGGCATAGGACAGGCCGGCGCGGCCCGTCAGAAAACGGTCCGACAACTGCTGGGCGTGCAGTGAATGCTCCACCACCGCAGCATTGCCATTGCCGCTGAACGCGTAGTCAGCATGCTTGCGCTCAAGGGTGTAGCGCAGGCCCAAGGTGGCCTTGAGCTGCTCGCTCAAGGCCAGCGTGCCCTCGCCAAAGGCGGCCATGCTGGTGGTGCGGATGCGGTTGTCCTGCGCGCCGTTTTGCGCCTGGAAATTGAAGGCCGCCGGCGACGCCACCGCCCAGGTGTTGTTGATGAAACGCGAGTGGAAAAGGTTGATGCCGCCGGTCCAGGTCAGCGGCCCCTCCTCCAGCGACGACAGCCGCAACTCCTGCTGCAGCGTGCGCTCCCGAAAGCGTATGTCCACATAGTCGGCATAGGGCACATCGAAGCGGCTGCGCGGCTGGCCCGTCATCGCCGCATAGAGGAGGCTGTCGCTCAGGTCCATGGGCTGGAAGGAGCGGTCGTCCTGGTAGCTGGTCAGCGCGGTCAAGCGGGCCCGGTCAAATTCATGCTCCACCTTGAGCGATGCCCCAGCGTCGCGCCAGCGGATATCGCTGTTGGGGTTGGCCGCGCTTTGCGGAAACGCCGGGTTCTCACGCCAGATGAAACGCGGCGCATTGGAGGCGCGGTGGTCATAAAAGCCGCTGAAGTGGACGGTCGTGCGCTCACCCGGCAGCCAGAGCAGCGAACCGCGCGCCGCCCCCACCTGGGTGCGCCCATCCTGGCCGCCCGTCGCCACATTCGGCACCTGGCCGTCCAGGTGGGAATAGCGCAATGCCAGGCGGCCCGCCACCGTGTCTGACAGCGCGCCATTGGCCACCACCTCGGCCAGCCGGTGCCCCTGCGAGCCGACCTCGGTGGTTGCGGAGAACTCCCGCTTGAAGCTGGGTCCATGGGGAATGACGTTGATGGCGCCGCCCTGGGTATTGCGGCCGAACAAGGTGCCCTGCGGCCCGCGCAGCACCTCGACCCGGTCGATGTCCAGCAAGGCAGGCGGCGCGCCATACACCGATCGTGGTACCTCGTTGAGGTACATGACCACCGAGGTGTCATCGGACGACAGCGGCGCAAACGAGCCCACGCCCCGGATGACGAAGAGGTTGCCAAACTGGCCGCCACTGTCAGCAAAAGAGACATTGGGCGCCGCGCGCGCCAGCCCGGCATTGCCGTCCGAGGGCGATGCCGCCTCCCGGCTGTCCTGCCCGTCCAGCACGCTCATGCTGATGGGCACGTTCTGCAGCGACTCTTCCCGCTTGCGGGCGGTGACGGTCACGGTGGGAAGCTCGGCAGCAGCGCCGGACGGGTCTTGCGCCTCAGGCGCTTGTGCCCAGGCCGGCGCGGTGGCGGCCAACAGCGCGGCCATTGCAACACAGCTGCGCGACAGCGGCAGCACAGGCGCGCGGACAGTGCCGCGCGGGGTGGTCGTAAACATGGTGTCCCTCAAAACTTGTTGCGCGGCGCAGCCCTGGCTGTCGTGCCCCTCCGCATGTCACGGCCGAGTGGCTGGGCTGGCATTCCGCATTGACGATTTAACTAATCAGTTGGTAGACTAACCAATTGATCAGTCCGAATGCTAATGGTTTGCAACAAGCTTTGTCAACATGACCCCTCCAGAATCCCTGCGCAGCACCGCCCCGGTCCAAGTGACCGCCTCCACGGCAGCCCCTGCTGCAACTGCCTCTGCCCGATCCCTGCTGGGCATTTGCTTTGCGCTGTTTGCGGCAGCCACCAGCATGTCCTGCGTGTTCGCCATCCTTCCCTCAGTAGGCCGGGACCTGGGCCTGAGCGAACCCCAGATCGGCTGGGTGGTTGCGCCCGCCGCGCTGGTGTTTGTGCTGTTCGGCCCCGTCTGGGGCCGTTTGGGGCAACGCTGGCCGGCGCGCAGCATCTTCACCGCGGCACTGCTGCTGGTGGCGGTGTTCACCTTGCTGTTTGGCTTTGCGCTGGCCTGGCGGCTGGAGGCGCGCATCTCGGTCTTGCTCTGCTGGGCCCTGCTGGTCAGCAGCCGCATGCTGCTGTCGCCCTTCTCGGCAGCCATGCTGCCCACCGCGCAGGCCTATATCGCCCACACCACGGACAGCAGCAGCCGGCCCCGGGCCCTTGCCAGCATGGGGGCCAGCTTTGCGCTGGGCATGGTCGCCTCGCCCGGGCTGGCGGCCATTGCCACGGGCCTGGGTCTGCTGACGCCGTTCTATGTGGTGGCCGCCTTGCTGGTGGCGGCAGCGCTCTGCACCTGGTTATGGCTGCCGGGCAAGCACCCAGCGGCACAGGCCCTGCCGCAATCTGGCTACAGACCAGGCACGGCCAAGACAGCCTGGTCGCTGATCCGGCATCCGCTGGCCATTCTTGCGCTGCTCTATACCGTGTACGGCATCCTCATGCAGGTGACGGGCTTCCGCATGCGCGATCAGTTCCATCTCGATGCCGCGCATGCCACCGCACACGCCGGCATGGCGTTGATGGCCATTGCCGCGACCTTGGTGGCCACGCAGATGGGCCTGGCGAAGATCCAATTACCCAGCCTGTCCGCGCAGCGGCGTGTGGTGCTGTCGGCTGGCAGCTTTGGCCTGCTGGGGCTGCTCTGCCTGACGGCCGATATCCCGTTTGAGGCACAGCTGCTGAGCGCGGCGCTGTTTGGCCTGAGCCTGGGGGCCTTTATGCCATTCACCTTGAGCCTGCTGACCCAGCGCGCACAGCAGGCCGGCGACCAGACCCGCATAGGCGGGCTCAGCGGCGCCGCGCAAGGCCTGGGCATGGTCGTCGGCCCCTTGCTGGGGGCCAGCAGCTACCGCGTCCACCCGCATGCGCCATACTGGATGGCGACAGCATGCATGCTGCTGGTGCTGGGCCTCTATGCCCGCAGTGCCAGCGCATCCAGGGCTGCGGCCTAAAACGCGGCGCCCATGAAAAAAGCGGCCGGTGGCCGCTTCGTCGTTGATGGGCTTGGCGCCCACGCAGGAGGCTTGCGCCTTACAGGCCCAGGGCTGCAATGCCCGCCTTGGCGATCTGTGCATCTTCCGGTGCCTTCACACCGCTGACGCCCACGGCGCCCAAGCATTCGCCGTCCTTGATGATGGGCACGCCGCCTTCGAGCATGCCATCGATCAGCGGCGCGCTCAGGAAAGCGGTGCGGCCACCATTGATCATGTCCTCAAAGCCCTTGCTCTCGCGGCGACCCAGCGCCGAGGTGCGGGCCTTGGCCACGCAGATGTGGGCAGACACGGGGGCTGCGCCATCGCGGCGGATCATGCCCAGCAGGTTGCCGCCGTCATCCACCACTGCAATGCTCACGATCCATTGGTTCTTGACCGCTTCGGCCTCGGCCGCATTCAACACCGCCTTGACGTCGGCCAACTCCAGCACTGCTTTGGTTTTCATGGTGACTCCTTGGAAAAAGATTCGGGATACCCGGTTGTTCAGCCTGCCAGCTTAACGGCATTCCAGCACGCTAATCAATCACATGCATCACAGCATTTGTGCCTAAAACGGGGGTAATCCCCCGTCGGGCTCAGGCCGCTGCGTTTTCTGTCGCTGCAGCTGCACCGGCATCGGCCGTCTCGACGTCCGCATCGGTCTTGACCGAAGGTGCATGGCCATCCCATTCAAACACGGCCATGCTCTCGACGTGGGCGGTGTGCGGGAACATGTTGACCACGCCAGCGGCCACGCAGCGGTAGCCGGCCTGGTGCACCAGCAGGCCGGCATCGCGCGCCAAGGTCGCGGGGTTGCAGCTCACATAGACGATGCGCTTGGGCGGTGTCCAGTCCTTGGCACTGTCAGGCAGCGGCGCGGTATCAGGCACCTGGTGGCGGGCCTTGTGGATGTCGGCCAACGCCTTGGACAGCGCAAACGCGCCTTCACGCGGTGGATCGACCAGCCACTTGTCGGCCTGGCCATCGGCGATCAGCATCTCGGGCGTCATCTCGAACAGGTTGCGGGCCACAAAGCGCGTAGGCGCCAGTGCATGGCCTGCGGGGCGAGTGGCATTGTTGGCCGCATAGTTCTCGTGAGAGCGCTGCACCAGCGTCTCTGAACCCTCGATGCCCAGCACCTCACCGGCCATCGTGCCAATGGGCAGGGTGAAGTTGCCCAAGCCGCAGAACCAGTCGATCACGCGCTCGGTCTTCTTGGCATCCAGCAAGCGCAGCGAGCGCGTCACCAGCACCTGATTGATGTGGGGGTTGACCTGGGTGAAGTCGGTGGGCTTGAACGGCATCGTGATGCCGAAATCGGGCAGCGCATAGGACAGCTGCTCGCCGATGCCATCCATCAGGTGCACGGTGTCCGGCCCCTTAGGTTGCAGCCACCATTGCACGTTATGGGCTGCGGCGAAATCGCGCAGGCGCTGCATATCGGCGTCGCTCAGCGGCTCCAGGTGGCGCAGCACCAGGGCGGTGACCTGGTCGCCACAGGCCACCTCGATCTGCGGGCAGGTCTCGCGGGCATCCAGGCTGCCGATCAGCGCGCGCATCGGCATCAGCAAGGCATCGACATGGGGTGGCAAAATCTTGCAGGTTTCCATGTCGGCGATGTAGCGGCTCTTGCGCTCATGGAAGCCCACCAGCACCTTGCCCTTCTTGGCCACATAGCGCACCGACAGGCGCGAGCGGAAGCGGTAACCCCAGCTGGGGCCTTCAATGGGGCGCATCACCGTCTCGGCCACCACTTTGCCCAGGTGCCAGAGGTTGTCCTCCAGCACGCGCTGCTTGGTCGCAATCTGGGCGCCCACATGCAGATGCTGCATCTTGCAGCCGCCGCAGGCGCCGGCATGCAAACCAAAGTTGGGGCAACCGGGCCGCACACGCTGCGAGGACTCGCGGTGGATCTGTAGCAGGTCAGCCTGCTCCCAGTTGTTCTTCTTGCGCCGGGTCTTGGCGCTCACCCATTCGGTAGGCAGCGCGCCATCGACAAAGACGACCTTGCCATCGGCACGGCGCGCCACGCCCTGGGCGTCCATGTCCATGGACACGATCTTCAGGGCATCTGCGGGGAACTGGGCCGCTTCGGCGGCGTCGGGGGATTCGGGGATATTCTGTGGGGTCTGCGCTTCGCTCATCCCGGTATTTTCGCAGGCTGGGCAATGGCCTGCGGCCAACCTCTGGCAATTTGGCGTGCGGGAGCGCAAAAAATCACGGTGGCGCCCAGATCAGCTTTGCCAATGCCGGGTCTTGCTGTGCTGCCGCCTCGTCGTAACTGTCCCGATGGCGCATCACCTCATCCATGTGCCGCTCGGCCCACAGGCGCAGCGCATCCAGCGTTGCAGCCAGCGACTGACCCAGCGGAGTCAGGCTGTATTCCACTTTGGGTGGCGAACAGGCAAAGACTTCGCGCCGCACGATGCCATCCCGCTCCAATGCCCGCAGCGTTTGCGTCAGCATCTTTTGAGACAGGCCCTCAATGCCCTTGCGCAACTGCCCAAACCGCCAAGGCCCTGTGCGCAGCAGGCCCAGCACCAGCACTGTCCATTTGTCGGCTACGCAATCGAGCACCTGCCTGGTGGGGCAGGTGGCGAGATAAGGGTTCCAGACGGGGCGGCAGGGATCGATGGTCACTTTTTGGTTCCTATGTCACTTTTCAGTGTCTTATTGCAACTATTGATCACTACCTTTAATCTCATCGTTTTTCATGCATCTGCCCACGGCAGCTTGGCTTATTCAACAAGGAGAGAAGATGAACACAGCACAGAACATGGATGTCGTACGTCGCTACTTTGAGGCAGTCGCAAAAGGCGATCTAGAGAGCGTTGGCGCCGCTTTCAGTGACGACATTGAATGGCACCAGCCCGGCAAGGGCACGCTATCTGGGTTGCACCGTGGCAAGGCTGCCGTTTTCGCGCTGCTGGGCCAATTCATGCAGCGCAGCCAGGGAAGCTTTCGCATCGACAAAGTCGGCCCGCTGATGGCCCAGGGCGATCTGGTCAGCACCTCCTTGCACTTCTGCGCTGAAAAGCCAGATGCAGCCATCGCCATGTCGGGCATCGATGTGCTGCGCATCGAGAACGGACTGATCCGGGAAGTATGGCTCTTCTCTGAGGATCAGGATGCTGAGGACGCCTTCTGGGGCTAATAGCGCTGTGCAGGCCAGCACGATGAGGCCTGCTTGAAAAACACAAAGGGCAGCCACGCTGCCCTTTGGTGTTTTGTGTAGCGATTACTGCGCGCTGATCATGCTGCGCATCTTCAGCTGGTCGGTCACCATGTTGGCGCTGCTGGACGCCAGCTTCTTGGCGCCAGGCAGGGCATATACCTCGGTCACGCAGACGGCGCTATCGGGCGTAAACACCACGCGGCTGCCGTTGGGCAGCTCGCCGGCGGTCTGGTGCAGCGGCTTGGACATATCGACCGGTGGCTCAGCACTGCGGTAAATCACCTCGTTCTTGCCGTCATAGACGGTGTAGCAGGCGGCCTGCGCCCAGGCAGAGGCCGTGAGCGCCAGGACGGCGAGCGCTGTGGATTTGAAGCTGTAACTGGAACCAGGCATGGTTGGTACTCCCGCAATATTTTTTATCGATCCTGCGAAGTTACCAAATTTCTCCAAACGGCGCATCCCCATTTCCAGGGGAAAGGTCAAGAAAAATCAACCAAAAACAAAAACTTACATAAAACGAGCGCTTGGCACTGTTTTATTCAGATTTGATATTGATAATTATTCTCATTCAATGATAAGATGCGCCCATCGCCGCTGTCAAGGGCTTGGTGCATGCAAACATGCCCCCGCCCTTCGCAACGGTGATTGTTTCATCGTGGGGCGACTCTTGGGGCCCGTTCTGCCCCAGGGTCGTTTTGGCCAGCCAACGATCTTTTCGCACAGCCACGCATTTTTTCGATGAAACCCGCGCAGCCGCTGGGCACTTGCCCATTGCCAACGCTGCGATGGCCCTGCCCTGCTGCACGGGCGCGCCTCGTCTACGACTCCCCAAGCTCTGCCAACAGCTGCTACAGCTCGCCTTGTCGCAGGCCGCTCGAGCGCCTCACCTGGCGCTCCGTCGCCTCTTCCAGCACCAAGAAGTTACTGTTGCCACCTGCCACCACGGTCAACCAGCGCTTGGCCCGGGTCATGCCGGTGTAGACCAGCTCGCGCGTCATGATGGGCGACAGGCTGGGCGGCAACACAACGGCTGCATGGCTGAACTCCGAGCCCTGCGATTTGTGGATGGTCATCGCATAGACGGTCTCCACTGCCTGCAAGCGGCTGGGCAGCACCCAGCGCAGGCCTTCGCTGGTCGCAAACACCACGCGCAGGGCACCCTGGGCCATGCCGGCCCCGCCAGCTTCGGGCGCCTGGTTCGCCGGCATCTGCACGGTGATGCCGATATCGCCATTCATCAGCTTGAGGCTGTAGTCGTTGCGGGTCACCAGCACCGGGCGGCCGGCATACCAGCCGCTGCTTTGCGCAATCAACTCGCGGTGGGCCAGCAGCTGGGCAATGCGCTCATTGAGCCCTTCCACGCCCCAGTGCCCGCTGCGCAGCGCGCAGAGCACCTGGAACTCGCCATGCGCCTTCAGCAAACGCAGCGCCCATTGGTTCAAGGCCTCGGGGCTGGGATTGGCCGGCATCTCGCGCAATACCTGCAAATAGTGGCCATAGCCCACCGGCCCCGCTTCACGCTTGGCGGCGCTGTCCACAAAGCGCTTGCCGCCGCCATCCAGCACCAGCTGGGCCAGCGAGGAATGCGTCAGATCCGGCACCGCATAGGCGGCCAGATCGGGGTAGCCCGCCTTCAACAGCGGCTTGATCGCCTTGCGCCGGCCGGCATTGACGACGCCAGCCAGCTGGCCAATGCCGCTGTCGGCATGGAAGCGGTGGCTGACCCGCAGCATCACCACCGCCTGGTCCAGCGGCTTGCCTGCTATGTCCTGCAGCTCGGCAGGCACCTGTTGGCCAGTCACCTGTTGCAGCCACTGCGCCGTTTCATGCCAGTACAGGCCGCGCTCGGACTGTGCGCACAGCTCTCCCAGCACCGCGCCGGCTTCCACCGAGGCGAGCTGGTCCTTGTCGCCCAGCAGCACCAGCCTGGCCTGCGGCGGCAAGGCCGACAGCAAGGCCGCCATCATCTCCAGATCGACCATCGAGGCCTCATCGACCACCAGCACATCCAGCGCCAGCGGGTGCTGGGCATCGTGGCGAAAATGCCGGCTGTCGGGCCGGCTGCCCAACAGCCGGTGCAGGGTTTGGGCATCGGACGGGATCAGCGGTTTCAGGCTGCGCGCCTCGCCACTGCCAGGCGCTGGCGCCACCGCCGGCAGCTGCGCATCATCGAGGCGTTGCAAAGCCTGCACGATGGATTCAGACAGGCGCGCTGCCGCCTTGCCGGTGGGTGCGGCCAGGCAGATGCGCAGTGGCCGGCCGTCCTGCTGCAAGGCCATGCTCTGCAGCAGCGCCAGCAATTTGACAACGGTGGTGGTCTTGCCGGTGCCAGGGCCGCCGGTGATGATGGAAAAAGCGCTGGATGCCGCCAGCGCGCAGGCCATTTTTTGCCAGTCGGGCGAATCGGGAACCTGGTTGCCTGCCGGCGCAAACAGCTGGTCCAGCGCCTGGCGCAGCATCGCATCTTGCGCGGCGCTGCGGCCCTGGCGCAGATGCTGGCTGGCGGTGATGCGCTGGCCAATGGCCTGCGCCACATCCTGCTCGTACTGCCAGTAGCGGCGCAGATAGAGGCGATCGCCTTGCAGCACCAGCGGTGTGCCACCCTGGCTGGGCTTGCCAGGTGCCGCTACCAGCGCACTGGCCTGCAGGGCCGATTGCCACTGCAGCAGATTGACCTGGGCGAGCAGCTCGCTGGGCAGCGGCAAGGGCGTGGGCTCGGTGGCACCGCTGCCCTGCGCCACCGTATCGGGTGGCAGCGACAGCGCGAAACGGCTGTTGTCCAAGGTAGCCTGCAGATCCAGGCAGACATGGCCCCGGCCCAGTTGGTGGCTGGCCAGCGCGGCGGCCAGCAGCACCAGCGGCGATGCGGCGGGATCGAGCTCATGCAGAAACAGCACCAGCGCCTGGTCCAGGCTGCGCAGCCAGCCATGGGCGGTCCAGCGCTCTACCGTGTGCAGCAGGCTGGCAGTGGCGCCGTCGGGCACGGTCAATGTGCGGGCTGTCGATCGCTGGCTGGGCAGGCCATCCTGGGCCATGCCGTCCTGGGGTTCTGTCGTCATTGCATTCATCATCATTGCGCAAACAGCGCATCGAGCGCATCCATCAGCGCGCGCGGAGGTTTGTCTTGGTAAAGGCCCTGGTGCTCGGCCGCCACGCCCCGCAAAAACCAGTACTGAACACCGCCCACATCGCGCTCGTAGTCATAACCGGGCAGGCGCTGCTGCAGCAAGCGGTGCAGCGCATAGGTGTAGAGCACATACTGCAGGTCATAGCGGTGCTGCAGCACGGCAGCGGCCATGGCCTCCGGCGTGTAGGCCGCACTGTCTGCACCCAGCCAGTTGGATTTGTAGTCCATCACGTAGTAGCGGCCGCCATGCTCAAACACCAGGTCCATATAGCCCTTGAGCATGCCGTGCAGCTGGTTGGCCAGCAGCGCCGGCCGGAGCTGGCCGGGCAGCACATGCTGCTGCACCAGCGTATCGAGCTGGCCGGTCGAGGCCCGGTTGATCGACAGCCAGAACTCCATCTCGACCTGGTAGTCGCCCAGCGTTTGCAGTGCGGCAGCTGCCTCGGTCGGGATGTCGCTAGCCGCGCCCTGCAGCATCAATGGCGTCTGCAGCCATTGCCGCACAAAGCCTTGCAGCGGCTCGGACCAATCGGCCCAACCACGCACCTGGCAGCGGTAGGCGATGATGCCATCCAATGCTGCTGGTCTGCTGAGCACCGTGGCAAAACCCTCTTGGGCACACCATTCCAGCAGGCCATGCAGAAAGTTGCCGGCATCTGGCCCCTTGGGGAAGGCATGCAGGCTGCCGGGCTCCGGCTGGCCGGCTGCGGCCACATCAGGCGCCGCCTCTTGCGGCTCCAGGTACTGGTCCTGCTGCGCGGTTTCGGGCTCGGCGGCTGTCAGTGCGTCTTCGACCCAGAGGCTTGGCGAAGGGGCTGCATAGCCCAGCCGCTCGGTCAGCGCCGAGAAGCTGGCGATCCACCAGTGCTCATCGGCCTGCCGGCGTGGCTGGCGCGCCGGGTAGACGGCGGGCGGCCGCTCGGGCTGGTAGCGCTGCAGGCTGACCTCGGGCACCGGCTCCACTGCCATCTGCGGGCAGTGGCTGGCAAAGTCCTGCAGGTAGGCATGCAAGCCCAGATCGGGCAGCTTTTGCCCGCCGGCCAGCAGGTAGCCGACGGCGCTTTTCTCCAGGCTGCCCGCGCGGCTCATGCCCTTGGCCAGCGGCGCCACACCCAGCCACAGCGCGTACTGCGCCCGTGTCAGCGCCACATAGAGCAGGCGCATGTCTTCGCTCAGGCGCTCGTCGTTGTGGGCGCTGACGGCGTCCTGGTGCTTGTTGTTCAGCTCCACCACCAGGCCGCCCGATGCGGCATCGTGGTACTGCGCATAGCCCCGGCTCTTGCCGTCAAAGTCGCGCCAGCTGCTGATAAAGGGCAGCAGCACCAGCGGATATTCCAGCCCCTTGGACTTGTGGATGGTGACCACCTTGATCAGGTCGGCATCGCTTTCCAGACGCAGGATTTCTTCCTCGCCCTCGGGGCTGTCCATCTGCTCGGCCAGGCGGCGGATCAGCGCCTGCGCACCCTCCACCTCGGTCGATGCGCGCTGCAGCCATTCGGCCAGGTGCAGCACATTGGTCAGGCGCCGCTCGCCGCCCGGCTGGGCCAGCCAGCGCGCGGGCAGGTCAAAATCCAGCAGCCACTGGCGCAGCATGGGCAGCACGCCCTTTTTCTGCCACAGCTGCTGCAGCACGCGGCTGCGCAGCGCCAGCTGCTCCCAATGCTGCTCATCGTGGTTGAGCCGCTCCAGGTCCTGCCAGGACCAGTCCATCGATGCGGTGGCCAGCGCCGCGCGCAGCAGGCCGTCATGGCCCGGTGCATTGACGGCGCGCAGCCAGCGCAGCATGTCGGCAGCCTCGGCGGTCTGGAACACCGAATCGCGGTCCGACAGGTAGACGCTGGCCAAGCCCCGGTCCTTGAGCGCATTGCGCACCATTTCGGCCTCGGCCCGCCCCCGCACCAGGATGGCGATATCGGCCGGGCGCAGCGCCCGGGCCAAGGCATCGGGCGCTGGGCCAAAACCGGCCTGCCCGGCCCGGGCCGCATTGAGCCAGGCGGTGATCTGGCTGGCCGCCGACTGCGCCATGCGCTGGCGGTAGGCCGATTCGGCCACGCCGGTGCGTGCGCTCTTGCCGGATGCCGCCGCATCGCCCTGCTCGTCGGCACCATCGGCCTGCGCTGGGGTGCCCGCCTCCATGGTCCACAAGGTCATCGCCGGCGTGGCTTCGCCCTGCAAAAAGAGTGCGTCGCGCCGGCCGTTGGCATCGACGGCCACAAAGGGCACCGGATTGTGCTGCGCATCCTGGCGGAAGCGGAAGGCCGCGCGGGGATGGCCTTCGGCATGCACAAAGCAGTGGTTGATGGCCTGCACCACCGCCTGCGTGGAGCGGTAGTTGGTGCCCAGCGAGTAATGGCGCCCTTGGGTGGAAGCCCGGGCACGCAGGTAGGTGTAGATATCGGCACCGCGAAACGCGTAAATGGCCTGCTTGGGGTCGCCAATCATGAACAGGCCCTGCGCCGGATCGTTGCATTCAATGCGGTAGATGCGTTCAAAAATGCGGTACTGCAGCGGATCGGTGTCCTGGAACTCGTCGATCATCGCCACCGGAAACTGGCTGCGGATGCGCTGCGCCAGCGCCTCACCGCCGGGCGCATGCAAGGCGGCATCCAGGCGCTGCAGCAGGTCGTCAAAGCCCAGCTCGGCGCGGCGCTGCTTTTCCGCCTCCAGCGCGCGCTGCACATGGGCAATCGCATGGCGCAGCAGCAGCGGTTTGAGGGGCGTGGCCGACGCTGCGTCTTGCGCTACGGCCTCCAGCCAGGCATCGATGGCGGCAAAGGCCACATGCTCGGGCACGGTCACGCCTTTTTTGGCCTTGATACCCGATTGGCTGAAGGCCCGTATCTTGGCGGGTGCCGGCTCGCCACTGCTCCAGTCCGCCATCGCGGCCAACCAGGCCTCGAACACACCTGGCTCGTCCTTTTTGGGATAGGTCGTGCCGCTGAGGCCCGGCACCAGCGCGATGAGCAGTTGCTCCAGCTCGGCCCGGTGCTGCTGCCACAGCTGCCGCGCGGCGTTTTCCAGCGCGCCATGGCGTGCGGCGGTCTCACTGGCCTGGGCCAGCAAGGCTGCGAGATCGACCTGCTCGGCAGGCGCCAGTGCCGCGCCTTCGTAGCGCCAGTCGGCATCCTGGCGGCTGAGCATGGGCTGGATGGCCTCCTGCAAGGCCTGCGGCGTGGCAACGACTTGCAGCAGGCTGCGCAGTGAGGTGGCGGGCAGGTCATAGAACTGGCGGCGCCAGTAGTCCTGCACCACCTGGGTCAGCAGCTCGCTCTGGTCGGTGATGAGGCTTTGCTGGAACAGGCTGCCGCTGTCAAACGCATGCTCGCGCAGCATGCGGTAGCACCAGCTGTGGATGGTGGAGACCGCTGCCTCGTCCATCCAGTTGGCGGCCTCGTGCAGCAAGCGGGCGCAGGCGGGCCAGCGGCTGGCGGGGTAGTCGGCGCGCAGCGCCCGCAGCAAGGTGTCCGCTGCCGCGTCGCTATCGGTCTCTTCTGGGATCTGCGCAAACAGCTGGGCGGCTTCGGACAGGCGGTGGCGAATGCGGTCGCGCAGCTCTTGGGTGGCGGCATCGGTAAAGGTCACCACCAGGATATCGGGCGGCGCCAGCGGCCGGCCAAAGGCCTGCTCGCCGCCATGCTGCAGCACCAGCCGCAGGTAGAGCGCGGCGATCGTATAGGTTTTGCCGGTGCCGGCACTGGCCTCGATCAAACGGCTGCCCCAGAGCGGAAAACGCAGCGGCTCCAGTGGCAAGGTGGTATCGCTTGGCATCGCGCTCATCGCGGCCCCTCCCCATCCCCCGCATCACCCTCTGCAAAGCGCGCCAGCGCCTGCGGATGCTGGCCGTTGACCAAGTGCACATGGGCGAGCATGTCGCCGTACAGCTGCTGGGCCACATCCAGCAGACCGGCGGCCAGCAGCGCATCAAAATCCGGAAACACCCGGGCCAGCTCGGCCGAGCGCTGCAGCTCACCGGTGCCTCGGTAGCTGTCGTCATACAGCATGGCCAATTGGCCAGCCGATGCCGTGGGCGCCAGGCTGGCGATAGAGGTACGCACAGCAGCCGGCAAGGGCGCGCGCATGCCTTGCTGCCACAGCGCCAGCAACTGGCGCCAGGCCGCTTGCGCAGCACCCGCAGGCAGCGCGGGAAACACCGCAATGCCCGATTCGGTACAGACCACCGTCGTCAGCGCCTGGCCCGCGTTGTGCCAGGCCAGGTGCTCGACCCAGGCACGCACCAGGCGGTCATAGCGCAGCTGCTCGCCGGCATGCAAGCGGCCGGCAGACAGGCTGATCTTGGCGGCATGCTGCTGGCCGGCATCTGCCCAGCGCAGACCGCGCAGCCAGTCGGCCACGGCCGGGCCCTCAGCAGCATCGCTGTAGCGCAGCTCCAGCGCGTCGTTGCCAGCCTGCGGCCAATAACGCAGCGCCGCCGCATAGACCTGCAAGGCACGCTGGGCGGCATCGCAGGCGGGCTCCAACGCGCAATCGGCAAAGGCGCGCAGCGGCAAGCGCCCCTCCAGCCGCAGCCGCTGGGCGGCAGCATCCAGTTGCGCACGCAGGCGGGGCGCATCGGCCGCTGCCTGCGGGTTGTCGCGTACCCAGGGCTCCAAGGCGCTCAGCAAGCTGGCCTGCAAGGCCCAGGCCTGCAGGCCATCGGGCGCAAACATCTCTTCGTCCTGGCCGGTCAGGTCGTCGTCCTCAAAATACACACGCAGGCGCTGGCGGAAGAAGGCAGTCACCGGCTTTTGCGCAAAGTCCTGCAGTTGGCGCAGGTTCAGCGCGGCCTCCAGCCCCATCTCGGGCAAGGCTTCCAGTGCGTCTTCCACCGCCTCGGTCTGCAGGCCATCGCCATGCACGCCATGCCATTCCTGCGCATAGGTATAGAGGCCATCGCTGCCCGCCTGCGACGACGGCTGCGCGAAGTAACGCGGACTGAAGGGCTGCAGCGGGTGCTCCTGCGTCAGCGCGCGCAGCAGCGCCTCGCCAGCGGCAGGGCCTGCCAGGCCGGCGTCAGCGCCGGCCAATTGCCAGCCCTGGGCCAGATGGTCGCGCAGCTGGCCGATCAGCACCGAAGGCGGCCTGGCCGTGCTGTCGCGGATGCTGCGCCCCACCCAGCTGATGTAGAGCTGCTCACGGGCCGACAATACGGCCTCCAGCAGCAGGTAGCGGTCGTCGTCGCGGCGCGAGCGGTCGCCGGGCCGGTACTGTTGGCGCATCAGGTCAAAATCCAGCACCGACACCGGGCGCGGGTAGGCACCGTCATTCATGCCTAAAAGGCAGACCATGCGAAACGGAATTGCGCGCATGGGCATCAGGCTGCAAAAGCTCACTGCCCCCGCCATAAAGCGCTGGTTCAGGCTGCTGGCATCCATGCCGGCCAGCCAGGCCTCACGCGCGACCGACAGCGGCAAGGCCTCGTCAAAGGCTGCCGCCTCGCACTGGCCCAGCCAGCGCTCCAGGCCATGGATTAGCTGCATCTGCAGCAGCTTTTCATGTTCTTGCTGGGGGTCAAACAGCAGCGCCAGCACCTCGCGGGCGCGCTCTACCCAGCGGCTGGGCGGCAGGTCCTGGGCCAGCAGATCGCAGGCTTGCTCCAGCGCGCGCAGCAAGGCAGCCAGGCCGCCCAGCGCGGCCGCATCCAGGCCACCAATTTCGTCATAGGGCTGGATGTCGCCGAGCGCCTCGCCACGGCCCACCGCAAAGCCGAGCATCATGCGGCGCAGGCCAAAGCGCCAGCTATTGGTCTCCCCCGCTTGCGCCAGACCAATGCGGCTGCGCTGCGCAGCGTCCAGACCCCAGCGCACCCCGGCGCCTTCAATCCAGCGGTGCAGCAGTGCCAGGTCATCCGGGTCAATGCCAAAGCGCTGGCGCAGCGCATCAACGGCGAGCAGATCCAGCACCTCGCTCACGGCAAAGCGGCTTTCAGGCATGGCCAGTACATGCTCCAGCGCCACCAGCATGGGCTCGCGCCCGCGCTGGCTTTGATCGGCCAGCGAATACGGAATAAAGCGCGCATCGCTGCGGGCGATGCGGCCAAACACTGCATCGATATGCGGTGCATAGACCTGGATATCGGGCACCATGACGATGATGTCGCGCGGCCGCAGGCTGGGGTCAGCGCCCAGGCGGGCGAGCAGCTGGTCATGCAGCACTTCCACCTCGCGCTGCGGGCTGTGCGCGGTCTGGAAGCGGATGGAACTGTCCTGCGCCGGGTCCACCGCCGGCCACAGCGCGCGGCTTTCGGCCAGCGGCCGCAGGTCCAGGATGTCGTCCTGCAACTGCGCCAACATGTGGTTGGGATCGGCCTCGCCAAACAGGTCAATACGCCCGCCATTGACCGGGCTCAGCAATGATGCGTACTGGTCCGGCTGGTCGAATTCGTCAATCAGGTGGATATAGTCGCGCCCCTGCTTGCCCCAGGCGGCCAGCAGCGGGTGGGCATGCTGGTGCAGGTCATCGTCATGGATGAGCCCCTGCATGCTGCCCTTGCGCTGTTGGCGCCGGTACTGGTGGCGCAGCAAATCCTTGTCGGCGACGATGTCCGACCAGTGGTGGCGGCAAGGGTTGTGTACGCAGAGCAGCACCTGGCAGCTGCGCGACATGGCGGCCAGCGCCTGCAAGGTCTGCGCAGGCATCGACGAGATGCCAAACACCACCACACGGCGCGGCAAGCCGGGGCTGCTGGCTTGCGGCGTTTGCCAGAACTGCACAAAACGCTGGTGCACGGCGGCGCGGCTGGTCTCCATG
This sequence comes from Comamonas sp. JUb58, assembly GCF_004364775.1. GTDB lineage: Bacteria > Pseudomonadota > Gammaproteobacteria > Burkholderiales > Burkholderiaceae_C > Comamonas. Next base: position 106,932 of record NZ_SOAL01000012.1, read on the forward strand.
CCAGCGGGGCCCACATCGTCCAGCAACGCCCGCCACAGCTGTGCCTGCCAGCGCTGTTCTTGGTCCAGCGGCTGCACATCGCCGCGCGCACTGCGCAGCTGGTCGCGGCCCTCGGCCCAGTCGCGCAGCCAGTCGGCGCGGTAGACCTGGTACTGGTCAAACAAATCGGCAATGCGTTCGGCCAGTTGGTAGCGCCGGCGCTGGTCATGGTCCTCGGCCAAAAAACGCTGCAATGCGGCAAAGGCGGGCTGGGCCAGTAAGTCAGGCAAGAGCCGCATCAGGCTCCAAGTCAGCGGCTGCTTGTCCAACGGCGAAATCTCGGGCACCTCGTGCTTGCCCAGCACGGCCCGGTAGGCCTGCCAGAGAAACTGCGCAGGCAGCTGCACATCGACCGCCGCGGTAATGCCGCAGCCGCCGTCTGCCACCGGCTGCGCCATCGACAGCTTGAGCCACTGCGCAATGCCATTGCTTTGCACCAGGATCGTCTCACTCTCCAGGGGCCTGAGCGGGTAGCGCTGCATCCAGGCCACGACCAGGTCACGCAAAGCCTCCGGATGGTTGCTGTGTATCACCATCAGGCCGGGGGTCATCGCATGGACGGGGGAGGATTGCATCAGAGGAGGAAGATCAGTCAGGATGTGCCAATGGGGGACTGTAACGCAGGCCACTGCCTGCTGGCGTCACCCAGACCGCAACGGGCAAGAAAAAAGGCAGCCGAAGCTGCCTGTGCGGAATGGAACGGGACCCGCCTCAATCCACCGTCGCGCCCGAGGACTTGACCACTGGTGCCCAGGCCGCCACTTCGGACTTGATGAAGGCGCCAAACTGCTCGGGCGTGTTCTTCTCGGCCACGGCGCCCAGCTTTTCATAGGCTTCCTTGACCTGGGGCTTGTCAAAGGCGCGGTTCATCGCGGCATTGAGCTTTGCCACCACTTCAGGCGGCGTGCCGGCCGGGGCAATCAGACCAAACCAGGACGAAACATCGAAAGGCTTGATGCCGCTTTCTTCCATCGTTGGCAGATCGGGGGCGGTGGGCGAGCGCTTGGTGGTGGTCACGGCCAGCGCCTTGAGCTTGCCGGCCTTTACATGGGGCCAGGCCGAAGGCATGTTGTCGAACATGAACTGCACCTGGCCGGCCATCAGGTCGGTGAGCGCCGGCGAGCTGCCCTTGTAGGGAATGTGCTGGGTCTTGAGGCCCGTGCGCAGCTTGAACAGCTCACCGGCCATGTGGATCGAAGTGCCGCTGCCCGAAGACGCGTAGGAGACCTTGTCGGGGTTGGCCTTGGCAAAGGCGATCAGCTCTTGCACATTGTTGGCCGGCACGCTGGGGTTGACCACGAGCACATTGGGCACCTTGGCGCCCAGCGCAACGGGGGCAAAGTCCTTTTCCAGGTCAAAGCGCACCTTGGGGTAGAGGGTCTGGTTGATGGCGCTGGTGACCGCGACAAACAGCAGGGTGTAGCCATCGTTCTCGGCACGTGCGACCTGCTCAGTAGCGATATTGCTGCCAGCGCCTGGCTTGTTGTCCACGACAAACGACTGGCCCAGCTCGGCGGTCAGCTCCTTGGCCATGATGCGTGCCACCACGTCGGTGGTGCCGCCGGCAGAAAAGCCTACGACCACGCGCACGGCGCGCTCGGGGTACTTCTTGGGATCGGCGGCTTGCGAGGCCAGTGGCAGCAGGGCCGCCGCACCCAGCAGGGTGGCGGCCAGAACGTTGCGGCGCGAGGGCAGGCATGCGGCCGCGATGCGGCTGCGCGAGAATGGGCTCATGGTGTCTCCTTGGCACCTGGACGCTGAGCACATCCAGGCGGTTGGCTTATGGTGGCTGCAGCCTAGTGGTGGCCGCATGCACGAGGGCTTATCGCCCCAAACCCGGGATTGTGCCACGGCACGGAGGGCTTGAAACCCCGAAGACCCTTGCGCGCCAAGCCATCGCAGGCGACGCAGTCCGATGGCCCAGCAACGGAGCTCAGACCGGGCGCACCGCCTGCTCCTGCGCCAGCTTCTCCAGCATGCGCCGCGTGATCGACTGGCTGGCGCCGCCGCTGGCCACAAACAGGAACATGGTCGCGCGCGCATTGGTCCAGCTCAGCTGCTTGGGCACCCAACCGCCGCCTTGGCCTAGAAACTCCAGCCAGACACCGGCCTCCAGCCGCTTGCCACCAATCCAGAGCCCCACGCTGTCGGGCCTCGGGGCGTCCAGCATGGAGCCAGTCACGATGATCGCGGGCTCGTCCTCGCCAATGGCATCGACAGCATCGGGCAACTGCGCCCAGGCCGATGGAGACGGGGCAGGCGACAGGCTGATCGGCGCAGCTGAGGCAGACAAGGGGCCAGCGACGGCAGGTACCGCGTGGCGACCCTCTTCCTGCACCATTTGCAGCTCGACCAACGCGCTGGGCGCCATCTGGGCCACGGCCGTCAGCACCGGCGCAATGCGCTCGGGCATCCAGCCAATGCTGGTCAGGCCCGACTTGAGGCGGGTGAGCAGCGAGGGGATCAGCATGTCCGCATCGCTGTGCATGCTGGCACTGGCGTTGGCCCCTGCCAGGGCCAATACATCGTCCACCGCCTCTTGGTAGGCGCGGTAATGCGAGGAATCCTGGCCCGAACGCTCGGCCGCCTGCAGCAGCACCTTGGGCCAGGCGCCCGTCAAAGCGGCCAGCAGCGCCGGATCTACATCAAAGCTGTGCAAGCTGGTGGCGAGGCGCAGCATCACATCGGATTCGATTTGCTCCAGCGCATTGGGCGCACCCTTCTCAGGCGCAGCAACGGGAGCTGCCGCAGACGCGGTGGCCTGCAGGGGCACAGCTTGGGGAGCCGGTGGTAAGAGCTCGCGCTCGGCCTGCAGCTGCGCCAGCTGGCCCCAATCGGATTCCGGGCTGATGCTGATCAGGCCTGATGCGCCCCATTGGCTCTCCAGCAGCATGCTGCTGGAGTAGCCGGAATCATCAACATCCTGCAGCGCAGAAGACAGCCGGGGCTTGATCCGCACGCCAAAGCGGCTGAGCGCCTGGGCAAAATCTGCCGCAGTGGGCTGGGCCAGGGCCGACAGCGTCTCGACCGTCTCGGTCACCAGCTGCGGGAACTGCGGGTCGGACAGTGCGCGCCCCTCTTCCTTGAGCACCGTCGCCTTGTCGACAATGGTCTGCACCAGCATGCGGGCCGGGTGGTCGGCATCGATCCAGAACGAACTGTCCTGGGCGGCCATGCGCTCCATCACCGGGATCAAGGTTTTATAGGCCCTGACGGCGCCGACGGGGCAATGCGCGGGGATGTCGAACAGGGTCTTGGTCCGCTGCACAAAGCTGCGGGTGTTGTCTTTGGCGACGCGGCGCTTGAGCTCGGCCTTGGCCAGCAGCTCGGCATAGCTGTTCATCGCCAAGGTCATGATGCGCTGGTAGCTGGTCTGCAGGTGGTCGGCCATCACGCCCACCATGTCAGGCAGAAACAGCGCGGTCGCGTCTGCAGAAATCTCCACGTCGCTCAAGGTGGCCTGCAGGCTGTCGAGGTAGACGGTGTGGTGCAAGGGGTTGCCGTTGCGCCAGTAGCGGGTGATCTTGCGCAAGGGGCGGTAGACGCGCTCCAGGCCCGTCAGGCTCTGCTCGGTCTGCTGCAGCAGGTTGATCTGCATGCGGCCCCATTCGATCTGGGCGCGCAGCGCATTGCGGTCTTCCAGCAAGCCATCGGCCTGGATCTGGCCGCTCATCTGTGCGTGGTAGTCCTCACGTTTGCCTTCGGCAATGGCAAAGACGGCTTGCCGCAAACGCAGCGCATAGGCCAGCGGCAGATGCGCTTTTTTGCTGGTCAATTGGGATTGCGCGTGCAGCAACAATTGTTGATCTTCAGCGTTGCTGTAAGACGACAACTGTGCACCCAGAGACGCCAAAGCAGCATTGCACATGGCGGCCATCAAAGGCTCGGCCTCATGCAATGCCTGCTCCAGACAGGTGTCAAATACCGATACGGCCCGTTGCTCCACGTTTCACCTCTCCCAGTTGAAACGCCCGTCACTTGGCTAAAGCGACGGGCGTACGGTGTGGGTTTACTTCAGGGCTTTGTAGCGCATCCGTTTAGGTGCTGCCCCTTCTTCTCCCAACCGCTTCTTCTTATCTGCCTCGTATTCCTGATAGTTTCCATCAAAAAATACCCATTGGCTATCCCCTTCCGCCGCCAGGATGTGGGTCGCGATGCGATCCAGGAACCAGCGATCGTGGGAAATGACCATAACTGTACCCGCATATTCCAGCAAGGCGTCTTCCAGTGCACGCAGGGTTTCCACGTCCAGGTCGTTCGACGGTTCGTCCAGCAGCAGCACGTTGCCGCCCTGGATCAAGGTCTTGGCCAGGTGCAGGCGACCGCGTTCACCACCGGACAGGTTGCCGACCTTCTTTTGCTGGTCCTGGCCGTTGAAGTTGAAGCGACCCGCGTAGGCACGCGAGGCCATCTGGAACTTGCCCACGTTGATGATGTCCAGACCGCCGGAGATGTCTTCCCACACGGTCTTGTCGTTGCCCAGCGCATCGCGGTGCTGGTCCACAAAGGCCATCTTCACGGTCTGGCCGATTTCGACCTCGCCCGAATCGGGTTGCTCGCGGCCGGCAATCAGCTTGAACAGCGTGGATTTACCCGCGCCGTTGGGGCCGATGATGCCGACGATGGCGCCCGCAGGGATGTTCATGCTCAGGTTGTCGATCAGCAGACGGTCGCCAAAGGCCTTGGAGACGTTCTTGAACTCGATCACGCGGCTGCCCAGACGCTCGGCCACAGGAATGAAGATTTCCTGGGTTTCATTGCGTTGTTGGTATTCGTAATCGCTCAGCTCTTCAAAGCGGGCAATACGGGCCTTGGACTTGGCCTGGCGGCCCTTGGCGTTCTGGCGCACCCATTCCAGTTCCTTCTTCAAGGCCTTGGCGCGGGCTTCTTCACCCTTTTGCTCCTGCTCCAGGCGGTTGCCCTTTTGCAGCAGCCAGTCGGAGTAGTTGCCCTTGTAGGGAATGCCGTGGCCACGGTCCAGTTCAAGAATCCATTCGGCCGCGTTGTCCAGAAAGTAGCGATCGTGGGTAATGGCCACCACGGTGCCGGTAAAGCGGTGCAGGAACTGTTCGAGCCAGTCCACCGATTCAGCGTCCAAGTGGTTGGTGGGTTCGTCAAGCAGCAGCATGTCGGGCTTGGACAGCAGCAGCTTGCACAGCGCCACGCGGCGCTTTTCACCACCGGACAGCTGGCCGACGATGGCATCCCAGGCGGGCAGGCGCAGCGCGTCGGCCGCGATTTCCAGCTGGTGCTCGGAGTCGGTGCCGGCAGCGGCAATCACCGCTTCCAGCTGGCCTTGTTCGGCGGCCAGTGCGTCGAAGTCGGCGTCTTCTTCGGCGTAAGCGGCATACACCTCTTCCAGGCGTGCCTTGGCGTTGTTGACTTCGGCCATCGCCTCTTCAACTGCCTGGCGCACGGTGTGCTCAGGGTTGAGCTGGGGCTCTTGTGGCAGGTAGCCAATCGACAGGCCTGCCATCGGGATGGCTTCGCCTTCGAACTCCTTGTCGACGCCCGCCATGATCTTGAGCAAGCTGGACTTTCCCGAGCCGTTCAGACCCAGCACACCGATCTTGGCGCCCGGGAAAAAGCTCAGAGAAATACCCTTCAGAATCTGTCGCTTCGGAGGAACCGTCTTGGTGACGTTGTTCATCGAAAAAACGTATTGAGCCATGTGTTCTTTTGGTAAATCAGTAAAAAAATATGCGATTTTTGATCGCGGCCACCCTGGGATTATCGGTGCATGCGACAATACCCGCAGTCAAAGGCTCCAGTTGCCTAGGACTTCAGCGCTAATGCTGGGGACGATGGACACAGTTCCGGGCTCCCTCTTTGAACCCATCTGCCTACCTGACTGGCTGCAATTATTCCAAAAAATTGCTTAGACGAGGCCGATACCCAGCGTCCAGGTTGGACGCATCTGATCCAATGAACTTTGAAGAACTGAATCTGGCACCTGCCATTGTGCAGGCTGTGCGCGAACAAGGCTACGACACGCCTACCCCCATCCAAGCCCAGGCCATTCCTGTCGTGCTACAAGGCAGCGATTTGCTGGCAGGCGCACAGACCGGCACCGGCAAAACGGCCGCCTTCACCCTGCCCATGCTGCAGCGCCTGACCGAATCCGAAGGCAGCCGCAACAAATGGGGCAACAAGGCCATCCGTGCACTGATTCTGGCCCCTACCCGCGAGCTGGCCGCCCAAGTTGAAGAAAATGTGCGCCTCTACGCAGCACACCTCGACATCAAGTCCACCGTCATCTTTGGTGGCGTTGGCATGAACCCGCAAATCGACCGCATCAAAAAGGGCGTCGATGTGCTGGTGGCCACTCCAGGCCGCCTGCTGGATCTGCAGCAACAAGGCTTTCTGGACCTGTCCACCGTCGAGATCCTCGTGCTCGACGAAGCCGACCGCATGCTGGACATGGGCTTCATCCACGACGTGAAGAAGGTGCTGGCCCTGGTGCCCAAGGACAAGCAAAGCCTGCTGTTCTCCGCCACCTTCAGCGATGAAATCCGCGAGCTGGCCAATGGCCTGCTGAAGAACCCCCAGTCCATCCAGGTGACGCCGCGCAACACCACGGTGCAGCGCATCAAGCAGGTGATCCACCCTGTGGGCCGCGGCAAGAAAAAGCAGGTGCTGCTGCACATCGTGCAGGAGAACAACTGGAGCCAAGTGCTGGTCTTCACCCGCACCAAGTTCGGCGCCAACAATGTGGCCGAGTACCTCAGCAAGAATGGCGTCTCGGCCATGGCCCTGCACGGCAACAAGAGCCAAAGCGCCCGCACCCAGGCGCTGGAAGGCTTCAAGTCCGGTGATCTGCGCGCCCTGGTGGCCACCGATATCGCAGCGCGCGGTATCGACATCGACGAGCTGCCCAACGTGGTCAACTACGAGATTCCCAATGTCTCGGAAGACTATGTGCACCGCATTGGCCGTACCGGCCGTGCTGGCCGCGAAGGCAATGCCGTGAGCCTGGTGTGCATGGATGAAGAAGGCTTCATGATGGACATCGAGCGCTTCACCAAGCAGGACATCCCTGTGCAGGTGCTCGAAGGCTTTGGCCCCGAAGAAGGCGAAAAGGCTGAGCCCATCGCCATGGGCCGCCAGACCATCTGGGGCGGCGCAGGCAAGGCCCCTGGCCGTGATGTGATGCAGGCAGCAGCCAAGGCGGCGCGCCAGGAAATGATGGAACGCGTGCGCACCAACAAGGTGGCACGTGGACCCGGCGGCGGTAACGCAGGCGGTGGCCAGCGTGGTGGTAATGCCAAGCGCAGCCCCGGCCCACGCGGTGAACGCGCCGAAGGCGGTGCTGATTTTGGCGGCGAAGGCATGGACCAGGCACGCCGCGAGCAGCGCCCACCACGCCGCGATGGCCGCCAAGGCCCACGCCACCCATCGGGTGAGGCACGCGGCCCACAACGCCAGTCGCAAGGCCCACGCCAAGGCGGCGCCGGTGCTGGCCGTGGCCCACGCCAGGACAGCGAGCGCCAGCCACGCGCCGATGCCCATCTGGGCACGCAGTTCGGCGGCACGGTTGACGGCCGTGACCACCGCCGCAGCGGTGCGGCACAGCCCGATCCAATGCGCACCAGCGTGGATAGCATGGCCGAACGCGGTCGCCGTGGCGGCTTTGGCGGTGGTAACCGCAATGGCGGCGGCGGTGGTGGTGGCCGAGGTGGCCGCAACCACTCCTTCTCGCGCTAAGCAGCGCTAAGCGGCGTCCGATTTCCGCTGTCATCGCTGATGGCAGTTGATTTGGACGCCCAATTCCGCTAGGGTAAGGCCGCATTCGAAAGCGAGTTTCATGCGGCCTTTTTCTATGCCCTCTTCCGCTGCACAAGCTGCAGCGCCCAACCTGGCACCCGACACCTTGACGGTCGCCACCTGCAATGTCCTCAATCTGGCGCTGCCTGATCGGGAGTTTTACGCCAACCAGGCGCCCTACACCCGGGCGCAGTACGAGCGCAAAACCCAATGGTTGGGCGGCCGCTTCCAGACCCTGAATGCCGACATTCTGGCCGTGCAGGAAGTCTGGGACGAGACCGCCTTCACTGAGGCCCTCGCCGCCAGCGGCCTGCACTACCACTATGTGGCCGTACCCGGCGCAGAAAACAGCGAGGGCCGACCCGGCGCCAGCGGCACGCCGCGCGTGGGCCTGGCGACGCGGCTGAAGGTGCTGGCCACGCGCTCATTCACCGATTTTCCGGCGGGCTTGGGCCAACCCATCCCCGGCCTGGGCATTCACACCCGTTTTGAGCGGCCACCGCTCGTCGCCACCTTGCAGATGAAGCGCGGCCAGATTCTGACGGTGCTCACCTGCCACCTCAAATCCAAGCGCCCCAAGTTCTTGCTCGATGCCAACGGCAATCCGCTGGAAGACCGCGACAACCCCAAGATTGCCGCGCTGGCCTCCTTGCGCTCGCTGGTGATGCGGGGTGTGGAGGCGACGGCGCTGCGCTGCCTGGTGATCGACCTGCTGCGCCACACTCGCATGCCCTTGGTGGTGCTGGGCGATTTCAACGACACGCCCGACAGCGTCACCACGCAGATGATCTCTGCCAGCTCCGAAGTGGCCTATGACCGCAAGGCCCGCGATCGCGCGCTGTTCAATGCCTTCGATCTGCTGGGCGATGCGGCGCTGAAAAAAGATGTGGCCTATTCCCATATCCACCAGGGTGCGCCGGCCGTTCTGGACCAGGTGCTCGTCAGCGAGGAGTTCGACCCGCGCAGCCGCCATGCGGTGGGCGATGTGCGCCGGGTGGATTACTTCAACGACCACCTGCACGAAGGCCGCGACCGCAGCCGCTCCGACCACGGCTTTGTGCGTGCGCTGCTGCGCATGCGGGCCCCTTCACCCGGCAACCATGCCGGAGAATTGGCGCCCGACCTGGATTCGGCTGGTACATTCGAGCAGGCGGGTGGTGACAGCCAGGGACCCTCTGCATAGGTCTCGCCCATCGTGATGGGCGCGGATCGCCTGGGGGGTCGCCCTCAGACCACGGCAGCGAGTTTTACCGAGAATTCCCACTGCAGGAAAATTCAACAACAGTCCCCTGCCTTAAAACTGCCTCTGGTCCGCATCGCTGCTGGTGTAAATTCACCCGGTCTGGGTACGTCAGTTACGCACGGAAACTTATTGTTTCGCACCCATCCTACGTAAAAGCGCCACACCGCTTTGCATAATGGCAACGTATTTTTCAGGAGGGGCGTGATTTGTCACGCACAACAATGATGATGAAACACGACGCAGTATCCCCATCCACCCAGCGCTCGATGCCAGGCTGGACCAGTCTGACCGTCATTGCGGCAGCGATCGCGCTGTCCGCATGTTCCAGCACGCCGCTGCCCACCTGGAACAGCACGCCTGTGGCAGGCACCCAGCCCGCGCCGGGGACGGTCACCACCAAGCCTGCCGGCGGCCCCAGCCCCGTGCAGATCCCGGGCATCGGTAACTCGGGCGTGGTATCCACCCCGGTCGAAACGGTTCCGCTGCAAGGCAGCCCTCTGGGCGGATGGAAGGAGAGCGACGAAGTCGCTGCCCGATTTCCCGATCCCCAGCGCAGCTACGCCACTCCAGGACTAGGCGCAGGCCGCACGACCTACACCAGCAATGCCGAACTGGGCCAATGGTTGCGCCAGTTGGCCAACCCCGGCCCATCCGGTACCAAGGCCGAGCTGGTCACCGCCGGCACCTCGCAGGAAGGCCAGCCCATCCTGGCGCTGCTGCTGACCCGCGCAGCCAGCACCAGCCTGCACGACCTGGACCAGAGCCAGCGCCCCACCGTGCTGCTGGTCGGCCAGCAGCACGGCGATGAGCCCGCAGGCAGCGAAGCGTTGCTGGCCCTGGCCCAGGACCTGAAGCAAGGCCCACTGGCATCGGTGCTGGACAAGATCAATGTACTGCTGGTGCCCCGCGCCAACCCCGATGGCGCCGCTGCTGGCCGGCGCACCACCGCCAATGGCCTGGACATGAACCGCGACCACCTGCTGCTGCAGACGCCGGAAGCCCAGGCGCTGGCCAAGCTCGGCCGCATCTACCGCCCCATTGCGGTGTTTGATGCGCATGAGTTCAGTGTGGCCGGCCGCTATCTGGAAAAGTTCAAGGGCGTGCAGCGCTATGACGCACTGCTGCAAACGCCGACCACCTCCAATGTGCATGAGTTCATCGCCAAGGCCTCGACCGAATGGTATTTGCTGCCCATGCAAAAGGCGCTGACCGAACAGGGACAGAGCACCAACTGGTACTACACCACCACCCGCGATCCGCAGGATCTGTCGCTGTCCATGGGCGGTGTGCGCCCTGACACCGGCCGCAATGTGAACGCCCTCAAGAACGCCGCCACGATGCTGGTCGAAACCCGGGGTGTCGGCATTGGCCGCGCGCATATCCAGCGCCGCGTACACAGCCAATATGTGGCGCTGGCCTCTGCGCTGCAGACCACCGCGCAACGCACTAAGGAACTGGAGCAGGTGCGCACCTTTGCGAACCGCGATATCGCCTCCCAGGCCTGCCGGGGTGAGTTCACGCTGGAGTCGCAGCAAACCACTGAAAAGCGCCGCGTTGTGTTCCTGGACCCGCAAACGGGTGAAGACATGCAGCAGGAAGTGGACTGGCACTCGTCCGTCAAGCTGACCCCTGGCCCCAAGCGCGCACGCCCCTGCGGCTACTGGCTGGCCGGCAATGCCACCGACGCCGTCGACAAGCTGCGCGCGCTGGGCCTGCAAGTGCTGCGCGTGGCCGAACCCGGCAATCTGCTGGCCGACACCTACCAGGAACAAGAACGCAGCAGCGGCGCCAAGAGCGATGTCCTGGGCCCTGGTCAACAAAGCGTGGAGCGGGTCAAGGTCGGCCTGGAGCGCGTGGCCATCGACGTGCCTGAAGGCAGCTACTATGTGCCGCTGAACCAGTCGCTGGCCAACCTGGCGATCGCAGCGCTGGAGCCCGACACCCAAAGCAGCTTCTTCGCCAACCACATCATCGCCAGCCTCAACGATGTGGCCCGGTCGATGAACAATCCCTCGCTGGTTTACGAAGAGACCGAGTAAGCGCTACCCTGCCCTCCGCAGCCATGCATTGACCGATGCATGGCTCGCTCGAAATAGAAAATGCCCGCAGTACTTTTTAACTGCGGGCATTGCTTTTTCTGGTCGGCCAGATAACTGCTGTCTACAGCAGATTGAGACGTCTGGGCGCCATTCATCTTTGGCTTGGCCGAGTCTGTGGCGCGGCTGGGGACCTTGAATCAGTGCATAATGACGCCCAGTCATAAAAGCAAAGATGGCCAGTGCGGACCGCTCCGCGTTTCTTTTCAGGTGCCGCCCATCACGGCGATCACCTCCATCAAACAAGCATCTGCCCGTAGCTCAGTTGGATAGAGCAACAGCCTTCTAAGCTGTGGGTCACAGGTTCGATCCCTGTCGGGCAGGCCAATACCTTTATAAAAATCAACACGCCAAGAAGATATTCAGGTATCTCCGGGGCATGTCAGATAAATTTAAAACACCTTCGCATCCGCACCAGGCCTGCACATCGTCTGTTAGGCGCTGCCATTGCAGGCCCTAGGGCCGGGCCAGATGCAGGGCAGAGCGAGGGGCGAAGTGTTCTGCATCAGGTTGCCACTTGCGTTGCCGTTGAATCACCCAAGCTTTCCTGGACTCCTCAAAGCCTCCTATAACTTATTCGATAGGAGCAGATAGGAGCGGGCAACGCTAGCCGGAAGAGTCGCATTGAGGTGGTTTCGGCAGATAGCGGAGAGCGCGTGATCGGCGCATCCAAGGAGCCCGCATCGCGCCAGCTGGGTGATCAGTGACTGGCTTAGCATTTACAGCCACCAAGGCCCACATCAGGCACTGAAGCTGAAGACTTCCGCTGGGGCATCTGCGTTAGCGGCCTGACCAGTGCTGGAGCTGCGGGGCCTACACCGCTCAAGTCATCAGCCACCCACCCGCCACATCCAGCACCTGGCCGGTCACAAAACGGGATTGGTCGGAGGCGAGGAAAAGGCAGGCATCGCTCACCTCCTCCGGCGTGCCCAAGCGCCGCAAGGCGGTGACGCGGGTCACGGCCTCGTTCACTTCTTGGGACACTGATTTGAGCAGCGGGGTGCTGATGCGGCCTGGGGCCAAGGCGTTGACCGTAATCTCGTAAGGCCCAAGTTCTGCAGCCCAATGGCGGGTAAGCCCAATCAGCGCGGCCTTGGTGGCGGCGTAGTGGGCAGCAACAATGTCGCAATAGGCCTTGCCCGCCACGGAAGACATATTGATGACCCGGCCGCGCCGCTGATGCACCATGTGGGGCGATGCCAGCCGCGTCAGGTTGAACACGCCGTTCAGGTTGACATCCACCACGCGGCGCCATTCATCGGGCGGCATCTCCCACACGCTCAAGGCACGGCCCTGGGTCTTGGGCGATATGCCGGCGTTGTTGACGATGATGTCTGCCGCACCCAGCTTGTCGGAGATGGCGGCATAGGCCTGCTCGCAAGCTGCGTAGTCGCTGATATCGGCCTGTGCAAAAAATACCTTGTGCCCGGCTTTCTCGAGCATGTCGGTGTGCTGGGCACCGGCTTCGGCGTTGAAGTCGATCAAGCCGACGCTTGCACCTTCAGCCAGAAAACGCTCCACAATGGCGGAGCCAATTCCGCCTACCGCACCAGTGACGATGGCCACCTGGCCTTTGAGTTGTTCGCTCATGGTTTGACCTTCAGCATGATCTTGCCAATGTGCTGGCTGCTGTTCATCAGCGCATGCGCCTGCGCAGCTTGCGCCAGAGGGAAGACCGAATGGATCACGGGCAGGCATTGGCCTTTTTCCAGCAACGGGACCACGCGCTCTTGCAACTGGCGGGCGATATCGCCTTTGTCTTCGTCCGAGCGGGGACGCAAGGTAGAGCCGGTGAACCACAGGCGTTTGGCCATGATGGGGGTCGCATCGATGTCGACCTTGCTGCCCTCCAAGAAGGCAATCTGTACCAGCCGGCCGTTGATGGCGAGCGACTGCAGGTTTTTGTTGGTGTACTTGCCGCCCACCATGTCCAGAATGACATTCACGCCCTGGCCTTGCGTGGCCTCTTGCAGCACCTGCTGAAAATCCTGCTCCTTGTACAGGATGACCTTTTCCGCACCTGCCGCTTCGCAGGCTTTGGCTTTTTCTGCATTGCCCACGGTGGTCCACACCTTGGCACCAAAGGCCTTAGCCAGTTGAATAGCGGTCAAGCCAATGCCGCTGGAGCCACCATGCACCAGCAAAATCTCGCCTGCCTGCAGCTTGGCCCGTTCAAACAGATTGGTCCAGACGGTGAAATAGTTCTCAGGAATGGCCGCCGCTCTGAGCAGATCTACACCAACAGGCACGGCCAGGCAATGGCGTTCGTCTGCCAAACAGTATTCGGCATAGCCGCCACCGGGGGTCAGTGCGCAGACTTGGTCGCCCAGCTTCCAGCGATGGGCGTCTGGCCCCGTGGCGACCACAGTGCCTGCCACCTCCAGGCCCAGATATGGCGAGGCTGTGGGTGGCGGTGGGTAGAGGCCCGAGCGTTGCAGCACATCGGGGCGGTTAACCCCGGCGAAGGCCACTTCAATCACCACCTGGCGGCCCGTCGGTGCAGGCACATCGCGCTCGGCAAGCTGCATGCAGCTGGGCTCGCCGCCAGTGCCATGGTCAATAAATCGGGTATGAAAAGTCGTCATCATTGCTCCAGAAAGCAGGCTATCAATGCCCTAAGTACGCTTGCTTCACGTGTGGGTCGCTCAGCAGCTGCTCGCCCGAGCCCGCCAACACAATGGAGCCGTTTTCCAGCACATAGCCACGGTTGGCCAGGCGCAGGGTTTTGAACACGTTCTGCTCCACCAGCAGCACGGTCACACCGTGTTTTGCAATGTCACGGATGATGTCAAACATCTGCTGCACCAGCAGTGGCGACAGGCCAAGCGATGGCTCGTCAAACACCAGCAGCTTGGGGTCGGCCATCATGCCGCGGGCAATGGCGACCATTTGCTGCTCGCCACCAGAAAGCGATCCGGCGTATTGGCTCAAGCGTTCCTTCACGCGGGGAAAGATGTGCAGCACCTCTTCCATCTTGCGCTGCATGATGGGGCGGGCCGCACGCTTGTACGAGCCCATCAGGAGGTTGTCTTTCACGGTGAAGTGCGGAAACAGCTGGCGGCCCTCCGGGATCATGGTGATGCCGGCGTCCACAATGTCGTAGGGCTCGGCATTGGTCAGGTCTTTGCCATCAAACTCCACCTTGCCACCGGTGGCCGCAATCACACCGCACACGGCCTTGAGCGTGGTGGTTTTACCGGCACCGTTGGCACCAATCAGGGTCACGATTTCGCCCTGGTTCACTTCGAAATCCAGCCCGTTGAGGATTTGGGTTTTTCCGTAACCCGATACCAATCCACTTACCTTAAGCATCTTGAAACTCCTTGCCCAGATAGGCCTCGATCACCGCGGGGTTCTCGATCACATCCTTGGGCGCGCCACTGACCAGCACGCCGCCTTCATTGATCACGATGATGCGGTCTGACAAAGCCATGGTGGCTTGCATCATGTGCTCAATCAACAGCACGGAGACCCCGGAATCGCGGATGCGGCGAATCATCGCAATGGCTTTTTCGATGTCAGTGGGGTTCAGCCCAGCCATCACCTCATCCAGCAGCAAGATATGCGGGCGAATGGCCAGTGCCCGCGCAATCTCCAGCCGCTTCATGCCGCCCACCGTCAGGCTACGCGCCTCGGTGTTCAGGTACTTGGTCAAATCCGTCAGCTCCGCCACGCGGCGCGCAACTTGCTCGGCCTCATGGCGGTTGGCGGTGTGAATAAACGCACCCAGCATGATGTTTTCCAGCACCGTCAAACCAGTAAAAGGCTTGGCAATCTGGAAGGTGCGCCCCAGGCCCTTGCGGGCAAAGTCATTCGGCGTTTTAGGCTGCAGCCATTCGCCGGTGTTGGAGAGCATCGACACGGTGCCTTGGTCTGGTGCCAAAAAGCCCGAGAGCTGGTTGAACACCGTGGTTTTGCCTGCACCGTTGGGGCCAATCACGCCCAGAATCTCGCCTTGGTGCAGCACCAGCGATACATCGTTGGTCGCCAACAAACCGCCAAAGCGCTTGTACAGCTTTTCCGCCTTCAACACCGGCTGGCCTTTTTCAGTGACCGGCTTGGTGCTGTCTTGCTGCGCCAGCACCGGCGGCGTGGGCCGCTGGCCAATGTAGGGCAGACGGGCGATCCACTGGCTGACTTTGCCGCCAAAGGCACCGGCTAAACCACGTGGAATCGTCAGCACCACCAGCACCAAGATGGCGCCATAGACCACGCCGTGCATGCCGTTGCCCACACTGCTGAGCCAACCGCGCGCCAGCTCGGCAATGGGTAGCACCAAGAAGGTTCCAGCCACCGGGCCGGCCACGGTACCCAGGCCACCAATCAGCGCGAACATGGCGATCTGGATGGACAAGTCCAGCGAGAAGGCCGAGGCGGGATCCACAAAGGTGAGATAGGTGATATGAAAGGTGCCGATGATGCTGGTCAACATGGCCGAGATGACAGCGGCCACAATCTTGGCGCGCACAGTGTGGATACCTACGGCCAGCGCCGCATCTTCCCGCTCGCGGATGGCAATCAGGTAGTGGCCCAGGCGCGATTTGCGAATCATCCACGATGCCCATAGCACGAACAGGAACAGGCCGAACGCGATGATGACGTAGTTGGTTTTGTCGCGAAAAACGATCCACTTCCAACCAATGTTCAGTGGCAGGCTGATACCACTGGAGCCGCCCGTCCAAGGCTCTTGGTGAATGACCAAGAGGCGTACCACTTCAAGCACTGCGATGGTGGCCAGCGCAAAGAACGGGCCGCGCAGGCGCAGTGTGGGGTAGCTGATCACCACGGCCACCACGGCGGAGATAACGGCACCTACCAGCATGCCAATCCAAGGGCTGATCTCGAAACTTTGGGTCAGCAACATGGCCGAATAGCCGCCAATGCCGTAGAACACGGCATGGCCCAGCGACAGCTGACCGACATAACCGCCCACAATATTCCACGCCACGGCCAGCGCAGAAAACACAAACAGCAGCACAAACAGATTGGTCATGAAGGGCGTGCTGTACACCATGGGTATGGCGAACAGCACCAGCAACACGAGCAGGCTGACATAGGTGCGGGGATTGCGAAAATCTGGAAACATATTGTCTTGCTCCTTTAGGTGTCGATCACTCCGTACCAATGCCAAACAGGCCGGTAGGTTTCAGAGCCAAGATCAAGAGAAAAATGCCGAAGTACACGACCTCCTTCAAATCGGGGGCGATGTAAAAACCAGCCAAGGTGTCGACCACGCCAATGATCAGCGAGCCCGCCACTGCGCCGTACAGGCTGCCCAGGCCACCGAGAACCACGATCACAAACGCCGTCAGCACAAAGTAGGTGCCAACCGTTGGGAACACCGGGTATTGCGGCGCAAGCAGGCCTGCCGCCACGCCCACAAAGGCAGCGCCCAGGCCGAAGGCGATGGCGTACACGTTGTACACGTTCACCCCCATCAAGGTGGCGGCATAACGGTGCTGCGCCACCGCACGCAATGCGCGGCCCAGGTAGCTGCGGTGCATGAACAAATGCAACAGCACGGCCAGGCCCACGCCTACGATGAAGGTGATCATCTGCCCCGACACAATGGAGAAGGGACCGACGCTGAACGAGCTGGTGCCCAGCTCTGCCGGTGCGCGGTGCACGTTGGCACCAAACACCACCAAGGCCAGGTTCAGGCAAATGGTGGACACACCCACCATCGCAAAAATCTGGATATGCTCATCCGCATTGAGCAGCGGCTGAATAATGCCCTTTTGCGTGAGCGCACCCAACGCAAACAAAATGATGGCAACCGGCACCAAACCCACATAGGGATGCATGCCCAGGTGCGTTGCAATCAGATAAATCAGGTACATACCCAGCATCAAGAATTCGCCGTGGGCGAAATTCACTACCCGCACCACACCAAAGATCAAGGTCAAACCCAGACTGATGATGATGTATGCGCCGCCCAGCAACAGGCCGTTGAGAACCAGTTGGATAAAAATTTCCATAGTGCAACCCTTAGAAATACAAAGTCCGCGCGGCCTGTAGAAATGCGCCGTGCGGACCCTTTGGTTTGCCTGGCATCACTGCCGACGGCAAGACCATCACAACCGGTCAACACATTTGGTGTAGCAGGCAGCGGCACCCTGGGTGTCGCTGCCCCGCCTGTTTTAGGTGTGTGTTGACGGCATGACAGCGAACGACTTACTTGCTGAAGTTAGGCTTGCCTTGTGCCAGCGCGTCAGGCGCAATGGTGACCAGCTTGCCGTCTTGCCACTGCATGACATAGAAGGTCGATGCCTTGTTCTGGCCGTCTTCCCCAAAATCAAAGCCCCAGCCGTTGGCGGTTTCGCCAGCGGGTTTTTTGTAGGCCAGCACTGCGGCGCGGATCTTGTCCTTATCGGTGGATTTGGCGTTGCCAATGGCTTCAAAGAAGGCCTTGGCACCCACATAGTTGGTCAGACTGTGGCCCGACTGTGGTTCGCCCTTGTAGGTGGCGCGGTAGGCATCCAGGAATTTGTTCAGCCCAGGCGCGCCTGCCGGGTTGATGGATGACTGCGGAAAGTCCAGGTCAAACACACCATTCATGTCGGCACCCACGGCCTTAGCTGTGTCGGCCAGCGAGTAGCCACCGCCAGCACCAATCACCACCTTAGGCTTGAAGCCCGCCGAGCGCGCCTGGTTGAAGTAGAGGATGGCGTCGTTCTGGTACGCGGTTTGCAGCACCACGTTCACGTCCGAGCCCTTCAGGCGCAGGATCAGCGAAGACAGGTCGACCGTTTTGGAAGAATATGGCAGCACCTGGGCCACGTTGTAGCCCAGCTCTTGAGCGCGCTTTTTCTCGGTAGCGGCCACATCGGTTCCATAAGGGCCATCTTCATGGATGATGCCAATTTTGATGTCCTTGGCGTTCAGACCCATACCGGGGGCGATGATGTCGTGCAGCGCATCGACGACTGCCACACCATAGAGTGCCGTGTTGGGATTGCTGCGGAACAGGTATTTGTAGCCCCGGGTGGTGACCTTGTGGGCCGTGGCACCCATTTCAAAATATGGAACACCGGCCAGCTCAGTGACTGGCGTGGCTGCGTACGACACACCTGAGGCATAGCTGCCAAACACGCCCACCACGCCAGCAGAGATCAAACGCTTGGCTTCAGACACGGCCTGGGTGGGATCCACTGCATCGGCCTTGATGATGCTGATCTTCTCGCCATTCACCCCGCCAGCGGCATTGATCTCGTTGACAGCGACTTCCAGCCCGCGAAAACTCTCTTGCCCCAGCAGTGCCAGGTTGCCGCTGAATGGGAACAGCGCCCCTACCTTGACATCGGCCCAGGCGGCACCGGATGCCATGACGCCGCACGCGCCAAGCGCCAGCACGATTTTCTTCAGCTTGATCATTGGTGTTGCTCCTTACTAATATTTAAATCAACCAGTGAATTTCAGGCTATTTGATATATCATATATCTTCACAAACGCGATTTTAGTGGCCTAAGGCACGGCACCCATTGGTAGTTTCCCTTTAAAGCCAGATCAAGATACGCAGGCAGCCGACATATGCTCAAGCGGCCTGTACAGCATCCTCCAGCATCAAGGCGGCACCTCTTTCGGCCACCATCATCACGGCAGCCTGCGTGTTGCCCGACACCATGCGCGGCATCACGGATGCATCAATCACCCGCAAGCCCTGTACACCTCGCACGCGCAAACGCGGGTCGGTCACTGCTGCTGCATCGGCCCCCATACGGCAGGTGCCAATGGGGTGGTAGATGGTTTGGCCGTTGTGGCGCGCAAAGTCCAGCCATTCCTCATCGCTTTGCACCTGCTCACCGGGGCTGAGCTCCGATTCCACATAGTGCTGCATGGCAGGCTGCTGCACGATACGCCGCGCCACCCGCATGCCCCCAATCAGGCTGTCGCGATCCACCTGCGCGCTCAACAAGTTGGGGCGTATCGCAGGTTGCTGCTGCGGATCGGCCGACTGGATATGGATGCTCCCCACAGACTCTGGCCTCAACTGGGCAACACCGAGGGTCATACCCGGCTTGCGGTCAAGAATGCGCTCCGCTGCGTTGGCATAGCTGGCATGTACATAAAAGTACTGCACATCGGCCAAGGGCAGCTCAGGGCTTGATTTGACAAAGCCGTGTACCAGCCCCGTCCCCAGCGTGAGAATGCCTTTGTGCCGGGTGTAGTACTTGGCCACCTCCGCTGCCAAGCGCCAGCCGCGCGACATTTCATTCAAGGTGACCGTGTTCTTGACCCGCCAGTTCATGCGTGTGGCAAAGTGCTCACGGTAGTTTTCGCCCACCTGTGGCAGCGCCAATACCGGTGTAATACCCAAGCGCTGCAATAGTTCTGGGTTGCCGATGCCCGAGAGCTCCAGCATTTGCGGCGACTGAATCGCCCCCATGGCCAGCACTGTCTCGCGCCCCGCTTGAACCCTGTGTTCTTGCCCCTGGTGGCGGTACACCACACCCGTACAGCGCTTGCCCTCCAGCACCAAACGGGTCACCGTCGCGCCGCTGATCACGCTGAGGTTGGGCCGTCCTTTGGCGGGTTGCAAATAGCCTTCCACCACGGACCATCGCTCTCCCCCGCGCTGCACCACCTGGTAGTAACCAAAGCCCTCTTGGGCCTGACCACTGTTGTAGTCCGGGTTCAATGGCTGGCCGTCTTCCATGGCGGCTCGCAAAAAGGCATCGGATATCGCGTAACGCTCGGCCACCGCCTCCAGCCACATGGGGCCGTGTTTGCCGCGAGATACGTCACCAGCTTCGTAGTGCTCAATCTGGCGGAACACGGGCTCGACATTGGCATAGCCCCAGCCGGTAGCGCCGGCCGCTTCCCAGCCGTCGTAGTCCTCAGGAATACCGCGCACATAGATCATGCCGTTGATCAAGGTGGAGCCACCCAGGCCTTTTCCCCGTGGCACGGAGATGACGCGGCCATGCACATTGTCTTCAGGCTCGGTTTTGAAGCGCCAGTTGAAGTTGGGGTCGACGAGCAGCTTGGAAAAGCCAGCGGGGATCGATATCCACATGCTGCGCGCCTCCTGCCCGGCTTCCAGCAGCAACACCCGGTATTTGCCATTTTCCGTCAGGCGGTTAGCCAAGATGCAGCCAGCAGTACCACCACCTGCGATGATGTAGTCGTACTCTGCCATATCAGCCTTCGGCCTCAGCCCCGAGCATCTTGGCCATCAACTGGATCTGGCTGGCCAGCATGGGCGCACCGTACTGCACCGGACAGCCTATATTGAGCGCCGCGCGCAGCAAGGGGGTCACCTTGGGCTCCATGATGACTTCGCACACATACTGGTTCGGCCTGAGCCGGCTCACATCCAGCGGCAGCGCATCGCTTTCCTTCATGCCCAGCGATGTGCCGTTCACTACCAGATCGTGCCCCGAGGGGTCTGCCGTGCCAATGCGGATATCGGCATCAGGGTACAGCGACAGGATGCGATCTTTCAAATCCTGCACCTTGGCCTGCGTGCGGTTGGCAATGGTCAGCATGGATACACCCGCCTGCACCAAGGCAAACCCAATGGCGTTGGCCGCACCACCCGCCCCCGCCAGGTAGGCCGTCTTCCCTTTGACAGGAATCTGCGCCTCATGCAGGCCGCCCACAAAGCCTTCGCCATCCAGCATATGCGCATACAAGCTGCCATCGGCATTGCGGCGGATCACGTTGGCCGCGCCAATTTTACGGGCCACGGGCGATACCTGGTCCACCAAGTCCAGCACCGCCGTTTTATGCGGCATCGTCACAATCACGCCGCCCAGACTTTGCATGGTGCGAAACCCGGCCATGGCGGCAGCCAGGCCATCGGGTTGGACGTGAAACGGCACGCATACCCCATCAAAGCCAGTGCGCGCGAAATGCTCGTTCAGGCGCTGCGGGGTTTTTACGTGGTAGATGGGATCGGCAATGATGCCGAAGACACGTGTGTTGCCTGAGATTTCTTTCATGCGATAGACCCTTGTTTTTTGTTGTTGCGCTCAAGCTGGCTGCGGGCCACCTCTGCGATGCCGGCACCGTCCAGCTGGTAGTGTGCGTAAAGCGTTGTGGGCGGAGCAATCAGGGAATACTCGTCCTGAATACCATGGCGCACCAAGCGCACTCCCAGGCCTTCATCGGCCAGCACCTCGGCCACCGCCGCGCCCAGGCCGCCCAGCACGTTGTGCTCTTCGACGGTCATCAGCGTTTTGGACAGGCTGGCCGCACGCAGCACGGCGTCGCGGTCCAGCGGTTTGATGGTGTGCATATCGATCACGCCCACTGACAAGCCTTGCTTGCGCAGCCGCTCGGCCGCTTCCAATGCGCCGCTGACGGCCATGCCGCAGGCGATGATATTGAGATCGCTGCCTTCCGAATGCACAAGGGCCTTGCCAAATTCAAAGGCTGTGTTGGCGGTGTACACCGCCGGCTCGCGGCCACGGCCAATGCGAAAATAAATGGGCTCTGGCCAATGCACAGACGCCTTGATGGCAGACGCCAGCTGCTCACCATCGGCGGGCGACACCACGGTTAACCCAGCAATGGCGCGCATGGTGGAAATATCTTCGGTCGCGTGGTGGGATGTGCCATAAAAACCCAGGCTGATGCCGGTGTGGTGCCCGATTAAGCGCACAGGCAGCTTGGTATAGGCCACATCCATGCGAATCTGCTCACAGCACAGCAAACCCAGGAAGGAGGCAAAGGTGGCCACAAACGGCATCAAGCCCGTGGTGGCCATGCCAGCGGCGGCAGACACCATGTTCTGCTCCGAAATGCCAAACTGCACATAGCGCTCTGGGTATTGCTTGGCAAACAGGTTCAGGCCGTTGGAATACTGCAGATCTGCCGACCCGGCGACCACCGGATGACCTTCTTTGGCCAGATCAATCAGCGCATTGGAGAGGTAAGACAGTCCCGGCGTCACCGCGTTAAGAGAACGGTATTGCCAAGAATCCTGGGAGAGTAACTGGGTCATGGGGCAAGCCTTGATCAAATGGATGGAGTGAAGAGCCGCATCAGATATCGCGGGACAGAATTTCTTCTACCGCACGCTGCGCATCTGGCGGTGCCAGGTAACCCAGGTGCCATCCCGGTTCGGTTTCCATATACCCCACGCCTTTGCCCTTGACGGTGCGGGCAATCACACAGGCTGGTTTCGTGCGCGCATCATCGGCCCGCAATATGCGCAACAACGTGGTCAGCGCCTGCAAGTCGTGGCCATCCACCTCATGCACTTGCCAGCCAAAACTGCGCCATTTGTCAGCCAGTGACTCCACACCAATCACGTCATCCACACGCCCATCGAGCTGGTAGCCATTGCGGTCCACAATGGCAATCAGACGCGAGAGTTGGTGATGGGCCGCAAACAGTGCGGCTTCCCACACCTGGCCTTCCTGCATCTCCCCATCACCCAGCATGACAAAGGTGCTGAAATCGCGCTTTTGCATCCGCGCGGCGACCGCCATGCCTGCGCCGTTGGACAGCGCGTGGCCGATTGAGCCCGAGCTGAAATCCACGCCCGGCACCTTGGTCATGTCCGGGTGGTCGCCCAGTGGACTACCCAGACGGGTGTAGCCATCGAGCAAACTGGCATCAAAGAACCGCAGATCTGCCAGCACCGGGAACAGGCCCACGGCAGCATGCCCTTTGCCCATGAGAAAACGGTCACGGTCCGGCCAGGCCGCTTCGCCCGGGCGTAAACGCATCACCCCGTAGTAGAGGCTGGCGAATATCTCCGCGCAGGAGAACACCGAACTGTAGTGCCCTACTTTGGCTATTTCGATCTGGCGAATGGTCTCCAAACGGATGAACCGGGCCCGCTCTTTCAATGTCTCCAGCTCTGCTGCCGACAGAGCGCAGGAACTTTCTGGCATGGATGCTCCTTTTAAAATATATGATATATGATATACTAAGTTTCGCGTTATGCAAGTACTCCGTTAGAATCAGCCTATCGCAAAATTCAGCCCTGCACATCCATGCCCAGCCTCAAACCAGTCAAGAAAGAAAACCTCTCCCACAAGGTCTACACCGAGATCCGCAATGCCCTCATTGACGGCCAGTACGAGCCCGGTGAGCGCCTGATCATCAGCGACCTGGCCAAGGAAATGGATGTGTCGATCACGCCCGTGCGGGAAGCGATCTTTCGACTGATCAGTGAACAGGGCCTGGAAATGCAGGCCGCCACAGCGGTGTATGTGCCGTACGTCGATTCGGAAAAGCTGCGCGAAATCCAGCAAATCCGCTTTCACCTGGAAGGCATGGGCGCTGCCGAAGCCGCACATCACATCACGCGCAAGCAACTCGACCACCTGAAGGCGCTGCAAAAAGAGTTTTTGGCCAATACCGCCAGTGACCCCAAGCGCGCCAGCCACCTGAACCGCAAGTTCCACTTCGCGCTGCTGGAAGCGGCGAAAAAGCCGGTGCTGCGCACCACGGTGGAGGCGTTCTGGGTCATCACCGGGCCTATCCTCAAAGTCTTCCACATCAAGACGGCCGGTATTGACTACAAGCAAGACCAGCACCGCCATGAGGCCGTGCTCGATGCACTGGAAGCCCGAGACCCGCAAGCCGCCGCCAAGGCCATACAAGACGACATTGCCTGGGGCGGAAAAATCATGATCGACTGGCTCGTCAAGCGCGAGCAGGAAAGCCAAGCGCAAGAGCCAGAGGTCAGCCACGCCCGCAGATAGCTGCGAGCCCCACCCTCCCCAACCAGCACAAGCATGTTCAAAATCTTTGGAGCCCCCTCTCGCTACGTACAAGGCCCTGGCGCATTGCAAACCCTGGGCGAGCATATCCGCATGCTTGGCCACAGTGCCACCTTGGTGATCGACAGCTTTGTCCACGACCAATATGGCGAGCACATTGCCGCCATTTGCGCCAAGCACGAAGTAGCGCTGACCGTGCTGTTGGTGCAAGGTGATTTGACGCCCGAGTCGATCGCTGCGCTGTGCGAGCAGGCGCTCCAAAGTAAGGCCGAAGTGATTGTGGCTGCTGGTGGCGGTAAATCGCTGGATGCCGGCAAAGGCGTGGCCAAGGCCACCGGGCGGCCGCTGATCACGGTGCCCACCGTGGCCTCCAACGACGCCCCCACCAGCAAAAACTATGTGCTGTATGACGCACATCACCGCTTGCTGGCGGTAGAGCATATGCGCATGAATCCTGCCGCCGTCGTGGTGGACACCAGCATCATCGCCGCTGCACCGCGCCACTTTTTCTTGGCCGGCATCGGCGACGCGATCTCCAAAAAATTTGAAGCGGAGCAATGTTTTGCCAGCGTCGGCCGCAATATGTATGACGGCCAATCCACACTGACCGCGCGAGCCATTGCCCAGGCCTGCCTCGAGACCCTGCTGGCGGATGGCGAGACCGCACTGCAGGCCGCCGGCACCGGCGAACCCACGCCGGCTTTTGAGCGCAGCGTGGAAGCGATGATTTTGATGAGTGGCTTGGGCTTTGAAAGCGGCGGCCTGTCGATTGCCCATGCGCTGACCCGTGGGCTGCCCCATATCCCTGGCGTGGCAACGGCCCTGCACGGCCTGCAAGTAGCCGTGGGCCTGCTGATCCAGCTGGACCTGGAAGAGCGCAGCGACAACAGCTTGGATACTGTGCGCGCATGGTATGGCCGCATGGGCCTGCCCACCCGTCTGCGCGACATCGGCGCACAAGCCACCAGCGATGAGCAATGGCGTACCGCCGCCCGTCTGACACTGGAGGCACGCCACGCAGCCAACTTCAAGTGCCAGCTCGACGTGGACACCCTGGTCAGTGCCCTGCAACGCCATAGCTGATATCCAGCATAGGTGATTTCCCGCTCTTGCTGCGTGCAGCATCCAAAAAGGGCCTGCATGTTGAGCAATGCAAGCCCTTTTTTGAGCAGGCCCAGTCACGGCCCCGATAAGGATCCTGGCATTCAATCAGAATGCGACCTGTCCGCCACCCTTGAGACCCAGCTTTTGGCGTGCTTCATCAGGCGTGGCAATTTCCAAATTCAGCGCTTCGGCAATCAAACGGATGCGCTCGACCTGCTGGCGGTTCGATTCGGCCAACTGACCCGGGCCAATCCACAGCGAATCTTCCAGCCCGACGCGCACGTTTGAGCCCATGGCCGCGCCGATGGTGGCCAGCGGAATCTGGTTACGGCCAGCGCCCAGTATCGACCACTCGTAGTTGTCGCCAAACAGACGATCCGCCGTGCGGCGCATGTGCATCAGGTCTTCCGGATGCGGGCCAATACCACCCAAAATGCCGAACACCGATTGGATGAACGGTGGCGACTGCACCAAGCCACGGTCCACAAAATGGGCCAGGTTGTACAGGTGGCTGATGTCGTAGCACTCAAACTCGAAACGGGTGCCGTTGTCGTTACCGATCTTCAGAATGGTCTCGATGTCTTGGTAGGTGTTGCGGAAGATCAGCGAGCGGCTGTTGGCCAGGTGCTCGCGCTCCCACTCGTGCTCGAAATTCTGAAAACGGTCCAGCATCGGGAACAGGCCAAAGTTCATCGAGCCCATGTTCAGCGAAGCCACCTCCGGCTTGAACGTGGTGGCTGGGCGCATGCGCTCTTCCACCGTCATGTGCGGGCTACCGCCAGTGGTAATGTTGATGACCGCATTCGTCTCGGCCTTGATGCGCTCCAAAAAGGGCTTGAACAGTGCCGGGTCTTGCGACGGTTTTCCCGTCTGCGGATCGCGGGCATGCAAGTGCAAGATGGCAGCACCGGCTTGTGCCGCGCCAATAGCGGCCTCGGCAATTTCGTCCGCGGTGACCGGCAGGTGGGGCGACATGCTGGGTGTGTGGATGGCGCCGGTAACAGCGCAGGTAATGATGATTTTCTGTTTTGGTTTGGCCATATCAGTCTCCGTTAACGTGTTTGTGACGCATCAACTGCATCAGTCTTTCATCGCGCCACAGTCGCCGCTCGTGCAAATCCTGCAGCGGTAGCTGTTCACGCCTTTCCTGGTCCAGAGCAGCCACCAAGGCCTCACTCCATGGGGGAGTCTCTTGCTGCGACTGACCAATGGATTGGTACAGAGCGCCGTAACGGGCGCAGTAATCGCTCAGCCCACCCGGTGCATTGAGGTCGATGGTTTCAAACGGCCCCATGAAGGACCAGCGCAGGCCCAGACCGTCTTTGACCGTGGTATCAATATCCTCCGCGCTGGCAATGCCTGCCGCATACAGGCGAAACGCCTCGTGCAACAAAGCCCCTTGCAGGCGATTGAGGATGAAGCCTTCAATCTCTTTCTTGACCACCACCGGCTTTTGCCCAATGGCTTGCATGATGCTGCGCGCATCTGCCACCGCCTGCGGGCTGGTCCAGGGGGCTGGGCACAACTCCACCACCGGAATCAAATACGGCGGGTTGACCGGGTGGGCCACCAGGCAACGGTGCCGCCCCGGCAGGTCTTCGGTGTACAGGCTGGCGGCAATGCTGGAGGTAGAGCTGCCGATGATGGTGTGCGCCGGGGCCAATGCGTCCAATTGCTTGAACAGGGCCTGCTTTAGCTCCAGCTGCTCGGGTGAGCTTTCCTGCACGTAGTCCGCATTTTGCAAGGCCTGCGCCAAACTCTGCGCCACATGCACGCGGCTGGCCGCCTCGTCGGCTCCCGTCATCAGGCCCTGCGCCTGCAAGGCCTGCAGTTGGCCAATGATCAGCTGCTGGGCTTGCGGCAAACCGGCCTCATGGGCGTCGTACAGTTGCACGGTCCAGCCAGAACGCGCAAAGACGATGGCCCATGCCTGGCCTATCAGCCCCGCGCCCACAATGGCCACATGGCCTGGTTCAGGTGTGGTGTTTTCTGCCATGCTCAGTACAGCTTTTGGGTAAAGGCATCGACCACAATCGCTTGGCCATTCACACTGCGCGAGGCTTCGCTGGCATTGAACAGGGCCATATTGGCAATATCGGTGGCAGTCACCATACGGCCCAGCGCCGATTGGTTTTCGTAATGCGATGCAATCTCTTCCACCGGTTTACCCAAGGTGTTTGCCTTGGCGGCGATCACGGCACGGATGCGGGGCCCCTCCACCGCGCCGGGCAAAATTGCGTTGACACGTACGCCGTAAGCACCCAATTCGATGGCCAGCGATTTGGTAAAACCAATGACCGCCCACTTCGATGCAGAGTACACAGAGCGGCCCGCAAACCCCAGGTGGCCCGCCGCCGACGATAGGTTGATCATCACGCCATGGCTGGATTGCTTGAGCAAGGGCACCGCCAGGCGGGCACACAAAAACTGCCCGGTGATATTGACAGCCAGCGTATGGTCCCAGTCTTTTTTGGACAAGGTTTCCACATACCCTGTGGGGCCGGCAACCCCGGCATTGTTCAGCAGCACATCCAGCCCGCCCAGCTTTTCCTTTACCTGCGCAAACAGCTGGGCCACGCTGTCTTCGTCCGACACATCGGCCTTGACCACGTGCACGCCAGGTAGCGCCGTCGGCACAGCGGCCAAGCGCTCCTCGTTCACGTCGCAGACCATGATGCTGGCCCCTGCCTTGTGGAACACCCGGGCCATTTCCAGCCCCAGACCATCGGCACCGGCAGTGATCAACACCTTTCGCCCCGCAAAGCTCACATCATCAAACATCGTCTGTCTCTCCTTGTATAGGTCTCACACACAATAATTCAAAATATACGATATATGATGTTTTTTGCAATGCGTACTTGCCTGCAGCAGTAGCGCTGGCGTCAGCAGCCTCTGTGCTCGCCCTCTCCCAGAAAGAAAAGAAGGCCACAAGTGCCAGCACTTGTGACCTTCACTCTCTCATCGCACAGGCCTCAGATACCTGCCATGTTGATGTATTTGACGACCAAGTAGTCCTCAATCCCGTAGTGCGAGCCTTCGCGCCCCACGCCAGACTGTTTGACACCGCCAAACGGCGCTACCTCATTCGAGATCAGCCCGGTGTTCACGCCGACAATGCCATACTCCAGACGCTCGGCCACGCGCCAAACGCGGCCCAGATCGCGGGCGTAGAAGTAGCTGGCCAGGCCAAATTCGGTGTCGTTGGCCAGCGCGACCACTTCGTCCTCGGTCTCAAAACGGAACAGCGGTGCCAGAGGGCCAAAGGTTTCTTCCCTGGCCACAGCCATGGCTTGCGTCACACCGGTCAACACCGTGGGCTGGAAGAAGGATTGGCCCAGTGCATGTGGCTGACCACCTGTCAGCACCTCTGCGCCTTTGCCCACCGCATCTGCAATGTGCTCCTGCACTTTGGCAACCGCCTTGCCATCGATCAGCGGGCCAATGCGAACGCCTTCGTCCAGGCCATTGCCCACCTTCATGGCTTCTACGGCGGTCACCAATTTCTGCGCAAACAGGTCGTACACCTTGGTGTGTACATACAAACGGTTGGCGCACACGCAGGTTTGGCCTGCATTGCGGTATTTGGAGGCCAGCGCGCCTTCTACTGCAGCATCCAGATCGGCGTCTTCAAAAACGATAAATGGCGCATTGCCACCCAACTCCATCGATACTTTTTTGATGGTGGCCGCGGTTTGCTGCATCAGCACGCGCCCCACTTCAGTCGATCCAGTGAAGCTGAGCTTACGCACCAGGGGGTTGGTCGCCAGTTCTTCGCCAATATCGCTCGCAGAGCCGGTGACGACGGAGAGCACGCCTGCCGGAATACCGGCACGCTCTGCCAGCACGGCCAAGGCCAGAGCGGAGAGCGGTGTTTGCGAGGCTGGCTTGAGCACCATGGTGCAACCTGCGGCCAGCGCAGGCCCGGCCTTGCGCGTGATCATGGCGGCGGGGAAGTTCCATGGCGTGATCGCTGCGCAAACGCCAATGGGCTCCTTGGTCACCACAATCCGCTGACCCGCCATGGGCGCGGGAATGGTGTCACCATAAACACGCTTGCCCTCCTCGGCAAACCATTCGATGAACGAAGCCGCATAGGCAATTTCGCCCTTGGCTTCGGCCAGAGGTTTGCCTTGCTCTACGGTCATGATGAGGGCCAGGTCATCTTGATGGGCCAGCATCAGCTCGAACCAGCGGCGCAGAATGGCCGCCCTCTCCTTGGCGCTGCGTGCCTTCCATGCCGGCCATGCGCGGTTGGCAGCCTCAATGGCCTGGCGGGTGTGCTGGGCACCGAGCTTGGGCACCTTGGCAACGGTCTGTCCAGTGGCCGGATTGGTGACGGTGATCACCTGGTCCGCAACCAGCCATTGGCCGTCAATAAAACACTGCTCACGCAGCAGCGAAGGGTCTTTGAGATTCAACATATTTTGCTCTGCTAGGAAACAATGGCTGGTTTAACCAGCGATGTAGAGGCCACCATTGACATGGATGACCTCGCCCGTGATAAAGCTGGCAGCGTCGCTGCACAGGAAGGCGATCACGCTGGCAATCTCGCTTGGCAGGCCCAAGCGCTTGAGCGGCGTTTGCTCCACCGATTCCGAGCCACGCTTGGCAATCAGGTCATGGGTCATTGGCGTGGCAATCACACCGGGCGATACGGCGTTGACCCGCGTCTTCGGCCCCAACTCGCGGGCCAGCGAGCGGGTCAGGCTCATCAACCCGCCTTTGGATGCGCTGTAATGCGCGTTGTAGAACGCGCCCCGGTGGCCAGCCATGGACGTGAGGTTCACAATCGCACTGCCTTCGCGCAAATGCGCGATGGCGCGCCGGGTCAGGTAGAACACACCATCCAGGTTGATGGCAATGGTCTGGCGCCATTGCTCATCCGTCATGCTTTCGGCCGGCTGCGCCAGATACAGGCCAGCGGCAGGCACCAGGTAGTCAATGCCGCCAAAGCACTGCTGCGCCAGCTCAACCACGCAGGTCGCATCATCGGCACTGGCGGCATCCATGCGCTGGGTTACCACGCGTTTGCCAGCATCGGCCCCCAGTGTGGCGGCAAAGCTCTCCAGGCCCGGCAGGTCCAAATCGGTTAGCACCAGGTTGGCACCGCCAGCGTAAAACAGCTTGGCCACTTCGCGACCAATACCGCCATTCGCCCCGGTAAGCAGCAGCGTCTTGTTTTGAAAGTTGTACATGCTCAATACTCCCAATGTCAGCTCAGTAAGGTTGGCTCAAAGGTGCAGCGCCCGCTCATAAGCGGCCAGCACCGCCTCGTGCATGGATTCGGACATGGTGGGGTGCGCCACGATGGTGGCCATCAAATCCTCTTCTGTCGCCTCCAGCGCCTGGGCAATGCCAAAACCCTGGATCATCTCGGTCACTTCATCACCCACCATGTGCGCGCCCAGGAGCTCGCCGCTGGCAGCATCAAAAATGACCTTGGTAAAGCCCGCCGTCTCGCCCATGGCAATGGCTTTGCCATTGGCGATGAACGGAAACTTGCCCACCTTGATCTTGCGACCCGATGCCTCGGCCTGCGCTTGCGTCAAGCCTACACTCGCCACTTGCGGATGGCTGTAGGTACATGCGGGCACGCGCTGCGGGTCCAAGTGGTGGGTGGGCAGGCCCAGCATATGCTCCACGCACATCACCCCTTCATGGCTGGCTTTGTGCGCCAGCCAAGGTGGACCGGCTACATCGCCAATGGCGTAGACGCCAGGTTCATCGGTACGGCAGTGCTTATCGGTGACCAGGTGCGTCTTGTCGACCTTGACGCGCGTGTTCTCCAAACCCAGGTTTTCGACGTTGCCAACAATGCCTGCGGCCACCAGCACGACATCAGCCTCCAGCTGCACCACAGCGCCGCCAGCGCTGCGCGCCTTGAGCTGCAACTGCCAGCCTGTGGCTGTTTTCTGGGCCTGCGCAATCTCGGAATTCAACTGCAGCTGAACGCCGTCGCGCTGCAGGCTTTTGGCGACCAGGGCAGAGATTTCTTCATCTTCCACCGGCAGCACCCGGGGGGCCATTTCCACCACCGTCACCTCTACCCCAATGGCACGGTAAAAGCATGCGAACTCGATGCCAATGGCACCAGCGCCCACAATCACCATGCGTTGGGGTTGGAAGGCTGGGTTCAAAGCCTCACGATAGCTCCAAACCGTGCTGTCATTGGCCGGGAACTGCGGCAGCTGACGCGCACGCGCCCCTGTCGCCACGATGATGTGCTTGGCCTGCACGCTGCTGCTGGCACCAGCCGCATCACTGAAGCTGACCTGCCCCTGGCCTGCCAAACGCGCATGCCCACGCAGCACGGTAATGCCATGCTTTTTCATCAAATGGGTAACGCCTTGGTTCAGCTGGGCCGCCACGGCCCGCGAGCGTGCGACCATGCTGGGCATATCGGCTTGCGGTGCAGCCACCTTGACGCCGAAATGCCCCGCTTTTTGAACCAGGCGCAGCACATCGGCTGAGCGAAGCAAGGCCTTGGTGGGGATACAGCCCCAGTTCAGGCACACGCCACCCAGCTGGTCCTTCTCGACCAACGCCACCCTCATGCCAAGCTGGCTGGCCCGTATGGCCGCCACATAGCCTCCGGGGCCGCCGCCGATCACCACCAGATCAAATGATTTCTGAGCCATAGCCACCTCAGATCAGCATGCTCAGCGGCGATTCCATCGCACGCTGTAAGGCAGCCAGCCACTGCGCGGCCAAGGCACCATCGATGGCCCGGTGGTCTACCGACAAGGTGCATCGCATCACGGTACCGACCTTGAGTTCAGTGCCCTCCACCACCGGCAGCTGCTGCGACGCACCTACAGCCAAAATAGCGGCCTGTGGTGGGTTGATGATGGCCGAGAACTCGCGCACGCCGTACATGCCCAAGTTGCTGACACTGAAGCTGCCACCTTGGTATTCATCCGGGCGCAGTTGCCCAGCACGCGCGCGGGTGGCCAGCTCGGCAATCTCTTCGCTGATTTGCGACAGCGATTTGCGATCCGCCTGGCGCACAATGGGCGTGATCAAGCCCGAAGGCGTGGACACCGCGACGGCGATGTCGGCCTGTTGGTAATGGCGCATGCCATCTTCGGTCCAGCCCACATTGGCTTCAGGCACCTCGCGCAGCGCTACCGCCACGGCCCGCACAATGAAGTCGTTCACCGAAATCTTGCGCGGTGATGCGCTGTTCACCTCGGCACGCAGGGCCAACAATCGCTCCATGCGGCAATCCACGCTCAGGTAGAAGTGTGGAATCGTCGATTTGCTCTCGCTCAGCCTGCGCGCAATCGTGCGGCGCATGCCTGAATGGGGCGTTTCGGTATATGCCGACTGGCCCTGCGTTGGCAAAGCTGCTGGCTTCTCCACCACACCGGTCACCGCAGCTGTCACCGCGCCTGCAGCGATTTGTGCATCCGCACGCTCAATGTCGACTTTGACAACCCGCCCCTTGGGACCACTGCCCGCGATGGTGGCAATGTCCAGCCCACGCTGCGCAGCCAAGCGCTTGGCCAGTGGGCTGGCAAACACACGCTTGCTTGCGGGAGCCGGTGCTGCAGCCGGATTGGCCACAGCGCTTGAGGGCTGCGGCGTAGGAGCAGCGGCAGCCGCTGCGCCAGCAACTGCCGAAGCGCTGCCACTCCCCCCTGCCGATGCCAACAAGGACTCCATGGCAGCCGCCGTCTCCCCATTGGCCAACAACACGCCGATGGGCGCGCCCACCTCTACACGCTGGCCGGCTTGCACCAGCCAGCGGCCCATCACACCTGCAGCGTCAGCATTGACCTCGACCACCGCCTTATCCGTTTCGATCTCAGCGATGCAGTCACCCAGGGCGACAGCATCGCCCTCTTTTTTAGTCCAGGCCGCCAAGATGGCGTCCGTAGAATTTGCAGCCACTTCGGGCATGCGCAACAAGCTTGCCATCTCAAGCGCTCCTGTTATTCAAATCGTTGCGATAACTGGCAATGTCTTGGTACTCGACAATCTCCAGCACATGGCCTTCGGGGTCCTTGCAGAACACCAGGTAGGTGCCCGGACGCACCTCAATCCGCTCGGGGCCGGTCATCAGCTCCACTCCGGCAACCTGCAGGCGCTCAATGGCGGCGTTGATGTCGTCGACAATAAAGGTCAGATAGGCCGCATTGGGGCGCGACAGAATGGGACCTGCATGCTGCTCAGCCGCTGCGGGTTCCTGCGACGCCAACAGCTTGATGCGTTCGCCATACGAGGTTTGCAGGCGCACCACGGTGTAGGCGCTGTTGCTGAGCGCAGCCTGTGCTGCTTTCGCGGCAGGCACGGTGACCTCGCTGACAAACGTACAGCCCATCACGGTTTCGTAGAAATGGCGCATACGCGGCAAATCGCGCACGCCCAGGCCCACTTCCAGGGGAGAAATCATTTGCATGGATATGTCCCTCGGCGTCAAGCCTGGCCCTTGTCGCGCATCACCTGCAGCAGGGCTGCAGCCACTTCTTCAGTACGGGCAGCGGCCGCACGCTCCAGCACCTTGGAGATGCTGGGCGATGCCTCAGCCCCAGTCACGCGCTGCACGGGCTGGTCCAGCCAATCAAAATAGCGGCGCTGGATTTCGTCAGCCAGCCACCCGCCGTACGAGGTGCCGCGCGCGCCCTGCTCCACAATCAGTACATTGTTGGTTTTGCGGACACTGGCTTCGATGGTGTCCCAATCGATGCTGGCACGGTCCAGCCAACGCAGGTCCACGACCTCCGCATCCACACCGGTTTGCGCCACCGCTTCCAGCGAATGGGCCACCATCGACAAATAGGTCAGCACCGTCACGGCACTGCCCGTACGCCGCACCGCTGCCTTGCCCATGGGAATCACATAGTCCAAGTCTTCTACCGGTGCGCTGCCTGTGCCGTTGTACAAATCCACATGTTCAATCACCAGCACCGGGTCCTTGCAAGCCAGTGCAGCATTCATCAGACCCACATAGTCAAACGGGGTCGATGCTGCGGCAATACGCCAACCAGGGCTGGTGGCGAAGATACCGGCAGGGTCCATGGAGTGCTGGGAGCCATAGCCCGTACCCATGGCCACCTTGGTGCGCAGCACCAGAGGCACTTCAAAGCCACCGCCAAACATGTGGCGTGCCTTGCCAATCTGGTTGAACACCTGGTCCGCCGCCACCCACATGAAATCGGGGTACATGAACTCGATCACCGGCTTGAAGCGCCCATCCATCGCCAAGCCGCCACCCAGACCAGCGAATGCGTTTTCGCTGATCGGCGTGCCCAGCACACGGCCCGGAAAACGATCGCTCAGCCCACGTGTGGCACCATTGGTGCCGCCCTTCAAGCGGTGCACGTCCTCGCCCATCACCACAATGCTGGCATCTGTTTCCATGCGGCGCTGCATCACGTCGGCCACCACATCCACAAACTTGCGCTGCTCGGTCTTGCCAGCAAAGCTCGACTCTTCTTCGCTGCGCAGGCCTTGCATTTCACGCAGATCACCACGCACACCTACATCACGGAAATCGGGGCTCGGCCACAGGTCGGGGCGAATACGGCGCTTGCCGGGCTTGCCGGGCTTGCCGGAAGCGTCGGCCTCCAGCAGCTGCCCGCAGGCCTGTGCCATGGCCTGGCGGACTCGCTCCTTCAAGGCCGCCATCTCTGCCTCGCACAACAGTTGACGCGCCTGCATCTTGGCCGCCAGCAAGCTGATTGGGTCGCGCGCGCGCCATTCCTGCTCTTCCGCCTTGCTGCGGTAGCCAAAGGCGCTGCCGGGGAACGGTCCGTTCTGGTGGAAAAAGCGGTATACATCCGCTTCAATCACCGCAGGCCCCTTGCCGGCGCGCATCCAGGCCAAGGCCTCTTGCATGGCAAGGTGTACGGCAAGCGGGTCCATGCCATCCACTTTCCAGCTCTGAATATTGAAGGCCAGCCCGCGCGCCGACAAGCGCGTCTCGGCCGTGGCTTCTTCCACGGTGGTGGACACCGCATAGCGGTTGTTCTCAATAAAAAAGCACAGCGGCAGCTTCCATGCGCCGGCCAGATTCATGGTTTCCAGCACCGAGCCAATATTGACGGCACCATCCCCAAAATACGTCACGGCCACCGCGTCTGTACCGGAATGCTTGTGCGCCCACGCGGCGCCAGCTGCCAAGGGCACGCCTCCGCCCACAATCGCGTTGGTACCCAAGGCACCGGCCTCCACCCATTGCAAGTGCATGGACCCCCCGCGACCATGGCAAAAGCCTTGGTCCAGCCCCAAAATCTCAGCCAGCGCGCGCTGCAACAGGTTTTGGATCTGTGGGCCCAGCTCGCCCTTGGGGTCCAGGCCCTGCGGGGCAATATGGCCCAATGCCTTGGACAGGAACTGGTGGTGGCCGCGGTGTGATCCGTTGATCTGGTCAGCACTCGTCAGGCCCACGATAGAGCCCGCGGCACCCCCTTCTTGCCCAATGCTGGAGTGGGCTGGCCCGTGCACCAGGCCTTCGGCCGCCAGCTCCAGAACACACTCCTCGAAGCCACGAATGATTTGCATGTGGCTGAGTAGCGAGCCCAGCAGTGCTGGGTCTGCCTGCGCCCAGTCCTCGTCGGTAGTGGATAGTTGCACCCAGTCACTTGCTGGGCTCAATGCCGTACGTGTTGTCATGGTTGTTTATTCCGTCGTTGTGAATCTGCGGGTGTTCGCATCAATAGCCGTTGGCCAGCCAGCCACCATCGGACACCAAGGCATGACCGGTGATGAAGGACGCAGCGTCCGAGGCCAGGTAGAGCGCGGCTTCGGCCATTTCCTCCGGCTTGCCCAGGCGGTTGAGCGGCGTCTTGCCGCAGAGCTCGGCACCGTTGATCACATTGCGCTCCATCAGGTCGTCCATCAATGCGGTGTGTGTGTAGCCGGGGCACAGCGCATTGACGCGAATCCGCTTGGACGCCCACTCCGCTGCCAGGCACTTGGTCAGGCTGATCACACCAGCCTTGGCCGTGCAATAGGCCAGGCGATTGGCAGACGACGACAGCCCCCACATGGATGCCGTGCTGACAATCACGCCGCCGCCCTGCCCGGCCATGCGGCGCCCGGCCGACTGTGCGCAATAGAACACGCCCGACAGATCAATATCAATGGTGCGGCGCCACTCTTCGGGCTTGAGTTCCAGCGATGGCTTGTTCATCGAGATGCCAGCGTTGTTCAGCAGAATGTCGATACGGCCAAAACGCTGCTGGGTTTGCGCGCAAGCGCGCTCTACCGCCACATCGTCGGCAATCGACGCCTGCACCAGATCCACCTCCAGATCCGGAAACGCTGCCAGTAGCTCGGCCTTGGTTTGCTCCATGGCCTGGGCATCAATATCCAGCAGCATCAGTCGGGCACCGTGGCGGGCAAAGGCCTGCGCCATGGCGCGGCCAATACCGCTGCCTGCACCGGTGTTGAGCACCACCTTCCCGGCCAGACCGGGGTATTGCGCAACGCCAAATGGCTGCGCTTGGGGATAGCCGTTTGGAATGTGTGGGGTGGTCATACAGCGAGCCAGTCTTTCATGAGTTGTGGATTGGAAGTGAGTGCCTCTGGGCTGCCTTCGAAGACAATGCGCCCGTGTCCCATCACGCAAACGCGGCTGGACACCTTCAGTGCAATGGCCAGCTTCTGCTCGACCAGCACCACCGACACCCCCTTGCTATGGATATCGCGAATCGCCTCGCCCACCACCTGCACGATCTTCGGTGCCAGGCCTTCGGTGGGCTCATCGATCAAAATCACTTGCGGGTTGCCGAGCAACGAACGGCACATGGTCAGCATCTGCTGCTCCCCGCCAGACAGGCTGCCCGCCTTGGTGTTGCGCCGCTCCTTGAGCCGGGGGAAGTAATCAAACATGTGCTCCACCGTCCAGGTCGCGCGGCCCGGCTTGGCGGCCTGCTCGCCCATGCGCAGGTTCTCGTCCACCGTGAGATTGCCAAACACCTCGCGCTCTTCGGGCACATAGGCCACACCGGCACGGCAAATCTCGAAGGGGCGTGCGCCGCTGAGCTTTCGGCTCCCCAGCCAGATGTCTCCGGCCGTAGGTGGCACCATGCCCATGATGGTCTTCATCGTCGTGGAGCGGCCCGAGCCATTGCGGCCCAACAGGCTCACCACCTCGCCCTGCGCGACCCTGAAATCCACGCCATGCAAAATATGGCTCTTGCCGTAATGCGCGTGAACGCCTTGGAGGCGCAGCAAAGCCTGGTTGCTCGATGTCATACGCTCACCTCCTCGCCCAAGTAGGCTTCCTTGACTTTGTGGTTGTTGCGAATGTCGTCTGGCGACCCGGTTGCAATCACTTCGCCATACACCAGCACACTGATGCGGTCACAGAGGGAGAACACCACGTTCATGTCGTGCTCCACGATCAGCAAGCTGCGCCCCTGCGTTACCGACTTGATCAATTCGACCGTGTAGTCGGTCTCTTCGTGCGACATGCCGGCCATCGGCTCATCGAGCAAGATCACCTTGGGGTCGGAGGCCAGGGTCATGGCAATCTCCATCGATCGCTGCTCCGAGTACGAGAGCTCACCGGCCACTGCGTCACGCCGTTTTTGCAGGCGTACCTGTTCCAGTAAACGCTCGGTTTCCTCGCGCACCACGGGATAGCTGGAGATAAAGCGCCAAATGGTGTTTTGCACGCCAAAGCGCCGCATCACCGCCATACGCAGGTTCTCGTACACCGTGAGCTTGGGGAAGATATTGGTAATCTGGAACGAACGCGCAAGCCCTGCCCGGTTGATGCGCTGTGGCGTGGCGTTCTGGATCTCTTGCCCATCCAATGCAATCACCCCTTCGCTGACGGCGTAGTGCCCTGAGATCAGGTGAAACACCGTGGACTTGCCCGCGCCATTGGGGCCAATCAGTGCATGGCGTTCACCAGCATGCAAAGACAGGTCCACACCGCGAATGATCTCGGCTTCGCCAAACGACTTGCGCACACCGCGCAGCGTCAAAATATCTCGCGTCTGGTTGGCACTCATGGCGACACTCCTTGTACAGCAGCGGGTGCCAGGCCAGCATCGGTCGCGCGCAGTCTCTCTTGCGCGGTTTCGGCCTTGTCCACCATGGCACGCCATAGGCGCTTGGCCAACTGCACCAAGCTCAGTCCCAGGCCCAGGCACACCATGGGCACCAGCCAGGTCAGCAGCGATCCAGGAGCCCATTCACGGCCAAACAGGGCAATCGGCGGCCATGCCCCACCGCCATTGAAGGAGGCCAGCGAGCGGTAGTCCTGCGAGAAAAACCGCTGCAGCATCTCTACGCTAAACACCGTGGCTGAGGCCAACAACAGGCCCGCCACTGCAGCCACCGCCATCAAGGGCAGCATGGCGAACCAGCCCTGCGTCTTGCGATTGTTCGCAATCCACTGCACGAAACCAGCCAGGCCAGAGGGCATGTACATCATCACCAAGACGAACAAAATGCCTTGGTAGAGCAACCAGGCTCGGGTCAAATCGGACACGGCATAGCCAAAGAATGTCATCAACGCAGCGCCCAGTGCGGGGCCAAGGAACACGTTGACACCGCCGATATAGCTGTTGAGTACCACCGCGGCAGAGTGCTGCACTTCCAGCAGCACATAGTTCGCCGACTCGGTATTCAAGGCCTGCAAGCCACCGGCAATGCCCGCGAACATGGCAGAGATGGCAAACACAACCACCTTCAAGCGGTGCACGTCATACCCCAGGAACTGCAGGCGCTGCGCGTTTTCACGCAAACCCAGCGTCAGGCGGCCTACCGGCGTCAAGGTGTACAAATACAGCAGCCCCAGCGAAATCAGCACCCACACCAAGGTCAGGTAGTAGACCTCGTTGGAGGAACCAAAAGTCCAGCCCCAGGCGGGCATGCGCATGGCCGATATGCCGGCCTCTCCGCCAAAAATACCTTTCAGATGCGGCGCCAAGGCGTGCAACAACTCTGCCAACGCCAGGGTGATCATGGCAAAGTAGGTGCCGCTGCGTTGGGTGGCAAACCAGCCCGCCACCACACCCACCACCAGCCCGATGACGGCGCCGGCCAATGGCATCAGTGGCGTCGGCAGCAAGCCTGCACCGTTGAATGCATTCATCGCGTGCACGGTGGCAAAGGTGCCCACCCCAAAATAGGTGGCATGCCCGAAGGACAACATGCCCCCTTGCCCGCACAACAAATTAAACGAGCAGGCAAACAGTGCAGCAATCAACATCTGAATTGCAGCATTCACCAATGATTGCGACAGCAGCGCTGGCAAGGCCAGCAGCATGGCTATGACAAGGAGCAGCAGGCCCCAGTATTTCGAATTCATCTTTCCACTCCGTAGATTGGCTCAGTTCTTCTCGCCCATCAGCCCGGAGGGCCGAACCATCAGCACCAGCAGCATCAAGGCAAAGGGAATCGTGGCCGACACGCTAGAGACCTTCAGCGTGAGCAAGCCACCAACGTCTTCGGCCCAGTCACGCGCGCCAAACAGGCCCAGTACATCGGCCAAGCTGTAGTCCACGCCCACCGACAAGGAAGTGATCACACCAATCAACAGCG
Source organism: Comamonas sp. JUb58 (assembly GCF_004364775.1). Lineage (GTDB taxonomy): Bacteria > Pseudomonadota > Gammaproteobacteria > Burkholderiales > Burkholderiaceae_C > Comamonas. Next base: position 146,363 of record NZ_SOAL01000012.1, read on the forward strand.
ATGCCAGCATGGCTCCGCCCATGGAGCCCAAGCCGCCCACCACCACGACCACAAACACCATCACACCCAGCTCCAGCGCCATATTGGGATTGGTGGTGTAGAAGGCGCCAGCAACAGCCCCCGCCAAACCGGCGAGTGCAGCCCCTACACCGAACACGCCCATGAACACCAGCGGCACGTTGTGGCCCAGGGCTTCTGCCATGCGCGGCTTGTAGATGGCCGAACGCACCACAATGCCGACGCGGGTACGCGTGAGCAGCAGATACATGAGGATGAACATCACAATCGCCACAGAGCCCATCAGGATGCGGTAGACCGGATAGTTCGCATCACCCAGGCGGAACAGTGCAAAGTCCAGGCTGGCTGGGATGCGATAGTCGACCGGGAAATTGCCGAAGAACACCTTGATCAGCTCGGCGATGATGAAAGACAGGCCAAAGGTGAGCAGTAATTCGTGCGCGTGCCCATGCTGGTGCACACGGCGCAGAAAGAACCGCTCCACCACGACACCCACCAAGCCCACCAGAATGGGCGCGGCGATCAAGGCCCCCCAAAAACCCAGCACGCCCTGCAAGGCATAGGCAAAGTAGGCGCCCAGCATGTAAAACGATGCGTGGGCAAAATTCAGCACCCCCATCATCCCGAAGATGAGTGTCAGGCCAGCTGAAACCATGAACAACAGCAATCCGTAGATCACGCCGTTCAGCAATGAGACAAGCAGGTAATCCATGAGTCTTTTCCGTTATTGCGCGCATGCAGCGGCCTGGCCTGATCGCTTTGGGCAGCCAAAGCCAGGCAAGCGCTTGCGGACTGCGGGTGCCTGAGCCTCAGACCCACCCGCAGCGTTGGCGACAGTGATTACTTGGGGGCGCGCATCTTGCAAGAGGCCTGCACGGGGGCGGCAGTTTCTTGCGCGGTGAAGAGCTTCACGGTCTGGAAGCCCATGTCGGTGTTGTCAGCCTTGAACTTGGCGTCCTTGCTCACCTTGGAGACCACGATAGGCATGAGCAACTGGTGATCTTCTGCGCGCATCACAGCGACACCCAAGGCCGTTTTGAACTCGGCCTTCTCCAGCGCCAGCGCAAAAGCGTTCACATTGAGCTTGCCGTTGTCGGCCTTCACGGTCTTGAGGACCGAACCCACCATTTGCAGGCCAAACACTGTCTGGCCTTCGGTGTAGACCGGGAAGTGACCGGTCTTGGCCTTGAAGTCTTGCGCAAATTTCTCGCTGTCCTGGCCATTGGCATCGGCGTTGAAGGGGTGCGCCACATAGTGGCCCAGCGCGGCATCACCCGCGTTGGCCACATTGCCGGGCTGATCCAGGAACGCGGTACCGAAGCGGGTGTTGAGCCCCGCGGCCTTGGAGGCCTTCATCATCAGCAACAAATCGTTGGACCAGTTGCCGGTAATCACCGTGTCCGCCTTGGAAGCAGCGATCTTGGTCACATAGGGCGCAAAGTCCTGGATCTTGTTGGTGTCATGCAAGGTCTTGTCCACCACTTGGTAGCCACCGGCGGCGGCATTGGCTTCAATAGCGGCCTGCATGTCCTGGCCCCAGGAATAGTTCTGGTTGATGGAGAACACCTTGGTGCCCAGCACATTGTCTTGCTTCATCGCAGACACCAGCGCCTTGACGCGCACCTGCGCATTGGGGTTGAAGCGGAAATGGTGGAAGTGGCATTTCTCGCCCGTCAGCTCCAGCGCCTCGCCACCCACGTTCAAAAAGATCACTTCCTTGCCAGGATTACGCAGATTGTGCTTGCGCACATCTTCGGTAATCTGGCCGCTCACCGCCGACGAGGAGCCTTGCACAATCATTTGCACGCCGTCGGCCAGAGCTGCCTTGAGCTTGTCCGACGCACCCGCTGGCCCGCCTTGGTTGTCGTACTCCACCAATTGCACCTGCTCGCCATTCCAACCACCATCGGCGTTGATCTGGTCAATCGCATAGCGGGTAGCGGCCTTGAACATCAGCCCGGTCGAGGCCTGTGGGCCAGACAGTGTCTCCACCAAGCCAATCTTCAGCGGTGCAGCCTGTGCACTACACCCAGCCGCCAAAAGCGCAGCAAATACCCAGGTTCCTTTTTGTTGAAAGCGTAGCTTCGCCACAAGTGTCTCCAAGAATTACGTTATTTGATTGAACAAATCCAGCGCTGCGACGTAGGGCCCGCAGTCAAAACTGGTCTGACAACTTAGTGTAATGGTCTGACATAAGATTGCCAACGAAAAATCAAGTGAACCAAGGGAAAACACGGGTGTGGCACCCGAACCCTTTACCAGTGCTAGCACATCCATCCAGATGAGCGGCTGCAGTTGAGAGAAAGTAGATTAATATGTCTGACAACTTTTTTCCCTTTTCCCGGTCTCGTCCATGACAATGCAAAACAACAAGAAACTGCCTGAACGCGTGCTACCCAATGAAATCGCTGCCAACATCGGCGGCCTGATCCAGCGTGGCGAACTGAACCCGGGAGACCGCTTGCCCAGCGAACGTGAGTTGTGCGAGCGGTTCGATGTCAGCCGCAGCGTGGTGCGCGAAGCGCTGTCCCAGCTCAAATCCGACGGCCTGATTGAGGCCATTCGCGGCAGCGGCGCCTATGTGCTGGAAAAAGACCAGCGCCAGTCCTTTCGCATGCAGGATGTAGCCATTGGCGAGCGCGACAGCCTGGCCTTGGTGATGGAGTTGGTGGAAACCGTGGAAGTAGCCGCCACCCGTTTGGCTGCCCTGCGTCGAACGGACCATGACCTGAAGATGATTCGCCGCGCCTTGATTGGCATGGAGTACGAAATTGCCAATGACCGGCTGGGGGATGAGCAGGATTTTCAGTTTCACCAAGCCATCGTCGAGGCCACCCACAACCCCCACTTTGTGGCGCTGAGCAGTCACCTGGAGCTCAACGCACGCCGAGTGATTCGACAAGCCAGAACCAGCACCAAGGCGCAGAACATGAGCTTGGTAGAAGCGGTGCAAGAAGAGCACCAGGCCATTTTTAATGCCATCCGGGATGGCGACGCGGATAGGGCTGCACTGAGTGCCAAGACGCATTTACTGAATGCCTCATTGCGCCTCGAGAAGTACCTGGGCCAAGAAAACAGCTAAAGATCGCTGCTGAAGTTCGATCCTGGCGGGCGCCACCTACCCTTGCGGCAAAACCCAGCCTCACCAATCGGATGCATTGCCGCAGATAGGACAGCCGTCGCACCGTCAGGCAGGTCAGATCGGCACATGCCAATACGCTATCGGACGCAAAAAAGCCCCTTGCGGGGCTTTTCAAGACATCTGCCTCGGGGCAGCTATCACTTCTTGGCGTACTCAAACTTGGGCAGCGCCTTGAGCGCATCCTTGGTCGCGCCGGGCAAGGTGATCTTGTCATTTTGCACGCGGAACTGGCCCACGGGGATGGCGACATCATGCTTGCCAACGCCCAGGAAGCCACCGGCACCGATGATGGCGTAAGAGACAGCCTTGTCAGGTGCGACGATCACGTCGTCGATCTTGCCGACAGACTTGCCTTCTTCGTTGTAGACGTTCTTGCCGAGAACCGACTTCTTCAGGCTCCAACCGGTGGCAACCGCCTGGATTTCGGTTTGCTCCACACCCAGCTTGACGCCGCCTGCGACTGGCACTTGCGTCTGCGCAAAGGCGGAGCCCGCAGCCATCGTGATGGCAAAAGCGCCGAGCATCAATATCGATTTGGATTTCATCGTCAACTCCTTCTTCACTTGGCGGCGTCTTTGACCGCTTCTTGCACATTGCCCGCTGCCTTTTGGGTCTTGCCTTCGACCTGCTTGGCAATGCCCTTGGCCTGCTGCTCAGGGCTGTTCACGGCCTCGCCGACCTTTTGCTGGACCTTGCCAGCAGCATCTTTCACGGCGCCTGCGACTTGATTCTTGTTCATGCTTTTTCCTTCAGTGATGTTGCAAAGCAACGTTGGGATGGCTCAACGATATCGCGCAACGGGATGGAAAAAGTTAGGTGCACAACCTGTCAGATAGTGGGGATAGGCTTACAGCCTTTTCTAGCGTCGCTGGGGCTGCGGGGGCACTCAGAAGAACTTCCGGAAGACGCTGCCTGGGCCTGATCCCGAACAGCTGTGCGCTGCCGCATGTGCCGCATGCACTTCCAGTCGTGGGCCACCGTTAGACAGATGGTTCGCTGGGGAGTAGCAACATCCTTCAACGCATTGCGGGCCGGCGCCAGCCGGCATGCCCCGCGATCAGCGAAGGCTGCCGAGCAAATTAGTTGGGATTGACACAAATCCGGCACACATCATCGGTAGTAACCCCTGCAATCGCCCACCCATCTTTTAGATTCTTTGTCTTTATTTGGTTTTTTTCATAGTTTTTGCGGATTGCACGAGCCTATGACAATGATTGTCAATGTTTATCAATTATGAACAAATAATAGATGCATAATCCATTCAGACTTTTCAATAGCCAGTTCCTTTAGGGGCTCACCATGTTGCCGGAAATCCTTGTTCGCTCTGATCTGCAATCTCCTCCCCGCGCCATCCAACTGGAGCGCGGTTGCACGGCCATTGGCCGAGGTCCGAGCAGCGGTCTTTTTCTGCGCGACCCCAGCATCAGCCGCGACCACGGCGCCTTCAGCTACTACATCGGCCTCTTGATGGTGGAGGACCACGACAGCACCAATGGCATCTTTGTCAATGGCCGCCGGGTCAAGCGCCAAGTGCTGTACGCGGGTGACCAGGTATCGGTTGGCAACTTCGAGATCGTCGTGAAGTCGGGCTCCGTGCCCAGCCTGGAAACACAAGACTGATCGCCGGCCACTCAACGAAAAAAGTCCGCAATTGCGGACTTTTTGCATGCTGGCTGGCGGCTTAGATGCTGCCAGCGCGATTCAGCGGCTAAGGGCTCAGGCCACCGCTTCCTCGTTGGGCGTTAGCATCAGGCGGCCCACGGCCTTGCCCTGCTCCAGCGCCACCAGCGCGGAGAAGGCCTTGCTGAAATGCATGCAAGTGGTTGGTACCGGGTTCAGCTTTTTGTCGCGCACCAGTGCGATCAGCTCGCGCAGGTCACCCAAATTGCCTACATAGGTGCCCTGGTAGGTGATGGCGCGGATCGCATGCGTGGGGGTTGGCAGGTCCACATGGCCGCCAAACAGGCCAATCTGCACCAGGTGACCGCCCTTGGTCAGCATGTCGATGCCTTGCTGCACCGTCTGGCTGGAGCCCACGCAGTCGATGATGGCCCAGACCGCGCCACCCGCAGCCTGCTTGACCTGGGCGATAAAGTCGGCGGACTTTGGATCGATGACCACATCCGCGCCAGCGCTCAGCGCGGCCGCATGCTTGCTGGCATCGGGCTCCACCACCACCACGCCAGCACCACCCATGGCCTTCATCAGCAAGATAGCCATCAGGCCCAGGCCGCCAGCGCCAAACAGCACAATCTTTTCGTCCTTGAACACCTGGGGATCAATCTTCTTGATCGCGCTGTAGGTGGTCAGGCCCGAGCAGGCATAGGGCGCGGCGCGCTCGGCAGGCATATCTCCAATGTCCACCAGGTAGTAGGCATGGTTCACCAGCACATGGTCGGCGTAGCCGCCATTCTGGTACACGCCCATCGATTTGCCTGCCAGGCAGAGGTTCTCATCGCCGCGCTTGCAGACCTTGCACTCGCCGCAGCCATGCCAGGGGAAGACCACATAGCGCTTGCCGATCTCGACGCCCTTGGCGTCCGGGCCCATGGCCACCACCTCACCGGCAATCTCGTGGCCCAAGGTCAGCGGCAGCTTCATGCCACGGTCGGCCATGGACAGCTTTTTGCCATTGCCCAGGTCGTACTCGCCGTGCCAGATATGCAGGTCCGAGTGGCACACGCCGGCGGCCTCGATGCGCACCAGCACCTGGTCTCCGGTCGGTACGGGGGTTGGGCGCTCGCTGCGCACCAGGGGTTCACCAAAGCCTGTAACGTCATAGCTGATCATGCGATCTCCTTGTTGCTTGTTGCTTGTACTGAGCCGGGGCATGCTGCCCCCTTTCGATGCCTGACAGTTCAGCATATTAGTGCCGCTGTTTTTCTGCACAAGCTGGCTATCGCGCACACCAGTCGCATTGGCGATAAAGGCCCGGCGCGTTGTCCCCTGCGCCGCGCAGCCATGAAAAACGCCCCTCAAAGGGGCGTTTGCATGCAGATCGACGGGGCTTAGCGCTTGGCTTTGAACAAGGCCAGCAGCAGCACGATGCTGAAAGCGGCAAAGGCGAGGAAAGACCAGTTGGCAATCGACAGACCCAGGAAGGTCCAGTCGATGGCGGTGCAATCGCCCGAGCCGCGGAAAATCATGGGCAGCGAACGGCTGATCGGGTAGTTTTCGATCATGCCGTAGAAGTCGCGGCCGCAGGTGGCGAACTCGGGTGGGTTCCATTGCAGCCAGCTTTGGCGGGCTGCGGTGAAGGCGCCAAAGGCCGAGAACAGCAGCGCCAGGCCGCCAAAGCTTTTCCACCAACCGGCCGTCGAGGGCTTGAGGCTGCCCAGCAGCGCCAGCACACCGACCGCAATCAGGCAGTAGCGCTGCACGATGCACATCGGACAGGGCTCCAGCCCCACCACGTGCTGCAAATACATGCCAAAGGCCATCATGGCCGCGCAGGCCACAAAAATCAGCGCCAAAGTGCGGCGCGGTGCGTTCCAGATCCAGTTCAAGTCATGTCCTTATGCTGCCAACCCCGCCATCTTACGCGTACAGACCTGCAGGGGCCCAAAACCAGAAAACCGGCCCCGCCCCAAAAGGGCAGAACCGGATCTCACAGCTTCAGGCACAGGCGCGAGCGTCAGGGCACTAGATATTGGCTGCTTGATCGAGAAAAACTCGGGCTTGGCGCGGTGTCACCACCAGCGTCTCACCTTCCTTCAGGCCCATGGCTTTGAACTGTTGCGCAGAAATCTGCGCCTCAATGAGCTTGTCGCTGTCCGAAGCCTCGGCACCCTGGGCTTGGTGCCCGCCCACGGCAATAAGTTCCAGACGGGCGATGGGACCGACAACAATCGCACGGTCGAGCTGGGCCACGATGCCGCGCTGGCGGCCATCGGCATCCTTGTCCTGGCCGGGCGAATAGCGCTCCACATCCAGTTCATGGGGCCGCACATAGGCCAGTGCCTGGGCGTTGTTGGCCGATGCCAGCTCGGGCGAATCGATCTGCACGCCGCCCTCCACCACGGTGTGGCCACCGGTGGCACGGCCACGGAACAGGTTCACATCGCCGAGGAAGCCATAGACAAAGGGGCTGGCCGGGCTGTCCCAGACTTCCTGTGGCGTGCCGGCCTGCTCGATCTGGCCCTTGTTGATCACGACCACGCGGTCGGCCACTTCCAGCGCCTCTTCCTGGTCATGGGTCACAAAGATGCTGGTCACATGCAGCTCATCGTGCAGGCGGCGCAGCCAGCGGCGAAGTTCCTTGCGCACCTTGGCATCGAGCGCACCAAAGGGCTCGTCGAGCAGCAGCACCTTGGGCTCCACGGCCAGGGCGCGGGCCAGCGCAATACGTTGGCGCTGGCCACCCGACAGCTGCGAGGGGTAGCGGTCTGCGATCCAGTCCAGCTGCACCAGCTTGAGCAGGCTCATCACCTTCTCGCGGATCTGGGCTTCGCTGGGCCGCTCCTTGCGGGGCTTGATGCGCAGGCCAAAGGCCACGTTCTCGAACACCGTCATATGGCGGAACAGCGCGTAGTGCTGGAAAACAAAGCCCACATTGCGGTTGCGCACATGCACATCGGTGGTGTCTTCACCGCTGAACTGGATGGTGCCCTGGTCGGCAGACTCCAGGCCCGCGATGATGCGCAGCAAGGTGGTCTTGCCGCAGCCCGACGGGCCGAGCAGCGCGATAAGTTCACCGGATTTGATGTCCAGGTTGACGTTATTGAGCGCCTTAAAGCTGCCAAACGACTTGGAAATGTTTTGGATTTCAATGCTCATATCCGACCTCGAAAATACCGTGTTTATGCCGTGGCCGCGCTGTCATCACGCGGACGCTCTGGCGGCAGGCTGGCCGCCTCTTTGTGCTCTTTCTCGGCGCGCCATTCGGCGATCGACTTGAGCACCAGGGTGACCAGCGCCAGCAAGGCCAGCAAGGACGCCACCGCAAAGGCTGCAGAAGACTGAAAGTCGGCATACAGAATCTCGACATGCAGCGGAATGGTATTGGTCTGGCCGCGAATGCTGCCCGAGACCACCGACACAGCACCAAACTCGCCCATGGCCCGCGCATTGCACAGGATGACGCCGTACAGCAGGCCCCATTTGATATTGGGCAGGGTCACACGCCAGAAAGTCTGCCAACCCGAGGCACCCAGCACAATGGCCGCTTGCTCTTCGTCATTGCCCTGTGCCTGCATCAGCGGAATCAGCTCGCGGGCAATGAAGGGGAAGGTCACGAACACAGTGGCCAGCACAATGCCCGGCACCGCAAAAATCACCTTCAGGTTATGGTCCTCCAGCCAGGCGCCGAACCAGCCATTGGCGCCAAACAGCAGCACATAGGTCAGGCCCGCCACAACGGGAGACACCGAGAACGGCAGATCCACCAGCGATGTCAGCAGGGCCTTGCCCTTGAATTCGAACTTGGCAATCGCCCAGGCGGCTGCCACACCAAACACCAGGTTCAGCGGCACGGCAATCAGCGCGGTGATCAAGGTCAGCTTGATGGCCGACCAGGCATCGGGCTCGGTCAGCGCGGCCACATAGGTGTCCCAGCCCTTGCGCAGCGCTTCGACGAAGACTGCAACCAGCGGCAGCAGCAGAAACAGCAGCATGAAGGTCAGCGCAATACCGGTCAGGGTCCAGCGCACCCAGCGCGGCTCCGTCACGGTGCTCTGCACTTCGGGTTCATGGCGGGCCACATACTGGTAGCGCGCGATCACCGTGCCCAGCACCACCACCACGATGGCAATCAATACAAGATACATGGTTGGCATGGCTTAAATCCCTGCACGCTTGCGCTGCCAGCTTTGCAGGCCGTTGATGAGAAGCAGCAGCACGAAAGAGATCACCAGCATCACCATCGCAATGGCGGTGGCACCGGCATAGTCATGGAGCTCCAGCTTGGCCATGATGACGAAAGGCGTGATCTGCGACTCCATCGGGATGTTGTTGGAGACGAAGATGACCGAGCCATACTCGCCCACCGCGCGGGCAAAGGCCATCGCAAAGCCGGTCAGCAATGCGGGGCCGATCGCAGGCAGGATCACTTTGTAGAAAGTCTGCCAGCGCGAGGCACCCAGGCTGCCGGCCGCCTCTTCCAGCTCTTTCTCAAAGTCTTCCAGCACCGGCTGCACCGTGCGCACCACAAAGGGCAGCCCGATAAAGATCAGCGCGAACACGATACCCACGCGGTTGAACACCAGCTGGATACCCAGCGGCGCAAAGTACTGGCCGACCCAGCCGTTGTCCGCCAGCAAGGCGGTCAGCGAGATGCCGGCAACGGCGGTAGGCAAGGCAAAAGGCAGATCGACCAGCGCATCCACCAGCTTCTTGCCCGGAAACTTGTAACGCACCAGCACCCAAGCGATCAGCATGCCAAACACCAGGTTCACCAAGGCGGCGATCAGCGAGGCACCGAAGGTGACCTTGTAAGCAGCGACGGCAATGGGGGCGGAAATCGTTGTCCAGAACTGGTCCCAGGTCAGCTCGAAAGTCTTGAACAACAGGGTGGCCAGCGGGATCAGCACGATGATGCTGAGATAGAAAATGGTGTAGCCCAGGGTGAGCCCAAAGCCTGGCAGTACCCGTTTGGCACTACGGCGTTTGGCACTGGGCACGGCGTTGGCCGGGGCAGTGATGGCAGCTGACATGGATTCCGATCGGCAAAAATCTACAGGAAATGCGCAGACAGCGCCCGGCTGGCGGGCGCTGCTATGGACTCATCACTTCTTGGGTTCGGTGAACAGCTTGTCGAAATAGCCGCCGTCGCTGAAATGGGTCTTCTGCGCTTCACCCAGGCTGCCAAAGTACTTGCCAACGGTGAACTGCTTGATTGGCTTGAACACATCGGCGTGCTTCTTCAGCACCGCTTCGCTGCGGGGGCGGATCGCATGGTTGGCAGCGATTTCCTGGCCTTCATCGGAATAGAGGTAATCCAGGTAGGCCTTGGCCAGTTCGGCCGTGCCCTTTTTCTCGACCGTGCGTTCCACCACGGCCACGGGGTTTTCAGCGGTGATGCTCACCGATGGGTACACCGGGTCTACCTTGCCCTTGCCGAACTCGCGGTCGATCGACACGACTTCGGATTCAAAAGTGATCAGCACATCGCCCACATTGCGTTGCAGGAAGGCCGCCGTTGCATCGCGACCACCCTTGGCCAGCACAGGCACGTTCTTGTAGAGCTTGCTGATGTAGGCCTGGGCATCGGCATCCGAGCCACCCTTTTCACGGGCCTGGCCCCAGGCGGCCAGATAGGCGTAGCGGCCGTTGCCACCCAGCTTGGGGTTCACCACCACCACCTGCACACCGGGCTTGATCAGGTCATCCCAGTCCTTGATGCCCTTGGGGTTGCCATTGCGCACCAGAAACAGCATGGTCGAGGTGGTGGGCGATGCATCGTTGGGAAACTTCTTGGCCCAGTCCTTGGCCACTACGCCCTTTTCGGCGAGGAACTCCACATCGGTGGTGGTGTTGAAGGTCACCACATCGGCGGCCAGGCCTTCGGACACGGCACGCGCCTGGGCGCTGGAGCCGCCATGCGACTGGTCGACCTTGATGTCAACGCCCTTGGTCTTCTTGTAGTGGGCGATAAAGGCCGTGTTGTAGTCCTTGTAGAACTCACGGGCGACGTCATACGAGACATTGAGCAGCTGGTTTTGTGCCAGCACCGAGCCACTGGCCACCACCGCTGCGGCAACCACCAAAGATTTCAATCCACCCAGTTTCATGTTCTGCTACCCGTTTGTATGAAGTGATGTAGCAAATTGTGGACTTTTGTACTTAAAACTCAAACGAATATATTTTTGTTAATTTATGGGTTTTGAGAATAAAGGAAAGCCAGCGCGGTATCACAGGCCCAGAATGATGACGAGCACACCCTTGTCCACCTTGATGTCCCGCACCGTCATGCGCGCCACACGCTGGCGGGCATCCGCGGCATTAAGGGTGTAGATCGGTTGCTGGGCCAGGTAGGAAGTCATTGCCGCCTCCAGCGCCACCTGGGCCATCGCCGTGCGCCGCTCATCCAGGCCCTGCACCACCAGCTTGTCCATCAGCGGCTGGTCCAGAAAGATCGCGCCGCGCTCGGCGTCATAGCGCAGCGAGGAAGACATATCGATCTGCGCGCCCAGCAGCTGGCTGCCGCTGGTGTTGGTGGTGACTGTCATGTAAACGCCAAAGTCGACCCGCTCGCTGTCCTCGTTCAAATGCACCCGGGGCTGCGCCATGGTGACGGAGACCAGCGGGTAGCGCTGCGTCAACGGCAAGCGCTCGGCCAGTTTTTGCTCCAGCTGCGCCTGGCTGATGCGGATTTCATAGGTCTTGCCCGCCAGATACCAGATGGCAGAGGTGCCCACCAAGGCCAGCAGCGCCAGCAGTGACCATGCAAATTTTTTTCCCATGCCTGCACAACTCCTATTGCTACAACCTTGGCTAATCCACCCGCCAGCTCGGCAAGCGCCAGTGCCGCCACAGCGCAATCGCGCGCAGGCCGGCGGTGACAAATACACAGCCGAGCATCGGCGCCATCTCGGGCACGGGCGAGCTGCGCAGCAGCAGATCCACCCAACCGCCCACAAAGGCGCAGACCGCATAAGGCTGGTGGTCGCGGAAGGCCTGCGGAATCTCGCCGCACATCACATCGCGCAACACCCCGCCGAACACTCCGGTGATCACGCCCATCATCACGCAGATGAGTGCGGGCAGGCCCTGCTCGGCGGCCATGTCCACCCCCACGGCGGCAAACAGGCCCAGGCCCAGCATATCGGGCCAGAGCATGGCGCGCTCGGTCAGCGCAAAATGGCGCTGACGCAAAAACACGATGGCCAGCAGGCTGATGCCCATGATGACCCAGACAAAGGTCTCCTGCCGCACCCAGAAAAACGGCCGCTGGTCCAGCAGCAGATCGCGCAAGGTGCCGCCCCCAAAAGCGGCCACAAAGGCCACCACGCAGACGCCGACGACATCAAGCTTCTTGTGCGCCGCCTTGATCACCCCGGACAGCGCAAACGCAATCGTCGCTGCGATCTCCAGCACCTGGCGCGCAGTGTCGATGATGTACGGTGTGTCCATGGCCATGGGCAACAAGCTAAGAGACTGGGCTGCGGCCTCAAGGCGCAGCCCAGCCGGTGGAAGGTCAGGCAGCGGCTTGCATATTGCTGATCATCTCGTCGCCAAAGCGCGAGGTACTGACCTGCGTGGCGCCATCCATCAGCCGCGCAAAATCATAGGTCACGCGCTTGGAGGCAATGGTGGCCTCCATCGCGGCAATGATCAGGTCAGCGGCTTCGGTCCAGCCAATGTGGCGCAGCATCATCTCGGCGGACAGGATCAGCGAGCCGGGATTGACATAGTCCTTGCCCGCATACTTGGGCGCCGTGCCATGCGTAGCCTCGAACACCGCCACCCGGTCCGACAGGTTGGCACCCGGCGCAATGCCGATGCCGCCCACCTGCGCGGCCACCGCATCCGAGATGTAGTCGCCATTCAGATTGAGGGTGGCAATCACCGAGTAATCGGCCGGGCGCAGCAGCACCTGCTGCAGGAAGGCATCGGCAATCACATCCTTGATGATGATCTCGGAGCCATCCTTGGGGCTTTTGAGGCGCATCCATGGGCCGCCATCAATGACCTCGGCGCCGAACTCCTTCTTGGCCAGCGCATAGCCCCAGTCGCGGAACGCACCTTCGGTGAACTTCATGATGTTGCCCTTGTGCACCAAGGTCACGCTGGGCTTGTCATGGTCGATCGCATACTGGATGGCCTGGCGCACCAGGCGCTCGGTGCCTTCGCGCGACACGGGCTTGATGCCGATGCCCGAGCTTTGTGGAAAACGGATTTTCTGCGAGCCGATCTCCTGCTGCAAGAAGGCGATCAGTTTGACCGCCAGGTCCGAGCCTGCCGCAAACTCGATACCGGCATAAATGTCTTCGGAGTTCTCGCGGAAGATCACCATATGCGTCTTGTGCGGCTCGCGCACTGGCGAAGGCACACCTTCAAAATAGCGCACCGGACGCAGGCAGACGTACAGGTCCAAGGTCTGGCGCAAGGTGACATTCAGCGAGCGGATGCCGCCGCCCACCGGCGTGTTCAAGGGGCCTTTAATGGCGACCAGGTACTGGCCAATGGCATCCATGGTTTCCTGGGGCAGGCTTTGGCCCTCGCCATACAGGCCCAGCGCCTTATCACCGGCAAACACTTCCATCCAGGCAATGCGGCGGGCCTCGCCATAGGCCTGGGCCACTGCCGCATCCACCACCTTGCGCATCACCGGTGTGATGTCGCGGCCCACGCCATCGCCTTCGATGAAGGGGATGATGGGCTGGTCTGGCACGCAGAGGCTGTGGTCCGCATTGGCGGTGATGGCCTGTCCGCCCTCGGGCTGCTGGATATGTTGAGCACGCATCGTCACAAATCTCCCAATCTGATTCTTCGCCCAGCCCCACACCAGGCACCAGGCGCATGTGTTACCGCCAACGATTCTATCGACAAATACCGGCCCGGCCTGACTGCACAAACTGTGACATCTGAAGCAAGCACCGGGCATGGCACAGCGAGCCCGCAGCAGGGCTGGCTTGGTGTATAAAACCGGCTATGGCGCGCAGCGCCGCCACTGCACATCTCGTGCACCCTGCTTTGTGAGAGTCTTGACCACCATGTTCCCCACCCCCTTGGCCATCCGTTCTTCCCGCCTCGCTCAGCGCTGCCTCGCCGCATCGGCCATGGCCTGCGCACTGGCTGCAGCCTTGCCGGCAGCAGCGCAGCAGGCGGCGCCCGCCGGGGAGCCGCAGATGCAGCTGGCCCGCACCGAGCTGACGGCCGGCATGCACCGCATCCATGCGCAAGTGGCGCAGACGGCGCGTGAGAAGGAAATCGGCCTGATGTTCCGCAAGGAGATGCCGGCCAACGAAGGCATGCTCTTTGTGTTTGACCGCCCCGGCACCCAGTGCTTCTGGATGAAGAACACCATCCTGCCGCTGACCGCCGCCTTTGTCAGCGACGACGGCACCATCGTCAACCTGGCCGATATGCAGCCGATGACGGAAGACTCGCACTGCTCCAGCAAGCCGGTGCGCTATGTGCTGGAGATGAACCAGGGCTGGTTCAAGCAAAAAGGCATTGCAGCCGGCACCAAGCTGCGCGGCCGCCCCTTCAGCGCTCCCTGAGCAAGCGCTTTCGGGCGATCACCTTTGGTAGTCGTCCTTACGTACTGACCAGCAGCCAGTCACCAACAGGCAGGCCCGGCGCAGGGCTTGCATCTATGATGGTCCGCAGAACAACCCTGTGGAGACATGACCATGGCTGCAACTGCGCGCTACCCCCTGCCCGATCTCAAGAGCCTGCCTGAAGACATCCAGGCCCGCATCGCCCAGGTGCAGGAAAAGGCCGGCTTCATCCCCAATGTGTTTTTGGCCTTTGCGCGCCGTCCGGCAGAATGGCGCGCCTTCTTTGCCTACCACGATGCGCTGATGGAGCGTGAGGAAAGCAGCCTGAGCAAGGCCGAGCGCGAGATGATCGTCACCGTCACCAGCGCCCACAACGAATGCCTGTACTGCGTGGTTGCGCATGGCGCGCTGGTGCGCATCTATGACAAGGCCCCGATGCTGGCCGACCAGTTGGCCGTCAACTACCGCAAGGCGAATATCTCGGCACGCCAGCGCGCCATGCTGGATTTTGCGATGAAGGTCTGCACCCGCTCGCAGAAGATCGATGAAGCCGATTTCAGCGCCCTGCATGCCCATGGCTTTGATGACGAAGACATCTGGGACATCGCAGCCATCACCGCCTTCTTTGGCCTGAGCAACCGCATGGCCAGCTTTGCCGGGATGCAACCCAATGACGAGTTCTATCTGATGGGCCGCATTCCTCGCAGCAAGGCATAAGGAAGGCAAGGCATGGATCAAGGACGAGAAGACAGCCTGCTGATCAGCGAAGCCGACCTGCAGCGCCTGGCGCTGCAGGTATTGCAGCACCTGGGCTTGAGCGCGCCCCACGCCCAGGCCATTGCCCGCATCGTGGTCGCAGGCCAGCGCGATGCCTGCCAAAGCCATGGCGCCTACCGCATCCTGAGCGCGGCCCAGACCATCCACACCGGCCTGGTGGATCTGCAAGCCCCGCCACTGCTGCAGCCCACGCAAGGCGCCATTACCCGGGTCGATGCCCAACGTGGCTTCTCGCCTTGGGCGCTGGAAGTGGGCCTGCCGCCCCTGGTGGCAACCACCCGCCAGTTGGGCATGGGCGCCTTAGTGATCAACCACTGCTTCCACTTCACGGCGCTGTGGCCGGAGGTGGAGATGCTCACCGACCAAGGCCTGGCCGCCCTGGTGATGACACCCAGCCATGCCTGGGTGGCACCAGCCGGCGGTACCAAAGGGGTGTTTGGCACCAACCCGATCGCCTTTGGCTGGCCCCGGCCCGGCCCCTACCCCTATGTGTTTGACTTTGCCACCAGCGCCATTGCGCGCGGCGATCTGGATCTGCACCGCCGCGCCGGTACCCCGCTGCCTGAAGGCGTGGGCGTCGATGCGCAAGGCCAGCCATCAACCGACCCGGCAGCCGTGGCCCAGGGCGCCATGCGCACCTTTGGCGGCCACAAGGGCTCTGCCCTGGCCACCATGGTGGAGTTGATGGCCGGAATGCTGATTGGCGACCTGGGCAGCCAGGAATCGATGGCGCTCGATGCCGGTGCTGGCGGCATGCCCTGCCACGGCCACCTGGTGCTGGCTTTTGATCCGCAGAGTTTTGCCGGTGAAGACTGGCCCGGCCACCAGGCGCGTGCCGAGGCCATGTTTGCGGCGATCAAAGGCCAGGGGGCACGCCTGCCTTCCGAGCGGCGCTATGCCGCGCGGGCCCTGAGTGCGCAGCAAGGCATTAGCCTGCCGCGTAAGCTGCACGCCGAGATCCTGGCCTTGTTGGACTGACGCAAAGCAAACAGCCGCCCATCTTGGCGGCTGCAAGCTACGGAGCTGTTAGACGGACTAGCGCGCGATGCGCTTGGCGATCTCGGCCACCAATTGCTCGCCCAAGGCCGCCTTGCTGGCATGGGGCAGCTCCTGGTGGCCTTGCGCGTCGACCAGCAGCAAGGCGTTGTCGTCCTTGCCAAAAGTGGCCGGGCCAATATTGCCGACCAAGAGTGGAATCTGCTTGCGCAGGCGCTTGGCCTGGGCATTGGCCAGCAGGTTTTCGCTTTCTGCGGCAAAACCCACGCAGTACAGCGCACCGTTTTGGGCGCGCGGCAGCTGGGCAACGGTGGCCAGAATGTCCGGGTTCTCGACAAAGGCCAGCTGCGGTACTTCACCGCTGCCGTCTTTCTTGATCTTCTGGTCGGCCGCGCGGGCTGGACGCCAGTCGGCCACCGCAGCGGTGGCGACAAACACATCGGCGCCCTCAACACTGGCCAGCACCGCTTGCAGCATGTCTTGCGCCGATTGCACATCGATGCGGCGCACGCCACGCGGCGTGGGCACATGCACGGGGCCGGCCACCAGGGTGACGTCGGCGCCAGCGGCCTGGGCCGCACGCGCAATCGCAAAGCCCATCTTGCCGCTGGAGAGGTTGGTAATGCCCCGCACCGGGTCAATCGCCTCAAACGTGGGCCCGGCGGTGATCAGCAGCTTTTTGCCAGCCAGCGCCTTGGCGCTGAAAAAGTACTGCAGCTCTTCCTCGATCTCGGCAGCTTCCAGCATGCGGCCGTCTCCGGTCTCGCCGCAGGCCTGGTCACCATTGCCTACGCCCAGCACCACGGCGCCATCAGCCTGCACCTGGCGCAGGTTGCGCTGCGTGGCGGGGTGGGCCCACATCTCGCGGTTCATCGCGGGGGCCAGGATCAGGGGCACGGCGTCGATGGGCCGCGCCAGGCACAAGAGGCTCAGC
Source organism: Comamonas sp. JUb58 (assembly GCF_004364775.1). Classification (GTDB taxonomy): domain Bacteria; phylum Pseudomonadota; class Gammaproteobacteria; order Burkholderiales; family Burkholderiaceae_C; genus Comamonas. Next base: position 163,392 of record NZ_SOAL01000012.1, read on the forward strand.
AGCTCATCGGCCCGGCCCTGCACCAGGCGGGCGATAAAGTCTGCGCTGCAAGGGGCCACCACAATCGCATCGGCCTCGCGGCTCAGGTTGATGTGCGGCATGTTGTTGTGCTCGCGCGCATCCCACTGCGAGGTGTAGACGGGGCGGTTGGAGAGCGCCTGCATGGTGACCGGCGTCATGAATTGGGTGGCCGATTCGGTCATGACCACCTGCACGGTCGCTCCGGCCTTGATCAAGCGGCGGCACAGCTCGGCAGATTTGAAGGCTGCAACGCCGCCCGACATGCCGAGGACAATATGTTTTCCGTGGAGCTGGTTCATGCCCGCCAATGTAGCAGAGGCACAGCGCCGCCGCTGCACTGCAGCAGACAAGAGAGCAGCGCCAGAACGGCTATCTTTGCAGCACTCCATCGCAGTCAAACCCGTGGCCATTGAAGCCCATTTATCGCAGCTGGCCGCACGGGCTGGCTTACGCCTTTATAATCAGAATTTCCCACCTCCCTAAAAGACATGACCAAATTTGTCTTCGTTACTGGCGGTGTGGTGTCTTCCCTGGGCAAGGGAATCGCCTCAGCCTCCCTTGCAGCGATTTTGGAATCGCGCGGACTCAAAGTCACCCTGATCAAGCTGGATCCCTACATCAACGTGGATCCAGGCACCATGTCCCCCTTCCAGCACGGCGAAGTGTTTGTGACGGACGATGGCGCCGAGACCGACCTGGACCTGGGCCACTATGAGCGTTTCATTGAAACGCGCATGCGCCAGTCCAACAACTTCACGACCGGCCGCATCTACCAAAGCGTTCTTGAAAAAGAACGCCGTGGTGATTACCTGGGCAAGACCGTGCAGGTCATCCCCCATATCACCAACGAGATCCAGGAATACGTCAAGCGCGGCGCCGGCATCGGCACCGACCACGCGGTCGATGTCGCCATCTGCGAAATCGGCGGCACGGTCGGCGATATCGAGTCGCTGCCCTTCCTGGAAGCGGTGCGCCAGCTGTCGCTCAAGCTCGGTCCGAACAACTCGGCCTTTGTGCACCTGACCTACCTGCCTTACATTGCAGCGGCCGGCGAGCTCAAGACCAAGCCTACCCAGCACACGGTGCAGAAGCTGCGCGAAATCGGTATCCAGCCCGATGCGCTGCTGTGCCGCGCCCAGCATGCTGTCCCTGAGGAAGAGCGTGACAAGATTTCCTTGTTCACCAACGTGCAATCCTGGGGCGTCATCAGCATGTGGGATGTGGACACCATCTACAAGGTGCCCCGCATGCTGCACGAGCAAGGGCTCGACGGCCTCATCTGCGACAAGCTGCGCCTGAACACGCCGCCAGCCAACCTCAAGCGCTGGGATGACCTGGTCTACGAGACCGAGCACCCCAAGGGCGAAGTGGCCATCGCGATGGTGGGCAAGTATGTCGAGCTGTCGGATGCCTACAAGTCCGTCAACGAAGCGCTCAAGCACGCCGGCATGCAAAACCATGTGCGCGTGAAGATCACGCACGTGGATTCGGAAACCATCCATGACAGCGATGCCGCCGAGCTGCTCAAGAGCTATGACGGCATCCTGGTGCCCGGTGGCTTTGGCTCGCGCGGTGTCGAAGGCAAGATCTCCACGGCCAAGTTTGCCCGTGAAGGCAAGGTGCCCTACCTGGGTATCTGCCTGGGCATGCAGGTGGCCACGATTGAATACGCTCGCCATGTGGCAGGCCTCGACAATGCCAACTCCACCGAGTTTGACCGCCAGACCCCCCACCCCGTGATCGCTTTGATCACCGAGTGGAAGGATGCCGACGGCACCATCAAGACCCGCGACGAGAACTCGGACCTGGGCGGCACCATGCGCCTGGGTGCGCAGTCCTCCGATGTGCAAAAGGACTCGTTGGCCCACAGCATCTACGGCGATGTGGTGACCGAGCGCCACCGCCACCGCTACGAAGCCAACACCCAGTACCTGGACCAGCTGCGCAGCGCGGGCCTGGTGATCTCTGCGCTGACCCAGCGCGAGCACCTGACCGAGATCGTCGAGCTGCCCAAGGCGGTGCATCCCTGGTTCATCGGCGTGCAGTTCCACCCCGAGTTCAAGTCCACCCCCTGGGCCGGCCATCCGCTGTTCAATGCCTTCATCAAGGCAGCAGTCGATCGCAAGAAGCAGGCAGCCAAGTAAAATTGCGGCCAGCTTGCGGCACACACAGAAGCCATGACAAACAAAGCACTCCAAGACGCTGCGTTTCTCATGGCGTCTTTGCTCTCACCCCACCCTTAAGGAACACCGTCCATGCAATTGTGCGGATTTGATATCGGGCTTGATAAACCCTTTTTCCTGATTGCCGGCCCCTGCGTGGTCGAGTCCGAGCAGCTGCAGATGGATGTGGCCGGACAGCTCAAGGAAATGACGGCCAGCCTGGGCATCCCCTTTATCTTCAAGAGCAGCTTTGACAAGGCCAACCGCAGCTCGGGCACGAGCTTTCGCGGCCCCGGCATGGAAAAGGGCCTGGAGATTCTGGCCAAGGTGAAAAAAGAGCTGAATGTGCCCATCCTCACCGATGTGCACAACGAAGCCGAAGTGCCCTACGTGGCCAGCATCGTCGATGTGCTGCAGACGCCCGCCTTCCTGTGCCGCCAGACCGACTTCATCCGTGCGGTCGCGCAATCGGGCAAGCCGGTCAATATCAAGAAGGGCCAGTTTCTGGCCCCGCATGACATGAAGAATGTCATCGACAAGGCTCGCGCTGCCGCCAAGGAAGTGGGCCTGCCCGAAGACAGCTTCATGGCCTGCGAACGCGGTGCCAGCTTTGGCTACAACAACCTGGTGAGCGACATGCGCTCGCTGGCCATCATGCGCGAAACCAATGCGCCCGTGGTGTTCGATGCCACGCACAGCGTGCAGCTGCCCGGCGGCAATGGCACCTCCAGCGGCGGCATGCGCGAGATGGTGCCCGTGCTGGCCCGTGCAGCGATTGCCGTGGGCGTTGCTGGCGTGTTCATGGAAACCCATCCCGACCCCTGCAATGCCCTGAGCGACGGCCCCAATGCCGTGCCGCTCAAGCACATGAAGGCCTTGCTCGAAACCATGGTGGCGCTGGACAGCATCACCAAGCAGAACGGTTTCCTGGAAAACAATTTTGGAGCTTAAATGCCAAGCGCATACATCATTGCATCCGTCACCGTCACCAACCCCGAGCAGTACGAGGAGTACCGCAAGTACAGCACCATCGCCATGCAGACCTATGGCGCTGAAGTCTGCGTGCGCGGCGGCAAGGTCGAGGTGATCGAGGGCGACTGGAACCCCGGCCGCACCGTGATTCTGAAGTTCAAGGACAGCGAGCAAGCCCGCCGCTTCTACGACTCGCCCGAGTACAGCAAGGCGCGCGAGGCACGTGCCGGCGCCGCCATCATGCGCATGGTGCTGGTCGAAGGCGTTTAAGCGCTGCATCAGCCTACCAACCCCTTGATTCCGTGCAGTTGCAGTCCACCCGTTTGCAGCGCACCAACCCTTTTCTCAATCTCTGAAAGGCTCTAAAGTGAGTGCAATTGTTGATATCGTTGGCCGCGAAATTCTGGATTCGCGTGGCAACCCCACCGTGGAATGTGATGTACTGCTGGAATCGGGTGTGATGGGCCGCGCGGCCGTCCCATCGGGCGCCTCCACCGGCTCGCGCGAGGCCATCGAGCTGCGCGACGGCGACAAGAGCCGCTACCTGGGCAAGGGCGTGCTCAAGGCCGTCGAGCACATCAATACCGAAATCTCCGAAGCCATTCTGGGCCTGGATGCCGCCGAGCAGGCCTTCCTGGACAAGACCCTGATTGACCTGGACAACACCGACAACAAGAGCCGCCTGGGCGCCAACGCCATGCTGGCCGTGTCGATGGCCGTGGCCCGCGCCGCTGCCGAAGAAGCTGGTCTGCCGCTGTACCGCTACTTTGGCGGCATGGGCGGTGTACAGCTGCCCGTGCCAATGATGAACGTCATCAACGGTGGCGCGCACGCCAACAACTCGCTGGACCTGCAAGAGTTCATGATCGTGCCCGTGGGCGCGCCTAGCTTCCGCGAAGCGCTGCGCTGGGGCGCGGAAGTGTTCCACGCGCTGAAGAAGATCATCGACAGCCGTGGCATGCCGACCGCCGTGGGTGACGAAGGTGGTTTCGCACCATCGGTCGAGAACCATGAAGCCGCCATCCAGCTGATCCTCGAAGCCATCGACCAAGCCGGCTACACCGCTGGCGAGCAGATCGCTCTGGCACTGGACTGCGCTGCCTCCGAGTTCTACAAGGACGGCAAGTACGTGCTCGAAGGCGAAGGCGGCATCAGCCTGACAGCCGAGCAATGGACCGACATGCTGGCCGCCTGGTGCGACAAGTACCCCATCATCTCCATCGAAGACGGCATGCACGAAGGCGACTGGGATGGCTGGAAGGTGCTGACCGAGCGTCTGGGCAAGAAGGTGCAGCTGGTGGGTGACGACCTGTTCGTGACCAACACCAAGATCCTCAAGGAAGGCATCGACAAGGGCATCGCCAACTCGATCCTGATCAAGATCAACCAGATCGGCACCTTGAGCGAAACCTTTGCCGCCATCGAGATGGCCAAGCGCGCCGGCTACACCGCCGTGATCTCGCACCGCTCGGGCGAAACCGAAGACAGCACCATCGCCGACATCGCCGTGGGCTTGAACGCTGGCCAGATCAAGACCGGCTCGCTGAGCCGCTCGGACCGCATGGCCAAGTACAACCAACTGCTGCGCATCGAGGAAGACCTGGGCGAAGTGGCGGTATACCCTGGCCGCTCTGCCTTCTACAATCTGCGCTAAGCCCGCTGCGGGGCATGGCCTCTGGCCCTGCCCGTACGCCCTTGCCAACCCTGTTTGCCATGATCTCTCGCATTGTTCCTTTCGTGCTGCTGGCCATTCTGGTCAGCATCCATGCCCAACTCTGGAGTGGGCGCGGCAGCGTGCCCTACGTCAAGGACATGAAGCAGCAAATCGCCACCCAGAAAACGGAGAACGAAGCCGCTACGCGTGAGAACGTGCGCCTGGAGACCGAGGTCAACGACCTCAAGCAGGGCATGGACATGGTCGAAGGCAAGGCCCGCAACGAGCTGGGCATGGTCAAGCCCAATGAAGTGTTTGTGCAGTACACGCGCAAATAAAGCAGCGCGGCACCCAGCTCCAGCAAGCGCCTCTCAGGAGGCGCTTTTTTGTCGCCCACCCCTGGCTTTGGCCGTATCATCGCCGGCATGTCTGCGACGCCCTCCTCTGCCATGACGCCCCACCCCCAAGGCTTGCTACCGACGGTCTATCTGGCCTCGGCAGCTTGTGCGGATGCAGAGCAGCTCGCGCAGCAACTGGCGCATTACCTGGCACAGTGCGATACCGCAGCGCCCCCGGCATTTGTGCTGCAGGCCTGCAGCTTTGCGCAACTCAGCGACTCGCCAACGGCAGAGGTGCCAGCCGTTTTTCTGGCCCGGCACGACGCCGTGCTGCTGCTGGCACCACCGATGCGTGACAGCGCAAGCCAGGCCGATCCGGCACAGACCCTGCTGATGCAAGCACGCCTGCACCTGGTGGCCCAGGGGCAGGCGTTTCAATTGTTGTTCAGCCAGGGACACCGGCTGGAGCAAGAGGCGCTGGCAGCACTGTGCAACTGGTTCCCGCAGGCGCCGGGCCTGCAGGCATTGCGTATGGCATTGCGCCAGAGCACCCCCGGCGCGCGTGCCCGCTGGAACTGCGAAAAATGCAGCGACCCCGATTGCGAACTGCGCCTGTTCCAGGGCCTGATCAGCCCATCGGCCAGTTGAGCACCACCGCGGCGCCCGGCATCACTGCATCAGGCTGGAGGCCGGCGGGTCATTGCCGCGCTCGGTAAACAGGTGCGCCACATCAACGGCGTCGAAGCGGTATTGCTGGCCGCAGAATTCGCAGCCCACCTCGATCATGCCCTGCTCTTCCAGAATGCTGTCGGACTCTTCCTGGCCCAGGCTGCGCAGCATATTGCCGACGCGCTCGCGGCTGCAGGTGCAGGCGAAGTGCGGGCCGCCTTCGCCGTCTTCAGGCACAAAGCGCAGCAGCTTTTCTTCCCAGAACAGGCGGTGCAGGATGGTCTCGACATCGAGGTTCAGCAGCTCATCGCGGGTCAGGCTGGCTGCCAGATGGGCGATGCGGTTGTACTCTTCGTTGAGGCCGATCTGGTCGACCTCTTCGGTGTTCTGCGCACCAGCGGCCAGATTGGCCTCGCCCTTGATCGGCATGCGTTGCACGATGAGGCCAGCAGCCACCTTGTCGTTGGCAGCCAGCACCAGCACGGTATCGAGCTGCTCGGACTGGCGCATGTACTGCTGCAAGATTGCGGCCATGCTCTCCAGCGGCTGGCCATCCACATCGACCAGCGGCACCACGCCCTGGTAGGGCTGCTGACCGGGTTGCTTGTCCTTGGGGTCCAGGGTGATCGCGCAGCGGCCCTTGCCATGCACATTGACCATGTCGGTCAAGGTCGCATCCGCGGGCAGATCACCAATCATCGTGACGGTGGAGCGCACGCTCAGGTTGGTCAGCACCTCGGTGACGGCCAGCTTCACCGGGCCATCGCCCGAGATCTGGAACACCAGCGCACCATTGAACTTGATGTTGGACTGCATCAGCACGCCGGCGGCGGTCATCTCGCCGAGCATCTCCTGCACGGGCAGCGGATACGGACCGGTGCTGGTATTGACTGCGCGGCGCTGCAAGATCTCTTGCCAGGCATCGGTCAGTCGAACAATGGCTCCCCGCACGGGCAGCCCATCAAACAAAAATTTATGCAGTTCAGACACTGTAATTCTTCCAATTCAATACATGCAGGCCTGCTGCGCCCGGGCATGGCACCCGGGGGAACAGCGCCTCAATCCGGCAATTTTCGCAGACCCGCTTTGAAACGCCGTGCATTGGCCATATAGCCCTCTGCACTGCGCCGCAGTCCCTCGATCTGCTCCTGGCTCAACTGGCGCACCACCTTGGCGGGACTACCCACAATCAAGCTGCCTTCAGGAAACTCCTTGTTCTCGGTTACCACGGCACCAGCACCCACCAGGCAATGGCGACCGATCTTGGCACCGTTGAGCACAATGGCGCCCATGCCGATCAGCGACTCATCACCGATGCTGCAGCCATGCAGGATGACGTTATGGCCGATGGTCACATGCTTGCCGATATCCAGGGGCTTGCCCTTGTCGGTATGCAGCACGCTGCCGTCCTGGATATTGCTGCCCTCGCCGATGCGGATCGGGTCATTGTCTCCGCGCAGAATGGCACCAAACCACACACTGCTGTCTGCGGCCATCTCCACGCGGCCAATCACCTGCGCACTGTCTGCAATCCAAGCCGAGGCGGCAACCTGCGGTTGCACCCCATCGAGTTCATACTTCGCCATCTTGTCTCCATCGGGTTAGGGTTCCGGGTCAGGGCCCCACTCCTGCTTGCGAGCACGGGGCCATGCCTGCCTTGCACGCCCTCAGGGGGCGCCAGCCTCATAATTGTAGGGATGGAATTACGTCAATGTGCCTTGCAAGCCCTGTGTGTGGCTGATGCCGAGGAAAAATCCGCGCTCGCCCTTGCCATGTATGCGCAAAGAGCCACTATTTCAATAGCACCCCAGGCGCAGTTAGCCGTCCCCGAGGGCATCAGCCTGCCCGGCCACCCGGCCAAGCCCGAGCTCAAGGCCCACACCGCCATGGGCCGGCGCTCCCCCGCCACGGCCGAGGGCCGCGCCATCCTGCTGCACGCCATCGCCCATATCGAGTTCAACGCCATCAACCTGGCGCTCGATGCGATCTGGCGCTACGGCGGCATGCCCGAGGCCTTCTACCAGGACTGGCTGCAGGTGGCGGGCGAGGAAGCCAAGCATTTCCGGCTGCTGCGCGCCCATTTGCGCAAATGGGGCCATGACTATGGCGACTACCCGGCGCACCAGGGCCTGTGGACCATGTGCGAAAAAACGGCCGATGACATTGTTGCGCGCATGGCCTTGGTACCCCGCACCTTGGAGGCCCGTGGTTTAGATGCAACTCCCCAGATCCAGGCAAAATTGCAACAAACCTCTGCGGAAGACGCATTAGAGGCAGTGGCCATCCTGGACATCATCCTGCGCGAAGAAGTCGGCCATGTGGCCATCGGCAACCACTGGTACCGGTTTCTTTGCGCGCAGCGCGATCTGGACCCGGAGCGGCACTACAGCTGGCTTGTGGGCCACTACGAGGCCCCCCGACCCCGCCCTCCGATCAACCTGTCTGCCCGCCGCGAGGCCGGGTTCAGCCAGAGCGAACTGGACTGGCTGCAGGGGCAGCTGTAACAAACGGACGCTTTTTATACGCCCAAAGCGTGTGCAGTTTGCTACAAAACCAGCAGGTCCACTCTCTCCACAGACGCGTGAAATGCCTGATATGAAGGACAATGCACGTCGATCCCGAGATAACGAAATGCAGACATTGCTTGCGCCAGTTGCTGGTGAGGCACCACTGATGCATGCAATGGTTCAGCCGTACATGCAACACACGAGCGCGCCCCCTTCAGCACCCCCCTCCATGGCAGCCGCCATGGTGTTCACGTCACCCGCACCCCCTATTGCCTGGCAGCCCATCAAAGATGCCGAAGGCGCTGTCATTGGCCACGAGATATTCAACCGCTCCCGCAGCGCGTCGTCCCACACGCTGGAATCCGACCTGGCGCTGACCCATGCCGTGCTGTCGCACCTTGAGCCCGCCCCTTTGTTGGGCGATGGCCTGCTGTTCCTGAACACCACGTTCGAGAGCCTGCGTGGCAGCCATATGAATCTGCTACCTGTGGACCAGGTGGTGCTCGAGATCCCATCACTGGGCCATGCGGCCTCGTCCGAGGCCTTGGCCCGCCGCCCTGCGCTGGAAGCCCTGCGCGCCAAAGGCTTTGCCCTCGCTTTCAACCACTCGGTGCTGGATTCGTCCTATGCGCCCTGGCACGACCTGGTCAACTACCTGAAGATCGACTTCTCGGTGCTGTCGGCCGAGCGCGCCGTGTTGATGCTGCAGTGGGCGCGCCGTATCTCTGGCGCTACCTTGATCGCCGACAAGATCGAGTCCGCCGCGCAGCTGCAACTGGCGCAGGAGAACAAGGCCCATCTGCTGCAGGGCTATGCGGTCAGCCGCCCTGAGCCCATCCCCGCCCGGGTGGTTCTGCCCAGCACCACCGATGTGGCAGCGCTCGCACATGCGCTGAACAACAAGGTGGACACCGCAGCCCTGGTCGAACTGCTGCAGCACCGCCCCGCGCTGCTGTTCAACCTGCTGCGCATGGCCCAGTCGCAAGACCTGCAGGCACGCGTGCCCTACCTGTCGCTGCCAGAGCTGGTGCAGGCCTACCCGGCCGAGCACCTCAAGGCCTGGGAAACCATGCTGCAGGCCGTGGCCGCCAAGATGCCGCAACTGCCCCAGATCCAGCACTGCGAAAAGCTGTACCCGCGCCTGAGTGCCGAGCTGGCCAGCCAGGCCCAGGTGCTGTGGCCGGATGTGCCCGCAGCCAACCTGCAACTGGTGGCCGGCGCCTTGCTGCTCGGCCATATTCTGGGCATGGAGGTAGAACAGGCCGCCAGCCAGCTGCTGCCCAGCACCCTGGCCCAATCGGTGCGCCTGCTGGCCCCGCAGTGGGAGTCCATGCTGTCTGCACTGGCCTAATCAGACATCGTCCCATCACCCACAAAAAAGCCCGGTGCTGCATCAGCACCGGGCTTTTTTGTGGGTAGCGCGTTGGTCAGCACCGCCGTGGGTGCTGACCGGGGCGATTACACCATGTCGTCATCCAGGTGGTCTTCGTGCGCGCGCTCCCGGATAAAGAAGGCCGCAATCAGACCCAGGGTCACACCAAACATCACATAGAAAGCAGGCGACATGGTCGAGCCGGTGGTCTTGATCAGCCAGGTCACGATGAACTGGGCAAAGCCGCCAAACACCATCACGGCGATGTTGTAGGCCATGGACATGCCGACCGAACGCACATTGGCGGGGAACAGCTCAGCCATCACCGTGCTAAAGACACCGAAGAACACCGACACAAACAGGCACACGACCACTTGCACAGTCATCAGCTTGGCGATGGTGGGACCATCGGTCAGCCAGGCGTACAGCGGGTACAGCACCAGCAGGTAACCCAGCAGCGAGCCAATCATCAGCGGACGGCGGCCCACACGGTCCGACCAGGCACCCATGAAGGGCATCAGCACGACCATCAGCGCCGCACCGGCCATCTGCACCATGAAGGTATCGTGCAGCGGCAGCTTCAGGGTCACGGTGGAATAGGTCACTAGGTAGGTGAAGGTGATGTAGATCGACACCGTTGCCGTGACCACCAGGCCCATGCCGACCAGGGTCTCACGTGCATGGGTGCGCAGCATCTCCAGCACACCGACTTGCTTGACGGTGCCGGCCTTTTGCGCGGCTTGCATCTTCACAAAGGTCTCTGGCTCTTCCACATGGCGGCGGATATAGATAGCGACCGGCACAATCAACAGGCCCACGGCAAAGGGAATACGCCAAGCCCAGGACATCAGCTGCTCTTGCGTGAAAAAGTCGGTGATCAAGGTACCCACGGCTGCACCGATCAACAGCGCTGCCATCTGGCCCGTCATCTGCCAGGAGCCATAAAAGCCCCGCTTGCCCTTGGGGGCCAGCTCGATCAGCAAAGCGGTCGAGGTGCCGAACTCGCCACCCGCAGCAAAGCCTTGCAGCAAGCGCGCCAGCACGATGAAGATGGGAGCCCAGATGCCCACGCCCTGGTAGGTGGGCGCGAAGGTGATCAGCGCAATGGCCACGGCCATGATGCCGGTGACCATCACCATCGCCGCCTTGCGGCCCTTGCGGTCGCCGTACAGGCCCAGCAGGATGCCGCCCACGGGGCGCATAAAGAAGCCCACGCCAAACACGGCCGTGGTCATCAGGATGCGGTTGAGGTCATCGCTGGGATCGTTGGGGTTGGAGGGGAAGAACAGCTTCGCCACGATGGGCGTCATGAAGGCAAAGACCAGAAAGTCATACCATTCGAGCGCATTGCCAATGACAGCGGCCAGAATATTTCGCTTGGATACAGCAGTAGATTGCACGCAAAAATCCTAAAAAACACGAGGCACAGCCGGCAGCAACACGGCTAGATGCAATAACGAGAGCGGAGAATGATCTGATGAACGGTGCAGCCAGGGCGACAGGCGTGCGAGACAGAAAGGCGGGCAAATCCAGGAAAACACAGACCGCACCGGCGTCCATTCATGCATGAAACGCATGAATAACCATATAGATCAGCATTGAATTGTAATCGGTCGCAAGCAAGGCAAAGACCGCCAAAGCGGCATTTGCCCCTGATGGCGGTGCAGGCAAAGAAGTTTTCCCAGGCTGCGGGACGCATTGGCCTCGAGACAGTACAAGCCCATGAATCCATGGGAAAAGGCGCTGAGGCCCCGCATCAGCAAGGCTTCAGCGGCGATCCGCCAGCGCATGGGCGATGGTGCCCAGGTCCACATATTCGAGCTCACTGCCAATGGGCACACCACGGGCCAGGCGCGTGAAGCCAATGCCCTTGCGCTGCAAGGCCTCGCCGATCACATGGGCGGTGGCTTCGCCCTCGGCGGTGAAATTGGTAGCCAGGATCACCTCCTGTACCACCCCATCGGTGGCCCGCTGCAGCAATTGCTGCACACCGATATCGCGCGGGCCAATGCCGTCCAGCGGCGACAAACGCCCCATCAGCACGTAGTAATAGCCCTTGTAGGCACCGGTGCGCTCCAGCGCGGCCTGGTCGGCCGGGGTCTCCACCACGCACAGGCGTGCGGCATCCCGCCCTTCATCCAGGCAGGTGTCGCAAATGCGGTTTTCGGTAAAGGTGTGGCAGCGCTCGCAGTGCTGCACGCGGCTGCTGGCCTCATGCAAGGCGCGGGAGAGCAGCTCAGCCCCCTCGCGGTCGTTTTGCAGCAGGTGAAAAGCCATGCGCGATGCCGACTTGACCCCCACCCCGGGCAGGCGGCGCAGGGCCTGCACCAGCGCATCCAAGGTGCCGGTATCAGACATGGCCAGCACCCATCGGAGTGGACATCAGACAGACAAGCCCTTGGCCGCGCAGAGCAGCCAACGGCTTGGTAGCGATAAAAGCTTGCGACAAAGCGACCCGCTTAGAACGGGAACTTCATGCCGCCGGGCAGGCCTGGCATGCCAGCGGTGATCTTGCCCATCTTCTCGTTGCTGGTCTCTTCCGCCTTGCGCACGGCGGCGTTGAAGGCAGCAGCCACCAGGTCTTCCAGCATGTCCTTGTCTTCGGACAGCAGGCTTGGGTCAATGGTCACGCGCTTGACGTCGTGCTTGCAGGTCATCAGCACCTTGACGAGGCCGGCACCGGACTCGCCTTCGACCTCGATGTTGGCCAGGTCGTCCTGGGCCTTCTTCAGGTTGTCCTGCATGGCCTGGGCTTGCTTCATCAAACCAGCGAGTTGTCCTTTGTTGAACATGGAAAATCCTTCTGTATAAAAACCTGCGGCAGGCGGGAGCACCCATCTGCCAGCGAACGCCGCATCATAGAGGCTGAATGCTACCGGGCACTATTTTCGCGCCAAATTGCTGTATCAAAGACTGGACATAGGGATCCTGGCGCACGGTGTCTTCTGCCGCGCGCTGGCGGGCCTGCACGGCATGGGCCTTGCGCCGCGCCGGGCAGTCGCTTACGGCGCCAACGGACACCTGGATCTTGCCCACCAGGCCGGCGGCCACCAGCGCGGTGCGCAGGCGCTCGATCGTACCGGGCTGGGCGAGCGACTCCAGGTCCACCCGCAGCCACCACTCGTCGGCCTCGCGCTTGAGCAGTTGCGAGCGCAGCGCCAATTGACGTGCCACCGCCGTGATCGCCTCGGCCTGCACCAGGCCGACCACGGTGTCGTTCCAAAAGCGCCCCTCTTCCGTGTCCTCAAACTCGGCGGGCACGCGGCCCAGGTTCTCGCCAAAGCTGGCAGCGGGCCGGTCCAGCTCACTGGCCTGCGGGGTTTGCACCGGCAAGGCAATCAGGCTGGCAGGCTCGGGCGCGGCTGCAGCAGATGGCTGCGCCACCGGCGCCGCATCGGGCAGATCGGCCTGCGCAGATGGCTCGTCATCCGCATAGGCCTCCATCGGCACATCCTCAAAGTACGGCGCTGCGGTGTCGTCCTCGGCATCGCTGTCGGGCTCGGACGGGGCATCGTCGTCATGGGCTTGTGGCTGCTCCTCTTCCACCAGCTCCTTCTCGGTCTGGGCAGGGGTCGGCGGCTCGATGGCAGCAGGCGCCGCAGCGGCCGCAGCGCGCGCGGGGATCAAATCTTCGGCACTGCGCACAGGCAGCTTGACGGCTTCTACCGCTGGTGCAGCCACGCTGCGCGGCGGTTCCACCGTTGCTGGCTGGGACACTGGAGCCACCACAGGTGTCGGCGTAGGCGCAGTAACAGCTGCCACTGGCGGGGATGCAACCACAGGCGCAGCAACTACCGCTACGGGCGCATCCACTACAGCCGCTGGAGACGCGGCAACAGGCGCCACAACAGCGGGAGCAACCGCCACAGCAGGTGCTGCCATTGGCGCAGCTACTGGCTTGGCCGCTGCCGCCGCCGGGGCCGCAGCCCCACTATTCAGAGTTTTTTTTTCAGCCGAGCCCGCAGGCTTGAAGGCCAGCAGCCGCAGCAGCGCCATCGTCAAGGCGGCGTATTCATCGGGCGCCAAGCCCAGCTCGCCCCGGCCATGCAGGGCGATGCTGTAGAGCAGCTGGGTTTCGTCCGCAGGCATCTGCTGGGCCAGGCGCAGCAGCTCTCGCTGCTCAGCGTCGTCTTCCGCAGCAGCGGCCTGGGCTTTGTCCGGAACGGCCTGGAACACGGCCATGCGCTGCAGCTGCACGGCCATGTCTTCCAAGGTAGATGCAGCCGACAAGCCCTGGTGGCGCAGCTGGTTGACGGTATCGACCACTTCAGCACCATCGCCGCGCGCCAATGCATCGATCAGGCGAAACACATGGCTGGAATCGACGGCGCCCAGCATCTGGCGCACACTGGCTTCTTGCAGCTGACCGCCACCAAAGGCAATGGCCTGGTCGGTCAGCGACAGCGCATCGCGCATGGAACCACGGGCCGAGCGCGACAGCAGGCGCAAGGCCTGCGGCTCGGCGGCGATCTGTTCTTGCACCAGCACGCGGCCCAGGTGTTCCTGGATGGTCTCTGGCGCCATCGGGCGCAGGTTGAACTGCAGACAGCGCGACAGCACCGTGACCGGCACTTTCTGCGGGTCGGTGGTGGCCAGCACAAACTTCAGGTATTCGGGCGGCTCTTCCAAGGTCTTCAACATCGCGTTGAAGGCGGTATTGGTGAGCATGTGCACTTCGTCGATCATGAAGACCTTGAAGCGCCCCTGCACCGGCTTGTACACGGCCTGCTCCAGGAGGCCCTGCACTTCATCAACACCCCGGTTGGAGGCGGCATCGAGCTCGGTGTAATCGGGGAAACGTCCGCTGTCGATCTCGGTACAGGCCGGGCACACGCCGCAAGGCGCAGCGGTGATGCCGCCATGGCCATCAACGCCCGTGCAGTTGAGCGACTTGGCCAGAATGCGCGAGACCGTCGTCTTGCCCACACCCCGGGTTCCTGTGAACAGATAGGCATGGTGCAAGCGCTGCTGCACCAGCGCATTGGACAGCGCCTGCACCACATGCTCCTGGCCTACCATTTCAGAGAAATTCCGCGGACGGTATTTGCGAGCGAGAACAAGATAAGACATAGCATCGCATTCTACGGTCAGTCGCGGCCATGGACGGCACTGGCTGCGCGCAGCTTGCAATACTTTTGGCCGCGGCGCCCTGGCGGCATAGACGAACATGGACTTTTTGGCCAGCTTGGCCAAGGGGGTCCCATTCTTTAGGTACAATCGACAGCTGACGGGCCTCCTCGCATGGGGAAGCGGCCAACCGGGTCAGGTGGGGAACCAAGCAGCCCTAACTGTGGATCCAGTGCCGGGGTCAGGCTCGTCACCTTCTTCTGTCCAATGCCAGCCTCGTGCTGGCATTTGCTTTTCCAGGCCAAGCGTGGGAATCCACGTAGAATGGCGCCCAAGCCATTCCCGTCACTGCCATGAAATACCTGCTGTGGCTGCTCAAAGCTGTCATCTTCTTCACCCTGTTTGCATTTGCGCTCAATAACCAGCGGGATGTGGTGGTGCACCTGTTCTTTGGCACCCAATGGCAGGCGCCTCTGGTTCTGGTCGTGCTGCTTGCCTTCAGCGCGGGCGTGATTGTCGGCATCATCGGCATGGTGCCGCGCTGGTGGAAGCACCGCAAAGCCGCCCAGCGTGCAGCGGCAGCGCAAACCGCAGCGGCCGAACCCACCCCCTCCACCAACGCCCCTGCGGACGAGTCCACCCCGCTGCCACCTCATGGAATTTGACATCTCCTGGATCTTGCTGGGCTTTCCAGCTGCGTTTGTGCTGGGTTGGCTGGCTTCGCGCTTTGATCTGCGCCAGATCCGCCGCGAGAACCGCAGCGCCCCCAAGGCTTACTTCAAGGGGCTGAACTTTCTGTTGAACGAGCAGCAGGACAAGGCCATCGATGCCTTTATCGAGGCCGTGCAGAACGACCCCGATACCGCCGAGCTGCACTTTGCGCTGGGCAATCTGTTCCGCCGCCGGGGCGAATACAGCCGCGCTGTGCGGGTGCATGAGCACCTGCTCTCGCGCGCCGACATCAGCAAGCCCGAGCGCGAGCGCGCCCAGCATGCGCTGGCTCTGGATTTCATGAAAGCCGGCCTGCTGGACCGCGCCGAAGATGCGCTGGCCCGGCTGGAGAACACCCCTTACGAGAACGAGGCACGCCTCTCACGCCTGGCCATCTATGAACGCGCCCATGACTGGCCGCAAGCTGTACAGATTGCGCGCCTGATGCACAGCCACAACCAGGGCGACTACAGTGTGCGCATTGCCCATTACCTGTGCGAACAGGCGCTGGGCCAGTTGGCACAAGGCCAGCTCGACGCCGCGCAGGATTTGCTGCAGCAAGCCCAGTCCGAGGCGCCACACGCACCGCGCCCCCGTATCGAGCTGGCCCACCTGCAGCACAAGAGCGGCCACCCCGCGCTGGCCCTGGGTTCGCTGATGGAGCTGGCCTCGGTATCGCCCTCGTCGGTGCCTTTGGTGGCGCCGCTGATGCTGGAGCTGGTCAAGACCGACGAGCGCAAGCCCCAGGTGCGTGCGTTGCTGGAGGCCAATTACCAAAGCTCCCCCTCGCTGGATGTGATGCAAAGCCTTGTGCAGCTGGACGAGTTTGCCCCTGTTGACAAAGCTGCCGGCCCCGTGGGGCGCGACTGGTACATCGAACACCTGCGCCATGAGCCCTCGCTGGTGGCCGCCGGCCGCTGGCTTGCGCAAGAATCGCTCAGCCACGAAGAGCACCACCCTGCCATTCAACGCGCGCTGGACAATGCTGCCAAGCCGCTCACCCGCTACCGCTGCGCCGCCTGCGGCTTTGAGGCACGCCAGCACTTCTGGCAATGCCCCGGCTGCCAATCCTGGGACAGCTACCCGCCACGTCGGGTAGAAGAGCAGTAACAACCTATCCAAACAGCGATAGGACTTCGCTGTTGCTTCTGCTAGGATGCGGAAACGCCCTGCCCTGGGGCGCAGGAGCCCTGATATGCCACGGCACCGGACCCCACGCAGCCCAGCCCCGCCCGCAGCGCTCTGCAGCCACGCGCCAGCAGCGGCGCAATATGCGCTTCCGCCACGCCCAACCGGTGTTTTTGGCCTGCGGCGCCGCCATCGCCTCCCCCTGAATCAGCCACCCGACACTGCAGCAAGCCTGCAGTGTTGTGCTATGGGCAAGCGCCGGGCTATTCATGCAAAGCATGCATGGGCGCATACTCAAAACAGGCATCAAGAAAACACCTTTGCTCGCGCATTTGCAGTCACTAACATGGGGTATTGACTATCGATAAGCCACGACCAATATCCTGAACTTGCTCGGGTTTTAGTAGCAGCTGGGATCGGGCCAGCTTGTAGAATTTACAAAGAAATGGCACTTTCATACCTGATCCTCCTCCCCTTCATCGGCAGCGCAATTGCAGCGCTGTTGCCTGCCAACGCGCGTAACACGGAGTCGACGCTGGCAGGGGCCATAGCGGTGTTCTGTGTGGTTCAGGTCGCCATGCTTTTCCCGGAAACGCAGAACAACGGCGTGGTGCACCACAACGTTGCCTGGCTGGGCCAGCTGGGCCTGGATCTGCACTTCCGCATGGATGGATTTGCCTGGCTGTTCTCCATCCTGGTGCTGGGCATCGGCAGTCTGGTGGTGCTGTATGCGCGTTACTACATGTCACAAGCTGACCCGGTACCGCGCTTTTTCTCGTTCTTCCTGGCCTTCATGGGCTCGATGATGGGCGTGGTGCTCTCGGGCAACCTGATCCAGCTGGTGTTCTTCTGGGAGCTGACCAGCCTGTTCTCCTTCCTGCTGATCGGCTACTGGCACCACCGCAAGGATGCCCGCATGGGCGCGCGCATGGCGCTGACGGTCACCGGCACCGGCGGTCTCTGCCTGCTGGGCGGCGTGCTGCTGCTGGGCCACATCGTCGGCAGCTATGAGCTCGACAATGTATTGGCCGCGGGCGACCAGATCCGCAACCACGAGCTCTACCGCGTCACCCTGGTGCTGATCCTGCTCGGCGCGCTCACCAAGAGCGCCCAGTTCCCCTTCCATTTCTGGCTGCCGCGCGCGATGGCAGCGCCCACCCCCGTCTCCGCCTACCTGCACTCGGCCACCATGGTCAAGGCCGGTGTGTTTTTGCTGGCCCGCCTCTGGCCGGCGCTCAGCGGTACCGAGGAATGGTTCTGGCTCGTCGGCGGTGCCGGCGCCATCACCTTGCTGCTGGGTGGCTATATCGCCATGTTCCAGCATGACATGAAGGCGCTGCTGGCCTATTCCACCTTGTCGCACCTGGGTCTGATCACCTTGCTGCTGGGCCTCAACAGCCCCTTGGCGGCCGTCGCTGCGGTCTTCCACATCATGAACCATGCGACTTTCAAGGCTTCGCTGTTCATGGCGGCGGGCATTGTCGACCACGAATCCGGCACCCGCGATATTCGCCGCCTCTCCGGCTTGCAGAAGATGATGCCGATCACGGGCACCTTGGCGATGGTGGCCAGCGCGGCCATGGCTGGCGTGCCTCTGCTCAATGGCTTTCTGTCCAAAGAGATGTTCTTTGCCGAAACGGTGTACATCAACACCACGCCGTTTTTGACCACCGCCTTGCCGGTGGCCGCCACCTTGGCCGGTATTTTCAGCGTGGCCTATTCGCTGCGCTTCACGGTCGATGTATTTTTTGGCCCGCCTGCTACCGATCTGCCGCATGAGCCGCATGAGCCACCGCACTGGATGCGTGTGCCGGTCGAGCTCCTGGTGCTGATCTGCCTGCTGGTCGGTATCTTCCCGGCCTGGGCCGTGGGCCAGTACCTGGATGCAGCAGCCTCGCCCGTGGTGGGCGGCAGCTTGCCGGAGTTCAGCCTGGCGCTATGGCATGGCATCAATGCGCCGCTGGTGATGAGCATCATCGCGATGCTGGCGGGCATCTTGCTGTATCTGCTGCTGCGCCTGTTGCGCAGCAAGCAGTACCTCGATGATGCGCCGCTGGTCGGTCGCATCAATGGCCAATGGGTGTTCCAGGCGGTGATGGCGATCATCACCAACGGTGCACGCCATCTGCGCCGCTGGCTGGGCACGCGTCGCTGGCAGTGGCAGGCGCTCTGGCTGGTGCTGGCTGCCTTGCTGACCGCCACCCTGCCCCTGCTGATCCATGGCTTGCAACTGGGCAACCGGGGCCTGCAGCCGCTGTCGCCCGCTTTTGGCATTCTGTGGCTGATCGGTATCAGCTGCTCGCTGGCAGCGGCCTTCCTAGTCAAGTACCACCGCCTGGCGGCCCTGGTCACCTTGGGCGGCGCCGGCTTGGCTACCTGCATGACCTTCCTGTGGTTCTCCGCACCCGATCTGGCCTTGACCCAGTTGGTGGTGGAGGTGGTCACCACCGTGCTGCTGCTGCTGGGCCTGCGTTGGCTGCCCAAGCGCGACAAGAAGCTCAAGAAAGTCTCGCAGCAAGGCGCGCTGGTCACCCTGCGCCGCTGGCGTGACCTGGCGATTGCGCTGCTTGCTGGCGGTGGTATGGCCTGGCTGTCGTTTGCGATGATGAGCCGGCCCTTCCCCGAAAGCACCTCGACCTTCTTCCTGGAGCGGGCCCAGACCGAGGGCGGCGGCACCAACGTGGTCAACGTCATGCTGGTCGATTTCCGAGGCTTTGATACCTTTGGCGAGATTGTTGTGCTCGGCATTGTGGCGCTCACCGTCTATGCGCTGCTGCGCCGCTTCCGCCCCGCACCTGAGGCCATGGATGTGCCCGAGCAGCAGCGCTTTTTGCCGGCTGACTTACAGACCGACCTGCTCAACCCTCGCAGTGCGACCGATACCGCTGTGGGCTATCTGATGGTGCCCGCCGTGCTGGTGCGCCTGCTGCTGCCGTTTGCCGCGATCGTGGCCATGTACCTGTTCATGCGCGGCCACAACGAGCCCGGTGGCGGCTTTGTGGCCGGCCTGACCCTGGCCATCGGCCTGCTGCTGCAGTACATCATCTCCGGCACGCACTGGGTGGAATCGCATCTGCCCATCTACCCGCGCCGCTGGATTGCCGCCGGCCTGCTGTTTGCGCTGGGCACTGGCGTGGGCAGTTGGTACTTTGGCTACCCCTTCCTGACCAGCCACACCGCGCACCTGACCCTGCCGGTGGTGGGCGAGATCCATATCGCCAGCGCGCTGTTCTTTGATATTGGGGTGTTCTCGCTGGTCGTGGGCTCGACCATGCTGATGCTCACCAGCATTGCCCACCAATCCGTCCGGGGATTCCGCTTCCACGAGCGCCAGCAAGGCGAGCGCAGCGACCCCGCCTCCCAACTCTAAGGACAATACCAAATGGAAATCGTACTGGCCATTGCCATTGGCGTATTGACCGGCTCCGGCGTCTGGCTCCTGCTGCGCCCACGGACTTTTCAGATCATCATGGGTCTGCTCTTGCTGTCGTATGCGGTCAATTTGTTTATCTTCAGCATGGGCCGCGTGGGCCTGGCAATCGACCGAGAACCGATATTGCAGCCCGGTGTGCCCACCGACCTGATGCACTATGCCGACCCCATGCCGCAGGCCCTGGTGCTGACGGCCATCGTCATCGGCTTTGCGATGACCGC
Source organism: Comamonas sp. JUb58 (assembly GCF_004364775.1). Lineage (GTDB taxonomy): Bacteria > Pseudomonadota > Gammaproteobacteria > Burkholderiales > Burkholderiaceae_C > Comamonas. The sequence goes on from NZ_SOAL01000012.1 coordinate 183,647, forward strand.
GCTCTTTCTGGTGGTGCTGCTCGCCTCGCGCGGCATGACGGGCACTGACCATGTGGACGGCTCCCTGTCCAATGATGTGCAGGAGGCGCCTTGATGTCGCTGATGACGCTGACTGAGCGCCTGATGCCGCACCTGTTGCTGGCACCGATTTTGCTGCCCTTGTTGACCGCAGCGCTGATGCTGACCCTGGGCGAGAAGTACCAACGCACCAAACTGCTGATGAACATCAGCTCCTGCCTGATCGGCCTGGTCATCGCGATGGCCCTGGTCAAGTGGAGCAACCAGGATGGCATGGCCACCTCGATGAGTGTCTACCTGTCGGGCAACTGGGCTGCGCCGTTTGGCATTGTGCTGGTACTCGACCGGCTCTCGGCCCTGATGCTGCTGACCACCAGCGTGGTCGCACTCTGTGCCGTGGTCTATTCCGGCGCGCGCTGGCACCGGGTGGGCGTGCATTTTCACCCGCTGTTCCAGTTCCAGATGATGGGCCTGGCCGGTGCCTTCCTGACCGGTGACCTGTTCAACCTCTTCGTGTTCTTCGAGATCATGCTGGCAGCATCCTATGGTTTGCTGCTGCACGGCTCGGGCAAATCACGGGTGCAGCATGGCCTGCATTACATCGCCATCAACCTGGCAGCCTCGTCGCTGTTCCTGATCGGTGTGTCGATGCTGTACGGCATTACCGGCACCTTGAACATGGCCGATCTGGCGCGCATCATCCCCAGCGTCAGCAGCGCGGACCGGGGCTTGCTGCACACCGCTGCCGGCATTCTGGCCACTGCCTTCCTGATCAAGGCTGCGGTCTGGCCGCTGAACTTCTGGCTGGTACCGGCCTATGGCTCGGCCACCGCGCCGGTTGGCGCCATTTTTGCGCTGATGACCAAGGTGGGCATCTACACGATTGTGCGTTTGTGGACCCTGATGTTCAGCAGCGAGGCCGGGCCTTCGGCCCATTTCGGCAGCGCCTGGCTGATCCTGGGCGGGCTGGCCACCATGCTCTATGCGGGCATCTCCATCCTGGGCACGCAGCGGCTGGGCTATGTGGCGGGCTATGCGGCCATTCTGTCGGCCGGCACCTTGCTGGCCGCCGCCGGCTTTGGCCAGAACCTGATGACCAGCGCCCTGCTGTACTACATGCCCAGTTCCACCTTGGCAGTGGCAGCACTGTTCTTGATCACCGACCTGATCGAGCGATGGCGCACCACCGATGGGGCCAATGTCCGCTTTGAGGATGAGGAGGCGCCGTTCTTGACTGCCGAGCTGCTACCGCGCGAGGGCCTGAACCTGGACGAAGACGAGGAAGTGCTGATTGGCCGCGCCATTCCGGCAGCGATGGCCTTCCTGGGCCTGTCGTTCATGGTCAGCACCTTGGTGGTGTCCGGTCTGCCGCCGCTGTCAGGCTTTATCGGCAAGTTCGCCATGCTGTCGGCATTGCTCAACCCGCTGGGTCTGGGCTCGTCGGCAGGCACGCAGATCGGCTGGCTGGGCTGGTCGTTCATGGCCATGCTGATTGCGACCGGCTTGATGGCCTTGACCGCCCTGGTGCGCATCGGCATTCGCGAGTTCTGGTCCAGCATCAGCCGCAACACGCCCGAGCTCAAGGTGATCGAAGGCCTGCCTTTGGCCATTTTGCTGGGCTGCTGCATTTTGATGGTGACCCATGGCGCCAGCGTGATGCGCTTTACCCAGCGCGCGGCTGACAACCTGCATTCGCCCGGCAATTACATCCGCGCGGTGCTGGAAACCAGCCCCAAGCCCTCCCCCACCTCCAAACCCGTGGTCGCGCCCGACATCCCCACCGTGCTGCCTGAGACCGGGTTCGAACTTGCACCGGAAGCAACCACTGCAGGAGGTACCCAGCCATGAAGCGCCTTTTCCCTGCACCCCTGCTGTCCGTGCTGCTGTGCCTGGTGTGGCTGCTGCTCAACCGCAGCGTCAGCCCCGGTCAAATCATTCTCGGCGTTCTGTTTGGCTTGCTGATCCCGGTGCTGACCCAAGGACTGCGCCCGCGCGCGGTCAGCATCAAAAAGCCCTGGACCATCATCCGCCTGGGCTTGCGCGTGGCCGCTGATTCGCTGCAGTCCAATGGCGCGGTGCTGCGCCTGCTGCTGATGCCCGGCAGCCGCAAAAAGCCCGCTGGCTTTGTGCATGTGCCCTTGCAGCTGCGCGACCCCAACGGCCTGGCCGTGCTGGCGATGATCGTCTGTATCACCCCCGGCACCGCCTGGGCCGAGATATCGCGTGACCGCTCCATCCTGCTCTTGCATGTGCTGGAGGCGGATGACCCGCAGGGCGTTATCGACCACATCAAGGCCTTCTATGAACGGCCCCTCATGGAGATTTTCGAATGAACAATATTCTTGCCTGGACCATGCCGGCAGCCCTGTTCATCTTGCTGCTGGCCATGCTGTTTGCGATGATCCGTTTGCTCAAAGGCCCGCAGGCACAAGACCGTGTGCTGGCCCTGGACTGCATGTACCTGATCGGCATGCTCACCATGCTGGTGCTGGGCATCCACTATGCATCGGTGAATTACTTTGAGGCCGCGCTGCTCATCGCGCTGTTTGGCTTTGTCAGCTCCACGGCCATGGCCAAGTTCCTGCTGCGCGGGGAGGTGATCGAATGACCGAAGTCAACCTGCCCATCTGGGTTCAGATTGTGGTGTCGGTGCTGGTGCTTGCCGGCTGCTTGATCACCTTGATCGGAGCGCTCAGCCTGTTTCGCCTGCCCAGCTACTACGAGCGCGTGCACACCCCGTCGATCATCGCCTGCGCCGGTTGCTGGCTGATTGTCTGGAGCTCCGTCTTCTACTTCAGCCTGCAGTCGCACAAGCCCAGCTTTCACACCTTGCTGATCGCCGTGCTGCTGTCGGTGGCCGTGCCCATCACCAATATCTTCTTGATGCGCGCGGCGCTGTTCCGCGACCGGCGCATGGGCAAGGATGTACCACCGAGCCTGAGCCGCATCGTGTCGGCCAACCCCGAAGGCAACGACGCCTGAGCCCGTGATGGCGATAGACGGCTAAGCCAGCACAACGGGCGAGCTGCATTGGGGAATAAGCGCCAGGGGACAGCAGGAACAGCGCGCTTGTTCTATGCTGGTGGATCACAAGCATCCACACCCCAGGCACCGCCATGACGCTCCTGCTCTCCCACACCCTAGACCGCACGCTCAGCCAATGGATGGCTGAGCGCCTGGCCCATCCACAACCCGAACTGGCATGGCAACTCTGGTGTTTTGAAGGCGTGGATGCGCGCCGGGCGGCTGAGCAGCAACTGGCCAAGCATGGCATCCGCGCCCGCATCCGCAGCGCCTACAAGCCGCTGGTACATGCGGTGCTGGAAGACCTGGACACCACCGGGCTACAAAGCCTGCAGCTGCACTACCCCCTGCATGCAGACGCCGCCGCCAACCGCTTCATGCTGGAGGCCTACCCGCTGGCCGCCATGCTGCCGCCCGGTGTCGATCTGCAGATGGAGGCCGGCCAGCACAATAGCAGCTACACCCTGGCGCTGCGCTACCAGGATGGGCGCACACAAAGCCTGCAGGTGTTCGCGCCCAACCGGGCTTTCCAGTCAGCGCACGGCGGCAGCGGCATCACCCCCTGCGGCTGGCAGCAAGCGCATGACGCCCAAGGCCGCACCGTGCACGATGCCGCCCTGCTCACCGACTACGAAACGGCCTATGCCCAGGCCATGCAGGCCATCGAGCAGCATGGCTGGCCAAAGACCGAGCCCTTCTTTGGCCGTCTGCATATCGCCATGCAACTGCCCGGCTTTGAGCGAGCAATTGCCGGCACGGGTGAGACCATGAGCACGCCCGAAGCCATGCACGAGGACCTGTATTTCTCGCTGCTGGAGCATTTCCAAAAGCTGTCCGGGCGCGCTGCGGGTGACCGCCGCCTGCAACCGGGCCAGATCGTGCCAGACATCCGGATCGCCGCCCAAACGCATCCGCTGGAGCTGACCACGGTGGGCTTGCAGATTCGTGCCTTGGCCCTGAGCGAACCCTTGCCGGAAGTGGATGACGGCCTGCCAGCGGTGGCCTTCAACCCGCACAGCATTGCCGAGGCCGATGCCGCCGCAGCGCAGCTGCAGCGGGCGCCGAGCCTGGCGCAGATGGATGCACTGGTGCAGCCGCTGTTTGCCGCCTATGGCAGTGCCTGCCAGGGCCAGAGTGTGCAAGGCCGCCGCATTGCCGCCACCTACAAAAAGGGCAGCCAGCACCCGGTGGTGCTAAGCGGCGGCCAGCATGCCAATGAGATATCCGGCGTGACAGGCGCGCTGCGCGGAGCGCTGGCACTGGCGCAGCAGGCAGACAGCCACTTTGCCTACATCCCCGTCGAGAACCCGGACGGCTATGACCTGCACCAGTGGTACTGCCGCTATGCCCCCGAGCAAATGCACCATGCAGCGCGCTACACCGCGCTGGGCGATGACTTGGCCTACCGCGACCATGCCCCCTGGTACGAAGGCGCACTGCGGCGTGATGCGATTGCCGCCAGCGGCGCGCAGTTGCATTTGAGCCTGCATGGCTACCCGGCCCATGAATGGACGCGGCCCTTGTCCGGCTATGTGCCGCAAGGCTTTGACCTCTGGACCATCCCCAAGGGCTTTTTCCTGATTCTGCGCTACCAGGAAGACTGGCAGCCGCAGGCCGAGGCACTGGCTGAGCGCGTGGCGCAAGCCTTGCTGCAGGTGGAGGGTTTGCCGGAATACAACCGCCGCCAATTGGCGCTGTACCAAAGCCATTCCGGCCGCCAGCCGTTTGAGCTGCGGCACGGCACGCCCTGCACCATGCAAGTCGACAACCAGGGGCTCAGCCCGGTGAGCCTGATCACCGAGTTTCCGGACCAGACTGTTGTGGGCGATGCACTGGTCTTTGCACATACTGTGCAGCGCGCTGCGGTGCTGGCCGCCTATGCCGCCTGGCAGGACATTGTGCAAACGCGCTGAAGCCAAGTGCTGATTACTGCTGCCAGCGATTTTCCACGCAGCGCAGCTGCGCCCTGCTAAGCTGCCAGCCATGTGGAATGTACTTGGCATATCGATTGGCGCCTGCCTGGGCGCGCTGGCACGCTGGCAACTGGGCCGCTGGCTCAACCAGCCCCATGCCTTGCTGCCCTGGGGCACCTTGGCCGCCAACTTGGTGGGTGGCTATGCCATCGGTCTGCTGGTGGCCCTGTTCCAAAACTCCCCCGGCATTGACCCGGTCTGGCGTCTGGTGCTGATCACCGGTTTTCTGGGCGCCCTCACCACCTTTTCCAGCTTCTCTGCCGAGACGGTCTCGATGCTGCAGGCCCAGCGCTACGGCCTGGCCCTGCTGCAGTGCAGCCTGCATTTGCTGGGCTCGCTGGCCTTGACGGCCCTGGGCCTGGCGACCGGCCAGGCACTCTGGGGCAGAGGCTAAGAACCTGTTCAAAGCCGTATTTTTTAAGACATTGCCGCAAGCGCATGCCCAAATCGCTCTATATTCAGTAGCAGCACAGGCCCCGCTTGTGCTGCTCGTGTTTTTTGTGAACGCTGGTGCCTGCCGGGCACTGGCATTGTGAAAGCTGGAGAAGACCATGGACGCCAACACCCAACTCGACGAACAAGTCATGGCGCATGACTGGAACCTGTTCGGTGCCGACATACCTGTAGAGCAGGCCGCCAAGCGCGATTCTTACCGCCTGGCCTTTGCAGACCCGGAGTTTCTGAGCCGCCGCGAGACCCGCTCAATCCGCTTTCAGCTGGAGATGCTCAAGCCCGACCTGGAACTGACCGCCCAGGGCATCAACAACACCGTGGTGGTGTTTGGCAGCGCCCGCTTTGTGGCACCTGAAGAGGCGGAGGTACTGCTGGCCGCTGCCCAGGCCCAAGGCGATGCCCAGGCAATTGCCGTGGCGCAGCGCGCAGTAACCACCAGCCGCTACTACGATGCCGCGCGCCGCTTTGCGCGCCTGGTGGCCAAGTTCAGCGAAACCCAGAAGCTCGAAGACCGCCTCTACATCTGCACCGGCGGCGGCCCCGGCATCATGGAAGCAGCCAATCGCGGCGCCTCCGAAGAGCATGCGCCCAATGTCGGCATGAACATCACCCTGCCGCATGAGCAATCGGGCAACCGCTACATCACGCCGGCGCTCTGCTTCAAGTTCCACTACTTTGCACTGCGCAAGATGCACCTGATGATGCGCGCGCGCGCCCTGGTGGTGTTTCCCGGCGGCTTTGGCACGATGGACGAGCTCTTCGAAGTGCTGACCCTCGTGCAAACCCACAAGGCCAAGGGCGTGCCGATCGTGCTGTTTGGCGTGGATTTCTGGTCGCGCATGCTGAACTTCGATGTGATGATCGAGTACGGCACCATCTCGCCAGAGAACGTCAAGCTGTTCCACATCACTGACGATGTGCATGAGGCCTGCCGCATCATCCAGGCCTACTACCAGCGCTGAAGCAGCGTTCGGCCCATAAAAAACCGCTCCTGGCCATGCAGCCAGCAGCGGTTTTGCTTTGGGTGGCGGCAGCCTGTGCCGCTGGGCTGGTCAGCCTCCCAGGTAGGCCTTGCGGATGTCCTGGTTGCGCAGCAGGTTGACGCCGCTGTCTTCCAGGGTGACCTTGCCGGTCTCCAGCACATAGCCACGGTCGGCGATCTGCAAAGCCTGGTTGGCGTTTTGCTCCACCAGGAACACGGTCACGCCCTGCTCTCGAACGGCTTTGATGATCTCGAAGATCTGCGCAATGATCAGCGGCGCCAGGCCCAGGGTGGGCTCATCGAGCAGCAGCAGACGCGGCTTGCTCATCAGCGCCCGGCCAATGGCCAGCATCTGCTGCTCGCCGCCAGACATGGTGCCGGCGCGCTGGTCGGCACGTTCCTTGAGGCGGGGAAAGAGGCCATAGACATAGTCGATGCCGTGCGCAATCTCCTGCTTGTTCAAGAAGAACGCGCCCATCTGCAGGTTCTCCATGACGGTCAGATCCTTGAACACACGACGGCCTTCGGGCGAAATCGCGATGCCCTTGCGCATGATCAGGTGCGAGGACTGGCCCACCAGCTCTTCGCCCTCGAACTTGATCGAGCCCGTGGTGGCGCAGGGGTTGCCGCAGACACTCATCAGCAAGGTGGTCTTGCCCGCGCCATTGCTGCCGATCAGCGAGACGATCTCACCCTCGTTGACATGCAGGCTCACATCATTGACTGCACAAATCGCACCGTAATGCGTGCTGATATTCTTGATTTCCAACATCGGCTGCATCAGGACTCTCCCAGGTATGCCTTGATCACGCGTTCGTCATTGCGAATGACCTCCGGCACACCCAGTGCAATCGGCTTGCCATACTCCATCACCAGGATGCGCTCCGACACCCCCATCACCAGGCTCATGTCGTGCTCGATCAGCAGCACGGTCACGCCATACTCCCGGCGCAAGCGGTCGATGAGGTGCTGCAGCTCCACCTTTTCCTGCGGGTTCAGGCCCGCTGCGGGCTCATCGAGCATCAGCAGCTTGGGCTTGGTGATCATGCAGCGCGCGATCTCCAGCCGGCGCTGGTGGCCATAGGCCAGGTTGCCCGCCTCGCGGTTGGTGAAGGCACGCAGGCCCATCACATCCAGCCAGTGGGCTGCTTGTTCCTTGGCGTTCTCTTCCGCTGCGCGGTAGGCCTTGGTCTTGAACAGGCCCGAGAGCAGGTTGCGCTTGATCTGCTGGTGCTGGGCCACCAGCAGGTTCTCCAGCACGGTCATGCCCTTGAACAGGCGCACGTTCTGGAAGGTACGCACCACGCCGTGGTTGGCCACCTCATGGCTGGCCAGGCCGGCAATCGACTGGCCACCCAGCGACACGGTACCGGCCGTGGGCTTGTAGAAACCGCTGATGCAGTTGAACACGGTGGTCTTGCCGGCGCCATTGGGGCCGATGATGGCAAACACCTCTTGCGGCTTGACATCGAGCGCGACCTGGTCGACCGCGAGCAAGCCGCCAAAGCGCATGCACAGGCCTTCCACCTTCAATATGCTTTGACTCATAAACACTTCTCCCTGTTTGCGTTTTCCGTGTTTACGGTCATTGCTTCAACTCTTCGTGGTAGCGCTTCATCGGGAACAAGCCCTGCGGACGCCAGACCATCATCAAGATCATCACCAGGCCGAAAATCAGCATGCGGTATTCGGAGAACTCGCGTGCCAGCTCAGGCAGCACGGTGATCAGGATCGCGGCCACCACCACACCGATCTGCGAGCCCATGCCGCCCAGCACCACGATGGCCAGGATCAGCGCCGATTCGATGAAGCTGAACGACTCGGGGCTGACGATGCCCTGGCGCGCGGCAAAGAAGGCACCACCAAAGCCGGCAAACATGGCACCCAAGGTGAAGGCCGAGAGCTTGATCTTCGTGGGGTTCATACCCAGCGAGCGGCAGGCCACTTCGTCTTCACGCAGCGCTTCCCAGGCACGGCCAATCGGCATGCGGATCAGGCGGTTGCTGATCCACAGGGTGACCAGGGCCAGGCCCAGCGCCAGCAGGTAGAGGAAGACCACCATGTGCATGGTGTTGAACTCGATGCCCATCAGCTGCTGCAAGGTCTGCGCGCCCTCTTGCGAGGCGGTACGCGTCAGCTCAAAGCCAAACAAGGTCGGCTTGGGAATGCTGGAGATGCCGTCCGGGCCACCGGTGAAATCCACCAGGTTGACCAGCAGCAGGCGAATGATTTCGCCAAAACCCAAGGTCACGATCGCCAGGTAATCGCCGCGCAGGCGCAGCACCGGAAAGCCGAGCAAGAAGCCGAACAAGGCAGCGGCCGCACCGGACAGGGGCAGAGCCTCCCAGAACGACCAGCCGGCCCAGTGGAACAGCAAGGCATAGGTATAGGCGCCCACGGCATAAAAGCCGACAAAGCCCAGATCCAGCAGACCGGCAAAACCGACCACGATGTTCAGGCCCAGGCCGAGCATCACATAGATCAGCGCCAGGGTGGCGATGTCGACCGCATTGCGGCCGCTGAAGAAGGGCCAGGCAATGGCCGCCACAATCACCAGCCACAGCAGGGTCATGCGCATGCGGGCGCTGACCTCGGGCAGGCGCGGGGCCTGCACACGGGCCATGTGTTTGCCCAGCAGCGGCTTGATCAGCTGCAGCACCAGCACAATCACAAAGCCCCAGATAACCAGGTTCCAGTGCGGCTCAATGTAGTTCTGGCCGCCCTTGCGCTCCAGGTGCAGGCCGAAGATGGGAACCACCACCAAAGCGGCCAGCACGGCCGAGATGATGGCGTTCTTGATGTTCGCTTTCATCATCAGACCTTCTCCACTTCAGGCTTGCCCAACAGGCCCGTGGGGCGGAAGAGCAAGATCAGCACCAGCAGACCAAAGGCAACGATGTCCTTGTACTCGGACGAGATATAGGCGGCAGCCATGGTCTCGGCAATTCCCAGCAGCACGCCGCCCAGCATCGCACCGGGAATGCTGCCGATACCGCCCAGCACCGCCGCTGTGAAGGCCTTGATACCGGCGACAAAACCGATATAGGGGTTGAGTTTGCCAATCGCCAGCGCAATCAGCACACCGCCCACGGCAGCCAGTACCGCACCCAGGATGAAGGTGAAGGACACAACCTTGTTGGTGTCAATGCCCAACAGGTTGGCCATTTGCATGTCTTGCGAGCAGGCGCGCGAGGCGCGGCCCATGCGCGAGTGGCGGATGTAGAAGGTCAGCGCGGCCATCAGCACCACGGCGACCACAATGATCAAGACGCGGGTGTAAGGCACAAAGACCTCGAAATCACCCATGTGAAAGTTGAATGCACCAGGCAACAGCGACGGCACGGCCATATCGCGTGCACCCTGCCCCAGGGCCACCCAGTTCTGCAAGAAGATGGACATACCGATGGCCGAGATCAGCGCCACCAGGCGGGGGCTGCTGCGCAAGGGCTTGTACGCCACCTGCTCCACCACATAGCCATAGACACCGGTGAGCACCACGGCCACCAGCAGCATGGCACCAATCACCACAAAGACCGGCAGCCCGCTTTGCGTGCCGATGGCTGACAAGGTCACCAGGCCGATATAGGCCGCAATCATATAAATCTCGCCGTGGGCGAAATTAATCATTCCGATAATTCCATACACCATCGTGTAGCCAATGGCCACGAGCGCGTAGATCGCACCCAGTGACAGACCATTGAACAACTGCTGTATGAATTGGGGCAAAAAATCGTTCATACCGTACCAACCCAATTCCATTGGCGCTTGTGGCAGCCAAAATAAAAAAGCATGGCTCTATGTTGTAGAGCCATGCTTTTGCCTATCACTTACTTGGTCGCAGCCGACTTGCTGCCGTCCTTGTGCCAGCTGAACACCTGGAAGTCGTAGGACTTCAGGTCACCCTTGGCATCCCAGGCGAGCTTGCCCAGTGGGGTTTCGAAGGTAGCGGTATGCAGGTGCTTGGCCACCTTGGCGCCATCGTTGCCCACAGCCTTGATCGAGTCAGCAATGACTTGCACGGCGGTGTACGAACCCATCTGGAACGAACCGGAAGGATCGCGCTTCTTGTCCTTGAAGGCCTTCACAATGGCGGCATTCTTGGGGTTGGACGCGAAGTCCGCAGGCAAGGTCACCAGCATGCCTTCAACGGCAGGGCCGGCAATGGCGTTGATTTCAGGATTGCCCACGCCTTCTGGGCCCATGATACGGACCTTCAGGCCTTGCTCGGCCGACTGGCGCAGCAGCAGGCCCATTTCTGGGTGGTAGCCACCGTAGTAGACAAAGTCCACGCCGGCGCTCTTGAGCTTGGTGATCACGGCGGAGTAATCGCTGTCACCAGCGTTGATACCTTCAAACAGCGCGACGTTCACGCCGTCTGCCTTCAGGGTGTCACGCACCGCCGTGGCAATGCCCTGGCCGTAGGATTGCTTGTCATGCAGCACGGCAACCTTCTTGGGCTTGACGTTCTGGGCAATGAACTTGGCAGCGAAAGGGCCTTGCTGGTCATCACGGCCAATGGTGCGGAAGATCGAGGTGAAGTTCTTGCCTTCAGTCAGCGCTGGCGAGGTAGCCGATGGGGTCACCACCACCACACCTTCGTTGTTGTAGATCGGAGCTGCAGCAATGGCAGCGCCCGAGCACACGGGACCGACCACGTAATGGATCTTGGCATTGACCACGCGGTTCGCAGCCACTGGGCCTTGCTTGGGTTCGCAGGCATCGTCAACGATCACCGCTTCGAGCTTGTTGCCATTGATGCCGCCAGCAGCATTGATCTGCTCCAGCGCCGTATCCACACCCTCCTTGACCATATCGCCGTACTGGGTCAGCGGACCCGTCGCAGGAATGACCACGCCAATCTTGATATTTTGAGCCTGGGCTACGCCAGCGAGCATGCTGCCGGCCAGACCAAATGCAACCACCATCGAGTTGAGGCGAAACGGTACCTTCATATCGGAATCCTTTTTAATCAAGCTATGGATCGCAGACATTGCCAATAGAGCAACTATCAATTGCGATGCGGAGACAGCATATAGGTCTAATAAACTCTCGCAACAGGGATGCCAAGGATTGCCAAATATGTCACTTATGTGCTAGCAAATAGTGATTTTTGCACCTATACAGGGCATTAATAGGTATTCATGCACCAATAATGTGCAAAATGCCGCTAAAGCCACTGCAGAAGGCCATCAGGCCCCGAACATTTTGATGCATTTTGTTGCATCAATATGAACGGCCTCAAGCGCCTCCTCGGCATCGGATCCCGCCCGGGTGCTTCCCCCTGTCATCGACCAAGTGGCCATCGCAAATCCCAGAACCCAGGCAGCTTCGCCGCGAGAGGCAGCATTGTGCGCGAAAAAGATACCGCCGCACATAAAACCAGGGCTGTGGAAACCCTGATCTACAGCCCCTCAACAGGGGCATGCCCTCTCAAAGACAGTGGTAATTGTTACATCTTTCCAGCGGTCGGCGTTGGGGAATTACCCGCTTTCAGAGGCAGTCGGAGCTTGGAACGCTTGGAAGCGGTTGATGTGCAAAGGCTTATTTTGTATTTCAACCCGCTCGCCTTATGAATCTCTTCATACGCGGATTCTTTAACCATTGCTAACTGAAGCAAAAACTACTTGCACAATGTCAATCAGGAATGGAGAATTGTTCAACATGAAAGAGATTAGGTTGATCAATTCCAAAGGGGCCGGCGCGGACAACGCTGAGGCTGCCTCTGCCTGGCTGCCCGATGATGCCCACCATCGCCAGCAATTCCTGCAACTGCTGGAGCAGGCCATCGCCGATGGTGGTCCGGGCACCTACCTACTGCAGACCCGTGGCCAGCATGTGCTGACGGATATTCTCTATCCCAACCGGGCGTTCTGTTCGCCTGCCTGAGCGCTGCTTGTCGCTAGTTGAGGCGGGTGTTTGGCATGGGATGGCCGTCCGTTGGTGCATCCCAGTGCAAGGCACACCCCATGTCTTGCCGAATGCACAGCCTTCATCGCCCCCACAGGCAGATCTTTTGGGTCCCTCTTCAGCGTTGATTCAGTCACCCAGCACCACGCCCAGCGCCGCCAGCTTCGAAGCCAGCACATCGCGGCGACGCTCTGCTTTCTCCGCCGTGGCCATCGCTGCACGCATGGCCTGAGGCCCTTTGAGTGATGCGACACGCACCAGCGCCGTTTTCTTGTTGACCTCGGCGACCAGCTTTTGGTAGCTGGCCATCAGCTCGGCATGTTCAGGGGAAGGGCTCACGTCATTTCCTTGTTTTCTTCAGCCGCTATTGTCGGGCGAAATGCCAGGCCCAGCAGGGCACAGCGCCTTCGGACCTGGGCCAACCGACGGCCCCGATGTCAGCGCCTGTCAAGCCCTGCAGCCGCCTGCTCCACCCGCCCTGTTGCGTGCCAGCCAATTTGCCTGGGCACCCTCAGGAACCGGTTACAGTGAGGCATAGCACAAGGAGGATCCCATGGTCACCAACGCGCAACACAACCGCAGCCTATCCACGCCAGCACATGGGGACCAGCCAGCGGTAACCGCTTCTTCTCCCCTACGCGCTCAGCAGGCATAAGCCTTATCTCCTCACTTCGCCGAGACTTCCTTTTGATTGCCGCTGGCAGCCGACCTGGTCCGCTCGCCACGCACACCGCTTGAGCCTTATGAAAACCATCGACGAAATGCTGAGCCTGGACCTGCTCACCCACGACCAACATGGTGAGATCAGCGCCTGGATTGACCAGTCCACGACCCCTGAAGAAATTCTGCAAATGCCCCCCAACCTTTGGCAGGCCATTGAGCGCGCCAGCCTGGCAATGGGTGTCAATGACGATCTTTTGCGCCCACCGGCGCTGGATGCAGGTAGCTTGCTGTTGAGTTGATTTTTTGCAGCGCGTCGCCTTTCCTAAAGCCGGATCTGCGTACCTTGGAGCGGCCTTGGCTTGTCAATGCGCTGGGCGGTTACCGATGCCACGCCAAGCGTTGCCACAGGCCATCGCTGTTGCGGGCAATATGCTCACACTCTGACACGCTTGCCGTGACAGTTGTTTATTTTGCGATCACCAGCTTGCAATAGGCATAGCTTATGATTTCATGAATATAGGGGGGTGCTAGAACCAAGTATTAGCTAGTGAGCACTTGAGAGCCTGCAGACTGCAGGCTCTTTTTTTTTGCACAAACTAGGGAATACCCTTGCAAAATCAATTTGCATAAATCTATAGAATATATCTAATGATTTTGCCGGATTCATGCACCATCCTCCCTCCCTCTCTATATTTGCATGAACATGCCTGAGTCATCAGGAGCGGCTTTTCTACAGCGCCTCGGGCCACCTTCGGGTGGCCTTTTTTTGGTTCATCGCTGAATTCCGTGGATGACTGGCGAACGCTTGAGTACCCTAAGGCCTGATTCAACGGCAATCAGGAGGAACAAGTGCTCG